>NZ_CP048882.1:0-1238750 GCF_015910445.1 Streptomyces bathyalis
CACACGTCCAGGCCCCGGACGGGCGGCGCTATCTGTACTACGGCTCGTACTACGGCGGGATCGAGGTGACGGAGCTGTCCGGCGACGGCACCCGTACCAAGGGCCGCCCCACGAAGGTCGCGACGGACAATCGCTTCGAGGGCGCCTACGTCATCCGGCGGGGCGGCTGGTGGTATCTGTTCGCGTCGTCCGGTGACTGCTGCGCCGGTCCGACGACCGGTTATTCGGTCTTCGTCGGCCGTTCCCGGTCGGTGCGGGGTCCCTTCACGGACCGGGAAGGCGCGCCGCTGACCGCTTCACGGACGGGCGGGACGATCGCGCTCACGCCCAACGGCAACCGGTGGGTGGGCACCGGGCACAACGCCGTGGTGAAGGACTTCGCCGGGCAGGACTGGATGGCCTACCACGCCATCGACCGCGCCGAGCCGTATCTCGACGAACCTTTCGGCGTCAATCGCCGTCCGATGCTCATCGACCGCCTCGACTGGAGCGGCGGCTGGCCCGCCGTGCGGGGAGGCAAGGGGGCTTCGGAGGGCAGGCAGCTCGCGCCCGTCGCTTCGCCAAGGGCAGCTGCGGGCAAGGGTGTTCAGCGTTCCGACGGCGGACAGGGCGCCGGCTCAGTGGTCCCGCGGCCGGGCCGTGTGGACCCCTCCCGCAGCGACGAGTTCGACGGCGGGCAGCCCGGCCCCGGATGGGAGTGGGTGCGCGAGCCCGCGGGTCGGGTGACCGGCGGCCGCTACGTGTGGCCGACGCAGGACGCCGAGCTGCACAAGGACGAGAACACCGCGTCGCTGATGCTGCGGGAGGTGCCACGCGGCGACTTCACCGTGGAGACGAAGCTGACCATCGACCTGGGCGAGCAGACCGTCCGGAACTATCAGCAGGCCGGGCTGGTCGCCTACGCCGGCGACGACAGGTATCTGCGCCTGGCGCACGCCGCCATCTGGAACACCCGGCAGACCGAGTACGGCAAGGAGGAGCCCTACGCCGATGACATCGCGTACGGCTCCACGTCCGTCGGCCCGCCGGCGCGCACCACCTGGCTGCGCCTGAAGCACACCACCGCTTCCGGCAGCGGCGAGCACCGCGTCCAGGCCTTCACCAGCCGTGACGGGGAGAAGTGGATCGCGGGCGGCACGTGGACGGTTCCCGCCGGAGAGCGGCTGCGCTTCGGGCTGGCCTCGATGGGCGGGAAGGGAGCAACGGCACAGTTCGACTACTTCCGCCTCTACAAGCGCTGAGCGCCACGGCCGCCCCGCCGGTACACGGACACGGACACGGCCAGGGCCAGGCCGTCCCCTCGGACGGTCCGGCGCGCCCGCCGCCGTACAGCGCTCCCGTCCGTGCATGACACGGCCGCAGCACGGCTACCCCGGAAGGCAAGAACCACGAACCCGAAAGGACCACGAACCCGAAGGGAAAGCGCTGATGATCTCGGAGACGGTCTCGGTGGCGGTGCCCGGCAGTGTGGAACTCCCGGGCGACATGGAGGTACCCCCCTCCCCGCGCGGTGTCGTGCTGTTCGTCCACGGAAGCGGCAGTTCCCGCCACAGCCCCCGCAACCGCGCGGTCGCCGAGGACCTGCGGCGGCAAGGCTGGGCGACCTTGCTGACCGATCTCCTCAGCGAGGAGGAGGAGCGCACCGACGCGGTGACCGGCCAGTACCGCTTCGACATCGCCCTCCTCGCCGAGCGGACCGTGGCAAGCGTCGACTGGCTCAGCAAGTACCCGGTCACCGAGGCACTCCCAGTACACCTCTTCGGAGCGAGCACCGGCGCAGCGGCGGCACTGGTCGCCGCCGCAGCACGATCCGGCCCCATCGTCTCGGTCGTCTCACGCGGCGGACGACCCGACCTGGCCGGAGACACGCTGGAACGCGTCAACGTGCCCGTACTCATGCTGGTCGGCGGACACGACGAACAAGTACTACAACTGAACCAGGACGCCGCACAACACCTCCACCCCGAACACCGGATCCACATCATCCCCGGCGCCACCCACCTCTTCGAAGAGCCAGGCGCACTGAAACAGGTCGCAGCCGCAGCCCACGAATGGTTCCTCCACGCCGCAGAAACCCAACTCAACCGCAACAACCAGCGATAACCCGCGCGGGCGCGGGCGTCAGGACACGGCGGCTTCGGCTCCTGCCTCGTGGGGCTCCGTTCCGCGCCGGGCGCGCAGCGCACGCACCTTGTGCCGGTTGCCGCACCGCTCCATGACGCACCACCGGCGCCGCCCGGGGCGAGATGTGTCGACGAAGACGAGTGAGCAGTCGGGGGCACCGCACTCGCGGACCCGCGCGGCGAGGGGGCCCGTGAAGAGTCCGACGGCGTCGCGGGCGACGGATGAGAGCACCTGGAAGGCGTCGGCGGGAAGGTGGCTGCCGTGCTGCCCGTCCGCGGCGATCTGCGGGACGAGCGGCGGCAGCTGAGCCGCCTGGTTCACCTCGTCGACGTCCCGGGGGTTCGGGGGCCGGCCGTGCGCCACTGCGCGCGCGAAGCGGGACAGCGCATCGCGCAGCCACCTGGCGGCGCGGAACTCGCTGCCGCTGATGTGCACGTCGCCTGGGGCGAGGCGGAGCCGGGAGGCGGTGCACCATGTGGCCAGGTCGTCCGGCGTGTGCAGCGTCTCGCTGCGGGAGAGGACGCCCGGACCACCGGTGGTGAGGAACTCGAGGCACAGCGCCCCGGCGTCGAAGACGAAACGTGTGCCCTCCGGTGAGCGGAGGACGAGCCCGTTGGGCGTCTCAGTCATGTAACCACTATAAGTGGTTTCACGGATCACGATCCTTGCCCGCCGGCGAAGCGTCCCCGCCGGATCTGGAGGATCGGACGGCTCTCGGGTGAAATTCGCCGTCGGCTGCGGCGACCCGCTGCAGCTCCCCCGCGTCTGTTCAGCCGCCCTGGGATACGAGGTCGAGGAGCCAAGGCGCTGCACCAGTCGAGGAGCCGGGAAGGACCCCTCACGATGGCGGCCCCGAGGGCAACGAGTTCGACGTGCAGTAGTGGGGCGCTTCCCGGGGCGTTCGCGCGGAGCCCCGGTACTATGCCGTGGTCACGCTCCGAAGTCGAGGAGAGCTGAGGGCAGTTGCCGCGCCGGGCCACCATCTACGACGTCGCCTCCGAGGCGGGCGTGAGCATCTCGACGGTGTCGCTGGCGCTCAACACGCCCGCCCGGGTCAGTGACCGTACGCGGCAGCGCGTCCTCCAGGCCGCCGACAGCCTCGGCTACACGCCCAAGCCGGACGCGGTGGCCAAGGCCCGCAAGGGAGTCGGCCGGATCGGGGTGATCGCCCCTTACACCTCGTATCCCTCGGTGGCACGGCGCCTGCGGGGTGTTCTTCACGCGGTGGGTGACCGACCGCTGGAAGTCGTCATCTTCGACCACCCCTCGGCGGCCCGCTCCCCCTCACCCCTGCTCGCCGGGCTGCCCCTGACGGGGCGGCTGGACGGGCTCATCGTCGTGAGCCTCCCCATGGAGGACAGCACGGCCGAACGACTCACCGGGCTGGGGCTGCCGGTCGTGCTGGTGGACGTGAGCCGTCCCGGCTTCGACTCCGTCCACACGGACGATGCCGAGGGCGGCCGTCTCGTGGCGGAGCACCTGGTCGAGCGTGGGTATGGCAGCTTCGGGTTCCTCGGCGAGTCCCAGGAGTCCGAAGCGTACGTCTCTCCCGGACAGCTGCGTCTGGCGGGGTTCCGGGCCGCTCTGGACGAGGCCGGACACCAACTCCCGTCAGAGGGCGTCCACTTCACGGAACACGGACTGGAGCAGGCGACGGCCGCGGCGGAGGAACTGCTGTCCGGTCCGCAGCGGCCCGCCGCACTGTTCGCCGGCGACGACACCCTCGCCGCCGGGGCGCTGCGTGCGGCGCACACGCTCGGTCTCGACGTGCCGGGAGACCTGGCAGTGGCGGGCTTCGACGACACCGAGCTGGCGCAGGCCCTGGACCTGACGACGGTTCGGCAGCCGCTGGAGGACTCCGGTCGCGCCGCGGCGGAGCTCCTCATGCAACGCATGGGCGGAGCGCCCTCGGCGGTACGGGAAATCACGCTGCGTCTGGAGCTCGTCGGGCGCGGCTCCACCTGAGGGACCGTAGCGATCATCGCCGCCTTCCTGTCCGTGATTATCGAAGTGCTTCGACAAATGCTGTTGACAGGTGGCGTGCCGGAGGTGAGGCTGCCCCCGTACGCGCAGGGCGAGGCGAAGGAGAGGCGGCATCCATGGGCAGCGCCTACGTGGTGACAGGAGGAGGGCGCGGCATCGGCCGGGCGGTGGTGGAGCGCCTGCTCGCCGACGGCCACAGCGTCGTGGCGGTCGAACTGGATGCGGAGTCCGTGCGCTGGACCGAGGACCATCCCGCCCGTTCACGCTTCACGTTCGTGGAAGGGAGCGCCTCCGACGAAGCCGTGACCGAACATGCCGCGGACGTCGCGCAGTCGGCGGGCACCCTTCGCGGCTGGGTCAACAACGCGGCCCTCTTCCGCGACGCCTCGCTCGACACTTCCCCGACGCGGACGGTCCTGGAGCTGATATCGGCCGTCATGGACCCCGCGGTCACCGGGTGCGCCAGCGCAGTACGCCGGTTCCTCGCGGAAGGCACGCAGGGGTCCGTCGTCAACATCACCTCGCACCAGGCACGCCGTCCCGTTCCCGGCTGCACCCCGTACGCGACGGCGAAGGCCGCCATCGAAGGACTCACCCGGGCGCTGGCCGTGGAGTACGGGCCGCACGGGATCCGCGTCAACGCCGTCGCGCCGGGATCGATCGGCACGGAACGCTACGCAGCGCTTCTCGCCGCCCAGCAACCGGACGTCGGGGCACGGGTCGAGGCGGAGATGCGCGAACTGCATCCGCTGGGGCGGACCGGGCTCCCGGAGGAGGTCGCGTCGGCGGTCGCGCATCTGCTCTCACCCGAGGCCGCCTACATCACGGGCGTCACGCTTCCTGTCGACGGCGGACGCACGGTCCTGGGCCGGGACCCGGATCTCCTCCAGAGCGCCGGGGCATGACGGACGCAGTGGCCCGGCGCCGGATCACTGCGTGAAGCGGAGCACGTAGCGGCGCTGCCACGGTGTCTCCACTGCGCGAGGATCGTAGTGGCGGCGCACGAATGAGACCGCCTCCCCCGCCGGAACGCCATCGAGCACGGCCAGACAGGCCAGCGCCGTGCCCGTGCGTCCGCGCCCTCCACCGCACGCCACCTCGACGCGTTCGGCCTCCGCCCGTGACCAGGCCTCGCTCAGCAGAGCCAGGGCCTGCACACGACTCGTCGGCAGCCGGAAGTCCGGCCAGCGCAACCACCGGGAATCCCAGGCCACTTGGGGCGGCTGCTTGCCGAGCAGGAAGACGGAGAAGGCGGGCTCGGGGCCGGGCGGAAGCGGACGGCGAAGACCACGTCCACGCACGAGACGTCCCGAAGGAAGACGCAGCACGCCGGCACTGGCCGGCTCCCATGTCTCGCTCACCGGACAAGGCTAGCGCCGTGCTCCGCGGACTTGGCCCTCGCATGTAACGCCGGGAAGACTCTGCGGCGTTCCCCGCTAGTGGGAAGCCGTCGGTACGGCCCGCTGGGCGGAGACCGATTCTGTGCGCAGTTCGTGACTTCCGTCCGCGAGCGGCGCCTCGTAGAAGATGCGGTAGCCGCCCTGCGGATCGGCCAGGACCTCGAGGTACCGCACGGCTGCGGCGGGCCCGTCTCCGTCAGCCTCCAGAAGGGGGCTGCCACCGGACTCCGCCGGTGCGGCCAGGCCGGTGCGTTCGGACCAGTTCTCCTGCGCGGACGCCCGTCCGTCGTAGGTGGCGCGTCCGTCCGGCAGCACGCTGGTCAGCCGTGCGCCTCGCGCATCCCATGTGCCAGTAGTTCCCGTGAGCACCGTGCCGTGCCACTGCCATCGCAGCCCGTCGCGGCTGGTTGCGTACCCGGTGAACATCCGGTCCTCCTCGCCGGGCTCGTCCAGAGGGTGGCAGCACAGCCAGGCCTGCCACCCGTCGCCAGTTCTCCGGATGACGGGATCCTTCACGGCTGTCTCCCGGTCTCCCTCGAAGACAGGGCGTACGGGTGCGTCCGCGAGCCCCTCGGGACTGGCTGCCTCCATCACGCCGATCCACCAGTGCTTCGTGCCGGTAGTCGCGCAGCTCACGTACAGCCGCCAGATGCCGCTTTCGGTACGCACGAGCGCGGGGCGCTCGACCATCGCGGCACCCAGCCGGTCGCGAGTGAGCACGGCGAGCGTGGTGAAGGTGCTGCCGTCCACCGAGCGCGCGATGACGTTGTAGTCCTCCTCGGCCCGTACGCGGTAGGCGAGCAGGAGCGAGCCGTCGGTGTCCCAGTGCGCGCTGGGCGCGCCGGCCCAGCGCTGGGGGCCGCCTCCGGGTGCGGGGACGGCCACGGTCGCGGGGCCGTCCTGGAGGCCGGGCAGCGGGAAGGCCCCGACGGCAGAGTCCGTTTTGTAGCTGTTCGCAGGTGATTTCATACCGGGATCCTGCTGCCGCCCGGGAGGAAGAGACAGTGGCAGGACTGCCATGGCTCGGGCATTTCCTGCCATGATGAGCGGGTGCTTCGGAATGTCGTCGCCCTCGTCGGTGAGCAGGCCGCCGCCTTCGAGCTGGGGGTGGTCGCTCAGGTCTTCGGGCTGGACCGCTCGGACGACGGTCTCCCCGTGCACGAATTCGCGTTGTGCGGCGCCACGCCCGGGCCCGTCCCGACGACGTCGGGCTTCTGTCTCCAGGTCACGCACGCCCCGGAGCGGATCGCGCAGGCGGATCTCGTCACCGTTCCCGCATGGCCGCAGCTGGAGAGGAATCCGCCGGAACCTCTGCTTGAGGCGCTGCGCGAGGCGGTCGCCCGCGGGGCCCGCGTCCTGTCGGTGTGCACGGGCGCCTTCCTGCTCGCTTCTGCGGGAATCCTCGACGGCCGGAGGGCCGCCACGCACTGGCAGTTCGCCGGCCGTCTCGCCCGGCTCCATCCCCGCGTGCAGGTGGACAGCGCCGTGCTGTACGTGGAGGACGGGCCCGTGCTCACCAGCGCGGGAGCGGCGGCGGGGATAGACGCCTGCCTGCACCTGGTGCGCCGTGAGCACGGTGCGGCCACCGCCAACGCACTGGCGCGGCGCATGGTCGTGCCGGCCCATCGCGCGGGCGGGCAGGCGCAGTTCGTCGAGATGCCCCTGCCCGAGGCCCGCGCCGGGTACGGCATGACGGAGCTGGTCGACTGGATCCAGGCGCATCTGGACCGGCCGCTGACCGTGGAGGATCTGGCCGCGCACGTCGCCATGTCGCCGCGCACGCTGGCCCGGAGGTTCAAGGAGGCGACCGGCACGACCCCGCACCGGTGGATCCTCGACCAGCGTCTCCAGCTCGCCGAGGAGTTGCTGGAGAACACGTCGCTGCCGGTGGAGGCCGTGGCGGCCCGTTCCGGTTTCGGCAGCGCCGACACCTTGCGTCATCATTTCGCCGCCCGCCGCGGCGTCGCCCCCGCTGCGCACCGCCGGACGTTCCACGCCGGCACTCCGCCGGTGAGCGGCGAGCACAACCAGGCCCGACGAAAGGACCGGAGTATGGAGATCTGGATCAACCCCGCCTGTTCCAAGTGCCGTTCGGCGCTGTCACTGCTGGACGCGGAGGGCGCCGAGTACACGGTCCGCCGCTACCTGGAGGAGCCGCCGAGCGTGCGGGAGCTGGAAGACGTACTGCTGCGGCTGGGCCTGGAGCCCTGGGACATCACCCGCACCGGCGAACCCGCCGCGGGCGAGCTGGGCATGGAGTCCTGGCCTCGCGATGCGGACAACCGCACCCGGTGGATCGACGCGCTGGCGGCCCACCCCTCCCTGATCCAGCGGCCGATCATCACCGCTGACGACGGGAGTGCGGTGGTGGGCCGCTCACCGGAGTCGGTCAAGTCCGTACTGGGATGAGGTCTGCGCTCAACTGGCCGTTGCGCCACGTCCGTTGCCCCGCAGCAGCCCCGGCAGTGCCGTGAGGGTGTCCCTGCGGCCCCATGCGATGAGGGCGAGCGGCACGATCAGCAGCAGCGGCGTGGCGGCGTACTCGCCGTCGAAGACGGTCAGTTGCATGACGAACGCACCGATCATCAGGCCGATGAGTGAGAGCGCGGAGAGACCTGAGAGCCACGGCGTGGCCAGGGCGATCCCACCGGCCAGTTCCAGTACCCCGATCAAGTACATGAACCACATGCCGAAGCCGATCTCTTCGAAGCCCTCGACCGCGGAGGAATGGGCGATCAGCTTGGGAACGGCACTGGCGATGACGAAGAACAGGCCGAGTATCACCTGCAGCGCGAGCAGGGAGATGTGCTTGACGCGGTCGTGACGGGCCGCTCGGGCCGGGACGGGCGCCGGGCCCGAGGCGGATGCCGGGGATCCGGAGGGTGCTCCGGGTGACTGGTTCATGACGGTCTCCTCTCAGGGGCGCGTACGGGACGTACACACCCGGAGCAGACCCGGCTGCCGCACGTTTCTCATCGCGGCGACGGCAGCCTGTTCACACGCGCTCGCGTGCGGCGCGGAGCGTGCCCGAAAGCCTGGGAGGCGCAGCTCGGCCGGTGTCCGTTCTCGCCGGATCCCGGTCGTGCTGCGCCGTCGGCTCAGCGCCGGTCCACGCCTCCCGTCAGCCACGTGCCCAGCTTCTTCACCGTCGACCACCGGCCGACGACGACGAGGGCGAGCGGGATGAGGATCATGGCCGGGGTCTCGACGCCCTTGCCGTCGTAGAGCGTCAGGTGCGTGAGGCACGCGCCCGACATCACGAACATCAGGCCGAGCGCGGCGAGGCCAGAGAACCACGGGGTGATGAGACCGATGGCACCGAGCAGTTCCAGTGCCCCGGTCAGATACATGAACCAGAGGCCGAAGCCGATGTCCTCGAACGTGCCCTTGGCGCCGGAGTCGGCGGTCAGCGCCGGAATCGCCCCGACGGTGATCATGAAGTAGGCGAGGTAGAGCTGGATGGCCCACAGGGCGACTTCGAGGGCGATGCGGGCCGGACCCTTGGGACGGGAGGAACGGGCGGCCGGTGAACCTGCGTGGGAGGTCGGCGGAATGCCGCTCGCGTTCGCCATGATGGACTCCTTCTGCGGACGGTGCACAAGCGGTTGACCGGGGCAGCCCGGCAGCTGACCTTCTACCACCGGCACACCCGCGGCGGAACTCCCTCGCCACAGCGGAAGCGAGGGCTGCACCCGTGCGCGGAGCGCCGGGGCTTGTCATTTGCGTATCACGTGCCCGGTAAGCAGCGCAGACAGTTGTCCATCATGGTCAACATCCCGGCCTGCGGGGGCGTCCCTCGCGGCCGGGCCATCGGATCCTGCGTACTCTCCGTGACCGTTGAGGGCGGTCACCGTGACTCTTCACCACGGGCTCCCCGCCGTGTCTCACAGGCGGGGCGCGACCGGTCGGCTCAGTGTGCGGGGCTCGGCTGCCCGCCCTGCGTGGCCAGCGCCCAGTCCGCCTCGGTGCCCGCACTCCACAACTCGCCCGGGCCCGGCGGCGTCACGAGTCCATGCAGCAGCAACTCCCAGTGGGCGGCGAGGCGTTGGTGGACATCGACGGCCGAGTCGTCCGTCCCGTTCGTCTGCACCGAGTGCGCACCCGAGGCGAGGCAGAAGGCGAGTTCGGCGACGGCCTCCGTGGTGGCCTCGCAGCGCAGCGTGCCGTCCTTCCCCGCCTCACGTGCGACGTCGGTGAAGACCTGCTGCCAGCAGGCCAGCGGGTTGATCTCAGGGTCGGGAGGGGTGTCGAGTTCGCGCGCGAGCTTTACCGCGGCCCGCGCCAGGTGGTCGTGCTCGAGCTGATGCGCAACGAGGTGCGTCAGATCGATGAGGGTCTGCAGGGCCGGCTGTTCCTTCGCCCGCAGCAGCTCGGCGGCCTGGTTCGACCGCCTGCACGCCTCACGCCGCACGGTGTCTGCCAGTTCCTCCTTGCTCCCGAAGTGGAAGGAGAGAGCGCCCTTGCTCATCGCTGCGCCGCGGCTGACCTCGAACAGTGTCGTACGCTGATAGCCGAGCCGGTCGAACGACTTCGCGGCCGCCATCGTCAGTGCCTGACGGGTGAGTTCTGCTCGCTCTTGCCTCATCGGCTGTGTCCCTTCATGCGTTCCGGTCCGCGGGGAGACGGGCCGTCAGGAGCGGCGGCTGTGGGGGGAGATGAGAGCTGCCGTCCCCACAAACATACAAAGTGTTCTGTTTTTTTGCGCCAGAAGGGCTGACTCCGTTCGTTGACGGAGAGCGTCAAGGGGTGCGCTATGTGGCCAGTGGGACGGGTGGTACCGGAGGGGCCGCGCCGTCAGGGGCGGGCAGTACCGGCGAGATGGGTGCGGTACCAGGGGGCCGCTTCGGTGAGAGCTGCCAACGGCCCCGGCCCTGGGGGCGCATCGCACGCCTGCCACACATCAGTGGCGTAGTGGTGGTCGAAGGCGAGCAGTGTGAGCTGGCTCGTGCTGATGCGTCCCGGGTTCTCGTCCATGAGGGCGAGGCATTCGTCCCAGGCCAACTCCCCTGTGACGGGGGGCAGTACGTCCAGGCCAGCGAGCGTCTCCAGCAGGTCCCGGTTGCGCACGGGGACGGGGTGCACGGCGTGGTGGACGCCCCGGACCGGGCCGGAGGAGCCGCGGTGCCCGGCGAGTTGGAGCGCGGTCAGCGTCACGAGCCGCGCCAGATCATCCACGTCGATGAGCGACAGCTGTGCCTCCCCTGCCCGCCAGAACCCCGGTACGCGGCGGACGAGTTCGGCCAGCGCGGGGACGACCCAGCGGTCTCCCCGACCGGTGATCAGGCCGGCCCGCAACACCGCGGCACCCTGGCGCAGGGCGTGCTCCTCGCCCGCCAGACGGCTGCGGCTCGCCGCGGATCCGGGATCGGGTTCCAGCTCTCCGACGGCCGCGCCGCGGTGGGGCCCACGCCCGTACACGGCAGTGGTGGACAGCTGCACGATGCGCTCCACGCCGGCGCGCCGCGCCTCCTTCATCAGTGCTTCCGTGCCCAAGTCGTTGACCTCGGTGGCCAGTTGCTCGTCGAGGCCCACGTAGGAAGCGGCGTGGATCAGGACGCGCGCACCTGAACAACTGCCATCCAGGGACTCGGGACGGGCCAGATCGGCGTGGACCTGTTCCACCTCGGCGGGCAGCGGATGCTCCTGGCGCGTGAGGGCCCGTACGTCCACATCGTGCCGTGCCAGACGCCGCAGGACGGCCGAACCGATGAAGCCGCTCGCCCCCGTCAGTGCCACACGCACCGTCATCCGGCGGCCAGCAGCGGGGCTTCGGTGCTGACGATCATGTCCGCCGCGACCTGCGGTGGAGCGATGCCCAGGAGCATGTACTGCCACAGGTCCGCGATGCGGTCGGGCAGGTCTGCCCGCTTGCACGAGAGCTTGGAGAAATGCTGTACGCCGGTGTAGCAGCCGACCAGGAGCATCGCGAGGCGTTCCACGTCGACTCCGCTGCGCAGCTGCCCTCGTTCTGCGGCGGCGGCGAGCTGGCCTCGGAAGACCTCCGCCCACTCACGGTACGGGGAGTCGTCGTGGAAGCCGACTTCCTCCTGCTCCACCGCCAGCCGGACCCCCGCACGCAGGAGCTTGTTGGTCTGAAGTTCGTGCGCCAGAAGGAGGGTCGTGTCGATCAGGCGCTGGAGCCCGTCGGGTCCGGGAGGCAGGACGACGGAGTCGCGCTGCGCGAGCATGACGGTACGGGCAAGGTCCAGCTTCGAGGAGAAGTGGAAGTAGAGGGCACCCTGAGTGATGCCGGCCCGGTGCATGATCTCCGAGATTCTTGCCGCCTTGTAGCCTCCCTCGTCGAAAACTTCTGCCGCTGCTTCAAGGATCAACTGCCTTGTCTCGACAGCTCGTTGCTGCATCGGCTTGGATCTTGCTTGCACCATCTGACCTCGCCCCCAGAAGGTTCTATCGTTTTCAGGCACAGGTCACCGTCATCCTTGCACCGTCCCCCGGAGGACCGCATGGCTCACACCCCCGCTGTGCCCGATCTCCCGGAGAGCACAGCGTACTCGTGGCCGGTACCGCGGGAGTTCGTACACAAGACGGCTCACGCGGAAGTGCTCCTGACGGGCTGGCGTCGGTGCGGGGAGCGCGAGTTCGAGGTGGGTGCCCAGTGGCCGCGGGACCACGGCTTCTGGCGGACGGACGAGTACGGCGTACAGGATCCGATGCTGCTGGTCGAGACGACCCGGCAGGTTCTGCCGCTGATCGCGCATGCCGCCTACGGGGTGCCGTCGGGACACCAGCTGATATGGGATCACCACCACTGCGCCTTCTCCACGCCGTTCTTACCCGTGACCGGCTCCCCTGCCGAGGTCGTGCTGCACCTGTCGGCCTCGGAGGCCCCTGACCGCGGCATGCGGCCGCGGCGGATAGGGCTGAGCATGACCGTCCGGAGTGGCGACCGGACCCTGGGCAGCGCCTCCACCGTGTACACCGCGCACAGCCCGCAGGTCTACGGCAGACTCCGCGGGCCCAAAACACCCGCACCCCCGGACGCCATGGCCGCCGCTCTCACACCGCCGCCGGCTCTGACTCCCTCGCTGGTGGGCCGGGAGAGCGAGCGCGAGGTGGTGCTCGCTCCGTCCGCCGACAGGAGCATGGGGCGTCGGCAGCTGCGGGTCCTCACAACAAGCCCCTGGCTCTTCGACCACCCCGTCGACCACGCTCCCGGCATGCTGCTGATGGAGGCAGCACGGCAGTCGGTGCACCTGGCCACATCACCGCGCCGGCCGAGCCTGACCCGTATGGAGGCGGAGTTCCACCGCTACGTCGATCTCGACGCCGCCAGCTGGGTCGAGGTCTCATCGGGCCCGGACGGCTCCGGGCGCGGCGACCGGGTCGGTGGGGAGCGCACGCTGACGGTGAGCATCACGCAGCACGGCGAGAAGGCATTCACCGCGCTCGTCGGCTTCACCACCCAGGCCGGCGCCACCGCGACCGCCGCGTCGGCCCGGTAGGGTTGCCGACCCGGCCGCACACATCTCCCGGGGAGGTGGGACCGATCACCGCTGTGGAAGGCGGTGCTCCTCTCCTCTCCCCAGGGCCTGCCTTCCCGCTGGTCCAGGCCCTGCGGAGCCGGAGCCGGAAGCACCTCCGGAATCCCGAGAGGCCCGCCCGTATGACTGCGACTCCCCCGTCCTTCCCCTCATTGCCCTCCCGCTCCGCCCTCGCCGCCAGGCTTCGCGACGCCGGCTGTGTCTTCGCCGAGGACGAGGCCGACTTGATGCTTTCCGCGGCCCGCACGGCGGAGGAACTCGCGGGGATGGCGGAGCGCAGAGCCGAAGGATTCCCGCTCGAACACGTCCTGGGCCACGCGGAGTTCGGCGGTCTGCGGATCGTGGTGGAGCCGGGGGTCTTCGTCCCTCGCCGGCGCACGGAGTTCCTCGTGCGGCGCGCCGCGGCGCTCACACGTCCAGGGGCCCTTGTCCTCGATCTGTGCTGCGGCTCCGGCGCGTTGGGTGTGGCGCTGGCGGCGGCGGTCGCACGGTCCGGTCAGGAGCCTTGCGGCGGGGTCGAGTTGCACGCCGCCGACATCGACCCGGCGGCGGTGCGCTGCGCGCGGCACAACGTCGCGGCCGTCGGCGGCAGTGTCCATGAGGGGGATCTCTACGAAGGACTGCCGCCCGAGCTGAGGGGCCGCATCGAGGTGCTGATCGCCAACGTCCCCTACGTACCGACGGATTCGCTGAGTCTGCTTCCGTCCGAGGCACGCGTCCACGAGCTTCGGGCGGCGCTGGACGGCGGCAGGGACGGACTGGACATGCTGCGTCGGGTCGCGGCGTCGGCGCCGGAGTGGCTCGCCCCGGGCGGACATCTGCTGATGGAGACGACCGAGGCCCAGGTCGAGGCGGCGACCGAAGCTGTGGAGGGCAGCGGGCTGACGGTGCGCGTGGACCGTTGCGAGGAGCTGGGCGCAACGGTTCTCACCGGGACGAAGCAGCGTGGGGCGCAGGCGTCAACCTGCCCTCGCTAGGCGCCTGTTGCGGCGGAGGCGGAAGTACCGGTGCCGTCCACGGCTTCCCCGGGCTCCCTTACCGGTCCCGGCGGCAGGGAGGGTGGTGCGCTCTCCTGCGCCCGGATCCTGCCGCGTTGAGTCAGCAGCGTCACCGCGAAGGCAAGGACAAGGGCGGCGAGCACACCGAGGTTCGCGGACGCCCACCCGCCCGCCGTGCCGCCCAGCCCCAAGGGCCCCAGCAGATAGCCCTGCCAGGAGAGCCAGCCGGCGGCGGCGTTGGTCACCAGGCCCCAGCCCGCGGCCGTCGTCACGGCCAGGACCGCGACGGGCAGCCAACGCACGTCGCCATAACGCCCGTTGCGCGAGAAGAGGTCGCCGTCGTCGTACGGGCGGGAGCGCAGGGCGATGTCGGCGAGCATGATGCCGCACCATGCCGCCACCGGCACGCCGAGAGTGGTGAGGAATCCGGTGAAGGAGCCGAGGAACCCTTCGGAGAAGAACACGATGTAGACGGTCCCGGCCACCATCAGTACACCGTCGACAGCGGCGGCGGCCCAGCGCGGCATCCGCACTCCGAGTGCCAGCAGCGCCAGGCCGGACGAGTAGATGTCGAGTACGGCGCCGCCGACGAGTCCCAGCACGGCGACGAGCGCGAACGGTACGAGGAACCACCCCGGAAGGGCGCCCGTGAGGGCACCGACGGGATCTGCCGCGATCGCCTCGCTGAGGTCCTTCGAGGAGCCCGCAAGCAGGAGACCGAAGACGAGCAGAACCACCGGGGCCGCGGACGCGCCGAACGCGGTCCAGCCCGCGACGGCCGCGCCCCGGGTGCGACGCGGCAGGTAACGGGAGTAATCCGCCGCCGCGTTGACCCAGCCGAGGCCGAAGCCCGTCATCAGGAACACGAGCGCGCCGATGACCTCCTGCGCCGATCCGGAGGGCAGCGCTCGCACGGACTCCCAGTGGATCTCGTCGGCGGCCAGGACGACGTAGACGACGGTCAGCGCGGCCGTCACCACGGTGATGGCCGTCTGCATCCGCATGATCAGGTCGAACCCGATCACCCCGGCGAGCACGGTGAGCACCGAGACGACGACCAGGGCGGCGATCTTCGTGCCCGTGCCTCCGCCCCAGCCCAGCCTGTCGAAGACGGTCGCCGTGGCGAGCGTCGCGAGGATCACCAGCACGGTCTCCCAGCCGACGGTCAGGACCCAGGAGACCGCGGAGGGAAGCCTGTTGCCCCGTACTCCGAACGCGGCGCGGCTGAGAACCATCGCCGGTGCGGATCCGCGTTTCCCTGCCACCGCGATGAATCCGCAGAGCAGGAAGGAGAAGACGATGCCCACGATGCCGGCGGCCAGTGCCTGCCAGAACCCGATGCCGAAACCGAGCGCGAACGAGCCGTAACTCAGGCCCAGCACCGAGACGTTGGATCCGAACCACGGCCAGAACAGCTGGGCGGGCCGGCCCTTGCGCTCGGCGTCGGCGATGACGTCGAGGCCGTTGGCCTCCACGGCGATCCTCCCCGAGGAGTTGTCCCGTACCTCGCCATGCTGTGAATCCGCCGCCTCAGTGCCAGGCACAGCGCCCCCGTTCCGCCGGTTCCGTCGCATGGAGCCTGCTGGCGCCTTCGTGCGGCGTCAAGTACGCGCCGAGGCCGTGCCGTTGGGCGTCTGCGTCAAGGGAAGCCGGGGAAGCCTGCGGCTGCCGCGTTCACTCCGGAGGCAACCACCAGGTGCCGGTGCCTCCGCGGCGAGTTGGGCATTCACCGCAACCGCGTTCCGCCATGACCAGCGGTCCTGCCCAACCGCGCCGCTGCGGCAGAGCGGCTCGTGGCCGGCCCCTGTGCGACCTTCGCCGGCGGACCAGCCGGCGGGAACCGGGGTGTTCCCGTGAGGAAATGCGGGGAGAACGTGCCGGTCGGTGACCCACCTGCCCGATTGCTGTACCGCCCGTGATAGTTGTGTGCGCCAACGAGAACGGCAGCTACACCGAATGATCAGTACGGTCCGGAGCGGGTACGGGTGTTGCTCGTCGCGCGCCGGAACGTACCGTCTGGACAAGGGCTTTCATGGGGACGCCGACGATACAGGTCCGAGTCCTTGCCGTCGCGGGCCGACGTGTGTGGATGGCGGTGAGCGGCACACTGTGCACCGCGACGCTCAGGGTCCTGCACTACAGTCTGTGCGCCCGCGTCACGGATGAGCGGACGCAGTTCTATCTCGACCTCAACGCGGTGCAGCGCGGCGACGCGCTCCCCACCGCCGAACTTCCCGGGCTGCTGCCGCCCGGCAGCCGTCTGCGCTTCCACATCGTCGGAGCGCACGAGAGTTTCCGGGTGCCGCTCGGAGCGGACGCGCGATGCCGCTTCCACTCGGACGTCGCCTCCGCGTGGGCGGAGTGGTCGCGGCAGCCCTGAGAGGCGAGCAACCGGGCCTGAACAGGCCCGAGTCGGCGGGAATCGGCCGGAGGTGCTTGAGGTCCGGCAGCCGGAGGAGCGCTACGCGGCGTCCAGTACGGCGCTCACTGTTTTGCCTCCACCAGGTGCGGTGGTGACGTCCAGACGCCTGGCGAGCCGGCTGATCATCGCGATGCCCCGCCCGCTCTCGGAGTCACTCCCCGCGCGGCGAACGCGGGGCAACAGGCCGCCGTCGTCGCGGACTTCGACGGTGACGGTTCCCTCGCCACTGCTCAGCCGCAGCCGGCACCGCCCCCTGCCGTGCAGCGCCGCGTTGGTGACGAGTTCGGAGACGACCAGTGTGGCCTCTTCCACCTGCCCGGCCGCCTCGGGCGGCGTGCGAGAGCCGGTGAGGAATCCGGTCGTCAACTGGCGGGCGGTGCGGGCCGACGCCGCGTTCCGCGGCAGTGTGTACTCGACGCGTGCCGTGCGCCGCGAGGGACGCGGGCTCACGCGCATGACGCTCACTTCCCCTCGGTTCCGGCTCCCACCCCGTGCGAGCGGGGCGGCCGGATGCGCGAATCCAGACCTTCGGGTGTTCTTCCCTTGGGGCGCGGGAGCATTCTCAGGGAAACCGGCTCGGACGCATCCGGTCACGGAAAATCCACCAATCCGTCGCGTTCCGCTCGAAAGCAGGCCGTACCCTCCGCACTGCCGGGAAGTGTCCGTCCGCCGACCACCCGTTCCCGTCGGCTATTCGCCCTGGTCTCCGCGGGACTTGTCCAGCGCCGTGCCGAGTTCGTCGACGACGAGATGCTCACGGTCCGTCCTGCCGGTGCGGTAGGCGGCCCGTCCGACCATGTGCGCCGCCACCGGGACGGTCAGCAACTGGAACAGGCCGACGAGGACCAGCGTTCCCAGGTCCGCCACGTCGCGCAGCCGCAGCCCGGCACCCAGGAGCACAAGCAGCAGACCCGCCACCTGCGGCTTGGTCGCCGCATGGATGCGTGTGAGGACGTCCGGCAGCCGCACCAATCCGATGCCGGCGAGCAGGCAGAGCACGGCGCCCGCCAGCATGCAGACCAGGGACGCCACGTCCGCGGCCTCCGACCAGTTGTGCTGGTTCCAGTTCATCCGCCGCTCCCCTGCTCCGCCGCGCCGCCGTTCTGTTCGGGGCCGCCGCCCCGTCCGCGGTCCGGGGCGGCACTCTCCGGGCCGTCGTTCTCTCCGCCCCTTCCGTCGCCCAGGTCGGGATCCTCGCTCCCGGCCTCGTCCCGCAGCGCGAGGAAGCGGGCGATGCTCACCGATCCGGTGAAGCCCAGGAAGGAGAGGACGAGCAACGCCGGGAGGTAGTACGGGATCTGCCGCGCCGCCGTGAGCACGCCGATGCCGGCCATCACCACCGCGGCCAGCGCGTCGAGGGCGACGGCGCGGTCCAGCGTCGAGGGTCCGCGAACCAGCCGCACGGTGACGAGCACCCCGGAGGCGAGCAGCAGGGCGATGACGATGCTCAGGACCGCTTCCACGGACCGCTCCCCCCATCGGTGTCACTGTCGCCGCCTGTGCCGCCTCCGGGGCCACCGCCTCCGGCGTTGCCGCCTCCTGCGTTGCCGCCCCCTTGTCGGTCCGCCGGCCAGCGGCCTTCCCGGGCGTCGAGCGCGGCGACGTCCGCGCGAGTGCCGAAGGCCCGTACGACGCGGTCCTCCAGGCGCAGCACCTCGTAGCGGGCCCGCTCCCGCTCCGCCTCCTCCCCTGCGCCCACCACGTGCACGAACAGCGTCCCGGACGCACGGTGCACGTCGAGGACGTTGCTGCCGGGGACGGCGGCGACCGCGACGGAGGTGGCCGTCAGCATCAGGTCGCTGGGGGTGCGCATCCGTACAGCCAGCACTGCGCACTGGGGCCGCCGCGCCCCGAGGATGTACCGGTTGAGGCGCCAGCTGGAGACGGCCATGTCGATGAGGAAGCGGACAGTGAAGCGCAGGAGGCCGACGGGACGCAGCCGCACCTGGGCCTCGATCGGCGGCAGCGGGAAGACGACGCAGACGATGACGCCGACGAGGATGCCCGTGACCACGTTGGCGACGCTCGCAGTGCCCCACAACAGCACCCACACGACGGTCAGTCCGAGCACGGTCGGCCACTGTGCTGCCGGGAGGCGTCTGCGCCGGAGGGAGCCACCCCCCGGTCGTCCGCCGGGTACGGCGCCCGCCGATCCCTCCGTTGGGGTGCCACGTGGCCCGCCGCGCCCGGTCTCCGACGGTTCGCTCATCGTCCCGTCACCGCCGTCACATAGGGCGTACGTGCGGTCAGTTCGTCCGCCACGCGAACCGTCAGCGAGGACAGCGGCCCGGCGAACACGGTGAAGGCCAGGCCGAACGCGACCAGCGCCGCAGTCGGTCCGAGCATCGCGGCCGGAGGCTGACCGGTGGTGATGGCGCGGCCTCCGAAGCTCGCAGCCTCGGACCGCCCCGCGAGCACATCCACGTCGACCGCCCCGCTCCCCCCGGAGCTCGCTCCCGCTTCGGACACGGCGGCAGGCTCGCGCGGTGACTCCTCGTCCGTCTCGACGGTGTCGAGGACGACCCCCACGACGTACAGCTGCGGCGGCGCCGCCCGCCAGAAGCCGAGGTTCCACGCCTTGGCGAGCGCGTAGAGGGTGAGCAGGCTCGTGGCGGAGCCGGCGGCGATCAGCACGTACGTCATGGCGCCGCCGTGCGCGACGCCCGCGCGCAGCAGCCCGAACTTGCCCAGGAAACCCGACAGCGGCGGCACCCCGGCGAGGTTCATGGCCGGGACGAAGAAGACGAGCCCCAGGGCGGGCGAGAGTTTCGCGATGCCGCCGAGCCGCCGCAGATCGGTGGTGACGCCGCGGCGTTCGACGAGCCCGACGACGAGGAAGAGCGTGGTCTGCACCGTGATGTGGTGCACGACGTAGAAGATCGAGCCGGAGAATCCGGCACGGGTGGCCAGGGCGATGCCGAAGACCATGAATCCGATGTGGCTGACGAGGGTGAAGGAGAGCAGCCGCTTCAGGTCGGTCTGTGCGACCGCGCCCAGGATCCCCACCAGCAGGGACAGCAGCGCGAGCACCATCAGTGCGTCGCTGAGCCTGTCGCCCGGGAAGAGCAGGGTCTGGGTGCGCAGTATCGCGTAGATGCCGACCTTGGTCAGCAGTCCCGCGAAGACGGCGGTGACGGGGGCGGGCGCCGTCGGATAGGAGTCGGGCAACCACGCTGCGAGGGGGAAGACGGCGGCCTTGGTGCAGAACACTGTAAGCAGCGAGATCTGTGCCAGTACGGCCACGCCGCCGGGCAGTTCGTCGAAGCGGCGAGCGAGCTCGGCCATGGTCACGGTGCCCGTGGCCGAGTAGACGACGGCGACCGCCGCGAGGAAGAGCACGGAGGAGAGCAGCGAGACGATCGCGTAGGTTGCCCCGGCCCGGATGCGTGTGACCGTGCCGCCCAGCGTCAGCAGCACATAGCTGGCGGTCAGCATGATCTCGAAACCGACGTAGAGGTTGAAGAGATCGCCGGCAAGGAAGGTGTCGGAGACCCCGGCGACCAGGACCAGGTAGGCGGGGTGGAAGACCGACATGGGGGTGCCCTCCTCCCGGTCCGCCATGCCCTGGCCGATGGAGTAGAGCAGCACGCACAGCGTCACGGACGAGGAGATCACCAGCATCAGCGCCGAGAGTCTGTCGGCGACGAGGACGATGCCGACGGGCGGCTTCCAGCCTCCGGCGTACATGACCTGCGGGCCGTATCTGTCGGCGTCGATGAGCAGGACGAGGGCGACGGCGAGGACGGTCGAGAGGACGACGGTGCTGATGACCCGCTGGGTGCGTTGCAGCCGTACTCCGACGCCGAGTTTCAGGCCCGCGGCGAAGAGAGGGAGCAGGACCGGCAGGGCCACCAGCGCGGAGGCGGGGCCGTCGACGCCCGCGGACCCCGCGGCGATCATCCGGGGTCTCCCGTGGCGCTGAGGACAAAGGCCGTCCCCCGGGCGCTCAACGGTCCGCCCCGAGGATCGTCTCCCACAGGTCGTCCGCCACGTCCTCGTCGCTGCGGGCGGCACGGCCGTGGTGCGGACGTGCCTCGGCGCGGGCCCGGCGCCGCGCCTCGCGGTAGTGCGATCCGGCGCGCCGCAGACGCCTGGACACGCCTTCCTGGCCCGGCTGTTCGTCCTCCTCGCCGACCGCGAGCAACTCGCGGCGCCTGGCGCGACGTTCACGTTCCCGAGGCCGCCGTGCCTCCTCTCGGTGCTCCTCGCCGTGTTCGGCGCGGTGTGCGACGCGGAGGTCCTCCACGTCGTCCTGCACGTCGTCGCTGCCGGACAGCTGCCAGGCGCGGTAGGCCATCGCGGAGAGGAACGCGGTCAGGGCGAGGGTGATGACGATGGCGGTCAGCACGAACGCCTGCGGCAGCGGGTCCGAGATCCGCTGGGGCCCGAAGACCTTGTAGAGCAGCGGGGCGCGGGAGGCCGCCCCGGACGAGGCCAGCAGCAGGAGGTTGACACCGTTGCCGATCACGACCGTGCCGAGGACGATGCGGCTCAGGGGGCGGCTGAGCAGCAGGACCGTGCCGGCTGCGATGAGGGCACCGCCGGTGACGACCAGCGCGATCGTCTCGTTCATCTGCCTGCCTCTCCGCCTGCGCGGGCTCCGCCGTCGTCCTCGCGGAGCGCTCGCTCGACGCGCCGGTCGATCTCGGAGCCGAGGCTGCGCAGCACGTCCAGTACGACTCCCAGGACGAGCAGGTAGATGCCGGTGTCGAAGAGCACGGGGCTGGCCGCGTGGAACTTCTCGATGACCGGCAACTCCCCGTGGTAGGTGCCCGATCGGAGCACCGAGCCGCCCAGCACCAGCCCGGCGAGCCCGGTCGCGGTCATCGTCATCAGCCCGAGCCCGAGCAGGAAACCCGCGTCGACGGGTGCGGCCGCGTCGAGTTCGTACCGTCCGCCCGCGAGATAGCGCACCGCCAGCGCCAGCCCCGCGACGAGGCCCGCGCTGAAGCCGCCGCCCGGCAGGTTCTCGGCGCAGAAGAGCAGGTAGAGGGAGAGCACGACGATGGGGTGGAAGACCAGCCGCGCCAGCACCTCGAAGATCACGGAGCGTCGTTCGGGGTCGAGGGTGCCGCTGGCGGTAAGCCATGTGCGGCGGGGGACGGCGCCCGCTCCGCGGCGTGGTGGAGGTGCGCCGCTCTCGACATGTTCCGCGTGCACGGGCCATACGTGCCCCGCGCGTTGGGTGCCGCGGGCCTCGGTGCCGGGCCCGCGGCGCACATGGGCGGACGGGCCCGCGCCCGGCGGCACGGCTGCGGTCGGCCACGCAGTGACGGGGCTCCCGGAGCGGCGGCGCAGGAAGACGAGGCTGGTCACGCCGACGGCGGCGACGCCGAGCACCGCCGACTCGCCCAAGGTGTCCCAGGAGCGCAGGTCGACGAGGGTCGTGGAGACCACGTTCTTCAGCCCGTGATGTGCGGTGGCGGCGGTCAGTTCGGGGCCCGCCGGCTGCGCCTCCCGGGCGGCCCCGGCCACGTACGTCAGTACGGCGGCGAACCCTCCCGCGGCCACACCGATGACGAGCCGCGTGACGCGCCGCAGCATGCTGGTGCGGCGCTCGTCGGGAAAGCGGGCCGGCAGTCTGCGCAGCACCAGCACGAACACGACGAGGGAGACGGTCTCGACCGTGAACTGGGTCAGCGCGAGGTCCGGTGCGCCGTGCAGCACGTACAGGACCGCTGTGCCGTAGCCCGTCACGCCGGCCAGTACCACCGCCGTCATGCGCTGGCGGGACGCCATGCACAGCGCGGCCACCACGCAGACCACCACGGCCACACCGAGCTGCGGCACGGAGTCGAACCAGCGCACCGCACCGGCGTGCTGCCACGGCGGGTCGACGATCATGGCGGTGCTCTGTGCGGCGATCAGCACGGCGAGGACGGTTCCGAGGTAGACCGGCAGTGAACCGCGCTGCACGGTTCCCGTCACCTCGAGGGCGGTGCGTTCGAGACCCGACAGCAAGCGGGCGAAGACCTGCTTGGCGTCCGGGACCGCCAGCCTCTCCCCCAGGCGTTCCATCTGACGCGCCATGAGGAAGAGTGCGCCACCCGCGAGCCAGGAGAGAGCCGACAGCAGCAGCGAGACGCTCAGTCCGTGCCACAGCGCGAGCCGGTAGGCCTGCCCGGGCGCGGGATACGCGCGGGCGTAGCGGGCGAGCAGCGGTGCGATGCTGAAAACGCCCGGGCCCAGGGCCACTCCGGCCAGCGCGCACACGGCGGCGGGTGCGGTCAGGAGCACGCCGGTGCGGGCCCGCATGGGCGTGGGCTCATGGATGCCGTCCCCGGCGGCTTTCGTGGCGAAGGCTCCCCACAGGAAGCGCAGCGTGTACGCCACGGTGAGCGCGGAGCCCACCGTGACCGCCGTGGTCACCGCGACCGACGCCGGACCGGGCAGACCCGCGCTGCCGGTGTGCACTAGGGCGGCGAACGCGGCTTCCTTCGCGGCGAATCCGAGCACGGGCGGCAGCGCAGCCATGGACGCCCCCGCCGTCACGGCGACGGCGCAGACGGCGGGCATTGAGCGTGCCAGTCCTGAGAGCCGGTCCGTCTGCCGGGTGCCGGTCGCGTAGTCGATGATGCCGACGACGAGGAAGAGCGGGGCCTTGAACAGGGCGTGCGCCAGCAGCATGGCCGTACCGGCGAGCGCGGCGTCGCGTGTGCCCGTGCCGGTCAGGACGACGAGGAAGCCGAGCTGGCTGACGGTGCCGAAGGCCAGCAGCCGCTTGAGGTCCTTCTCGCGCAGCGCACGCCATCCGCCGAGCAGCATCGTCGCCGCCCCGAAGCAGAGCACCGTCACCTGCCAGGGCAGCGCGTGCGCATAGGCGGGAGCGAGCCGTGCCACGAGGTAGACACCGGCCTTGACCATGGCCGCCGCGTGCAGATACGCGGACACGGGCGTCGGCGCGGCCATGGCTCCGGGCAGCCAGAAGCTGAACGGCCACAGGGCGGACTTCGACAGGGCACCGGCGAGGATCAGCACGATCGCGACGGCTACGGTGCCGTCCGCGGGCGGCGGGTCATCGAGGATGCCGGAGACGCGGTACGTGCCGGCCGCATGGCCCAGCATCAGGAACCCGACGAGCATGGCCAGTCCGCCGGCAACGGTCACGATCAGCGCCTGGAGCGCCGCGAGCCGGTTGCGGCGGCGCTCCGGTACGTGGCCGATGAGGAGGAAGGAGAAGACCGTGGTCAGCTCCCACATGACGTACAGGACGATCAGGTCGTCGGCGAGGACGAGGCCGAGCATCGCGCCGGCGAACGCGGTGAAGGTCCCCGCGAACTGGCCCAGGGAGAACGCCGGGCGGCTGAAGTAGCCCGCGCAGTAGACCAGCGCCAGGGCGCCGATGCCGCCGACGACGGCCACCATCAGCAGGGCGAGCGCATCGCATCGCAGGTCCAGGCCCACGTCCAGGGCGGGCATCCACGGCCACCGCTCGACGAGCACCTCCCCGTCCGCGATGTCCGCGTACTGCCAGGCCGCCCACGCCAGTGCCGCCGCCGGGATCAGGGCCAGTAAGAGGAACGCGCGCGTGCCGGTCCACCGCACCAGGAGCGGAGCACAGCAGGCTCCGGCGAAGTGGAGGAGGATCAGCGACAGCACAGCGCGAATGATTCCATGGCGAATCAGTCATTCTGCGCACAAAAGCGCTCAACCGAATTCTGAAGCGGACGCAATCAAGGGGCGGCGCTCCCGCTCGGCCCACGGGACCGGCTCCGGATTGGGCTGCGGTCCCGCATATCGGCGCTCACGCCCTCCCACCTGCATACTTCAGGACCAGCCCATCGCCACCGACGGCGAGGTACCGGTCGGCCCTTGGCCCCCAACACCCCCCACCGCGGCAGGAGTTCCGCGGGCACGCCCGGGCCGCATCAAGGCCCCGCCCGGCAAATCACCCGTGTGCCAGTTTCCCTGCTCTCGCACTTTCTGTGACTCTTGGAGAACTCAGGGTGACCACCCCCGACATCAGGAGTCCCCCATGATCCTCAGCATCTCCGGCGTCCTCCTGCTCGGCTTCATCATCTTCCTCTTCACCCGCAAGGACGGGCTCAAGATCTCGCATGCGCTGGTGTGCGCCCTCTTCGGCTTCTACCTGGCGGGCACGGCCCTCGCGCCCAGCATCAAGGCGGGCGGCGCCAGCCTCGCGGGGCTGCTCAGCGGACTGAAGTTCTAACGCGGCGCGCACGGCGCGTGCGCGGACCGGCTCGTCCCGCGCGCTGTGCGGCGCATTCGTCACAGGAGGTTCCGTGGTGCGTTGGCCGTTCCCCCGGCAGCCGGCGGGTACGGGTGCTGCCGTGCGTCCGGCCCTGCGCGTCCTGCGGGCCGGCGCCGCCGGAGCGCTCGACGTGCTGCACCCGCTCATCGTGGTCGTACGCGGCCTGGCCCGGCTGACGATGCTGGTGCTGCGCTGGTGGGCCAGGGCCCCCAAGGACCGGCGCGGCCCGGTGTTCTTCCTGGCCGCGGTGGCCGTGATGGTGGTGGCGCTGATGCCGTGGGGTCCGGCCTTCGCCGTGGCGGTCGTCGTCGGTGCGGCCGCCTGGCAGGGACGCGACGGTGCACGGACGGTCGCCGGAGCCGCCCGTGAGGACGCGGAGAACACGCGCCTCCAGGCCGTCTACGACGCGCTGGTGCCGTTCTTCGCCCTGCAGAACGACCCCGACCCGGATCCGCTCTACGCACACGACGGTGCCTGGGAACGGGCCTTCGAGGAGGCCGAGTTCACCGATGAGGGCCGCATCGAACGCCTTCTGGTGCGGTACCCGGCTCACTTCCCCGACGGCGACCCCGCGCACCGGCTGGCCGTGGAGCAGCGGCTGGGCGCCAAGTCCGGACGGGACCGCGAGTACCGCTTCGTTTGGGACGAGGAGCGCAACGAGCTGGAGATGACCGTCCCCGGTCCCCTGCCGCAGGGCATCAGGGCCCAGCGGTTCGTGACGGGCCCCGGCGAGATCGTGCTCGGGTTCACGGACGCCGACGCGGTGCACCGCCGTATCCCGGTGAACGACGGTGAGCGGGCACTCGACGTCCCTCCGGTGCTGTGGCGTACGGGTGCCCGCTCGGCCGAGTCCCATCTGCTGGTCGTGGGTGCGCCGGGCGCGGGTTCGAGCACGCTGCTGCGTTCGGTGGTGCTCCAGGCGCTCCAGCACGGCGATGTTCTCGTGGTGGACGGCAGCGGCTCCGGCGAGTTCGCATGTCTGGCGGGGCGCGACGGAGTGCTGGCCGTGGAGACCTCGGCGACCGGGGCCGTGGCGTCGCTGGAGTGGGTGGTGCACGAGACGGAACGGCGGCTGACGGCGGCGAGCCGCGCACGGCAGGCCGGCCACCCCGTTCCGGAGGACGCGCGGCGGCCGCTGTGGGTGGTCGTCGACCGGCCCGCGGCAGTCAGCCATCTCGCGCGCACGGAGGGGCGGCGCGACCCTCGGGAGCTGCTTCAGGTGCCGCTGCGTCACGGACGCGCGGCGCAGGTGACGGTGGCGGTGGCGGAGCACTTCGAGTGCGCGGACGAGCTGGGCCGCGCGGTGCGCTCGCAGACCAGGGCGCGGGTGCTGCTCGGCGACGCCTCGCCGGAGGAGATGTGGGCCGTGCTCGGCGAGGCCACGGTCCCGCCGCCCGGCACCCACGCCGCGCCGGGGCGTGGCTTCGCGCGGCTCGGCGCGGGGCCGGTGCTCCGGCTTCAGGTGCCTGCGGCGCCCGATCCCCTGGACGACGCGGCGGGTGAGGCCGAACGGCAGGCCGTGCTGGGGCTGTTGCCGCCGCTGACCGCGTCGCAGGCCAGGGCGCTGGGGGCGCAGGCCGGGCAGCCGTCCGACGCGTCGCGTGCGAAGCCGGAGGCGAGGGCTCAGGCCACGTAGGTGCGGGGTACGTCGCCGTCGGCCACCGCGCCCGTACGGACGAGGTCCGCCGCCTTGGCCAGCCGGGCAACGGCCTCGTCGACGACCGGTCCGGCGACGGTGAACAGCAGCCGCACATAGCCCTCGAAGGCCCCGTCGACGCCGAAGCGGGTTCCGGCCGGGACGCGAACCCCGATCCGCTCCCCCGCGTCGGCGATGCGCGAGCCGGACAGGCCGCCGGTCCGTGTCCACAGGGTCAATCCGCCGCGGGGAACGGTGAACTCCCAGTCGGGCAGCCTGTCATGGAGCGCGGCCACGAGCGCGTCGCGATTCTCGCGGGCTCCCGCCCGGCGTGCCGCGACCGCCGCTTCCCAGCCGTCGCCCGTCATCAGCCGTGCCACGGCGAGCTGTTCCAGCACCGGACTGCCCAAGTCGGCGTAGACGCGGGCCGCGACGAGGCTGCGGATCACTTCGGGTGCCGCCCTGACCCAGCCGATGCGCAGCCCTGCCCAGACGGCCTTGCTGACGGAGCCGACGGTGATCACGGCGGAGCCGCCGGGGTCGAACGCGGCCATGGGGCGCGGCAGTTCGACGTCCTCGTCCAGCGTCAGGTCGGTCATGGACTCGTCGGCGACGAGGACCGTACCGGCCGCGCGTGCCGCCGCCACCATCTCCCGCCGCTGGTCGTCCGGGGCGAGTGCGCCCGTGGGGTTGTGATAGTCGGCGATGACGTAGGCCATGCGCGGGGCGCTCTCCCGGAACGCCTGCCGCCAGGCGGGCAGATCCCAGCCGGCCAGGCCGTCGGCCATCGGTACGGGCACGAGACGGGCGCCGGCGTCGCGCAGCAGGTGCAGGACGTTGGCGTACGAGGGGTGCTCGACGGCGACGCGTTCGCTACGCGGGACCAGCAGCCGTGCGAGCGCTGCCACGGCGCCCATCGCACCGGTGGTGACCATGATCTGTTCGGGCATCGTCGGGACGCCGCGGGCGGTGTAGCGCGCCGCCAGGGCCTCGCGCAGGGCGGGCAGCCCTCCGGGGTAGTTCCCGTGGGTGTCCGTGTAGGGCGCGAGGTCCGAGACGGCGCCCTGGAAGGCGTCGGTGAGGTGCGGCTCGGGGGCCAGGAAGGTCGCACAGGCCAGATCGATCACGGATCCCGCGGACTCGGGCGGCAGCGGCTCCAGTCCGCGGGTGGGCAGCGGCTTTCCGGCCGGCACGGCGGTCCAGCTGCCCGAGCCGCGCCGCGAGGCGAGAAATCCCTCGCTGCGCAGCGCCTCGAACGCGGCGGCCACGGTCGTACGGCTGACGCGCAGCGCCGCGGCGAGCTCTCGCTCGGCGGGCAGACGGGCGGCCACGGGGATGCGGCCCTCGAGCACGAGGAGTCGTACACCGTCGGCGAGCGAACGGTAGGCCGGTACACGGTGACCCGCGTCGGCCGCGGTGGCCGCGCGCTGCGACGCCAGGAGTCTGGACAGCTGCGGAGCACCCACGGCTGAGGTCCACTGCACCATGATTGCGGTCCACCTCTCCCTGATTGGCCATGGATGTGGCCTGATTCCTGGGACCAGACTGCCACGCAACCACTGACCGGAGCCAGCGGGCCACCGGCACCGCACCGGAGGGGAAGGAGCTTCCCTTGTCTCGTCCGTCACGCCCGTCGGGTACGGGAGGGCACATCGGCCGGCGCCTGGTCCAGCTCTACGCGGGCCTGCTCCTGTACGGGGGAAGCATCGGGCTGATGGTGGAGTCCGGTCTCGGCCTCCCACCGTGGGACGTGCTGCACCAGGGACTCGCCCGGCACACCGGACTCTCGATCGGCACCGCCTCGGTCGTCGCGGGTGCCGTGGTGCTGCTGCTCTGGGTGCCGATCCGGCAGCGGCCCGGCCTCGGCACCGTCTCCAACGTCGTCCTGGTCGGCATGGCGATGGACGGCACGATCTGGCTCACGCCCACACCTGACGCACTCGCGCTGCGGATTCCGGGGCTGGCCCTCGCTGTGGTGCTCAACGGGGTCGCCACGGGCCTGTACATCTCCGCCCGCTTCGGCCCCGGCCCGCGGGACGGGCTGATGACCGGCCTGCACCGCGTCACGGGCCGCTCGGTCCGCCTCGTACGTACGGGGATCGAGGCGACCGTTCTGGTGTCCGGTCTGCTGCTCGGCGGCACGGCCGGCGTCGGAACCGTCGTGTACGCGCTCGGGATCGGCCCGCTCTCGCAGCTCTTCCTGCGGGTCTTCGCCGTGCCGGCAGCACAGCCGGAATCCGCGGACGGATCGCCAAGCACCGGCACGGGCGCCTCGCACGTGGTGGCGCGCGGCACCGTCGGACGCGACGAGGACGCAGCCGGGGGGCGGCGGCGCGCGTGGTGGCGCGGGGGCGCGATACTGCGGCGGTGATGTCCACCGACCCGAGCCACCTCCCCGCATTCCCCGCCCATCCGGCAGCACTGCGCCGCAAGCCGCGCCATCCCTTCCTCGACCACCCCGGCCCGCTGGCCCTCGCCCACCGCGGCGGCGCGGCGGACGGGCTGGAGAACACGCACAGCGCCTTCGCCCGCGCCGTCGAGTTGGGCTACCGCTACCTCGAGACGGACGTGCACGCCACGGCCGACGGCCGTCTCGTCGCCTTCCACGACGAGACGCTGGACCGGATGACGGACGCGAGCGGCCCGATCAGTGAACTGCCCTGGTCCCAGGTGAGCCGTGCCCGGGTCGGCGGCAGTGAACCGCTGCCGCTGATGCGGGAGTTGCTGCGTGCCTTCCCCGAGGCGCGGTGGAACATCGACGTCAAAGCCGAGTCGGCCCTCCTGCCGCTGCTGGACCTGCTGTCCGAGCAGGACGCCTGGGCTCGTGTGTGCGTCGGCTCCTTCGAGGAGGACCGGGTGGCGCGGGCGCAGGCCATGGCCGGACCGCGGCTGGCCACGTCACTCGGAACGCGCGGCGTGGTGCGGCTGCGGCTGCGTTCTTACGGGCTGGTGCCCGCCCGGGCGGTCCGCAAGAGCGCCGTGTGCGTCCAGGTTCCCGAACACCGGTCAGGGATCCGGGTAGTGGACGCTGCGTTCGTACGGGCCGCACACGCACGCTGGATGCAGGTGCACGTATGGACCGTCAACGAAAGAAACCGGATGCGGGAGTTGCTCGACCTGGGAGTTGACGGCATTGTGACCGATCACATCGAGACACTGCGCGACGTCCTCACCGAGCGGGGTGCGTGGAAGCCGGGACCTGGCCCCCGGTAGAGCGGCTGCGTGACGTGAGCGCCGCCCGCGCACGCACGGGGCGGCGCCGCGTACCGGGGCCGCGTACGGCGCCGGAGACAAGGGGGGCATGGCTGTGACTGCTGTCGTGACCGGTGCCGGGGACGGCACGGCCGAACGCCGCCGTGAACAGCGTGGCTGGTACTTCTACGACTGGGCGAACTCGGTCTTCTCCACCAGCGTCCTGACCGTCTTCCTCGGCCCGTATCTGACGGAGGTCGCCAAGGCGGCCGCGGATGCCGACGGTTACGTGCATCCGCTGGGCCTCCCGGTGCGCGCGGGCTCCTACTTCGCCTACACCGTCTCGCTGTCGGTCCTGCTGTCGGTGCTGGTGATGCCGCTGGCGGGTGCGGTCGCCGACCGCACGGGCCGTAAGAAGCCCATCCTGGGGCTCTTCGCGTATCTGGGCGCGGGCGCGACGGCCGCGATGTTCTTCCTCGAGGGCGACCGCTATGTCCTGGGAGGCGTGCTGCTGGTGGTGGCGAACGTGTCGTTCGCCACCTCGGCCGTCATCTACAACGCCTTCCTCCCACAGATCGCCAAGCCGGAGGAGCGGGACAGGGTCTCCTCCCGCGGCTGGGCCTTCGGCTACGCGGCCGGCTCGGTGATGCTGGTGGGAACCCTGGCGCTCTTCCTCCAGCACGAGGCGCTCGGTGTCTCCGAGGGGTCCGCCGTGCGGATCTGTCTGGCCTCCGCCGGTATGTGGTGGGCGATATTCACGGTGGTGCCGCTGCTGCGGCTGCGGGAGCGGCCGGGTGCGGTGGCGGGCTCGCGCGTCTCGCTGCTCAGCGGCTGGCGGCAGCTCGCCCACACCTTCCGCGAACTGCGGCACTACCGGCTGACGATGGCCTTCCTGCTGGCGTACCTCGTCTACAACGACGGGGTGCAGACCGTCATCACCCAGGCGTCGGTCTTCGGCTCGGAGGAGCTGGGCGTGGATCAGACGACGCTCATCGTCGCGGTCCTGCTCGTGCAGGTGCTCGCGGTGGCGGGGGCGCTGCTGATGGGCAGGCTGGCGGTCCGCTACGGGGCGAAGCGCACGGTTCTCGGCTCGCTCGTGGCGTGGACGGTGATCGTCGGTGCGGGATACTTCCTGCCTGCCGGGGCGCCGGTCTTCTTCTTCGCCCTGGCGTCGGGCATCGGCCTGGTCATGGGCGGGAGCCAGGCCCTCTCCCGGTCGCTGTACTCGCAGCTGGTGCCCGCGGGCAAGGAGGCGGAATTCTTCTCTCTGTACGAAGTCAGCGATCGCGGAACCAGCTGGCTCGGACCGCTCGTCTTCGGGCTCGCCTACCAACTGACGGAGAGCTATCGTGCGGCGATCATCTCGCTGGTGGTCTTCTTCGTCCTCGGTTTCGTTCTGCTGCTGCGGGTACCGGTGGGACGGGCGGCGGTGGCCGCGGGCAACCCCCTACCCGACCGGATTTAGAACTTGGGGCAGCGGCGCGGTAGTGTACGCCCTCGGCTCGCCGGATGGACCGTTACTGCACGCCAAAGAGATGCGAACGCTGGGTGACATCTCCTGTCAGTTGTGACAAACCGGTCGTTGGTGGGTACACGAAGGGCGGCACGACGGGCGACGCATCTCCCGATTCGGGAATCTTCACCGCCGACCGGACGTTGAGCAGATGACGACGACAGCGACACCTGTCCTGTGGGCGACAAGCCCGGGAGGCACGAATTCATGAGTGAGCGAGCTCTTCGCGGCACGCGACTCGTGGTGACCAGCTACGAGACCGACCGCGGTATCGACCTGGCACCGCGCCAGGCCGTGGAGTACGCATGTGAGAGCGGGCATCGATTCGAGATGCCGTTCTCTGTGGAGGCCGAGATCCCGCCGGAGTGGGAGTGCAAGGTGTGCGGCGCACAGGCACTCCTGGTGGATGGCGAGGGCCCGGAAGAGAAGAAGGGCAAGCCCGCGCGTACGCACTGGGACATGCTCATGGAGCGACGCACCCGCGAGGAGCTGGAGGAGGTCCTCGCGGAGCGGCTGGCCGTTCTCAGGTCCGGCACGATGAACCTCGCGGTGCACCCGCGCGACGGCAACAACAAGCGCAAGTCCGCGTAAGGCACCGCGGAACGCTCCACGGTCCACGCAAGCAGAGCGCGGCCCGATGACCTCAACAGGTCATCGGGCCGCGCTCTGCTGTTTACGGGCGTCCTTTCTTCACTGCAGGTTCCTGCCTGGCGCTGGCGGTGGTCAGCCGGAGCCACGCGGCCTCACCCGGGACGTTCAGCGGGAGGGCGGCTCATCGTCTCGGATGACCTCGCCCTCCACGACCTTGCCGTCGGGCTTGTGCATGCGCATCTGCTCCTCCGCCCTGCGGGCCTGCTGGTAGGCGTCGCCGATGGTGCCGGGCGCGAACCCGGAACGCCGCTCCAGATACCTCTGCGTGGTGCGCCTCATCAGGCCGGCCGTGGGCGGGAAGATGCACAGCAGCCCTGCCACGTCCGAGACGACACCCGGCACCATGATGAGCAGTCCGCCGAGCATCGTCAGCGCGTTGCCACCGCGTGAACTCTCCGGGCTCTCCGGCGGGGCCTGCCCCGTCTGAGCGGCCTGCTGAGCCTGCTGGACGGTCTCCGCGAGCCGACGCCAGGCGCGGCGTCCGGCGCGCTTGATGACGAAGACGCCGAGCAGGAATCCGGCGACCAGCAGGCCCAGGACGGCAAGGCCGCCCGCGGCCTCACCGATCATGATCAGCAGCCAGATCTCCAGGATCGCCCACGCCGCCACCGCCAGCGGCAGAAACCTGCGGACGCGTGAGGGGCGAGGGCCGCCCCGGCCCTGCCGCCCGCTCGTGGAACGGCCTGCGCCCTGCTCGTCGTCAGGCGGCTCGAAGGGGTACGGTGCGCGACTCGTCATGGTTCAAGTGTGCCTGCGGTCGAGCACCCGCTTCACGCGGCCCTCGACACCCCATGCGGTCACCCGCCACAGGGCCTCGACCATGATGTCGCGGCTCATCTTCGAATTGCCCCGCACCCGCTCGATGAAGGTGATCGGCACCTCGACCACGTGATATCCGGCGCTCACCGCCCGGTTCGCGAGATCGACCTGGAAGCAGTAGCCCTGTGAGGCCACCTCGTCCATGCCCAGTCCCTTGAGGGTCTCGCTGCGGAAGGCGCGGAAGCCGCCGGTGATGTCGCGCAGCGGCAGTCCGAGCATCACACGCGAGTAGACGCTGCCGCCCCGGGAGATGAGGCGGCGCGAGCGCGGCCAGTTGACGACCCGTCCGCCCGGCACCCATCGCGAACCGAGCACCAGGTCGGCACCCTTGAGGGCCGTCAGCAGGCGGGGCAGTTCTTCCGGTTGGTGTGAGCCGTCGGCGTCCATCTCCACCAGCACGCCGTAGCCGTGGTCGATGCCCCAGCGGAAACCCGCGAGGTAGGCGGCGCCCAGGCCCTGCTTGCCGGGGCGGTGCAGGACGTGGATCTGTTCGTCGTGCGCGGCGAGATCGTCCGCGATCTTGCCGGTGCCGTCCGGGCTGTTGTCGTCGGCGACCAGGATGTGCGCGTCGGGCACGGCCTCACGTACGCGTGCGGTGACGGATTCGATGTTGCCGGCCTCGTTGTAGGTCGGGATGATCACCAGAACCGTGCCCAGCGGGCCGTACTGCCGCGCCTGTCCGCCGTCCGTCACCGCTGCTGCCCCTCTTGCTTCCGCTGTGCATCGGTCTGCTGCACCTGCCCCGCCCGCTGCGCCCGCCGGTGGTCGGTCCGGCCGCGCCGGCCTGTGAACCAGGCCGCGGCGCAGGCGAGAACGCCCACCATAGCGATCACCCACTCCGGGGCGGCGCCGACGCGGTCGGCGATCGTGATGTCGTCACGAAGGGGAAGCGTGGCGCTGAGCACGTCGCGCTCGAATTCCTGTGTGCGCTGCTTGATCGTGCCGTCGGGACCGACGACGGAACTGATGCCGCTGGTGGCCGCCGTGACGACCGCCCGGCCGTGCTCGACCGCCCGCAGCTTGGACATCACCAGCTGCTGCTCGGGCTGACCCGTCCTGCCGTACGTGGCGTTGTTCGTCTGGACGACGAGGGCACGGGCTCCGTCGTTGACGGTCGCGCGGGGGATCTCGTCGTAGGCGACCTCGAAGCAGATCACGTCGCCGAGCCGCGCGGGACCCGTCTGCAGGACGCCGGTGTGGTCGCCGGGCCAGAAGTCGCGGGGGATCTGCTGGAGGCGCGTGATGACCTTGCTGAGTTCGTCGCGGAAGGGCACGTACTCGCCGAAGGGCACGGGGTGCTGCTTGGTGTACGAGGCTCCCGGCCCCTTCTTCGGGTCCCACACGATGCCCTGGTTCTCGACGTACCCCTGGGTGCCGGGATGATCGACGAGAGCCCCCACCAGGATGGGGACGCCTACTGCCTTGGCCGCCTGGTCGATGCGCTCGCGTGCCTCGGGCCAGCGGTACGGGTCGAGGTCGGAGGAATTCTCCGGCCAGATGACCAGGTCGGGCCGCTCGGCCTTGCCCGCCTTGATCTTTCGTGCGAGGTCGAGGGTGGCGTCGACGTGGTTGTTGAGGATCTTCATGGGGCGGCCGAGGAAGTTCATTCCGGGCTGCTCCACATTGCCCTGCACGACGGCGATGTCTGCCGTGTCGTCCGCGGCGGTGGGGACGGGCACGGCGTAGCCGGCGGCGGTGACGGCCGCCGCCAGGGCCAGGGAGGAGAGCAGCGGCGTCAGGGGCCGGCGGACGGCGGTGCGCGCCGGGGCGGGAGCACTCCCGGCCTCCTGCCTCCCGCGCTCCTCCAGCTGCTCCTGGCCCGCGGCCCTCATGGCGCGGAGGTGCCAGAGCGCGAGGGCCGCGGCGGCGAGCGCCGTACCCGTAAGTGCAGCGGCGAAGGTGACCAGCGGCGCGCCGCCGAGCGCGGCGAGCGGTGTGTAGGGCGAACCGGTGTTGGCGAAGGCGAGCCGTCCCCAGGGGAAGCCGCCGAAGGGGGCACGGTCGCGGGTCCACTCCTCGGCGACCCACAGGCACGCACCCCACAGCGGCCACAGCGGCAGGCGGGAGGTGGCGGCGAGTGCGGCACCGAGCGCGGCGACGAACATCGACTCGATGAAGGCGAGCCCGAGGACCGCGTCCCATCCGATCACGTGGAGCCACTGGAGCAGCAGGACGAAGAACGGCCACCCAAAGGCAAACCCCGTCCAGGCGCCCTGGCGGAGGGTGCGGCCGCGGGTGAGCAGGCTGAGTGCGGCGACCGTCAGCAGCGACAGCGGCCACAGGTCGTAGGGCGGGAAGGCCAGAGCGAGAGCGAGACCGGAGACGGCCGCCGCCACCGTGCGGAGAGCCTCGCGCCTGACGAGGGCACGGAACCGTCGCAGCCTGCCGCCGCCGCGCGCTGCCGCTGCCGGGCCCTCGCCGTCGGCCGCCGTCTCCGCGGTGGGGGGCGGTGGCTGCGTCGCTACGGAGTCCCGCTCTGTGCCTGCGGCTGCCTCGCCGCCCTGCGCGTCCTGTGGGCGCGGCGACTCCTCCGCATCGTTCGCCCGGTCGGCGGACTGACCGCCGGCGGCGGATTCGGCGGTGGTGTCGGAACCCGATGGCAAGAGTGCGCCCTTCCTGCAGGTCGTGCGGTGGTGAAAGCGACCGTATAACGGCGATGCGCCTCTGCGGGGCCGGGGCCGGGAATGCCACAGCGGACCAGGGGCGTGCGGCAGCCTGCGGCACGCCCCAGACGTGCCACCGCACTCCGACTCGGACGGAGACATGGGAAGGACGTCGAGGTCCCGAGGCCGAAGGCCCTGAGGGGGTGATCCCGGCAGAGCGGGAGACAGGAACGGAATCGGGTGACAGTGGCTCGGTCCCGTGGATCACGGGCCAAGGAGCAATGTGTCTGCGGGTCGGGGCCCGGTGCCCTTCGGGCCGACCTGGGACCCGCTGGCTGCGAGTCGACCGAGAGCCGTTGTCTACTGAGCATCCGGGCCCCACCCGGGTCACACCCGCCGGCCAGCCTCGACCTTCAACCCCGTGCCGCTGGCGCTGGACCTGGCTCCCAGTGGTGGTGTCCCGGTGCGGTACACCACCCCCTGGCCCAGCGGCGTTCGACGACTGCGCGGGGAATCGCTGGCCGGACGTCCTGTGGTGGACCTGGCCGAACCTACCCGTCGCCGGGCAGCGCCTGTCAACAGCGACGCTACCTGCGGCGTTTCGCCGAATCAGCAGGTCAGTAAGGCGCAAGGAACGCGGGCGTCACAGTCTGAGGGGCCGTCGGCGACCCGTAACGGACACTCATACATCACTCGTTCGGCCGCTCATGGACGGTCCGTCCCCTTACCACCGTCCGCAGACAGACGGGCAGTTGGCCACCGGGAGTCAGATCGGGCAGCCCGGGGGTCCCGGAGCGGGGGTCGGTCGACCAGTTGGCGACGCGCAAGTCGGGCGCTTGCACGACCAGTTCACCTGTGCGCCAGAGCGCGTAGTCGGCGGGGGCGCCGGGGACGAGCACCCCCGCGTCGTCGGAGCCCACGGCGCGTCGGCCGCCTCGGGTGTGGGCGGTGAAGCCGCCACGCACGGAGATGCGGTGTTCCGGCGTGCGGTGGAAGGCCGCGGCACGGATGGCGGCCCATGGGCCCATCGGCGTCACGGGGCTGTCGGATCCGAAGGCCAGGGGAACGCCGGCGCGTTGCAGTGCCGCGTACGGGTTGAGACCGGCGGCGCGCTCCTGGCCGAGCCGCGCGGCGTACATGCCGTCCATGCCGCCCCAGGCCGCGTCGAATGCGGGCTGCACGGAGGCGGTGAGGGCGAACTCGGCGAAGGCGGCGATGGTTTCCTCGCTGAGCATCTCGGCGTGCTCCACGCGGTGCCGTGCGGCGCGCACCCGGTCCGTGCCGACGCGTTCGGCTGCGGCCCGTACGCCGTCGGTCACCGCCGCCACCGCGGCGTCTCCGATGGCGTGGAAGCCCGCCTGCAGGCCGGTCTCGGTGCAGGCGGCGACGTGGGCGGCGACGCCGGCGGCGTCGAGGTAGCCGTTGCCGGTGTGAGGCGCGTCGGCGTAGGGCTCACTCAGGTGTGCGGTGCGGGAGCCGAGCGAACCGTCCACAAAGAGGTCGCCCGCGGCGCCGACGGCGCCGAGAGCGCGGATGCGGGCCGCGTCCGCCTCGGACGTGACGGGTTCCGCCCAGTAGCCGTGTACGCGGGGTCCGTCCCCCTGCGCGGCGAGGGAGAGCAGCGCGGTGAAGTCGTCCTCGCTGGAGATGGCCGGGCCCGCGCACTCGTGGAGGTCGCTGATGCCCAGGGAGGCGGCGTGGGCCAGTGCCGCCCGCTGGGCCTCGGCGCGTCGGGCGGGTGTGAGGGTGGAGTGTGCCCGTTCGCGTACGGCGTGGTGGGCGTCGCGCGTGAGCGGCTCGTCGCCGGCGAACCCGGCCAACTCCGCGATGCCGGGGACGAGTTCGAGGGCGGATGTCGTGACGAGCGCCGAGTGGACGTCCGTACGGGAGAGGTACAGGGGCCGCCCGCCGGTGGCGTCGTCCAGCTCCGCACGGCTGGGGTGACGCGCCTCGGGCCAGTGCGTTGTGTCCCAGCCATGGCCGAGGAGCACCGTGTCGGCGGGGCGCGACGCGGCGTAGTCGCGGATGCGGTCCAGGGCGTCGCGGAGCGTGACCACGCCGGTCAGGTCGAGACCCGTCAGGGCAAGGCCCGTGGCGGTGGTGTGCACATGTGCGTCTGTGAAGGTGGGGGTGACGAGTGCTCCGTCGAGTTGGACCACTTCGTCGACCCCGTCGGCAAAGGAATCGGCGGCTCCCTCGGAGCCGATCCAGGCGATGCTGCCGCCCTGCGTGACCATCGCTGTGGCGAAGGGATCCGCGGGGCTGTGCACCTCCCCGCCACGCAGCAGGACGGTGCGGGTCTCGTGCCCGTGGGCGGTGCGCTCACTCATGGCGACAAGTCTCCCGCCACGCCGCGAGTGGGCTCCGGGCGGGTCAGATCGACGGGGGGCGCGCCTCGTACGGGGTGGAGAGAACGACCGTCGTACGGGTGGAGACGCCGGAGAGGGTGCGGATGCGGGCGAGGAGGTGCTCGAGCGCGATGGGCGTGCCGACGCGGACCTTGAGGATGTAGTTCTCGTCGCCGGCGACGCTGTGGCACGCCTCGATCTCCGGTACCTCAGCGAGGCGTTCGGAGATGTCGTCGGGTGCGCTCGGGTCGAAGGGCTTGACCGAGATGAAGGCCGTGAGCGGCAGGCCGACGGCCTCCGGGTCCACGAGAGCCGCGTATCCGCGGATGACCCCGCGCTGTTCGAGCCGCCGCACGCGCTGGTGCACGGCCGAGGTGGACAGGCCCGTCGCCTTGCCCAGATCGGTGTAACTCATCCGCCCGTCCTTGACGAGCAGCTCGACGATTTGGCGATCCACTTCCTCCACAGCAGGTCAACCTACGCTGCCGGGCGCACTCCGGCACACCGGGCGCAGGGAGGAGCGCACATCAGAGGCCTGCGTGTGACCAAGACCACACCGGTGCTCCCGTGTCCCCCCGCGTGCGGCGATTATGCGAATGACGCCACGGGAAGTGCTTGCTGAGGCCGGGGCACGATGCCCGGCAGGTCCACCAGAGGGGGATTTGCATGCGCACTGAGAAGCGGGTCCGCACTTCCGAGGAGGCCGCCACGGCGGTACAGGAGGACGCGGCCGCCGAGAGGGCGTACGAAGAGGACAGCTTCGACATCTTCCGGGTGACCTGCCCGGACTGCGGCCAGCCGATCGCGCTTCTCGCTGAGGAGGAAAGGCTCCCCGAGCACGCGCTGTGCGCCTCGCCGTGGAATCCGTTCGGGCTGACGGTCTGCCAGGGGTCCGGCCGTGCCGCGTCGGAGGCGGCGTCACGCGACGGTGAAGCGGTGCACGAGCACGGGCTGACGGCGCTGCTGACGCTCCCGCAAGGGCTGGACTGGCGGATGCAGCCGTTCTCGCACGCGAGCGGCCCGCGCACGCCGTCGCTGCTCGGCGAGGCGTAGCCCGCACAGGGGGCGCGGGGGCTCCGCCCGCGGATCATTGGTTCGTCGCCCGGCAGGTGGATACGGCGCTTTCGGTGGGCACTCGTCCCGTCTCTGAAGGCACCGCATCCACTCGAGCGAGGCCCCCATGACACAGACACAGAGCAGGCCCGGGACGAAGCCCGCGCGGGAGTCCGCGGACCGGGCGAAAGTACGGGCTCTGCTGGAGACACACGGCCGTACCTACGCCGATCAGGCAGGCATCAAGCTGCGTGACACCCCGTCGCCGCTGTACCGGCTGCTGGTGCTCTCGCTGCTGCTCTCCGCCCGTATCCGCGCGGACACCGCCGTCGCCGCGGCGCGCGCGCTGTCGGACGCCGGCATGACCGACGCGAAGCGGATGGCCGATGCGACGTGGCAGCAACGGGTCGACGCCCTCGGCGTGGGCCACTACAGGCGCTACGACGAGCGCACCGCCACACAGCTCGGAGACGGTGCGGAGCTGCTGCTGCGCGAGTACAAGGGCGACATCCGGCGCATGCGGGAGCAGGGACGGATCAAGGAAGGGCTGCGCGAGGTGCCCGGGATCGGGCCGACGGGCGTCGACATCTTCCTGCGGGAGGCCCAGGAGGTGTGGCCGGAGACCGGCCCGTACATCGACGGGAAGGCGCGGCAGGGCGCGGAGCGGCTGGGGCTGCCCACCTCGTCCTCGCGGCTGGCCGGGCTGGTCGCCGAGCGTGACCGTGCGCGATTCGCGGCGGCGCTGGTGCGTGCGGCGCTCGACAAGAAGGTGGTCGAGGACGTGCGGGCAGCGGTGTAGCGCTGCCGCCCCCGCGCGGACGCGGGGGCGCCGTGCTCCTCCGGACGGACCGGCGCGACGCGCCGGCCGGCGTCAGCGGCCGCTCTCCGGGCCGGCGAGCTGACGGGCGATCACCATGCGCTGGATCTGGTTGGTGCCCTCGACGATCTGCAGGACCTTGGCCTCTCGCATGTAGCGCTCGACGGGGAAGTCGGCGGTGTAGCCGTATCCGCCGAGGAGCTGGACGGCGTCGGTGGTCACCCGCATCGCGGCGTCGGTGCAGAACAGCTTCGCCATGGCGGCCTCCTTCCCGAAGGGGGCCCCCGCGTCACGCAGCCGGGCGGCGCTCAGGTACAGGGCACGTCCGGCTTCGATCTGCGTCGCCATGTCGGCGATCATGAAGCGCAGGCCCTGGAAGTCGGCGATGGGCCGGCCGAACTGTTCGCGTCCGAGAACGTACGCGAGTGCCTCGTCCATCGCGGCCTGTGCGACGCCGACGGCGCACGCGGCGATGCCCAGCCGGCCGGACTCCAGGGCGGAGAGCGCTACCGTCAGGCCCTGGCCCTCGTCGCCGATGCGGCGGGCGTCGCTGACGCGTACGCCGTCGAAGTGGACCTGTGCGGTCGGCGATCCGCTCATCCCCATCTTGCGCTCGGGCGCAGCGGCGCTCAGGCCCTCGGCGTCGCCGGGCAGGAGGAACGCCGTGATGCCGCGCGGGCCTTCCGCGCCCGTGCGCGCCAGCACGGTGTAGAAGTCGGCGACTCCCCCGTGGGTGATCCACGCCTTGGTGCCCTCCAGGACCCACTCGTCGCCGTCCCTCGTGGCGCGGGTGCGCAGGGAGGCGGCGTCGGAGCCGGAGGAGGGCTCGGAGAGGCAGTACGCGCCCAGGGTGCCGCCGCCGAGCATGGCGGGGAGGTGGTCCGCGCGCTGCTGCTTGGTGCCGAAGACGGCGAGCGCGTGGCAGGAGAGGGTGTGAACGCTGGTGCCGAGGCCGACTGTCAGGCGCGCCGCCGCCAGTTCCTCGAGCACCTGGAGGTAGACCTCGTAGGGCTGGCCGCCGCCGCCGAATTCCTCCGAGTACGGGAGCCCGAGCAGCCCCGATTCGGACAGCAGGGTGAAGAGCTCGCGCGGGAAGCGGCCAGCGGCCTCTTCGTCGCTCGCGTCGGGGCGGATCTCCCGCTGGACCAGTTCGCGTACGAGGGCCAGCAGGTCGCGGGCTTCCTGCGTGGGCACTTGACGCTGGACCGGCTGCGGTCCGTATTGAGGCATCACGACGCTCTCCTCCTGTTCGGGGGCTGCGGCGGCGGACCGGGGTGTGGTGGCGCCGCCGTACCAGGGCCGCGACCGGAGGCCGGGACCTGTGCGAGGCCGCTTCGCCCTCGTCGCCGCGCCGGGTTACGACGGCGGCTGACCAGGGGTTGCGGCGAAAAAAGTATGCCCGATCGGAGGCATCGCGTCACCGGCGGCAGGAACGGGTGCGGCACTGCGCGGAGAAAGGGCCGGAAATCAGATTGGTTCAAACCATTGACGCACTGGTCTAGTCCTTCTAGATTCCCGCGGTAACTTCCCCCGCACTCGTGGCGGTCAGTCACCCCCACCTCGCACCGAGGGGTCTTCAGGAGCACCTCCCCACAACTCCCTTGAGGAGAGCCATGACCGGACCGTTCGTACGACGACGCAGACCTGTCCCACCCGCTCCCCGGCGCCGCCTTCTCGCCCTCGCCGCCGCGGGATGCGCGGCCGTGCTCGCCCTCACGCTCCCGGGCACAGGCGCGGCCGCGGCCCCCTCGGCCGGTGAGCGGGCGGTCGCCGCACACCCCGCGCAGGACCGGCAACAGGCCGACGGAAAACTGGTGGGCTACTTCGCCAACTGGGACGTCTACCAGCGCAATTACCACGTCAAGAACATCGACACCTCTGGCTCCGCCGCCGAACTCACGCACATCAACTACGCGTTCGGCAATGTGCAGGGCGGAAAGTGCACCGTCGGAGACGGATTCGCCGACTACGAGAAGTCGTACACCGCCGATCAGAGCGTCGACGGAAAGGCCGACAGCTGGGATCAGCCGCTGCGCGGCAACTTCAACCAGCTGCTCGAACTCAAGCAGAAACACCCGGGGTTGAAGGTGCTGTGGTCCTTCGGCGGCTGGACCTGGTCCGGCGGCTTCGGCGAGGCGGCGAAGAACCCCGCGGCGTTCGCGGACTCCTGTCACAAGCTCCTCAACGACGAGCGCTGGGCAGGGCTCTTCGACGGAATCGACATCGACTGGGAGTACCCCAACGCGTGCGGTCTGACGTGCGACGCGAGCGGCCGGGGCGCCTTCACCGAGGTGATGAAGGCGCTGCGCGCGAAGTTCGGCGGCGAGAAGCTGGTGACGGCGGCGATCACCGCCGACGCGTCGGCCGGCGGCAAGCTGGAGGCGGCGGACTACGCGGGTGCCGCGCAGTACGTCGACTGGTATCTGCCCATGACCTACGACTACTTCGGCGCCTGGGACGCTCAGGGGCCGACCGCGCCGCACTCCCCGCTCACCGGCTACGACGGCATCCCCAAGGACGGTTTCAACACCGCGGCCACCGTCACGAAGCTGAAGAGCATGGGCGTGCCCGCGAGCAAACTCCTGCTGGGCCTCGGCTTCTACGGGCGCGGCTGGAACGGGGTGAGTCAGTCGGAGCCCGGCGGCACCGCGACGGGACCGGCGCCCGGAACCTACGAACAGGGCATCGAGGACTACAAGGTCCTCAAGAGCCGCTGCCCGTCCACCGGCACGGTCGCGGGCACGGCGTACGCGCACTGCGGCAGCCAGTGGTGGAGCTACGACACCCCGGCGACCATCGGGAGCAAGAGCGACTGGGGCACTCAGCAGGGCCTCGGCGGCTCCTTCGTCTGGGAACTCAGCGGTGACACACCTGACGGCGAGCTGATCAAGGCGATCCGTTAGACCCGGCAGCCCCCCGGGACCGTCACCGTCTCGCGCCCCGTGGATCTCCTCGCGGGGCGCGAGGCGTTGTCAGTGCCCGGTGGAAGACTCCCCCGTGTGACGGGTGACCTGGGCACGGCGGTGCGATGGGCACTGGCCGAGAGCGAGGACGGGCGTGCTCAGGTCTGCCCGCTGGACGAGAAGGGGAAGCCGGCGGGGCCCGTCAGCACCGAGAAGTCCTGCGTCTCGGCGGTGCGTTCACGGCCCGGCGTGGGGCGGTGGGTGTGGCGGTCGAGCGCCGTCGTCCATCCGCGGCTGGCCGAGGCGGGCGTGCACGTGGAGCGGTGCTACGACGTGGAGGCGGCGGAGGCCCTGCTGCTGGCGTACGAGGGGCGGCACGGTGCCCCGCGCTCACTGGCGGCGGCATGGGCCCGGCTGCACGGCCTGCCCGTACCGCAGGACCCTCCGGCCGCCTCGCGGGGCGCGGAGGAGGAACCGTCGCTGTTCGACGCGGGGCCCACGCCGCTGCCGGACGGCGTCGAGCCGATGACGGCGCTGCTGGAGGTCTACGCCGCGCAGCTGGAACGCACACGGGCGGCCGAACACCCGGAGCGGATGCGGCTGTTGCTGGCCGGTGAGTCGGCGGGGACGCTCGTCGCGGTGGAGATGGGGCGTGCGGGGGTGCCCTGGCGGGCGGACGTCCACCGTGAGCTGCTGGAGGAGCTGCTCGGTGAGCGGTACGGGGGCGGCGGTCTTCCGCGGCGGCTGGCCGAGCTGGAGGAGGAGATCTCCGCGGCGTTCGGCCCGGGGATGCGGGTGCGTCCCGATCTGCCGGCTGACGTTCTGCGGGCCTTCGCGCAGGCGGGCGTGAAGCTGTCCTCGACGAGGGCGTGGGAACTGCGCGATGTCGATCACCCGGCGGTCGAACCGCTGCTGGCGTACAAGAAGCTCTACCGGCTGTGGACCGCGCACGGCTGGTCGTGGCTGCGTTCCTGGGTTCGGGAGGGCCGCTTCCGCGCCGAGTACGTGCCGGGCGGCGCCGCGTCGGGGCGCTGGACGACGAACGGCGGTGGCGCGCTGCAGATCCCGAAGGTGGTGCGGCGCGCGGTCGTCGCCGATCCGGGCTGGAGGCTGGTCGTGGCCGACGCCGCGCAGATGGAGCCGCGGGTGCTCGCGGCGGTCTCACGGGATCCCGGGCTGATGGCGGTCGCCGGCAGCGACGAGGACCTGTACACGGGGCTGTCGCAAAGGGCATTCGGCGGGGACCGTGCGCAGGCCAAACTCGCGCTGCTCGGCGCGGTGTACGGGCAGACCAGCGGCGACGGGCTGCGCAACATGGCGGCGCTGCGCCGGCGCTTCCCCCACGCGGTCGCCTACGTCGACGATGCGGCGAAGGCCGGGGAGGAGGGGCGGCTGGTGCGTACGCATCTGGGCCGCACCTGCCCGCCCGCCGGGTCCCCGGCCGGGGATGAGGAGAGCACCGGGCCGGAGGCGGAGAGAGCCTGGGAAGGCGGCGGGGAGATGCCGCCCGCCCCGTCGGCGGGGTACGGGGCGAGTTCGGGCGCGGCACGTGCGCGCGGGCGCTTCACGAGGAACTTCGTGGTGCAGGGCAGCGCGGCCGACTGGGCGGTGCTGATGCTGGCCGCGCTCCGCCAGACGCTGGCCGGTTCGCCGGCCGAGCTGGTCTTCTTCCAGCACGACGAGGTGATCGTGCACTGCCCCGAGGAGCAGGCGGAGCAGGTCGCCGAGGCGATCACTGAGGCGGGAGAGCGGGCCGGCCGGGCGGCGTTCGGCGACACTCCGGTGCGGTTCGCCTTCAGCACTGCCGTCGTGGAGTGTTACGCGGACGCCAAGTAGGTACGGCGGTCTCCGCGGCAAACCGTGCCGCACGCGAGCCGTGGCCCTGCGGATCACTCCCCCAGCGCGGAGCGCAGCCGGGCCGCGACTGCCTCGGCCTCGTCCTCGCCGGCGTAGCGGCTGCGGGGCCAGAAGAAGCCGCGCAGCCCGTCCTTGGGGTTGCGGGGCACGACGTGCATGTGGAAGTGCGGCACGGACTGGCTGATCCGGTTGTTCGCGGCGACGAAGGAGCCGGCCGCCTCCATGCCGGACTCCACCGCGGCGGTGATGCGCTGTACCCGCTCAAAGAAGGGGCCCACCGTCTCCGCGGGCAGGCCCGTCAGCGTCTCGTGATGTTCGCGAGGCACGACGAGGGTGTGGCCGGGGAAGAGCGGCCGCGCGTCGAGGAAGGCCACCACGCGCTCGTCCTCGAAGACGCGGTGGCCCTCACGCCGGTCGGCGACGATGTCGCAGAAGATGCAGTCCACTCCCCCAGTCAACAGCCTCCCGTCGGCCGCAGGAACCAGCCGCGGGCGGAGGAGCGGCGAGGGGGGCGGACGGGAAGCCCGGCCGGAGGGAGCCGGAGCCCGGCTCAGACGCCCATGTCGCAGCAGCCCTCCCGGCGCAGCTGGCGGCTCACACGACGCCAGTCGGCCGCCGGGCCTGCAGCCTCGGGGCCGCTCGCCGTCTCCACGTCCCGCTCGGGGAAGGCGTCGGTCAGCTCGGAGGCTCGGAAGAGACGGCCGCCGCGCAGCACCGAATCCGTCCGTACGAGATCGGCGAAGTCGGTGAAGGGGTCGCCGTCGACGAGGGTGAGGTCGGCGAGCTTGCCCTCCTCCACCGTGCCGAGGTCGTCCTCGGCGCCGAAGACCCGCGCGGGCAGCACCGTCGCCGTGCGCAGGGCCGCCGCCGGTGACAGGCCACCGCGGTGCAGAGCCCGCAGAGCGAGATGCAGGTGGAGGCCGACCGGCACGAGCGGCTGGTCGGTGCCGAGCGCGACGAGGCCGCCGCCGTCGAGGATCCGCCGGTAGATCGCCGTCTCGCGTGCCAGCGTTGCCAGTTGGGCGTCCGTGGGCGGTGTGCCGGCGAGCTCCTCGACTGCTCCGGTGTCCCAGGGCGGCATCAGACGGGTCACCCTCGGGTCGTCCGCGAGGGACGGGTCGGCGCCCAGCAGCGGCGCCGCGGTGAACGGGGTGGCGATGAGGTGGAAGCGGGCGCCGCGCGCGGTGTAGATCTCCTCGACGTCCTGGTGCGCGTGACCCGTGGCGGTTGTCGCGTGCCCGAACTCCAGGCGCTGCGTGGCCTGCAGATGGGTGGTCAGGTCACCGCCGAGCTGTATGCCGGGGGTGCACAGATGGCTTCCGGCGCGCACGCCGAGCCTCTCGTGCGCGAACCGCGCCGCCTCGGCCATGATCCAGCCGGGCGCCCGCACATACGTCTTGACGAAGTCCCAGTCGAGGCCTTCGGCGCGCTCCAGTGAGCGCCGCAGCCCGTCCCTGGTGCGGTGTGCGCGGCCCATGCTGTAGGCGACGCGTGGACCGTCGAGGAGTTCGCCGGTGGCCAGCAGCCGCGGCCCTGCGAGAGTTCCGGCGGCGACGGCTTCGCGGATGCGGGCCTGCTCGTAGGCGAAGCCGCCGAGGGATACGGCGGTGGTGATGCCGTAGGCGAGTTGTGCGGCGGTCTGCCGTGCGCCGTAGGTGCTCTGCCAGGGGTGTGTGTGGGAGTCCCACAGGCCCGGCACGACGGTCATCCGTTCCGCGTCGATGTGACGGGCGGCGGCACGCCTTCCACGGTGCGGGAGCACCGCCCGGATGCGGCCGTCACGCACCACGATGTCGGCGTCCTCGCGGACGCTCTCGTCGGTGCCGTCCCAGAGCCTTCCGGCCCGTACGACGGTGTCGCGGGCGCGCGGCGGCCGGTGGTGCAGCCGGACGGGCACGGTGCGCACGTCGCCGCCGCGGACGTCGAGCCGGCGCAGCCTGCCCGCCGACAGATACAGCAGCGTGCCCGAATCGGCCGACCAGGAGGGGTGGTCGGCGCTCTCGTCGGTCAGGCGGCGCGGCTCGCCACGGGGGGTGCCGTCGGCCCGTACGGGCAGCAGCCACAGCGCCGATTCGCTGATGACGGCGAGGTGCGCGCCGTCGGGCGACCAGACAGGGCCGCTGTCGTAGCGGTCGGACAGCGAGGTGTGCGGGGCGAGGGCGTGGAGCCGGTCGTCCCCGCTGTGCGCGTCGACGACGCGGATGACGTTGTAGCCCTCGCGGAAGCGCTGGTTGAGACGGTTGCGGTCGCACAGCGCAAGGTACCGGCCGTCGGGCGACCAGCTGGGCCGGCCGGGCAGGCCGGCGGCGCCGAGGGGTTCGGCAAGTACGCGTTCACTCCCGCCGTCCAGGTTCTTCAGGACGAGGTTGCCCGTCATGTCGAGGCAGGCGAGGCGGGAGCCGTCGGGTGACAGCACCGGGAAGACGCGGCCGCCGTCCGCGAGCACGGTCTCCTTGCCCGTGCGCAGATCGTGCCTGCGGGCGGCGAGGAGGCCGTCGCCGTCGTCGGAGTAGACAAGGCCGTGCCCGTCCGGGGTCCAGGTAGGGGCGAGCGGGTACCGGGTCGGGCTGCCCTTGACGACCTCACGGGCCCGCCCGCCGCCCGAAGTCGGCGCGACCCACAACGAGTTGAGGGCGGCGAAGGCGACGCGGCGGCCGTCGGGCGAGAGGGCGGGAAGGTGCAGGGCGCGTACAGGTCCCCCGCCGGCCTCGAAGCCGTAGTCCTTGACCTGGTACTTGGGGCGTTCGACGGGCAACGAGGCCGAGAGGGGGATGTGTTCGGCGTCCTTCGGAGCCGCGGTCCGCACGATGCTGAAGCGTCCGTCGATGGTGAGCAGCAGTTCATCGGCGGAGATCCAGCGCGGCGGCACGGGCAGCAACTGGCCGTCCACGTCGAGGACTTCACCGTCCACGAGCAGCGTGCAGGAGGCGGCGGGCGAGGGCGTGGTGCGCAGATGCGCGAGCCTGCCGGCGGGCGAGACGGCGGGGGTCATCACATCGGCCTCGGCGCTCTCGGTGTACTCCGTGCGCACCGCTCCCTCGCCGTCGGCCCGCACCGACGCGATGGTGCGGCTGCGCAGCACCGGCCCGTTCTCCCCCTGGGCGGGGACGCCGCGCACGAACAGCACGCGCTCGCCGTCCGGTGACCACGCGGGGTCGAAGTCCTCCCATGCGCCGTCCTGTTGGGGTCCGTCCTGGCCGGGAAGGCCCGTCAGCCGGGTGAGTGCACCGGTGCGGACATCCAGGATCCAGATGCGGTACGGGCTGCCGGTGACGGTGTCGCCACCGCGTTCGGAGGAGAAGGCGATGCGCGTTCCGTCGGGGGACCATGCCGGGCCGCGGTCGTCCCAGGGGCCGTCGGTGCGCTGCCGCAGTCCGGAGCCGTCGGGACGCATCGTCCACAGGTGGAATCCGCCGCCTTTGAAGGCGCAGACGGCCAGTTGCTTGCCGTCCGGTGAGAACTCGGGGCGGGTGGGCTCGAGTTCGGGGTCCGTGAGCGGCACGGCGCGTCCGCCCTCGCGAGGCACGGACCACAGGATGTTCTGGACCTCCGCGACGAGATGGTCGCCGCCGGGCGCGAGGGTGGCCGCGCCGTTGGTTGCGGCGGTGAAGGAGAGCGTGATGCGTGAAGGGGAGCCGGAGAGCGCGGCGGCCGGTGCCGCGACCGCTGAGCCCGGCGACCCCACGACGTTGCCGGCGGCCGCCGCGCCCACCGCGGCCGTGGCGAGGAAGCGGCGGCGCGAGAGCCGGGCGGCCCGGGAGAGCGGGCTGAGCCGGTGCACCGCCCCTTCGGCAGGCTGCGGTCCGTCCGTTGCGGTGGTCGCGGCCTCGTCGACGGGTTCTGTGGCAGTCATCGGCCCTCCCGGGCACCGGTCCGGCGTGGGATCACCGCGGGCGGAAGTGATCGTGCGCGTCCCCCGGCGCGGCAGATCACCGATGGTGTCCAGGACGGCAGCACTGGTCAACACCGCGTACACACAGGGCGGTTGAGCCGTGAGGCTTTCAGCCGTAGGGCGGCGGGACGCTCATGCCGACGGCGTGTCCGTCTCGCCCCGCGGCAGGTCCAGCAGGGCGCAGAGTTTCCGCGCGGCGGGGCTGGCCGCGTCCCCCGTGGGCCGGGCGAGCGAGACCTCCCACACCGGCTGCGGTCCCTCCGTCAGCGGCACGGCGCACAAGCCCGCGGCCTGTGGTTTGCGTGCGAAGTGCCCCGGGACGACGGCCACTCCGAGGCCTTGCTCGACCAGTTCGATGAGGCTGTGCACATCGTTGACCTCCAGCGCGACCTGCCGTTCCACGCCGGCCGCGGCGAAGGTACGGTCCGTCAGCTGCCGCACACCCCAGTCGGGCTGGAAGTCCACCAGCGCCTCGCCCTTCAGCTCCGCCCAGCGCGCGGCGTCTCCCCCGGCGAGCGCGTGCCCCGGGTGGCAGAGCACTACGAGCGGCTCCCCGGTCAGCGGAGTGAGGTGCACGCCCTGCGGGGGCGGGCCGCACAGGGCCACGAAGGCGAGGTCCAGCCGCCCCGCGCCGACGTCCTCGGCGAGCCGGCGCGAACCGGCCTGCCGCAGCCGGATCTCCACCTGCGGGTGCTCCGCACGGAACCGGGCCAGCAGCCGCGGCACGTGCACGCCCGCGATGCACTGTTCGGTGCCGACGGACAGGGTGCCGCGCAGGAGTCCCTGGGCGGCGGCGACGGCCTCCTTGGCGGCGCGGACACTCGCCAGCGTCCGGGTGGCCTCGTCCAGGAGTGCCCTGCCGGGGCCGGTCAGCTCGACGCTGCGGGTGGTCCGTACGAACAACTTGGCGCCCAGCTCCCGCTCCAGCGCGCGAACGGACGCCGACAGCCCGGACTGGGAGACCACGAGCCGCTCGGCGGCGCGGGTGAAGTGCCGCTCCTCGGCGACGGTGACGAAGTACTCGAGATGCCGTAGTTCCACGATTGAGAAGAGTAGCTGCTGAATCCGTTCACTTTCTTCTATTGGACGCGTCGCCCGGGGCGGGCGAGGCTGGAGAGGTCCACTGCCGTGAGAAGGAGCGAGAGCATGCGGACCACCACACTCGGATCCACCGGCCTGGAGGTCTCCCGTGTCGCGTACGGCACCTGGCAACTGGGCGGTGACTGGGGCCCGTTCGATGAGGACGCCGCAACGGCCGCCATCCGCCGGGCCCGGGATCTGGGCATCAACTTCTTCGACACCGCTCAGGCCTACGGCTTCGGCGCTTCGGAGCGCCTTCTGGGCAAGGCTCTGCGCGGGGACCTCGCCCGAGACCGCGACAGCATCGTGATCGCCACCAAGGGCGGTGTGCGTCCGGACGGCGGCGGCCGGGACGCCTCGGCCGCCTTCCTCCGCGAAGGCGTGGAGCAGAGCCTGCGGGCGCTGGACGTGGAGACCATCGACTTGTACCAGGTCCACTGGCCGGACCCGGAGACGCCCGCCGCCGAGACGGCGGGCGCGCTGCAGGAGATGGCCGACGAGGGCAAGCTCCGCCACGTCGGCGTCTCCAACTACGACGCCGCGCAGATGGCGGAGTTCGCCGCCGTACGCCCGGTGGAGACGCTCCAGCCGCCGTACCACCTCTTCCGGCGCGGCATCGAGGCGGAGATCCTTCCGTACACGCGGAAGCACGGCATCGGCGCCCTCGCCTACAGCCCGCTCGCCAGCGGACTGCTGACCGGCCGCTTCGACGAGAACACCCGCTTCGACGAGAACGACTGGCGCAGCAAGGCCACGGCCTTCACCGGTGACGCGCTGCGGCAGAACCTCGCCGTGGTGCGGCGGCTGTCGGACTTCGCCGAGGCACGCGGCCACAGCGTCAGCGAGATCGCGATCGCTTGGGTGCTGGCCCGCGTGGACGTGGCGCTGGTGGGCGCACGCAGCAGCTCCAGCATCGAATCGAGCGCCGCCGCCGCGCACATCACCCTGAGCGACGACGAGCTCGCCGAGATCGAAGACATCGCCGCCGACGGCGTCCAGATCGAGGGCGCAAGCCCCGAGGGAGTGGCCTGAGGCACCCGCACGCCCGGAGCCGCCGGCCTGCTCCGCCGCGGCGGCCCGTCCTGCCTTCGCTGACTTTCCGGTCCTTTTCCGATCCCTTCCGGCGCCTTCCGATCCGTCCCGCAACACCCGAGGAGAGACCCCGTGTACATAGCCGACGACGGCCGCTACGAGTCGATGCCCTACCGCCGTACCGGCCGCAGCGGCCTGCGCCTCCCGGCGATCTCGCTGGGCCTGTGGCACAACTTCGGCACCGACCGGCCGCTGGAGCGCCAGCAGGCCATCGTCCGCCGCGCCTTCGACCTGGGCGTCACCCACTTCGACCTGGCGAACAACTACGGCCCGCCGCCCGGTGCGGCGGAGACGGCCTTCGGCCGGATCGTCCACCAGGACCTTCGCCCCTACCGGGACGAGTTCCTCGTCTCCACCAAGGCGGGGCACCTCATGTGGCCCGGCCCGTACGGAGAATGGGGCTCCCGCAAGAGCCTGCTGGCGTCCCTCGACCAGAGCCTGGGCCGCATGGGCCTGGAGTACGTCGACATCTTCTACTCTCACCGGCCCGACCCGGACACGCCGCTGGAGGAGACGATGGGGGCCCTGCACCAGGCGGTGCGCCAGGGCAAGGCCCTCTACGCCGGGATCTCCAACTACTCGCCGGAGCAGACACGGGAGGCCGCCCGCATTCTGCGCGAGCTGGGCACGCCGCTGCTCATCCACCAGCCGCGCTACTCCATGCTCGACCGGGGGCCGGAGCAGGGTCTGCTGGAGGCCCTCACCGACATCGGCGCCGGCAGCATCGTCTTCTCGCCGCTCGCGCAGGGGCTGCTCTCCAGCCGCTACCTCGACGGCGTGCCCGAGGGCTCGCGTGCCGCAGGGGGGAGCCCCTTCCTCAGCAGTGAGCAGATCACCGCGGAGACGGTCACCATGCTGCGCGGATTGAACGAACTGGCGCGTGAGCGCGGGCAGTCGCTGGCGCAGATGGCGCTGGCGTGGGTGCTGCGCGACAGCGTCACATCGGCTCTCGTGGGCGCGAGCAGCCCGGAACAGCTCGCCGACAGCGTCGCGGCGACCGAACGCCTCGGCTTCGCGGACGACGAACTGGCCCGCATCGAGGATCTGTTGGCGCAGGGGCCGTCGCTCGGCTGAAGCCGGGCGGCGAAGACGCCGGCTGCCTGCCGGACGGGCTTGCTCGCGGGGCGGACGACCCGCCACGCGGCAAGCCCGTACGGCGGCCTGTCAGTTGAAGGTGTCGGGGTCGGGCCCCACGCGCACGCCGGTCTCCAAGGTCTCGACGGCGGCGAGGTCGTCCTCGTCCAGTTCGAAGCCGAAGACGTCGAGGTTCTCGCGGATGCGCGCGGGGGTGGACGACTTGGGGATGACGACGTTCCCCAGCTGAAGGTGCCAGCGCAGTACCACCTGCGCCGGGGTCCTGCCATGCTTCTCCGCGATGCCGGTCACGACCGGGTCGTCGAGCACGCCGTTGTTGCGTCCCAGCGGCGACCATGCCTCGGTTGCGATGCCGGCCCCGGCGTCGAACTCGCGCAACTCCCGCTGCTGGAGGCGCGGATGGAGCTCGATCTGGTTGACGGCGGGGACGATGTCGGTCTCCTCCGCCAGCCGGCGCAGGTGCGCGGGCTGGAAGTTGGAGACGCCGATCGCCCTGGCCCGGCCCTCGGCGTGGATCTTCTCCAGTGCCCGCCACGTCTCGACGTACAGATCGCGCGCCGGCAGCGGCCAGTGGATGAGGTACAGGTCGACGTGGTCCAGTCCCAGCTTCGCCATGGAGGCGTCGAAGGCCTTCAGCGCGGCGTCGTGGCCCTGGTCGGTGTTCCACAGCTTGGTGGTCACGAAGAGCTCTTCGCGGGGGATTCCGGACTCGGCGAGGGCGCGGCCGGTGCCGGCCTCGTTCCGGTAGAGGGCGGCGGTGTCGATGCTGCGGTAGCCGGCTTCCAGCGCGGTGGCGACCACGCTGTGCGTCTCGTCCTCCGGCACCTGGTAGACGCCGAAGCCCAGCTGCGGCATGCGGATTCCGTTGTTCAGGGTGACTTCGGGGATCGTGCTCACGTGGCGTTCCTCGACTCCTCGGTTCCGGCGTGTCAGCGCGGGTGTCGCGGACCCTTACCTGAACCACTCTAGGGAATGCACCATTCCGCTCAGCTGCCGAGCGGCTCACCCGCAGAGGACGACCGGGCCCCGTCGCCGAGAACGTGCTCGGCGAGCGTCTCGAGCAGTTCCTCGTCCTCCTTCTGCGGCCGCATCGATGCCGGCTCGCCGCGATAGGTGTCGAAGAGGACGTGCGTCGCGCCCAGCTCCTCGAGCCCTTCCAGGTCGCTCCTGACCTGGCCGAGGGTCCCCTGCCCCGCCAGGCGCGTCTCCTCCGGCAGCGGCGAGTCCGTGAGCCTCAGCGGCAGCCGAGGGGCGAACTGCGGTACGGGCCTGCCCTCTTCCTGTGCGATGCGGCGCAGCGCGGGAAGTCCCGCGTCCCGGTAGAAGCGCATGCTCTGATTGAGCGGATGCCACGCGTCACCGTGCCGGACGGCCCGGCGCAGCGCGGCCTTGCTGCCGCCGCCGACCCACACCGGAGGTACGCGGACCGGCAGCGGTCCCGTGGCGACATCCTCGAACGAGACGAACTCACCGTGGTGGGAGATCTTCTCGTGCCGCCAGGCCTTGGTGACAACGTCCAGGTATTCGTCGGTGATGGCACCCCGCCGCCGGTGGTCCACCCCGAGCGAGCGGTACTCGCTCTCGCTCCAGCTCACGCCGACGCCGACGATGAGCCGTCCGCCGCTGAACCTGTCGATGTTCGCCGCCGCGCGGGCGGTCAGCAGGGGATGCCGGAAGGGCAGCACGGTCACCGTGGTCCCCAGCTCGATGCGCTCGGTCTGCCCCGCGAGCCAGGCCAGCGTCGTGAACGGGTCGTAGAACGGCGCCTCGTACTGCTCGGCGACCTCGGGCGTGACCGCGACGTGGTCGGAGATCATCGCGAAGTGGAAGCCCCGCTCTTCGGCGTACCGGGCCCAGCGGAGAAGCGTGTCCGGACCTGTGCCCGTACCGAAGTTCAGGATGTTGACGCCGTATCGCACTGCACTCTCCCTCCCCCGCCCCTGCGGGCACATTCACGCACGGCACCCGCGTGACGGGCGCCAGTCTTCCTCGCTGACGACAGCGGTCACGGTGCGGGCCCCGGAGGGATCCGGCCGCAACCGTGGAGGGCCACCGTACGGATCCGGGGCGGTCCTCACCGCGCCACCGGTTCCGGCCTCTCCTCCCTCTCCCCCGCCGGCCGCTCTTCCGCCGGATCGCCCGCTTGCAACGCCGCGGGCTCCGGTCCTGGCGGAGCCGTGCCCTTACGCGAGATCGCCGCCATGACGAAGGTGACGCTGATCAGCAGCGCCCAGGCCCCGGCCTTCGCCAGGGACACCGGCTGCCAGCCGTCCAGCTGGTCGGGGTAGCTCCACGCACCGACGTACGTGGCCATGTTCTCGGCGACCCAGAGGAAGAATCCGATGAGCCCGAACGCCAGGGCCAGTGGCATGCGGTAGCGCTCCGGGCCCACCGTGTAGTGCACCCAACTCCCCGTCGTCGCCAGCAGCATGAGCCCCGCAAGCACCCAGCGGGCATCGGGCAGCCAGTGGTGGCTGAAGAAGTTGAGGTAGATCGCGCACGCCAGCAGCGCCATGACGCGCGGACGGTAACCCGTCAGCCGCAGCCGCATCAGATGCCAGGACCTGCACACATAGCTCCCGACGGCGGAGTAGAGGAATCCGCCGTACAGCGGGACTCCGGCGATCTTCGTCAGCGCGGCCTCCGGATAACTCCACGAACCCAGCTGGACCTTGACCAACTCGAAGAGGAGGCCGATGACGTGGCACCCGGCGATCACCGCCGTGTCCCGCGCGCTGTCCCAGCCCACCCGCCTGGCCAGCAGCGCCAGCGCAATGCCGTAGAGCAGCACGATGTCGTAGCGGGCCATGGGCAGTTCGGGCAGCAGCCGTGAGGCCGCGATCCCCCCGAGCAGCGCGGCGGCGAAGGCGCAGCAGCGCGCCTGGAGCCAGCCGAAGAGCAGCAGCCGGCGCACCGCCCGCGATATCCCGTCCATGCCCCTACATGACGCGGAACAGCCGCGGAGCGGTTCGCCCCCCGCTGCCCGGGTGAGCTGTCCGTCCAGGCGGCCCCCCAAGCAGCCGACCGGGACGCCGCCCGGCGCGGCCCGCCTGGCCGAACAGCTTGAGAACGACCGTTCTCCTCCGCGGAGAGTACAGTGCGCAAGGATGGTTCATCAAGTGTCGAAGAGGCGGCATGGATACCGAAGTCCCAACAAGCACAAGGGTGTTGGACGCAGCGGACGCCCTCTTCTACGCGCACGGGGTGCAGGCGGTCGGCATCGACCGCATACGTGACTCCTCCGGGGTGTCCCTCAAACGCCTCTACCAGTGCTTTCCGTCCAAGGGCGCCATCGTGGAGGCCTATCTGCGCCGCCGCGACAAGATCGCACGAGGCGCGATCGAGGAGCACATCGCCGGCTACGAGACGCCCAGGGAAAAGCTCCTCGCCATGTTCGAGTGGCTGCACGCGTGGTTCCAGCAACCCGGCTTCCACGGCTGCGCGTTCAACAACGCCTTCGGCGAACTCGGAAGCGGCTCGGCCGCGGTCGCCCAGGTCGTCAGGGAACACAAGGCGGCTCTGCGGGCCATCTTCAGACGCCTGGTCGACGGCACCGGCGTTGCGGACCCCGAGCGCGTGACGGGACAGATCATCGTGCTCTTCGACGGAGCGATCACCGTGGGAACCGTCAGCGGGATGCCCGAGGCGGCCCTGCAGGCCCGCGACGCCGTGAGCATCCTTCTCACTGCCAGCATCCCCGCCTCCGGCGACTGACTCGTCCGCACGCGGAATTGACCGGCCGGCGGTGGCGCACCGGCCGCCGGCTGCCGTCCGCCCCCGTGCGAGCAGAGCTCCGGACCGTCCCGTCGCAGCAATCCGCACAGGACACAGGCGTCCGCGAGGCTGACCGCCGCGCCGCGCGGCCGTATCGTCGCCGTACCTGCCGGGGCGGTGAGCGCCCGCCGCGCGCCCCCGGGCCGCGGCGGCGGCCATGGTTCCGTCCCAGCCGGGCACGCTCACCGTCGGACGACAACGCACAAGCGGGCGGCTCCGCCGGACCGCCCGGAAGGAGGCCCAGGGTGGGCGAGTACGAGGAGATCTTCCGTGCGAGCGTCGCGGACCGGGAGCGGTTCTGGCTCGACGCGGCCGGTGCGCTGGACTGGCACAGGGCGCCGTCGCAGGCGCTGGACGATTCGCGGCCGCCCTTCTACCGCTGGTTCCCCGACGGGGAGCTGAACGTCTGCCACAACGCTCTCGACCGCCACTGCGGAGCGGGCCACGGAAGCCGCGCGGCGCTGATCCACGACTCCCCCGTCACCGGCGTGAAAACCACCTACACCTACGACCAACTCCGGGACGAGGTCGCGGTCTTCGCGGGCGTGCTGCGGGACGCGGGCGTCTCGGCGGGCGACCGGGTCGTGATCTACATGCCGATGGTCCCCGAAGCCGCGGTGGCGATGCTCGCCTGCGCACGGCTGGGCGCGGTCCACTCCGTGGTCTTCGGCGGGTTCGCGGCGAAGGAACTCGCGGTGCGGATCGACGACGCCTCGCCCGCTGTCGTTGTCTCGGCGTCCTGCGGCATCGAGGGATCCCGCGTCATCGAGTACAAACCGCTGCTGGACCAGGCGATCGAGATGGCCTCGCACAAGCCGACGTGCCAGATCATCCTGCAACGCCGGCAGGCCGAGGCGGCGATGGGCCCGACGGACGTGGACTGGGCGCAGGCATGCGCCGCGGCCTCGCCAGCCGACCCGGTGACCGTACGCTCCACCGACCCCCTCTACGTCCTCTACACCTCCGGGACCACCGGCAAGCCAAAGGGCGTCGTACGCGACAGCGGCGGATACGCCACCGCCCTGGCCTGGAGTATGACCAACGTCTACGACGTCGGGCCCGGGCAGACGCTCTTCACCGCCTCCGACGTCGGCTGGGTCGTCGGGCATTCCTACATCGTCTACGCGCCGCTGCTCGCCGGGGCGACGACGGTGCTCTACGAGGGCAAGCCGGTCGGCACTCCGGACGCGGGACAGTTCTGGCGCGTGGCCTCCGAGTACGGCGTGCGCTCGATGTTCACCGCGCCGACGGCCTTCCGGGCGCTGAAGAAGGAGGACCCGGACGGCGAACTGGCCCGGCAGTACGACCTGTCGTCGCTGAAGTACCTGTTCCTCGCGGGGGAACGGCTCGACCCGGAAACCTACCGCTGGGCCTCGGAGTTGCTGGACATCCCCGTCATCGACCACTGGTGGCAAACCGAGACGGGCTGGCCGATCGTCGCCAACCCCGCCGGGATCGAACTGCTGCCGGTCAAGCCGGGATCGCCGACGAAGCCGCTGCCCGGGTGGGACATCCAGGTGCTCGACGGCGACGGCAAGCAGGTCCCGCCGGGAACCAATGGCGCCATCGTCGCGAAGCTGCCGATGCCACCGGGCGCTCTGCCGACACTGTGGAACGACGACGATCGCTTCGTGCAGTCGTACATGTCGGCCTTCGACGGCTACTACCTCACCGGCGACGGCGGCTATCTCGACGAGGACGGCTATCTCTTCGTGATGGGGCGCACGGACGACGTCATCAACGTCGCCGGTCACCGTCTGTCCACCGGCGGCATGGAAGAGGCGCTCGCCGGTCATCCGGACGTCGCGGAGTGCGCCGTCATCGGAGTCGCCGACGAGATGAAGGGGCAGGTGCCGCGCGGCTTCGTGGTGCTCAAGTCCGGCGTCGACGCGACGAGGGACGGTTACGAGGAGCAACTGCGCCAGGAACTGGTGCAGTTGGTGCGGGACCAGGTCGGGGCCGTCGCCTCGCTCAAGGACGTCGCCGTCGTGGCCGCGCTGCCGAAGACCAGGTCGGGAAAGATCCTGCGCAAGTCCATGCGGAGCATCGCCGACGGCACCGACGAGCCCGTGCCCAGCACGATCGACGACGCCAGCGTGCTGGAGGCGCTGCGGCCCACGCTGCGGAAGCAGTGACGCTCACGGCTCCCGGCCGCCGGAGCGAGCAGCCGGAGGCTGGGAGCCGCATTGTCGGACCCGGGCCTACTCTCCACCCATGCCGACCGCCGAACTCCGCACCATGGGCCGACCGCACGTCGTAGCGCACCTCGCCGTCTCCCTCGACGGCGCCACCACGGGCTTCGAACCCGACATCGGGCTCTTCTACGAGCTGGCAGGAGCCTGGCAGGAAGACGTCACGCTGGCAGGAGCCGACACGATCCTCGCCCAGGAGGAACTCCTGGGCTCGATCGCGGGCCCCGGACCCGCGCCGGACGGACCGCTGCTCGCCGTCGTCGACGGCCGGGGGCGCGTGCGCCGCTGGTCCGAGCTGCGCGACGCCGGCCACTGGTCCGACGTGCTCGCCCTCCACTGCCCCTCCACCTCGCCCCGTCCGGCGGGGCGTGAGGTGCGTGAGCTGGTCACCGGTGCCGAAAGGGTCGACCTGCGAGAGGTGCTGAGATCACTCGGCGAGGACGAGGGCGCGCACGTCGTGCGGGTGGACAGCGGCGGAGCCCTGACAGGTGCCCTCATCGAGGCCGGGCTCCTGGACGAGCTGAGCCTTCTCGTCCACCCCGTGCTGGCCGGACCGCAAGGGGGCCACGTGTGGCACGGCGGCGCGCGGCCTTCGGGCGCGGCGCTCGAACTGGTCGCGAACGAGTCCCTGCGCGACGGCATCGTCCGGCTCCGGTACCACCTGAACGGCTGACCGGACAGCAGACCGGGCGGCCGCCGTTTTCGGGGCGTGCCGGGCGGGGACGGAGCGGGGGCCCTGCGTACGTACAGGTGGGCCGCTCGGCGCGGCACACGGCACAGAGGTAGAGAGTAGATATGTCCCAGCGGTTCGCCGACCTTCGCCGGTCCCTGAACGCAAGCCCCTGGATGATCGCTGTTCCGGTCATCTGGCTGGTGATCGTCGTCGTGGTCGACGTTGCCGCGCCCCCCGAGATCCACCTCGGTCCGCTGCTGGTGGCTGCCCCCGCGCTCACGGCTTCGTTCGCGGGAGCGTGGACAACCGGACTGATCGCCTTCCTCGCCGTGGCCGCCCAGGCCGTCATCGCGCTGCTGCGCGACAGGGACGAGCTCTTCTCGGCCAACCACCAGGCCCAGATCGCGGCGCTGGTCCTCGTCGGAGCCTCGCTGGTGGCCTACTGCGTCGTGCGGGAGCGACGCGAGCGGGTGCTCTCCCAGGTCCGCCACGTCTCCGAGGTCGCGCAGCGGCTGGTGCTGCGGCCCCTGCCGCAGCGGATCGGGTCGCTGCAGGTGGCCTCGATGTATCTCGCCGCGGAGGCGGAGGCCCGGATCGGCGGAGACCTGTACGCCGCTGCCCGCACCGACCACAGCACCCGGCTGATCATCGGCGACGTGCGGGGGAAGGGCATCACCGCGATCGGCGACGCCGCCCTCGCCCTCGGTGCGTTCCGGGCGGCCGTCCACCAGCGTACGAGCCTGATCGGGACGGCATCGTTCCTCGACGAGAGCGTCTCGTGGAACCTGGGCGACCCGGTCGGGGCCGAGCAGGCCCAGGAGATCTTCATCACGGCGTCCTTCCTCGACATCCCCGACGAGGACCGTCCGGCGGCCATGGTCGTCTGCGGGCATCCCCCGCCGCTGCTTCTGCGGAAGGGCCATGTGTCGGAGGTGGCTCCGCACAAGCCGGCTCCCCCGCTCGGTGTGGGCCTGCTCGCGAGAGCCGAGTACCACGCGGAGACCTTCGAACTCGGGGCCGGGGACGTGCTGCTGCTCTTCACGGACGGCGTCACCGAAGCCCGGGACCGCTACGGCAACTTCTACCCGCTGGCGGACCGGGTCGTGGCCTGGGCCGGATCGGGCCCGGAGGAGCTGCTGCAGCGGATCAGCCACGACCTGAGCCGTCACGTCGGCGGGGCGCTGGGCGACGACGCCGCGCTGGTCGCCCTGCAGCGCGTGCCTTCGTGACGGTTAGGGGCGCCGCCGACCGTGCGGGCCTGCCGCCGAGGGCGCGGTCAGGGCCCGCCGAGGTCGAGCGTCGCAAGAACCGGGAAGTGGTCGCTGGGGTACCGGCCCTCGTGGGTGAAGGTGCTGATCCGGGCCGACGTCGTAGTGACGCCCGGAGACGTGAGGATCCAGTCGATGCGGGCGCCGCTCGACGACATGCCCGCGTAGTTGTGCCAGGTGTGATGGTCCTCGCCGCGCCGGCCGGCCGGTGCGGCGGTGAAGGAGTCGGTCAACTCGCCGTCCTTCACGAGGGTTTCGTGGACACCGCCGTCGCCCAGGACCGGCGGGACGTTGAAGTCGCCCATGACGACGCACGGCAGGCCCGGCTCGAAGGGCGGCAGCGGGGCACCGGGGCGGCGCATCTGCTGGACGAGAAGACGGGCACCCTCGAGCCGGGCCTCGGCGCTCACGTTGTCCAGATGGGTGTTGAGCGCGTAGAACTCGGCGCCGTCCGTCCGGTCGCGGAAGCGCACCCAGGTGACCATGCGCGGTGAGCCCGCACCGGGCCACTTCTGCCCGACCGCGTGCGGGTCCGGCGCGATCCAGAAGTGCTCGTACTCCAGGGGGTCCAGGCGGCCGGCGTCGTAGAAGACCGCCATGAACTCGCCGCGGCTGCCGCCCTCCCGGCCGAGGCCGATCCAGTCGTATCTCCTGCCGGACTGCCGCATGTCCTCGTGGATGTCCCGCAGTTGACGGTGCAGCCCCTCCTGGGTGCCGATGAGGTCTGGTGACTCCTCCTTCAGCAGGGCGGCCACCGCCGGCCGTCGCTCCGGCCAGGAGTGCGGGACCGCCGGGTCGTAGTCGGCGAAGCGGAGATTGAACGTCATCACGCGAAGCTCCATGGCACATCCGTATCACCGCGTACCGTTCGGCGGGGCTGCATCCCCGGAGGCGCCGGTGCTCGGCACCCACGGCCGGCGCCGGCGGCATTGCAGACCGATGGCAGTCAGTGCACGGGGGCGTCGGCCTGGGAGTCGTCCTGTGCGGTCGCCGGTCCGGCGCCGGTCGCCGAACCCGGCAGCGTGGCCTGGGCCGCACCGGACCGGGCGGGGGCTGCCGCCGCGACGCGGGCATCCCGTCGCACCAGGGCCGCGTACCGCCCGCCGGCGGCGAGCAGTTCGGCGTGCGTGCCGCGCTCGGCGATGCGTCCCGCGTCCAGCACGACGATCTGGTCGGCGTCCCTGACGGTAGAGAGGCGGTGGGCGATGGTGAGGGTGGTGCGGCCCGCGGACAGGGCATCGACGGCCTGCTGCACGGCACGCTCGGTGCGGGTGTCCAGCGCGCTCGTCGCCTCGTCCAGGATGAGGACGGGCGGGTCGCGCAGGATCGTGCGGGCGAGGGCGAGGCGCTGCTTCTCGCCGCCGGAGAAGCGGTGGCCCCGCTCCCCGACGAGGGTGTCGTAGCCGTCGGGCAGCGCCGCGATGTGGTCGTGGATCTGAGCGGCCCGGGCGGCGTCGTGCAGCTCCTCGCGGGTCGCGTCGGGCTTGGCGAAGCGCAGGTTGTCGGCGACGGAGGCGTGGAAGAGGTAGGTCTCCTGGGAGACGACGCCGACGGCCCGGGCGAGGGTGTCGAAGTCGAGGTCACGCACGTCGACGCCGTCGAGGGTGACGCGGCCACCGGTCACGTCGTACAGGCGGGGCACGAGATGGCCGAGCGTGGTCTTCCCCGAACCGGTGACGCCGACGAGGGCGAGGGAGGTGCCCTCGGGCACGGTGAGGTCGATGCCGTGCAGGGTGGCGGGAGCGTCCTTCCCGTGGTAGGCGAAGTCGACCTGCTCGAAGCGGACTTCGCCGCGCACACGCTCCAGCCTGACGGGCGAGGCGGGTTCCTCGATGTCGACCGGCAGATCGAGGTATTCGAAGATGCGCTGGAAGAGAGCGAGCGAGGTCTGCATCTCGACGCCCGTCGACAGCAGGGAGACCGTCGGCCGCAGCAGGCCCTGCTGGAGGGTGACGAAGGCGACGAGGGTGCCGATGGACAGGCCCGGCCCGCCCATGTGGACGAGCATCCCGGCCGTCCAGTACAGCAGCGCCGGGATGGCACCCATGACGATGCCGATGGTCGACATCCGCCAGCGGCCCGCCATGTGCGAGCGGACCTCCAGTCCGACCAGCCGTTCGGACTCGTCGGCGAAGTGGCGGGTGAGGGAGTCGGCGCGGCCCATCGTCCGCCCGAGCAGGATGCCGCTGACGGACAGCGACTCCGTGACGAGAGCGGACATCGCGGCCATCTGTGCCTGCCGCTGCGTGGTGATCCGCTTGCGCTCCCGTCCGACGCGGCGGCTGATCCACACGAAGAACGGCAGGAGCAGCAGGGAGGCGACCGTCAGCCGCCAGTCCAGGGCGAGCATGGCGGCGACGGTCGCGACGACGCCGGTGAGGTTGGAGACGAGGGAGGTCGCGGTGGAGGTGACGGTCGCCTGCATGCCGCCGATGTCGTTGGCGATGCGGGACTGCACCTCACCGGTGCGGGTGCGTGTGAAGAACGCCAGCGGCATCCGCTGGAGCTTGGCGTAGACGTCGGTGCGCAGGTCGTGCATGACGCGCTGCCCGACGGTCGTGGACAGATACGTCTGCAGCACGTTGAAGACGCTGCTGACGACCGCGATGAGGATCAGCCCGAGCGCGAGAAGGCTCAGCAGTCCCGTGCGCCGGTCGGGAATGGCGACGTCGAGGATCTCCCGGAGCAGGAAGGGCGAGGCCACCGAGACCAGCGAGGAGGCTCCGACCAGTAGTCCGACGACGGCCAGCCGCCCCCTGTAGGGGCGGAAGATGCGCAGGATGCGCCTCACTTCCCGGGGCGGCTCCCCGGTGGCGTCGCCGTCCTTCTTCGGCGGGGTCCACTCGGTGGTCTCGTGGTGCAACGGGCTCCTCGGGCTCGGGATTCGGGATCCGGAAGGGCCTGGGGCCCGGACCGGTGCGGCGGCCGGGCTTCCGGGGCGGGTCCGGACGCCGGGTGTCAAACGGTCATTCGAGACTACGCGCCGTCGGCGGAGCCGCCGAACGCGGAATCCAGCCGGAACCGGACCCGATGTCTGCCCCTAGCATGGGCCGGACACCCGTCCGTGCGCCCTCCCAGGAGAGAACATGCCGCTGCTCGACCCAGGACACGGCGCCCTGCGGCCCCGTACGAGCGCCGGCCACGCGCCCGCGCACGACCGGGTTCCGGAGGCTCTGGCGGGTGGCACGCCGCAGCCGCTGCGCGAGGATCTGGTACGGCTGCTGGGCCCGGAGAAGGTGTTGTGGAAGGTCTCGGACCTTGTGCGTTACGCCTCCGACGCGAGCCCGTACCGTTTCGTGCCGCAGGTGGTCGTGGTCGCCGAGGACGCCGACGACGTCTCGGCAGTGCTCTCCTACGCCCGCGACCAGGGGCGACAGGTCGTCTTCCGCGCCGCCGGCACGTCCCTCAACGGCCAGGCGCAGGGCGAGGACATCCTCGTGGACGTGCGCCGCCACTGGGCGGGCGTCGAGGTGCTCGACGAGGCCGGCACACGTGCGCGCATCGGCCCCGGTACGACCGTGGTGCGGGCCAACGCCTCACTGGCTCCGTACGGGCGGCTGCTGGGCCCGGACCCGGCGAGCGCGATCGCCTGCACCCTCGGCGGAGTCGTCGCCAACAACGCTTCCGGCATGACCGCCGGCACGAGCCGCAACTCCTACCGCACGCTCGCCTCGCTCACCTTCGTCCTGCCGTCCGGCACGGTCGTCGACACCGCCGCCCCTGACGCCGACGAAGCTCTGGCGCGCGCCGAACCCGCCCTCTGCGAGGGCCTCTTGGCGCTCAAGGCCGACATCGAGGCGGACGCGGAGCTCACCTCCCGCATCCGCGCCAAGTACGAGCTGAAGAACACCAACGGCTACCGCCTCGACGCCTTCCTCGACGGCAGCACCCCGGTGAGCATCCTGCGCGGCCTCGCGGTCGGCTCCGAGGGCACCCTCGGTTTCATCTCCGAGGTCGTCTTCGACACCCTCCCCCTGAACCGGCACACCTCGACCGCGTTGCTGTTCTTCCCCTCGCTCTCCGCGGCAGCCGCGGCGGTGCCACGGTTCAACGAGGCCGGAGCCATGGCGGTGGAGCTGATGGACGGGAACACCCTGCGCGCCTCGGTCAGCGTGGCGGGCGTGCCGGCCGACTGGGCCGGACTGCCGAAGGAGACCGCCGCGCTGCTGGTGGAGTTCCGGGAGCCGGACGAGGCGGCGCAGCAGGAGCGGGAGCGGGAGGCTTCCGCCGTGATGGCGGACCTCGAACTGGTCGCGCCCGTACCGTCGGTGACCAACTCCTTCACACGTGACCCCAAGACCATCGGCTTCTACTGGAAGGCGCGGAAGGCCTTCGTCTCGGCGGTCGGCGGCTCCCGTCCCTCGGGCACGACGCTGATCACGGAGGACTTCGCCGTGCCGCCCTCCCGTCTGGCCGAGGCGTGCGAGGCGCTGCTCGCGCTGCAGGAGCGGCACGGATTCGACGCCGCGGTCGCCGGGCACGCGGCCCACGGCAATCTGCACTTCCTGCTCGCCTTCGACGCCGCCGACGAAGGAGACGTGGCGCGGTACGCGGCGTTCATGGACGAGTTCTGCCGGCTGACGGTCGAACGCTTCGACGGCTCGCTCAAGGCGGAGCACGCCACCGGACGCAACATCGCGCCCTTCCTCCAGCTGGAGTGGGGTGAGCGGGCCACGGAGCTGATGTGGCGGATCAAGCAGACCCTCGACCCGGCGGGCGTACTGGCGCCGCGAGTGCTGCTGGACCGCGACCCGAAGGCTCATCTGCGCGGCCTGAAGTCCATCCCGAAGGTCGAGGCCGTGGGCGACCCCTGCATCGAGTGCGGCTTCTGCGAACCGACCTGCCCCAGCGGGGACTTGACGACCACACCGCGTCAACGCATCGTGCTGCGCCGGGAGATGCTGCGCCAGCCGGCCGGGTCCGCCGTCAACGAGAGCCTGCTGGAGAGCTACGGCTACGACGCCGTCGACACCTGCGCGGGAGACTCGACGTGCGCTCTCGCCTGCCCGGTCGGCATCGACACGGGCGCGATGATGAAGGACTTCCGGCACCAGCGGCACTCGCCGCGCGAGGAGCGCAACGCGGAGCGTGCCGCCCGGCGCTTCCATCTCGTGGAACGCTCGGCGCGGCTTGCGGTGGCCGCGGCGGACACGCTGCGCCGCAGGGTGCTGCCGCGACGGGGCGAGCGGCTGCTCGAGTCGCTGACGGGCGCCGCGCGCAAGGCCGTACGCCCCGACCTCGTCCCCGAGTGGCTGCCGCAGATCCCCTCGGCGGCGGCCAAGCAGCTGCCCGCCACGGACCGCAACGGCGCGGCGGCCGTCTACTACCCGGCGTGCGTCAACCGCATCTTCGGCGAACCGGACGGACACGAGGGCCCGTCGCTGCCGCAGTCCATGGTGATCGTCTCCGCGCGGGCCGGGCGGCCCGTGTGGATTCCCGAGGACGTCGTGGGCACCTGCTGCGCGACGATCTGGCACTCCAAGGGCTATGCGGCGGGCAACGCGCTGATGGCGAACCGGATCGTGGAGGCCGCCTGGCGGTGGACGGACGGCGGTGAACTGCCGCTGGTGGTGGACGCCTCCTCCTGCACGCTGGGCATCGGCGAGGAGGTCGTGCCGTATCTCAGTCCGGCCAACCGCAAGCTGCACGACCAGTTGAAGGTCATCGACTCCGTCGCCTGGGCGGCGCAGGAGCTGCTGCCGCGGCTGACGGTGGAGCGGCGGCGGGGCTCGGCGGTGCTCCACCCGACCTGTTCCATGCAACACCTGGGCGGGACCGAGCAGTTGCGCACGGTGGCGGAGGCGTGCGCCGAGGAGGTCGTCGTACCCGTGGACGCGCGCTGCTGCGGCTTCGCCGGCGACAGGGGCATGCTGCACAAGGAGCTCACCGCTTCCGCGACGGCGCGCGAGGCGGCGGAGGTGACCGCGCGGGACTTCGACGCGTACCTGTCGGCCAACCGGATGTGCGAGGTGGGCATGGACCACGCGACGGGCGGCCGCGGCTACCGTTCGGTGCTGCTGGAGCTGGAGCGTGCCACCAGGCCCGACTGAACCCCAGGACCGCACCCGGCGGGGGCCCGGGAGCGGCCCTGGAAGGTCAGATCAGCCGTGAAGCTGTCGGCCCATCGGCACCGTTCGCACTAGGACTTGGCGCCTGCGTGCAGAGCCACCACGCCCTTCGCGGGGACGGTGGCCTCCGCCTTGCCGTCGTCGCCGACGGTGACGGTGTTTCCGTCGCACTTGTCCGGCGAGGCCTTGGCGACGTTGCAGTAGGTCCCGGCGGGCAGCGACGTGGAGAAGGTCCGCTTGAGTTCTCCGCCGCCCGCGTTGAGGGCGACGAAGCCCTTGCCGGCCCGCCCGAAGGACAGGGCGGAGCCCTCCGACCACCAGTCGGTCAACTCCGCGCCGCCGACGGCATTGCGGAAGCCGACCATGCCGGTGATCTCCCGCTGCGCGTGCATGTTCGTCCAGCCTCCGTCGCCGCTGGGCGGGCCCGCGTCCTTCTCGGACCACTCGTAGCCGGAGAAGACGTTCGGCGCGCCGTACGGGTGGGCCAGCATGAAGGCGTTGGCGAGCTTGTAGAGGTCGCCGTCCTTGTAGGTGAGCGTCGAACCGTTGCGCTCGGTGTCCCAGTTGTCGACGAACGTACGGGCCTTGTCGGCGGCCAGCTTGCCCTCGGCGATGTTCTTCAGGCCGCCCACGTCGCCGCCCTGGAAGGCGCTTTTGAGGTGCTTGCCGAAGCGGAACTCGTCCACGTCGCCCAGGTCCGTGTACTCCTCGGGCTGGACGGCCTCTCCGTCTCCGTGGATCACCTCGGACACCCAGAAGCCGGGGTCGGCCATCTTGCCCTTGATGGCCTTGATGTCGTCCGCGGACATGTGCTTCGCGGCGTCGATGCGCAGCCCGTCGACGCCCATGTCCCTGAGGCTGTCGAGGTAGCCGGCGATCGTGGAGCGCACCTTGTCGCTTCCGGTGTCGAGGTCGGACAGACTGACGAGTTCGCAGGTCTGCACGTCCTCCCGGTTCTTGTAGTCAGAGATGTCCTTGCGGCAGCCGTGGAAGTCGGAGTCGCCGTAGGTGCCGGGGTAGTCGTACTTGCTGTACTGAGTGCCGCCGGTGCCCGTACCGGAGGCGGCGGCCATGTGGTTGATGACCGCGTCGGCGATCACCTTCACCCCCGCATCGTGGCAGGCGCTCACCATGCTCTTGAACGCCTCGGCGTCGCCGAGCCGACCCGCGATCTTGTAGCTGACGGGCTGGTACGACGTCCACCACTGCTCGCCCTTGATGTGCTCCGTGGCCGGCGAGACCTCGACGTAGCCGTAGCCCGCCGGGCCGAGGGTGTCCTTGCACTCCTTGCCAACGTCGGCGTACGGCTTCTCGAACAGCGTTGCCGTTACTGTCTTTTCGCCCGGGGGCGCCGCCTGGGACGGCCATGCGTTGAGTGCCGTGACGCCGCCCGCTGCCAGGACCGCGGCCGTGCTCGCGCAGATCAGACGCTTTCTCATCGTGTGCGGCTCCTTCGTCGTCGGACACAGAGGTGCCGAGGAAGGCAGCCACGCGCCAGGCCGCCGTGGGGGGTTGGAAGGGAGCCTGCCGCTGCGCTCGTGTGCACGTCAAGATGCGAAGCAAGCGATTCCAATGGTTTTCTGAAAACTCTTGCGTCCAGGGGGAGTCGGCCAACGCGCTGCCTGGCGGTGGCACTTGAGGCCTCCGGAAGCGGCACCGCGCGCATACCGCCCGGTCAGCGGGCGAGGGCCGCCCTGTCTCCCATGACCACCGCCGGGTGCTCGTCCGGGTCCAGGGTCCGGAGCAGATACTCCATGCCGGCCCGGGGGATGCTCACGCAGCCTGATGTGCCGCTGCCGTGGTCCAGATGCAGCCAGATGCTGCCGCCCTTGGCCTCGCCGTCGGGACGGGCCGGGTCGAGCGGGGAGGTTCCCTTGTTGCGGTTGTAGTCGATGGCGATGACGTGATCGAAGTCGTGCCGGGTCTTCTTGGGCCAGTAGGTGGGCGGGGCGAAGGCGGCACTCGCGGTGTAAGGCAGCTTCGCGTCCGGTGCGGAACGCACGCCGCCGGCATCGGTGAGGGTGAAGACTCCGATGGGGCTGCGCTTGTCGCCCTCGTGATGGTCACGGGTCCAGCCCTTGCGGCCGTTGTGTCCCTTCCAGGTGCGCCCCGGGGTCCACTTCTCACCCTTCTTGGTGAACAGCCGCACGGTCGCCGCTGCGGAGTCCTTTCCCTTGCCGTAGACGGCCACCACCTGGCGGGACTTGCCGGGGATGCGCTTGTGCAGGGCATCGCCCACGCCGGGGATGCGGGTGGGGTCGGTCTTGCGTGCCGCGTCGCCGCCGGGCTTCCCTCCCGGTTCCTTGGCGGCACCGGCGCCACCGCCGCACGCCGCCAGCGTCACGGCGAGGGCCACGGCCACGGAGCCGGCGAGGGCCGCCCTCGCCGCCCGTTCCCCTGACGATCGGCCCACTGATGTCCGCCCGTTCCGTACCCGGTCCACCCCAGTCCTGCGCATGTCCACCATGGTCGCACTCCCCCGGTGGCGGCAGGCGGCCCGAGCGCCCGCGAACCCCGCGGAGCCGCTCACTTCCGCAGGTCCGGGAAGGGTGGCGGGAGTTGGGCCGGTCGGCGCACCGCGCCGGAAAACCCGTTGCGTGGCAGCTCGGACACGGCGAGTCTTGCGGAGCGGACAAACCCCTGTCGAGCCGCACACACACCGGGTCACCACTCGTACCGACCGCTCTGGGACGTCATGCACATTCGCGATCTTCCCTACTCCGACCCCGGCGTTCCCGATGTGCGGTCAGGTCCGCGCTTCCTGCTGTGGCTGGGCCGCATGCAGCTCGGGGGCCAGGCCAAGGCGCTTGGCTGGGGCACCCTGCACATGGCCTCCGTCGCCCTCGTCCCCGCGATCGTCGGGCTGGCCCTGCAGGCCGTGGTGTCCGGTTCGGGCGGCGGCCTCGCCGAGGCGGGCGGGCTGCTCCTCGTCATCGCCGTCTCGGTCACGGTCGCGGACACGATGCTCCACCGCTCGGCGATCACCAACTGGATCACCGCGGCCGCCCGCGTGCAGCAGTTGCTGGCACGCCGGACGTCCGCCCTGGGGGCGACACTCACTCAGCGGGTCGCGGCGGGTGAGGTGGTGGCCGTCTCCACCGGAGACATCGAGAAGATCGGCTGGTGCGTGGAGGCCGCCTCGCGCTTCAGCGCGGCCCTGCTGACCACCGTCGGCGTCTGCGCCGGCCTGGTCGTCTACGAACCGCAGCTCGGGCTGCTCGTCTCCGCCGGGATGCTGGTGCTGGCCTTCACGGTGCTTCCGCTGCTTCCCCGTGCCACGCGCCGTGCAGACCTGCAGCGTGAGAAGGCGGGACGGGCCACGGAGCTGGCCGCGGACACGGTCGCGGGCCTGCGCGTGCTGCGCGGCATCGGCGGCGAGGAGCTCTTCCTGACCCGGTACCGGCAGGCATCCCAGGAGGTCCGCCGTGCGGCCGTGCGTACCGCGCGGATGTGGGCACTGATCGAGGCGGTTCAGGTCGCACTTCCGGGCCTGCTCCTCGTCGGCGTCGTATGGCACGGGGCGGGCCTCGCACTCGACGGACGCATCGGCGTGGGCGAACTGGTCACGGTGTACGGCGCGGTGACCTTCCTGCTCTTCCCGCTGCGCCTGTTCCAGGAGTTCGCCATGGCCTACTCCTTCTCACGCCCGTCGGCTCAGCGTGCCGTCCGTGTTCTGTCCCTTCGCAGGGGCGGCGGCGCGGACAGCGACGACGGCTCCCGGGAGACCGCCCGGGCCAAGGCGGGAGAGGACGCGGCGCGGACGGAGAGAGCCGAGACGCAGCCGGAGGCCGACGACGCCCTGGGCGGCGACCTCTACGACCCCGTCACCGGACTGCTCGCTCCCGCTGGGCAGTTGACCGCCGTGGTGTGCGGCGACCCGGAGGCGGCGGGCAGGCTGGCCGACCGGCTCGGCGGTCACCCACCGGAAGCCGACGGCTCCGCATCGGTGCTCCTCGGCGGCGTGCCACTCGACGACGTACCGCTCGCGAGTGCGCGCTCAGCGGTGCTCGTCCAGGACAAGGACCCGGTGCTGCTCTCGGGCTCGCTGCGGGAGCTGCTCGACGTGCCCCGCTCCGGTGCGGTGCCGCAGCAGCACGCGCTGGAGGCCGCCCAGTGCGGAGACGTGCTGGACGCGCTGATGCAGGGCGCTCCCGAGACCGGCGGCGATCCGCTCGAGGCATCCGTCACCGAACGCGGACGGTCGCTGTCGGGCGGGCAGCGGCAGCGACTCGCGCTGGCGCGCTCGCTGGTCACCGACCCGCAGGTGCTGGTTCTGGACGAGCCGACGTCGGCGGTCGACGCCCATACCGAGGCCCGCATCGCACGGTCCCTTCGCCGGGTGCGCGCAGACCGTACGACGGTCGTCTTCACCTCGAGCCCGCTGATGCTGGACCAGGCGGAGCGGGTCGTCCTCGTACGCGGCGCGCAGGTGCTCGCCGCCGGATCGCACCGCGAACTGCTGCGCACGCACGCCGGATACAGGGCCGTCGTCACGCGCGAGCCGGAGAAGGAAGCCGGGCCGGAGGCGGATGGCTCCGTCGACGCCTCCCCCGCCGCCGCGCCCTCCCCCGTACCCGACGGTCCCCGTTTCGCCCAGGCGGAAGGAGCTGAGCACGCATGACCGCGCCGACAACGCCGACCGCCTCCCCCGCCCCCGGGGGCTCCGCCGACCAGGCCGACTCCGCGGCCCCAACCGACTCCACCGTCCGCGTCGGCGTCGCCCCGCCCGGCTACGACCCCGCGGCCTCGGAGAACGCGACCACGCTGCCGGTCGGTGGCCCGGCCACCGTCCGCGGCTACGTGAGCGAGCTGCTGCGGAGGCACAGACGCGCCTTCGTCACGCTCATCCTCGTCAACACCGTCGCGGTAGTGGCGTCGATGGTGGGCCCTTATCTGCTGGGCGGTCTCGTGGAGGATCTGACCTCCGGCAGCCGGGACCTGCAGATCGGCCGCGTCGTCGGCCTGTTCCTGCTGGCTCTCGTGCTCCAGAGCTTCTTCGTGCGGGAGGTGCGGCTGCGCGGGGCGATGCTCGGTGAGCGGATGCTGGCGGACCTGCGTGAGGACTTCCTCGTGCGTTCGGTCCGGCTGCCGCCGGGGGTGCTGGAGCGGGCCGGCACGGGGGATCTGCTCTCCCGGATCACCACGGACATCGACCGGCTGGCCAACGCGATGCGCGAGGCCGTACCGCATCTGTGTGTCGGTGTCGTGTGGGCGGCGCTGCTGCTCGGGGCGCTCACGGCCACGGCTCCTCCGCTGGCGCTTGCGGTGCTCATCGCGCTGCCGGTGCTGCTGATCGGCTGCCGCTGGTACTACCGCCGCGCACCCAGCGCGTACCGCTCCGAGGCCGCCGGATACGCGGCCGTGGCAGGTGCCCTGGCGGAGACCGTCGACGCGGGCCGCACGGTGGAGGCCCACCGGCTGGGCGCCCGCCGCGTCGCACTGTCCGAGCAGCGCATCTCGCAGTGGACGGCCTGGGAGCGCTACACGCTCTGGCTGCGCTCCGTCCTCTTCCCGGTCGTCAACGTCACGAATCTGCTGCTCGTGGCGGGTGTGCTGATCCTCGGCGGCACGTTCGTGCTGTGGGGCTGGATCGGCGTGGGCCAGCTGACGACGGGCGCGCTGCTGGCACAGATGCTCTTCGAACCCGTCGGGCTCATCCTGCGCTGGTACGACGAACTCCAGGTCGCCCAGGTCTCCTTGGGCCGGCTCGTCGGTGTCCGGGAGATCGAACCCGACTCCGGCGACAGGAAGCTGGCTCCGCAGGGCCGCGAACTGCGCGCGGACGACGTGCGGTTCGGCTACCGCACCGGCACGGATGTGCTGCATGGAGTCACGATGCGCGTGCCGCCCGGCACCCGCGTCGCGCTCGTGGGGCCCTCCGGGGCGGGCAAGTCCACGCTGGGCCGGCTGCTGGCGGGCATCTACGGTCCCCGCACGGGCAAAGTCGCCCTGGGGAAGGCCGAGTTGTCGAGGATGCCCGCTGATCGCGTCCGCCGTCACGTGGCGCTCGTCAACCAGGAGCATCACGTCTTCGTCGGCTCGCTCCGCGACAACCTGCTGCTGGCCCGCACGGGGGCGAGCGACACCGAACTGTGGGCGGCGCTCGCCGCGGTGGACGCCGACGGATGGGCGCGGTCGCTGCCGGAGGGCCTGGACAGCGAGGTCGGCTCCGGAGGGATCTTCGTCGCCCCGGCGCACGCACAGCAGATCGCGCTGGCGCGGCTGGTGCTGGCCGACCCGCACACGCTCGTGCTCGACGAGGCCACCTCGCTGCTGGACCCGCGTGCGGCCCGGCATCTGGAGCGCTCCCTGGCACAGGTGCTCCATGGGCGCACGGTCGTCGCCATCGCGCACCGGCTGCACACCGCTCACGACGCGGACGTCATCGCCGTCGTGGAAGACGGCCGGATCAGCGAACTGGGCAGCCACGACGCCCTGGTCGAGGAGAACGGCGCGTACGCGGCGCTCTGGCGCTCCTGGCACGGCTGAGAGAGCCCCGGGCCCTAGCAGGCGGCACGACGCCGGCATCCCCGCCGGCGCCTGCCTCCCCCGGAAGCCCCTCAGCCGAAGACGCCGAGCGCGAAGAGCGCTCCCACGCCGCCGAGCAGCATGAACAGGGGCATCAGCAGCCGCGTCTCGACCCACGCTCCGGCGCGGAATCGCATGAACTCCGGCGTGCCCAGCGGATACCAGCGCTTGCCGCTTATCTTGACGGGCCACAGGATCGGGCAGCCCGAAATGGTGATCGCGTCGCCGATGTTGTGGACCAGTGCCCCGAGAACGATCGGAAGCCCGAGCCACACATACTCCAGGCCCTGCCCGCCGAAGAGCCATCCGGCGCCATTGCCCGGTTGGTCGAGCACGCCGGCGAGGCTCCAGGCGCTCGTCGCGCCGAGCAGCCACACCAGGATGTCGCTGGAGACCCGGGCCGCACGCCACAGCAGCCCCTCCACGGCGAGCACCATATGGATGAAGAGGATCACCAGGACCGCCCAGCGGCCGCCGAAGACCGCCGCCGCCGAGAAGCCGGCGCCCAGGAAGAGCGCCCAGGGCCAGGTGTGCGTGAGGGTGCGGTGCCCACCGGAGCGGCGCCGCTCCCCGTTGCCGCGAGTGGAGTTGTAGACCGCCTCGGACAGCTTGTCGATCACTCCGCACAGGCCGCGGGAGAGAGGGCCGAAGGCGCGGGAGATGGTGGCGGCCTTGTGATCGAGATCCGGCGCGAGGGCGGCGCCCGAGCTGATCAGGGCGCCGGCCAGGAGCACCGGCCAGGGCATCGGGTGCTCCAAGGCGGCTGCCGCCGCGCCTACTCCCAGCCACGCGGCCGCCCCCGACAGCGAATGCGCCGGTCCCATCATGTCCGTCCCCCACCCCTGTGGCTGCTCGCGACGACGCAGCGGGCCGCAGGCTGCCGCGGCCCCAACTGGCCGCCTGTGGCGCTCTGATCGCCCGCCGCGCTGACGCCTTGTCGGCGGGACAGCGTATCGGCAGATGATCACGCCGCGAGCACCGGTTCCCAATAGCGGAAGCAAGGAAGGCAGTATGGGGTGCGTGACAGCCACCCTCATCGATCAGATGCCGAGCGACGCCGACCCCGACGCCCTCTACGAAGCCTTCTCCGGCTGGGCGGAGGAGAGGGGGATCTCGCTCTACCCCGCGCAGGAGGAAGCGCTGATCGAGGTGGTCTCCGGTGCGAACGTGATCCTCTCCACCCCGACCGGCTCCGGGAAGAGCCTGGTCGCCGCGGGCGCCCACTTCGCGGCTCTCGCCCGGGACGAGGTCACCTTCTACACCGCTCCGATCAAGGCCCTGGTCTCGGAGAAGTTCTTCGACCTGTGCAAGATCTTCGGCACCGAGAACGTCGGCATGCTCACCGGCGACGCGTCCGTCAACGCCGACGCCCCCGTCATCTGCTGCACGGCCGAGGTGCTGGCCTCCATCGCACTGCGGGACGGCGCCGAGGCCGACATCGGCCAGGTGGTGATGGACGAGTTCCACTTCTACGCCGAACCTGACCGCGGCTGGGCCTGGCAGATTCCGCTGCTGGAGCTTCCCCGCGCGCAGTTCGTGCTGATGTCGGCGACTCTCGGGGACGTCACCCGCTTCGAGGAGGACCTCACGCGGCGCACGGGCCGCGACACCGCCGTCGTGCGCTCCGCCACCCGCCCCGTGCCGCTGTCGTACGAATACCGGACCACCACGCTGACCGAGACCGTCACGGAGCTTCTGGAGACGCGCCAGGCGCCGGTCTACATCGTGCACTTCACGCAGGCGCAGGCGGTGGAGCGGGCGCAGGCGCTGATGAGCATCAACATGTGCACCCGCGCGGAGAAGGACGAGATCGCCAAGATCATCGGCAACTTCCGCTTCACCACCCGCTTCGGACGCAACCTCTCCCGGTACGTGCGGCACGGCGTCGGAGTGCACCACGCGGGCATGCTGCCCAAGTACCGGCGGCTCGTGGAGCGGCTCGCGCAGGCCGGTCTGCTGAAGGTCATCTGCGGTACCGACACCCTCGGCGTCGGCGTCAACGTGCCCATCCGCACGGTGCTGTTCACAGCCCTCACCAAGTACGACGGCAGCCGCGTGCGCACGCTGCGCGCGCGGGAGTTCCACCAGATCGCGGGCCGTGCGGGACGGGCGGGCTTCGACACCTCCGGTTTCGTCGTCGCCCAGGCCCCCGAGCACGTCGTCGAGAACGAGAAGGCTCTCGCCAAGGCGGGGGACGATCCGAAGAAGCGCCGCAAGGTCGTGCGGAAGAAGGCCCCGGAAGGCTTCGTCAACTGGGGGCAGCAGACCTTCGAGAAGCTGATCGCCTCCGACCCGGAGCCCCTCAACTCCCGCTTCCGCGTGACCCACGCGATGCTCCTGTCCGTGATCGCGCGGCCCGGCGACGCCTTCGCGCAGATGCGCAAGCTGCTGGAGGACAACCACGAGGACCGCCGCTCCCAGCTGCGCCACATCCGCCGGGCGATCGCCATCTACCGCTCGCTGCTGGACGGGGGCGTCGTCGAGCGGCTCGACGAGCCGGACGCGCAGGGCCGCACCGTGCGCCTCACCGTCGACCTCCAGCACGACTTCGCGCTCAACCAGCCCCTGTCCACCTTCGCGCTGGCGGCCTTCGAACTCCTCGACCCCGAATCCCCCTCCTACGCGCTGGACATGGTCTCCGTGGTCGAATCCACGCTCGACGACCCGCGGCAGATCCTGGCCGCCCAGACCAACAAGGCCAAGGGCGAGGCCGTCGCGCAGATGAAGGCGGACGGGATCGAGTACGAGGAGCGGATGGAGCGGCTGATGGACGTCAGCCACCCACAGCCGCTGGAGGAACTGCTCTTCCACGCCTACGGGCTCTACCGCAAGTCCCATCCGTGGGTCGGCGACCACCCCCTCTCCCCCAAGTCGGTCATCCGGGACATGTACGAACGGGCCATGACCTTCGCGGAGTTCGTCTCCTTCTACGAACTGGCCCGCACCGAGGGCATCGTGCTGCGCTACCTCGCCAGCGCCTACAAGGCCCTGGAGCACACCGTCCCCGACGAGAAGAAGTCCGAGGACTTCCAGGACATCATCGAGTGGCTCGGCGAGATGGTCCGCCAGGTCGACTCCAGCCTGCTCGACGAGTGGGAGCAGCTCGCCAACCCGGAGGAAGAGAGCGCCGAGGAGGCGCAGGAACGCGCCGACCACGTCAGGCCCGTCACCGCCAACTCCCGCGCCTTCCGCGTCCTCGTGCGCAACGCGATGTTCCGGCGGGTGGAGCTCGCCGCGCTGGACAAGGTCGCGGAACTGGGCGAGATGGACGCCGAGTCCGGCTGGGACGAGGACGCCTGGGCCGAGGCCCTGGACGGCTACTGGGACGAGTACGACGACATGGGCACCGGCCCCGACGCCCGCGGCCCGGGCCTCCTGAGCATCGAGGAGGTGCCGGAGGAGGCCCTGTGGCGCGTGCGGCAGACCTTCGCCGACCCGGATGACGACCACGACTGGGGCATCTCCGCCGAGGTCGACCTCACCGCCTCCGACGAGGAGGGCCGCGCCGTGATCAAGGTGACCGACGTGGGCCGGCTGTGAGGGGCCCGCGGCACGCGAAAGAGGAGCACGCCCCATGACCAGCCCCGCAGAGCAGCTCGCCGGGCTGCTCGACCTGGAGCAGATCGAGATCAACATCTTCCGGGGGCGCAGCCCGCGGGAGAATCTCCAGCGCGTCTTCGGCGGCCAGGTCGCCGGGCAGGCCCTCGTCGCCGCCGGGCGCACCACGGACGGGCAGCGCCCCGTGCACTCTCTGCACGCGTACTTCCTGCGGCCGGGTGTGCCCGGGGTTCCCATCGTGTACCAGGTCGAACGGGTGCGGGATGGCCGTTCGTTCACCACGCGGCGTGTGGTGGCCGTGCAGCAGGGCCGGACCATCTTCAACCTCACCGCCTCCTTCCATCAGCCGGAACTGGGCATCGACCATCAGGTCCCGATGCCCGACGTGCCGGACCCGGAGAGTCTTCCGAAGCTGGCCGACGAGATCCGCGACCACCTCGGCGAACTCCCCGGATCCCTCGAGCGCATGGAACGCCGGATGGCGTTCGACATCCGCTATGTGGAGCGGCTGCGCTGGGAGGCGGGCGAGCTGCGGGACACCGAGCCGCGCAGCGGGGTGTGGATGCGGGCCATCGGCTCGCTCGGTGACGACCCGCTCGTGCACACCTGCGCCCTCACCTACGCCAGCGACATGACACTCCTCGACGCCGTACGCATCCCCATCGAGCCGCTGTGGGGCCCGCGGGGCTTCGACATGGCCTCCCTGGATCACGCGATGTGGTTCCACAGGCCGTTCCGCGCCGACGAGTGGTTCCTCTATCAGCAGGAGTCCCCCATCGCGACGGGCGGCCGGGGACTGGCCCGCGGGCAGATCTTCGACGGCGAAGGCCGACTGATCGTCTCGGTGATGCAGGAGGGCCTGTTCAGAAAGCTGGGCGGCTGAATCCCCTCGGGCGCTCAGGCCCGAGGGCGCTGCCCCACCAGGGTGGCCGCTGACGCGGAGCGCGCAGGGCGTTCAGCACGCGGGCTCTTTGCTCGACGGGGCGCGACCTCCCGTGGCTATGGCTGCCGGCCACGCCCGTCCGCGCTCCCCTGTCCGGAGGCGGGCCAAGTCCCGTACGCGCAGGCGGGCGCCAGGTACACGTCTGAGTTCGTCCCGCCGGCCAACTGGCTTTCCCATCCGTGGAATCGGACGGACCGGCGCCGTGGGCCGGGCCGGCCGAGTGAGCCAGCTCGGCGGCATCCTCGGGAGCGCGGGCCTCCGATGCGCGTGCGCTCTCCAAGTCGGCCGCCAGCATGAGGCGTTGCCAGAAGATCTCATCCTCGGCGGCTGCCTTGCACAGCTCCTCCGCCACCTCCCGGACGGCCGGGGGTCTGCCGCGGAAGGGCACCAACTCGGGCCGCAAGGCGCTCAGACGGGCCCGCTCGCCCTCGTCCGGGACCGCCTCCCGCAGGATCTCCTCGCTGAGCACAGCCGCCCGGGCCGCTGCTGCCTCCCACGGCCCCTCCGCCTGCCGGCACAGCTGGCCCACACGGCGGCCACGCCAATGCCCCGCCCGCAGGTCCACCCCTTCGGCCAACAGCATGCGCAGCCCGCGCGGGAGGATTCCGGAGAGCAGTTCCGGACGGTTCTCGGCGAAGGAGTTCAACTCCTGCGCCAGGTACAGCCACACCACCGTCCGGTACCGGTTCAAGTAGAAGCGCACCGGACTGAAACAGCCGCCCCGTGCCAGGCGGGCGAACCGAGCCCCCGTGACGCCGAGCAGCTCGGCGCCGCCGCCCGCGTCGACGACACGCAGCCGTTCCCGCAACCCGTTCGGGAAGTCCTCCGCGGCCCGCAGCCTGGCCAGTTCGTCACGGGGCACCCGGCGGCGAACCGGCCCCCGGCCCACACGCAGCGTGGTCGCCGAGTCCTCTGCGCGCACCGTACGTACGTGCCCGAGCTGCGCGGCGAGCGCCATCTCGCCCGGTTCCAGGCCCAGTTCCTTCGCGGCCGTACTCATCGCGACGTCGTCGTGCATGGTCTTCCCCCGTCGTTTACCGTCATCTCCAGCAGCGGTCCAGCTACTGACAGTGACGACATTAGACGGTGGAAGAGCATCCCGCTCGGCCTGTGGATAACTCCCGCCACGTGCACGAACCGGGGTGCCGCACGGTGCGCGGCCCGCCGCTACGTCCCGTTGCGCGCCGCCAGACCGAGATGCTCGCCGACGCGACTCACCAGCAGCGTCATCTCATAGGCGACGGCGCCGACATCGGTCTCGGCTCCCGTCAGCACGCACAGACAGCTGCCCTCGCCCGCGGAGGTGACGAAGAGCAGCCCCTCCTCGAACTCGATCATCGTCTGCCGCACCTGTCCCGTACCGAAGTGCGTCCCCGAGCCCTTCGCCAGGGACTGCAGGCCGGATGCCACTGCGGCGAGATGCTCGGCGTCGGCTTTCTCCAGGGTCTGACTGTTCGCGGTGACCAGACCGTCGGTCGAGAGCACCATCGCGTGTCGTACGGACGGCATCCGGTCGGTCAGGTCGTCGAGCAGCCAGTCGAGCCCTGTGTTCAGCGCCATCCCGGCGTTCCCCCTTCTCCTCAGCTGCTGCCTTGCCACCCTTACCCACCACAACGCGGGGAGCAACCACACGCTCACGTGCCGCACTCAGCGCCACGAGCCGTGTACGCCTCGCGCAGTATGGACGCATGGCTGAGAAGATGACGGAAGACGAGTGGCGCGGCTTCATCTCCGAGGGCACACGTACGGGGAAACTCTCGACGGTCCGTGCCGACGGAAGCCCCCACGTGGCGCCTGTGTGGTTCGTGCTCGACGGGGACGATCTGCTCTTCAACACAGGTGAGGACACGGTCAAGGGACGCAATCTGGCCCGCGACGGCCGCGTCTCCATCTGTGTGGACGACGAACGGCCTCCGTTCGCCTTCGTCGTCCTCACCGGGCGGGCGGAGCTGAGCCGCGACTTGGACACGATGCTGCACTGGGCGACCCGCATCGGCACCCGCTACATGGGCGAGGAGGCCGGGCCGCGGTTCGGTGCGCGCAACGCCGTTCCGGGGGAGCTGCTCGTCCGCGTGCGCATCTCGAAGGTGGTGGCGCTCTCCGGCCTCGCGGACTGATCCGCACCGGGTGCGGGGCCCCCGGGCGGCTGTCCGCAGGGGCGCCCCGCACCGGCGTCGGCCATCATGAGGTCCATGCAGGACGAGACGAGCAACGACCCCGCGCGGGTGCGCGAATTCTTCGGCTCCCGCGCGGCCCGCTGGGAGGCACGCTTCCCCGACGACGGCCCCGCATACGAGGCGGCCGTCGGCGAACTCGGTCTGCGCGAGGGCGACGCCGTGCTCGACGCGGGCTGCGGCACGGGGCGGGCGCTGCCGCCGCTCCGTGCCGCGGTCGGCCGCACGGGCACCGTCCTCGGCGCCGATCTCACGCCGGAGATGATCTCCGAGGCCGTGCGCGCGGGAAGGCACTCCTGTGCGCGTCTGCTGCTCGCGGACGTCTGCCGGCTTCCGCTGCGCGACGGCTGCCTCGACGCCGTCTTCGGGGCAGGGCTGATCTCCCACCTGGCCGGGCCGGACACCGGGCTCCGCGAACTGGCCCGGGTGGTCCGTCCCGGCGGCACGCTCGCCCTCTTCCATCCGGTCGGCCGCGCGGCGCTCGCCGCGCGCCACGGCCGCGCCCTGACCGCGGACGACATCCGTGCCGAACCCAACCTCCGTACGCTGCTTGCCACATCGGGTTGGCGGCTGACCTCGTACACCGACGAGGACGACCGCTATCTGGCCCTGGCAACGCGGACGTAGCCGTTCGCAGACGTCTCGCCGCCCGCGAACGGCAGCCAGGCAGACGGAAGTCAGGCCGACGGGACCGCCGGCGCTACACCTTGCCGTGCGGCACAGGACACGCGCCGCCGAGGCCTCGTTCCGCCTGCCGCGGGAAGGTGCCCAGGTCCTCCAGGCGGTAGCCGACCGGATAGCCCGGATACCCCTTGATCTCCGGGTTCTGCCGGGCGTAGTGCGGCTTGCGCCGCGGTGGCATCAGGCGCACGGCACGCGCCCGCGTCCGCAGAGCGCCCTGCACGAGCCTGCGGACCGCGGGACGCGGCTGGTCGTAACGGAAGGCGCGCAACAGGGAATCGTCCAGCAGCGCCTTGCTCGCGCCGCGCACCGCCGGGGCGAGGGGGGACGGATACCAGGACGCCATCAGCGCCAGCGTCGAGTCGGAGACGCGGCGCGAGGCGGGGTCCCAGCCGAAGTGTGCTTCCTCGTACTCGTCGAGATACGTCTCGAAATCGTCGTAGCGCTCCGGGATTTCGGTGATCCCCAGGTGCTTGCCGAGCACGCGGTAGTAGACGGCGGACGCGTGCTGCTCGTGGCGTGTCAGTCGCCGCCACCCGTACATGTCCAGCCACCGCTTCGGCATCACGACGAACGTGCACAGCACGTAGCGCATGTCGCCGTCGGAGATGTCATAGCTGCGGTGCATCTGGTTGATGCGGCGTATCGCGGTACGGCCCTTCTCGGATCTGTGGCCGTGCTCCATGACGGCGTCCAGGAGCAGCGTGGTGTCGTCGTAGCGCTTCTGCGTGCGGTCGGTGAGCTCCGCGGTGTGCGCCAGCAGCCGCCCTATGCTCGGCACCGCGTAGGTGCGGTAGAGGGCCAACTCCAGGGCACGCGTGAAGTCCCAGGGGAACTCGTAGGTCGCCGCGAGCCGGTAGATCTCCTCGAAGTCCTCCTCCGGGTCGAGTTGCAGGATGTGCTTGAGCCGGTCGTATCGCCCCACGTCGTCGTGTCCCCTCCGTCAGCGGCCCTGCTCTGTAAACGAACTGACTCTAGAGTTAAGGTTCCCCAGAACTCATGGAAGGGGAGGGCACGTGGCCGCCGAGGACGATGACGCGCTGTTTGTGCTGACGGCTGTACTCCTGACTCCCGCCCAGTTTCCGAGCGTTCTGGGCGACGACTACCCAGAGGCGTGCGCGAGACTCGGCCTCGAACCGTACGCCGAGGGTTACGGGTTGGTTCTCGGCCAGGACGGTTCCGGCGCCCGCTGGACCGTGGCCACCGACGATGTGACCCTCGTGGCCTGTGCGATCGCCGCGTGGGACTGCGGCATGGAGTACGACCTCTCTCCCTCGGACCGCTCGGTGGCCGCGGCGCTGCCGGGCTGGCCGCTGAACGTGGCCGTCTCCGCCCCCGGAGTGCCCGCGCCGCACGATCCCGAGCCCGACCCGGAGATGGACGGCGGACGCTCCGCGCTCGTGCCGCCGGACACGGAACAGTGGGGACCGGCACAGCGCCGGCTGGGCGCGGACGAGATCGCACTGCAGTGGGCGGTCTGGCGCGAACAGGTCGAGGACGACGTCGAGTTCGTGGAGGCCGGCGAGAACCCCAACGCGTCGGTGAAGCGGGTCCTGGAGGAGGTGCGGGCGTACGTGGAGACCCCGCCGCCTCCCGGCCGTGTCCGCTCGGCCTTCGCCTCCGGAGAGGCGCGCACCCTGCGTGCGGACGGGCCCGGATGGAGCATGGTCGCCCGCACCGACGACATCGCCTTCCTGCTTCTGGACGACGAGCCGGGTGAGGTCCTGCCGGTCGGACGCGGGGCCGAACTGCCCGGTCTGCTCGAGGCGTTGGACGGAATGGCGGTCCGCCCGGCGGCCTGAGCCCTTCGCCGGCGCCGCTGCCGCGAAGACGCAAATCGCAGCGCCCCTCAGCCGGGCGGAATCGGTACGTGCACCTCGACGGGCTGTCCGTCCCACGAGACGGCAACGGTGCCCGGCAGCGGTTGCCCGCGCTCGGCCGCCATCAAGAACTCGGTGGTCTCCCCCGGCCACACCACGGAGTTCTCCGGAACACCGCGGGCGGACGACGGGAGATTGGCGCGGCCGACGCGGACGCCGGTGAGCGTCTTGTTGCCTGTGTTGCGCAGAGCGAAGCTGTGCCGCCCGAGACGCTCGATGCGCCAGGGGCCTGCCGGCGCCTGCTGCTGTGGCGGCACCGAGAGCGGCGGTGCGGCCGCCAAGGACCAGGAGGCCGTAAAAGGATCCTGAGAGCCGGCCGGGCTGCCGCCCGCCGGGGCACCTCCGACTGGGACCGGACCGCGCTGCTGCTGCGCCGGCGGCGGCCACTGCTGAGACCCGTATCCGCCGGGCGGACCAGCGGGCCCGGTGCTCGGAGGAGGAGATCCGTATCCGCCGGGCGGACCGGCAGGCCCGGTGCTCGGAGGAGGAGATCCGTATCCGCCGGGCGGACCGGCAGACCCGGTGCTGTAGGGAGGCTCGGGGTCCGGCTCGTCGGCGTCCTCGGGGACGGCCTCATCCGGGACGGCCGCAGCCCGGACGACCTCATCCCGTGAGTACCGCGGAGGCGGTGGCTGCCCACCGTCAAAGGACGGCTCCGGCTCCTGAACGGCCGCGGGCCGGCGGCGTGACGAATCCGGCGCCGCCGGCCAGGCCACCGCGCTGATCCGGAAGAGAACATCCTCCATGACGAGCGTGCGCCGCTCGGCCGTCTCGATCTGCCGTCGCAGCAACTGCGATGTCTCTGCCTGCAGTTCGTTCTGCCGGCGCAGATCGCGCCGCTGGCTCATGCCCTGTGCGATCGCGTAGCACGCCATGCCGAACGTGACCACGGTGCTGCCCCACGTCGCGGCGTCACCGGCCTCGAGCGCCAACCACCTCATGGCTCAACTCTATTGACCCGCGGGCACGTTGCGTGCGGGCACCTGCCCCACGGCCGATGCCGCTGTGCTCCCGGTCAGCGGTTGAGCTCCTTGCGGCTCACCCGGCGCAGCCGGCGACGCTGCGAGGGGTCGAGCGCCAGGTAGGCGATCGCGGGTACGCCGACGATCACCGCGAGGGCGATCCAGAACGACGTGAGCCACCACAGGAGAAGCCCCACAGTCACGCCACCGACGGCGATCTTGCCTCTGTTGGTCATTGTCGTCCTCCTTCAGGGCGGGTCTGCCCGACCGCCTCTATCCATTAGAACTCCGACTCGGGCTTTCGGGTTCCTTCGTGACCCCGCTCTTTCGCGCCTTGAAGCCGCCCCGACCTCCCCGAAACAAGCTATTCAAACTTGATGAATAGACCGATGACCCCGGTCTCGCTTACGCGTGCACCCCGAAGCACGACGAACCCGGCCGGGGCGAGAGAGCCTGAGCCCTGCTCGCCCCGGCCGGGGAAAGCGCCTTCGGTGCGGGACGCGGCGCTGTCTGCCGCCTGGGCCACGACCCCGCAGGGAGGCTGTACTGCGGGGTTACGCGTTCTGTTCCAGCACCGGCAGGTAGCCGCTGGTCTGACCTTCCTCCGTCGGGTGGTAGGACTCCCCGACCGGGAAGGTGACGCTGTGCAGCCACGAGTCGCCGGAGCAGATCTCATGTCCGGTGAAGGCGCCGGTCACGTCGCCGAACGTGAAGCCGTGATCGGCCGCGCGCTTGGCGATCGTGTCGTTGAGGACGTCGGCCGCGGAGTTGATCGCCGCGCGTGACGCCTCGCTGATGCCGACGGAGCATTCGCCGTCCAGCTTGTATATGCGGGGGTAGCCCATCACCACGACCTTGGCGGAGGGCGCCTTGTCGCTGATGGCGTTGTACACGGAGTCGAGCTTGCCGGGCAGGGTGCCCGAGATGTAGCTCTTCGCCTCGTCGATCTTCTCCAGGCACACGCTCTCGCCCTGCAGCACACATGCCTGCATGGTGTCGGCGAAGCCCGCGTCATTTCCTCCGATGCTGATGCTCACCAGGCCGGTCGAGGAGTTGACCGGCCCCAGCTGGTTGTTGAGCACGTCATCGGTGACGGCTCCGGAGCATGCCGTGAAGTCGAACGAGGCAGGCGAGTTGGCCGCGCTCCACTGCTGGGAGTAGGCCTTGGAACTCCGCTTGCAGTCGCCGCTGTCGCCGTAGTCGCCCGCTCCGAGACCGGAGGAGTAGGAGTCGCCCAGGGCGACATACGCCGGGGCCGCGTCCTGCGCGGCGGCGGGCACGGCCCCGGTAAGAGTGATCACTCCGAGCGACGACGCCACGGCAGCGCCCGTGGTCGTCCATCTGCGTGGCTTCATGGAACCTCTCATGGTGGGGGGAGACATGGAGGGTGCTTTTGTCATGTACAGAGGTATCAGCCGCCGGGCTCAACTGGAAGTGCTCATGTCAAGAAAGCTGCAGAAAGTGTGATCGGGCTTGCACAGCAGGGGTGTTGACGAAGCTCGGGGCACGAACCCCGCCTTCACGGATCGGATCGGCGGTCAGAACTCCGGGACGCGGTACCGGAAGTTAGCTTCCACCAGGCGAAGATCCCTACACGCGAAGGGAGTTGGGGGGTTACGCGCGTAGGCGCGGAAGGAATGCAGCCGCCGTCAGGAGTGCGGAGAAGTTGGCAGCGAAGCGTCACGTGTCCCGTCCTCGGGCCGGGGGCCACAAATGTACGCGGACACACCGCCGGGCAGGGACCGCACCCCCACGTGACGGCGGCCCTGCCCGGGGCTGGCTCTATGCGATTGTGCGTACCGTGCCGGTGTGCGGTGGTTCCGCGGCTAGGCGCCGCGCTTGAATCCCACACCCGCGTAGCCGCGGTGATCGATGAGTTCGTCCTCGCCGGGAACGGGACCATCTGGACGCCACAACGGCGGCTTCACCAGGCCCGGTTCGATGAGCTCGAAGCCCTTGAAGAACGGCATGACTTCGTCGTAGCTGCGAAAGATGAGCTGCGCGGTCGAGCCCTTGTACACCTCAGAGGCCTTCGCCCCCGCCTCACCGTCGTCGAAGTCGGAGGTGATGTGCGACAGGATCAGGCAACTTCCCTGCGGCAGACGGCTGGTGAGGGCCGAGACGATCTTGCCGGGTTCCTCGTCGTCGCGGATGAAGTGCATCACCGCGACGAGCATCAGGGCGACCGGCCGGTCGAAGTCGATGAGGTCCCGCGTGGTGGGATGGTCGAGGATCGCATCGGGTTCGCGGAGATCGGCCAGTACGAAGCTCGCATTGCCCGAGTTGGTCAGCTTGGCGCCCGCGTATGTCGCCACGATGGGATCGTTGTCGACGTAGGCCACGCGGGTCTCGGGTGCGACGGCGCGCGCCACCTCGTGCGTGTTGGGCGAGGTGGGGATGCCGGTGCCGATGTCGATGAACTGCCGGATGCCGCTCTCCACCACCGTACGTACCGCGCGGTGGTGGAAGTCCCTGTTCCCCTGGGCGGTCGGACGGATGAACGGTGCATGCCCGAGGACGCGCTCGGCGGCTTCCCTGTCGACCTCGTAGTTGTCCAGGCCGCCCAGGTAGTAGTCGTACATCCGGGCCGGATGCGGCGTGGTGGTGTCGATCTGCTCAGGGCTGAAGCCCATCTCCGACACGTCGTCCTCCATGTTGGTCCTGCAGTTCAGGCGAGCAGAAAGTCGGCATCTCCCGCCTGAACGCCCTGAATGAACTTCTTGATCTCGTGGGGGGTGTAGATGAGGGCCGGCCCGTCGGGGTCCGTGGACTGACGCAGGGCCACCCGCCCGTCATCCAGCTTCAGAGCCTCCACACAGCTGCCGCCGTTGCCACCGCTCCAGGGCTTGTGCCAGCCCTCCGTGCCGAGATTCTTGGCGGGCATCCCGTTGTAGATACGACCCATGGTTCAGATCTCCTTGCGCATTGCACTGAGCATCGCCTCCGTCCGCGACACGGGTGCGGCCTGGGCACACATCCGGTCCAGTGCCTCCAGAAAGGTCGTCACGTCGTCGCGCTGGTCGAAGTAGACGGCCCCGACCAGGCTCTCCGCGCATGCGACATCCGGCAGTTCGTCGATGGGGAAACGGAAGAGGTGGAACGGCCCGTACATCGCCGGATGGGGCCCGGCGCTGAACGGCATGATCTGCAGCCGCACGTGCGGGCGCCGGCCTGCCTCGATGAGGACGTCGATCTGCTCACGCATCACCTCGGACCCACCGAGGGAGCGGCGCAGCACGGTCTCGTCCATCACCACCCACAGCATGGGCGGTTCGTCGCGGTCGAGGACGGCTTGACGCTCCATCCGCAGCGCGACCTGCCGCCGGATCTCCTCCTCCGGCGCCTGGGGCATCCCCGAGCGCAGCACTGCTCTTGCGTACCCCTCGGTCTGCAACAGCCCCGGCACGTAGTGCGGTTCGTACGCGCGGATGCTGTGCGACTCGCTCTCCAGGCTGACGAACGCGCTGAACCACTCGGGCAGCACGTCGCGGTAGCGGTGCCACCAGCCGGGCTGGTTGGCCTGGCGCACCAGGGCGAGGAACTGTTCGAGCTCCGTCGGGTCGGTCACGCCGTAGGTCTGCAGAAGCTTCTCGACGTAGAGGACCTTCAGGCCGACTTCGGCCTTCTCCATCCGCCGGACAGTGGCGTGAGTGACGTCGAGCGCCTGCCCTGCTTCCTCGTACGACAGGCCGCACTTCTCCCGCAGGTGCTGCAGGCGCCTTCCCAGAACCACCCGCAGAACGGTGGGCGCCCCACCGCCCGTCCGCGAGTCCACCACTATCGCTCGCCTCCAACTCCTGGCATGGGCAAGCAGTTTGGCATGGACGCCTTGTCGGACGACAGCCTGACTCGAACGATTCTGTAATTTGCAGACTGATCCTTGCCAGGTGTGACTGAACAAGCTCATAGTGGAGCTGTGGCTTCCCCCCATGACGCCCTGTCTTTAGAAGATCGGCCCTCAGCTGTGTCGGTACGCCCGCTCCGGGACGCGTTCCGTCTGCCCGCCCTCGACACCTCGGTGTCGCGCGCGCGAAGACGAGTTCTCGACCGCCTGCACGAATGGCGAGTCGATCAACAGGCCTGCGAGGACGCACAGTTGCTGGTGTCCGAGCTCTTCACCAACGCTGTGCGCCACACCGGCAGCGACAAGGTGAGCTGTGAACTCTGGCTGGTGGGCCTGCGGTTGTGCCTCGAGGTGACCGACCAGGGCGGAGGTCCCGACCCGCTCCGGCCCCGCCCGGGCGGCCCGGTGGACTCTGACGGGGAAAGCGGACGCGGCTTGCTGCTGGTCAGCGTCCTCGCAGACGACTGGGGCATCCGCCGCAGTCTCGACGGCGGCCCCGACAGCGGCCACGCGGTGTGGGCGGAACTGACCTGTTCCCTCAACCCGAGTGAGGACTGAGGGCGCCACCGTCATGTGGCCGGCTCCGTCGCTCGCCGGCTGCCACAGCGCAGCGCCACCGCCCCGGCACGGGGGGCGGTGGCGCTGTGCTGTGCAAGGGGCGAGAAACCCGGTGCCCGCGCACTCGCCCGTCGGTTACGCTCACGGGCATGGACAGCATCTACTGGCACGCGGTCACACCGCCTCCCGCGTCCCGCTGAGGGCGCACTGATCCACGGGCGCGAGCCACCACGCTCCGCCCGCTCCCCGGCAGTCCGGGCTCTCCCCGGCGGGCCGCTCGACGCGGCGCCGCCACCGGGGTCTCCCCGCCCGCTGCCCATGGCTGTTGCGCCCTTCCGATGACCGTCATCACCGGCCTTCAACGGATCAGGACGCGAACCGCATGTCTTCCTTCTCTGCCAGTTCGTCCTCGCACGCGTACCCGCATGCCGACGCACCCGCCCCCCGGCCGCCTTCGTCCGAGGGCGCGCCCTCGAAGGCCCCCGCCCGGCGCGGCGGAGGCGGGTCTGTGCTCGTGGTCGCCGCGGCGACGCTGTGGGGCACCACCGGCACGGCCGCGAGCTTCGCCCCCGCCTCGGCGTCACCGCTCTCGACAGGCGCCGCCACCATGGGCGTCGGCGGTCTGCTCACCTTTCTGATCGCGGGACGCTCGGCGCTCCGCGTGCTGCGCGCCCGGCGGCCTGTGTCACTGTGGGCGCTCCTGGGGGGCGTCGCAGTCGCCGTCTATCCCCTTGCCTTCTACTCATCGATGGACCGGGCGGGAGTGGCCGCCGGCACGGTGGTGACCATCGGCTGCTCGCCCGTCTTCGCTGCCCTGCTGGAGCGGCTGCTGGTGGGTGTGCGGCTGACGCTGCGCTGGCTCGCCGCGACCGTGTCCGCGGGTGCGGGGTGCGCGCTGCTGGCACTGACGGCGGGGGACGGGGCGCAGACCGGACACGACGTGCCCGGCGGCGTCGCGCTGGCTCTCCTCGCCGGAGCGTCGTACGCCGTCTTCACCTGCTACGGGGCACGCATCATCCGCGCGGGACACACCTCCCGCGCGGCGATGGGCAGCCTCTTCGGACTGGGGGCTCTCGTCCTGCTCCCCGTGCTGGCCCTCACGGGCGGACCGTTGCTGAGCGCGCCGCGCGGCGTGCTGGTCGCCGCATATCTGGCGGTGGTGCCGATGTGCGTGGCCTACGTGCTCTTCGGCGCCGGTCTGGCCCGGGTCACGGCGGGCGCGGCGACGACGCTGTCGCTCTTCGAGCCCGTGGTCGCCGCGGCTCTCGGCGTGGCCGTCGTCGGTGAGCGCCTCGGCGCTTGGGCGTGGACGGGCACTGGACTGGTCCTGGGCGGACTGCTGGTGCTCACGGTGTCCGTGCGGATGCCCGGCGCGCTGCGGCGGAGGGCGACCGGACGGATTCTCCGGGAGGCACCTTCGTCCCCGGAGACGGACAACTGATCACGCACGTGTGGGCGGCGGGGCTCCGGATGGTCCGGTGCCCCGCCGCCAACAGCCGCCTCCGCGCCGCTACTTCTCCACTGCTGACGCGTCGCGCTCCGGCGCCTTCTCGGAGGTCCCGTCGGACTCTTTCAGGCCGTGCCTGCGCTGGAGCAGGATCCCGAGGACGAGCACGACGGCCGCCACCACGACCGACATGATCATCTGCTGCCGGCCCTCGGAGTCGTAGAACATGTAGCCGATGACGAAGAGCATCAGCGCGATCGTCGCGTACGTCAGATACGGGAACAGCCACATGCGCACGGTGTGCCGCTCCGGCATCTCCCGCTCGATCAGTGGCCGCATCCGCAGCTGCGAGAAGCAGATGACGAGCCAGACGAAGAGCGCCACCGCTCCGGAGGAGTTCAGCAGGAACTGGAAGACGGTGTCGGGAGAGGTGTAGTTGAAGATGACGGCGACGAATCCGAAGGCCACGGAGGACCAGATGGCCGTGGCCGGCACACCCCTCTTGTTCACCTGCGAGAACGACTTGGGCGCATCACCGCGGCGGCCCAGCGAGAAGGCCATCCGCGAGGCGGTGTAGAGACCGGAGTTGAGGCAGGAGAGCACCGCGGTCACGACGATGACGTCCATGATCGTGCCCGCATGCGGGATGCCGAGCTGGTCCAGGGTCGCCACGTACGGGCCCTTGTCCACGATCGCCTTGGAGTCCCACGGCACGATCATCACCGCGAGGATGATCGAGCCCAGGTAGAAGGTGCCGATGCGCCAGATGACGCTGTTGGTCGCTCGGCGCACCATCTTCTCCGGGTGGGCCGACTCCCCGGCGGCGAGCGTGACGATCTCGCTGCCCATGAAGGAGAAGACGACGAGCAGCATGCCGGAGAGGATCGCTCCCGGTCCGTTCGGCAGGAACCCGTCGTGTGCCGTCAGGTTCGATGCCCCGGTGGCCTCGGTGCCCGGCAGCAGCCCCAGGACGCCGAGGGCCGCGAGCACGATGAAGGCGACGATCGCCACGACCTTGATCCCGGCGAACCAGAACTCGAACTCGCCGTATGAGCCGACGGACGCGAGGTTCGTCGCGGTCAGCAGCACCATCACGATCAGCGCCCATGTCCACTGCGGTACGGCGGGCACCCAGGCGGTGAGGATGGTCGCCGCAGCCGTGGCCTCCACGGCGAGCACCACGACCCAGAACCACCAGTAGAGCCATCCGATGGTGAAGCCTGCCCATCGTCCGAGGGCGCGGTCGGCGTACGTGGAGAAGGAGCCCGAGGAGGGGTCGGCCGCCGCCATCTCTCCCAGCATCCGCATCACGAGGACGACGAGCAGCCCTGCGACGAGGTAGGAAACGATGATTCCCGGGCCGGCCTTCGCGATCCCCGCGCCGGAACCCACGAACAGGCCCGCGCCGATGATTCCGCCGATCGCGATCATCGACAGATGCCGGTTCTTGAGGCCTGCTCTCAGTGAGTCCTGCTCCGCGGGCCCATCGGCAGGCGCATGCCCTGAGCGCTTGCCATCCGCACTCTCAGTTACATTCGACGGTCGCATGCCCATTGCTTAGTTCCTTTGTTTCCCTGGGCAATTCCTTGAACTGAGATTCCATTCAAAGGTTCTGCCAAGGAATTCTCTGCGGACTGAGTCAGTGGGCCACTGAACCGCCAGGAAGACCGGAAGGTCAATGTGATCTGTGTCACTGTCACGGACGGTGAATGTGTGGCTCCCCAGAGGTGTCGTGACTTGCGGAGCTATCGCGCGGAGCGAGACATTCCGCCTCGGTCGGTATCGCCCGGGCATCCGCATTCCGTCGGCGGTACCTCGCCAGGCGGACACGTGGAACACAGGCGCACGGCGAGGCGTTGAAATACCAGATCTCGACGAGGCGGACAAAAGGGATGGAGGCATGGCCCATGGACACCGAGCCACGGGGCCGCAGCGGGAACGGGGACGAACAGGAGAGCGGGCAGAACTGGGACGAGGGGCTCGACCTGGATGAGAACTTCATCCGGGGCGCCGAGGTGAAGGAGCCGGCAGCGCGGACGCGGATGCTGCGGGAACGCTGGCGGCAGAGCCCGCCCGAACCGCAGCCCTGGCGGGCGGACGCTCCTCCCGCCGGGTGGTTCTTCAGCAAGAGCCGGCGCAGAGCGCGCAAGCGGCGCCGCGGCAACGACGACTGACAGACCAGCCACAACGCCAAGGACCCTTGCCCTCGCCGCCGCGCGGCCGGTGGGCCAAGACGGGTGCGTCCGTGCCCGTCCTCACTGCGCCTTGAACGACTACTGCCCGGCGTGCTCCGTGGCGGGCAATTCCGGGGAATCCCCTACACGCGACCCTTCTTTACCAGCCGGACCATTCCGGTCAGGGGTCTGATGGGCGGAGAATGTCCGTATCGATAGCAGTATGAACCGAGACATCTGCCCCTCCGGCTCCCGAAATTCGTACGTTCTTGCGATACTTACGGGCCGGTCACCACCCGCCACCGCGGTCGAAAGGCGAAAGGCCTGGTCATGACAGACAGCACCCTCGGCGAATCCGTCACCTCGCCGTCCGCCGACATCCCTCTCAGCCGCGACGATCTGCTGGACCGGGCGCAGCCCTACCGCCGCGAGCTGCTGGCTCACTGCTACCGCATGATGGGCTCGGTCCACGACGCCGAAGACCTCGTGCAGGACACGTATCTGCGCGCATGGCGCGCCGCTGACCGCTTCGAGGGCCGCTCGTCGCTGCGTACGTGGCTCTACAGGATCGCGACGAACGCGTGCCTGACCGCCATCGAGAGCCGGGGACGCCGGCCCATGCCGTCCGGGATCGGCGCGCCCAGCGACGACCCGGAGCGACCCGTGGTGGAAGCACCGGAGGTTCCGTGGCTGGAGCCCGTGCCTGACACGATGTTCCGTGGTGAGCAGCCCTCGGACCCGGCAGCGGTCGTCGTCTCACGCTCCAGCATGCGGCTCGCCCTCGTCGCCGCCCTGCAGCATCTGCCGCCGAGGCAGCGGGCGGTGCTGCTGCTGCGCGAGGTCCTCAAGTGGCGGGCCGCCGAGGTCGCCGAACTTCTCGACACCTCCACGGCGAGCGTCAACAGCGCCCTGCAGCGCGCACGTGCGCAGCTGCAGCAGGCCGCGCTGACGGAGGACGAGCTGTCCGAGCCGACCGATCCCGCCCAGCGCGAGCTTCTCGACCGCTACGCCAAGGCGTTCGAGAACACCGACGTCACGGCGATCGTCCAGCTCTTCAAGGAGGACGCGGTCTGGGAGATGCCTCCGTTCCCGGAGTGGTTCCGCGGCCGCGATGCCATAGCGCGCCTCATCGGCGCGCAGTGCCCTATAGCCCCCGGCGAGGGTCTGATGATCCCGACCGCTGCCAACGGCCAGCCCGCATTCGCGCTCTACAGCCGGCACGAGGGCGGTGACTACAAGCCCTTCCAGCTGCAGGTGCTCGGGATCGAGGACGGCCACGTGGCGCACGTGGGTGCCTTCTTCGGTGACGAGCTCTTTCCCCTGTTCGGGCTGCCGGAGTCCGTGCCCGCGGACGCGGCCGCGCGCTGAGCGCCTGCCGCCCTCCGCGGGCACGGCGCGGAGGTGAGCGGCGGGCGCTCAGGCACCGAGCAGATGGTCCATGGCGAGCTGGTCGAGGCGTTCGAAGGCCATGCCCCGCTGCGCGGCCGCATCCGGGTCGAAGTCCTCGAAGGCGGAGCGGTCCGCGAGGAGCCGGCCGGGCGTCTCGCCCGGTTCCAGGGTCGGCAGGGTGAGCTGGTCGAGCCGTGAGTCACGCAGCGCCTCCTGCACGGCCGGGTCGGCGCGGAATGCTGCGGCACGCTCCCGCAGGATCAGATAGTTGCGCATGCAGCCGGCCGCCGACGCCCACACCCCGTCGTAGTCCTCGGTGCGGGGCGGCTTGAAGTCGAAGTGGCGGGGTCCTTCGTAGCCTCCGCTCTCCAGCAGATCCACCGTCCAGAACGCGGCCCGCAGGTCCCCCGCCCCGAAGCGCAGATCCTGGTCGTACTTGATCCCGGACTGGCCGTTGAGGTCGAGGTGGATGAGCTTCCCCGACCACATGGCCTGCGCGATGCCGTGGGGGTAGTTGAGGCCCGCCATCTGCTCGTGGCCGACCTCGGGGTTGACGCCGAACAGCTCCGGCCGCTCCAGCCGGTCGATGAACGCCAGGGCGTGGCCGACGGTGGGCAGCAGGATGTCGCCGCGGGGTTCGTTCGGCTTGGGCTCGATGGCGAAGCGGAGGTCGTATCCCTGTTCGGTGACGTACTCGGCGAGGAGGTCGAACGCCTCCTTCATGCGGTCCAGCGCCGCCCGGATGTCCTTGGCCGCACCGGACTCCGCCCCTTCGCGGCCGCCCCAGGCCACATACGTCCTCGCGCCGAGTTCGGCGGCGAGATCGACGTTGCGCATCGTCTTGCGCAGGGCGTATCGGCGCACGTCGCGGTCGTTGGCGGTGAAGGCACCGTCCTTGAAGACCGGGTGGGAGAAGAGGTTGGTCGTCGCCATGGGGACGACCATGCCGGTGGCTTCCAGGGCCTGCCGGAACCTCTTGATGTGGCCCTCGCGCTCGGCAGGCGCGGAGCCGTGCGGGATGAGGTCGTCGTCGTGGAAGGTGATTCCCCAGGCGCCCAGTCCGGCGAGCCGGTGCACGGCCTCGACCGGGTCGAGGGGGGCGCGGGTCGCTTCGCCGAACGGGTCGCGTCCCAGCCAACCCACCGTCCACAGACCGAAGCTGAACCTGTCCTCCGGCGTCGGCGCGTAGTTCATTCCGCCGCCCTCTCCCCGTGGCGCTTCCTCGCGCACACGGCTATTAGTCATGACCGTTGACAAATTAGTATGCGCCCAGGGCCGCAGCGTGGGAAGAGGCCGCGAAGAAGGAGGCTGAGGGGTTTCATGTCCGCACCAGAGGGACCGTTCGTCATCGGCGTGGACAGCTCCACGCAGTCGACCAAGGCACTCGTCGTCGATGCCGCCACCGGCGAGGTCGTCGCCCGCGGCCAGGCGCCGCACACCGTCACTCCGGGGCCGGGCCACGAGAGCGATCCGCAGGAGTGGTGGCAGGCGCTGGGCACCGCTCTCGAGCAGTGCGGCCGTGCGGCGCAGGAGGCTTCGGCGGTGTCCGTCGGCGGGCAGCAGCACGGGCTCGTGACACTGGATGCGGACGGACGGCCGGTGCGTCCCGCGATGCTGTGGAACGACGTGCGCTCCGCGCCGCAGAGCGACCGGCTGATCGCACAACTGGGCGGTCCGGCCGCGTGGGCCGACCGGTTCGGCAGCGTGCCCGCACCGGCCTTCACCGTCACCAAGTGGGCGTGGCTGTGCGAGAACGAGCCCGAGGCCGCCGCCGCCACGGCAGCGGTCAGGCTGCCGCACGACTATCTGACGGGGCGCCTCACCGGCGAGGGCACGACCGACCGGGGCGATGCCTCCGGCACCGGCTGGTGGGCGAGCTCGACCGGCGCCTACGACGGGGACATGCTCGAACTCATCGGCCTCGCACCGCAGTTGCTGCCGCGCGTGACGACGCCGGGCGAGGCGGCGGGCACCGTACGGCCCGGGCTGCCGGTGCCTGCGGGCGCGCTGGTTGCGGCCGGCACCGGCGACAACATGGCCGCCGCACTCGGGCTGGGACTGCGTCCGGGGCAGCCCGTACTGAGCCTGGGCACGTCGGGAACGGTGTACGCGGTCTCCTCGCGGCGGCCCACCGATCCGACCGGCACTGTCGCGGGCTTCGCCGACGCACGCGGCGACTGGCTCCCGCTGGCCTGCACCCTCAACTGCACGCTCGCCGTCGACCGCGTCGCCGCACTGCTCTCCCTGGACCGCGAGGCCGTCGAAGCCGGCGGCGAGGCGGCGCTCCTGCCGTTCCTCGACGGGGAGCGCACGCCCAACCTCCCCTACGCATCAGGGCTGTTGAGCGGCCTGCGTCATGACACCACCGCGGGCCAGATCCTGCAGGCCTCCTACGACGGGGCGGTCTTCGCGCTGCTGCGGGCACTCGACAAGGTGCTGGAGGAGGAGAACGCCGACGAGAACGCACCGCTGCTGCTGATCGGCGGCGGCGCGAAGGGCACCGCCTGGCGCGAGACGGTGCGGCGCCTGTCGGGCAGGCCGGTGCAGGTGCCGCGGGCCGAGGAGCTCGTGGCGCTGGGGGCGGCGGCCCAGGCGGCGGGGCTGCTCCTGGAGGAGGACCCGGCAGCAGTGGCGCGGCGCTGGGGCACCGCGGACGGCCCTGCCTACGAGGCCGTCCCGCGGGACGAAGCCACTCTGACCCGTGTCGCGGACACCCTCGCGGGTGCGGATACTCTGCTCCGGCAGCGCTGACACCCCCGCCGCGGACCGTCCGGCCCGGCGAGCGGTACGTCGATTCGACCCGGAGGAACGGACGTTAGGTTCATGGCAGTCCCGCCCAACTCGCAGCAGGAGATGCGTCAGCGCAATCTCTCGCGTGTGCTGTACGCGGTGGCCGCCGCCGGTCCGGTGTCGCGTGCCTCCATCGCCGCGAGGATCGGGCTGACGCGTGCCTCTGTCTCCACGCTCGTGGAAGAGCTGCTGCGCGCGGGCTTCCTCGTCGAGCTGGGTCCGGGACGTTCCGGCGGCGTGGGCAGGCCCGGCAACGCGCTCGCCCTCACCGGCATGGGCCCGTGCGGCATCGGTGCCGAGATCGGCGTCGATCATCTGACCGTGTGCGCCGTCGACCTCGGAGGCCGGGTCCGGGTCCGTGAGGGCGATGAGAGACCCAACGGCGAGGCCGGGGCCGACTCCGTGCTGCGGCGGCTGAATTCGCTCCTCGACCGCGTCGTCACGGATGCCGGCGCCGCGGGGCTGCGCCCGGCGGGCCTGGCCGTCGCCGTGCCCGGGCTCGTCAGCCGTTCGTCGACGAACGTGGTGCGCGCGCCGAACCTCGGCTGGCACGACACGGACCTCGCGGCGCATCTCGCACCGGCAGGACCACCGCTTCCGCTGAGGGTGGAGAACGAGGCCAACTTCGCTGCGCTGGCGGAGCTTTGGCTCTCGGGAGAGAGCACGGCACGGCGTGACTTCATCCATGTCTCGGCCGAGGTCGGCATCGGTGCCGGGGTCGTCCTCGACGGTGAACTCCTGCGCGGCACCAGGGGGTTCGCCGGGGAACTGGGCCATGTCCCGGTGCAGCCCGACGGGCCGCGCTGCGCGTGCGGCGGCTCCGGATGCCTCGAACAGTACGCCGGAGAGGCGGCGTTGCTGCGCGCCGCGGGCATCGCGGTACGCGGCGCCGGCGGGCGCACCGCGGCGCTGGCACGGCTGCGCGCCCGGGCCGAGGACGGCGACGAGGCCTCGCTGCGGGCTCTGCGCCGCGCGGGCAAGGCACTTGGCATCGCGCTGACCGGCGCGGTCAACCTCCTCGATCCGCGGGCGGTGCTGCTCGGCGGCGCCCTCGCCGGGCTGGCACCGTGGCTACTGCCCCCGCTGGAGCGGGAGTTGCGGCAGCGCACGGCGGCTCCGGACGCGGTGCCCGAGGTAGCTGTCTCGGCTGTCGGCAGCGACGGTCCGTCACTGGGCGCGGCGCACTCGGTCGTACGGTCCGTGCTCGACGACCCGTTGCCGTACGCCGTCGCGCGCTGAAGCCCGAGTACCGCACACGTCCGTACGGACGGCCGATGAGCTGGGGCAAAGGTCTCTGGCGTGCCCTCCGGCACCGACCAGCTCGTCAACTTCGCCGTCGCAGTTCAGCACTTCGGGCGAATACCCGGGTGATGCCCTGCCGTGCGGAGGCGGCGGCCCACATGCTCGATCATGTGACACGACGCCACAGATGGCACCGCGCAGCATCAACCGCCGTGGCCGGTGCGGCACTTGCTCTGACGTGCAGCGCACCCGCGGCGGCCTGGTCCTCCCCGCCGCCGGCCGGAGCGGACGACGGCACCGGCCGGATACCCACACCCCGCGTGGGCGATGTCCCGGAGCGCGTGAACAGCGTCCCGGAGCGCGTGAACGACGTCCCGGACCGCCTGCCCGAAGGCCTCGGCCTCTCACTCGAAGCGGCCGGTGCCCGGATCGAGCTCTCGGCGCACGGCGGCAGGTGCCACGTCGTGTCGCTCACCGTCGTCGCGGCCCACCTGCGGCTGGCGCTGGCCGCACGGCACTGCTCCTGGGAGTGCACGTGCGAGCCCGAAGTTCCGCCCCCTCCCGTCCCGACGCCCACGCCCACACCCACTCCGCCGCCGTCCCCCAGCACGCCCCAGCCGACACCGTCCTCCGCCGCCCCGCGGCCGACTCCCAGCGACGAACCACAGGCTCAGGCCCCGGTCGTGCACCGCTCGCCGCGCCCCGCACACGTACCGCCTCCCAAGACGCGGCAGCACCCACCCGAGACGGCACCCGCCCCCTCCCCCGCTCCCACTCACTCCCGTCTGACCGCACCCGCGCGCCTCGAACCGGTCCCCCGGAGCGACACCGCCCGGCTGCCGCTCACCGGCCGCCTTCTGCTGCTCGTGGCTCCCGCGGTGCTCGCCGCAGCAGCACTGCGCGCCCGCAGCCGCTCCGGCAACTCGCAACGTGGCGGCGCCGGTTCGGGCTCACCCCCGTCGTCGTCCCCCTTCGGCCGATGAGTGAAGGCGCCCGCCCGGCGCCTTCACTCCCCCGTCCGCTGTCCGTCCCGTCGATCACCCGGGAGTGCAACCGTGCCCGAATGGCTGGTCCTCATCCTCGCGATCCTCACCGCTTGCGCCGCCGTGACCTGGGCCGTCGTGCTCCGGCAGCGGCGCGCGGACGGTGACGACCCCTCCGAAACCCCCGACGTGATCGAGTACATGACGATGATGACCGGGGTCGTGTACGCGATCGTGCTCGGCCTGGCCATCGCGGGCGTCTGGGAGGCACGCAACGTCGCCGACGGCGTGGCCACCGACGAGGCACAGGCCCTCCACGAGGTCCATGAACGCGCGCGTGCCGTGCCCGCCGTCCATCGCGAGCGGATCAGGTCGGACGTCGCCGCCTATGTGCATCACACCGTCGCCACGGAGTGGCCCTACATGGTCGAGCATGGCCGGCTCACCCCTCACGGCGGCAAGTTGCTGGCGGACCTGCGCAAGGACGTACTGGACTGGGAGCCGAGCACGGCACGCGAGGAGCAGGCCTACGCGGCACTGGCGGACAGGGTCGCGGCGGTCGACGCCGCACGCACCAGCCGTGCGGGCAGTGCGGAGCCGACTCTGCCGGGCGTCGTCTGGCTGGGACTGTTCGCCGGTGCGGTGGTGTCGGTCGGGATGCTCTTCGCCCTGCAGATCCAGCGATCGACGAGAGAGCTGCTGCTGGCCGGTATCTTCACCGCGCTGATCGCGTTCCTGCTCTTCCTCGTGCGGCATTTCGACGAGCCGTTCGCACGCGGCCTGACCGATCCGGCCGGAGCGTTCACAGCGCTCTTTCCCCAGGCAGGCGGCAACGTCACAGCCGGATGAGATGCTGACGGTTCCACGTCGGGATCGTCTGAGGAGAACCGGGTGTCACTGCTCCTGCCCGCGCTGCACACCGAGTCCAGCCGCATTGCGCTGCGCTTCGGTGAGCGTGCCCTCAGCTACCGGCAACTCGCGGCCGCGGCGGGCGAGATGGCCACCCGCATCGGTGACGCGGGACGGATCGCGGTGTGGGCGACCCCCACCCTGGAGACGGCCGTCGCCGTCGTGGGCGCGCTGCTGGCCGGAATTCCGGTGGTGCCGGTCAACCCGCGCAGCGGCGAGCGCGAGCTGGCGCACGTCGTCGCCGACAGCGCACCCGCCATGGTTCTGGCAGAGCCGGACGCCGAGCTGCCGGAGGCACTGGCCGCGGTTCCCCGCACGGACATCGTCGTCACGGCGGAAGCCGATGCCACAGCGTGGAACCTCGCACCCGAGCCCAACGCCGAATCGCCGGCGCTCATCGTCTACACCTCCGGCACCACCGGACCACCCAAGGGCGTCGTCCTCTCCCGCCGAGCCGTCGCCGTCACACTCGACGCGCTGGAGGACGCCTGGCAGTGGACGGGCGACGACGTCGTCGTGCACGCGCTGCCGCTGTTCCACGTGCACGGCCTGATCCTGGGTGTCCTCGGGCCTCTGCGCCGCGGCGGAAGCCTCCACCACCTGGGGAGGTTCTCCACGCAGGGAGTGGCGGACGCTCTCACCGGGGGCGGCACCATGCTCTTCGGCGTGCCCACGATGTACCACCGGCTGGCCGATGCCCTGGATTCCGAACCCGGGCTCGTTGAGGCGCTCTCCGGCGCGCGGCTGCTCGTCTCCGGCTCCGCTCCGCTGCCGCTGGACGACCACCGGCGCATCACGGCGGCGACGGGCCGCCACGTCATCGAGCGCTACGGGATGACAGAGACGCTGATGAACACCAGCGTGCGCGCCGACGGGGAGCCCCGCCCCGGCACCGTCGGCGTGCCGTTGCGGGATGTCGACCTGCGACTCGTCGATGACGCGGGCAAACGGATCGGCACGGGCGGCGAGGAATCAGCCGAGGGCACGGACGTGGTGGGGGAAGTGCAGGTGCGCGGCCCCAATCTGTTCACCGAATACCTCAACCGCCCGGACGCCACAGCCGGAGTCTTCGACGGCGGCTGGTTCCGCACGGGCGACATGGCCACGCGGGACGCGGACGGCTACGTGCGGCTGGTGGGGCGGAAGGCCACCGACCTCATCAAGAGCGGCGGTTACAAGATCGGTGCGGGCGAGATCGAGAACGTGCTGCTGTCGCATCCGGGGGTCGCGGAGGCCGCCGTCACCGCCGCACCGGACCCGGATCTCGGCGAACACGTCGTCGCCTGGATCGTGCCGGCCGACCCGGCGTCGCCGCCGCCAGCCGAGGAGCTGGCGGATTTCGTCGCCGGGCAGCTCGCCCCGCACAAGAGGCCCCGCAGCGTGCACTTCCGGGATGCCCTGCCCCGCAACGACATGGGCAAGATCCTCAAGCGGGAACTGACCGGCCCGCCGGAGCCGTCCCAGCCCGCTGACTGATCTCGCGGGGGCCGGTTGAGCCCGAGGCAGCGGCCTGCCACCGAGGGCCACATTCGGAGCGGTGAACACGCGACGGAAGTTGCCACGGCAGATACCTTCGGCCGACTGACCCGCCGCACCGGCGTTCCTAGCCTGCGATCATGAAGAAACTTCTGGAGTTCCTCGCGTTCATCCTGATCGCGCAGGGCGTCGGGGCCGTCGCCCATCACTTCTTCGGCTGGTTCAAGCTGTGGGGCCTGGTGCACCGGATCGGATTCCTGAGCGGCTACGAGGTCTTCGCCGGCATCACGCTGATCGTGCTGGGCGTGGCGGTCGGCGGCGCCTCGGAGAAGGTGGCGCGAGCGGTGCGGTGACGCGGGTCGACGCAATGATCAGGTGGTCCCTTGCGCACCGTCCGGCCCGAGTCCGCGGCCTTCGAGCCAGCGCAGCTGATGGAGGGTCTGCGAGCCCCGCCCTCCGCCGTGGTCGCCGAACTGCCAGACCACGACCTCCTTGTCGGAGTGCGCGTAGTGGTTGTACGCGGCGAAGCCGGTGGACGGCGGGCAGACGGGGTCCATCAGAGCGACGCTGAAGAGCGCGGGCACCGCGGCACGCCGGGCGAAGTGCAGCCCGTCGAAGTAGTCGAGCGTGGAGAAGACACTCTCGGGGTCGTCACGCATGTGGACTCCGAGATAGTGCGCGATCTCCGGGTACGGGCCGGCCACGGCGAGCTCGGCGCCGCGCCGGATGTGGCACAGGAAGGGCACGTCGATGAGTGCCGCCGCGACCTCCGTCCCGGCGAGGGCTGCGACTGCGAGGGCCAGACCGCCTCCCTGACTGTGGCCGGTGACGATCACGCGAGCCGGATCGACCGCGGGGTGGCCTCGCACGGTCTCGGCCGCCCGCACCGCGTCGGTGATGAGACGGCGGTAGTAGTGATGTTCGGGGCCGTCGATGCCGCGGGTCATGAAGCCGCCCACGTAGTGCGGTCCCGGAACCGGATCGGGGTCGGGGGTGGCGTGGCCCTGGCCCCGGCTGTCGACGACGAGGTGGGCGTAGCCCGCCGCGCTCCACAGCAGATGTTCCGTGTGGAGTCCTCTTCCGCCGCCGTAGCCGATGTAGTTGACGATGGTGGGCAGCGGTGCGTCCGCGCCCCGCGGCACCAGCAGCCACGCCGCCACGGGCTGCCCGTCCCAGCCCGGGAAGCGCACGTCGTGGACGTCCACGGTGCGCAGTGGGGAGTCCGTGATGCGTGGGAAGGTCGGGGGCGGTGCCGCGCGTGCCGCTTCCCGGGCTGTGGAGAGGGTGCCGGCCCAGAAGTCCTCGAAGTCCTCCGGTGCGGCGGTCTCGGGCCGGTAGCTGCGCAGTTGCTCCAGCGGCATGTCGGTCAGCGGCATGTGTCTCCTCGGCGAACGCTCCGGCCGTCCACGTGCCCGGCCAGCAGGTCACAGCATCGCACGGCACACGGCGGCCGCCCGGCGACGGCCTCTTCACTCTGTTCATCACCCATGACAGCCCGCGACGGTGGTATCCGTGCCACATGGACTGGTTTGCGGCATCCGACTACTGGCTGACCCGGCTCGTGCTCCAGAGGGCACTGGCCGGCATCTATCTGGTCGCTTTCGTCTCGGGAGCGCTGCAGTTCCGGGCGCTGATCGGTGAGCGCGGCCTGACGCCGGTGACGCGGTTCGTGCGGCATGCGCCCTTCCGCGCCTTCCCGAGCCTCTTCCAGTGGCGCTGCTCCGACCGGCTGTTCGCATGCGTGTGCTGGGGCGGTGCGGCGCTGTCGGCGGCGATCGTGGCGGGTGCCGCGGACGCCGTGCCGTTGTGGGCGTCGATGCTGATGTGGGCCGTGCTGTGGCTCGCGTATCTCTCGATCGTCAACGTGGGGCAGATCTGGTACAGCTTCGGCTGGGAGTCGCTGCTGCTGGAGGCCGGCTTCCTTGCGGTGTTCCTCGGCAACGACGAGATCGCTCCGCCTGTGCTCGTGCTCTGGCTGCTGCGCTGGCTGGCCTTCCGGCTGGAGTTCGGCGCGGGGCTGATCAAGTGGCGCGGTGACCGCTGCTGGCGGGAGCTGACATGCCTGGACTACCACCATGAGACGCAGCCGATGCCGGGTCCGCTGAGCTGGTTCTTCCACCGGCTGCCGAAGCCGCTGCACCGCGTGGAGACGGCGGCCAATCATGTGGCCCAACTGGTGGTGCCCTTCGGGCTGCTGATGCCGCAGCCGGTTGCCACGTTCGCGGCAGCGATCGTCATCGTCACCCAGCTGTGGCTCGTGCTGTCCGGCAACTTCTCGTGGCTGAACTGGCTGACGATCGTCATCGCCCTTGCCGCCGTGGACAGTTCGGCCTTCTCCGGGCCGCCGCCGTCCTTCGCCGCGCCGCCGTTGTGGTACGTGGTGGTGGTCTGCGCCGTCACGGCGCTCGTACTGGCGCTGAGCTATTGGCCCGTGCGCAACATGATCAGCCGGGGCCAGCAGATGAACGCCTCCTTCAACTCCCTGCATCTGGTGAACACTTACGGTGCCTTCGGCAGCGTCACCCGGGTGCGGCACGAGATCGTCCTGGAGGGCACCGACGAGGAAGCGCCCGATGGGGAGACGGTCTGGCGGGAGTACGACTTCAAGGGCAAGCCCGGTGATGTGAGCCGTCTGCCGCGCCAGTTCGCTCCGTACCATCTGCGCCTGGACTGGCAGATGTGGTTCGCCGCCCTCTCCCCCGCGTATGCGGCCGGCTGGTTCGAACCCTTCGTGGCCCGCCTGCTCGAGGGTGACCGCGACACGCTGCGGCTGCTGCGCCGCAACCCCTTCCCGCACGAACCGCCCACGCACGTACGGGCGTTGCTGTACCGCTACCGGTTCACGACACGCGAGGAGCGGCGCGAGACGGGCGAGTGGTGGCACCGCACTCTGGTGCGCGAGTTCCTGCCGCCCGTGCGGGCTGCGACGGACGCGGACCGGGCGCGTTAGGCACGGGCCCGCGGCCGGGAAGGATCGGCGGCCGCCTGCCGCTTGGACGGTGCGGGAATGCGTCCTTCCCGGACCCCGCGTCCTATCGAGGAGGGCCCCACCGACCCGCCGAGGGCAACGGCCGGCGGGGCCCATCTCCGGTGCGGATGAAGTCGGGGAGGACCGGGCCGCACCGGATGGCTGGAATCGTGCGCCTTGTCCTGTTTGCCGTCAACGTCAGCGGCAGAACTTTCATAATCCGTTACGGACGACGGCCGGGATGCACCGAAGCCCTCCCGACGGCCGAGTGGGGAGGGCTTCGGCTGATTGATCACCGGGCGCGTCGTCACGGTGGTAACGGTGTGCCCCGGCGGGCCGGTTGAGCCTTCCGCATGGCGACCTCCTCGCTGCAGGACACGACTCGCCACCTTGGCGGGTTCGCTCGGTCTGGAGGGCTCTCACTCAGAGTGCGCCATGATGATGTCGGTGACCGTGCTCATCTGGTCGCGGCCCTCCCGGATCTGCTGGTTCATCAGGACCTCGTCGCCTTCGGCGCAGTGGTCCGCGGCGTTCGCGTAGTGCCGCAGGCCGGCCCGCCATGCACGCGCCCCCTCGTACGCGTCCGCCTCATCGGCGCGCACCGGAAAGCCCTTCCCCTGGCGCATCTTCTCGACCAGGGCCTGAAGCGTGATGCAGGCCCTGGGGTGCGGACCCGTCTTCAGGTCGGTCAACAGAGCCTGAAGGGACGTCAGTTGATCCTGCTGGCCGTCCAGCCACTGGCCGATCAATGTGCCGTACGCGGGACCGGACGGCTTGACCCCGGCCGCCTTCGGCTCACCTCTGCCGGCGCTCCCGCATCCGGCGAGCAGGAGGCCAACGGCAAGTGCGAGCCCCACGTGGGCAGTTCGCGTTCTCATCGTCAGCGCCCCTCTCCGGAGCCATGGACCCGGCCCGCCGTCGTACATGTCCCGCACCCTGGGGGAACGGTGCCGGTACCCCGCGGCGACGGACCGGGAGACGGAGAACCCCACCCGGCGGACGGGATGAGGCCCGGGCCGGAGTGGGGGGTGATGCCGAGAGTGCGCCCGTGATGTCTGGAAAGCAAGCTATCGGCTTGAACTTTCACATTGTCGCGATTTCATCCGGTGGGGCGCCTACTTGCGGGGCGGGAGGTGCCACAAGTGGGCCGCAAAAGGCGAGGCCCCGCCTGCTCCCCCCACAGGAGCAGACGGGGCGCCCCCGCTCGCCACCCCCCACGGGAGCGAACGGGAGTACAGGGCCGGTCGCCGAGCCCTGGTGACCACTGATGTCGAGAGTGCGCTCGCATGTCCTAATTGCGCAAGATGCCGGAGGGTCACATTTTCGCCACGCAGTCCTTCCGGGGTCATTCGCCCGGTCGCCTGGGCGTTTAAGGCGGTGCCACGGTCGCGGTCTGCTGAGGGACCGGCAGCTCACGGACCGATCGCCGCCCCGGGGGGCGCGTGGGTGAGGCCGCCGATCTGACAGCTCCGTGACGTCTGCTCTGAGGAGCCGCTGCGACGCTGGTCAGCGCCCTACGGTGAGCAGGTGACGACCTCGACCCGCATCGACAGGCCGGACAACGGCAGCGGACGCCCCGGAGCCGGCGCGGTCGGTACCGAAGCCCGTTCCGGGACGGGCCGCCGCAGCACCGTCGCCGACCTCTGCGCGGTGGCGGCTGCCGCAGTGCTCCTCGCGGCGGCGGCGCTCGTGGGGCGCGCATACGACGACAGTGCCGGCACGCTGCGGCTGCGCTGGCCGCCTCTCTACGCGTACTGGATGCCGCATGCGGGACCCGGCACCGTACTGGCGCCCGCCGTTGCCGTGCTCGTCATCGCCTACGGGCCCCGCCTGGCCGGGGCCCTGCCCTGGCGCGCACTGCTGCCCGCGGCGTGGGCCGGCGGGATGGCGTGGAGCTGGTCGCTGACGCTGGTGGACGGCTGGCATCGCGGGGTCGCCACGCGCCTCACGACGGGCTATGAGTATCTGCAGTCCGTCGGAGACGTCGACGACATCGGTGCGACGCTGCGTGGCTTCACGGCGCGCATCCTCATGGGCGCGCCGGACAACTGGCCCCCGCATGTCGCGGGCCATCCGCCCGCGGCGCTGCTGACCTTCGTCGGGCTCGACCGGATCGGACTCGGCGGCGGCGTCTGGGCCACCGTCTTCGTCATCACCGCCGGATCCTCCGCGGTCGCGGCTGTGCTGGTGACCGTCCGCTCACTGGTCTCGGAGCAGGCCGCCCGCAGCTGCGCCCCTTTTGTGGTGCTCGCACCCGCCGTGGTGTGGACGGGTGTCTCGGCCGACGGCTACTTCACCGCGGTGAGCGCCTGGGCGCTGGCGTTGCTCGCCCTGTCGGCGACGCGGAGCGTACGGGCCCCTGCGTGCGCCGCGTTGGGCTCGGGACTGCTCTTCGGTCTGACCTGCTATCTGTCGTACGGGCTGATCCTGATGGGGTTCCTCGCCCTGGCGGTGCTGGTCGCGGCGCGTGCGGTGCGTCCCGTTCCCCTGGTGCTGCTGGGCATGGCGCCGTGGTTCGTACTCTTCACTGCGGCCGGGTTCTGGTGGTTCGAGGGCTGGTCCACCCTCGTCGAGCGCTACTACCAGGGGGCCGCAGCGGTGCGCCCATATAGCTACTTCGTCTGGGCGAACCTGGCGGCGCAGACCGCAGTGGCAGGCCCTGCCGTCGTCGCTTCACTGCGCAGGGCGGGGGCCGCCGCCATTGCTCACCGGGCCGGCAGGAACCGTGGGGGTAGCGGGGCAGCCGGCGTCGAGGGGACGGGCCCGGCTGCACGCGCCGCCCTGCTGCTGCTCGTCGCGGGTGGCGTGTGCTGCGTCCTGGCCGCGGACCTCTCGGGGATGAGCAAGGGCGAGACGGAACGCATCTGGCTGCCGTTCACCCTGTGGCTGCTACCGGCGACGGCGCTGCTGCCGCAGTGCGGCCGCCGCTGGTGGCTTGGGGCGCAGGCGGTCACCGCACTGACGGTCAATCACCTGCTGATCACCGGCTGGTGAGTACGGCCGAGAGGCCCGAACCGCTGCCTGGCCGCCAGGACGGACGCGCCGCGCCGGCGCGGCCGAGGGCCATGAACGGCCGCTCGCCGCACCGCCATTCCTCCACGACGCTCCAACCCGCTGCCTCCGCCTGCTCCCGGAGCGCTTCGCGGCCCAGCCTCGCCCACAGGAATGCGGGGCCCTGACCGCCGGTGCCGTCACAGAGGCGCACCTCGCTCCTCTCCTCGACCTCGTCGGACGAGGCCTCCGCGAACAACAGCCCGTCGGGTGCAAGGAGCTCACGTATGCGCTCCAGCAGCCTCGACGGATCGCCTCCGATGCCGATGTTTCCGTCCAGCAGCAGTGCGCTCTGCCAGCGTCCTTCACCCGGAAGCGGGTCGAAGACGGACCGCTGGAGAGCCGCGCCACCCGCCCCGCGCGTGCGGGAGATCGCGGCGGGAGAGGTGTCGACGCCCAGCGCGGGGACGCCCAGCCCCGACAGCGCGGCCACCAGCCGCCCGGGGCCGCAGCCGATGTCGAGAACCGCTCCCGTGCATCGCCGCAGGACGCTCATGTCCGCCCGGTCTGCCCGTGCGCACCACCGCTCCACCTCCAGCGGCAGCAGCCAGCCGTCGGGGCGCCGCAGGAACAGCGGACCACGGCCGGCGCGGAGCGCGTCGGCGTACGGGTCCTGCTCCGTACACCACGCGAGGGCGGGTGCGCTCACGGCGCCACCGCCCGGGTGAGATCCGCGTGCACGGAGGCGAAGCGTCCCGAGGAGAGTTCGGCGACGCGGGCGGCGTCGGCCGCGGTGTCCACGTCGCGGAGCACCGGCAGGTCCCGTACGGAAAGACTCGCCTCGATGAGCCGACGCCGCTGCCGCGTGCCCGTGTCCGCCCTGGACATCGGTACGCCCAGCACGAGTTCGGGCTGGGGGCGCGCCATGCCGAGTGCCCAGAAGCCGCCGTCGGCGGCCGGGCCGAACCAGGCGTCGCGCTCGTCCCACGGGCCGGAGTTCGTGGCGAGGGCGAGCAGGTCCGTCGTGATCTGGGGGGTGTCCATGCCGATGAGCAGCGCCGGGCCGTCGCACAGCCCGAACGCGGCCGCGATCCGCTCGTCGAGTCCGCCGCCGCGCTGCGGCACCACCTCGAACCCGGCGGGCAGCCAGGGTCCCGGCCGCCCGTCGAGCACGAGCACACGTCGGCGCACGTCCATACGCGCGACGGTCTCCAGGGTGTCCGCGAGCGAGGCCTCGGCCAACCGGGCCGCCTCCTCGGGACGGTACGGGGGCGTCAGCCGTGTCTTGACCCGGCCTGGCACAGGCTCCTTGGCGATCACGAGAAGTGTCGTGGGGGCGGGTGCGTTCGCGGCCCCCGGTCCCCCCGGTGCGGGGCGTCGATCGGGGCCGGTCCCGGAGCCTGACGCCGCTGCGGGCAGCGGCAGTCGCGCGGCGGTGAGCGCGGGTGGAGAGGCATCGATGGCGTCGCCGTGCAGGGCCCGGCTGCCGTCCTGGCCGCCGCCGGTCATCGCAGCACCGCCTGCATGTCGCGCACCGCATGCCAGGTGCCCAGCCAGGTGCCGGTCACCTTCGACTTGCCCGAACGAGGCAGGTAGTCGACCTCCGTCTCGTCGATGCGCCAGCCGGCGTCTGCGGCGCGCACCACCATTTGCAGCGGGTAGCCGCTGCGGCGGTCCGTCAGGCCCAGTTCGAGGAGCGCCTCGCGACGGGCAGCGCGCAGCGGACCAAGGTCGTGCAGCCTCACGCCGGTTCGGCGCCGCACCATGCGTGAGAGGGCGCGGTTCCCGAGGCGGGCGTGCAGCGGCCACGCCCCGCGCCGTGTCGGGCGACGCCGTGCCAGCACGAGGTCCGCCGTTCCCTCACGGACCGGCGCCGAGACGCGCGGCAGCATGCCCGGGTCCAGCGTGGCGTCGCAGTCGCAGAACGCAACGAACTCGGCCTCCGCTGCCAACAACCCCGCGTGGCAGGCCGCTCCGAACCCACGGCGCTCCTCGCGCACCACCCTGGCGCCGTAGTCGCGCGCGATGCCCGCGGAGCCATCGGTCGAGCCGTTGTCGACGACAATCGCCCGCCATCCGGCCGGAATCCGCTCCAGCACCCATGGCAGCGCTTCAGCCTCGTTCAGGCAGGGAAGCACCAGGTCTCCGTGCCAGGGCTGCGAGTTGGTGGTCATCTCCATCTGCCTCACCCTACGAGCCCATAACGGACATAAGGGATCGACCCACCTTACGGAAGGCTGACATCCGTGCCCGGGCGACGCCTCGACAGGGCCACCGCGCCCGGCCCGGTGCCAGACTCGCCATATGCGAACACAGCCTTCGGCCGCGGCCCGCAGGGTCCTTGTCGTGGACGACGATCCGACCGTCACGGAAGTGGTGGCCGGTTACCTCGACCGCTCCGGGTTCGTCGTCGACCGCGCGGCCGACGGGCTCGACGCCCTGTCCCGGGCTCAGGCCGCCCCGCCCGATCTCGTCGTGCTCGATCTGATGCTGCCGGGACTGGACGGCCTTCAGGTGTGCAGGCAGCTGCGCCGGCAAGGACCGGTGCCGGTGGTCATGCTGACGGCACGCGGCGACGAGGAGGACCGCATCCTCGGCCTCGAGGTGGGCGCGGACGACTACGTCACCAAGCCGTTCTCTCCGCGTGAACTGGTGCTCCGCGTCGAGTCGGTGCTGCGCCGCGCGGGGTCGCCGCCGCCGGAGGGTCCGCTGCTGACGGGTGGCGGCATCACACTCGACCCGGCCGCCCGTTCCGTCTCCGACGCACGGGGAGCTCTGTCGCTGACCCTTCGAGAGTTCGATCTGCTCGCGCACTTCCTGCGGCATCCGGGGCGGGCGTTCAGCCGGGAGCAGCTCATGGCGGACGTGTGGGGCTGGGACTTCGGCGACCTGTCGACGGTGACCGTCCACGTGCGGCGTCTGCGTCACAAGGTCGAGGCCGATCCCGCACACCCGCGGCTGATCACGACGGTGTGGGGTGTCGGCTACCGCTTCGACGACGGCGGTGGCGGTGGTCCGGCCGCCGGTGACGCGGGCGCAGGCGGCGTCGGCGCCGGTGGAGGCCGTGATGCGTGATCTGCTGCTCATCGCGCTCTACGCGGCCCTGGGAGCGGCGGCCGTCGGCCTGGCCGGACTGGTCGCGCTGCGCGCTCTGCGACGCCGGTCGGTTGCCGTGTCGCTGGCGGTCCTCACCGCTGTCGCGGTCGGTTCGGTGCTGGCCGGGACCCTGTCGGTGGCATGGGCGATGCTTCTCAACAAGCACGACCTCGGCGTGGTCACGACGGTGTGCGTGATGGCGGGTGTGACCGCGACTGCCACCGCCCTGTGGCTCGGCCGGTGGGTGATCGGCGGGCACCGAGCGCTGGAGCGGGCGGCGCGCGCTCTGGGCGAGACGGGCGGCTCCGGAGCAGCCGCAGGCAACGGCGGTACGGCGGGCGGGGGCGGGGGCGAAGCAGACCGTACTGCGCTGGGTGCCGCCTCCCCCGGTGGCGAAGACGGCGGTCAGTCTGCGGCGGGGGGTCTGCTCCCGTCGGGGGCGGATGGGGCCGGTCAGGCCGTCGGCGGATTCGTGCAGCCGACCACACCCATGCCGGCCGAACTGACGTCGCTCTCCCGGCAGTTGGCGGACACCAGCGCAAGGCTCGCCCTCTCGCGCGAACGCGAGCGCGCTCTGGAGGCCTCACGCCGCGAACTCGTTGCGTGGATCTCTCACGACCTGCGGTCACCGCTGGCCGGGCTGCGTGCGATGGCCGAGGCGCTGGAGGACGGCATCGCCGAGGACCCGGCCCGCTACCACCGGCAGATACGCGGGGAAGTCGAACGGCTCTCCGGCATGGTCGGCGACCTCTTCGAACTCTCCCGCATCCAGGCCGGTTCGCTCGCTTTGTCCCGGACTCGTATCTCCGCGTACGACCTCGTCAGCGACGCCCTCGCCGGCGCCGACGCCCTCGCCAGCGAGCTAGGGGTTCGCCTCGCGGCCGCCGGCGTCGAGCAGATCCCGATGGAAGTGGACGGCAAGGAGATGTCCCGCGTTCTGGCCAACCTCCTCGTCAATGCCATTCGCCGCACGCCCGCGGACGGCACGGTCGCCGTCTCCGCGCGACAGGTTGAGGACTCGGTGGTGCTGTCGGTTGTCGACGGCTGCGGAGGCATCCCGGCGGAAGACCTTCCACGGGTCTTCGACACCGGCTGGCGCGGCACCGACGCCCGCACGCCGCCCGGCGGCGCCGGGCTCGGACTGGCAATCGTGCGCGGCATCGTCGAGGCCCACAAGGGGCAGGCCGCCGTACGCAACGTGCCTGGCGGCTGCCGCTTCGACGTCATGCTCCCGGCTGCCCGCTGACCTCCCCCGACGCGGACGTCAGCTCATCGGACCGCTCCGTACGCGCAGTTGACCGGCGAGGCCTCGGAGCCGCAGGCGGCTGGTCATGGTCCACGGGGCGGTGGGCGCGCCGGACCCGTTCGATGCCCGCGACCGCCCCACGAGCACGGATGCTGAGCGAGCCCGCGGGGCTTCTCAGGGTCTGGCGGGGGCGGCCAGTTGGTCCTTCGCGAAGCGTGCCATCCCCTCGGCGAACGGCACGTGCGCGCTCCAGCCCAGCTCACGGCGGAAGCGTTCGGAGGACGCGGTGATGTGCCGTACGTCGCCCAGGCGGTACTCCCCCGTCACCACCGGCTTCGGCCCGCCGAACGCCTCCGCCAGCGCATCGGCCATCTCCCCCACGGTGTGCGGCTGTCCGCTCCCGGTGTTGTACGCGCGCAGGCCACCGACCGGCAGTTCGTCGAGGGCCTCCAGCGCGACGACGTTCGCCGCCGCCACATCGTCGACGTGCACGAAGTCGCGCCGCTGCGAACCGTCCTCGTACACCCGGGGGGCCTCCCCGCGTTCCAGGGCTGAGCGGAAGAACGAGGCCACCCCCGCGTAGGGGGTGTCCCGCGGCATTCCGTCTCCGTAGACGTTGTGATAGCGAAGGCTGACGGCCCGGCCTCCGGTGGCACGCGCCCAGGCGGCCGACAGATGCTCCTGTGCCAGCTTCGTCGTGGCGTAGACGTTGCGGGGGTCGGCGGGGGCGTCCTCGTCGACGAGTTCGGGGGCGAGCGCGGCTCCGCACCGCGGGCAGGGGGGCTCGAAGCGGCCGCTGTCCAGGTCCGGTACGGACCGAGGGCCGGGCCGCACCACCCCGTGAACAGGACAGCTGTACCGCCCCTCTCCGTACACGACCATCGACCCGGCAAGAGCCAGCCTGTGCACTCCGGCGTCGGCCATCTGCTCCAGCAGCACTGCCGTACCGAGGTCGTTGCTGCTCACGTACGCGGACGCATCCGCGAAGCCCTTGCCCAGCCCCACCATCGCCGACTGGTGACACACCGCGTCGACTCCTCTGAGAGCCTCCCTCACAGCATCCGCGTCCCGTACATCTCCGCGGAGCCCGTCCGTTGCTGCCCTGTCGAACACCACGGGCTCGTGCCCCACGGCTTCGAGCACCGTCACGATGTGAGACCCGATGAACCCCGAACCGCCTGTCACCAGTACGCGCATGTCGCCACGTTACGGCTGGCGGATCCCTGACCGGCCGAACCGGGAGGTATGTCAGCGTTCCGTAAGACTGGTCAGTCGCCCACGCTGTTGAGACGATCACCGCATGTGCATCCTGCGCATCGAAGCCGCGCCCCCGTATCCCGCGCCGGTCCACTGCCTCGGAGACCGGCGATGACGCAGGGCTCGACCGGCGGCCCCGCAGCTCACGTCCCGGAGGAGACCACCGTCGGCATCATCGGCGGAGGCCCGGCGGGTCTGCTGCTCTCCCGGCTCCTTCACCGCTCCGGCATCTCGAGCGTCGTCCTCGAAAGTCGTGACCGCTCCTACGCGGAGCAACGGCAGCGAGCCGGGATGCTGGAGCAGACGACGGTGGACGTGCTGCGCGACTGCGGCGCCGGAGCGCGGATGGACCGCGAAGGCCTGGTGCACGACGGCATCGAGCTTCGCTTCGACGGACGCTCCCAGCACATCGACTTCCCCACTCTCGCGGGCGGCCGCCGCGTGACGATCTACGCCCAGACGGAAATCGTCAAAGACCTCATCTCCCTTCAGCTCTCCGAACTCTCCAACGGCGCACCCCTGCTCTTCGACGCCGAAGTCCACTCGGTCTCCGGCCTCACCCAGGGAGGGGAACAGGCAACGCAGGAGACCGGCTCGGACTCCGAGAGGCCCGTGCTGCACTACACCTACGAGGGCCGCCGGCGGACCCTGCGCTGCGACTTCGTCGTGGGATGCGACGGCTCCCACGGCATCTCACGCAGCGCACTCCCTGCCTCCGTCGCCCGTACCTATGAGCGCGAGTATCCGTACTCCTGGCTCGGCATCCTGGCCGAAGCGCCTCCCTCCTGTGACGAGTTGATCTACGCACACTCGCCGCGCGGTTTCGCCCTGCACAGCATGCGTTCGCCATCCGTCAGCCGCCTCTATCTGCAGGTGCCGAACGGAACCGATCCCGGTGAGTGGCCGGACGAGCGGATCTGGGACGAACTCGACGCTCGCTTCGCCCTCAGCGACGACCAGGAATGGAGGATCAACCGGGGACCCATCACCTCCAAAGCAGTGCTGCCCATGCGCAGCAGCGTCACCGAACCCATGCGACACGGGCGGCTGTTCCTTGCGGGCGACGCCGCCCACATCGTTCCGCCCACCGGCGCCAAGGGGCTCAACCTCGCTGTCGCCGACGTCGCCGTGCTGGCCCGTGCGCTCGACCGTTACTGCACCTCCGGTGACACTGCCGCTCTCGACAGCTATTCCGACGACCGTCTTCGACGGGTCTGGAGAGCCGAGCACTTCTCCTACTTCATGACCACCACGCTGCACACCTCCCCCGATCAGTCACCCTTCGACACCCGGCTCCAGCTGTCCCAACTCGACCGCATCGCCTCCTCACGCGCCGCCGCCACCGAACTCGCTGAGAACTACGCGGGACTTGCCCTGGTCGACTAGGCGATTCTTGGACTCGGGGGGTCACGCCGCCGACGGCACGGGCTCATGCGACCGCCGATCCCCTCCCCTTCTCATAGACGATCAGACCGTGCGAGAGACGCAGCGGAACGAGCACCAGCTCCACCACGACGGCCTTCCACGCGTAGAGCAGATTCACGACCTTGGCCGGATAGACGCAGGGGATGTTCAACAGCACACGCCCCAGCGGGAGTTGGCGTCTTCGTGCTGCGTACACCAGAGGCGGCAGCGTGAAGGCCAGCTCCGCGCCCAGCCACCACAGCACGGTGGGCAGAGCAGGGCGCCCTATGCCGAGCGTCAGGACGAATGGAGCGCTCCACCAGAGGGGCGCCGTGAGGATCTCTAGTATCGCCAACAGCACCCACACTGCGAGTATCGGCTTCCTGCGCAGCAACTGCCCTGTGTGCAGGCGCACGTTCTGGCAGAAGCCGGCCATCCACCGCCACACCTGCTTGCGCATATAGAGCAGCGTCTCCGGGTCCGCGGCCAAAGCGACCGCGTCACCGACGTAGCGCGCACGGCGTCCCGCGATCTGCTGGGACCAGGTGAAGTCCATGTCCTCGACGATCGTCCGCTCGGGGAAGCCGCCGAAGTCCACCAGCACCTCTCTGCGGAAGACCGAGCAGCAACCGGAACAGACCATGGGGCTGTTGGCACACTGCTGGATGGGCCGGTGCCAGTGGAAGCCGAAGGGGCACCAATGCAGCCGCGATGCAGGTCAGGCACTACGTAGCGGTCTTGGGATCAGCAGAAGGTCAGCATCAGCCTTGGCCCAGACGTCGATCGGCTCGGCCACCGAGTCTCCGCGACGATGTGGGACACCCCTCGACTCACGCGGCTAGGCCTTGCTCAAGCACCTTGGCGGCCTTCGAGATCGACCCCGGCATGAGGTGCCGGTAAGTCCGGTACGTCACCTGAATGTTTCGATGCCCCATCCACTCTGCCACATCCGTGATAGGGATACCGCGACTGAGGCAATTGGAGGCGAAGAAATGACGGAACCCGTACAGGGTCATGCCTTCCGGTGGAGGCGCCTGCTTGAAAAGCATACCCGCACGGTTACTCTCCATTCTGAAGGTAAAGTAACCCCTCGGCCCGCGCAGGAGATACCCATCGTCGCTCATTCCATACTCATCAACAAAACGCTCAATTGCCAGCTTGACTGACCATGGGAGCGGAACCTCTCGGAATTCTCCTTCCTTGCGGTGCTTCAAGGGGGCTGGCGTGTAGGTGTCGTGATGAATTTGCTCCGTCACGCGGTACACGTCATCGGCAACAATGTTATTGATGTTCACGGCACGTGCCTCACCGTTGCGGAGCCCGCACCCATACATCATGGTCACCAAGATGGCGAGCTGAAAGTCAGCCTTGCGCATAGCCAACCGTATGTAATCTTGGTCGGGCACGACAGCACGGTCAGGAACATACTTTGGCGGCTGGACCCCAAGAGTGGGATCCTCGGGGATACCCCCCTTCCTGAAGGCATCCAGAAGAATAGCATGGAGAGTTCCATACACATTGCGCTGAGTGCCAAGCTTCACACCATTGCGCTCCATAGTGGCAATGAAGCGCTCGAGCACCATTGAATCGAATGTCTCCAATTTCCTGGAGCCAAGTTCCGGGTACAAATGAACCCTCAGATGACTCTTGTGCCCAGCCCCAGTCGAATATTCCAGAATTTCACGCTGCCGGCCACGCCACTCCTCGGAATACTCCTCAAATGTCATCCGCCTCAGGCGCGACCGAGTCTCTGCCACAGAAACTGGAGTCTTGCGCTTCGCATCATACAGCGCCGTGAGACGATCCTTGGCAGCATCCTGATTTGGGTACCCAGTCTCCTCGCGCTGCTTCCCGGCCCCGTCGCGGAATCGTATAGTGTACAGGTGAGCACACTTTGTCGGCTTGGAGCAGGAGCAGTTCTTAAAAAAGCTCCCCATGCCCCTCGCGAGACTGCTGGCCACCATACTCCCCATTTCACATCTTCTGCTGTTCAAGCCACTTCAAGACATCAGCGCACCTGAACCGCAACTTCGCACTTTTACCACGCCCGAACTTGTATCCAATGAGCCCAAGCTTTGGGGCATCACGGTAAATCCAAGTAAGGGACACATTCAGCATTTCGGCGGTCTGCCTAGCCGTCAGCATCTCCTGCGACATCACAGCTGACGGATATTGGGTCCTATTGCTAGCAGTCACCAATTGGATCTCCTGAACAGGCACGGCGCGCTGGCAGCGGCTGCTGCCAGCCGACCTACGCGACTCCACCGCCAAGTGCAGCAACGCAGATAGCAACCAGCGTGCCGAGAATCCCCGGTTTCGCTAACCGGGGATCGTCGGCTATAAAGGCCCGTTCCAACCCGCTTGTCACCGGACCTCGTTGCCCCTGGAAGGCTGGGAACCAGCAACCAAACCCTGGAGCTGGACGCCGTCGCACCCAATCCTCAGAAGATCGACTCCCCAGCCCTCCTCTGACTGGCGAGCCGCGCCGATGTGTGGGATCCCCTTCGCTGACGTGGTGGTTTCCTCGGACGCTGTACGTTGACATGCTTCAGCCCAGTGGTTCCAATTCCTCGAGAACTACGCCGTCTGCTGTCAGCGAATCGTGGGCAAGTCGGCAGCACGACGGTGGCCAGGAAGAAGAAGTAACGTCGACGACTCTGCGACCTTGCGGGTCGTGCCGAACACCGTTGTCACGGAACCAAGTTCTCGATGCAGGGCAGGCCGGCCAGTGCGATGCTGATCATCACAGGGATGGATGGCGCACAGCTCGTGGAACGGGTGGAGCTGGGCGTCAGCTGGATCATCCGGAATCTGGACGCCGTCAGCGCCGTCGGGCTGGGCCTGACGATCGATTTCCTGGATGTCTTCGGGCGCGTGGTCAGCGACGACGTCTCTTCCGGCGCGACACTCCTTGTACTCGGCGCACCTGCCGTGGGTCGGTGACCGAGCAGGTTCCTCAAAGGCCGCGCACCGGTCGGTGGCCGGCTGGACGCCGGGGCTAAGGCATCCGCATCCGGGGGGCCGCGAGTCGCGACACCGCCGGGCCGCACGGGGCCCATCTCGCTTGTGCGAACCGGGAGTTGTGAAGGGCTCCCGCGGGGTCGTCCGTCCGGCAGCTCAGCGGTCGCCGTCCTCGCGGCGCGGGGCGTAGAAGGCCGTCGTGTTGGTGACGGCGGGCGCTGCCACGTCGGCGGGCGCGCCGGAGGCCTCGTACGCTGCGCCCCATGCCTCGCTGCTGCGGGTCATGAACTCACGTGCCTCGTCGGACTCCCGCCAGGCGGCCAAGTCGCCGACCGGGCCGCCCAGAAGATGGAAGTGGAGGCCGAGCGCCGTCAGGTCCCAGACGAGACCTGCCGCTCCGGGCCCGAAGTGGTCCCACACCTCTTCGGGTACGGCGGCGACGTGCTCCAGCTCCAGTACGGTTCGCTCCTCGCCCTCGGCCATTAGCCGCAGCTCGACCTCGCCGAAATCGGGGTCGTCGCCGAACAGCCAGCTCAGCTTGAGCAGTTCGGGCGCCTCGCAGCGCAGGATCTCGCCGTGAGCGTGGCCCTCGAGCCGGAAGTGCCCGCCGGGCTTCAGTTCGCCGCTGACGGGTACGAACCACCGACTGACGCGCTCCCGGTCCGTGCACGCGTCCCAGACGTCCTCGACGGCCGCGTCGTATGTGCGCCGAAGCAAGACCCTACGGGCCTCCTCCTTGCCCATGTGCCGGGTGCCGACTTCCCGTTGGACCTCCTCGGTCCTGCCGGCCCAGTCGCCCATCGATGCTCTGCTCCTCACTGCGACGGCCGCCGCACGGCCCTCGCGCAGCCACCGACGTTACCGCTGTCCGGCCGGGCCCGCGTTCAAGGACGCCGGCCCCAAGGCGCATGTGCGGATCGGCACAGTTCATGTTGGCTCGCAGCTGTCTTTGCCCGGCGAACTGACTTAGATTCAGCGCCGCCTCACCCGACCGTATGTCACCTTCCCCCGTGGAGCGCCGGGTGGCCTTCTCGGATCACGCGGTCGCCCGTGCGTATCGCCGAGAGCAGGTCACTGAGCAGATCGTCCGGCAAGTGGCCTGAACCCAGCGCGCACATGTGCAGCAGCTCGTGGCACTCGTGCACCTGCTGGTCGCTGGCGAGGTCGGTGAACTGTGTGTCGGCAAGGGCCTCACGGGCCGCGTAGCCGTCGCGGGCTTCGGTCGTGCGGCGGTGCAGGCTGTCGACGAGATCGTGGGCGACAGCGTGACCGGCGGATCGGGCGGCAGCAAGGATCGTGAGGCCGAGCCGCATGTCGAAGACGGTCGTGCCGTGGCCGGCCGGAGCGTCGAGGTAGACATCGGCCAAGTCCGCGACGTGCTGCCCGGTCGACTCGCCGACAGCGAGGCGGCACAGCACCGTTAGGCAGGCGGAGACTCGCTGTTCCCACGGGTCGCCGGGTGTCGTTTGGTCGAGCAGGTTTCGGGCACGGGCTGTGTCGCCAGTGGTGAGGGCGGCGAGGACGGCGACCTGGCGGCCGTCCAGCATCCGGGTCCCGATGCCGCGGTGCTGCTCGATGTGCGCGAGGGCTTCCTCCCAGCGGCCTTCGGTGGTGAGGGTACGGGTGCCGTCGGCAAGGAGTACCCGCCACAGCCAGGCGTGGACTTCCTGACGGTCGTCAGCGGTCGCCGTGAGGCTGGCAGGGATGGCGATGTCCTCGAAGCGGGCGGCTGTCCCCGCACCAACTGCTGAGTGCAGGGCGAGGAGGCGGCGTCGGCCTTCGTCGCCGCAGCCCGCGCGCACCTGGAGTCGCGCGAGGTTGACGGCCGGTTCCAGGGCGCGGATCGCGCTCATGCCCGGCAAGGGGCAGGCGTGGAGGTGCGCGGCGGCATGCTGTTGGCACATCTCGCGGGCGAGGTCGGGCCGGCCGAGGTCGGACGCGACGAGGGCAGCTTGGTTGTAGACGGAGGAGGCGACGCCCTGGTCCGACTCGCTGACGGCGGTGTCGGCCAGGTCGGTGATGGAGGCGATGCGCTCGGGCAGAGGAAGGCAGGCGGGGCGGAAGCGGGCGACGAGCGGGAAACGCTGGGCGATTGGCCCGTGCGGGTCCATGGGTTCCCCCCGAGGGGTAGAGAGGCGGGGTACGGAACGGCAGGTGCCCGTCAGCACGTGGCTGACGGGCACCGATCGTGGGGCGAGCTCAGCCCGTCAGTTGAAGTCGACGACGACTCGGTTCAGCGGTGTGTCGAGGCTGAACAGGCCGGGCCTCGGTTCCACTCGCGGGGCCGTCAGGTCTTGCAGCTCGAACGTGGCTTCGCGCCCCCGGTACTCGCGGTCCCAGGTACGCACGGCGTCAGCGACCTGCGCCACCAGCTCGTCGCTGCCGGGGCCGTGGCCGATGACGCCGAATTCCCACAGCTTGCCTCCGTCGGCGGTGGTCTGCTTGGAGACGCGGCGGGCGAGGTAGGTGAGGGCGCCCTTCTCGACGGCTGCGGTCGAGGAGGGGTAGGGGTCGTCCGTGAGCAGCGTCCCCTTGGCCGTCTTCGGGAAGAGCATGCGGATCAGGCCGGACGGCATGGAGCAGGAGACGTACAGCTCCATCCACTCCGGGGACTCCATGGCGCGGACCGTCATTCCGGTCCACTCCTCCACGCGCGGCTGCTCCAGCGCTCCGGCCAGGGCGTCGGCGTCGATGTGCTGGGCGGAGGGTGCGTGCAGCCGCACGGCTCCGTCCGCGCTGAGGGGGACGTCGCGGCGGTCGTCGTCGGCGATGCCCTTCCTGAGCGGCATGAAGGTGTTCATCTCGGAGCCGACGGAGGTCCAGCGGCCGTCATGCTTCTCGTAGGCGATGGAGCGGGAGACGCTGCCTTTGAGTCGCTGGGGTGCGACGAGTCGGCCGCCGGGGGCGAGTTGGTCGAGCCACGCGTGGGGGATGCCGTGGGCGCCGACGGTGGCAATGATCCGGTCGTAGGGAGCTCCTTCGGCGTGGCCGACAGCGCCGTCACGCGTCAGCGCCGTGACGTTGGTGATGTCGGCGGCGGCGAGGTGCTGCCGGGCGCCTTCCACCAGATCGTCGTCGACGTCGATGGTGGTGATGTGGCCGTGCTCGCCGACGAGGTGGCCGAGGAGTGCTGCGTTGTAGCCGGTGCCGGCGCCGAGTTCCAGGATGCGTTCTCCTGGCTGGGCTTCGAGCCGGTCCAGCATGAGGGCGACGATGACCGGTTGGGAGGCGCAGGAGATCGACGTGCCGTCGTTGTCGTGCTTTACGTCGACGACAGTGTTGGCGTAGGCCGCTTCCAGTGCCGCGTTGGGGACGAACAGGTGCCGGGGCACGGTGCGCAGGGCGGTCTCCACCTCGGGGGTGCGGGCGCGGCCGTTGGCCTTGATCTGGTCGACGAGGGCGTTGCGGAGTTGCTCGGCGTCGGCCTCGGGGGTTGTGGTGGTGTCTGTGTTCACCGCGCTGACGCTATCGGCCGTGGCGTGTGTTCCGGCTGCTGACGTGTTGTCGTGCGATTCCATGACTACCTCTCGTGCGACGTGGGACAGGGCGTGCTGGTCCTCCGGTGAGAGACCGGCACGGTTGGCGTGGAAAAGGACGTGGTGGGCGAGCACGGCGCGCAGGCCGCGGGTGAGCCCGTCCTGTGTGGCGAGTCCGGCGAGACCTGTTCCGGTCCGTTCGAAGGCGGACACCCACTCGGCGTGTCCATCGAGCGGGCCGCCGGGCCGGGTCAGGTCGGCGGTGTTAGCGGTCATCAAGGTGCGCATCGCCGGGGCCAGGGCTGCGCGTTGCTCTGGGGCGATGGGCTCGGGAGCCCGGCGGAGGTCGGCGTACTTCGCCCAGACGTCGCCCTGCTCGTACCAGTCCAGGCCGGCGGCTCGCATCATGGCGCTGGCGAGAAGAACCGCAGTCTCCCGGCGGCCGAGATGGCCGGGGCCGGGGCGGTACGTAAGCAGGTGGCGGCTGTCCAGGTGGAACAGGCTGTGTGCCGCGTCTATGGCCCACTGGCCGCCCAGGGCGAACGTCTCGGGCTCGTAGATGCCGGACAGCCAGGAGCGCACTGTGCCGTCGGCGACGAGGTCGCTCAAGAGGCGCTGCACGGTGGGGGATGCCTCGGGCGCCCTGTAGCGCAGTGGCCAGGGCTGCTTGTTCATGAACCACCAGCCCGTGATCTCACCCGCCTCCTCCGCCGCGAGGAGCGCGGGCGCGATGCGTTCGGGGATGGCGCTCTGCGCGATCTCGCGGTTGGGAAACACGACGTTGTGCTGATGCCAGCGGTCCGGGGGCATGGACGTCCTTTCGATCGGTGGTTCAGGCGATGAGGAGGCAGGAGTCCCACGCGGTGTGGGGCGGGGTACCGGTGGCGGGGGCCAGCACTGCCAGCGCGATGCCTGCGGCGCCATCGAGGAACCCCGGCCCGGCCTCGTTCGCCACGGCAGCGTCGACGGGGTCGGTGTCGGGCGGACAGACGGTGCTCAAGAGCGCCGGGATGGCGTCCCGGAGCTGGGCGGCGGTGGAGGGGTGGGCGTCGTCGGCGGCGCGTGAGGCCACGTGGGCGAGTCCGGCGAAGCCGTGGCACAGGCCGTTGTCGGTCGTCGCTCGGAGCTGGGCGGGATCGGTGAGGGCCGCCACGAGGGCCGTCTCCGCCTCGACCTGACGAGGCGCCTCGTTCAAGGCGAGGGCGGCGAGTTGCTGAGCACGGGCAACGCCGGCAGTGCCGTAGCACCAGGACGGTCGTCGCGGCGCGGAGGGCGCGAGGCTGTCGGCGCGCAGCTCGGCCCGCGTGACCCAGTACGGCCAGGCTTGCCCGTGCCAGCGGCTCAGCCACGCCAGGATGGTGCGCATCGCGTCGTGCTGCCCGTCGACGACTGTGCCGTGCCGGGCGGCCAGGGCCAGCAGTGCGAGGACTCCCCCGACACCGTGCGACATGCCGTGGTTGGCGTGCCCCTCGGGGAATTGGTCGTCGAGTCGGCCCATGGGTGCAGTCGGGGCCCACCAGCCCGGAAGCCTCTCGCCGCGATCGGTGATGGGCCTGGTCAGACGGACGCAGTAATCCAGCACATCACGCAGGGCGCCGCCAGCGGGCTGGCGGCGCAGAAGGTAAGAGCCGTAGCCCGTCAGACCTCGGATCACGTCGAACTCCGCGAACTGCGGGAGCTGCCCCGCGTCGAGGCGGCGGTGCGCGGCCGAGAGACGCCGACGGACGTCACGGACCATCTGCTCGTCCAGCTTGGTCAAGGCACGTTCATACGAGCCCGGTTGATGGTCGGCGGCGCAGGCGACGGCGTGCGCGAGGGCGGGAGCCCCGTAGAAGGGGTGGCTGTCCGGGCCGCTAGTGACGGGCTGCCGGGCGGCGGAAAAGAGCCAGTCATGGGCGCGGCTCCACGGTGCGAGTCCAGCCGCGGCGCGTTCGATGTGGAGCAGTGCGATACCCGGCATGCCGTAGGCGAGGTGCTGCCGGTCCTCGAGTACCAGTGGGCGGGCGTCAGGGTCGGCCAGGGAGTCAGCGATCGCGGCCGACAGCGCTTCGGATGTGGTCATGGCTGTGTTCCCATCTGCTTCTCGGCACGGGCCGTCCAGGCCAGGGCCGCAGCCCGCGCGAGGTAGAGGCAGATCTCCTCTTCGGGGAAGTTCACCGCCACGTGCCGCACGAAGTGGGTGTGCAGCAGGGAGGTGAGGACGTCGTCGAGGGCGATGCCGTCGGTGTGCGGTCCCAGCAGATGCGGCCGGTATGTGGCGAGCGCAGCAACGCGGTCGACCCACGCTGCGGCAATGGCTGTTCCGCCCGGCTTGCTGCGCAGCGCCGCCCAGTCGTCGGTGGGGTCGGCGAGCCGTACGGCTTCGGTGAACTGCGGCCGGGGCACCTGGTTGGGTGCGGTCGCCGGAATGTGGTCGATCAGCCAGCGCATCCCAGCCTCCACGCCGCCGAGGAATCCGGCGGCGATGGCGACCGTGTGCGCGGCGACCAGCGCACGCTGAGGTGGGCGCTGCGGCTGGCGGAGCTGGGCGAGGATGGCGCGCGAGTCGGCGCGGAACACGTCCTCGGCCGCTTCCCACGCCGGGCCGGAGCCCCACCGGCCCATCTCCCGGTACGAGGTGGGGTAGCGCAGGTCCGACAGCAGCCCGGCGGCACGCAGCTCGTCGGCCCACGCGCTGACGGTGCGGGCGGTTGCCGCGAACGCGTCGGGGGACGGGAGGCCGATGCGGAGGCGAACGTGCGGGTCGGGGTCGCGGAAGCGGATGAACCACCAGGGCGGATCGCCCAACCGGCCCAGCAGCTCCCGCAGATACCGTGCCAGCAGCTCATCTTGACGGCGTGCGTCGCCGTACAGGGCGGCCAGTAGCACAGGCGCGGCGGCGGGCGTCTGCTGCTGCTCCGGAGAGAACGTCCGGGCCAGCGTGGGGGCGGGGAGCCGTGGCCATGTCGCGGGCCGGGTCGCTTTCAGCGGCACGACGACCTCGTGGGCGCGGCCGTCGCACCACCCGTACGCGTCCTGCTCGGGCGCCTCCTGGAGATGAGCCGTGCCCGCACGGTCGAGATGGGCGCGCAGCAGTGTCCGGTGGCCCGCGTCGTCGAGGTCGAGGAAGAGGCGGCGATCGTCTTCGACGAGGAGGACCCGCCGCGGTGCGTGCCGTCGTTCCCGCCAGTCGGTGAGCGCGGCGTCCCAGTTGTGCGGGGGTAGCTCCGCCGCGTCCAGGAGCCACCGCGCAGGTGCGAGCACCGTCCGGCCGTACCGCAGCCGTGGCAGGAACGGCAGCGCGGACGCCGCGCCCCAGTCGAACGTGGTGACTTGGGCGCACTGGGCGCGGGACAGCTCGGTGAGGAACCGCACTAGCGGCGGGGTGTGCGTGCGCAGGTTCAGCGCATGCAGGCCCACGGCCTCGATGCGCCGCCCGCGCCCGGGGTCGGCCAGGTACATGCGCCGGCCGTCGCAGGCCACCGCCAGATTGTCGGGGGTGAGTACGTCGGCGCCGTCGGGGGTGCGGTGCTCCTGAACGCTGATCACCGTGGGGTGGATGCGCGGGGCGCGGGTGACGTGGGTACTCGCGGGCAGCAGCGGCGGGAAGGAGAGCTGAGCGGGAACGGTGTCCTCGTCGGCGGCGGGTACGTCGGCCAGCTCTGCGATCAGGGCCTTCCGGTCGTCGGGGGCCAGCACGCTGAGGAATCGGCCCGTGGAGACGCCTGCGCCACGGGAGACGCTGCCGACTTCCAGCCGGAACCGGCCGCGCTGGAGGTCGTCGAGGCTGGAGGCGTCTACGCGTACGCCGACTTCGAGGTGCGGCGGGATGCGTGGCTGCTCGGGGCCGATGTCCAGCTCGGCCAACAGCTCGTCGGTCAGGGCCACTTCGGTGCCGCCCTCGAGCGCCGCTGCCTGTGCGATCCGCAGCAGCGCGTCGTCACGGGCGGAGAGGCGTGCCCGGCCTGCGCCGGACGGTGCGCCGGGATAGCCGTCGGGGAAGCCGGTGCCGCTGTCGGCGAGGACGTCGCGAAGCGGCACCATCGTGCCGATGCCGTACCGCTCGTAGAACCGCTGATGGTAGGTCCGCCATGCCTCGGTGCCGTACGGGCGGGCGCACACCCGCGTCAGCACCCAGGCGGCACGCTCGACTTCGCGGGCGACCGCTTCCGGCAAGGCGAGCTGCACGTCCAGGCGCACGTCCAGGGCCAGCGGGTGACGGCGCAGTTCCGGTGTCAGTGCGCGCATCCGCGTGGCGACGCGATCCCGCCCGTCCCGTACGCCGTACACGTCCAGGCCGGCCCGGATGGCGCGCAGCTCCCGCATCGTCTCCGCGACCGGGGCCAGGCCGTCGGCGTCGACGTCGTCGAGTCGCGCGAGCAGGTAGGTGAGGGCGTCAGTTTCGGTGCTCGGCGCGTGCAGGCTCGTGATGAGGACGCGGCGGGCGAGCAGTTGTCCGATGAGGTTCTGCACCGTCTCGCGGCCCGCGGTGGGGAATTCCGCACAGAGCTTGTCGGCGAGCGCACCGGTCGGGAGGGGCGCCCGGGCTGCGGCGAGGACTGACCGCACGGGGGCCGTTGACGCCAACGACACCTCAACGGCGCGTGCTTGGCCGTCGTCGGCATCTGGCTCGTACGGCACGATGAGCCGGTCCCCGCGGGTGGTGACGGCGGTGTTCACCACGACGGGGAGCCGTTCGAGGAGATCGGGGCACTTCTCCAGCCGGGCGATGACGGCGCTCAGCCACTCGGCGCCGGCGCGTGCGGTCACGGCGTGCCTGCCGCCCCACTCGGCGCGGGCCCGAGGCGCGAACGTCGCGGCCGTCACTCCGGCGAACAGCCCGAAGGGGCTGGGTCGATGCTGCGCCCGCAGCAGGTAGCGGGCCACGGACAGCACCGTTTTGTGGAGCTGCCGCGCTTCGGGTACTGCGGCGGAGCACAGCGACTCAACGGAAGCGGCAAGTACGGGACTTGCGTGACGCAGTCCCTCGGCCACGTCGTCGATCGCCCAGACGGCTCGCAGCCACTGCGCTTGCGCGGATGTCGCAGCAGTCGACCGGTCGTCAAGCTCAGGCCAGGTGGGGACCGGTAGGGTCGGCCCTGTGACTGCGCGGACGAGGGCGGTTGGGCCGGATCGGAACGCTGGGGCAGCCAACGCGTACCTCCGCAGGTGACGAGGGAGCGGGACGGGGCGGCTGGTGCCGCCGGTGGAAACCGGCGGCACCAGCCCAGGGGTTCAACCCCCTTTAGGCGACGTTCGTGGTGCAGGCGCCGCAGGTGCTTCCGCAGCCGTCGTTGGTGATGCTGACCAGGCCGGCCGTGTCGGCGACCTCCACCAGTGCGACGTCCAGTTGGAAGCCGTCGGGCACGCCCGCCTGAACCTTTGGCGGGTTGACCTGGGTTTCGTCGGATGTGGTGCTGATGCTGGGACTCACGTGAACTCCCTGTCGTGGTCGGATACTGCGGGTGCGCCAGGGCCCCCCGGTTGGCTCGAGGCTCCTGGCGCCCCGGCGCGAGCCGTGATCGCGTGGTGCGGTGCGAGTGGGCTCGTGCGCCGGGAGTTCTATGGGCGGCGGTGGCCGTGGTGGCCGCGTCCCGGCCGTGAGCCCGTGATTCACACGGCCGGGACGCGGGGCTCATTGGGGGTGCGGCGGGTCGCCGGAGCCGGTGCTGAGGTGGCCGCAGCGGTTGCAGGTGTAGAGCACGCCGCCGCCCTGCACAGGCTGAGGCCGCATGCGGTTTCCGCAGTGGAGCATCTGTTCCTCGCCCGGGTACGGGCCGCGTGGCCCACTCTGCTCGCTGCGCTGTGCGCGGGCAGCCGCGAAGCGCCTCCGGCGCCTGGCCCACATCTCGATTGCCGCCTGCGAGTGCCGCTCGGCCCGCTCGCCAAGCTGCCGGGTGGAGTTCCACGCCTGGGCAGCAGCGACATCGGCAGCGGTTCTGCCCGCCGGTATGACCCGCCTGGCGGGGGCTGCGTCTTCGGCGCCGCGCCACACTTGCAGTTCGTCGCCGCTGCGCAGCAGGTACGTCGAACCGTTGTCGAAACGGAGCATCTTCCCCGTGAGTCCGGCTACGAGCATGTCGATGACCTCGACCTGTGTACCGCCGCGTAGCGTGCGGTCCCCGCGACGGATCTCGCTGGGTCCGACGCGCAGCATTTCGGCGGGCATGCGTAATAACTCCTCCGAACGTGTGTGGGGCCGAGGGTTGGAGCCGTGTCCCGGCGGTGCGCCCGTGCTCTGCACGGCCAGGACACGGGGCTTATCGGGCAGGCGCGTTGTCGATGTCGGCCTGGTGCCGGCGAACGCGGGCTTCGAGTCGGCGTATGCATGGCTTGCAGGCGAACATCGGAGCGCTGCCGGAGTCGGTTTGTACGGGTCCGATCCACAGCACGGGCCGGTCGTCGGCGTCGCAGATCCAGCACTCGCCGTCCTGCCAGACGCGGTGCACGGGGTTCCCTCCTGGGTGGGTGGCTCCGGCCGTCCCCCTCGGAGCGGCGAGGGACGACCGGAGCCCGGAAGCCGCCGCTGCCCGCGAGGGCGCTGCAAGCGGGCCCGCAGCGGCAGGTTCACGCGGGGCATCACGAGTCCCGGCCGATGCCGTAGGTCAAGGCGCCCATGAGCGCCATAACGGCCAGCGCGTACAGCAGTTGGGCGAGGCGCTGTGTCATCAGGCACCGCACTTCACGTCGGCCCAGACGCGCTTCCCCCAGCGCAGCGGGTCGACTCCCCAATCCGTCGACAGCGCGTCGACGAGCGCCAGTCCGCGCCCGGATTCGTCGTCCAGGCCGGCCTCGCGTCCTTCAGGCATGTTTTGGGAACGGTCGGTAACCGCTACGCGCACTAGGTGCTCGTCGACGCGGGAGATCGTGACCCGCACGCAGTCCAGTCGAGTGTGCGCCACGGTGTTCGTGACCAGCTCGCTGACCACGAGCCTGGCCGTGTCTTCCGCGCCTTCGAGATGCCATACGCGGAGCGATGAGGACACCAAGCGCCGCGCCTTGGCCACGGACTCCGGGACGCGGGGCAGCGTCTCGCTGTACGACGGAACCCCGGTCGCAGATGACTCAGTCACGATGCTCACCCGGCTCCTCCGTGACGCCGCGAACAGCGACTCGTCTGCTTTGGGTGGCGGGCCGTTGCGTGACGGTCGATGCCCAGGTCAGCGAATGCCAGCCTCAACGCTATGAACATCACTGCGTACGAGGGCTCGCCTACTCCCTGACACTCCGTCATCGTCCTCACCTTCGGTTCGGGGGTGACTCTCAGGTGACACCCAGTGAACGAGGCGCACGACAGCGGCGACAGGTGGAATCAGGTGGAACTACAGCGCACGACCCCGGTGATTTTTACCTTCAGGCTGTCGTTGCCTGATCGCGGAGGGCTACCTTCGTCCTGTGTACGCCAACGCCAAGCTGGAAGCGCGAATCGAGCAACTCGGCTTCTCCCAGGCCGCTTTGGCCAGGGAAATCAACCTTGCGGTCGAACGACTGACGGGCTCTTATGGCTCGGTCACTGACGCAGACGTGCGCCGCTGGCTGCGATACGAGACCAGGTGGCCGCAAGACCGCATCCGGCTTTGCATCGAAGAGGTGCTGGACGCCTCGTCCGAGGACTTAGGGTTCATCCCCCGACGCAAGGACAGTCGTGCACCATCGGAGGACGGGCCCGTGCAGCGTCGCGCATTCGTGAATGCAGTAGGCGGAGCGGGCTTGGGCTTCGCTACTCCGCAGGCAAGGCAGAGACGGCTGGGTGTCAGTGACGTTGACAGGTTTCACGAGGACTACGTGAAGATCCTCCAGGAAGACCGGGTTGTGGGAGGCACAAGGCGCGTGGAGAACCTGGCCATCGAGCTTGGTACGCGGGTCCAGTCCGCCCTCGCCACCGGAGTAGCCACGAGTCGTGTACGGGACATGCTTCATCGTCTTGCTGCCGAAGCGATGTCGGCTGCGGCGTTTGCCGCTCTCGACGCAAGCTCGCCGAAGCGGGCTCGTGCACACCTAGACAAGGCCATGACCCTCGCCGGCCTGTCGCGTGATAGCCAGACGACGTACCGCGTTTGGGATCACCTGATGCTCGCCTCAAGCATGCGAGAGAACCACGCTGAAGCTGCTGCTAGCGCCGATGTGATGAAGAGGTCAACCGCAGCACGACGTGACCCTCTCTTTGCCTCTCTCGGGCACATGCGCAACGCCAACGCGCTGGCCCGACTGGATCAGCACACAGATGCCCTACGCGCTCTCGCACTCGCAGAGAAGAACTTCAGCCGCAGCCAGTCTGCGCGCTCAGAATGGATCAGCTTCTACGGCGCCGCCGAGTTCGACGCACTTTCCTCGTACGTCTGGACGGCGGTCGGGGAGCACGGCCGGGCAGAGTTCTGTCTGCACCGGACACTGGCGGCCATCCCCGAGGACATGGCCCGCGACAGAGCGCTGTTCACCGCACACCTATCCCTCGCGCAGGTTAGGCAGGGCGAACTTGAAGTGGGTTGCGCCACCGCGAGGAAGGCGTCAGCCCTGCTTCATCCTGGCTCTGGGTCCCGAAGGACTGCCAAGACCTTGGCCAGGGGTCGTGAACTGCTCATCGCCTCCGGGTCGAAGGCGCCTGAAGTAACCGAGTGGACCGAGGAGTCTCGCCGATGGATCTAAGGCGGTACGACCACGCCGACGCTCAAGACGTGCGTTCGATGCTGCTGGACATCCACGACGAGGTGTACTCGGACGACCCCGACCCCTTCCACTCTCGCGAGCGTTTCACGTACTTCCTGGACCTGTGGTCCTCGCGGAAGAACTGGAGGTGCGTGTCCGGGTGGGAGAACGGCGGCCCGGTCGGCTTTGCCTACGGCTCAGTTCTTGCGCCCGGTGGCTGGTGGCAGGGCAGCACCCGGCCCCTTGGTCTACGAGGCCCCGTGTTCGCACTCTCTGAACTCATGGTGCTACCCAAGTGGCGCGGGACTGGCAGAGCCAAGAAGATCCACGACGCATTGCTAGCCCCCGTAGATGCGAGGGTGGTGTCGCTTCAGGTGGAGATCGCACACGAGAAGGTCGTGCGGCTCTACGAGAGCTGGGGGTACCGAAAGGTAGACGAGGCCAAGTCACACGACGACTCGCCCCAGTACGCGGTGATGCTGGCCGACCTTCCGCTCAACCGGTGTCGGTAGGCGGCCGTACCCTTTGGGCGTGACTCCTCCCCCTTTCGAGCCGCCAGCGACGCATGCCCGGGACGCCATCAACAGCAGCATCCGCAGCCTGATGAGCCAGCCCCAGCATCACCGCCGCGGCGAGGAGTACGCCCGGCTTCTTGCCCTGTGGTCCGACGTCGGCCTGGCGAACACGGTGAAGGCGCCCCACCAGGGTTCCGAGGACGGTGAGGCGTCTTGCCACCAAAGCCAGCAGGTAGCGACTTGCATGGACGAAAGCCAGAATACGGCCTATGCCGACATGTCGATCTGAACGAGCCCGGCCGCACAAGGGGGTAGTACGGCCGGGCTCGGGCTCAAGTCCAGCTCGGTAGGCGGTTCGGGACCGGGTCGTCGGCGGGGGCGATCCGGCAGCCCCAGCGCAGCAGGTCCAATACGTAGGACGTGAGGAGCCGACGCTGCCGCCGCTCGAAGTCCAACTGACGGTCCAGTCTCTCGGCGATGACGGTGAAGTCCGAGCGCCGGTTTCCGGCACGGCCCTGGGAGAAGGACAGCAGACCCACTACGAGGGCCACGGCCGCCGCTGCGAGCGCCCCTACGTCCACCGCGACACCTCCCCCTGCCGGGGGCGATCGTCCATGCCCGAGACCCACAGGATGCTGAGCGCGAACCCTGCCCAGGCGGCGGCGGAGCCGGACTTTGGTTGGTTCTTCGGCTCGTTTGCGGGAGTTGGCGAGACGGTAGGAGTCGGTGCCGGTTTCGATGATGGTGCCGTTGAAGGTGAGGCGGTCGACGATGGCCGCGCAGAGCCTTGGGTCGGTGAAGATCTTGGTCCAGCCGCCGAAGGACTCATTGGAGGCGATGGCGACGCTGTTCTTCTCCTCGCGTTCGGTCAGGACTTGAAAGAGGAGTTCGGCGCCGTGCTTGTCGAGTTCCATGTAGCCGAGTTCGTCGATGCACAGAAGGTCGACGCGTCCGTAGTCGAACGAGCTCAACAGCAAGCAGAGCGGGATGGCGGGTGACGACGACGCCAGCCGCGCCTTCACCTCCGTCTACAGGCATGCCGCTGCAACCACGCTCGACCAGGCGGGCTTCAGCGCCTACGTCCTGGGTCAGACGGGTGCCGGTCTCATGCGACACCCGCCAGATCCCGGCTGGCGCCGACGCCCACGCCCTCGCGCAGATCCTGGGCGATCACGCCGAAGCCATCGAACGTGCCCTCGGAGGATGACGACGCTCCGAAAGTTCCCCTGCCAAAGCCACTTCGCGTCCACACCGGCCAACTGCCGGACCCGGCGTCTCGGCCATGCCGCGCCCCACAGCCCCGAGCTGGAGAAGGTCGCCGCGTTCGCCGTTCGCAGGATGGACGACACGAGCCGGGCCCCTTCTTCGAGACCCGGCATGCGCCCGACTGGGCACGCTCAGCCGCCGGCACCCACCTGGTTACTGGCTGTGAAAGTTCCGCGCTCTACGCTGCCTGTACTACGCACGCTCGTCCGGTCGGTGCTGGCGGGCGCGCCGCTCGCCTCGCTGCTGGGCGCCCTACCCTCGGCCTTGTGTCTGTATACCAAGTCTCGTGTCCCGCACGTACGTTGATCCTCGACGAGGAGCGCCGTCTGTTGGAGGAGGGTGGCCTCCGCATAGAGCCGACGTTGTGGTGCACGCTCGAAGCCGAGCACGGGGGGCTGCACCTCACCCTGGCGCAGGCACTCAAAGGAGGCGGCGGCGTGCCGCCGTCGACGCTGTGGCTTCGATGGCCCGAAGACGCCGAGCACGGCCCTCTGCGGGAACTGCTGACCCTGCCCTCCTGTCCGGAACGCTTTCTCGCAGGCACGGTTGAGGAAGAGGTCTGTGACCTGCCGAAGGATCACGCGGGGCGGCACGGCTTCGAGTTCGGCCCGCCGCTGAACGACGGGGACATCACCCCGGACTGGCTGCTGTAACCCCGCCTCCCGGACAGCGCCCGGCGCCCTCGCTGCCCGTTCGGGATGAGGAGGCATCCGCGATCGAGAAGCCGCGCGGAAGCCGATCACTGTGATGCGGGTTCCGGGAGATTCGAGTGGCTCAGCGGAAGTCAGACGCGCCCGGCCGCGCCCTAGGGTGGCGTGGTGGAGCGGCAGTTCGTCGTCGGGGTGGATGAACGCTTCGGCGTCTCCTCGGTAGATGGGGCCGGCGAGGTCGTCCGCACTGACATCGGCATCGAGTTGCTCCAGCGCCCGATGGGTCGGGTGGGCAGCTCGGGCGCCGATCAGCTGCGAGACAAGCCGTGGGCACCAGCGTTCCTCCCAGTCCAGCAAGACCTCCTCCCGGGCTTCTTGATCCAACAGCATCCATCGCATCACATTCGCCGGGGGCTCCTTGGCGGGGAACATGCGCGCGAAGGCGTCGTTGAACTCAAGGACTTCCCATGCAGCGTTGGTGAGGAAGGCCATCGTCTCCAGCTGGTGTACGGCCTGCCGCCAGATGTCCGGGACGGACAACTCGGCGGGACGCAGCGGCCATGGTGGGCCGTGACCGACTGCGCACACCCACGTCTCGCGCCACTGATACTCATTCAATTGCAGGATTTCCGCGACGCGTTGAAGGAATTCAGGAGTCGGTCTCGTTCCTCTACCGCATTCCAGCTTGTTGTACGTCTGGATGCTGCACCCAAGCGCACGGGCTACTTGACTCTGCGTCAATCCCACTGCTTTCTTACCGCGGGGGTCACGGGGTCGGTTCAGCCCGAGTTCGGCAGGGTCGATGCGTTCCCTCGCCGCGGTGAGCAAGCGCCGCAGACGGCGACGGCGAGCATCGGACAGGCTGGTCACCGGCCTGCACCTCTCCCAGACGTGGACAGCATCAGCCACGAATGCCGTCCTGGGTTTTGATGGAAGGCGCTATTGAACCAAAAACCCGACTATAGAAAAACCCCCGGCGCGGCTGCACGATAGATGATCGCGCCAGTCGACCACTCGGGGGAGCAATACATGCTGACCGTAAGGGACCTCATTTCGGGACCTGCAGCCGTATTGAGGCCCTTGGCGCCCGACCCAGGCGATTTCTCGTTGGCTGTCAGCGATTTCGTGCTGGTGAATCTCGATGCCCGAGGGCAGCAACACCCCTCGGCTCGGGGGGCGTTGGTGCTTCTGGAAGCAGATCCGTCCCTGCCCCCTGCCACGCAGCAGCACAGGACGGTTCGCCTGCTGGCGCACCTCGTGCGTGAGCAGGCCACGGGCATCGTTGCCATGAACGAGGCAAGCCAGCTGGCACTGCTGGCCTCAGGGGATCGGCTGCCGCTCTTCGTGCCCCGTCGGCCGTGCACGGGCCTGGAGCTGCAAAGCCAACTCCTGCGGGCACAGCTACGGGCCGAGCGCTCAGCCCATGCACGCACCGAAGCCCTCCTCAAACTCGCCTCCCGCCTCGACCGGCAAGGCGAAGGACCGCAAGAGGTCCTGCGAATGGTCCGGCAGGAGACAGGCGCAACCGTCCGGATCATCGATGTAGATGCGGACGAGGAGAACCCAAGCGACCAAGAGATTCCCCCTCACCTGCTGAAGCTCGTCGCCAGCGGTCAGGCTGACTCGGCGACAGACGACACAGAGGGACATCTGCTGCTGCACGCGCTGGGCGGCGGATACCCGCGGCCGGTACTGGCCGCCGAGAGCACCGTCCCCTGGACGCCTGCCCAGCACGCCTTCGTCGCCACCGCGGCGCTGCACGTCAGCCTGCTGCGGCAGCCGCTTGCCCTTCGCGCCCAGCAGCAGCGCCTGGCCGAGACGGCGAGCGCGATGCGTGAAGCGGCCCTGCTGGCTCTCCTGCGAGGCACACTCGCACAGGCAAGGCTCTCCCTGAAGGGCCTGGGGCTCGACCTGCTCGACCATCCCTGGATGCAGTTCGGAGTACTGCGCTGCCCCGCCGGCGAGGACCGCGTGAACCTGCGCGAGGAGTGCTCCCGCCTCCTCAGCCGCAGCGCTCTGGTAGCACCCTGCCCCGCGGAACCGGACGATCTGCTGATCCTGCGCGGGCTCGACAGCGCCGAAGCGGACACGGGCACCGCGCAGCTGCTCCTTCCCCTGGTGACCGCGCGCCCCGGCAGAATGCTGGGACTGAGCCAGCCTCAGCCCTGGGAGCGCACCGCGCATGTCTACAACTCCGCGGTGAACGCCCTGTCGCAGACGACACCACAGCGCCCCTTCGCCACCGATGCCGGTGCTCCCTGCATCTCGCAGCAGCTCCCGGCCTGGGCATCCCTCTGGGCCGCCGGCGTCCTCAAGTCCAAGCTGGGGTCCCTGGCACAAGAGGACCGAGAGTCGCTTCTTGAGATCTCCTACCGCGCGCTGACAATCGGCACCAAGCAGACCGCGGGGCTGCTGAACACCCAGGAGCAGGAGAGCGATCCACTGCACCGCAACACCGTCTCCGCCCAACTCACGCGCCTCTCCGGCCTGCTCGGGCTGGGCTCCTCGCGGCGGGACCGGGCGCTGCTGCACTTCCTCCTCGACGTGGCCTCACACGCGCCGCAATCCGCCGCGATCGCAGGCGGCCCCAAGAACCCCACCCTTTCGGATGTCCTGGCCACCCCGGAGGCCCGAAGCGCCGCGCACCAGGTCATCGCGCCCTTGGAGACGCGGCAGAACACCTACCTGCTGAAGACCCTCATCGTCCGCGCCACCAGCGACAGTGTCGATGAGGCCGCCGACACCCTGGGCATCACGCGCCGGGCGCTGCAGAAACGGCTGACGATCATCGGCACGACCATCGGCCGGCAGATGTCCGGCCCGCCATGGGGCTGGCTCCACGAGGTGATCCTCGCCCTCGTCATCGCCGGCCACGTCAGCCAGGACCTGCTCACCGACCCCAGCCTGCCATCCGCCCCGGCCAGCCGGCACGATCCAGCAGCCTGAGAACGCACCTTGCGAAACGGCCCGATCATCTACTCAGTGCCGCTGTGAACCACGGGCCCCCTCATGGCCGTTGACCCGCGACAGTAAGCAAGGCGCTGCTGCAGCGTGCTACCGAGTCCCGTTGAGCGACTGCCTGACCATGCGACGACGCGTGCGGCACATGCGGCGCGTTCGGCGGCCGGTCGTTGTGCACGTAGGAACCGCGGCAGTGCACATGGGAACCGCAGACCGGCTCTGAGTGCACGTGGGAACCGAGATAGTGCACATGCGAACTGGCCGCTGGCCCGATTCCGTGCCTAGCCTCATTGACATGCCCAACTCCCCACGGTTCCAAGGCGCACACACGGCGGCCCTGCTGCATCGCCGCTTACCCACGAGCACGGCAGCGAGCCGGCACCGCCACACCTGGGCCCGGAAGACCGGGGCCTACGCAAGGCGCTGAGAGCCGTAGCCGAACTGGCCCGAGGCGGCCCCTGCGTGGCGCCGGACGGGATGCAGCAAGGGTGCCCGTCCCAGGAGTTGGGACCGCTGCGACGAGGAGTCAGCCCTACGAGAGCTATCTCTGGATCGTTCGGCGGTGGTGTGCGTATGTTGCTGCTCGCCCACTGGGCAGAGAGCAAACGGCAGTTCACGACGAGGTAGAGGTGAGGGATGTGGGGCGGTCACCACCGCGGCCAATCGCCAGCGCGGCGGGTAGCCAGCTGAACGCCGACGGCGCCTGAGAGCAGCAACTCTCAGACGCCGCAACGGCAATGACACCCGCGCCCCGGCAAGGGCGTGGAGATCACCCACCAACACCGCCCCGGCCCCTTTCCCTGGGACCAACCGGAGCGGCGCTACTTCACAGGAGAGTGTCGCATGACGCCTGCCCTGCGCAAAAGGCCCGAAGTCGCGGCCTGCGCGGCAGCCCCTGCCCCTCGTGCCGAGGCCCTGGCCCGGCAACTCGCCCAGATGCTGCCCCACGTCGCCCGGGTCCGCGTGCGCCTACAGGAACCGCGAACGCCCTGGCCGCACCTGGAGCTCACCGCCACCGACCGGCACGGCCAGAAGATACGGGTGACCCGCACCCAGGCGCTGAGCGCCGCCCGCTGGGTCATCCGCACCCACCCCGGCGCCGGGTGGCAGCAGCCGCACACCTTCGACCTGCGCACCGCCCTGTTGGACGGAGGTGGGGCCTGATGGCGCGCATCCGCACCGTGAAGCCGGAGATGTTCGAGAGCGAGGATCTCGCCTCGGTCGACGTCACCGCCGAGCGCACCTTCGTCGGCTCCCTCACCCTCGCCGACGACAAGGGCCGCGTACGGGACCACCCGGCAATCCTGGCCGGACGGCTGTGGGCGCTGCGCCCCCAGCACACACCCGCCCACGTGGCCCGCGACCTGGAGCAGCTCGCGGAGGCGGGGCTGATCTGCCGCTACACCGGCTGCGACGGCCGCGGCTATTTCCACATCGTCACCTGGGAGCGGCACCAGAAGATCGACCGGCCCAGCGCCTCGCGTCTGCCGCGCTGCCCGCACCACCAGACGCAGCAGGAATGCGGCGGCTGCCAGGGCAAGCACTGCCCGCAGCACGCCTCCTTCCCCACCCCCACCTCCGCACCGACACCCGCACCGACACCGGATGCGGCACAGGATGCGGCTCCGGCTCCGGCCGGCGAACCGGATTCGGCGAACCCTCGTCGAGGGCTCGATCCGACGAATTCGACCGATTTGCAGGTCGAGGGATGCAACGTCGCGGAGGCGGAGACGGACCCCTGGGAGCCCCCGGCCCCTCCCGACCCCACCTCCCCTCCCCCGGAGGAACAACCCGCAGGTCAGAGGGAATTCGGGGAGGGCTCGATGAGTCCTCGACGAGGGTTCCACGAGGGCTCGGCGCCTGAACCTAGGATCTTGGATCCTGGATCATTCCTCACGGGGCGCGAGGCGCCCGCGCCGCCGACCGTCCCCGGATCGGTCTCGGCGAAGGATCTGGTCAGCGAGTACGTCGCTGCCTGCTCCCACCGTCCGCCGAAGGACACGATCGGGCATCTGGGGCGGAAGGTCCGCATCCTCCTGGAGGAGGGCTTCGCACCGGAGCCGATCCGCACGGCGCTGGAGCGGCTGCGGACCAAGGGCCTGCATCCGAGTGTCCTGCCCAGCGTGGTCAACGAGGTCCTCAACGCCGATCCCCCAGCCGCGTTCGGCGCCTCCGGCGGGGGCCCATGGGCCAGCGCCAGCAACGGGTCTGGATACACGCCGTACTTCAACCCGACGCCTGCCCCGACGACGTTCGGAGGCGGCCGGTGACCGTGACGCTTGAGAACCCTCAGCGGGCGGTCTCCGACCGGATCCGCGCCCGCCTTCAGACCGCGTTGGCTGAACGGGGCATCGACCTCGCCCAGCCCCCATCGGTGCCGGAGGCTGGCGAGCCGCACCCTGCGCTGGAAGCGGCGCAGCGGCGCATCCCGTACGCCTACCGCGACGCGGTCGCCGACCACCCCGGAGTCGCCGCCTGGGTCAAGGAGATCACCCGCAACGCAGTCGCCCCGAACGCTCTTTCCCTCCAGCCCAATTGGGGCGGCCGGGGACGCAGGGAGATCACCCACGGCCCCTCGCTGCTGCTCTGGGGCAGCACCGGCACGGGCAAGACCCACCAGGCCTACGGGGCGATCCGTGCCCTGACCGCCGCCGGATGCGGAGTGCGCTGGCACACCACCACCGCCGCCGACCTCTACGGCGAACTACGCCCCGGACAGGCCGCGGATTCGGAGCTGGTGCTGCGGCACATCACGCGGGTGCCGCTGCTGCTGCTGGACGACCTCGGCGCCGCCAAATGCAGCGAGTGGACCGAGGAGATCACCCTCCGGCTCCTCAACTGGCGCTGCCAGAACCGCCTTCCGACGCTGATCACCAGCAACCTCCCACCGGTCCGCACCCCAGGCACGGACCCGAAGCAGCCCGTCCTGCGCGACCGCGTCGGGGACCGAGTCCTCTCCCGCCTCTCCGGCATGTGCCAGCCCTTCGAATTCGACGGCCCCGACCGCCGCTTCGCCGCCACCGGCTGACCGCCACCCGCCCTTCTCGCGGCGGCACGACGCCGCGCACCCAGCTCCCTCACGCCGGCACCGCCATGCCCGGCCAGAGGAACGGAGACCAACGCCTTGCGCTACATCACCACCAACGAAGCCCGGCCCACCGGGCTGCGCGGCATCGCCGACCACAGCTGGCACGACCGCGCCCTGTGCTCCGGCATGGACCCCGCCGAAGCCGACGAGCTCTTCTTCCCCCGGCCCCGCGACATCTGCGCCATCAAAGAGGCCAAGCACATATGCAGCCGCTGCCCCGTGCGGCGTGCCTGCTTCAACGCGGCCCTGGACACCGAGAGCAAGGAGGGCATCTGGGCGGGCCTGACAGAAGACGAACGCAGACCGTGGCACGAGAAGATCGCCCACCGGCTCGACTACGCCCGCGTCCGCGCCGTGTTCCACGGCCGCGATATCCACCTCAGCTCCGCAGAACGCTCCGCCGTCGCCCGCCACGCCTACACCTGCGGCTGGAGGCCCGAACGCCTCGCGGCCCTGCTGCGCGTGGACTACTCCTGGGCCCGCGACCTGCTCCTGGCCGCCCGGCACGAGGTCGCCAACCGCGACCGCTACTTCACCGAGCACCCCGACACCAAGAAAGGCAGCGGCGCCACCAGCGGTCCGGCCAAGAAGACGAAGACAGACGAAGACGAAGAAACGCAGCCGCCGCTGCACCACCAGGAACACACCCAAGAGCTCCTCGACGCCCTCGACGAGGCCGCATGAACAACACCAACACGGCGCTCGCCGTCGCACCCATCGGGCCCTGGGACCGTCTGGCCATCGTGCTCCTCGGCGCAGCCGGCTGCGCCCTGAGCTACGACGCGCTGCAGCAGATGGCCGTCGCCATCCACATCCGCGGCCTGCTGACCTACCTCTTCCCGCTGGTCATCGACGGCTTCATCGCCTACGGCGTCCGCGCCCTCCTCGTGCTCTCCACCGCACCCCTGCGCGCCCGGCTATATGTCTGGACGCTCTTCGGCACCGCCACCGCAGCCAGCATCTGGGCCAACGCCCTGCACGCGGTCCGCCTCAACCAGCAGACCAACCCCGGCGGCCTGCGCCTGGGCGACACGGTCGTAGCGGTCCTGTCCACCCTCGCGCCGCTCGCCCTGGCCGGAGCGGTCCACCTCTACATCCTCATCACCCGCCACCACACCGCGGACCGCACCCGCACCAGCCGCGCCGCACGCCGACGGACCACCCAACTCACCGACCACACTCGGCACACCGAACCAGCGCGGACCGAGACCATGGCGGACCGTCCCCGCACCGGACCACACGAAGCACCCACGGCCGGACCGGACCACCGGACCGAGCCCGACCTCACCAACGGTCCGGCGGACCACCGAGGCGGACCATCCCCGGACCGGACCACCACCGGACCGGACCGGACCACCGATGCCGGACCAGACCACCGGACCGCATCGCCGCAGTGGCCCGCGAACGCAGACCAACCGGCCGGAAGTTCCGGTCAACTGCGGCACCGGGCTGCGGACCGTACGCGGACCGGCATCACCGCAGGCCACACAGCAGACCAGGCGCAGATGCCGGACCGGACCGCCGGAACGGACAAGAGCGGCCCCTCTCCGGACCGGACCACGGACGGACCGTCTGCGGACCGGCCGGAGCCCGACCTCACCAACGGTCCGGCGGACCACCGAGGCGGACCGTCCCCGGACCAACTGCCCACCGCACCAGACGGACCGCGGACCAACACCTCCCCGGACCGGACCACCACGGGACCGTTCGCGGACCAGACCACCGGACCGGACCGGACCACCGATGCCGGACCAGACCACCGGACCGGACCGTCCCCGGACCGAGATCAAGACGAGGAAGAGGCGGACAAAGACGCGGACCGAGCCGAGCAGTCGGGCGGTGAACCGGTCTCCCTGGAGGACTTGCTTCCGGTCGCACGGCAGGCCGCTCTGTCGGAGGGACGCATGACGCGCAAGGCGCTGCGGCCTCACCTGCGCAGCAAGGGCATCCCGCTGAGCAACGAGCGCTTCACCGCGCTCCAGCAGCGTCTGTACCGGGACCCGGCCCTGGCTCACCTGCCGCAGCCGAAGCGGAGGAGGACGCAGTGAGGACCTGCCAGCGCTTCGCCCGCATCAAAGCGGACTTCGAGCGGGACATCGCCTTCCTGCTCCGCCACGCCGAGCGGCACCAGGGCGAGACCTCGGCCAAGGTCAGCCGCACCACCGCCCTCGGGGCCCGCCAGCGCATGGCCCAAGCGCTCAACCGGCACCTGGCGCACTGCCGCGAATGCGGCTGACGACAGCAAAGCACCAGGCCAAGCCCTACCAGGGCTCACCATCCCTTCCTCGCAACGGAGTTCACCGATGACCTCACACCATGCACGGACTCGTCGTGCGACCGAGGCCGAAGCCGGCGCCTGGGCGGACGTCCTGGTCCGCTACGGACTTCTCCATGCCGCCCTACGCGCCCCCAACGGACGGTGGCTCATCCAGCACAGTCCCCACGGCATCACACGCGTGTTGGACGGGCCGAGCTCCGTGTTCGGACTCGCCGCTCGCATCCAGTACCGCACCCGACAGGAGGCCCGCACGCGATGACGAAACCGAGCAACACCTCGGACCGCGACGAGCAGGAGCCGGAGATCAACTCGGTCTCGGCGCGAGCAAGTTATCGGCCAAGACACTCTTCCCCGTCGGGGAAGGTGTCTTGGCCGGAGCCCGCCCCGGGGGTGGCGGGAGCGGACCAGCGCCGGGGGGCACTGGACCACCAGGCAGGGACCGGGGGCGGACCGCAGCCAGGGGGAGAAGCCTCGCCACGCACACGTTCACCGAAGCTGCCCTCGCGTAAGCGCTCACCGAAAAGCCTGCCTGACAAGCGCGTTCACACGATCAGTGTCCGTCTCAACGACGACGAGAAGAGACTGCTCGCCGCTGCCGCGAAGCAGACCCGTACGAGCCTGCCCGCCTTCCTTGCCCGCGCCGGTCTCGCCGCCGCACGGGACGCTGAGAACACGGCGGCGGTCATCGCAGGCCAACGGGAGCTGGTGGCCGAGCTGTTCGCGGCACGGCGCAACCTGGGCTGGGCCGGCAGCAACCTCAACCAGATCACCAAGGCCCTGAACTCCGGCGGACAGCCGGAGCAACTCGATGCCGTCCTCGATTCGGTCCGGCGCGCCGCCCATCGGGTCCAGGACGCCGCCGACAAGCTCCTCGACCGCGCATGAGCCCCAGGCAGCCGGCTTGATTCCCCGGATCCACAAGCGCGGGAAGCGCACCATCGGCCTGCTGTACTACCTCTACGGGCTCGGCACCTACGAGGAGCACATCGACCCGCACCTCGTGGCCTCCTTCGACGGGCTCGCTCCCGATCCCGGCCGCGACCCGCACGCCACTCTCAAGCAGCTGGCTCGGCTGCTGGACCAGCCGCTGGAGAACATCGACGCCGCGCGCCGCCCGGCCAAGCACGTGTGGCACTGCTCGATCCGCAACGCCTCCGAGGACCGGATCCTGACCGACGCCGAATGGGGCGAGATAGCCCGCCGCATGGTCGCCGCCACCGGCATCGACCCCGACGGTGACGAGGCCGGATGCCGCTGGGCAGCGGTGCGCCACGCGGACGACCACATCCACATCCTCGCCACCCTCGTACGCGAGGACGGCTACAGGCCCGACCTGGACCACGACGCAGCCCGCTCCCAATCCCAAGCCCGCCGCCTGGAAACCGAATACGGTCTGCGACGCCTCAACCCCGGCGACAAGACGGCCGCGAAGCGCCCCACCAGCGCCGAGAGACACAAGGCGAAACGGCAACAACACGAGCGGACACCGCGAGAGCAGTTGCGGGAGAGGGTCCGTGGTGCGGTGGCCGGCGCCGCGAGTGAGGCGGAGTTCTTCGACCGGCTCGCCGCCGCCGGTCTCCTCCTACGCCGAAGGACCGCACCCTCAGGTGACATCCTCGGCTACACCGTCGCCCTGCCAGGGGACCACAACAAGGACAAGCAGCCCGTCTTCTACTCCGGTTCCAAGCTCGCTCCGGACCTGTCCCTGCCCCGCATCCGGGAACGCTTCACCACCAACCCGCAGAACATCTCCGCCACGGAGGAACATGAGGGCCAGGCCGCTGGCCCCCGGGTGAGCCGCGCGGCAGCGGCCCGGCGTGCCGCTACGCAGGCAGCGTGGTCGGCGGTGCTGGTCATCGACCAGGGCGACGACGGCGCCATCGCGGCGCAGATCGCCGCCGGAGGTGAAGTCCTCGACGCCCTTGCCAAGACCTCCGACGCCCACACCAGGGGCGAACTGCGGGAGGCGGCCTGGGCGTTCGAGCGTGCCTCCCGCTCCCACATCCGCGCCCTGCGCGGCCACGACCGTGCCCTGCGGCAGGCAGCACGCGACCTCGTCCAGAGCGGACCGGCGCTCGGCCGCGGGGAAGACGGTGCCACCACTGCCATGGTCATCGACATGCTGTTCTTCCTCACTATCGCCGCAGCGAACTGGCACGCCAGACACCACCACGCGCAGCAAGCCGCCGCTGCCCGGCAAGCAGCCGATCACTTGCGCGCCGCCTACATCAGCGCCGCCGGGCACCCCATGGGCGCACTCCGCCGCCGGGGCCGCCAACTCCCCCAGGTCCAACAGCAAAGACACGCCGCCGTGGTGCGGGAAGCGGTACCCGAGCTCGCCGAACAGATCCTGGTCGAGCCCGGCTGGCACGCCCTCGCGGCCACTCTCGCCGACGCCGAAACCGCCGGGCACGAGCGCGCCAGCCTGCTGAAGAAGGCAGCGGCGCGGCGCGAGTTGGACTCCGCAGACTCGGTCAGCGATGTCCTGGTCTGGCGGCTGCGCCGGGCGGCCGATCTGTCCGCCGACGCAGCCCCCATACCCGGGCCGGGCGGTGCGGGGCCAGCGCAGTCACACAGCTCGGCTCCCGTGACACGGCAGCAGGAGGGACGGAGCCGAGCCCGGTGACGGCAGGGACAGTTGAGTCCTGCAGCCCTCACGGGCAGGCCCCTGAGCATCCGCGAGTGGCTCATGGCGCCGAACAGTGATCCACCCGAGGTCACCTGGCGCCCATACGATCCTGAGTGGCCATGGAAGCAGCCTGCGGAGCGAGGTGGTGGCGATGGCTCGGCCTTCGGTGCGCCCGCGGGGGAATGATGCTCACCTCGGCGCCTGACAACCACTCGCTCCCAGCCCTGTCTCAGTCCTCATCGCCGGGAGCCCCGCTCGTGCTCGCGTCATGCGCTCGGGCGCGAGTGAGCAGGGTTCACGCTGCTGGCAGTCGTGGTCGCGGCCGGGCAGCGGCTTGTGTCGCTGCCCGGCCGCGGGGTGGATCTTGGTGGTCAGCCTGTGCAGCCGGGGATGCTGCCGGGGGGTGCGCAGTTGTCGGGGGTGTTGCTGGTGACACTGCTGCCGGTGAGGAGTACCTCACCGCTTTCCTCGAGGATGCCACCGCCGCTTCCGGGGCCTCCGGTGGCGTGGTTGGCGGTGACGCGCGTGCTGACGAGCGCCGCGGTGCTGTTATCTGCGTTGCGGAGGCCGCCACCGGTTACGGCCTGGTTGTTGCTGATGGTGCTGGAGTTGACATTCAGGCTGGCGCCTCCGACGTTGTCGATGCCGCCGCCGTTACCACCGCTGGTGTTGCCGCTGATGGGGGTGCCGGTGAAGGTCACGTTGCCGCCGCCATTTTCGATGCCGCCGCCGTCGGAGTTGGCCGTGTTGTTGCGGAGTGCTCCTTGCCTCATGGTCATCGTGCCGGCGGCGCGGATGCCGCCTCCAGCGTTGGTGGCTTCGTTGTTTTGGATGATGGTTTGGGACAGGGAGAGCTGGCCGCTTGGGCTGTCGATGCCGCCGCCGTTCTCCGCGGTGTTGCCGCTGATGGTTCCGCCGGTGAGGGTGGTGTTCGCGCCCAGGCCGCTGAACATGCCGCCCCCGCGTACGGCGGTGTTGTTGCTGATGGTGCTGGAGGCGACCTTCAGCGTGTTGCTTCCGAAGGCGTCGATGCCGCCTCCGAAACGGGCGCTGGTGTTGCCGGCGATGGTGGTGCCGGTGAAGGTGGCGTCCCCGCCGTTTTCGATGCCGCCGCCGTCGTCGGCGGCGGTGTTGTTGCGGAGTGCTCCCCTTGTCATGGTCATCGTGCTGCCGAGGTGTTCGATGCCGCCTCCGAAGTTGTTAGTGGCCTCGTTGCCCTCGACGTTGGTTTGGGTCAGGGAAAGCTGGCCGTCGCCGAAGTTGGCGATGCCGCCACCGCCTCCTGCCTCGTTGTTGCTGATGGTGCCGCCGGTGAGAGCGACCCTGCCGGTGCTGGAGATGGCGCCGCCATCACTGGTTGTTCCGAGTTGTCCGCCGGTGATGCTGATACGGGTCAGGTTGAGGCTGCCGCCGCTGTCGACTTCGAAGATGCGGAAGTTGTCAGCGGCGCTGGCGGAGCGTTCGATGGTGGCGCCGTTGGAGGCGATACGCACGTTGCCGGTGATGACGGGGAGTCCGTTCTCGCCGTTGTCGATCTCGGTGAGGGTGTAGGTGCAGCCGGTGGCGAGGACGATCTGCACCCCGGTCGTGTTCGCCTGGTCGATGGCGTCCTTGAGGGCGGGGATGTTGTTGCAGGGGACGAGGGTCGCTGCGTGTGCTTGTTGCGCGGGCAGGAGGGCCAGGCCGAGGGCGAGGCCGACGGCGGCACTCAGTCCGCCCCGCTTCCATGTCGTTGTCATGCGGAGAGTCCCGTCTTCCGTGGAGGGTGGGGAATGTCTGCGTGATCACTCCGGATGATGCTGTGACACCGAGTCGCTGCTGGTGGCTGGTGCTGCGGGCGAAGATGCTGGGCCATCCAAGGTGCGGCTGTCGCGAGATCAACCAGCTGGCGCTGGATGAGCCGGCAGCCTCCTCGCTCCGGGGAGATGATTCCCCGTCATGAAAATCAGACAAAGTAACCACACCGCCGCGCCCTCGGCACAGTCGACTCCGGTCTCCTATCCCTGACCCACGGTGCAAAGTAGCGAGACGCTCATGCGCTGGTCTGCCTGTACCGTCGCTCCTCGCAGTCGTCCCAGGCGATCTCGTACTTGGTGCCGTGGTTGGCGCTGGCCGTCGCCGTCAGCTTCCTCACCCTCACCTCACCCACAATCCCGAAAAGGAGCCCGGCATGTTCATGCAACCCTGGGATGCCGCCCTGGACGACGCCGAATGGCAGACGTGGATCGCCGACGGCCACGACTTCGGCGTCCTCAGCGTCAACGGCCTGCCCAGCCAAGCGCCCATGGCCGTGCCCACCCACTTCACCGTCGACGCCGGTGCCCTGCTGGTCCACCTCGCCCGGCCCAACCCTGCCTGGAAGGCGATCGAGGCCGATCCGAAGGTCACCTCCACCGTCACCAGCGACTACGCGTTCATCCCCGGCCTCTGGCGCGCCAAGCCCGGCATCCCGCCCACCGACGGCCGTCCCTACCAGCTATTACGCGGCCGTCCAGTTCACCTGCTGGGCCACGATCGTCGACGAGCCCGGGGCCGAGGCCGAGCTGCTGCGCCGCCAGATGGCCCACTTCCAGCCCGACGGCGACCACGCCCCCATCGACCCCGACCAGCCGCCGTACGGGCGGATGCTGCCCGGCATTCGGGCGCAGGGCGCCGGCTGCTGGGGTGGAGGCGTGAAACTGTAACGGCCTCTACAGATCATGGCTCGGCACGGCGCATCACCTTCATCGTCTGGAGGATGCCGTCGGGCTCCGGGTAATTCCAAGCACGGTTCGGCGCTTGAGGTGCTCACCGTGTCAGCTGTGCGGCGGCGACCGCGTCGGCCGGAGACCCGTGCCAGGGGGCGCCGTGAGCGGGGAGTACCCACGAGGCTTGCAGCTCTGTGAGGCGCTCCAGTGACGAGAGCGCCGCTTGGGGGTCTTGGGAGAAGGGCGCCGGCTGAGGGCCCCTGCGTCCGGTGAGCAAGTGGCGGGTGACGAAGGCGTCGCCGATCATGACGGCGTCGGCGATGGGGACGTGAATGGCGATGCTGCCGGGAGAGTGGCCCGGAAGTCCGATGACTTTGGGCTTTCCTGGGAGGGGCAGGACGTCTCCGTCCGCGATCTGGTCGACTTGTTGGACGTGTCTCGCGCGGAGGCCGTCCTTGCGGAGGGCGTAGGCGAAGAAGCCCATGGTCGGTCCCAGGCGCATGGGGCCGGTGGTCGCCTTGGGTCTTGCGCCGGTTCGGGCCTGGTCGGCGTCGGCAGCGTGCACGTAGACCGGCACGCCGTGCTGGTCACGCAGTCTTTCTGCGAAGCCGATGTGGTCGCAGTCCCCGTGGGTGAGGATCAGGCCCTTGATGTCGGAGAGCCGCTTGCCGAGCGCGGTGACTTCTTTGTGCAGATCACGCCAGTGGCCGGGAAATCCCGCATCGATGAGGGTGATTCCCTCCGGGGTGTCGATGAGGTATGTCGCGACAATGTCGTTGCCGAGGCGGTGGAGGTGGGGTGCGAGTTGCATGGCCTGCTTCTTTCCTGCGTAGGGAGCCTGCGGCTATGGCCTGTCCTTGGGGGCATGGCTTGCGGGGCGTGCGCTGTCCAGCTGGTACATGCGTCTGTTCATCGCGACCCTGGCTGCCCGTGGGAGCCGGGTGATCACGTGATCGATGAGGCTCGCGTCGATACCGAGGTTGTTCTTGAACCGCGGTTTCGGCTTGTCCACGATTCGGTGGAGCTTGTGGGCGACCTTCTCGGGAGTGGCGAGCATGGGCATTGCCTCGGAGCGGGCGCTCATCGTCGCGTAGTGATCGAAGAGGTCTTGGTATCGCGCTCGGCCCTCGGCCGGCATCGTGTCCAAGGCCGCCGAGCCGTCCCCGGTGGTTTTCGCCAGAAGGGGTGTCTTGGTGATTCCCGGTATGGCGAGGACCGTGTGGATGTCGAGGAGGCGCAGGTCGTAGAACATGGATTCGGTGAGCCCGATCACTGCGAATTTTGATGCGTTGTAGAAGGCGATGAAGGGCGACGCCATGAGGCCGGCCCATGATGCGATGTTCACTACCCGTGCTTTCACGTGGTTGCTCTTGTTGTGGGCGATGAGCAGGGGGATGAATGTCTGGGTGATGCGGTAGGGGGCTATGACGTTGACTTCCATGACCTCTCGTGCGCGCTTCTCGTCGAGGTACTCGAACGGGGCCGAGTAGGTGATGCCGGCGTTGTTGAGCACGGCGTAGAGCCCGTCTCCTCCCACCGCCTCCGCAACGGCCGCGTACGCCCGCTCAAGATCGGCAGCATCGGTCACGTCCATCCGGATGGGGTGGACGTTGTCGGTGGCCGCGAGCTCGCCTCGGTGGTCGTCGGCTCGATAGGTGGCGAATACTTGGTAGCCCTGCGAGGCGAACTCGGTTGTGGCTGCGCGCCCGATGCCGGATGTGGCGCCCGTGATCAGGATTGACTTCTTCATACTCCACCTGCCTCTTGATGTCGGGGATGGCAGATGACCGGAATGGTCTGCCGCTCTTGTCGAGGTAGTCGGGCTGTGAGGCGGCGATGGGATGAAGTCCGGCCGGTCGGGCCGGTCTTTCTCGTCGGCCATGGAGCGGGCCTCGAGGGATCAGTCGGTCGGACGAGATTCACTTCCGTCTTCGTGCTGCCGCATCTGCTCCATGAGCCGGTGCAGCAGTACGCGCGCAGCGGTGATCTCGTTCGGAGGGACGCCGGCAGTGAGCATCTCGTGGAACTGGGCAGCTCGGGTCGTGATCCTCTGCAGGGTTTCCTGCCCGGCAGGGGTGAGCGAGAGGAGCGGAGAGCTTCGGTGATCCGGGTTGGACCGGAATACCGCCAGGTCTTCGCGCACCAGGTCGTTGGCGACACGTTGCACCCCCTGGCGGGTGATGCCGAGCCGTCGGGCCGCCTGCGCCACGCTGCGCGGGCTGTCGGAGACGACACTCAGCAGCTGCCATCGAGCCTGCGTCTGCCCTTCCGCCCCGGCGATGGCCTCCCCTGACCGGCGCAGCAGACCTGCCGCCTCGTAGATGTCAGCCACCAGCAGGGCCATCTCATCAGCCATGCATGCACGCCTCCTCGCTCTTTGACAACATATTGTCATTCCGTATATCTATTGTCAATCGGATCGGGCGAACCGCGCCCGGCGCACACGCCGTACTGGAGACGTCCATGGATCACGCGATCAAGAACCTGGAGGCCGCTATGGAGCGTGCGGCCGCTGTACGACCCAAGGTCGCCGGCTTCCCGTACCTGGCCGAGACGCTCCGGCAGTACGGGGTCACCCGTTGCCGGATGGCTGTCCCGTCGAATGCGATGCTCTACCTCACCGGAGCCGGTCCAGTCGCCGTCCAGGGCGAGCCTCTGGTCGCGGGCATGGTCAGCGTCTCGAGGTTCGACCGCCGGACGCTCATTGCAGCGCTGCGCGCGGACCAGGCGGGCGAGACCACCTTCCCCGAGTTCGTCCAGGGCTGCTGGGAGGCCGGCGTGGTCTGGTATGACGTCGACCTGGACACGCGGACCTGCACCTACTACGGGGCCGATGGGGACAGCTACACCGAGACCTACCCCGCAGTCGAAGTCTGACGGCCAAGCCGCTCCCTGGGCTTCCTCCCCGCACTGGCCGGGGCGAGCAGCACACACGATCGTCGACTCACCAGGCCAACGTCCCGGGCCAGCAGGGGACGTTCACCCCTCCGAACTGTCCCCGCAGCATGCCCCTTCGCGCTTTCGACGCGGTGGGGCGGGGGCGACGTCGGCCGCATGCCCGGTCATCAATTGTCAGCGCCTGATGAGATCGGAATGTGAATGCGTCTAGAGCGGAAGGCCCGGGGCCTGTTTGCATGGCCCCTGAACAAGCAATCCCGGAGGTGAGGGCTACATGGTGCCTATGGAGAGCCTTCTTACCTTCGCGGCCATGTCGCTACTGGTGATCGTGGTTCCCGGGCCGAGCGTCCTGTTCGTGATTGGCAGAGCCCTCGCGCACGGACGTCGCACGGCGCTCGCGACAGTCCTGGGCAACATGGTCGGTTCGTACCTCCTTGTCGTGGCGGTGGCCTGGGGCCTCGGGGTGCTGGTTGAAGGCTCGGCGACGGTGTTCATGGGTGTGAAACTGGCCGGAGCGGCGTATCTCGTATTCCTCGGCGTACAGGCATTCCGGCACCGCAAGGAGGTGCGCGCGGCGGACATGGAGCTCCCAGCCGGTGAGCAGCGCAGCGATCGGCGCACGGTCCTGGACGGCATCTTTGTGGGCGTTACCAACCCGAAGGGCATCGTCTTCTTCGCGGCCGTGCTGCCGCAGTTCGTGGATCACGAGGCGGGCCACGTACCCGTCCAGATGATGGTGTTGGGCCTGGTCCCGGTCGCCATCGGCATGATGACGGACACCCTGTGGGGCTTGGGAGCCTCGGCGGCCCGTTCCTGGTTCGCCCGCTCGGACCGCCGCCTGTCGATGGTCGGCGGGACGGGCGGCTTCGCAATGATCGGCCTGGGCGTAACGGTTGCAGCCACGGGCCGTACCGACTAGCACCTGTCCTGTAAGTCGTCTAGCTGACTAATCCTTTGAGGCCGTTGAGGACGTGCGTGAGGCCGCGTTCGAAGCGGACGTCGTTGTCGAGGTCAGTGGCCTCGTGGATGACGCGGCTGAGCTGCGGATAGGCGCCGGTGCGCAGGATGTCGTGGAGGTAGGGCCCAACAGTGGTGCGCCATTGCTCCTCGGTCAGGCCGGAGCGGCGCTGGATGTTCACCTCGGCGAGTTCCCGCTACGGCACCGAGCACGTAGCGGTCGACCACGCATGTGTCCGCGCAGGTCACAGCGCCGCAGGACGGACGCCACCGGGCCGGTGAAGTTCAGGAATCTTTGTCTAGAAACTGTCGCGGTGTCGCGAGATGATCTGGGTGACCTTGCAGGACGGATGAGAGGGGATCGAATGTTCCGACGCATGCGCGAACGCCGGGAGCGGGACCGGATCTACGAAGAGCAGATGCACAGAGCGCTCGCGGAGCATGACCGCATCTCCCGCGAGATCCCGCTCTCCCGGAGCGCGTCGACAGCCGCACAATCTCCCTCCGTGGAGGAGGAATTCCTTCCCAGGGAGCTGTGGGCACACACGCGTGAGGATCTTGCCGGGATGATGATTCGCTACGACCAGCCGCTCGTCATCGAGGGCGAGGTCCGCGAGTGCCCGCAGTGCGGTTCGTACCGGCCGTGGGTCGTCTACATCACGGGCGAGGACGTCTGGCTGCGCTGCCCGGGCGGGCATGATACGTATGAACCGAGGCTGGATGCGGTCTGGTTCAACCGCAACAGCGGGCCCGTCAGGGACCTCCACGCCAGTCTCGAAGACGGCATCAAGGCCGTCGGCCTCTGACCCCCATCCCTTCAACCCCCACGGCCGGAACTCCGGCCGGTCTGTCAGCACTTACCGCGACGACCCTGGGGGTTCCACCATGCCCAAACGCGCCACCACCAACGCCGTGCTCGGCCTCGCCATCCTCTCCCTCCTCACCATCACCAGCTGCTCCCCAAGCAGTCCCAACACCGGAGAGGACAAGGCGACATCCCCCACGCCAGACTCCTCGGCCCGATCCCGGCACGACGCGGCGCCGGCTGCGCCGCTCTCCTCCGGCCAGCTCGAGAAGCGGCTGCTGGACGCCGGGGACCTGGGCGAGGGATACACGCTCAAGCCCGAACGTCCCGTCGGCCACGACGACATGACCGTGGTGGGATGCCCAGCGCTTCAGAAGCTGGGCGGTGACGCCGCAGCCGGCGGCACGCTGGCCTTCCCGCACCGAGCCAAGGTCACCTTCACCTATGCGGGCGGTACGGACGCGGAGGTGACCGAGGAGCTCTACAGCGACACCGAAGCCAAACTCTCGCAGGGCACTCGGCGGATCTTCGAGGCGATGGGCTCCTGCCCGTCCTACCAGGTGACGGATGGCAGCACGCCCATCGAGGTCACGACGCAGACGACACCCATGGCGCGGAACGGCGAGGAACGGTGGGGCCAGCTCCTCACCTTCACCGGCGCCGGGCACAGCACCATCATCAAACAGACGGCCGTCAGGACCGGGAGCACCCTCGTGGTGGTCTCCGGCTCTCCCGGCCTGGTCGACACTCACCTGAACAAGGCGCTCCGCAAGGTGGTCGCCCGGGGCTGAGCCGCCTCACCGTGGCGCAACCAGCATGGCGTGGTGGCTGCTTCCTGCGGGAAGCAGCCACCACGCCATGCTGGTTGCGCCGCCATCAGCTCGTCAGCCCTTTGGCACTCCGGGCGAAACGGGAGCAGCATCACGAGATCACGAGCCGGGGAAGATACTCAGGAACTCGCGGACACGGCCCCGGCCGGCAGCCAGAACTGCGGCGATGAGGGCAGCAGGAGATCCACCTGGTGTGCCGAAGCGAGCTACAACGCTGGGCCACATTGGGGCAGACTGCACGAGATCCTCGCGGCACCCGATCTTCACGTGGCTGGATGATGCGTGGCGGGAACAAGACTCCGGTGCCCGGTAGCGCTCCTGGGTCCGCGTAGGTGACGATGCTGCTTGGGCAGCCGATGGTCACGTACCTGACGTCTTTCATTCTCCTGGTCACGCGTCCTGTTCGTTCTTGGTCATCGCCGCTTTCCAGACGGGAAGAATCCTGCCTGGCTGCCCCCTGAGTTGGCGGATGACACGGGAGACGGTGGGCCAATCCAGGATGTCCTCTCCGTGGATGAGGGAAGCGACCTCGTTCGGATCGAGCTCCTTTGCTCCTGCGCAGATGTCCTCGGCGGGAGCGCGGGAAGCAGCGAGGTGCAGACCGCGGATGCTGGCGTGGAAGGCACGGACGGCGGAGTCCTCGCGCCACTGGGGCAGGGGTTCAAGCCCTGAGGCTTCTCTCCACAACACCTGCAGATCCTCGGGGTGCCCGCCACATGCGGAAGCCAATCGTTCCACTACGCGCCATGAGGGTTTGCGTTCTCCCGACAGGACGCGGCAGAGGTACGAGGCCGAGCAGTCAATCGCGTCGGCGAGGTCCCGCAGACTGCGGCCGGAGGCTCGCTGTAAGTGAGACAGAGCTAGGGACAGTTGGTTGAGCGATGGTCCATGCAACCCCGCGTCGCCATCTTCTGTCTCGCGCACGTAGATGCCCGGAGGGAGGCCAGGGTAGACGGGCTGTGGCGGAGTCTCCTCGGACGGGGCCGTTGCGGTGCCATGCTGCGCGGCCCACTGTCCGGTGCGCTGTTGGTGCCGTGCCATTGCTCCTTGGTGTCGGGTGGCATTCCAACGGTGCCGTGCCGCGTCGGTGGTCAGTCCCACGACGGCGCCGATTTCTGCCCACGTTTGTCCGCGGTTGCGCGCGGCTGCAACTGCGGCAGCTTCGTGAGCCTCCAACGCCGTGCGTATGGCGTCGCAGTGCAGACGGTGTTCCTGAAGGGGGGCGTCATCCTGTGCTGCGGCCAGCAACTGTTCGGCGTGCCAGCGAATGTCCTCGGCGACCTTCCGTGTCTCGTTGGTGCGCTCGGAGTTCGAAGATCGGCGTTTCGCGGCGCTGCTGCAGGCGGTGTTGCAATAGATCCGCGTCCGGCCTGGGCCCGTCTGGCGTATCTCGCGGCTGCAGTACACGCATGTGCCGATGCGTGGTGCGGAAGGGGTCATCGCCGTGTCCCTGGTCAAGACGTTGGGGAGACTCCCGTTCCGGGAGCGGGCTTTCCCGCCGCGACCGGAACGGGAGTCAACAGCTGCCCCGAGCGCCTTCAGAGCGGCCGGGCACCGGTGCTCTCCGTGCTCGGTGTCGCGTGCGGCTTCAGCGAATACGAAGGCGCTGGTAGCGGACGTATGATCGCGCCGCGGTCGCCACGGCTGCCACACAGACGGCCGCTCCCGTGGTCGACACAGCAACGTCGCCGAACAGCACCGAGCCCAACACTGTGAGGGAGACAGCGACATCAGCGCCGAACGTGACATCCAGGAAACTCACGCGTCTCGGGCTGAAGCTGAACGCCACGGGCGTGCTACGTTCGGGCCGTCGCGGTCGATGGCGCAACCATCGACCGGACAGATGCAGGTCGGGAACCACAAGAATCTCCTTGATCTGTCGTGCTCCACGAGGACCCCGGCGGGCGCCAACCTGAGCCGGGGTCTCTTCACGACTGGACGCTAGCCCGTTCACGGAGCGCATCGCCAACTTCAACAGCAAGTAGCGGCGGGTTATCGCAAAATCCCACCGCGACCCACCTGTTGGGGGCGCTCGTCGAGGGGTCGTACGCCCGGCCTTTAACAGGAGGTTCCTGTGCCCAACTGCCGCCACCTGTCCTCAAGGTGCGCGAGAAGAGCTCCTGGCGGCCTATGCGGCGGGCATATCTCACCCGTGCGTGGCCGGATGGTCAACATCGATTTCTGACGCCGGAGTCACAGCGACGGCACCCAGCGGTACAGGAAGCAGGCCCACCCAGGCATTCTCGGGCCGTCGCCAGGCCGCCCGAGGCCACACGTCCACAACCGCACTCGTCGCCCGAGGTTTGTCCCGAACTTCAAGGTCGTGAGCGACGAGTCGAGGCAACCACCCGAGGATCCGGCGCTACCGAGCCGGCGCACGGCAGTGCGCCGCACTTGCACACAATCGACTTTATGTTCGATTCTCTGTTGTGTGAGCGCAGCACGAGCCGTCGACAAGCCCTTGCCCCAGCAGGAGCGTTCCGGGTTCCCGGTAGCTGCTGGGCTCAGTCCGCTGCTGCCTGGTGGCTGCCTGCGTCCGGGCAGCAGCGTGAGCACGGGTGGCGATGTGCCGTTGCTGCTGGCTCTGGCCGCCGAGGCTGTTGGTGAGGCCGGGTCGTGGGCGGTGATCGGCATGCCGCATCTGGGGGTACTGGCGGCGGAGTCGATGGGTCTGGATGCCGGGATGGGCATGTTCGTTGACCATCCCGGTCGGCGATGGCCGGAGGTGGTGGCCGCGCTCGCCGAGGCGGTTCCCGTGTTGCTGGTGGGCGTGTGCGGTCCTGCGACAGGTCGCACCGTGCAGCGTCTTCGTGTGGTGCTGCGGCGGACCGGTGCGGTGCTGCTGACCGCAGGTGCATGGGAGGGCGCCGATGTGCGTCTGGCGGTGACCTGGGCTCGGTGGGAGGGCGTGGGGGTCGGGCATGGGCTGCTGCGTGCCCGACGAGTGGAGGTGGCAGCCTTTGGTCGCGGCGCGGCAGGAGGTGCCCCGCGGACGGCTCGGTTGTGGCTGCCGGGCCCGGAGGGACGCGCCGTGGCCCTCCCCGAGACCGAGCCCTCGGCCGGTTCACCAGCGGACATGGCCACCGGGCGGGGGCCAAACGCGGCGCTGCGTGTGGTGCGGTGAGGGCGGTGGAACGGGTGGCGTGCGCCTGGCTGCCGGACTGGCCCGTCGTGTCCGACGGCAGCAATCCGGATGGCGCGCTGCCGAGCGCCGTGGTCGCAGGCGGGAAGGTGGTGGCCTGTTCGGTCGCCGCCCGGGCGGTGGGTGTGCGCCGTGGAATGCGGCTGCGGCAGGCGACGAGCCGTGCCCCGGGGCTGGAAGTGATCGCCCGTGATGTGGAGGGCGAGATGCGGTACTTTGAGCCTGTCCTCCAGCGTCTGGAGGCGGAGGTTGCGCCGCGGTGGGAGTTGATCCGGCCCGGTCTGGTGGTGCTGCCGGCGCGTGGTCCGTCCCGGTATTTCGGTGGTGAACAGGCCCTGGCCGACCGGGTCGTGGCGAGCATCGCCTGCGCGGGCCACACCGCGCAGGCTGGTGTGGCGGATACCGTCTTCGCCGCGGCCCTGGCGGCGCGCCGCAGGGTGCTGGTGGCCGAGGGGCGGACGCGGGAGTTCCTGGCTCCGTATCCGGTCGGCATCTTGGGCCGCGCGCGCCTCGCGGAGTTGTTGGTGCGGCTGGGACTCTCCACCGTGGGTGACTTCGCTGCCATGCCGGGCGACCGGGTGCTTGAGCGTTTCGGCGTCGACGGCGAGGCGGCGCACCGAACGGCCCGCGGTCTGGAGGCGAGAGGGCTCAGTACCCGGGAGCCGGGCGAGGACCTCACTGCCGCGTGTGTCTTCGAGCCTGCCGAAGTGCGGGTGGAGCCGGTGGCATTCGCCGCGAAGCAGCTCGCGCTGGAGCTGCACGAACGCCTGACCGCCGCCGGTGCGGTGTGCGCGCGGGTCGAAGTCGCGCTCACCCTGGCCGACGGCAGAAGGCTGACGCGGCTGTGGCGGCACGAAGGGCGGCTGTCGGAGCTGGCGGTCGCGGAGCGGGTCCGCTGGCAACTGACTGCCTGGCAGGAGTCCGGCGCCCTCACCCCCCAGACCGACGGTCGCGATGGTGTCGAGGGGATCGTGCGGCTGGCGGTGCGGCCCGAGGCTCTGAGCGCAGCGACCGGACGCCAAGGGCTGCTGTTCGGCGAGAGGACGGCGAGTGCCGAGATGGAGGTCGCAGCCGGGCGGTTGCAGGCGATGCTCGGGCACGGCGCGGTCACCCGCGTGCAACTCGGCGGCGGCCGGGGCCCGGCCGAGCGTACGGTGCGTGTCGCCTTCGGCGATCTGCCGCCCGAGAACGGTCTGCCGGGCGGGCCGTGGCCTGGCCGCCTGCCCGCACCCCACCCAACATGGGTGCCCGTCCAGCCGGAAACTGCCCGGCTTGAGGACGTACGCGGCGAACTGGTCGGCGTCTCTGCCCGGTTGGAGCTGTCCGCTCCCCCGGCGCGGCTCACTCTGCATGGACAGCCTGCTGTGGATGTGGCGGGCTGGACGGAGCCGTGGCCGGCCCTGGAGCAGTGGTGGAACGCGTCCAAGGCACGCCGCCTGGTGCGCATGCAGATCGTCACGGCGAACAGCGTGGCCTGGCTGGTGGCGCTCGAAGGAGGGCAGTGGTGGGCGGAGGCCTGCTATGGCTGACCCCGGCAGAGGCCGGCTACTGCGCCTCCCCACCCGGAGGCGAGACCGGCCCGGGTGGGCGGAGCTGCACGTCCACTCTTCCTTCTCTTTCCTGCAGGGTGCGAGCAGCGTGGAGGAACTGGCCGCGCAGGCAACGAAGTTGGGTATCGAGGTGCTGGCGGTCACCGACCGGGAGGGCCTGTATGCCGCGCGCCGTCTGGCCGCCGCGGCCCGCGAGCACGGGCTGGGTACGGTCTACGGCGCCGAGCTTGAACTGCCCTTCCCGTACAAGCCGGTGGTGGTCCTCGCTCGCGACCTGACAGGCTTCCGACAGCTCGCCGCGACCCTTTCCGCAGCCCAGCTGGCCGGATCCAAAGGCGCCCCGGTCTACGACCTCCAGCACCTGGCGGACGCTGCCCGCGGTGGGCACTGGGCAGTCCTGACCGGCTGCCCGTCCCCCGAGCAAGCCCCCGCACGGAACGCTGCCGAGCTCGACGACGAGCACGCGGCCCTCCGGTATCTCGAGCATTTGGCCGACCTCGTCGGCCCGGACGTGCTGCACGTCGAGCTGATCGACCACGCCCTGCCCACCGACTCAACGCGCAACAACACGCTGCATGCCGCCGCCGGCCGGCTCGGCCTGCCCGTCGTCGCCTCCAACGCCGTGCACTACGCCACCCCCGCCCAGGCCCGCCTGGCTCAGGCCCTGGCCGCGCTGCGCCGCCGCGAAGACCTCGACCATGCGGCAGGACACGTGCCGCCCGCGCCGACGGCGCATCTGCGCTCACCCGGCGAGATGGCCCGCCGACTGGCCCGCTACCCCGAGGTATTGGAGAACACCCTTCGGCTGGGCCGCAGTTGCGTGGTCGACCTCGCCGACCTGAGACCGCAGCTGCCCGGCTTCCCCGTCCCCGCCGGGCATACCGAGACCAGCTTCCTGCGCCACCTGGCGACCCGGGCCGCGGAACACACCTACGGCCCACGCGAGACCTCCGCGGCGCAGGTGGCGTGGCGGCAGCTGGACCGCGAGCTCGACGTCGTCGAACAGCTGGAGATGGCCGGCTACTTCCTCATCGTCCACGACATAGTGCAGTACGCCACCGGCGCCGGAATCTGGTGCCAGGGCCGCGGCTCGGCCGCCAACTCCGTCATCTGCTACGCCCTCGGCATCACCGCCGTCGACCCGATCAAGCACAAGCTGCTCTTCGAACGGTTCCTGTCGGTGGAGCGGGCCGAAGCGCCGGACATCGACATCGACTTCGAGAACGCCCGCCGTGAGGAGGTCATCCAGTACGTCTACCGCCGCTGGGGCCGCACCCACGCGGCACAGGTCGCCAACGTCATCACCTACCGGCCCCGGCTCGCCGTACGCGACGCCGCCCGCGCGCTGGGCTATGCGACCGGCCACATCGACGAGATGACCCGGCACATCCAGCACCACGAACCCCCAGGAGACGACGCCGGCATCCCGACCGACGTGGTAGAGCTCGCGGCCCAACTGGACGGCCTGCCCCGGCACATGGGCGTTCACGTCGGCGGCATGGTCCTCACCCGCCAGCCCATCGGGGAGATCATGCCCGTCGAGTGGGCCACCGCCGAAGGGCGCAGCGTCCTCCAGGGCGACAAGGACGACGTCGAGGAAGCCGGACTGGTCAAGATCGACCTGCTCGGTCTGGGCATGCTCTCCGCCCTGCACACCGCCTGCGATCTGATCGCACACCACCACGGCCCCGTCTATGACCTCACGTCGATCCCTCCCAACGACCCGGGCGTGTACGCCATGATCTCCGCCGCGGACACCGTGGGCCTCTTCCAGGTCGAATCCCGCGCCCAGATGTCCACCCTGCCCCGCTTGCGGCCCGAGTCGTTCGCGGACCTGGTCGTGGCGGTCTCACTGATCCGGCCGGGCCCGATCCAAGGCGGCTCCGTGCACCCCTACCTGCGCCGCCGCGCCGGGCACGAGAAGGTCACCTACCCCCACCCGCTCGCCCAGCCCGCCTTGGAGCGCACCCTCGGAGTGCCGCTGTATCAGGAGCAGATGATGCGGCTGGCCATGGACTGCGCCGGCTTCGGCCCCGGCGAGGCCGACCAGCTGCGCAAGGCCCTGGCCGCCAAGCACGCCCCCGAACGCGTCGCGAAACTACGGCAGCGGCTGATGGAGGGTATGACCGCCCGCGGCATCCCGCCCGCTGCGGCGGAGGAGCTCTACACGATGATCCAGGCCTTCTCCGGCTACGGCTTCCCCGAGAGCCACTCCCAGTCCCTGGCGCACATCGTCTACGCCTCCGCCTGGATCAAGCTGCACTACCCGGCCGCCTACATCGCCGGCATCCTGGCCAACCAACCCATGGGCTTCTACAGCCCGTTGACCCTCATCGGCGACGCCCGCCGCCGCGGCATCACCGTCCGCGGCATCGACGTCACCCACTCCGGCCCGCATGCCGGCCTCGAACCGGACGAGGCCTCCACCGGCGGCCGGGCCATCCGCCTGGGCCTGACCGGGATCCGCGGCCTCTCGGCGGAGGCAGCACACGCGATTGCCGATGGCCGCCCGTATGCCGGGCTGGAGGACTTCGCCCGCCGCACCCGCCTGCCGACCCGGCTGCTGGAGAACCTCGCCACCGCGGGCGCCTTCGACGGCTTCGGCGTCAGCCGACGGGAAGCCCTGTGGGCCGCCGGCGCACTCGCCACCGCCGACGAGGCGCTCCTGCCCGGCACCACCGCGCCCCCCGACCCGCCCGCGCTGCCAGCCATGACCGTGATCGAGGAGACCTTCGCCGACCTGTGGGCGACCGGCGCCAGCCCCGACAGCCACCCCGTCCAGCACCTCCGGCCCCATCTGGATGCCCGGGGAGTGCTCCCCGCCGCCGCTGTACGCAACGAGCCCGACGACACCACAGTCGTCTTCGGCGGTCTCGTCACCCACCGGCAGCGCCCGCCCACCGCCAAAGGCACCTGCTTCCTCAACATCGAAGACGAGACCGGAATGGTCAACGTCATCGTTCCGCCACCGGTCTGGGACGCCCACATGAAAATGGCCGTCGATCACGCCGCACTCCTCATCCACGGTCGCATCGAACGCGCCCGCGGAGCCATCAACGTCGTCGCCCGCCGCCTCGAACCCCTCACCATCACCACGCCCACCGGCCGCCGGTAGAGCACTGCACCGCGGCACCGGAGGCCCGGGAGGGCAGTGATCGCGCCCGCCGTGGGCCCGCTGCTGGTCCCCGCACTCAGCCAGCGCCGCGTCGCAGTCGCGCGACGATTCTGGCGTCGCGGGCCACGTCCGGCGACAGCCGGACATCAAGCAGGTCCAACGCAGAGAGGAGCTGATCGACCGTTACACAGGCACCGGTGAAGTCCGCACAGATCAGCTCCGCGTCGGTGAGGTCTGCACCCAACAGCCGGGCGCCGGTGAGGTTCGCCTCGGACAGCAAGGCGTCGGTGAAATTCGCATCGATCAACTGGGCGTGAGTGAGGTTCGCACCGCACAAATCAGCATCGATGAGGATCGACTTCTCCAGCAAGGCGTTGGTGAGGTCCGCGCCTTGCAAGTCTGCCCCGACCAGACAGAGGTTTCTGAGTCCAAAGCGTGGTCCCAGACGTGTGCGCGGCTTTCGGGTCTGGTCAACGCGGTCAATGCGGCCTGAATATCGGCGTTCGGGCGGTCCAGCGACGCCGGTGGTCTCATGTGCCGGACAAAGTGCCCCAGTACGCGAGCGGCGTCGGTGGCATGGTCGGGCGCGTCGCGGATGATCTGTTCCAGGGCGAGGATGCCGCCGATGCGGACGTAAATGTGCTCCGAGTCAAGCCGCTCCAGGGCCTTGGTGAAACGGTCAGTGACCTGACCGCGGTGGTTCAGACGATAGGTGCTGGCGGTGTAGAACAGCGCGACACCTGCGCCGATCGCCGCTACGCAGGTGACCATCGCCGTTCGCAAGCCCGTCACCAACGTCGCCGAGCCCACTCCTTCACCGATCGAGTCGGTGTCGAGGTACTGACCGTCGAGCAGGTACGGGAGCTTCCACACCCCAAGCGGCAGCCCGACGAGGAGGACCAAGGCCGCGAGTCCCAACAACACCCGACTGTCTATGCGTTGGGCGTGGCGCCAGCGCATCGCCCGTGTACGCCGCTTCTTGAGCTGTGACGGTGTCGGGGCAGAGCGGCGAACACGCCGCAGTAACGCGATTCTCATGACGGCCACGATGCCGTCGCGCAGTGACCCCGCACCAGCCGAAACAGCCCTGAACGACGACGGGGCGCCCTACCAGTCCTGCCAGACCAGGGCGCCCCATGCGGCGAGATCACCGTACACCGAGCAGCACAGGAGCCTGCGATGATCCCCGCCCGCACCGCACAGCAGAACCTCGCCGTCGTCACCCACCACTGGGACGACCTCACCGACGCACTCGGCACCCCCAACACCGTGTCCTGGCCCCCGTCAGGCCTCGCTGCATACCTCAACGCCCTCGACCAGCTCGACGCCGACGAGATCGCCCTCGCCTGGCAGGCCGGCTTGGAGGACCGCGCCGACCGCCCGTACGACGCACTCGACGAACGCCCCGTCCCCATCCGCGTCGCCGTGCACGACACCATGCGCACCGTCGAACTCGCTCTCTTCGACTGCGCCGACCAGATCGCCAGCGCAGTGCAACGCCCCGCCGCCCGCGTGAAGTCGGTCGGCCCGGCGACGAAATCGGCCGACGCCTCTCACTGGCCGCAGCGCAGGACCAGGCCGACACCGCACGCTGGTCCTACGTCACGCATCCCACCCGTACGGCGCCGCTCGCCGCAGTGTGGCTGACGCACCGCCTCGATGAAGCCCCGGGCCCGTTCCGCGAGTTGAACGCCGTCCAGGTCGACCGCATCACGTCCGTGGCCCGCTCGGCGGCCGAACGCGTCGAGTCCGCGCTGGACATGACCCGACGCACACGCGTCATCCAAGAACCGTGCCCGCACTGCCGGGGCACCCTCGAAGTCGAAGGAGGCGACGGCCGCCCGCCCGCGGTGCGCTGCACGCGAAGCAGCTGCGGATGGACACGGTCGGCACCCGATCCCGCAGCCGCCTGACCTCGCGCCTGCCGGTGCCGCTCAATCCCTGGGCGGCACCGGGAGCGCGGCCGGTCCGGTGGGGCGGCCAGGCGCTCCATTCCAGTGAGTGACGCGGACCCCAGGGCTCTGGGGAGTGAATGCCGGGAATTCGCTGCCTTGCTGCGCCACCGCGCCGGGCATTCACCGCAACGTGACAGTTTGAAATGGTCGTTGATACCTGATCGAATGAAGGACGTTGGGAACTGCTGCTGAGGAGCTGGAAATTCCATAGTCTCTTGGTGCACCGCGCCGGATGTTTCCGAAGGCGCCGTGCATTCCATAACCCCATGCAGCACAGAAACGAGGCATGACTTCGTGAAACGCTCAGCCAATCGGCTCCTTCTCGTCCTCGGCCTGCTCACAGCCCTGCTTGGCGGATTGACGGCAGGCTCCGCCACCGCGGTGAACGCCTCCCGGTGGGCCATCATCAACTACCAGACCGGCGGCCACCTGACGCCGTACTATTACGGCAAGAATGACCGCGACGGCATTCACATCTGGACCGGCTACAAGAAGCCCACGGGTGACGGTAACCAGTGGACATTCAGGTCCGTCAACGGTGGCACCCAAATTCGCAATGAGAAGACACAAAAGTGTCTCAGGCCGGTCAGGTTCGGCAGCCAGACCCGTGTGGAGCAATGGGAGTGCGGCTCCACCCCGGAATTCCAGTGGCGGCTGACTTCTGCCGGTGGCACCTACAAGATCACCTCGGTCTCCACGGGTAACGTGCTCACGCCCTACAGCAAGAGCGCTCACAGTGTGGTGCTCCTGGAGGAGGACGAGGGCACCCAAAAGCAACGATGGGCCATCAACGCGCTCAACTGAGGCCGCTGAGGAAAGGGCTTCGACGTAGTCGCGTCGTGCCCGGGTCCGTGGTGACCCGTCAGGCAGCGATGGAAGATCGCTAACCTCGACCTTGCATGAGGGTCCGTCAGCAAGCTGACGGGCCCTCTCTGCTGGCCTGGGGCGGAGCAGCCGGCGGCTGCGTATCGCCTCCCGAGAACCCGTACCGCGCCGACGATATCCGCGCCGCCAACCGGCCCAGCGTGGCGGCGCCGAAGCGACATCCGCTGACCGCGCCAGCGTATCGACTCACGGACCCTTACCCGGGGGAACCGGGGGGACCGACGAATGGGAGCACCCGGGGGGGTGAAGGGGCAGGCCTGCCATGTCGTTCCGTTGACGGTCCTCGCTCGTTGAACAGCAAGACACCATGAGGAGGATCGATGAAGTACACGAAACGCCTTGGCGCACTGGCCGCACTGGCCGCACTGACACTGGCAGGAGCAATCCTGGGCACAGGAACAGCTTCTGCGGCGGAGTCCACCGTTACCGTCTTCGGAACGAAGATTCCTATCCCGGGCTTGGAACATGACGCAGTGGCCCCGCATGCCAGCCAGGGCAGCTTCTCTCTGCCCTTGGGGGACCTGACCACCCTCTGAGCCACTAGCTCTTCCGGCTCGGGGAATCGTTCCTGTCGGCGCCGCTCACTCCATGGGCGGCACCGGCAAATACACGAACTCGCCGTCGGCTTCCTCCCACGTGACGCAGATTTCGGGCCGCGCCGTTTCGGGAAGCTCGAAGTCGAGGGACCGCCCAGGCTCCAGGTCGAACCCATCACGCAACCCCTCGAACTCCTCGACCACGATCACGCACGACGCGACCTCGCGTCCGACGTTCCGAAGCCGTAGCCAGCGGTCTTCAATGTGCTCCAGCCGCATGTGCGACTGCCGTGCCGCGACCCTCCGTACGTGGGCTTCCTCCTGCTGGAGCGCAAGGGAACCCGCGGCCGAGGCCGCTGACGACTGCGCCGCGTCCGCCGACCGCTTCCCGTCGCTGCGCGTAAGGCCGAGGAGCCTCGAGGGCGGGTGCCAAGTCAGCTGCCGGGCCACCGATGGCGGCAGATATCCCTCGGGATCGCCGTCGGCAAGGAAGACCAAAGGCCGTCCCTGCTCGTCCGTGCCCGGGATCACGGCGCGGATCGGGTGGGCCATGGGGAAGAGCGGGTTGATCGCCAAGCGTGGAATGGCGTCCCGGTCGAATCCGGACAGCACGTCGACGAGGTCGCCGACCGTCATGTCGTCGCTGGTGGTCACGCGGGTCTCCTTCTCGGTGGGAGAGATCTCTGCGGCGCGCGCAGGGCGCCGCAGAGCGGGACGAGGCGGCGCATGCTGGCGCAGCGGCCATGTGGTCAGTGCAGAAGCCGAAGAACGCACCTGCCGTGCGCTCGCGGACGGCTCAGCAACGGGCCGGGCGGGAGCCAGCCAGGACGGAGGCCACGGTGGCAGCGACGATCTCTGCCGGGGTCTCGGTGTCGAAGGTGATGCTGTAGCCGGAGACTTCGGCGGTTCCGGTCACGGCGAGCTTCCATCCTTCGCCGTCCGTGCCGGGGCGGCCGTCGGGGAACCAGCCGAGGTAGAAGCGGCCGTCTTGCGAAGCGATGTGGACGTCCTCCCGGTCATCGACGATGACGTGGAAGTCCTCGTCGCCGAACAGGTCCGTCACCAGCGACGGCCAGCCAGGACCCAGGCGCCAGGTGCGCAGCCGCAACGACTCGACAGTGGTGGAAAGACCAGGCTGGTCGGCGTCCACTGCCATACGCGATCCCTTCTATGACCTGCGGTTTCCGGGAAGGCATGTACTTTGACATGGCCCTGCACTAGGTCTCCAGTTCCGGCGGAGGCCTTCGCTTCTGCCATGGGCGAACTCCTCCGACGTGGCTTTCCGCACCTGGGCGTCGGCATCCGCCCCGCAGAACAGGCCGGACGGCCCCTCGCGCGGGGAGGACGCTGGAGAGGGGAGGTGATGGTCATGGGCAAGCGTGGTGACCCGATGCAGCGGCAGGCACGGCGGTGCGGAGCGAGGCTTGATGAGTGCGGCTGCCGCCTCGCGGGTGCAGTCGGCTGGGGTGAAGAACCCAGCCAGTCGGACGGCGCGATCCGGGTTCGCGGCTCGTGCTCAGTCTGCCGCGGCCAAGAGGTTGCGCACCGGTGGGAAGTAGCCGCAGGCGCGAGGTGTCCGTGCCGAACCCATGTACCTCGGGAGGGACTCCGCCCACGTGAAGAGGCGGCATCCTTGCGGATGCCGCCTCTTCACGTTGTGGTCTCCGGTGAAAGTCGCGCGACGGACCGGTTCGTCACGGCGATGTGGTCGGCGAGCGGGCTGCCGGGCTCGCGTCAGCGGGTACGGCGCGAAGACTTCTTGCCCGGCGGTGCGGGTGGCTGCTGGCTCATGGCAGGTGCCGGGGCGTCGCGTGCTGAGCGGGCCGGACTTGCCGGGGGCGGGAACCACAGTTGGACGTACTGCTCGATGGCGTAGGTGAGTCCCTCGGTGTGTGCGCCGTGCCAGGGCGGCCTTCCGCTGTTGTGCCAGTCGCGGAAGCGGTTGTTGCTGTCCCGCCCGGATCCCTGTGCCTCGCGGCGGGTGTCGCGGGCGGTGAAGGTGTCGTGGTCGGCGAAGGAGAGGACCGTCGTGTCCAGGGCGCCTCGGTCGGTGTGGATCACTCTCAGGCGCAGTCCGTCGTATTCGTGCTCGGTGATGGTGGGCTGGAAGTCGATGCGCAGGCGCAGCGGCGAGCCGGGGTTGGGGGTGGCGTAGTAGCTGTTGCCGATGACGGCGCCGCCTTCGTAGGGCAGGGCGAGGTGCTGGAGGAAGAACTGGCGGGCGTGCAGCGGCACATGGCCTCCTGGTGCGGTGAGGAAACGCCGCCGGCGGGCGAGTGGTGGAGTCCTGCCGTAGAGCAGCCGCGTCCGCGACGGGTCCCGTCGAGAGGCGCGACGGAGGACCGCCGGATCAGGGGGCGCGTCAACGGGAGCGGGTTGGGGCCGGAGGACGGTGTCGGTGGAGGTGTTCGCGTGTGGCGGCGGGGAGTTGGCGCACGGTTCGGGTGAGGGGATCCGGGTCGACGAGGGCGGCGTTGAAGGCCGCGACGAGGCGGGAAGGGGTTTCGGCGCTGAAGGTCGCGGTCCACAGCGGCCGGTTGGGGTGTCCGGCGCATACGGTCCACTCGGGCGGGGAGTGGTACCAGTTGTGCAGGTAGGCCAGTCCGTCGGGGCTGCGGATCGCCTGCCGCCCGTTGCGGTTGATCTTCTGGCGCCAGCCCGCGTTCAGCAGCGGCGGGTACACCTCGTGGGGCTCGGCAGCGCTGGTGTACCGGCGGCGGTCGCCCTCCGGAGCCTCGAAGTAGACCGACAGCAGCTCGGTATAGAAGGCGCGCTGGACCTCTGCCGGCGTACTCGCGTCGAAGACGGCCTGCCACCGCGCCGGGCGGAGGGGATCCTCATGGACGGCAGTCGTCCAGGTGCCGCCGTAGCGGCTTCCGGGAACGGCAACGAAGCCCGCCCGTACGAGCTGGCAGGGGCTGGCGGCCAGCTGGTAGCCCTCCTCGGGCCGGTGCAGGGACCAGCCCTGCTCGAAGGGGAAGGGCCACACGTCCAGGAGCCGGTCGCTGCCAGGTCCGGCGAGATGGCGCGGAAGCACCTGCAGAACCGTCTCCGGATCGAGGGACACGAATGCCTCGTTCGCCCTTGGCCGGGTCAACGGCGCGGCCCGGGCCGACTGCGGGAAGGTGCGGCGGCCTGATGCGTGGTGGTGGACCAGCGCGGAACACTTACCGGGCGGCGGGCATCGGGCCGGGTGTCGGTGTGCCGGCGGTGGACGTCTAGCGGCGTCGGAACCGGTGCCCGAGGAGGCGCGACCGGTGTGACCCGGGCGCAGGCGCGTACGTGGCGGGGCAGTTCGCCTTCCCAGCGCAGCACCGGCTCCGGATCAGCGACTGCGGTCGTGATCGCGGTGACCAGGTGTTGGGGAGTGTGCGTCGAGGCCGTGGCGTACCACCAGTTCAGCTCGGGGCCGCCGCGCAGGAGCCAGCGGGTATTTAGGGTGGTCAGCTCAGCTTCGTGGTCCAAGGCTCCGGTGTCGTCCCGGTCGTAGGTGATGCGGGCCATACCGTCGGGTGAGGTCAAGTCGAGGCTGTCGACGCGGCGGAAGGGCCGCACTTCCCAGTCCTGCTGCAGCAGTGGGTCGAAGGGGCTTTGCGCGGTGCCGGGTTGACCGCGCAGGTGAGCGTCGTAGCCCTCGGTGTAGGAGGCGGCCAGGGCGGTGGTAAAGGCGGTGACGAACTCGGTGGGTGCCTGGTCGTTGAAGCACACGCCCCACTGGGGTGAGGCGAAGCTGTCGGTGTAGGCGGTGATCCGCCACAGGCCGTCGTCGTCTCCTTCGGGCAGGTAGCCCAGGCGAACCTTGTGGTCCGGGGAGGAGACGTAGGCGTTGCCGAGGTCGTCGTGGCGTAGCTCCCACCCGAGATCGAGCAGGGGCTGAAGGCCGGGGTCACCGATAGCGGTGGAGCCGGCGAGATGGCGCGGGGATACATACACATCCCCGTCCTCGGGTTCGGGACGGAGGACGGGTTCAGAGTCGGGCACGGGCGGTTCCAGAAGCGACGTACGTGGGGATGGGAGCGGGCTGAGTGGGCGGGGGGCATCAGCGCCGCGAGGATGCGCGGGCGAGTGCCGGAGGTGCGCTGAGGAGGCGAAGGCGTGCCCAGCCGCCAGCCCGCTGCCGGGCAGCGTGCATCACGGGGCAGGCGGTAGCGGTCAGCGGCCTCGCTCACGCGGCAGCCGGGCCGCCGGAGCAAGAACGGTAAGCAGGCGATGCCTTCGGGCTCACAGCTCCCGGGCGGCGGGGGCTCCGGCTGGTGGGGACGATGGCGGCATGCGTCTGCGCCCAGGAGGCCAGGACGCCGAGTGGACCGCGCAGCGCCTCCCCCGCCGGCGTGAGCACGAAGCCTCCGTCGCCGGAGTACTCGGCGAGGCCGTCCTCGATCAGCGCCTGCAGTTGATCGTCTGAAGGCAGTTGTTCACCGTCGAGGTCGCTGCCGATGCCGGGGGTGGTCAGCATGGTCAGAGCTACCGTGAGGTGTGGGTTCTTCAACAGGGTCAGGGTGGCTTCGACGCGGGTGACGAAGTCGCAGGTACGGGCGGGGTAGTGGTGCTGGCGGGCCCAGCGGAAGAGGGCGTCGTGTACGTCGCCGAGGTCGGCTCCGGCCTCGGTCAGCACGTAGTTGGACGCCCCTGCCACCTCCCCTTCCTCCTCGGGCTCCTCTTCCTCTTCTTCGTGATCTTCGGGTTCATGCTGTGCGTCGGGTTCTTCTGCTCCCACGGTGAGCAGGCCTCGCCGGCGCAGGGCGGTGAGTGCGTAGTGCAGTGCGTGATGTGGCAGGTCGGGGAAGGCGCTGCTGACCGTCTGGCGGGGGATGGGGCCATTGTCGTCGATCTCGCTGATGACGCGGGTGGTCCACTGCCGTCCCACCAGGTCGGCGGCGCGGGCCACGTGACCGGCTGTCGCGCTGTCGGTGTGGGTCATCGCCGGGGTCCTCCCGCCGTGGCAGGGGCCGCAGGCTGAGCGGGTGGGCGGTGGGAGAACAGGTCGTTCGGCTTCCATGCGGGGACACCGGCCTCCCGCTGCGGCTGCGACGGGACGGCAACCGCGGTGCCGGCCGGGCCTGTTGACCGTGGCTGGTGGGTTGCCCACGCTGTGCGCTGCCCGGTGTCCGGTGCGTGCTTCTGGACCCACACGGGGTGCGTACGCGCAGTGGTTGCGTCCCGTCCGGACGCCCAGGCGGACATGGCCGCGAAGACCGGGGCGAGCGACGCTCCGGCTTCGGTGAGCTGGAAGCGCGGCGCATCAGGGGCTGTGCGTTCGATGAGCCGGTCGTCGGTCAGCTGGTGCAGCGGCGGGTAGATGCCGGTCGGGCTGGCTTTCGGCATGACCGTGGCAGCCAGCTCACGGGCGGTTGCAGCGCCGCGTATCCGCAGCGTCCACAGCACGGGCGCGGTGTGCCGGGGGCTGATCAGGCCGAGGGTGTCCTCGGCGTCCTGCGCTTTCGGGATGCGCTCGGGTTCCCGAAGGCCGGTGTCCGGGTTGAGGACCAGCGCCTTCTCCAGATGGGCGCTCCCCCACGCGGCGAGCTCCTCCAGCACCGATAGGGCGGTGGCGCCGCGGTCGGTGAGGCCGTAGGAGACGTGACTCTGGTTCACCTGCCCACGCGTGAGGAGGCCGTCGTCGGTGAGCTGGTGCAGGCGGGGGCTGAGCTGGCCGTCGCGGAGCCAGGGCACCTGGGATCTGAGCTCGACGTAGCGCAGCGGCTTCCTGTCCAGGCTCATCAGCAGCCAGGCGTTCCAGCGGGGGGCGAGCATGTCGAGGCATTCGCCGACGCGAGCGAGGTCGGCGGCGGTGGCGCGAGGCAGAGCGGTGGTGACCAACGGATAACTCTCCTGACGGTGCGGGCGGACACAGCGCCTGCAGACGCAGTCCGGTACGGCAGGGCAGACGGGGGGCTGAGTGGGGCCCTCGGGCTAGGGAAAGACCAAGCGGGTGGGGCGGCGACGGTGCCTGCGAGGGCGCCGGCGGTCGGCGGGGCTTGGCTGGAGGTTCACCGGGACATGCCCCGGGCCTGACCGGGCGGGTGCGGCGCAGGGCCATTGCCGGGGCGCGGGGCGGGACGGCCGGCTGCCCGGGAGGCCCCACGCCAGATGGCCTTTGACTGCTTGCCTGGCGCATTCGGGTCCAGGAGGTGCCGCACGACCATGGCGCGCCCATCCCGGGCGCCGACAGCGGCGTTCACCTGGTGCGCGAGGTCCATCTGTGCGTCGCTGAGGGGCTCTTCGGGTGAGGTGCCCAATGCTGCGAGGAGTTCGTTCTCGCTTCGCTCCAGAGCGCTTTGGGAGACTGCGAGGAGGCCGTACCAGTACAGGACGTCTCTGGCGTCGGCGTTGTCGTCCGGTGCCGCCGCAATGGCGGCACCGAGTTCATGGAGGGGCAGCTGGAAGCGTTCTTCGATCTGCCGGCCGATGACCTCCAGCACATCTTCCACACCGTCAGACACAGTGCACTCCAATCAGGTTCGCGATTGTTGGCCCCGTCGTGGCCCGAGGGCAGGCGCCTAAGGGCCGGTATTCGGTGGACGCAGCCGGGGGTTGACGCTGGTGGCGCGCGCCGCACGACGGCTGTGGTTGCCACGGCCACGCCCGGAATGGCCGTCCACGCTGATGCAGTTGGAAACCGGGGTGGCGAACGGCAGGTGGTGTGCGTGCTGTTCGCTCGCGGTTACCAGGTTCCGGAGATTCTCCGGTTGGGCTAACCGGGGATCTGCTGCTATATCCAGGCACCGCACGCGAGTTGAAAGGCGCTCGTCTCCGAGCCGTCCACGTCTGCGAACTCAGGGCGTGGGGCCGGCAGGTCGGTGCGGAGCGGCGGGCGGGCGCGGCAGAGTTGACGCGGTGGCCGAGGCAGGGCCGGGTAGCGGCCCGGGGCGGTCCTGCAGCCCTTGCTGAGCGGCGTCTTCGGTGGCAAAGGCGCCCTCGCGCAGCGTGTAGGTGAAGGCGTCCAGGTCGACCTGTTCCAGCAGCAGCCGGTAGGGCTGCCGGGCTGCGCTGGGGTGGTGGTCGTGGAGGAGGACGGTGGTCTCGTGGTCGATGGTGTCGTCGGTGTAGTGGTCGAGGATCTCGTAGCGGCCGGGCGAGGCGGCCAACTTGGCCTCCAAGGCGCGGGTGCTGGTGTCAGCCGCTTGGGCTCCCCGCGAGTCAGGAGGCGTGCGGATCTTCTCGGCTGGGCATCCGCGGGCTACCAGCCACTGCTCGGCGAGCGGCAGCAGCGGCATCCGCGCGGAGGCGTACCGGAAGGTTCCTGCGCGCTCCTCCCGGGTGAGGTGAACGGCAATCAGCTGTGGAGAGCCAGGGATGTCCCAGGTCATGGTCCCGTCGTGCAGGGCCAGAAAGCTCTCGTTGCCCTGGTGGTGCTGGGCCAGCACGGTCAGTTCGGGCACGGAGAGGGTGATCTGCCAGTAGAAGAGGTCAGCCTGGTCCTCGTCGGCCGGCTCGAGGCTGTCGATCCGGAAGTGATCCAGGGGTGAGTTGTCGGGCATCGGTTCCTTGCCGTCGAGAGTGTCGTCAGCGTCGGCGCGTGGTCACCGACACCGGCCCAGGCGCCGGCGCCTGTGACGGGGCCGAGGTGCAGGGCTCGGGTTCGGGCGTGCAGGCGACAGCGGGTGTGAAGGCGTTGAGGTAGATGCGGGTGGTGTTGTAGCGGAAGTTGCGGCGTTCGATCTGCCGCTCCAGCTGCCGGATCAGTTCCTCCTCCCGCTCGGGCGGGTGCGGGCGGGAGGTGAGCCGGGCGCGGAGGACTTCCGTCTCTTCGGTCCAGGCGAGGAGTTGGAGGAAGGTCTCGGCGACGATGCGGGGCACCGGGCAGTCCTCCCAGCACAGGGAGGCTTCATCGGCCGGGGTATCGAAGGTGTCCTCGATGCGCTGGGCCAGGTCCTTCACGCGTCGGCGGAAGCGGCGGGTATCGGGCGTCGGCAGTGCGGGCATGCGGGAAGTAGCCCTCCTTGTCATCGGTGTCGCCAGGCAGCCGGCCAACTGCCGGCACCAGGTGCGGGCGCCGAAGCGGCTGTGCCGGGTCGGCGGGAGTCGGTGAGCGCATGGCGGCCGGCGTCGGTGACGGTCACGGGCTGGCCCGCGTGCAGTGGGTGGCTCTCGTCGCGCTGGAGGAGACCGGCCTTCTCCAGGCGCTGGAACTCGCTGTAGGGCACGCGGGTACCGGAGGCGGTCACTACCGACAGCCGCTGGGTGAGCAAGTGCTCGTGGAGCTTGGCCCCTTGGGAGACGGCCAGTAGCGCGGCGACGTCCGCGGGCGCCAGCTCCGGTGCAGCTCCTTGCCGTTGCGTACGGGCGGCCTGCTCCACGGGCTGCAGAGCGTTGATGACGTCGGCCTGTCGGGCGTCCCGGGTGGCGGCGGCGCCTCGAAGTTGGTCGACGGTGCGGTCGATACGGGTGAAGAGTGCGGCGTCGACGTCGAACTCGCCTGAGGCCAGGCGGGCCAGCAGGACGCGGTGGAAGGTGACGCCGGTGACGGCCTTGGCCAGGTCGCGGTGAGCATCGACCACTCGGCTGGTGGGTTCATCGAGCAGGCCTCGCTCGTGGTGCTGCCACAGGATCTCGATGCTGTGGCCGGTTGCGGCTTCGATGCGCTGATCGAGCGGAGTGAGCGCCTGGTGCGGGGGCGTGGACGACATGAAGTTGGTACTCCTGGTCGCATGGTCAGGCCGGCGTGCTGGGGGTGGTGATGTGCCGTAGCGGCAGGCGTACTTCGACCTGTCCGGCCTGCGCGTCTCCCGGGTGGGGCCCAGGGCGCGCAGCAGACCGAGGGCCGGGGGTGTTGGCCAGGTCGGTGTAGGCGGTCAGGGTGTGCGCGCCACGGTCGAGGCCATGTCGCGCGGCGTGCCGGGTCAGGGCGGTGCCGACGCCCCGCCGGTGGAAGTCATCGGCCACCTGCAGTCCGAGGTCCACGACGCCCGGCTCACCGAAGACCGCACCGAGCGACGCCAGCCCTGTCACCTCGCCGGTGGCGGCATCGAGGCTGATCCAGCAGCAACAGCGGGACATCAGGTGTTCGATGACGCCTCGCCGAACGGTCCGACGGCCCCAGCGGCTGTGCAGGCTCCGCGGCGAGCAGCGACGGTGGAAGGCGTCGATCGCAGGCCAGTCGCCGGCGCCCGCCGAACGGATCCGCGGACCAGTACGCAGGCTCAGTGGGCGTAGGTGCGCAGGGCGGACACCAGTGCGCTGCGGCGGTAGGACTTGCGGCGGCGGCCATCGGGCAGCGTGATGTCGCGGGTCTGCACGTCGTAGGGAGCGAGCAGTTGCGCGAGCCGGGCCTGGGTCAGCTCGGCGAAGAGCCAGCGCCCGCCCGCCAGCCCGGGCAGCCGCCGCAGCATGTCCACCAGGTCGCCTGAGGCCATCGCCTCGGGGTCACCAAGGTCGGCGAAGACCTCCAGGCACTGCTCAAGAATGCCGCCGGCCGGTGCCACATCGCTGGGGCAGTAGAGGAAGCCCTCCTCCTCTTCCTCGGCCGTGCAGCAGCACTGGCTGGAGAGCAGCTCGGTGAGGACGTGGCCCAGCGCGAGGCGCTCGACGAGAAGGTCGGTGAGCTGCTTGAGCTGCTCGGTCGCGCTCATACCCGATGGCGGGGTGTTCGCCGCGGTGCGCAGCCGCCGGTCGAGGGCCTGGATGTCGCGGTAGGTCTCCAGGATGTCCCGGTGCCGGGGGTTCTCCTGCTCCGGTTCCTGGTCCAGAAGACAGTCGCTGAGGGCGTCGAGGATGGTGGGGAATCGCGTCGTCATCGGACTGGGCCTTTCGGAAGCATCGCGGGTGCGGGCAGACGGACGGGCGGTGCGGGCTTGGGAATCGGCCGCTGGGCGTCCAGTTGCGGGGAGCGGGCTCGGGCGGCGTGGGTGGCGGCGCTGACGGGGCGGTGGTTCATCCCGAGCCGGGCGGCGACGGTGTCGTAGACGTCGTGGCCGGCGCGCGGCCGGACCGCCAGTACGTGGATCTCGGTGGGGTGGGTGGAGGTCGGCGGGGCCGGGCGCTGGGCGTAGACCAGGCGGTATTGGGCGCGGCGGTCGACGAGGAGCTTGCGGTAGCCGGAAAGGTCGCCGGTGAGCTTGCTGCCGTGGACCTCTCCGGCCACTACGTCCTGCAGGTGAGAGAGCGCCAAGTCCCGGACATCGCCCGGGGCTTGCAGCAGGTCGGACAGGGCGCGGGGGTCGAAGGACAGTCCGTACTGCGGCCGGCCGCTCACGCCGCCGCCTCCCCCTGCTCCGGCTCGTGCGCGTCGGAGTGCGTGGAGCGGGTGGAGCGGGTGGAGCGCTTCGGGCCGGGCAGCATGCGGTGGGAGGGGCGGTCCGGGTCGGTCATGCAGGCACTGAGCGGGCCGCCCGGGCCGCGCACGGCGGCGATGGTGTGGGTGAGGAAGTCGCGGTGCCACACCGCCATCCCCGACAGGCCTGCGTCGGGTTCCTTGTGCTGCTGGTAGGCCATCCACAGGGCGTGGAGCCAGGCGACGACGTCGTCGTGCTCCTGCCAGCGCATGCACCACGGGGCGGCGGTGGAGACCTCCGTCCCGTAGGTGTCCATCAGGAAGTCATCGACCCAGTCGGTGAGGGCGTCGAGTTCGTTCTCGAACGCCTCGCCCTCCAGCTCCAGGATCGGCCGCGGCTCCGGCGGCGCCGCCGGAAGCTCCGGCATCCCCGGCATCGGGAAGGCGGCCGGTGACGAGCGGGGGGAGGCGGAGGGTGGCGTGGCCACGTGGTCGAGCACATGGGCCTGTTGGGCGGACTGTTCCATCAGCCCGCGGACGGTGGCCTCCAGGTCTTCCAGCCCCGATTCGGGCACGCGCACGGGATCCATCTCGCCTTCGTCGCGAGGGTCGGTGAATTCAGGCACAGAGATCTCTCCTTGCAGCCGCATTCGACACGTCGGGGAAATGCGGCTACAAGGATCCGGCCAATCCCCGGTTTGCCTAACCGGGGATCAGCGGCTATAACCAGGCGCTGCGGAAGCGGACACCCCCCGGCGACGCCCGCTATCCGTCCCCGCCTGAATTCGAGTCAGGCGGCCAGGGTGCAGTCCTCCTGGGTGAGCAACTGCTGCTGCGTCTCCTTCAACCGGTCTGCCGCAATGGTGCTGTAGCGCTTGGTCTTCTCGGCGCCGATGAAGTCGCGGCCTTCCAGCAGCGCAGCGACTCCGGTCGAGCCGGAGCCGGCGCAGAAGTCCAGGACGGTACCCTGCGACGGGCAGATCTTCACCAGCTCCCGCATCACCGAGACCGGCTTCTGCGTGATGTGCCGGCGGCTCTTCCCGGAAGGCTGCGAGGCGCTGTAGAGGCCGGGCAGGCAGACGGGATTGCGAGCAGCGTCGACGGGCCCGTTGGACGCCCACAGGATGAACTCGCAGTTCTGCGTGAAGCGCCCCTTCTGCGGCCGGGCCTGCGGCTTGTGCCAGGTCAGAATGCCGCGCCACAGCCAGCCGGCGGCCTGGATCGCATCGGAGGAGACCGGCAGCTGCCGCCAGTCGCTGAAGATCAGCGCCGTCCCGCCGGTCTTCGTCAGCCGGTGGGCTTCAGTCATGATCTGCGTGAGCCAGAAGCCATAGGAGCGCTGGTCCATGTTCTCGCCGGTGAAGTCCGGCAGGTCATGCGCGGCGTCGGCGGAGGTGTACTTCTGCCGCGCCGTGCGGCTGGTGCGCTCCTTCGCGGTACGCCCACCGGAGTTGTAGGGCGGGTCGGTGATGACGCTGTCCACGCAGTCATCCGGTAGTCCAGCGAGCACCGTCAGCGCGTCGCCATGGTGCAGGGAAAAAGGCAAAGAGGCACCCCAATTCGGTTCAAGGGCAAGGTGGGAAGGAGACTCCCGCTCGCGATTCGCGCGGCTCCCTCGAGACGGCCACGAGGTGACGGGATTTCAGGAATTCGGGGAGGGAGGCAGCGAGGGGAGGATACAAATTGTACGGGCCGATCGCCGGTTGGCCACGGTCACCGTTCAACAGGCCCGGAATAGAGCCTTGATCGTCGATTTTTTGGTCAACCGGGGATCCGGGCTTACTGTTTTGCAACCACCCGGCGAACTCCGCCCGGGCCATCCCCCCACCCCCCGATTCCTCGGCGCGCAGCACCGCTGCCCCGTCACGGCGCAGTGCGCGAGCAGCAACTCGCGCCGATGCGCCGAAGCCTTGCGATCACCTACCGCACCGGCCGTCGCCCTTTCCCGCTCCACACCCATACGGCCGGCAACCACTGCTTCGAAGGAACACCGCTGTGACACTCCCCTGCCCGCAACCGCCTGACCCTCCGCCGCTTGAGGCCAACCCGCCCGGAGCGATGACCGGTTGAAGGGCGCAGCCGCCGTCATCGGCGCTCTGTGCCTGTCCCCTCTCCTCCTCGTCGGCACCGTCTCCACGGCACACAGCGCCGCCGCTGCCTCCTCCGCCGACTGCGCCACGGATACGAACATCGACACCGGTGCCGTCGCCCGTAAGGTCGCCGCGATCCTCGACGGCAACAAGTCCGGGAAGAGCATTCGGGTCGAGGGCCTGGACCTGCCCGGCGAGCAGATCCCCAACGCCAAGACCATCGTCGCCACCGGTTTCTCGCTAAAGGTGCCCGAGCGCGGCCAACGCGTCGCGCTGGCCACCGCGATGCAGGAATCCCGCCTGCGGAACCTGCCCTCGGGGGACCGTGACAGCCTCGGGCTGTTCCAGCAGCGGCCCAGCCAGGGCTGGGGAAGCCCGCAGCAGTTGCGCGACCCGGTCTACGCGTCCACGAAGTTCTACAAGGCCCTGCTCTCGGTCGACGGCTGGCAGCAGATGACCCTCGCTCAGGCCGCCCAGGCCGTGCAGAAGTCCGCCTTCCCCGATGCGTATGCGCAGTGGGAGAAGCTGACCCGCGCCCTGCACACAGGCGTGGTCAAGACCCTCCCGAACAGCGGCGGTGCGAACGGCGCCGGTTCCGCTCCCGGCGGCCGGGCTTCCGGGCCGGGGTGTGCTCCGGGCGAGGACGGCTCGGGATACGGGCCGATCCCGGAGGGCACGGTCCCGAAGGGCTACACGATTCCCCAGGACGCTCCGGCGAAGGTGCGCACCGCGATCACGTGGTCAATGCGGCAGTTGGGCACTCCGTATCAGTGGGGTGGCAGCTGCACCGACGCCCACGGGCCGGACCCGATGAAGCGCTGCGACTGCAGTTCGCTCATGCAGCAGGCCTACGCCAAGGCCGGCATCGAGCTGACCCGCACCACCTACACCCAGGTGAACGAGGGGAAGCCGGTATCGCCGAAGGCACTCAAGGCCGGCGATCTGCTCTTCGCACGCGGCAGCGCCGCACGCCCCGAACACGTCGGCATCGCACTCGGCCGAGACCTGGTCCTCAACGCGCCTCGCACCGGTAAGCCGGTGCGCATCGAGCCGATCAAGGACTGGGACATCCTCGCCGCCCTCCGCGTCACCTCCTGACGCCCACGGCCTGCGCTCCAGCGCCGCCTCCTCCTTCTCCCCCTCTTTCCGCAGTGCCGTCGCTGGCCTGCGTCAGCAAGGAGCTCCGACACGCCATGCCTTTGTCCGACCGTCTGATCCATCTCGCCTACGACCCTGGCATCTCCCCCAAGGGAGGCGGGCTGCCCGGTCTCGCCGTCCTGCAGAAGGTCGTCTCCTCGATCAACCTCTTCGGCATCATCGCCGTCGTCGGCGCGCTCGCCGTCTCCCTGGGCGTATGGGCCTGGGGCCACCACTCCGGCGGTCACCAGGCTGAGGCCAACGGCAAGAAGGGAGCCGTCATCTCCACCGGCGCGGCCCTGGGCCTGGGCGCAGCCAACGGCATCGTCGCCTTCTTCTCCGCCCTCGGGTCGCAGGTGAAGTGACGATGAAACGATTCTTCGACCGTCTCCCTGGTCGCACCGCCGGCTTCGGCCGCACTGAGAGATGGCCTGTGGGCCGGCGCATCACCGCGGTCGCGGTCGCTCTCGCGGTCCTCCTCGCCCTTGCTGGTTTCGCCGCCTGGATGACCGGCCGCAGCGACCAGAGCGACGAGCCGCGTACTCCGCCCGCCTCCACCGGTCCCGCACCCGCACCCTCGGCATCCGCGTCCGACGGCGCTGTGGCCGACCCGCCGCAGACCGGCGCACCGCTGACCTACGGGAAGGCGGCGGCGCGGATGCTGTGGACCTACGACACCCGCGAGACCACACGCGAGCAGCAACTGGCCGGCATGCGCGAGTGGATGACGCGCGAGTCGCGGTATGCGGACTGGGACTCGATCGCCTCGCAGGTGCCGGATCCAGTGCTGTGGTCGCGGATGCGGGACAACGCCCAGCACGCGAAAGCAGAGGTCGGCGAGGCGCACTATCCGGCCGCGTTCAAGAAGGCCGTCGCGCAGGACCCCTCTGCGCTGACCGAGGCCTACATCTACGCCGTCACCGTCACCGGCAAACAGAAGATCGCCTGGAAGAGCGCCGGAGGCGGCTCCGGCGCCGAGGGCCGCAGCGTCACCCTCGCCGTCCAGTGCCGCCCCAACCACTCCTGCGCTCTGGTCGCCATCGCCCCCCAGGTCGCGCCCTGACCCGCCGCTGACACCCGAAGGGAGGTCTTCTTCAGTGGATTTCTGTTCCATACCCGTCGCCGGAGCCCTGTGCGATACCGCGGACGCGACCAGCTTCGTCACCGACCCGGGAGGGGCGATCGGGGACTGGATGGCCAAGAGCGCGGGTGAACTCGCCGCCGCGGCGGTCGACTTGGTCGCCAAGGCCATCGACACCACCACCAAGGTGGACTTGAACGCCGGATGGTTCCGCGAGAACTACGAACTGATCCTGCCCATCGGGCTGGTGATGCTGGTCGCCACCTTCTGCGCCCAGCTCGTGCGCGCCGCGGTTCGCCGTGACGGGCACGCGTTGACCCAGGCCTTCACCGGCACCGCCGCCGGTGTGCTGTTCGCCTTCTCCGCCATCGCCCTGACCACCATCGCCGTCGAAGTCGTCGACGCCCTGTCCGAAGGCCTGTTCAGAGCGGCCCACAGCAGCGTCGCCGAGGCCGTACGGCGCATCGTGAAGGTCAGCCAGATCGCCGGCACCACGAATCTGGGCTGGATGGTCACCACCCTCACCGGCCTCGGCGCAGCGATCGGCACGTTCCTGTTCTGGTGCGTGATGATGGTCCGCAAGGTCGGCATCCTCGTCCTGGTCACCCTCGCGGTCTTCGCCGGAGCCGGCGGCGGCTGGGAAGTCGCCCGCAAGTGGCGCAAGGGCTGGATCGAAGCAACGGCCACCCTGATCGTCTCCAAGCTGCTGATGACGATCGTCTTCCTCCTCGGCGTCTCCGCCCTGGGCAAGACCCAGCCGATGACCGGCATCGGCGCCTTGGCCGATGTCCTCTCCGGCATCGTCATCATGGTCCTCGTCCTGCTCTGCCCGTATGCCACCTTCAAGTTCGTGCACTGGGCCGCCGAGGGCACCTCCGGCGAGGACATCCACCGCGCAGGCGGCGCCGGCGCCCAGATCGCCCGGCAGCACGCGGAGCGCGCCGCACGCAAAGCCGCCTCCATGGCCGCCACAGCCGGAACCGGCGGAGCAGCCGCCGGAGCCGGAGCAGGTGCCGCGCCGCAAGGCCCGCCCACCGTCCCCGGCCAGGGCCCCGGCAGCAGCAGCGGTCAGGAAGGCGGCAGCATCTCCCCCGCCGGGGAAGGCCTCAAGAACGCCGCTGAGCAGGGCGTCCAGCCTGCGCCGACCTCCGCCACCGAGGACACCACCGGCCAGATCGGCGGAGCTTCCGGCCCCGGATCCGGTGGCTCGACCTGGGCCAACGCAACGCCCCCGCAGGGGGCATCGCCGGCTTCCGGTGCGAATCCCGGTTCAGGCTCGGCAACTGGACCTGCTTCGCCGCCGCCTCCGCCGCCCTCCGGCAGTTGACCCTTCCTCGCTATCCGTGGGACGCACCGCGTACCGGTGCGTCCCACGGGGACCTGCCCGCTGCCCCGTGCTCGTCGAACGGCCCTCTCTCTTGATGTCAGACGCTTCCGCCCTCCTGCCGCTGACGGTGACGTTCCCGCACCGCTCCCGCCGCGGCGTCCTCCTCGGCCTGACCTGGCCCCAACTCACCCTCGTATCCACCGCGTTGGCGCTGCTGCTGATGACGGTCGTCACCACAGGGCTCGCCGGTGCGTTCGCGCTCCTCCCGCTGTGGGCCACGGTCGCCACCCTGGTGGCAGTGCGGCGGCACGGACGCTCGCTCATCGACTGGGCTCCCGTCATCGCCCGCTACGCACAGCGCCGACGGAGTGGGCAGCGGCTGTGGCTGGCCCGCCCGGTCTCCCGCCCCCGCCAGGACGGGCTGCTGCACCTGCCCGGCACCACTGCCTCCCTGCGAGTCGTCACCCCCGCCGGTTCCAAGGCCGCGGCCGTGCACGACCCCCGCGCGCAGACTCTCACCGCCATCGCGAGAGTCAGCAGCCGTGCATTCGCGTTGCTGGATGCCCCGACGCAGAACGCGAACGTGTCCGGCTGGGGACGGGCGCTGGCCGGGATCGCCCGCACCGGCCACATCTCCTGCGTACAGGTGCTGGAGCGCACCGTCCCCGACTCCGGCGACGCACTGGCCCGCCACTGGAAACAGCAAGGCCACCCCCAAGCGCCCGTCGCCGGCGAGGTGTACGCGGAGCTGGTCGGCACCGCGGGCCCGGCCGCCGCACCGCACGAGGCCTACATCGCCATCGCCCTGGATCTCAAAGCCGCGCGGCGGCTGATCTCCCAGGCCGGCGGCGGCCTGCGCGGCGCGTTCACCGTCATGGACCAGGCCACCACCTCCGTCGCCCACGCCGCCCGCAACGCCGGGCTGATGGTGACCGGCTGGCTCACCGCCCCCGAGATCGCCGCGGTCATCCGCACCGCCTACGACCCCGCTGCGCTGGCCAACTTGCAGCAGTGGTCGCCCAGCGGACGCGCCGAAGCCGACCCGGCGGCGGCCGGGCCCGTCGTCCAGGTCGAGGAATACGACCGGCTGGCCACCGACACCGCCAAGCACGCCACGTACTGGGTGGAGAACTGGCCCCGCACCGAAGCCCACCCCTCCTTCCTGCACGGGCTGCTCTTCACCACCGGTGTCCGCCGCTCCCTCTCCCTCATCTACGCACCCCAGGGCCTGGAATCCGCGCTGCGCGACGTCCAGCGCCGCAAAGCCACCATCCTCGCCGACGCCGCCGAACGACGCCGCAAAGGCCAGGTCGACTCCGAGGAAGACAGCGTCGAATACGCCGACGTCAAACAGCGCGAGAAGCAGCTCATCGCCGGGCACGCCGACGTCGCCCTGACCGGCCTGCTCACCGTCTCCGCCGAAACCGACTCCGCCCTCGATGCGGCCTGCGCACAGATCGAGACCGCCGCCACGACCGCTCAAGTCGACCTGCGGCGCCTGAACTTCCAGCAGCCCGACGCCTTCACCCTCGCCGCACTCCCCCTGGCCCGCACCGCCCTGTAACCCCGACTCCCTGCCCGCTGCGGCGTGCAGGAAGGACCTTCGTGACCTCTCCCTCCGTGAGCGCCGCTGAGGGCGGATCGCACCCCTACCTGCGCGCCGCCACCACCGGCATCCGCCACCACACCCGCGCCCTCACCCCCGAGCGCAAGAGACCGGCCGCCGACCAGCCCGCCGACCGCGTCCACCTGGACATCCTGCACACCCACCTCACCGCCCTGCACCAGCTCCTCGACCAGCTCACCGCCGCCACCAGGCCCCCGCACCCGGCAGCCGGACGTCATCTCGCCGCCGCGCACGCCCGCCTGTGGCAGGCCACCGCCGAAATCCACGGCGCCTTCCACACCCTGCCCCTGACCGACGGCACCCCGACGGCCACCCCCGAGGACTGCGATCCCAAGCGCCTGGTCGATGGGCCTCCGGTGCTGACGATCTGCCAGCGCCACCTCGCAGCCGGCCACACGGTGCGGCGCAAGACCACCCCCACCGACCTCAACGCCTCGCCGCACGGCCACGCCACCGGCTGAAGGCGACGTCACTTCGCGCCCCAAGGCGCGAGCCCTACCCGGCTGGCCCGGTCCATCGATCCGACCGCGCCGGCACTCCCCACCGGCCCTCTCCCGGGCCGGCTCTCCCCTCCCGCTCAACAGAAGGAATACGCATGCCCATACGCAAGCCCACCACTGCCGTGACCACGGCCCTGCTGGCCGCATCTCTGGCCGGCGCATCTCTGGCCGGTGCCTCCCCGGCCTCGGCCGCTGAGGCCGCCGGCTACCACTGCAAGACCAGCAGCAAGAGCATCGACGACCCCGGCTACAGCGGCCCGTGGGCCGACAACTGGGACATCACGGTGAAGCTGTGCGCCAAGCGCTCCGGCTCCCACGTGCGCACCGTCGCGAAGGTGGCCTGGGACGGTCCCGTCTACGCCAAGGGAACCCGGGTCTTCGACGGCGCCAACGTCCGCCTGCAGGCCAAGAAGTCCAAGGCCGGCAACGACCCGGTCATCAAGGGCAAGACGTTCCGCGGTATCAAGTCGCGGCTGAACCACTCCGACAGCAATGGCAACCACAACGGCCGCTACGACACTGGCCGCGTCACCGCGGTCATCAAGGGCAAGGCGCGTGCCGACGGCAAGCTGCGGCTGAACTGGAACAACGACGGACGCGGCTACCGCACCTACTTCTACGCCGCCTCCCCCCGCGTGTGACCCCCACACGCAACCGCCGTTGATCCTGCTGCCCGTGGAGCCTGACCTTCGATGATCCACCGCCGCGCCGACCGCAACGCCCGCCGTGCCAGCGCCTCGCCGCTGTTCACGCCGCACGGCACCGACCGTGCCAAGCGCAGGGCGACGCGGCGTCAGGTCGCCGAAGCCACCGCGAAGGCCCACGCGGCAGCAACCTCCCGCCCCGCCACCACGGCGGGGCGGGAGATGCCCCCTCCGCTCTACCCCGCCACCGGGCGCCCCGGCCCCGCCTCCGCCCGCGGCAGCAAGCTGAAGCTGCCCGCGCATCGCATGACCACCGCGGTCGCCGCCGGGGCGTATCCCTTTCTCGCCGAAGGCGGACTCGGCGCGGAGGGCATCTACATCGGCCGGGACGTGCACGCCGAAGCCAGCTTCACTTTCGACCCGTTCGCGCTGTACGGACGCATCGAGGGCTTCACCAACCCCAACGTCCTGCTCGCCGGAGTCATCGGCCAGGGCAAGAGTGCGCTGGCGAAGTCCTTCGCGCTGCGCTCGGTCGCCTTCGGCTACCGCGTCTACGTCCCCTGCGACCCCAAAGGCGAATGGACACCCGTCGCCACTGCGCTCGGCGGCACGACCATCGCGCTCGGCCCCGGACTGCCCGGGAAACTCAACCCGCTGGATGCCGCCCCTCGCCCGGCCTCGGTCTCGGCAGCCGACTGGGCGGGCGAGATCCGCAAACGGCGTCTGCTGCTCCTCGGTTCACTGGCCCGCACCGTCCTGGGACGGGAGCTGAAACCGATGGAACACACCGCCCTGGACGTCGCCCTCGACACCGTCGTCACCCGAGCATCGGCGACCAGCCGTACGCCGCTGCTCGGCGACGTCGCCGCCACGCTGAATGACCCCGACGCCCTCGACAGCGCCGCCGGCGTGATGTCCGGGCGGCTCGGGGACGCCGCCCGCGACCTGGCGCACGCCCTGCGCCGCATGGTCCACGGCGACCTGGCCGGCATGTTCGACGCCCCCTCCACCCATACCTTCGACCCTCGGGCACCGATGCTGTCCATCGACCTGTCCCGGCTCGGCGGCGGCAGCGACGACACCGCCCTCGTGCTGGCCATGACCTGCGCCTCGGCCTGGATGGAATCCGCCCTCGCCGACCCCGACGGAGGGCGGCGCTGGGTCGTCTACGACGAAGCCTGGCGCCTGATGCGCCACGCCGGACTCCTGGAGCGCATGCAGGCCCAATGGAAACTCTCCCGAGGCCTGGGCATCGCCAACCTCATGGTCATCCACCGCCTGAGCGACCTGCTCACCGCCGGCGACGCCGGATCCCGCGGCCGGGCCCTGGCCGAAGGACTCCTCGCCGACTGCTCCACCCGCATCATCTACCGCCAGGAAACCGACCAACTCACCGCCGCCGCAGGCCTCCTCGGCCTCACCAGCGTCGAGATGCAGGCCGTCTCCCACCTCGGCCGCGGACGCGGCCTGTGGAAAGTCGCCGGACGCTCCTTCATCGTCCAGCACCTCCTCCACCCCCACGAAGTCACCCTGTTCGACACCGACGCCCGCATGCACTGAAAAAGCGCCGAGTTCACCGATACGGCCACCGCAGCCACCTCACAGAACGGAACCCCGGACTCGATGAACGACCTCCCCGCCAGCAGGCCGTCCCCCGCCGTTCCCATCGGATCCCAGATGGTGATCGAGCTCATCGGTACACCTCCCCGGCAGCTCGCCCGCCTGCACGCATCCGACCGCGCCGAAGACACCGTCGCGCAGCTCGTGGTGACCGGAGCACGCCACCTGGACTACCTGCACGAGCAGCTCGCTTCCCAGGCCCAGCAGGCAGCCGACAATCTCACGCGCGTCGCCACCGGAAAGGCCCACATCAACTCGCTCGGCGTCCTGCAGAACAGCGCCACGCAGATCGACATCCTGGCGTCGCGGCGCGCTGACGCGATGGAGCACCTGAAGGAAATGATCCACGCCTACCGGCAACTGACCACACACACGGGCGCCTCACCTGAGCACGCACTGCAGCGCGGCGCCACCCCGGCACGAGGGGCTCCCACGCCCCCACCGTCGGCCCACCCATCCGCACGCCGCAACCGCCCATAGAGCCGATGCGCCCGTACGCGACCTCCCTCGCCTACGCCGACACCCGCGGTGATGGCGCCGTCGGCCGGGAATGGCTCTTCGGCGTGCCCTACGCCGGTGATGACGGAACGCTTCTGCCCTGGTGCATGCATTGCGGGCAGCCCATGGTCGACCCGTGCTCCCCCGGCGCTACCCGCCCATACTTCGACGTCGCTGCCGACGAGAGCGAACCGGCCTGCAGCACAGGGCACGATCACTTCCCCGTCTACATCTGGACTCCGTGGGATTCCTGGTACGAGGTCTCCCACATCGATCTCGACAGCCGCAACCAAGCAGCCGAACAGCAAGGCAGGCCCCGCCGGGGGCCGTTCGATGCCGGCGACCTGTACGACACTCAGCCCCAGCACCAACGGCACGACCGCAACCAGGCCGAGCAGGCCCGCCGCCACCAGCGGCAGACCGAGCGCTACAGCGCCCTCTACCGATGGGCCATGCGCCGCCCGCTCTCCCGTGAGGCCGCCCATCACATCCTCTGCGAACTCGCCGACGCCGCCCCGCAGGAACGGTCGATCAAGCAGCTCCAGCGTGCTGCGGCGCTGCGCTGGCACCCCGACCGTGAGGGCGGGAATGAGGAGGTCTTCCAATTCGCGCAGGAGGCCTACGACGTTCTCGACCCGCCCGCACACCGCTGCCGCAGCGCGGCGGCGCCGCCACAGCCGACAACAGGCCAGCACCAGGCACGCCGCCGATGAGCGTCGTAGTCACCGGCCGACAGAAAGGAAGGGGACGAACACACCGCCGCCGCTCGCGCCGAAAACGCCGACGAGGACCGTGAGTTGGTTCCCCGATCCCGGTGCGGCGTGCCCTGCACGCCGCAGGGGAGGGCCGTCACTCTCCCTCGGTGACACCGACTTCTCAGGTGACACGAGTTCAACGCGCCCGGTCTGTTCCAGTTCACACCAACGATCGAGCCCCGCCCGGCCCCGGAACCGCTCCCGGCGTCCGCTGTCACTCGATCGCGTGCCCGCTGCATGGACACGGATTCACTGCCGGAGTCCCACGCCCCCGTTTCCGTACCGCCTGAAAGCCGACCGACGTGCGCAGAGAAGGACCGGAGCCTGATCCGGTAGAGGCAGCGCTGAAGACCGCCGCGGAGATCGTCACCCTCCTCACCGGCCAGCTGGAAGAGATCTGGCATCCCGGCGAAGTGGCCTGGCACCTGCACGCGCTCGCCGCCGACGAGGACAGCCTCTACGCCCGGCTCGAACAGCACCTCCTGCAGACCGCCCACTGGTGCCAGGCAGAAGGAACCCCGACCGGCCGGCGCAGCGCCGCCGAACTCGCCGCTGCCGCCGGCCAACTGGCCTCCGTACGCGAGGCCGTCACCGGCCAGACCGGCCTTCTGAGCAACCTCGCGCACCAGCCCGCCGCACCCCGCGCCACTCCGACCACGACAGCGGCAGACCACCCTCCCCCGCCGCGCCCCGGCACCAGACCGCCGTCAGGCCGCGGGCGTCGCTGAGCTGAGCAGGACCCCATCCCGACAACGTGCACCTGGAGTTGTGATCGACCGCCCTGCAGATTTCGAGCTGTACGACAACGTCGGCCGCACCACCGAACAAATCAACGCCTACAACACCGGCACACCCACGGAAGACGACCTGCGCCGCTGGGCCCGCACCGACCGCCTGGACCCGCCGGGCCGCGTCCTGGCGGCCTGGAGTCAGCGCCTCGCCGCAAGCAGCGACCCGAGCGAATTCCAGAAGACACTCCGGGAGGTCCTGGACGGCGAAGACGACGCGCTGGGCCGCCTGCACCAGTTCCTCGAGACCGCGCAGATCTGGTGCGAGGAACACGGCCACACCCAGCAGGCACACCGCTTCCAGGCCGCGGCCGAGACACTGCAGACCCTGTATGAGGACCTCGCCCTCGCCCAACCGGACTCCCGCACCAGCCCGGCCCCGGCAGCCGTGACACCGCCCGCGCCGAAGTCGACGCCAGGCAGGCACCGATGACCACGCCCACCGGCATACACATCGTGTGGGACTGGAACGGCACCCTCAAGGACGACGTCACCGACCTGACCGGCGCCCTCAACGCCGCCATGACCGTACTGGGCGCCCCGCCGCTCACTACCGAGACCTACCGGGCCCAACACCGCCTGCCGATCCGCGACTTCTACGCCGACCTGCTCGGCCGGCCCCTCACCGACACCGAATGGGCCGCCGCAGAGATCGCCTGGAGCCGTCACATGGCGCAGCGCACTCCCACACTCCGGCACGGCGCGAAGCAGCTGCTGGAAGCGGTCCGGGCGCAGGGGCACACCCAGTCCCTGCTCTCTTTGGCCTCGCATGCCACCGTGCACGACGAAGTCGCCGCCCTGAACCTGGGCAGCCACTTCGTCAGTATCGACGGCAGGCGCACCAGCACGATCACCGGCAAGACCGGCGCGCTGGCCGAGCATCTCTTCGCGCTCGTCCCCACCGTCGATCCGGAGCGGGTGCTGGTGATCGGAGACACCCTCGATGACGCCCACGCTGCCCGAACCTGCGGCGCGCATCCTGTGCTGGTCACCGGCGGACTGCAAACCACCGACCAGCTGCACCAAGCAGGAGTACCGGTCGCCGAAAGTCTCGAGGCGGCGGTCCAGGTGGGCCTGGCCGTCATTGACCCCGATGCCCGAGCGCTCCACCACGACGGTGCCGGGGAGCTTGCTCCTCTACCGGACCACCGCCACGTCGACACCACCTGGTGGCGCACGCTATGGCACCGCCACGCGCATGTGACCATCCCGCTACGCCGGCGGGGACTGGTCTGCGACGTGGAGTTCGGGAACAACGACTACCTCATCCACGCGCGGCTCCCCGGCAACGGCGTGCTGATCATCGGCCCGCAAGAGGACCCGCCCAACCTCACCCCCGGCCGGCCCGAGGGATGGCTCGTCACCCTCGAACACCCCGACCAGATCCAGGACGTCGTCTACGACTCCCGCCCCGGCGGCCCGCACCAACGGCACGGGCCCGACATCGCCCCCCTCCTCCAGGCGATCGACGTCCGCCTCACCAACCTCGGCCTCCTCTCCAACCCCCCGCGCACGCCCACCGCCACCTCGGGCATGCCACTGCCGCCGGGCGCCGGACCGCTGGAACCAGGCCGCAACCACCGCCGCTGACCAGGACACGGAGACCCCCACCCGTGGACCCACCCCACTTCCACTTCGGCTTCCACGCCGAGTACGACTTCGTCGCCAAGGCCACCACGAACATCTCCCCGCACCTGGCCGAGTGGTACCTGACCCGCGAACAGTTCCAACAGCTCCCAGGAACACCGGGCCTGTACCGGCTCCGAGTTCCGGAACAGGACGGCAGACGCCGCGCCCAGCAGGCCGTGAAGGACCTGCGCGCGCATGGCTTCACCGTGCACACCGACCTCGCGCTCGACCCCGCGGCCCGACAGCCCGTCATGTTGACCGAGCGACGCAACCGGCGTGCCGAGGCCTCCTCCGTCCGCTCACCACAGCAGAGTCCTGCACTGACCTTCACCAGGCCGGCGTCGGAAGCCGCTTCCTTCGCGCGCCCCCCGCTGCGGGCACCCGCCAGGCCCGGCACGTCCCCGTCCCGTCGGCGCAGCTGATGAACGAGCGGCCCCGCCCTGCCGCCACAGCCGAAGGCCCGGCGGCCCGCCCTACGCCCTACTTCGGAGTTCTCGATCTCTGACACCACTCCCGAACCGGCCGACCTTGTCGCGCAATTGCGCGGCTGGGCGGTGCGGTACTCAGTCATCCATCTGCGGTGCGTGAACGCGCTCGCCGGCCTGCGCGATACGCGCGGCACCATCACCAACGCTGTCGCCGCCCGTCAGGCCGTCGCCGAACGCGACCGCGAGGCCGCCCAGGAGTTTTGCGAGCGGCTCCTGCCCCACGCCGAAACGCTCCTCTCCCACGCCCGTACCGCACTGGCGGGCCTGCCGCCCGCCAGGCACCTGCCTGCCTGGAAGCTCCTGCTGGACGATGTCGACCACGCCACCGCCCGCATCCGCCAACTCCTCGACGACCAGTCGGCCCACAGCCATGAGGATTCGCTCGGCGCGCGGGATGCCGCGCTGTGGCCGTATGTGACGACCTGGGCCAAGCCCCCGGTTGCTCACCGACCTTCTCGAACAGCACCGCGGGGAGGTCACCGAACCGCCCGCCTTGTCAGAGTCCGAGCGGCAGCAGTGGACACAGGTGGCCCGAGAAGCCCGTGCCCGAGGCGGACTGGAGCCGTTCGAGAGCTGGTACGACGCCACCGGAGATCTGATCACCCTGGCCTACCTCGACGATGAAGCCGCCACGGTCCTCGCGATGTCCGGCGACCTCGATGGCCCCGGCATGTACGTGATCGGGCACTTCAGCGACAGCAACGAAGACGAAGCCGGCCGGACCGCTCCCCCACCGGTCCCGCCCGGTGTGCTGCGCCCAGAGGTCTCCCGCTACGACGAGCACGTCCACGCCCCGGAGACCACACTCCAGGCCTTCACCCAGGACGTCATCGAAGCCCGCCACAGCGGGGAAGTCGCCGAAGCCCTCCTCACCGCCACCGAGGCCTCCGGGAGCACGCGCGGCCCGCTGCCCCGGCTGAGCGAATTCGTCGCCACCTGCGCCGAGTTCTCCGACGCCCTGGAGACCAGACAGGGCCAGCAGACCGCCGCACGACTGCGCATGATCGCCACCCAGATCAACCTGCTCACCCAAGACCTGCGCACCGCCGGCAACGTGCTGGACGCAGCCGGGGGCGTACTGCCACCGCACCGCACACCCCACCCCCGCCACCTGCCCCCGGCACCCGGACCCACCCTGAATACACAGCGGCCCGCCGCCGGCATACCCGCCACCACACCGGCACCCGCAACGACACCCCGTCGATAGGCGCAGCTCCGTCTCTCAACGCTCCGCGCGGAGCGCCGAGTTCACCGCCACGGCACCTGCACGTCCTGCCTGGCGAGGGGATGCGCTGACCGCTCACTTCAACCGAAAGCCACCGTCCTTGCCCCTCCGTCACCACATGCACGGCCCGCCGACCGAAGCTTCTCCGAGCAGCTACCGGGCAGTCCTTGGCTCCCCGCACGTGGCCCGGCTGCTGATCGGAACGCTGGTCGGCCGCATGCCCTGCGGCATGGTTCCCCTCGCCATCCTCCTGCTGGTGCAGGACCGCCAGGCTCCACTCGCTCTGGGCGGAGTGCTGTGCGCGGTCTACGGCCTGGCCTACGCCCTCTCCCAGCCACTGCTCGGGCGCATGGTGGACCGGCGCGGCCAGACCCGCGTGATCACCACCGTCACCACCATCTCGACAACCGCCCTGTTGGCGCTGCCGCTCACCGACCCGGCCAGACAGCCGCTGCAGATGACCGCCCTGGTCCTGATCGCGGGCCTGTGCACGCCGCCGCTGGAGGCCGGCCTGCGTACGTTGTGGCCCAGCGTGCTGCCCGACCCGGTACCACGGCACACCGCGCTGACCCTGGACACCTCCACCCAAGGCCTCGTCTACATCCTCGGCCCGCCCCTGACCGCGACCCTCCACGCCGCCGCCGGACCGCAGTTGACGCTCACCGCGACAGCGGCACTCGGCGCGATCGGCGCACTCCTCGTCCTAACCGCGACGCCCTCCCGCAGCTGGCGGCCCGCACCCCGGCGCACCGATCCGGCCGGGCCGTTGCGAAGTCCCGGTCTGCGCACACTGTTCACCGCGCTGGCCGGTGCCGGGACCGCGATCGGCGCGCTGAACGTCCTGGCAGTCGGCGCTGCCGAGCGCCATGACGCCTCATGGCTGGCCGGGACGCTGCCCGCAGCCCTTCCGGCCGGCACCCTCCTCGGCGGCCTCCTCTACGCCTGCCGCACCTGGCCCGGCTCCACCCCCGCTCATCTGGCCGCGGGCGCCGCCGGTTTCGCGATCGGCTGGTGGCCGCTGCTGGCCGATCCCGGACCGACTGCGGCAGTGCTTCTGGTCGCCGTTCCAGGGGTGTTCCTGGCGCCGCTGCTGACCTCCTCCTTCCACGCCGTGCACACCCTCGCCCCGCCGGGCACGACCACCGAAGCGTCCGCATGGCTCATCGCCGCCATCGGCATCGGCCAGGCCGCCGGCACCGCCCTGGCCGGACTCACCACCAACAGCGGGCCCTTGGCCATCGCGGCACTCCCCGCCGCCGGCGCCGCAGCCGCCTTCGCGCTTCTTCGCACCGGCCGCCGCCTGCTGACGGCCTGAGCCCCGGGGTGTCCAGACACGCGTCCCTGATTCCGATCCCGACTCCCTCTGCAAGGAGGCCTCTACATGGCTGTTGTTGGTGCACCCGGCTATCAGAACGTGGGGAAAGGCGAGTCAGGTAGCTGCGGGGCGGTGAGGCCCGCCCTGGAGCATGTCGGCAGTCATTGCCCATCGTTCGTGGTCCAGCCACGCACCGTTGATGTGCTGGAAGCTCCGGGCCCGCCTCGCCTTCGCCCAACACCCCACCGCTTTCCCGCCACCACCGATAGGAGGTCCGCCTTGCCCGAAGCACCAGCAGAGCCGTTCATGACGATCCGGCACACCCTCACCGGCGAGATCACCACCACCGGCTACAACGCCGCCGCCCGGCGGATCCTGCTCCAGGCCGGCTTCGAAGAGACGCCAGGCTGCGCCTGCAGAGCGACGGAGCCCGGTACGGAGCGGACGCACGGGCCTGCTCGGCAGCCAGCGAGCTGCTCGTCGCCGGCCATCCCGTGCACCTGGACCGAGCCCTCGGTCGGCCGGTGAGCGCCGACGGTACGCCCCGGTTGGCCCGGTCGCCGATGTCGGCACAGTCCGTGATCCGCTCCGAGAGCGGCCAGCCTCTCCAGCGCATCGCCGAATGGGCCTCGTTTTGACCACACCCGGAACGCCTACCAGTCCAGCGCGCACCAAGGGCGGCGAACTACGGGCCAAGGTGGCCCGACTGCTGGCCGACCGGCCGGCGGACACGCTCACCATCGGGGACATGGCCAGGCAGCTGGGCCACTCCCACGGCGCCGTCCGCAACGCCGCCCTCACCCTGGTGCGACGCGGCGAGGCCGACCAAGGCGGAACAGGACAACCGGAGTTCCGCGCGAACGCGAAAACCGCCGCAGCCGCGCAGACCGCTGTGATCAGCCCACCGGGCACCCACTCTCCCCGCGCCCAGGCGGCCACGGCCCGCACGACCATTCCCGCAGCAGCCACGCCCAGGCAGACCGGCACGATCCGCCGCGCGGGGGGCCAGGTCTACCACCCCCGGGAGCTGGCCGATCTGCCCGACGTCGAGGCGTTGAATCGCTTGCGCGACGCCGACGTGCCGGTGCTGCTCTACGGCCCTCCGGGCACCGGCAAGACGAGTCTGGTCGAGGCGGCGTTCCGGACCTGCTCACCGTCGCCGGTGACGGCGACACCACGGTCGGCGACTTGATCGGCGAGTACACACAGGACGACGCGGGAGCCTACGTCTTCCAGTACGGTCCGCTGGTCACCGCGATGACCGAGGGCCGCGCCCTGCTGATCGACGATGCCACCTTGATCTCACCGAAGGTCCTGGCGGCGCTGTATCCCGCGATGGACGGGCGCAGGCAGATCCAGGTCAAGGCCCACAAGGGCGAGACCATCAAGGCCGAGCCGGGCTTCTACGTGGTGGCGGGCCACAATCCCGGCGTCCACGGGGCGGTTTTGACGGAGGCGCTCGCGAGCCGGTTCAGCGTGCAAATCCAGATCGGCACGGACTATGACCTCGCCCTGGCGCTGAGGATCGATGCCCGGGTGGTCCGGGTCGCCCGACACCTCGCCCGCCAAGTCGAACTCGGCGAGCTGGGCTGGGCCCCCCAACTGCGCGAACTGCTCAGCTACCAGAGGACCGAGGCCGTCCTCGGCACCAAAGCCGCGCTCGCGAACCTGGTCGGCATCGCTCCTGTGGAGGATCGCGACGCCGTCGCCGCTGCCGTCATCAAGGCTGCCGGCGTCAAGGAGGTCGCTCCCCTCACCCTCGGCAAGCAGCTCCCCGCCTCAGCCGTCCGGCAGCCCCCGGGCAGCACCGGCTCCGCGCACCGGGGCCGCTCGCGATGAGCGCCCACCACCACGTCCAGTCCCCCGCCACCACGCCGGACGACGACGCCGACCTCGCGCGATGGGACGACGACGGCGCCCCGCCCGCGCAACCCCGTTCCTCCCCGGACGCGTGGCTGCGCGTGGGAGCCGAACTCGGCGATCGGCTGGTCGCCCTCTCCGGCCGCCAGGACCTCCTCGTCACCTGCCGCCCCGGCACGCGCAGCGGCGCACCGGCCGCGTTCTTCCCCACTCTGGGCGAGGTCGAGTTCGACGCCGGCCTGTTCGCCCCGCTCCAGCCCCACCAGATCCATCCGCGGATCGTGGGCGACGAGGAGCGGTATCCCGCCGCCTGGGGAGTGTTCGTCCACGAGGCCGCGCACGCGGCCCACTCCGTCTGGACGAAGCCTGCCGGAGCGAACCCCCGTCTCGTCGAGGCCGCGCTCCTGCTGGAGGAGAGCCGCGTCGAAGGCGCACACCTGATCACCCGGCCCACGGACCGCACGTACCTGCGCACCAGTGCCCGAACCCTGGTCATGCCCGACGTCGCCCACCCCACCCTCCAGGGCATCGAGCATGCCGCCGCCGTGGCGGCCCTGGTCCTCGGCCGCCGTGACGTCGGCATCCTGGACGCCGGCGAGACCCGGGCCGTCGACGATCTGTGCGAAAAGGTGCTGGGCGCAAACCTGCTGGCCACACTCACCCGCATCTGGACCGCAGCCCACCAGTGCGCCGACCACGACGCCACGACCATGCTCGCGCACGCGAAAGAATGGTGCGACGCTCTGGACACCGCGGCCCCCGCCCTGCCCGTGCCGGAGAACCTCACCGATCTGCTGTCCGGCGCCGTGGGGGCCGTCATGGACAGCACGGCAGCCACCGACGCCGCCGACCTCGCGGCACAGGCCGCAGCGACCAACGCCATCGCCGCGCAGTCCAAGGCGCAGGCTCAAGACCGCGCCCAGCGGGCCGGCCAGCGACGCAAAGCAGCCGCCACCGCCAAGTCGGTCTTCAACACCCGTGGCACCACCGTCACCCCCGACGGCACACCGGCGCCCTACGGCAACCCGGTCACCGGCACCCGCAGGCCCACCGCCGCCGAGCAGAGTGCCGCCGCGCGCCTGAGCCGCGCCCTGCGTGCCGCCGCCTACCGCGAGCGGACCGAGGAGCGGACCACCAGCCCCACCCCGCCCGGCCGCCTCAACATGCGCGCGGCCCTCGCCCGCGACGCTCAGCGCGCGGCCGGGTCGGTCCCCACCGCGGAACCGTTCACCCACACCCGCCGCCGGAACTCCCCCACCCCACCGCTGCGTGTGGGTATCGCCGTCGACGTCTCCGGCTCCATGCGTGCCGCCTGCGCGCCCGCCGCGTCCGCTGCCTGGATCGTGGCACGCGCAGCAGCCCTGACCGACCCCGACTCCCGTACCGCCACGACCGCCTATGACATGCACCTGACCGCATTGACCCGACCCACCCACCGAGCACCACAGCGCGTGACGACGTTCGATGCCAACGGCGGCCACCACAACCTCGGCGACGCCATCGACGCACTCGACCACGGCCTCGAACTCAGCCGCCCCGGCGCCGGCCGCCTCCTCGTGATCGTCACCGACGCCCGGTACGGCAGCGACGAAACCGCTCAAGCCATCACCCGCGTCAAACAGCTCACGACCGCCGGCTGCGCCGTACTCCAGCTCACCCTCACCGCGGAGTCCCGCCACTTGCCGGGGACCACCTTGCTGCACGTGCCCCAGCGCTCCCGTCGCCATCGCCACGGCGGCCACAGACGCCATCCGCAGGACACGCTGAGACGACGCAGCAGGCGGAAGCATCCCCGAGACCACCGCCAAGCGCTCCAGACCACCTCCGTCCGCCGCATGAATCGTGCATCTGATGCACGACCCTCCGCAACGACGCAGGCCACCACCCCAACCGCCAACGAAAGGCACTCGATTTGAAGCCCCAGACCAGCAGCCCGACCTCGAACATAACGCCCATCAAACGAAATTCCCCCGGGGTTCCTACGCACTGGGACATCGACCACACCTGCGGCCACACCGTCGAACACGACCTGTCCGCCCGCCCCGCCGACAAGCGCGCCGCCTTCGCCCGCTGGCTCGCCGCGCGGGAATGCACCGACTGCTGGAAGACCACCCGCGAAACCGAAGGACCCAGCACCCAGGAATGGCTGAAGGCACGACGGGCCGAGGAACAGGCCGAAGCCCGCGCCTGGGCCACCCGCTACGACATGCCGCCCCTGGACGGCCCGCCCAAGACCCTCGACTGGGGCGAACGCTCCCGCCACCAGCTCATGGCCGCCGCCTACACCGCGCTGGTCATCGAAGGCCCCTGGAGCGAGACCGACTGGGCGCCCGTGGAGGAGAAGGCCCGCACGATCACCCGAGCCGGATGGTGGATCGACCAGCGCGACGCCGACGGAACCGACCTGCCCGAACTGCTCGAGGCAGCAACCGAGAACGACCTCGGCACCGAGAACCCCTTCCGGTAGCCACCACCCGTCTGCATAGCGCCGGAAGGCCGGTTAGCCAAACCGGGCTTTCTCCGGACCATGGAAAGCCCCGCCGCCCTCACCCACCTCTCGTGAAGGACCTGCTCGTGTCCGAAGCCGCCTACCGGCCGCCCTTCATACCGGCCGACCCCGTCACCCCCGAACGCGACATCACCCACGCCCACTTCGCGCCCGGCGACCGCATCGTCATCATCAAAGGAGCCTTCGGCGGGGACCTGTGCGGCGAGGAGATGACCGTCGTCGCCCCCTCCTGGCACACCCCCACCGACGAGGACGGCTGGCGGCTGCGCAACCCCCACGGCGGAGCCCACACCTTCATCACCGCCCACCCCCGCCACCTCATCCACGTCGAGCGCTACTGCCCCGACTGCACCAGCCACCTCAAAGCCCTCGCGCAGGTGCTGCTCCCACAGATGCCGGCCGACCGCGTCGTCGACGGCCGCTGGTACACCCTCAACGCCCTGGACCACCTCGTCCACCACCGCGACCAGCGCAGCGGTCGTTGATCACGATGGCCATCTCTGACCGACACCTGGACATCCGCCACGACCCGCATTCCGGTGAAGTCCTCGCCCGTGGCGGGGACATCGAGGCTCACAGCATTCTCCAGCGCAGCGGGTTCGTCCCCGTCGTGCGCCTGCACGAGCACTACCACCGGCTGCCCACCGGCCTGGAGGACGACGAGGCGATCCGCCTCACCAAACAAGCTGTCGCCCGCCTGACCGCGGTCGGCTACGACGTCGATCACGACGCGGCCTTCGTCACCGGGCGCCGCATCCTGCACGAACCCACCCTCGGCGACCACGTCACCGGTCTCGCCCGCCGCATCCGCGAAGCCGACCACACCGAGCAGGTCACCGACGCCCTCACCGAGCTGACGGCCCCCGGCGACGGCGTACTCGCGGCCGTGGGCGAAGTCCTCACCGCCACCGCCGACTTCCTCCACGACCTCGGCGAGGGGAGCGACCCGTACTACGCGAACCGGCTGCGGTACCTGGCCTTCGCGCGGCTGGGCGTCCTGGCAGGCGAACTCGGCCGCATCCGCGACGAGCTGGCTGACCGGCACCTCCCGCACCCGCACCGCAGCCCCTGCCCACAGCAGGTCGCCGCCGACGAGCAGGAAGCCTCGGTCAGCTGCCGCTGCCCGAACCCGACACCCGGACCGGCCCAGCCGCCATCCGGACCTGGAGCCACGCCGGGCCGCCAACGTTAGAAACGTCCCCAACTCGCGTCCTGTGGAGAGAGGAATGCCCCGAACCGATACCCGCGAACTGGAATCCTTCGCCGCCGCGCTGGCCGAGCAGCTACCCGGCACCTGGACCAGCGAATACCACCACCACACCGCATACCCCGAGCAGTTCCCCATCGCCAAGGACCTGTGGGACATGGGCGTCGTCTCCGCCGCCGTGACCGCTGTCGTCCTCGGGCACGACGCCGTCCTCACCCACCAGAACGGCACCCGCCTCTACGTCATCGACCACCCGGGATACGACGGTGAGCATCTCGTCGGCGCCCTCGCTCCGCCCGACATCGAACCAGACGCTCTCCGCGGCGTCGGTGAACCGGACGGCATCATCGTCACCGACCACCCGGTCCAAGCCGCCCGGGACATCGCATCCGATCTGCTGCCCCGCTACGAACAAGCCCTCAGCCAGGTCCGGCAGAACACTGCACACCCCGCGGCGCCGTCACGGCCCGCTCCGGCTCGGGAAGCCGAGCGTGTGGTGATGACCTGGTATGGCGACGGCGTCATCGCCGCCCAGGCGCCCGGCCAAGAGGCAGCCACCGCGCTGCACCGCAACGGCTTCACGTGGGACCCCGCGGAACTCGCCTTCGTCCTGCCCGCCGGTGACACCGCCGAACAAGCCCACCGCGTGCAGGCCGCCGGAGCACAACTCGCTGTCCTCGGCATCGGCGTCCTCATGCGCCACCCGCCCCGCGACACCGACCTGACCACCACGACTCCCGCCCCGCCGGCACACCAGCCCGCGCCGATACGGGGACGTACGCGATGAGCACCGGCCAAGACCCGCAGCCGGAACCGCAGTTCTTCGTCCAGGACTACATCACCATCAGCCGGGACCACCGCACCCAGCTCGTCATCGCCCTCGGCGGCAACGACAAAGCCGCCGGGATCCTCCAGACCACCGGCCACTTCCTCCCCGCCCCCGGGCCGCTGGGCACCTACCACCGCCAGCCTCACACCCTGCCCGTCGACGAGCAGCGCCGGGGCGCCACCGCCGCCGCGCAGCATCTGCTGCTGGCCGGTTTCAGCGTCCACCTCGACCCGGCACTCGACGTGCTCAGCACCGTCGACTCCGACCGCGCTGCGGCCCACCGCTACCTGGCCCAGCTCGCCGGACGTGCTGCTGCCGCCGCTGACGACCGCGGGGTGGCCGAGGTGCTGACCGAACTCGTCGCGCCCAACGACGGGATGCTGCCGCGGACGCTGATGACGCTGGTCTCCGCCTGGGCGCCCTGGACACGACGCCTGGAAGCCGCTGGGCAGGAACCGGTGCTGCCGGAGGGGCTGATGAACGCCGCCAGCAGCATCTCCCGGCAGGCCTGGCAGATCGAGCAGATCCGCAACAAGGCCGCCACACGCCCCTCCACCGATGCGGCACCGCACCGCCCGGCAAGTGCGCCCCCGCAGGCCGATCGCAACCGTCCACAGCACAAGCGCTGACCCCCGCCAGCGTCCCGACGGCCGTGCACCGGCCCCTGCTGCTCCGGTCCCGTCCGTACCGGCTCGATGCAGCCGCTGAACCAACACCCGCTGGAGCAGCACAATCCCTGACCACTCCCGCACCGTCCCACCGCCGATGTCCCCCACGCTCCGGCCCCGGCTGGCGACCTTCGTCATCCGCCGCTACCTGCACACCATCGTCGCGAGCGAGATGACACGGCAGATCCTTCTTCCGCCTGGCCGATCCTCGTCCCTCGACGAGACGCCCGTCGCTGATGAGGACCCACGCGCGGAAATCCGCCAACTCTCCTACTCGCGGAGGACCATGACCGACGACCCGACCGACCCCGTGCTCCTTGCTCGGGACATCGCCCACGACCTCGGCGAGCTGACCGAACACCTCTCACAGGCCGACCGGCAGCAGGCCGCCCTCATCGTCGAAGCCATCGTCGACAATGACGAAGGCGTCGTGGACCGGCTGAGCATGCTGCTGGACACCGCCGGCCACTACACCCGCGCCGCCGAAGGAACCTTCACACCCGAGCTGTGCCTCGCCCTCGGCCGCGCCGCCAACCACCTGCACGACATCCGCCTCGACCTCGACGAGCGCACAGACGAGATCCGCCTACGTGCTTCCCGCACCGACGACACCCCGGCACCACCGGCCCCCGCCTCTCAGCCAACGACGGCAACGTCGCGCCCTGTTCGCGGGAGACCGTCGTGAGCCCGCGCCCTGCCCTGCCCGGCTGGGAGGTTCCGCAGCAGCACTACCTCATCCAACCGCGGCATCTTGCCGGAGGCGGCGACCTCACGCACATCACCGCCTACCTGCACGCCGCGGGCTGGAAGAACCGCACCCGCCGCTCCGGCGGGCGGATCACCTTCGACAGCCCAGACGGCAACTCCCGCGTCTCCTACGCCAGAGACCTCAACCCGCCGAGATGGATGGTCTCCGGGAACAGCGGAAATGACCCGGCCAACACCTGGCACGCATCGTTCGGCGCCGCGATCCCGGTCGAGATCCTCGCCGGATTCACCGACGCCCTCACCCGGTCGCCCACTCCGCAGGCGCCCAACGTGTGGCGACCGCTGACCGGTCAGGGCTGGACCAACACCGCCGGTGAACACCCCACCGCGACAAGCCCCGACGGCGGCACCAGCCTCCAATTCCGCCAGGAGAACGGCTCCGCAGCCTGGATGGCGAGCGCCAACGCCACCACCAGCAGCGGACAAGAGACACAGGTTTGGGACGCGGTCCTCACCGACAACGCCCCCATGCGGGCCATCGAAGGCTTCGCCGCAGCCCTGGCCGACCCGATGCCGCTACTGCGCCCACCGGGGAGCATGCCCTTCACCGCCGCCCGGCAGGCGACCGCGACGCCGTACATGGTGCTGCCCTCCCAGCTCGGCGCCTGGCAGCGCCTACGCGTCACCGCCGCCCGCGCCACCAGACGGGCCAGGACCACCTGGGGCATCCACCGACCCCGCAGACCAACACGGGCGCCCAGGCCGGCACGGGCACCGAAGCCCGCCGGGATTCCGAGGCCGCTCGCGTTGACCGGCGGCGTGCGGCGTCGGTGAAGCAGGAGCATCCCGCTATGGAGGCCCTCGACCCGCGCCGCAGTATCCAGTTCGCTACCAGCCCCCGGCACTTGGCCGGGGGCGGCGACCCCCGGCACATCACCCAGGCGCTGCGCGCCGCCGGGTGGAAGAACCTGTCCGACCCCGACTATCCCCACGTCGTCCACGCCTTCCTCGATGACCGCACTCCACGCCATCTGCTCGCCGGATTCACCACCGCGCTGGCCGCCACTGCTCCGGTCCAGCGCCCGATGGCGAGCGTTCCGCACCCGCACCTGGTGACACAGGAACGCAGCGGCCCCCAGGGCGAAGCACTTGCCGAAGCCCACGAGCAGCGCCTTATCGCCGCCCGGGCAGCAGCCCGAAAGGCTCGCCGCGGAGCTGCTGTGCAGACCCAGCGCACACCTGCACCGACGGCAGCACCCGCCATTGCCCGACGCCGCTGACCGTCCGCGCCGGCCCACGCCGCGCGCGCCCGCCAGTACGCCTCTCCCCCATCGAAAGCTCCCTTCGTGACGACCAATCCCCCCTCCCTGCACCAGCTGCGCCTGCGCCAACTCGCCGTCTACCTGCGAGAAGCCGAACAGGTCCTGGCCGACTGGGACCTCTACTCCGACCAGAACAGCACCCTCGACGGCTGGCCGATCGACGACGTGGCCTACGGGCTGCGCCAGCGCCAGCGCGACGCGGATACCTGGCGCGCCTTCCGCCCCCTCCTCTACGACGGCCACCACCTCCTGGACGGCGCCCAGGCCCAGCTCGCCCGGATACCCCAAGACCAAAGGTCACCGCACTGGGGGCCTCATCTCGCCCAGCTGCGCCAGGCTTTGGAGGAGATGCGCGCTCTCCAGTCGGAGTGGACCAGGATCCGCGAAGCACTGCCGGAAAGCGCGCGCCCCGGAACCAGGGCGTACGACGAACCGCTCACGGACCGCAACGCGGAAGCCTGGAGCCCACTCGTCACGTGGGCCGATGACGGCCTGACGCTGATCAACATCGATGTCACTGCCGAGCTGGGCGTCTTGCCGCGTGAACGCCTCGCGCCTGCTCCTGCCCTGAACTCACCGCCAGTACCAGGCACTTCGCGTCGCCGGAGCCGCTGACCGTTCCGCGTCCCCCACCGTGCCCTGCGCGAGGCCCCGTCTCATTCGTACGCCTTCTGGAAGTTGCCCGTGCCCCGATCGCCCTCCGCACCGTCCTCCAGCGACGGCTATGACGTCGCCTTCCGCATCCTGCTCGGCGTCATGGCCATCGCCGTGCCGCTGGCCCATCTGGCCTGGCTCGGCGGGAACATCACCACCTACCTCACCGGCACCGGGCCTTGGGCGCCATACCAGCCGACCGACGCACTGCTCCACCCCGACCGCCTCTGGCCCCACACCGGCAACACCGCCCTGATGGTCGGCCGACTCATCGTGCCGATCACCCTCCTCCTGGCGCTCGCAGCCCTGGGCGCCCTCTGGTGGAACCGCCGCGATGGCGGTCCCGGCAGGAGGAAGAAGTCGGTGGCGGGCATGGCCAAACGGGGCGACATCGCGCCGCTGCTGTCCAAACAGACCACCGCCAAAGCCCGCTCACTGCGACCGAGCCTGAAGAACACCAAGTCCCCTGCCGCGCACGAGACCGGCATCCTGCTCGGCAACCTCGCCGGAACACGGCGCGAGGTCCGCATGGGCTACGAGGACGTCGCCGTGGCCATCATGGCCCCCCGCTCCGGCAAGACCACAGCCTTGGCCATCCCCGCCATCCTCCACGCACCCGGACCCGTGGTGCTCACCAGCAACAAGGCCGCCGGCGACGCCTACACCGCCACCCTGGAAGCCCGCGCCCGTATCGGCCGCACGTGGACCATGGACCCCCAGCAGATAGCCTACGCCGAACGCACCATGTGGTGGAACCCGCTGACCGCGGCCACCACCCTGGAAGGCGCGAACCGGCTCGCCGGGCACTTCCTCGCCGCCTCCGTCGACGCCAACCAGCACGGCGACTTCTGGTCCAAGGCCGGATCGAACATTCTCGCCCAGCTCTTCCTCGCCGCCGCCAACGACCAGCGCCCCATCACCGACGTTATGGCCTGGCTCGCTTTCCCCGGCGACCGCACCCCGCTGGACATCCTCCGCGACACCGGCTTCGCTGCCGTCGCCGCTCAGCTCAAGGGCACCGTCGAAGGGCCGCCCGAAACACGGGACGGCATCTTCGAAACCGCCCGTCAGTACGCCGCCGCTCTGTTGAATGCGGAGATCGGCGCGTGGGTCACCCCGCACGACGATGTCGAGGAGTTCCGGCCGGAGGAGTTCGTCACCGGCCGCGACACCCTCTACCTGCTCTCCAAGGACGGCGGCGGAGGCGCATCCGCGTTGATCGCTGCCTGTGCCGATGCGGTGATGCGCACCGCGACCGCCGAGGCCGAACGCGGCGGCGGGCGCCTCGACCCGCCACTGCTCGCGGTCCTGGACGAAGCCGCGAACGTCTGCAAGATCTCCGATCTGCCCGACCTGTACTCCCACCTGGGATCGCGCGGCATCATCCCGCTCACGATCCTGCAGTCCTACCGGCAGGGCCAGAAAGTGTGGGGCGAGGCCGGCATGGACGCCATGTGGTCCGCCAGCACCGTGAAGGTCATCGGTTCCGGTATCGACGACCCGGACTTCGCGGACAAGCTCTCCCGTCTCATCGGCGACCACGACGTCGAGACCACCTCCGTCTCCCGCTCGGAGTCGGGGAAGTCCACCTCGGTCTCGATGCGGCAGGAGCGGATCCTGCCCCCCGATGCGATCCGCGCCCTGGCCAAGGGCACCGCCCTGTGCTTCGCCACCGGCATGCGTGCCGCGATGCTCACCCTGCGCCCCTGGTACGCCGAACCCGGCGCCGAGGAACGGTCCGCGGCCTCCGCCCGCGCCTCCAAAGCCATCACCGCACGCGCCATCAACAAGACCGCACCCAACCGCGACGACTACGGGCCCGCCGCCTGACCCCCACCACCCAGGCCGGCAGGCCCGAACCGGGCGCCCTGGGCGGCCGGCACGACTCCCCACGCACGAAAGGCCCGTTGACGATCATGCTGACTGAACCCGACGATCTCGCCGACCTCTCCCCGGCCCAAGCGCTGAACGCCGTCATCGCCGACATCGACGCCCACCCCATCCAGCCCGGCGGCAGCACCGGGCTGTTCACCGCCACCCGGCACATCGACCTCCTGTCCCACCTGGCCCGCCGCCTCGCCGGCGACGCCTACTACTACGCGGAGCAGGCCGAGCACCGCCCCGCAGACGCCCAGCGGATGGCCGGCCTGCTGGCCACGGCATGCCGCCCGGTCACGCAGGCCCTGCAGCACTACGTCCAGGCCCTAGCTCCGCTGGGTGACCTGCGCACACCCCCGGATGAAGCCGACACCGCCGCCGTGGTGAAAGCCGAGGGGCTGCGCCGCACCGTGGACAGCCATCTGCGCCAAGCCCGCACGGCCCTCGACCTCACAGGTGAGGTCCTGACCACCTCAGACGGCGCGGCCAAGGCCGCCCGTCCGCACCCGGGCCATACACCAGGCAGCGCCCCGCCCGCGCCCGGCGGCAAGCCGCCGCGGCGCACCCGCTGACCACCCCCGGAAACCCCTGTGGCCTACATCGACCATCACGACGTCTTCTTCGGATCGGCTGAGGACGGATCCCCGTTCGTCGTCGTCAACGCCGACCTCCCCGCCGCCCACCGCATCCTCACCCAGAGCGGATTCACCGCTCACGAACAGCACGGCCACATCTGGTATCGGCTGCCGCCCGGCACCTCACACCAGGACGCCGATCAGGCCACGGCGCTGGCCTTCATGCAGCTGCTCGCCACGACCACGAACATCGCGGACCTGACCTCCACAGCAGACGAAGAAGCTGTGGCCGATGTCCACTTCGACCTGACCGGCCCACATGTCACCGCCACCACGCACTGGGCTGCGATCCGGCACGTCCTGGCCCTGCACGGCTTCCGCCCCACCCCCGCGGGCCACGTCCTGCCACCCGAGACGACCGAAGCCGAAGCCATCGCCGCCGTCGTCCGGGCCGAGGCCCACCTCTACACCACCGGCGCCCGCATCCACATCAACCTCGGCATCCCCGCACCCGAGAACACCCCACGAGCGCACTCCAGACCGCCTCGGACCATTTCGTCCCCCGCCCAGGTACAGGTGCAACGCCACCGCTAGCGCTGACCCCGACCACCAAGCAGAGAACTCCTCATGGACCAGACCACCCCCCTCGCCCAAGCCGGCCAACTCAGCGCCCTCGCCGACCGCTTCACCTCCCTACGCGCCCAACTGACCACGGAAACAGCCGAACCGGGCAGCGGCACAGACGGACTGCGGCACCTCACCCCCCTGCTGACCCACTCCCAGGACCTGGTCACCGAAGCACTCGCGCGCCTGACCGTGCTCAACGACAGCCCAGCCGCCAGTCGGCCCGGAGCCCGCGCCGCCGCCGACTGCCTCGCCACAGTCGTCGAAAACTCCGCCCACGCTTCGGCCTGCCTGGCCATGGCCGTCTCCGACAACACCTACGACGCCGCCCCCTTCCACGCCGAGCAACCGGAACGCGACAGCGAGCACCAGGAGCGGCACCGGCAGGCCCGCACCGCCATTACCGCTCACCTGGACGACGCGGCCGGGCGGTTGGACAACTGCGCGACCGCCTGCCGCTACACCGCCAGCTGGCTCCACTCCGCCGCACCGGCGCAGGGCGCAGCACCGGCCAAGCCGGTCAAGCTCAGCCAGATCCAGCACCAGGTCACGGCGGCGCAGGGCGTTCGGCGATGAGGCAGTACGCGCCCGACGAGCGGGTCATGGTCTCGCCGCGGTATATGGCCGGCGCCGGCGACCGGATCGCCGACGTGATCGGTCCCCTCATCGACCTCTTCAGCTGGAACCACGAGCACGACGCCCCCACCGGACACGTCACGATCGACAGTCCCGACCGCAGCCTCGTCGTCGACTTCACCCCGCTGCACCCTCTCGGCCACTTGTGCACCGTCGCCCACCACGAGCCCTCCTGGGAAGCGACCTTCAGCAGGCAGTCGCCCCTGGAGGCGGTCGCCGCCGTCACCCAGGCACTGCCTCAGCTCCTCGGCGATACCCGTCACGCCGAACACATCCCGATCACGGACATGCCCCTGGACCAGCTCGCCGCACTGAACGACTGGTCGGTCGAAGGCGGCACCCTCACCTCGCCCGACCTGTACTGCCGACTGGAATACACGCCCGACCAGGAGATCGCCTGGCAGGTCGAGCACCTCTACTTCGAGAACGCACCGCTGGCCACCTTCACCCACGGCACCCCCGAGGGCCTCGTCCGCAGCTTCTTCGCCCACCTGGCCACGCCCATCGCCGTGGAGCGGGCCTTCGCCGACCTCCCCCTCAGCACTCGGCATGAGCACAGCGCCCTGGTCACACCGGTCCGTGGAACCGCGATGAATCCGCACGTCCACCACGCCCTGACTCAGCTCGACCGCCCCCGCCGGCGCCGCTGAGCCACCCCCTTCGCCCGGAGCCATCCCTGCCCGAGAAGACCCTGTGCCTTGAGCCCGCCGAGCAACTCCTGTCGCTGGCAGCCGACTTCACCCGATTCAACGACGCCCACGCGCGGCACGCGCTGGGCGGGCCGGCCCCCATCGCGCTGCTGACCACACAGACGGAATCCGCCCAGCACCTGGCCCGATCCGCGCTCACCATCGTGGACACGCTCAACGCCCAGCCGATGTACCACAGCCCCGACATCCACGGGGTGTAGGCACGCGTGCGCCAGCTCGCCCACCTCGCCACCGACGCAGCCGGCCAACTCATCGATGCCGTCGACATCCTCGACCACACCTGCGCCGGGCTCCCCGTTGAACTGGGCGAGGACGTCCTGGCGGTCCTGACCGAGCAGGAGGCGCGCCAGGAAGCCGGCCGGCGCCTCACCCCCGTCGCCAGCCTCACCGCGTTGGGCTCCTCAGACGCTCTGGCAACCGCCGAGCTCTTCGTGGCCGACCGCCGCCGCCGGAGCTTCGTACCCGGCTACCTGCCTTCTGCCCTCTCCCATGCTCAGAGCACCATCCTGCGCTCGGTGGCCCGGGGCGATGTTGCGATCACCGACGACAAGCCCCATCTGCGCCGCGAGGGCATCCGCGTCAGCATCAGCACCATCCGCGCACTGGAGAACCGCGGCCTGGTCATGCGCGAGGACTGCCCGGACCGGTTTCGCGACGAGCACGTGCACCTCACCGCCGCCGGGCGACGCGACCTCGCCGCCTCATTCGCACGGCCGCGCCCCGCGGGCCTGACCACCACACGCCCCGCAACGCCCCTGCCGACAGCCCCGGCCGGCCGCGCCCGCTGAACCCACACGCCGACCCCTTGGGAGACCTCACGCCCTCCGACACCCCTACACCGCACGACATCGCTCGCGCCCTGGCCGCCCAGGTCCACCCCGACGCCACACCCCGCGACGTCGTCGTCCACTTCACCCTGCGCCGCCTGGCCGCCCCACGCTACGACCACAGGTCCTCCGGCGGCCCCGCGAGCGTCATCGCCCAGTCCCTTCACTCCCACCTCTACGGACTGCCCGACGACCCCGGCCCGGTGCCCACCGCCCTCGACGAACTCCTCCAGACCCTGACCACCGCCCGCCATGGCGACCAACAGCACGCCGTCCTGGTCCAGCTCGCCGAACAGCTGCGCAACGCCGCCGAGATCCTCGAATGGGCCCGCAACAACGCCCACTGGCGTCAACTGCCCGCCCCCACCTGGGAATGGCTCCGCGCAGCCACGGACAGCACGCGCGAACTCGCCGACGGCCTCGACGACATCCGGACCGCCTTCCGCAGCCAGCCCACCGCGCCGGTCTCGCACCAACAGCACACGCATCCCGCCCCCGGGCCAAGCGCCGTCGCGCCCGCGAAGCCAACTCCACCGGCAGGTGGTCGAGCACGCCAGTGACCAGACCCGTCCTCGCCGCCGTCCACGCGCTCGACCGCCTTCTCGCCCAGCCCCGCACCGCACTGGCCGTCTTCGTCCCCGCCGGACTCACCGAGCAGGCCGCCGAGCGCCACTACCTCGACGCGTTCGCCGCCCATGGAACGGATGTCTTCGAGGTCGGCATCCCGCACCCGGACGCCGTGCTCGACGGCGAAGTCGTCCGCTCCGCCTACCAGCAGGCGCTGCGCCGCGGTACCGGAATCACCGACGTCCTGCGCACCGTCGAACACGCCGCGAGCCGGTGCCCGGTCGTCGTGATGAGCTACTGGGCCTCCATCCAGCACCACGGACCCGAACGCCTGGCCACGGCGCTCGCCGACGCCGGCGCCGCCGCGGTGATGGTCCCCGATCTGCCGCCCGACGCGTCGCGCTCCCGGAACGAGCCGCTGCCGGCGCCGGTCTCGCCACACCGCGCTTCATCCCCCGCACCACCACCGAGCAGCAACTCCCGGGCCTGTGTGCCGGGGCGTCCGGCTGGCTCTACGCACCCGCCAGCCACCAGCCCACCGGATACCAGGGCCCCCTCGACCTCACCGCACTCGCCGACTTCACCCAGCGACTGCGCGCCACCAGCCCACTGCCCGTGGCCTGCGGCGTCGGCATCTCCACACCCGCCCTCGCAGCAGCCGTCGCGCCCCTGGTCGACGCCGTGGTCATCGGCTCCCCCATCGTCCGCGCGCTGACCTGTGGTCCCACCGAAGCGGCAGCCCTGGTCGCCGAGTTCGCCGACGCCATCCGCACCAGGGCCTCCGGCACCGCTGTCCGGGATGCACAGGAACACGCGCAGCACATAGCCGGCGGCCACTGCCCAAGGGAGTGCCGCGACACCGGAGTAGAGCCGGTGCAGGACGACTTCGGACTCGCCACGTGATCCTGGACCTCTTCTCCGGCCCCGGCGGATGGACCCACGCCCTGACGATCCTCTGGACACAGGACGTGGGCCTGGAATGGGATGAGTGGGCCTGCAAGACCCGCGCCGCAGCGGGTCAGTTGACCATCCGCACCGACGTAGCGATGTATCCCGTCCGGCCCTTCACCGGCCGGACCATCGGCCTCATCGCGAGCCCGCCGTGCCAGGCATGGTCGATGGCCGGCAAACGCCTCGGCCTGCTCGACCAGCCCCTGGTCCACCAGGCCGTCGCCGACCTGGCCGCCGGACGGGACACCCGCGAGAAGCTGCTGGCCTCCTGCCGGGACGAACGCTCGCTGCTTGCCGCCGAGCCCATGCGCTACCTGCACGCCCTCAACACCGTGGGCGAGCCCGAGTGGACCGTCATGGAAGAAGTCCCCGACGTGCTGCCGCTATGACGCCAGTACGCGCAGACCCTGCGCACCTGGGGCTTCTCCACCTGGGCCGGCATCCTGAACGCCGCCGACTACGGCGTCCCGCAGACAAGGCGCCGGGCCATCCTGCTCGCCTCCCGCGTCCGTACCGCCGTGCCGCCGGAGCCCACACACGCCCCATTCGCCGAGCCGGAGACGCTCTTCGGGCCGGGCCGCCGGCAGTGGGTGTCCATGGCCCAGGCCCTCGGCTGGGGCGCTACCGACCGGCCCGCCCCCACCGTCTGCGCCGGCGGCGGACCCGGCGGCGGGCCGGAACCTTTCCCCTCCGGCTCCCGCAAGTCCCTCGCCGACGCCCGCGAACGCGGCACCTGGCTCCTGCACACCGGCCGCGACCAGCGACCCGATGGGACCCGCCAGACCACCAGCCCCCACAACCGGCCCGCACCGGCACTGACCACCAAGGCCGGCGGCCAGTGGACAATCCCGGCCCCACCCCGCCGCCACACAGTCGCCTGACGGCAGGGGCGGGCGGAAGTGGCTGCTGCGCAGCAACAACCAGACCAACGCCACCACCCGCGGAGCGGATGAGCCCGCCAGCACGCTCTTCTTCGGCCACCGGGCGAATGAGTGCGACCCGGATCGCGGCACCCCCCGCCAGCGGCGACAGCACCTGCGGTGATGCGGCTGCGGAGTCGGTGCGGATCACCGCGCAGGAAGCGGGCGTTCTGCAGAGCTTCCCCGCCGACTACCCCTGGGCCGGGAACAAGGGCCAGCAGTTCTCCCAGATCGGCAACGCCGTCCCACCCCGCGTGGCGGCCCACCTCCTCGCACCACACCTCGACAAGACCCTCGGACCCGACGACTTCGACCTGGCCGCCTGATGCCCCACACCCCCGAGACAGACGACGAGGACCTCAACCTCGAACCGCCGCCGGAGCCACCCGTCCACTACGCCGAGCAGGCTCTCCTCGGCGCGCTCCTCCTCGAGCCCGAGCAGCTGGCGCAGACCGAAGGACTGCTGCCCGAACACTTCCGCAGCCCGGCCCACCGAGCGGTGTACGCGGCGATGCGCACCCTCACGCCTCCGGAACGTGAAGTGCACCGCACCGAACCGGTGTGGATCAACGCCGTCCTCACACGCGCCGTCGAGGAAGCCCCCGGCGTGAGCGCCGCGTACCTGCATACGTGCATCGGAGCCTGCCCACGGCCACAGCACGCCACGTCGTACGCACGGATGATCCGCTCAGACCACGCACGACGCACCCTGCGGGAACATGCCATTCGCCTGGAACAGGCGGCAACCAACACCACCCTGGCGGACCCTGAATCCGCGGCCCTCCGACAGGCTGACGCTCTTGCACGGTTCGTAGACGAGCTGACCCGGCAGACCGCCTCGCACCCCGGCTCCCTGCCCCGCACGCCTCTCCCGCCGGATCCACCACGAGATAGGACCGAGGACGCGCTGGAGGAAGAGCGCCTCTTCCTCGCGACCGCTACCGACCGAGCAGACGGTGTGAAGGAACTGCCCCTGCGGCTAGAGGACTTCGCGCTGCCGCTGCACGGGCACCTCTACCAGTGCCTGTCAGCACTCACCCGCCGCGGCGAGGACATCGACCCGATTGCTGTGCTGTGGGAAGCCCAGCACCGCAGACTCCTCACGTCCGGCGTAGGCCCGGACGACGTGCTCACTCTGCTCTCCCAGCCTGCCGGGTCACCCGAGCACTGGGCAGAACAGATCCTCCGGCGCGCGCTCCTCTACGGCGCACGCCGAGCCGCGACACGCATCCGCGCTTTCGCCGAAGACACCGCCAACAGTCCCCACCAGCTCATCACCGGCGCCCGCCGCGCTCTGGCCGATCTCACAGCCCAACACACCCGCTGCTGGCATCGAGCACCACCCGGCCCGAATACCACTGCCGAACCCGCCCACTCACCTACGGTGAAACCGCGACAGCATGAACTGACCGCGCTCCACGCCTCACGGGGAAACCGGCGCTGACGAAACGCCGGGAGCGGCACGCCGAAGTCTCATATCAGCGCGGCGTCAGGCCTCGGCTTCGTCCTCGGTACGGCCCCGGTGTTCAGGACCTGGATGGCTGACGCCTGGGACCATCGGGTTGTCGTAGTCGAACTCGATCTTGCCGAACACATCGCCGGCAGTAGGAGGAGGATCGTTGTCCGCAATGATCAGTTGAAGCCGATCGCCGTAAGCGTCCGCCATGGTGCGAAATCGCGTGTAGATCTGGCCCGCGCGCTGCCGGTCTGCTTCATTGTTGCCGAACGCCTTACGTGGCGAGTCGACAATGAGCAGCGACGGAGCGAGAACATCAGAGTGGTCCAGCCCGAATGCGAGCAGGCTGAGACTGTAGGCAACGTTAACCGACGTGGCAATGCCTCCACCGGAGGCTTGAAGCTCCTCGAACGGCAGGTCGTTGACGATGGGAAGGTAGTTTTCGGAGCCAATGACGGCAGTCGTCGCCCATGGGAGGTCCCAGCTGCGGATTAGGCTCCCAAATTCCGTGCTGAGGTTTGCAACCAGCGTCTGGCGGGCTGCGAGCAGCTGCGACCTGTCTTTGATTTCTTTATTGACGCTTCGTCGTCTGGACTTGATGCGGGTGATGCTCTGATCGATGGTGCGTACGCGTGCCCAGGACTCGCGTAGCTGTGTCGCTGCGTCGATGTTGGCCTTCAAGGAAGCAACGCGGGTGCTGGTGTCTTCGATGGCATCGAAGCGCGGAGCGACCGCATCCCGGGTCTGGGCATCGAGTTGCCGTCGCAGGTTCGTGACCACGAAGTTTGCGTGATGGGCCCGTTCCTGTGCGGAATTCAGGTGCGCCTCGTCGGACTGTCGAACGCGGCGTGCATCCGTGAGCTGCTGTTCTAGCGTTACCCGAGTCTCTTCGACAGCAGCAGGGTCGGCATCCTCGGCAGAAGGGTCAGCCTGCAGGCATACGACGCAATGGCCATCGTCGACGGGCCGTGTGCTGAGGGACTGCATACAGCGCGGGCAGACTACAAAGTCGAACGGAGACAGCTGATCGATGGCCGTGGCTGACCGTTCCAGGCGAGCCATGTCCAGTTGCACCTGGGCGACGACCGCGTCCCGCGACCCCAACAGCTCCCTTGCTGCCAACACCTCTTCGTCTGCCCTTTGGGCGGTGAAGATGGCCCGGTTCAGTTCATCGCGGAGCGCCGTGTCGGCGGCGGTTTGCTCCTCCACTTCTGAGCGCAGTCGCTCCAGAGCGGATTGGGCCCGCTCGAGGGTGTCCCCCAGTTGTCCGAGTTCGGCGCGCAGCTCGTCGTCACTGCGCGGGTCGGATGCGGCGAGGAACTGCTCCACGTTCTTATGCTCAGCGATCCTTGCTTTCAGATCGTCTGTGAGGTCGCTGGCGGTGCGTTTGAGTTCCATCAGCGCGCTGTCAGTGAGCGCGAACATCAGACGGAAGAGCTCCCTGCGTTTCACCTCGAACCAGCTGTCAAGATGGCCGACTACCTGACGGTCGATCTCACGCGCTTGGAGGTACATATACATGTACAAGTCGTTGAACGTGAGATTCTGCGGACGAGCCGCCCCATCGCGGCGAGCAGCAACCTGTTCGCGAGGAAATCCGATCGCGTCCAGCAGATAGTCGGACACGGTCGTTTCACCCTCGGTGACTCGCACGGGTAAGGACCGCTCCAGGGCAAGTGAGCGCGGATCGAGTAGATCGACCGCGCCCACTCCGTCGCCAGTGATCTTCCTGCGCAGCACGATGTGCTGCTCTCCAGCGATGACTTCTGCCTGAACGGAAAGCACTTCGGTGCGGACGGCCGGGGTGAGCATGGCGCTGCCTCCCACCGCGTGCTTAAGGAGCATCAGCAGGCTCGACTTTCCCGTGCCGATGGGGCCTGTGACCACGGTGACCGGGCGGTCGAAGCGATAGGTCTTCTCCGTGGCAGCCGTGGTGACGGTCAAGGAGACGAATCGTAGGTCGACGGCCATATCAGATCTCCGTCCGCCACGGCCGGTCGACAGCATCCGGGAGGCTGTCGTAAATGAGTTCCTTCAAAGCCGATCCCGACTTATTGAAGTGCCGCTTCAGTAGCTTGATTCGGGCCGCCGTCACCGTCCACTCGGGCGTAGCCCCCAACGAGGCCGCTGCGGCCGTACCACGGGGAGTTGTACGGAACTCTGCTCTGGCACCGTCGCCGTAGGAGATCAACCCGCGAGCGACTAGAGCACCAAGGATGCGGTAGTAGCGCTGATCCCACGGGCCGTACTTGTAGCGGATCATGCGGCTCTCGACGGCTAACCGCTCCGGCGGAGTTGGGGCAGTATCAGCCGGCCAGGAGGCCACGCCCTCAGGCAGCAGACGCTCCAACATTGCCGGGTAGCGAAGAAGGAAGTCGAGTTTCGCAAGCTTGGTCAACCCCTTCAAGCTGCTCTTGGCGCCGGTGAACTGGGCGATGAGGAGGAGGACGCGGGCCTCGTGGTAGTGAGCTTCTCGTCTCTCAGCCTGGCGCCTTTGGACCTGCATCCGCGAGACGGCACTTGCGAGATCGTGACCCTGTGTCATGAGGCTTCCCCGTCCGCATCGAACGGCTCGGAAAAGTAGAAGAGGCACTCGTCGCACAGCTGGTACGCCAGGCCCTGCAGGTGCAACTTGCCGAGCGCGAACGGAGCAGGCGTGGTCAACATCTCCACCGTGAGCCGTTGAGCCAGCAGATCGTTCACGACAACACCTGAGGCGTTGCCGCTGGAGCTGTTGCCGCGAGCGTGGCGCCGGCAGTCGAACACCACAGCCAGCACCTCCGTCGACAGATTCAGCAAGTCGGTATCGTCGCCTGCCAGCCCGGAACGGCGCTCGGACCACGTCGTGTACCACGCAGAGCGCAACTGTTCTGCAAACGCCGCCTCGTCAGCTGGCACCCCTCCGCGTCGCAGCTTGCGGCGGAGTTTGACTCCGCCGGGTGCCAACATGGGAGCTCGGCCGTGGGGAAAGGCGGGCAGCTGGGCAGTGGTGAAGACGAGCTGCGCCCGGAGGATGGCGCGAGTGATGGAGCGACGGCTCACGCGCTGCTGCATCTGCGTGCTGTAGCGAACGCGCTTCGGGTCGGCGATGTATGCCGCGAGTTGTCCCCGCTCGCTCTCGTTCCGATTGGCACTCTCGATCCGGTTCACGATGCCCCGGTACGAAGCCTCAAGGTCGACGGGTGACAGCTGAAGCCGTTCAACGGCGGGTGCCAGCAGACTTTGAATGTTGACGTCGGCTATGTACTCGCGCTGCGGCGGAGAGCAGGAGATCTCCAGAGCAGAGAGAAAGCGGCGGATTCTGTCCATGAATCCAGGAGGCAGTTCGATGTCCGCCAGCTTGCATTCTTCTGTCAAGGGTATGTGGGCGTAGGGCTGCTTCCACCGCACTTTTAGCATCTGGCGGGCAATCTTCTCCACCATGGCCGACACACCATCTGTGACCCCTGGTTCAGGACCGCACATCTGCGACAGCGTCCCGGCATTGCCTCTGGCCGGGTTCAGGGCGGCATTCGTCGCCAATCTTAAGCGGACGTTGGACGCACACTCACACGCACACCACCGGTCGAAGAGATGCGCCAGACCACCGCTCTTGCACAACTCAGCCAGGGTCCAGGTGCCCTGGTCCTCCTCACGGTGCTTGACCGATACCAGCTCAACCGACCCGTCGGTGTATGCGACAACGAAGTCCTCGTGCCATTCACAGACCACGAAGTCGATGGCGTCTTCGGTAAGCATTGCCAGACAGTCCCGGGCGGCCACATCGGCCTGGTACCGGTAGCGACCTGACGTATCAGTACCACTGTCCTCTGCCGGCGCCAGACGAAAGATGGCGTGAGCAGGTGCGGGCGCATCCTCGGAGCCGGCACCGCCATCCGGCTCGATGGCACCCGAGTCCGCTTCTGCCGTGTCAACCATCGACGCCCCCAGCCTCGTCGCGCGTCATCGCAACCGCTCAGCGCTCCAGTACAGCGGAAGGACGATCTATAGAGTTACCACACCGAGCTACGACATATAACGGTGCGTGCCAAAGCGATTCATCGGTACTGTCCGCGGAGCACTCGACTGTTGCGCCGAACCCCCGAGACGGGCACGCAGACTGGGGTGCTGGGATAGCCATGGGCGGCCACCAAGTGGCTCCCCCTGGCGACGAACCCTCTGTCGCGTCGGCGGTGCACGGGCGGGCCCTCGCTCAGGAGCGAAGTCAGGGAGTGCTCTTCCGCAGGGCGAGGATCACCTGATTCAGCAGCGCCTTGACGTACAGCGGCGGCGGGACATCCGTCATGTCGATGCGGGTTGCGACGTTGCTTGCCTGCCGGTGCATCACATCGTCACCGGGGAAGCGATATCTGGCCAAGGCTCTCAAGTAGTTGGTGTCCGTGGTGCCCATCTTCACGGAGCTGATGACACCCGCGAAGCCCTTCTCCCCAAAGACAGCGGGCACGTGGTCCATGATGGCGCGGATCAGGGCGAGGCAGGCGTAGGGATGGCGGGCGGCATAGTTGCTGTTCAGCTCAGCGAGCAGGTCCAGCAGCTTGTCCACCTTCCACGGGGATCCTGCCCCGACTTCTTCGAGCTCATCCTGAAGTCCTTGGCTGATGTATGCGCCAGGCTCGGGTTCACTCGTCGGAACCGGGACGCCCGCGACGGAGGCAGACCTTGTCGGTCCGGCCCCGGGGCGGACGAGGTTGTCCTGCTCCCACTTGAGAACAAGCTGGCACGTGGTCGACACGTAGGAGTGCAGGTCCATCGCCGTCCGGAAGGCGAGCACGGTGCGCGTGATGCCGCGCGACCATCCCTTCTCGTCGCGGGAGGCGCCAGCGGCCCCGACGGCTCGAGTAGCAGGCTCGCGGTCCAGCAGGTCGGGGAGGCTGGCGACGTAGTCGCGCCTCAATCCCGGGATGGCGCTGGTCAGTTCCTGGCTGACCAGGCGCGCCTGCGTCACCTTGCCTGGCTCCAGGGATATCGAGCCCTGGAGTTCGATCATGTGGTGGAGCACTCGCAGGAAGGGCTCGGCCAGGGTCGAGCGGAGCTCCCCCAACGGCACGGCCGCCGCGATCGTCAGAGCGATCTTCTCGTCGGCCTGGAGCCTTCCGGTACGGGTGGTGAATCCGTAGAAGACCGATCCCACCTCCGTACCGCCAGACAAGGGAAGGCTGTCCAGAAGAGCGACGGCGTCCTGACCGCGGCGCTCATGGACCGCGCACACGTAGTCCCACGTCGGCCACTCGCCTGTCTGGAGGTACGGCTGGGCGATCGTGAACAGGAATCGCTTCTGCGACTCGTCCAGGTCAGCGGAGCCAAGGTCGTGCGTGTACAACGAGGTCTCCTGACCACGTGATGGGACCGTTCGGAGTGTTCCTTGTAGGCGCCATGGCAGGTGTATCGAGAATCCCGACGAGGCGGTGCCCGGTCAAGTCGGCTCTGCGCCGGGAGTCTGCCAGCGTTTCAGTCGGTCACCATCGCCCAGTCCGGTCGCCGGCGGGCGAGCGGCGCCGAAACGAGCTACCAGGGTCCGGGGGCCGCTTCGTCCCGGTCGAGTCAGCCTGAAATTCCAGGTACCCCAGATCGATGATCTCCGCCTTGCGAGCGTCCCTCAAGGGGTAATCCGCCTCCCCGGAGCGGTGCTGGCCCCCGAGGGCGTGGGCCGCCGACATCGTCCGGGGCCTCGTGCCAACTCAGCTGCTGTAATACGGGCATCTACGGCTTGCGGCCACTGCGGCGTAGCAGAAGCTTCAAGGTCTCACGCGCGTCCCGACGCCGCTCTTGGGCAGGCGCCAGCACAGAGGCGAGAGCCACCAACGCCACTGTGACGCCGTACACGGCAGCCGTCATTCCGACGATCATCAGCGTGCTGCTTGGGATAAGGGTGTTCACGACAGTCCCTCTCTCGGTCGGATGTTGCGCGACGTCGCAGGCACATCGTGATCCGGATTCGCATGTGACGGTTAATTCGCGACGACTTCTGTCCACCTAGGGTGGACAGCGTGACCGCCGAACCCATGCCCCCGATGCCTTCAGACTCTTGGCGCTGGATCTCGTACAGTGATCCGGTTTGGGGTGACACCGCCCCCTACGAGGAATCCGACGCTGAGTCCGATTACGTGCAAGCTTGCGTCCGTCATGCGATTGACCAGGCGCGTCGGCAGTTGGGCATCTCTACCATCAAGGCAGCATCTCTGGTTGAGGAGGCATCGAAGATCGTCTTCAACGACATCGTCGTCGAGTCGCGATGTCAGCCACGTCGAATGAGATGGAAGGAGATCGGTGCCCGGCTTGGGGTTGCCCGGCAGACCGCGCAGAAGCGTTTCCGGGCTGGACTTTCACCACAACGTGTAACGCAACTGCATAGACAACTTGAGCAGTTCAGAAGCGCCTACCTCGACAGACGCAAGGCCGAAGACTTGCAGCACCGAGAAGACAGAGCACTCATCGGCGAGGCGATCCACGGCCTTACAGTCCTTCGCAGTTTCGGGGGAAGCGCCTACCTCGGTCCGGACAACGGCGGACATGACTTGCCACCCAGCCACTCTCGGACCGCAAATGAGGTAGATCGAAGTACCGATGGGGAGGCGGTCCACTTCGTAGTCAACGGTGATCGATGGACTCGCCTCTCCGAGCGACCTGCCCGCATATCCGACACCGCCATGCACATCGAAGGTGATCGGCTTGTTCGTCAGGAACTCGCTCCCGACGAAGCGGATGAATGAAGGCACGAAGGCGCTGCGCTACCCGAGAGAGCCTGCCTCGGCCGCGGACGAGTTCACCGACCATGTTGGAGAGGAGCTTGCCCACTACGGAACACCCCTCGTGGGAGGGTTCTCCGCCTCCATGCGGTCAACAGCATGCCTCGGTCGGGTGTCGCCACCGTTCTGCAACCCGGTCGACGCCGACGATCGCGACCAGATGAGCGCCCATGCCCTCGCATTCGGCCATCGCCTGTGGCCCGCCCCGAGCCGACTCCCCGAACCAGGAGTGCCGGAGCGCACATAGCTGCCAGGGCTGCGGCAGCCAGGGCCATCCCCATACCCGGCTCTGGCTGCGGCGAAGCCCGGGACAACGCCGGGGGTTGGGCAACGTGCCCAACCCCCGGCGTCACCAACTCGCGCGGGTGAGCACGAGGCCCACGTCTCCCTGGGTGAGGACTCCTTCGTGCTCTCCGCGCGCTTGGTACGCGGTGTCGGGAATCCGCGCAGCCGACGAGGTGAGAAGCTCGCCGGCGGAGTGCGGCGATTCCGGCCCCATGAAGGTCAACCGCTCGTACCGCCCTCCGGGCGGTGCCGGACTCCACACTGGTTGGAAGTCCCACACCAGCGCCATCATTCTGACCAGTACGGAACTGCGCAGCCCCGTCCACGGGGTGGTGGCCCATCGCTGCTCATGGGCGCCTTCCAGGCTCGAGAGCGTGTCCTGCCGCCACAGCGGCTCACCATCGTCTTTGGTGTGCCACTGCGTCTCGTACCGCAGGTCCTCACTCATATCCCGCCGACTGGCGCTGTTGCTCGAATCGACGAGGTCGAGGCGGGCACCGGTCGGAACATGACAGAGCCGCAGCCGCCGCCGGCTGATTTCGAGCAGCCTCAACCCGGGAATTCCGGAGATCTGGGAGTCCCAGTGCAGCAGCGGCAGCATGCGAGATGCCACTCTGCAGGCGGTGTTCGTGACCAGCTCCACTCGGTCCCTATGGGGGACGATGCGGTTCAGGTAGCAGCTGACGCTCGCCATCGCCGGCCTTGTCGGGTGTTCCCACTCATGGCGATGATCATCGTTACTCAACAGGCAGGTGAGCAGCGTGGCTTGGAAGCACTGCTGGTGCGGCGCCGCTTCATCGAGAGCGGGCAAGCCATTGGAGGTGCGCGGAATCTCGGCGCGCCGCAGGGCGAGCAGCGAGCTGACCGACTGCAAACGTGCTGTGTCGTGACCGTGAGGCACAGGATCTCCCTTCAGCGGCGTGCGATGCCCGGGCAACTGCCACGAGGCCAGCCGCTGATCAAGGAGAGAACCGGAAAAGGATCTGCACGGGACCAGGCATCGCACCTTTCAGACGCGTTGCGTGTTCACCCGGGTGAACCGCTCGTCTTCGGACCGTCCCAGCCCTTGGCAGGCAAGGTACACATGCAACCAAGACGCGTAAATCAGACACGCTGTCCCCCGTGCCGTCGATACGCAGACCGCACATGTGGGGGCTGCCGATGCGTGACGGTGGTGACCGCTACCGGGCGAAGTGGTTCTGCCATGTACGTCGGCAGTCCTGCAGGTGCTGCATCGCGCAGTCGAGGAGGTAGATGCCGTTCTTGAACGGCTCGAATCCCACTGACTCCCACACCTTGGCGATCTTGGTTTGAGCCTTGGTGAACGCGGTCTCGTCGTCTCCGAACTCGCGGTCGGTCGGCGCTGGTTCGCATGCGACCGCGCAGCATCCGCTACTCAGGCGGCGAATTGCCTCGGCTGCGGCAAGTGCGCCGATGCCGAAGCCTCGCCACTCGGGGTTGATGTGGACCCGGTCCATGATGAGAAGGTCGCCGACCGACATCTCGATGACCTCCTCGAAGTCCTTCGACCAGTGCAGACCCGGGGTCATCGAGTAGGCGGAGTCGGTGCACATCGCGACGACCTTCTCGATGTCTCTGGAGTGGGAGTCGGCGGCCTCCCAAGCAGGGTCGGAGGTGTAGTCGCGAATGCGGACGAAGCTCATGCTGCCGATAGGCGTGCCGCTCTCGTAGAAGTCGCATTCCTGCTCCTGCGAGCAGTTCGGACAGGACTCGTCCTCACCGTGGTACCGGGAGATACCGACAGACCACGTCTCCAGAGTCTCCTCGAAGTCGAAGGGGACCGCCGGGTGTTCGAGGTTGTAGCGCAACATGATGTCGCTGCCACTGAAGGGGAGCTCGGAAACCGGTCGGCGCGGCGTGTACGTCATCTCATCGACCCTAGCGATGGCCACTGACATCGGATGACCGCTTCGCAGGATCAGGCGATCCGCGGCCCTGTCATAGCAAGCCGGGCGTGAAGTCCTGCAACACTCACGCCTTCCCCGAAAGGGCAGTACGGCTGGGGGCGTTTGTGCTCTTGCCTTCCAAGTGGCCCACGGCGTAGATAAGTTCGTCGGGGTGACGGGCGATGCGCGCCATAGTCCAAGCGGTGCGAGCATCCATGCCCACCCCGCTCTCGGCCACGATACGGCGGGCACGCCAGGTAGTCCATGGAGCGAGAACCCAGCGGGCCAGGGAGAAGCGGACTCGGCGCGGCGGCGGCACAGCGTGCGGGTCAATGGGCGCTTGTCGCCGGCCCGGGACGGGGTGCGGGCGGGCCCGATGGGTTCGATGTCGTCTCGGCCACGCGGTGAGTGTTGCGGTCTGATGAGCCCTGGAGTGGCTGATGAGGTCTCGACACGCCAGGCATCACCCGCCCGTGGAATTGACAGGGACGTCCGGTGTGCGATGCACTACGCGGGCCTGGCCCCCACGAAGCGGCCAGCTCCGGGTACCCCTGAACCGACCCTGGGCACCGTCGGACAACCTACTTCGAGTGAAATCTGAGAAGGACTCCTTTAATCCATGTCTTCACGCGCCTTCTGTGTGCCAGGTCGGGGCACCTCGAAAGGAGCGCGTGATGTCGATCGACGAGCACGTTGCAAGCTGCCGACAGCAGATGACAGGGGAGTCTCTGCGAAGGGTGCGACTCAGCGTCAAAGAACTCGCTGACTGGTCCGCCCTACTCCCCACCGCCGAAGGTACCCAGCCCCTGCTGGAGTCTCTATTCCTGAAGCAAGTCGGCACACCGTCAGCGCCGAACCGCTATCCCCTGGGGATCGAGCGAGTCGTTGCGGCGCCACGCCGGCTGGAAGTGCGCTTCGAGCAGCCCGAGTTGGTGCGCCCGGTTCTCCAGCTCCTGCCTTGGCGCGATCGTCGAAGGTCGCGGCACGGGATCGCCGACCTGTGGGCCACCGCGGTCGGTGGCAGCATCGAGATCGCCTTCGCCCGTCGGCCAACAGAGGGCGTCATCGCCGTCAGCTCCATCGACGGCACCGACCTCGGCCAAGTCCTTGCCGAGCACGAATCAAGCGTTGAAGAACGGCAATGCACTCCCCTGTGGTCGATCGACCCCAGCACCCTGCCGGAAGAGCCGCTTCGGGCTCCAGGCCGACGCCGAAAGCCGCGCCCCGCCACCGAGATCGATCACCACCGCTCTGCGGCGCACCTGGCCAGCGCGATCCTGCGCCGTATCCGGCTGTGGGATCGGCTCGGCGGCCATGCCCAGCTTCACATCACCCCAGAGGTGGCGGCTCACGGTCTCGACTGGCAGATCACCCGGGAACTTCACCCGAAAACCCCTGTACACGACGAGCGGTTGACCGCGGTCCTGCAAGAAACCGTGGTCGGTCTTGGCCTCGTCGCCAGTCCCGGCCATCAGTGCGGCGAGGACAGCTGCGTCGCAGAATTCACAGCGCCATCAGAACGTCTTGGCGGCTGGTCCAGCGTCCTTAGCGTCCACACCAGCAGGACACAGACCCCGGCGACCGCCATGCCGCGCAAGCCTCGCCATTTCACCGCGCTCGGGGAAGCTCAATTCCCGAGCCGCGCCAGCAAGAACAACGGCTCGGACACTTCAATGGTCGTTCCTGAACCACTGCCGCGATCCGCAGAAGCGACGCCCAGCAAGCGCGAACCACAGGGCCGTTGCACCCAGTTGCTCGCTCCCCGGTTCGGCATCAGCGAGTCGGATCTGCAGCGCATCGCTACACAGCTCGGTGCCGCCTGGGCCTTGCAAGGGTGCAGAGTCCTGGTGCTCACCTGCTCGTTCGGCCACCGCCGCACCAGGAAGCCGTTGCGCGGATACCCAGAGCCCGAATGGCCGTCCACGAAACGCCCAATCAACCCCGCACCGAAGGCATGGAACAAACTGCGCCTAGCCCCGGGAACAGGAGAACTCTTCGCCCACACCTCTCGCGAGTACCTCGACGAGAGGCCCGACCTACTGGCTGCGGCTCGGGCGGAGTTTGACTGGATCATCTTCGTCGATCGCAACAATCGCTACGGCACAGGACCATACGTTGAAGAACTCGCCGACAGTTACGTCGTTCTGGTCGACGACGCGGGATACGAGGACACCGTCGTGATCACCGAGGCCCATGGCGGCGTCGCCACGCCTCGCAGGGTCCCTGTCAGCGCTGCCGAATCCGCGATGGCATGGCGTCACGCACATCTCACAGGCATTCCCTTCGACCGTATCCCTGTAGCAGGACTGGTGCTGCAGCCCGCGCGGCGCGCCGACACCCAGGCTCCACGGAACTTCGTCGAGCGAACCGATGCAGAGCTCGAGCGGTACGGCACGCCTGTTCTCGCCCGCCTCCCCAGAGCACAGACCACGGGGCTTGCGGCCTCATCGCGCACCGTCCTGGACGACGTCGATGACGAGTACCGGAACTCCTACCTTGCCGAGTGCCGCGCCATCCGTCGTGTCCTGACAGAAGCTCAGCCATGCACAATCCCCCCGCTTGCGGACGAGTGGGCGTAACCAATGCCTGGGCCCTGGACGCCGCTGAACACCGGGCTTGCCCCGGATCAGCGGCGCCCGAGCAGCTCCAGCCGGCACACCAAACCGATGGCTGCGGTGCCTGCTCTCTTGATGCGCCCCGACACCGGCGTCGCCAACAACAACTGGGATACACCCATTCAAGTGAATCCATACCTCGCGCAAGGTGAAGGCAGACTTGAACGGAGGCGCACGGTCTAACATGCAGCCGCGGCTTGACCACCGCTCCCCGGAGAGCTCTCGGCCCGCAATTCTCCACGCTCGGGTGAACCGGTCAGTTGAGCGAATCCCGCGCGTCCCGCAATGGATCTCAAGTACGTGCGTCCTGGGCCGAGACGTGCAGGAGAGCCATGAATGCACTCGCCCAAGATGTCGCCCTGCTCCGCCGGCTCTACACCGGTGAGAGCGTCCAGCAGGCCCGGAAAGCAATCAGGCAGCTACGCGAGGGCGCGGCACCCATCCCCGCCGCCACATCTCCGGCACAGCGCCACTTGGAGGCCCGCGTATTTCTCTGCCTCCTGGAGAACCGGCACCTCTACACGCGATACCCCCTTGGCATCACGGCAGTTCACCCAGAACCGGAAGGCATCGCCATCCACCTGGAGAGTGAGCAGCGCGCGACCGAAGTCCTCTTCAACCTTCTCCCGGCACACGCTCCCGGTCAAGAACTGCACGGTCTGGCTGGTCTCCGCATCACCCGGCGAGATCAGACAGCGATCGAACTGCGGGTGCTCGGCCAGCCCACACGGCTGCGCCTGCACGGGCTGCCGTCAAGACTCTGGCGCAGCGCCGAGACGGGCACGCTCGATAGGTGGGTTGACCCTGACACCATGCGGCTGTGCTGGCGCTCATCTCCACGAGCCTGGACGCCGACGGAGTGTGAGCATCACGCCAGGTATGAAGACGACAGCGACTCCTACGTCCAGCTGCATCAGCGCGGATCCTGGCTGGGCAGCGGTCTTCTGCGCCGAGCAGCTCTGCTTCACACGGTGGCCAACACCTACCTCCTCGACGGCTACCGCGGGGACGCCGTCGCTGGGGCACGGCTGGTGATTCGGTCTTCACATGTCCGGGGCCACGGCCCCGGGCCGCACCACATCGTCTCCGCCCTCCTCGACCCCATCTGCGGCCTGCCGCTCCAGGTCGCGAGGTTTCGAGGCGACACCGACGAGCGCTACGGAAGCGACCAGCACTTCGTGCTGGAAGACCCTGACAAGACGAACCTGCTAGACCTCCGAGCCTCCATCGAACAGCCACCCTCCAACCTCGGGCCCGAACTGTGGGACTCCATCATCCGGCGGCTCCCGAGCCAGGGCTTCACCAATGGAGCGGCCCCAGGTTCCCTCGTGGCATTGTGCGGTCGCGCAGCGCCATAGCCCATCCCCACCCCGAGGTGGGTGGCCTTCCTGATCACGAGGCCGACCACACATCGCGCCTTCTGGCGAGACCAAGGTGAGGAACACACAGCAAACCCCTGTGCCTCAACCAGCGGTCTCTTGGGCCGTCCGAGCGAAACACGGGCCTGGCGGCCCCCGATGGAGACAGCCGGGTCTTGATCCTGCATGCTGGGTCACGTGGCCAGCGAGGCCCGACCTGCGCGGCGTCCACCCGACGGGGCGCCGCGAGATAAGCCAACTCGGCTGGCGTCGCAGCTCACTTGCAGTTCATGGCTCGCGAAAGAAGCCGCACGTCCTGGGTCGGGACGGGGAGTTGCGGCGGAAACACTTTCGTGAAGACCACTCGCATCGAGCGACGCGCACAGAAGCTCCAGCTGGCCACCGGCATGGCGTGGACCACCGCCCTCGACCAAGTGCGGAAACTAGCGCCCACAGCTCCTCTGCTTCCCGAAGCGAACGCGGACCTGGCTCCCCTGGAGAGCGGCATTCTGAACCACCTGGCCTGGCCAAGTATTTCCACAAGGCATCCCTGGGGAATCCGCAAGGTCGACCCTCGCCCTGACAGCCTGGTGATCACGTTCGAGAACGAGGACATCAACCGGGAAGTCCCCGGAGAGTCCATGACACGGCACCTTGTTCGTGCCCTCCCCCGATTCGACACCAGGACGGGTGAGCCGACAGGCATTCCGGGCGCACGCTTCACCATTGAGAACGGACATGTGGTGATTCGCCAGATCGACGCAGCAGGATCCGTCACTCTAGCGGGCTTCGACGTCGCAGAGTGGTTCACAGCATTGGACCTCCAAACCCGCGACGACGAATCCGCCGGTCTTACTCTGTCCCAGCACCAGAGCCCCCGCACATTGCACAGCAGCGAGAAATTGTGGTGGAACACGAGGGACGACGAATCTTCGTGGCTGGCTAGCGGCCTGCTGCGTCGCGCAGCGCTGCTTCGGACAATCGGAGTGCCCTTGAGCACAACAGCGTGGACCAACCCCGCGCAAGGGGCCGGCCGGGAATGGATCGTCGAGTACATCCATGAACCCCTGGTGCAGTTCCCTCTGCACCATGACGGGTTCGCGACTCTGCTCACCGACCCGGAGTGCGGGTTGCGGATCATCGAAACGGATTGGCACTGCGGGTGCCGTATGCCCCGTGAATACGGCTACGGGTGCCACTTCTACGCCCGCAGCGCGGACGGTTTGCCTGGCGAACTGCAGGTGCGCTTCACTCGCCGCCTCGGCAACAGGCTGTCCCGCTACAAGGCGGACAGCGCGGACTACGAAGCTCGACGGAAGCTGTATCGCCGAGTACCTGCCCAGCTGCTGGGCGGTCCCTCGGGTGCCCCGTCCACTGCCTGAGTACGGACGAAATTCTCGGGGGCCGACCATACATAGCAGCGGATCCCCCGTTAGCCAAACCGGGGATCCGCCGCATCATGGAAGTCCACCGCCACCCTCTGCTCCTGCGTCGAAAGGCCGCCATCACCCCAGCCCACAACTCCACACACAAACGGGCGACTTCACTCGATCGAGGGCGAGCGCTGCGCCGGGCTATGACACGTCGTAGCTCAGGCGGAACAGGTCGCCGGCGCGTTCCAGGTCTCGCTCCGTTCGCAGCGCTACCTCGAGATTGCCCGTGCCGTGGTGGCCGCGCCCGGTCACATCCCGGGTGAAGTCCGGGATGAGGTCGACCTTCTTCGGGTTGGCTTTGAGGTAGACCAGCAGCTTGGTCTCCTGCGGAGGGCAGACGCATGCGAAGTGCTGCGTTCTGCGGTAGGCCCGGTACGTCTGGTTCTCGATCCGCTTCACGTCGTCGCCCAGGCCGGCCAGGACCTCTCCTACGGCCTCCCGCAGCTCCGCCAGGGAACTAACGGCAGGGCGGCCCTGCCCTTCGCCGCTGGCACCGGGCGCGGCAGCGGCACGAGGCGGGGCCGCCTGCCTGCCGACGGACGCCACTGTCTCGAGGGCGAAGTGATCGCTGCCCAGGAAGCGGTAGCTGACCAGGTCGATGGAGTGCCTGTGCTCACGCACGGCGTGCACGTCGTATCGGCTGAAGCCCGCCGCGACGCAGATCAGCCTGGGCGCGCTCCACAGCACCTGGCCCGCCTCGGCCAATCCGAGACGGCCGGCGACCAGGGCTTCGAACTCGGCCTTGTGATCGACCAGCCAGGACAGGTAGTACAGGCCCTGGTTGATCACGCCGGCATCGACACCACGCTTGTACTCCACGACGACCGGAGCCCCGCTCTCATCGAGCCCCAGGGTGTCGATCCGGCCGCCGTGAACAGGCCCGGTGCTGTACTCACTCGCCAGGAACCGCACCCCCAGCATGGTCTCCAGGTTGGCCCCCACCAGCTGGTGCAACTCCCGCTCCCGCACCGCAAGGCGGGAGGAGACTTCCGCCACGCCATCGTTCACCGTGAACAGCTTCAGCCCCGTCACCCCTCACAATCCCGCCTCCGCGACCAGCGTCACGCAGACAGACATTGTTTCCGGGGCGCCGCTTGCCGGGCAAACTCCTTTGCGAAGAGGGCCTGACCCGAGGCCCCTTCAGTCCACGGAGCGTCAGGTCCGCTGCCGGAGCACGTGACGCATTTGTGACGCCATTGGCTCGACAGACCGTCAGAGAAGACGCTGACCTGCAACAACCGCTGGGACTCCAACTGCCTCCGGAGCCGTGTGCGCAGGTTCGAATCCTGCCGGGTTACTTCACAGCAACCAGCGTGAACGCACCGCTGACCTGCATGTACACACACGAAAGAGGGCGGGAGTCAGTCCAGCTGACTCCCGCCCTCTCTCGTTGCCTCTCACCGATCGCGCCCCATGCGCGCCCCACTCCGATCAGTCCTCGTCCCCCCGATAGCGCCCGGAGTGGTCCTTTACCCGGACCACATCGGGATGACCGAGACGAGCAGCAGCAGCGCAAGGATGGTGTTGAGCACCCGCCAGTGCCGGTCCGTCCGCAGTAGGCGGGCCAGCAGCAGGCCGGCTGTGCACCACAGCGTCAGCGAGAGAGCCGCTGCGAGACCGAAGACGACACCGAGCAGCACCGAAAGCCGCAACGGTCCGTTTGCTGCCGCAGCGAAGGATGCCGCCGCGCCGAGGGTCATGGTCCAGCCCTTGGGATTGAGCCACAGCAGTCCGATGCCGTCGAGGACGCCGTACGCCGCCGGTGCGTCGTCCGCGGAGGACGGCGTCCCGCTCCGGACTGTCCTCCAGGCCAGGTACACCAGATACGCCGTTCCGGCGATTGTCAGGATCAGCCGCAGCGAGGGTACGGCGAGGAGTACGCCGCCGAGTCCCGCTGCTGCCAGGGCCGCCAGTGTCGACAGCCCTATGGCCACTCCGGCGATGAGTGGCACGGAGCGGCGGTAGCCGAACCGCGCTCCGGATGCCGTCGCCAGCGCCGTGGCGCCTCCGGGTGTCACGGTCGCCACCAGGGCGAACAGCAGCGGCGGGGCAATCGCATCAGCGTTCACGTCGCCGCCTCCAGCAGGTGGCCGGCTACTACCTCCGCGGCCCGGTCCGCGTCTGTGGCTGTGTTGTTGAGGTGGAAGGCCAGGCGCAGTCGGCCGGCGCGGACGCTGCCCACGACGGCTGCCCGCTCCAACTCACCGAGTGTGTCCGGCTCGACGGCCGCGCTGACGATCGCGGAGTCGCCGGGAGGCAGCCCCACGGCTGCCCGGAAACGGTTCGCCAAGCTGAGTGCGTGCTCGTGCAGTACAGCAGTACCGACCCCAGCGAGCAGGTGCAGTGCCGGCGCTTGTGCGACCCAGGAGTGCCAGGCCGGAGACAGGTCGAAGCGGCGTGCGTCTTCCGCCAATCGCAGTGGACCGCCGTAGAGGCTGTCCCAGCGCTCCTCGCCGGCGTACCAGCCGGCGGCATGCGGGACGAGCTCGTCGGTGAACTCGGACCGCACCGTGAAGAAGCAGGTGCCCCGCGGAGCCAGCAGCCACTTGTATCCACTGCACGTGGTGTAGGCGAACCGGTCCGCATCCACGGGAAGCCAGCCGGTCGCCTGCGTCGTGTCCAGCAGAATCCGGGTGCCCGTCCCCTCGCACACAGCGGTCAGTGCGTCGAGGCCGGCCAGGCGCCCGTCCGCGGACTGCACGGCTGAGACGGCAACCAGCGCGGTGCGGGGTGTCACTGCTTCGGCCAGCCGCTCCAGGGGGACCTCCCGTAGCTGGATACCGCGGCGGGCCTGAGCATGGAACGGGAAGACGAGGCTGGTGAACTCCCCTGCCGCGGTGAGGACTTCGCTCCCTTCGGGCAGGGACGCCGCGACCAGCCCGGCGAATGCGCTGACCTGGCTGCCCACCGCCACACGGTCCGTGTCCACTCCAACCAGACCGGCGTATGCCGTTCGGGACGATTCGAGCGGCGCATCGTATGCCGGCGGGGTCGCAGCCCCCTTGCGCCACTCCGTCAGCGCCCGCCGCAGAGCGTCCAGGGAGCGCCGCGGGGGCAGTCCCAGAGAAGCGGTATTGAGGTAGGTGACATCCGGATCGAATTCCGCCTGTGCGACGGCCAGCCGGGACCACCCTGCTGGGCCTTCCGCGTCCCGGGCGGTTGCGTGCTTCTGCATGGCTTCAGCGTGTGCCCCCGGCCGCCTGTGCGGAAGTGCGACCTCGTGACGAGCAGACCCAAGCTGTGCTTGGGTGTCAGCCATGGACGACGACCGGATACCGCAGAACAGCATGGGCGAGCTCCTCGACCCGCGCCGGATGCTGGTATTCGCCGAAGTGGCACGCACCGGCTCCCTGGCCGCCGCCGCGCACTTGCTGGGCTGGACACAACCGGCCGTCGCCCAGCACGTCAGACGACTCGAACGCGAAGCTGGCTGCCCGCTTGTCGTCCGCAACTCCCGGGGCGTCACGCTCACCGAGGCAGGGCAGTCCCTCGCGACGCACGCCGAGGCGCTGGTGGTCCGGCTGCGCGCTGCCCGGGCGGACCTGGACGCATTGAACGATCTGCGCGCCGGGCGCGTACGTCTCGCGGCCTTCCCCTCCGCCTGTGCCACCGTCGTTCCGGCCGCCCTCGCCCTGCTGCACGAACGCACACCCGGCCTGGACGTCCGCCTCACCGAGGCCGCTCCGTCCGAAGCCCGGCGGCTGCTGGCAGCCGGGGACATCGACCTCGCGGTCACCTTCGACTACGACAACGTGCCCGTCAACGCATCGGATGAGAGGGCGATTCCGCTCTTCGACGATCCGATACGACTCGTGGTGCCCATCGGGCACCCCCTCGCGGAGCACCCAGAAGCAGACCTCGCCGACGCCCGCGACCAGCGCTGGATCGCCGGCTGCCCGAGCTGCCTCGCGCACCTGAGGACCGCGGCCGCCGGATGCGGCTTCCTGCCGGACGTCCGTCACAGCACCGACGACTACGTCGTGACCCAGACCCTCGTCTCCACCGGACTCGGCGTCGCCCTGCTGCCCGCTCTCGCGCTCGAAGCCGCCCGTGACCCCGCGGTCACGGCGATCGGGATCCGCGCGCACAGCCCGCGACGAATCGCACTCATCGGTTCAGCCGACGTTCCCCAGAGCCGTGCCACCACCGCGGTCTCGAGCGCGATCCGCACAGTCACCGAGCACCGGCTCTGACACTTCTCCAGCAGTGACTGGATCTTCAAGACGCATTCGAGAGCCGGTCGGCCACGGATGCGAATCCCGCCAGACAGGGGCAGTTGGTGGCGATGCTGGCGGGTGACGTAGCCGCCGTGGAGATCGTGCGGCCCCTGGTCGCGTGGTCCAGCGGATCTTCACCACCGCCGGGCACGCCCTAGGCGGCGCCGTCGCCAACGTGGCCGAAATCATCAACCCACAACGGGTCATCCTGGGTGGCGAGGGGACCCGGCTCGGCCCACCGCTACTCGACCCGTTCCGTGAAGCGCTCCAACGCGTCCTGGTCCGGCCCGTCGACCAGGCGATCGATCTCCGCATCGTCCACACCCATGACGACACCTGGGCGCACGGTGCTGCGTGCCAGTTCCTCACCGACCTCTTCAGAGGGCCGACCGCCCACCCGGGGGGTCTCTAAGAAGAACGGTGTAACCCCTGATCAAGGAAGATGCACCGATGACGAGTGAGGGCGAGACCGGGGCTCGGTGCTGCCGAGGCGCCTGAGCCGCGGCAGGCCGCAGACCAGCAGCTGATCGAGGAAATGGACGCCGGGCCCGGGCGGAAGGACTGCAACTGGCTGGCGAGGGCGGTTGTTGGAGGCGTTGACCAAGCGGCGCTGGAGTCGGCTCTAGAGGGCGAGGTCATCGATCATCTCGGCTACGACCGGAACGACCCGCCGGGAAAGAACGGGCAAGTGCCGTCCGGAATTCGTTGTGGCTGCTTCCCGCAGGAAGCAGCCACAACGCCAATGTCAGTCGCCCCGTTGTCAGTTCCTCGGCCCAAACATACGAAACGTCACCTGGCCATTCTTGCTGGTCAGGGGCTGTTTCTGCTTCGCGTGGCGGCGCTAGGATTCGAACCCAGGAAGGCTGAGCCGGCAGATCTACAGACGGTCCATGGCCTGAGTCACTCATTGAGAATCCCGCCCAAGGCCGCTACACCGACCTGGCGCGAGTGGGGCCGACTCGGCTGTCGGCCCTCTCAAAGGCCCGCGGTTGCCCATAAGTTGCTACGGCGTTTCAGTTGTTGCCGCCACTAGCAGATCACAGAGCGGCGGCGGCAGCCGCTTCTCCGCCTTCTGCGGGGCCGGAGGTCTGGTCGTTGCCGATGATGCCGACGCCGCAGTTATTCTGCAGGTTGCGGGAGTCGGCGTTACCGCCGCCGCCGGTCAGCGCGGGGAGGGCCCCCAGGCTGGTGTCGCCTTCGGTGTCACCGTTCGACTGGGTGCAGGTGATGTTCGGGAGCTGCGGCGGCTCCCACGCGCCGGCGGACGCAACACCGGCACCGACCATGCCGACCCCACCGAGAACGGTCGCGACTACGGCAGCTTCGCGAATCATGCGCATGACTTCTCCACTTCAAGGTGCACTGAACACGATCCGTAGGACCGCGAAAGGAACAGCAGTAGCTATTCATGAAAGAAGCGTCACTTCAGCCCAACACGCCGCCATTACCTGACTGGCCGTCAGAACGTCTCCAGCGAACTTCGCGTGGCACAGGGGCTCACGCACTGGCCGATCTGACAAAGATGTAGTCAGGGCGCCCATGCCCGTTCGGCGTCGACCGGTGCGTCATGATCCGCGCTCCACCGATCTAGCGTGTCGATGAACCCAGCAGGTGGCAGCAGCGGTCTATGCTCAACTGCGCTATTGCGTGGGTGGCTCGCGGTGGGCTCTCGATTCGGCGCCTGGGTCGAATCGGGGGCTATCCGGCCCTGAATGTTCGACACCGAGAAAGCGCACCTCCGGCCGGTGAGCGTTCACCGTGCGCCTTCCGGATCCAGGCGGGTGGATGCCGACGAGCTAGACGCGGTCTCTGCCATCATCGGCTCATGGAGTACTTCACCCTTAAGGCGAAGTTACTAGACGGCCACGATCCGGCTGTCGTTCAGGCCGCTCTCCGCAAGGCGTGGAACGCATGTGCCGAAGTCCGTGCTCCAAGTGCGGCGTCCCTGCATGGCAGTACTGTCGAGATCGCATCGCGGGGGCGTGGCATGTGACTCGCTTTCACCGGGTCCGGCAAGAGGCGATGCCGGCGTCCGGGAAACCCTCGCCCCTGTAGGCATTCGCGAGTTGAGCTGGGCGAAGGCTGTCGGCTGGTTCGAATGGACGTGCCAGCGCATCTCTTCGATCTGAGATGGGACAGCGGGACTGCTCACCGGCGACGTTGCTTGGAGCGGTGCTCTGTGCCCCATGCCAGGGCGGCGGGTGAGCGTTAAGCACACCTCCGGCGGCCGCCGCGCGTGTCAGAGTCCCAGTCGCCCCCAAACCCCTATGATCGAGTCGCCCGTTCTCGCGGAATCGGGTCTGAGTGATCCGTCCGGCAAGAGGGCTGCACCTTGAGTCCGTGAGCTGACGGTGGTTCACGACGTAGGCCCCCGACTCGGCCACCCGACCGAGTCGGGGGCCTATGTGGTCTTGAGGCCCTTCAGTGCAGCCTCGCAAGCGCGGTCCACGACGCCTTCCTGCGCCTGGCCCGGGGCTTGACTTCCCGATTGAGACTCCAGCTCGAAGCCACTGCCTGGACTCACGCGTGGCTGGCAATCAGGGCGATGCCCACAGGGAGAGCAAGCCGGCTGCTGTTCCGGACACGATCCCAAGGCTTGTCAGTACGACGGGCCTGGTGAACCGAGGGATCGTCAGATCAAGTACTGCTAGCCCAATCCGCTCTTTGGCGAAGAGAACGTCGTATCCGGTGTTCTCAGACGGAAGCTCCTCCCGTATTAGGCGCTCCTTCTCTTCACTTGGGAGTGCTGGATCCGATTTGATCTCTTCCTCGCGCTCTCTCATGGCAGGCAGCGCAGAGTGCCGTTCGGAAAAGCTGTTGCGGAGGGACGCCAGCGCAGCGATAGGCAGTGCACCAGCCAGGAGCATCAGGGCCGTGACCGTCCATTTCATAGGAAGCTGCCCTCCGGGAGCGTTGTAGTACAGCGGCGAAGTACAGCAGCCATGCCGATCGTTGGCGGCCACAGGCCCCCGTAGTCGGCACATCACTTTCCCAGGTACCCGCACGGACTGCCACGGCTTGCACACTCTCGGTGATCGACCTAGCTTCACCATGACCGTCAGCTTGCCCACTGTTCGTTCGGCTTGCGCAACCAATGGAGGTCGGTAGCTCGACGGTAGTTCCACTATTCCGGCTGCCGGGCAATGTACTGCCTGGCCAGCCTCACCGTTGCCCGGCCGGAATGCGGTCGGTACCGAGAGCCAAGGAGAAGGCCATGAAGAAGGCAATTCTTGTCGCGGCCTGTGTGGTGGCGGCTACGGCGTTCCCGGCAGTGCCCAGTCAGGCGGTTGAGGCCGTACTCGTGGTGGACGACAACGGAGCGCAATGCCCGAGCGCCCCTTTCACGACGATCCAGGCAGCGATCACCGCAGCTTCTCCGGGAGATGAGATCAGAGTCTGCGCTGGAACGTACAACGAGGTCGTGACCGTGAATAAGGCGAATTTGCGGCTGGTCGGACCGGCCGTCGCCCCCACAGGGACAGCGTGCCGCACTGCCGGGGCTCCGGATCCGACGAGACAGGCGATCATTCAGTCGACGGGCGGTTCAGGCAGTGTCCGCCTGCTCGAAGACGGCATCAGATTCTCCCGGTTCGCCGTCCGGAACAATACCGCCAGCTATGGCATCGCCACCAGCGCCGCACATTCCGGCTATCAGGTCCGGCAGAACCGGATCGAGAACAACGTGTTCGGGGCGTACTTCAGCTCCAGCGGCACAAGCCTTTCCGAGGCGGAACAGAACTGCATCCGAAACAACAACGAAACCGGATCCGCGAGTGGTAACGGAATCTACACGGACGTGGGACTGAAGAATGCGAATATCGAGACAAACACCTTCTCCGGAAACGAGAACTCTGGCGTCCTCCTGGACGCACCGGCGCCCGGAGCCGTTGACAAGGTCAACGTAAACAGGAACACATCCTTGGAAGACAGAGCATTTGCCTTCATCTTCAAATCCACCAACGTCGACGTGACGAGTAACGTCATCCAGGACAATTTTGACGCCCCAGGGATCTTCTTCGGCGACAACAACACGAATATGAAGATCACCTCCAACCGCATCGACAGGGGCTTCCTAGGAGTCCGCGGCAACGCCTTCGGCCTTTCACCCAGCACCAACGTCACCATCACCGGCAACGTCATCAGAAATTCCGAATCGAGCACCGTGGGCCACGGCATCAGCGTGGCACCGAACTCCCTCACGAACTCCCGCATCTCTGGCAACGTCACCGACCGTAACGCGGGTGACGGCATCCACATCGACGCAGGCGGCAATGGGAGCAACACCTTCCGGTCTAACGTCGCCCGTCGCAACGCCATGCTCGACTGCCGTGACAGCACCACCGGCACCGGCACGGATGGCACAGCCAACACTTGGGTCGGCAACGTCGGCCCTAATGCCGCCCCGCCCGGGATCTGCGTCTAGAGCCGGGCGTCCCGCATGAGTTGTCCGGGGGCTCAGGTTCAACCCACCACCGGTGAGGGCTGAGTGTCTGACTGCGTCACAACAGCTGCGTACTGAACCGGACACCCACGGACGCACAGGAACGGTTCGCCCAGGACAACATGGAAGAACCGACACATCGGCCAGCCCGCCCAATTGCTTCGGGACGAAGAGTTCCGGCCGGGAATCAGTCCTCGGTCGAATCCGACAGCGGCGGTCCTGTTCTGAGCTCCACGCGGGGGCGTAGAGCAACTCCTCGGCCAGAATGCGGTTGTAGCACTCGATGCTCCTATGTTTGTCAAGCTGCGGTGGGATGGGCTGCTGGTGGTGAGGCTGGGTGCGGGAGGTGGGCGTAGATCTCGCGGGCGATGTAGCGCTTGAGGCAGCGGATGATTTCGCGTTTGCTCAGTCCTTTGGCGGTGCGGCGTTCGAAGTAGTCGCGGGTGGGTTGGTGGTGGCGCATGCGGACGATGGTGACGATGTAGAGCGCGCTGTTGGCTGCTCGGTCCCCTCCGCGGCTGAGTCGGTGGCGGCCGGAGGTGCGGCCGCTGCTGGCCGGTTGGGGGGCGACACCGCAGAGTTTGGCGAAGGCTGCTTCGGTGCGGATCCGCTCGGGGTTGTCACCCGCGGTGACGAGTACTGGCCGGCGAGTTCGATGCCGACGCCGTGCAGCTGGATCAATTCCGGTGCAGTCGCTCGCACGATGGCATCGATCTGGCTGTTGAGTTGCTTGATGCCCGGCGAAGACCCGGGTTGCTGCCTGTGAGATCCCCTGACAACCGTCAGGCCAGCAAGAGGAGTTGACCTCAACTTAAGTTGAGGTTCTAGGTTTTCCCCATGGACACCACGAGCTCTACTCTTCCCGCCGACGACGCCGACGAGCAGAGGATTCGCGAGTTGGTCGCGCGGTCCCAGGTGGCGCAGACCGACCCGGACGTGCTGCCTGCCCTGCACACCGCAGACTTGGTGATCGTCAACTTGGCTGGGCGACGCCTCTTCGGGCGTGAGGCTTTTGCTTCGGCCATGGCAGAAGCGCTCTCTTCCCCGCTCAAGGACGTCCGGACTTCGCTGGCGGTCGACGACATCCGGTTCACCACCCCAGACGTCGCCATCGTCAGCCTCACCAAGACCGTCCACGACGAACGGTTCGAGGCGGAGGATTCGTCCAGGCTGCCCTCGGCCGGTGCCATGACCTACGTCTTGACCCGCCAGAGCGACGACTGGCGCATCGCCCTGGCCCAGACGACACCGGTCCGCTGAGTGGCGGCTGCGCCGACCCAAGCGCTATTTGCCGCAAATTCCACGTCGATTGAAACCCCAATCCATCAGCGTTCTCAGGCGGGCATGGCCACTTCGCAGGTCGAGAGCGCCTCTTCTGACGGATGCGCTGCGACAGCACGTCACCGCTCTTGATCTCCTCCCGCGTTCCCTGGCAGGTCAGTGCCACCTTCTGCCCCTCCCCCGGGCATGCGTTGCTCAGGGTGCAGTCCACCTTGAACTGTCCAACGACTCAGCAAATCCGAGAGGCGCTGCCTAGAGTTCGTGGGTTGCCAGTTGGCCTGTCAGGGTGAGGAGCGACTCGAGCAGGAAGTAGGTGCCCCAGACGAGTTCGTTCTTGGTGGCCAGCTGGATCCTGTGGTTGTAGCAGGCGTCGCCGAGGATCCCTGCCGGAGGGCCGTCCGCCGAGGGCGGGCTCAGGTGATGCTCGACCATGGCTGCGACCATGTCGCGGGCGGTCCGTTCATATTCATCTGCCCGGGCGGGGTTGACCGTTCGCATCTTCAGCAGGGCTGCGGCGGCGATGGCGGTCGCGGAGGTGTCCAGCAAGGGCTCCGGCTCGTGCTGAGGTGCGTCGAAGTCCCAGTAAGCGACCTTTCCTTCCGGGAGGTGGTCGCACCACCAGTCGCAGACCCGTACGGCGTCCGCGGTGAAGGCGTCGGGTTCGTAGCGGGCCGCCTGTGCGGTCCCGAGCATGGCCCATGCCTGTGCGCGCGCCCAGGTGCTGTCGTCACGTATGCCCTTGTGTGTGTAGGTCTTGATGAGTGCGCCGGTGTTCGCGTCGAAGCTCGCCGACTGGACGACGGAGTCGTCCTCGCGTACGAGGAGTTCGAGGTGGCGGGCGACGTGGGAGCGGGCTTTGAGGCGCAGCGATTCGTCGCCGGTGAGGTCGGCCGCCCAATACAGCAGGGGTGCGCCGCCGGGGACGCCGTCGATGTTCGTCTCGTCCGCGCCGACGCTGTGTGCCTCCTCCGCGGTGGAGCCGAGGGGCAGCAGCCCGGCGGCGGGGTGAAAGCTCTCGGCGAGTGCGTACGCGCCTTCCAGCGCCGCCTTCTTGGCGTATTCGTCGCCGGTGAGCCGGTACCCGATGGCAGCCCCGTACCAGAAGAGAAAGCCGCGGAAGATGGTGTCGGAGGCGGCACGTGGGCGGACGCGCTCCGTCCACGTGCGTGCCGTCTCGACCGGACCGTTTCCGGTGGCGGCGGCCAGCCAAAGCTGTCCGACGAAGAATCCTCCGGTCCAGTCGCCGTTCGGTGACCGTGTCCACTCCCCGGTGGCCATGTCGGCGTAGTGCGGGAAGCCGGGCTCGGGGAGCGCGGCCGTGTGCTGTCCACGGGCCAGTACGGCTGTGATCGCGCTGTCGAAGTCAAGGGCGGGTTGGCTGGTCAAGGTGGGGCTCCTTCTGGTGGTGCCGTTCAACTGGTGGGTCCCGCCGGTTCACGGTGTGTGGCGGCTGGTGTGAGGTCTATGAGTGGACGGGATGCAGAGGCGGATGCGATGTGGGAACAAGGTGTTCAGCGGAGTGTGTTCACGGTGCCGGTGGCCCGCCCCGCGTCGGCGGCGAGTAACCCGCAGAGGGTTTGGCTTTTCTCCAACGCCGCGGCCAGGGCGGTCAGTTGAGGGGATCGTCAGTTGAGCTCCCGGGCTTCTCGACGTCGAAGCGGCGCCCACGCGTCTCCGGCGCCCACAGCACCGAGACGACGCTGATCAGACACATCACGATGACCAGCGCTGCCACGGCGAGGCCGGTCGAGTAGGCGGCGAGCAGTGCGGTCGCGGCCAGCGGCGTGAACCCGCCGACGGTTGCGCCGAGTTCGCGTGCGCCGGCGACTCCGGTGTAGCGGACGCGGGGGTGGAAGAGTTCACTGAAGAAGGCGGGCTGGCTTCCGGCCATGGCGGAGTAGGCGAGGCCGCCGAGGAGCATGACTGCGAGCCAGATGAGCCAGGTGTTTCCGGTGTCCAGGAGGAGGAAGTACGGCACCAGCAGCAGCGCCGAGACGGCGGCTCCTCCTCCATACACCATGCGCCGCCCGACCCGGTCCGACCATGCGCCGAAGAGGGGGATGGTGGCGACCTGGACGCCGGAGGCGAGCAGGACCGCGGTGAGGCCTACGCTGCTCTCCACTCCTCGTTCCGCCAGATACGTCAGGGTGAAGGCGACGGGGATGTAGAGGACGGCGTTGTCGGCGAATCGCATGCCGAGCACGGCGAGGAAGCTCTTGGGGTGGTTCCGGAGGACTTCGGTGAGTGGTGAGCGGGCGACCTTCCTCTCCTTCTGGACCTCCTGGAAGACCGGTGTCTCGCTGATACGCATCCGGATCCAGGTGCCGACGAGCAGCACCAGGGCGCTGGCGATGAATGGGACGCGCCAGCCCCAGGACATGAAGGCTTCCTCGGGCAGCAGGCCGACCAGGGCGAAGACGCCGCTGGAGGCGGCGAGGCCGATGGCCACTCCGATCTGCGGCCAGCTTCCGAAGTACCCGCGCCGCCCGACGGGTGAGTATTCGACTGCCATGATCGCGGCGCCGGCGAACTCCGCGCCGGCACCGAAGCCCTGCGCCATGCGCAGCACGACGAGGAGTGCGGGTGCCCAGATCCCGATCTGGGCATAGGTGGGCAGCAGCCCGATGAGCGTCGTGGTGACCCCCATGACGGCGAGTGTGGTGATCAGGATCGTCTTGCGGCCGAGCTTGTCGCCGAAGTGCCCGAACACCGCGCCGCCTATCGGCCGGACAGCGAATCCGACGGCGTACGTGGCGAAGGCGGCCATCGTTCCGGCCAGGGAGCTGGAGGCCGGGAAGAAGAGCTTGCCGAAGACGAGGGCGGCAGCGGTGCCGTAGATGAAGAAGTCGTACCACTCGATGATCGTGCCGACGACGCTGGCGGTGATGACGGGGCGTATGCGCTGTGTGTCTGTTTGCTGGTCCACGCCGGTCCGGGGCGCGGTCTCCCGCAGTGGCTCGGTGTTGCTGCTCATGGTGTCTCTCCGGTAGAGGGAAGTCCTGATGGGGATCAGGGGCGCAGCAGTGACGCGTCCCAGGTCGTGAGTCGGTCGGAGACGGATACGTCGAACCCGATGAGGTCGAGGACGTCTCGTCGGACATCGATGCCGGGGGCCACCTCGGTGAGGCGCAGACCCGCGGGTGTGAGCTCAAAGGCGGCCCGTTCGGTGACGACGAGGGCTTCCTGCCCCCGGTCGCGGATGCCGTCTGCGATGCGGTAGGTGATGTGGTCGACCTGGTCGACGAGTTTGGAGACCTTCCCCTCCTGGCGAATATGCAGGACACCGCCGCTGGTGTCGATGTCCAGCCCGCCGGTGGTGAGGGTCCCGGCGAAGACGAGCCGCCGGGCGTTGTGCGCGATGTCGATGAAGCCGCCCGCTCCGGGATTGGCGTTTCCGAATCGGCTGACGTTGACGTTGCCCGCGGCGTCGAGTTGCGCGAAGGCCAGGGCGGCGAAGGTACAGCCGCCGCCGTCGATGAAGTCGAACTGGTAGGCCCCGTCCAGGAGGGCCTCCGGGGAGTAGTTGGCTGAGAACTGCCACCCGCTCATGACGGCACCTCCGAACGGCCCGTGTTCGGTGGTGAAGACGTAGTCGTCCAGGGCGCCGTCCTCGAAGCGGCCGTCCTCGGCCATCGCGAGAACCGCGTCGGAGGCCGCTCCGAATCCGAAGATCGAGGGTTCGCCGGGACGGATCTCCTGCGCCACGCGACGGGCGATGATCTTGTCCGCTCCGGAAGGCAACCGCGGGAGGCTCCCGGCCACGTCGTCGACGGGGCGCAGATAGCCGGGGTCCTGGCGCACGTCCGTGCCGGTCATCTCGTCCGGGGCAACCACGACGTGGTCGACGAGCACGCCAGGGATCCGCACCTCGTGGGCGGGCCTGGAGCCGCGAGGCACAACCTTGCCGACCTGGGCGATGACCGTCCCGCCGCTCGCCTTCACCGCCAGGGCGAGTGCCAGTGAACTGGAGGTGAGCGGCTGCTCTTCGAAGGAGAGGTTGCCGGCTTCGTCGGCGCTGCTGGCCCGGATGATGCCTACGTCCAGGGGCCAGGAGGGGTAGAACAGGTGCTCCCGGCCGCGGAATTCAGCGACCTCGACGAGGTCTTCGGTGGCCTGCCGGGTGAACTTGCCCCCTCCGTGTCGGGGGTCGATGTATGTGCCCAGCCCGATGCGGGTCAGATATCCCGGACTGCGCCGTCCGACCTCGCGCAGCCAGTGCATGGTCGCGCCGATCGGCCAGCTGTAGGCCTCGATGAGGTCGTTCTGGATCAGCTCCATCAAGGCCGGTCGCCGGCCCGTCTGCGGGTGCCGCGGGTTGATGTAGGAGCCGGAGACGATCCGTTGCATCAGGCCCTTCTTCGCCACGTGGTCCATGCCCGGGATGCCGACGGCGTCGCCGGTTCCGACGGGGAAGAAGAAGGTGAGGTCGCGGGGCGAGGCAGTCGCCTCGAATCGCTGCCCCAGGGCCGCCAGGACCGCGTCCGGTGTCAGCCACCCGATCACGCCGGTGCTGCCCACGGTCTGGCCGTCGCGGATGACGGACACGGCGGCGGACACGTCACAGATCTTGTTCATCGGCTCTCCTCGGCTGTCGTCGGTGCGAATCGATCAAGGCTGGTGCGCGCTTCGGGGGTCCGGCAGTTCTCGGCGAACATCCGGTTGGCACGGGCGTCGAGGACCTCGGCTCCGGCGAGAACGGCGTCGGCCAGTGCGTGTTTGGTCGCCCCGACGGCGGCCGTCGGCAGGGCCGCCAGCCGGGAGGCGATCGTGAGCGCCTCGGACTCGGCACCACCGGAATGGGCCAGTTCCTCCACCACGCCGAGCCGGTGCAGGTCGGCACCGGTCGTACTCGTTTCACCCCAGGAGAAACGTTTCGTCAACACCGGCCCGCAACGTGCCGCGAGCGCCTGAAGCCCCCACGGAGGTACCCATCCCAGCTGCACTTCGGGGAGGTGCCACCGTGCGTCTGCGGTTGTGACCACCAGATCGCAACTGACCGCCAGGAGGAAACCGCCACCCAGCGCGAAGCCCTCCACTGCGGCGATCACAGGAGTGCCGAGCTGCTGGATCGACCGTGCGACGCGAGCGGTCCGCGCCTCGTGGCGGGCCATGTCGGCCACCGTCATCCCGGCCAGCTCCTTCACGTCGGAACCGGCGCTGAATCCGGGCGGGGCGCCGGCGAGCACGACGGCACCCACGGACTCGTCGTCGTCGAGCAGGGCGAGCCGCCCGTCGAGCTCGTCGACGAGGGCACCGTTCAGCGCGTTCCGCGCCGCCGGACGGTTGAGCCGGAGCCGCGCCACTCCGCCTTCGATTCGGCAGTCGAGTTCCTCGCTGCTCACGTCATGGGATTGAGGCATGGCGAAGATATTGGTCTGTCCACTGACCACTGTCAACAGATTGGACTGTCCACAGTCCACTGCGGACAGGTGCCAGAGGTCTGATGTGATAGAACAACTGCTGTGAGTGAGGACCGCAGCCTGCCCTTCCGACTGCAGCCGATTCGGAAGATCGAGATCTTCCGCTCTGCCCTGGATCAGCTCTCCAACCTGGTCGAGCAGATGGAGCCCGGCGACCGGCTCGGGTCGGAAAGGGAACTCGCCGAACAACTCGGCGTCAGCAGGGTCACCATCCGGGAGGTCCTACGAACTCTCGAAGGCATGGGCAAGGTTGACATCCGGCGCAACAGCGGCACGTTCGTCGCCGAGCCGGTCCCGCACACCCTGCTGTCCCTCACACCGCCGAAGCACGTCGACGAAGCGCACGTCCAGCAACTCTCGGAAGTCCGCGCCGGGATCGAGTGCCAGGTTGTGCGCCTGCTCGCCACACAGGATCCGCTCGACCTCACGCACGCCGAAGCTGCCCTGGAACGGGCCGGCAAGGAACTGGCCGCCGCCTCCGAGCAGGGAAGTCTGGACCCCAGCTTCGAAGCCGGACTGGCCAGGGCCACGGGCAATCCCGTGCTCGTCGAGTTCCAGCAGGCGATCCACGAACTGTGGCTGCACGCCTGGATCACGCTCGGCGGCGCCATCGCGAACCGCAGCCACCTGCACCACGAACACCTGGCCATCCTCGACGCGCTCAAGCGCCGCCAGACCGAAGAGGCCGAACGCCTCATGCGCCGGCACATCACCGGACTCGGTGAACAAGGACGCCGCAGCTGACCCCAGATCGATGAAGCCCGACGCGGAGCGATCTCATGGCGACTGACAAGGGTCTCTGGCCGGCCGGCGGCAGCCGACTCACTGCATGGCCAACCGTGGGAAGGGGCGGCGCGGTGCCGCCCCCCTGTCCCCTTTGGAGAGTCAAGCACCCAGCTCGGACCGCGCCATCCTCCGGGAGCGTACTGAGATGGAGGCAGGCCCCTACAGGTCACGGGTACCTTTCACCTGGCGCCGGGGGCATCCGGTTCCGGCCTGACGCCCGATAAATTGCTTCCGGAGAGTGGAACCCCGATGGCTGGCTGGAGGTGTGGGCGATGACGTATGTGTCGGGCGAGCTCGCCGCAGGCCTGGCCGACATGGCCCGGAACCTACTGACCCAGGAGTCTGTGCAGGGAACCCTCGACCAGATAGTGGCGCACGCCGTGGATCTGGTCGACGGGTGCGAGGACGCCGGCGTCCTGGTCATCGAGGGCAACGAGGGGGTAAGGACGATCGCCGGACACAGTGCTCTGGTCCGCGCCTCCGACAAGCTCCAGCAAGAACTGGGGGAAGGCCCGTGCTTCGATGTCACACGGAGGGCCCAGGTGGTCTACCGGATTCACGACATCACCAGCACCGCGGGCCGCTGGAGACGATTCGCCCCCAGAGCTCAGGAACTCGGGATCGGGAGCATCATGGGCTTCTGCCTGTACACCGAGGATGACAATCTCGGCGCCCTGAACATGTACTCCTCCCAGCCTGGAGCATTCACCGAAGCATCCGAACAAGTGGGATGGCTCCTGGCCTCCCACGCCGCGGTTGCCTTCTCCAGCGCCCGCAGCCACGCCCAGCTGACCAGCGCGATCGAGACCCGGAACGTAATCGGCCAGGCCATGGGCATCCTGATGGAGCGCTACAAGGTCAGCGAAAGCGAAGCCTTCGTCATAGTGAAGAAGAGCTCGCAGAACACCAACACCAGACTGCGCGATGTCGCCCGCACGATTGCGGAAACAGGGGAGATCCCCGGGTCCAGGATCGGCTGAGCTCGTGGACTGGCCCCCGCTTGTCGGAGCCCGTCTGAGGGCTCACCACCTGTGGGCGGTGCGTACATCACGACACCGCCCACACGGTTCGTTCGCGGCTTTCGCTGCTTCCGATGAAGCAGCCGCATGGGCTCAGCCGACGCCCCAGATGAATGTCTGATCGGCGCCGGCGACAGTAGCGAGCACGATCAGGTCGGCCGCACCCAGGGTGATGCCGAGTACGGCACGCAGGCGGCGCCTGGTATTCCGCAGCAGGGCGAGGCTGCCCAACACGAGTGCACAGGGGCCGAGGACCGCGTTGAAGACCAGCAGTCCGACGAGGCCCAGGACGAAGGCCGCCACAGCCATGGAGTCGGCTTCGCGCACCACGGCACTCCAGCGGCGCCGCTCGGGCGGGGGCTGCTCATCGCCCCGGTCGTGATGACCGGGGCGATCGAGGGTGTTCATCGCGTTCATGCGTCACCTCCCGTGACTGTGATGCCTGCGCTCGCGGACGGCGAAGATCAGCAGCCAGGTTCCGATGACTGCGGCCGCGGCGAACGTGGCCGGGACCGGTATGTGTGCCGCGGTGCCCACCAGGAGTCCCAGCAGGAGAAATGCGGCGACCAGGAAGAGCATCTATGGCCTTTCGTCGTACGGGGCCGTTCAACTCTCTATCAGTGAACATTTGGAATACCATTTGTTCACTGAGCTCCTGTGTACCTTGTCCTGGTCTGGCGACACTTGCCTGCTGGATGACCTGAGTCACGCCCGCAGTTCCGCACGTACAGGACCCGACGGGAGGGTCGGCTTGGGATCATGGGATGGCAAGATCCGCCGTGAGGCCCTAGTGATCGCTGGCTTGGACGCCTCCTACTTCAGCACCAGCACACGGCCCAGGCCATGATCCGCCTCACCCACGGCCACGCGATGCGATCTGGCTAAGGCTCGCCATCGCCGGTCTCCCGGTATCCCGCACGCCCGGGAACCACGCCATGAGCTGCGCGAGCTCGGTGGCCGTCAACGCCGCCAGGGAGGCCGCCCGGCCTCCAGTGCGTCGAGGATGTGCGTTGTTCGCTCTTCGTGGTCACGTGATCCAGACCGGGCGACGCCTTTCCGCCGCGAGTCGTCCGGCGCTCGGTCACCCCGCTGTCGGCGTGAGGGTGTACTCCTCTGGGGCGAGGTCGGTGGCGAGTTCGCGGAGCAGTGCGCCGATCTCGGCGAGCCGGTCGGTGGTCATGCGCTCGGCGGGGCCGGTGACGCTGATCGCGACGTCCTGCGAGGTCGTGGACGTGAGGGCGATGCTGACGCAGGCGATCCCGGTTTCGTTCTCCTGGTTGTCGATCGCCCATCCACGCGTGCGTGCGGTGTCCACTGCGTCGCGGAACCGGTGGCCGAGCGTAGCGTGCACGTGGTCGGCGTCGGCTTCCTCGACGTAGCTGGTCAGGAGTGACTCGTTCGGGGGAGCCGCGGCCACCAGCGCGCGTCCGAGGGCCGTACTCGCGATATGCGCGCGTCGGCCGACACGCGACCACACGCGGACGGAGCGCTCCGGCTCGATTTTGTCGAGATAGACGACGCGGCGCCCGTCAAGCACTCCAAGGTGGACGAGTTCCTCCGTCCTGCGCGACAGTTCGAGCAGCAGCGGCCGGAACAGCCGCGGCAGGTTGTCGCCCGCGCCGAATGTCCGCACCATCCGCCTGAGCGCCTCGCCGAGGATGTAGTTGCGGTCGTCGCCGTCGCGCACCACGTATCCGCGGTGCGCGAGGCCGCGGAGCAGTCGGTGGACCGACCCCTTGTTGATCCCCGTGCGCGCCGCAATCTCGCCGAGAGCCAGTCCCTCAGGGCCCGCTGTCGCGACCGTCTCGAGCACGACGAGTGCGCGGTCGAGGCTCGTGACGGGCGGCGTCTCCGATGCGGGCTCGGTCTTCATAGCCCCATTATCGTCCCGGCCGATTTTGCATCGCGCTCAGCGTGAGATTAACTTGTGGTCCGACATGCAAAATAGGCGGTTCGCGATGTGAAACGCATAGAGGCGAGGGATGTCATGCCACAGCCACTGGGCCGGAAGTGTGTGCCAGCGGGATCGCTCCTGGGAGCCTCCGCGCCGGACCGGACGGGAATCGTCCACCTCGGCCTTGGCAACTTCCATCGCGCGCACGGCGCGGTCTACACCGCGCACGCGATGGCCGCCGCCGGTGGCAACTGGGGCATCCGCGGCTTCGCGCACTCGTCGGACCGGGTCGTGGCTGCGATGCGAGCCCAGGACAATCTGTACTCGGTCCTTCAGCTCACCGAACGCGGCGCCGAGGCGGGTGTGATCGACGTCCACCGCGACATCGACGTAGCCGCCCGGGATCCCGCTGCGGTCGTGGACGCGATCGCGGATCCGGCGCACCGCATCGTCACGCTCACCGTCTCCGAGGCCGGCTACACACGCGACCCTGCAACCGGCAGGCTGGCACTCGACGCCCTCGATGTCGCCGCAGACCTCATGGCAGGTTCGACGCCGCGCACCGTGGTGGGCATGATCGCTCGCGGTCTCGAGAAACGCGCCCTCTCAGGTGCGCCGTTCGCCGTCCTGTCCTGCGACAACCTCCAGTCCTCCGGCGACGTCACGCGTGCCGTGGTTGAGGAGTTCCTGCAGGCGGCAGGCGTCCGCAGCGATGTGCTGTCCTTTGCGTCCTCGTCGGTGTCGTTTCCGAACGCGGTGGTCGACCGCATCGTGCCGGGGACGACCGACGAGCACCCACGTCTCGTCGCGGATCTGCTCGGCGTCACGGATATGTGCCCCGTTCCCGCCGAGCACTTCACCATGTGGGTTCTCGAGGACGACTTCGCGGGCGGCCGTCCGGCCTGGGATCAGGCCGGCGCAAGGTTTTCGAACGAGCTCGAGGCGTACGAGATGGTCAAGCTGCGCCTGCTCAACGGATCGCACTCGCTCATCGCCTACCTCGGAATCCTCTCCGGTGCACCGACGATCGATGTCGCGTGGCGACAGGACTTCGTACGCGAGGCGGTCCTGAACGAGATCAGCGACGACTACCTTCCGACGTTCACCCCACCCACAGGATTCGACGCCGACGCGTACGTATCCGAATTGGACGCCCGGTGGCGCAATCCCCTCATCGGGCACGCGACCACCCAGGTGGGATCCGACGGATCCGTCAAGCTCCTCCAGCGCATCCCCGACGCGGCGCTCTTCCACCTCCGGCGCGGCGACATGCCGCACCACCTCGCGCTGTGCACCGCCGCGTGGATCGCGTGCATCGCCCCACCGGCAGGCTTCACCCCGCAGCCGCTCGCCGAGTGCATCGTCGAACCCGCCCGCGGCCGGCTCGCTGCCGCCGTCGACGGTGCTGTAACCGTTCCCGACCACGTGCGCCGAATCATGAACGGCGGTTTCTTCCCGGACGCCCTCACCGAGCAGGACGCCTTCACCACCCGCGTCGCCGACCTGCTCACGCTCATTATCCGCGACGGTGCGCGCGCCGCGGCCGCCGACGTCGCCGCCTCCCGCTGAGCCTCCCTGGCCGACCCATTGGAGCTGATCACCACGATGAAGGTCCTGTGCATCCACGGCACCCGGGACATGCGGCTCGAGGACGTCGCCGTCCTCGAACCCGCCGACAGCGAGGTGCTGCTGCGCGTGCGGTATGTCCGGGTGTGCGCGGGGAGGGGAACCGAATGACGGCCCCTCGGGTTCTGACACTGGGCGAAACCATGGGTCTGCTCACCGGCGGGCGCATCGGTTCGCTCGCGCACGTATCCGAAGCACACATCGGGATCGGTGGCGCGGAGACGAACGTCGCCGTCGGCCTGAGCAGGCTTGGGGTTCCGGTCACGTGGATCGGCCGGGTCGGAGACGACTCGCTGGGCAGACGGGTCCTGCGCGAGATCCGCGGCGAGGGCGTCGACGCGCGGGCACTGCTCGACCCGGAGGCGGCAACCGGCCTCATGCTCAAGGAGCTAAGAGGGCCGGGGATGTCGCGGGTGTACTACTACCGTGCGGGTTCCGCGGGTTCGAGGCTGGCCGCCACGGACGTGCCCGCGGATCTCGTCGAGAGCGTCGGGCTCGTGCACCTCACCGGCATCACTCCGTTGCTGTCGGACTCCGCGCACGAGGCGTGTCTTTCCGTCGTACAGCGGGCCCGGGCCGGCGGCGTGCGCGTGAGCTTCGACGTGAACTACCGGTCGACGCTCGCTCCCGCGGACGTTGCCGCGGACGTGCTGGGCGAACTCGTCAGGGAGGCGGACCTCGTGTTCGGTTCCCCCGAGGAGCTGGCGTACGTGGTTCCCGGTGCTGTGACGGATGATTCTGTGACGGTCGACGAGCTGACACGCACCCTCGACCCCACGGGCGCGCGCGAGATCGTCGTCAAGCGAGGCGCCGACGGTGCGTCGACGTACACCCAGGGCAGCGTGGTCCACGCTCCTGCCCATCGCGTCGACGTCGTCGACACGGTAGGAGCAGGGGACGCCTTCGTGGCCGGCTACCTCAGTGGTGACTTGCAACACTGGAGTGCCACGGAGAAGCTCGCTCGGGCGAACACCTGTGGCGCCGCGATGTGCACGACCCCCGGCGACTGGGAGGCGGCCCCGACCCCCGCCGAACTCGAGGCCTTCCTGGGTGCCGACGGCGACCCGGTCCAGCGCTGAGCCGGTCCGCTGCGGGTGAGCTCCTTCCGCCTCGGCGAAGGTGTCGCCAGGTCGCCGCGCTCGTGCCGCGTCTCGCGGATCTCAACGAGCCTCCCCTTCGCCTGCTCGCCAGCTGCGACGCCATTTGAAGACGGACGCGAGGCCTGGAGCAAGCGCGTCGAGAACGACGGCGGGTGGGAGGCGCTCAGCCGCAGCACCGACACGGACGACGCCAGCGACACGTGCACGCGCAGCGAGAATCGAGCCCCCCCTGCTCATGCCTGGTGCAGCGGTGACCGCTTGCGGTCCGTGAGCAACGGAACCACCCTCGACAGCTGCGCGGTTCAGACAAGATGCTGCACGCGGTGCACCACCTCACGCAGAATCCGTCCACGCCTATGGGATCGCCGGTGAACTGAAGGTTCGATGCAGAACGCGGTGAAGCCCTCCGCCAGCCGTTCCGGCACACCGTCCAGGGCGCGGCCGAAGTCGGCGACAGAGCGGTCATCAGGAAGGCACCTCGCCGAACCGCTCGCGCGGGCCGTCAGGCGGGGCGGCTTGGCTCCAGGCAGGCACAGCGGAAGGCCTGATGCTCGCCTTTCGCAGGTGGCGGGGCCCGGCACCACAACTTCTCCCAGCCGACGAGAGGCCAGTCCAGCAACCGGTCGCAGCACGCGAACGGTACCTGAAGCGCGGGGTATTAATCCCGGCTCACAAGTGCCAGTGGGCAGGACGGCGAGCGCACGCGCCCGCTGCAGAGCTGATCAGAGTGGCCATCTCCTGGGCCACCAGCAGCGGATGGCCAAGGACGCGAGGGTCGCTGCGGCCGCAAGTCGCACGCCCTCGGCTACAACAGTGCGGGCGGACAGCAGTGCAACCGAACTGGGTGCTGGGCCACGCAGTCCGGGAGCCGGGCTGCCCGGCAGCGCGTATTCGCAGGGTTGGACATCACACCCCGAGCCCCGGAGTCCGGCTCCAGCACGATGCGTCGGCGAGTATCGCTGCGTCGAACCCTGCAACCTCCGCCGCCCGAGCCCAACACTGCGAATGCACCGAAGCGGGCATCCGCCACTACCCGTAACGGGTGTGCGGGTCCTGCTAGTTGTCAATACCGGATGTGCTTGCCTCCGTCCACGATCACCGTCTCTCCCGTCACCATGTCCATTCCCAGCAGGCCCAGGACAGCCTGTGCGACGTGCTCGGGCGCCGAAGTCCTGCGCAACGGTACGTTCCTGGACTCGGCCTGTGCCCGTTCCGCGAAGCCGTCCTCGCCGTGCAGAGCTGTCTGCCAGCGGGTGGCGACGGTGCCCGGGGCGACGGCGTTGACGCGGACCTCCGGGGCGAGTGCGCTGGCCAGGTTTCTGGTGAGCTGCAGCATGGCCGCTTTGCTCACCCCGTACGCGATGGACGAACCGCCCGCACGGTAGGCGGAGATGGAGGAGACATTGACGACCGCACCCGCGGCTTCGCGCAGCGCCGGCGCGAAAGCGCGGGCGCTGCGGAAGGCTCCGACGACGTTGACGTTCAGCAGCTCATGCCAGACGGCGTCATCGAGTCCCTCCAGGTCGGACTCGGGAACGGGGCGGGTGGTGCCTGCGTTGTTGACCAGTACGTCCACCCGCCCGAAGCGCTCGAGCACGCTGCCGGCGAAGGCACGCACGGCGGGGTCCTCGGACACGTCCGCCTGTGCCGTCAGGACCTGGCAGCCCGTCTCGGCCAGGTCCGCGACCAGCGCTTCGGCGGCGTCCGCCGAGCGGGTCCAGCTCGCGGCGATGCCGCCTACCCCGGCGTCTGCAAGTGCCAGGGCCGTGGCACGGCCTATGCCGGTGCAGCCGCCGGTGACGACGGCGACGGTGTCCTTGAGATCCATGTGCAGCCCCTACTCGGTCCTGAATTCCCTGAAGTTCGGCTCAGACGCTGTCCCGGACCCCGCCACCTGGCTCGGTCGTACTGCCCGTCCCCTCTGCGATGGACGGCGCCGCGGGAGGAGCGGCCGGAGCGTGCTCTTCCAGTGCGAGGTCCGTCTCCCGGGACTCCCTGGAGTACAGGAAGGCGACCAGCGAGATGATCGCCGTGCCCGCCATGAAGACGGCGACGAGCCAGGGGTCGCCGTCCGCGTAGCCGAGCAGCGCCGCGGCGATGAACGGCGAGAAGCCGGCGAGGGCCGCGCCGATCTCGCGGGAGGCCGCGAACCCGGTGTAGCGCACGCGGGCCCCGAACAGCTCGGCGTAGAAGGCGGGTTGGACGGCGATCATCGGGGCCAGCCCGAGCGAGGTCGCCACGATCATGGCCAGCCAGATCACGACGGGCACGCCGGTGTCGAGCAGCAGGAAGAACGGATAGGCGAACAGCCCCGTGAAGATCACGCTGAACAGGTTCAGCGGCCTGCGTCCGATGCGGTCGGACAGCGCTCCGTATACCGGCTGAAGGGCGATCACGACGAGTCCGAAGGAGATCACGCCCGTGAGGGCGACCCACTTGGGCTGGTCGACCTGGACCGTCAGATACGACACGGAGAACGTCGCGTAGATGTACACGACCGAGGTGTCGCAGATGTGCGCGCCGATGCCGACCAGGAAGCTGCGCGGGTAGCGGCGCAGCGCCTCCCGCACCGGCAGCTTCACCACGGTCTGCTTCTCCTTCATCCGCTTGAACACCGGGGACTCAGCGACACGCAGCCGCAGATAGAGCGAAACCGCGATCAGTACGAAGCTGAAGAGGAACGGCAGCCGCCATCCCCAGCTCTGCTGGCTCCCCTGCGGCAGCAGCCCCACCAGAAGAAAGACGACCATCCCCAGCACGAGCCCGATCTGCACGCCCATCTGCGCGAAGGAAGCGTAGAATCCGCGCCGCCGTGGCGGGGCATGCTCAGCGAGCAGTGTCGACGCACCGCCGAACTCGGCGCCCGCGCCCAGCCCTTGGCACACGCGCATCAAAGTGAGCAGCACGGGGGCGGCCACGCCGATCGAGGCGTATGTCGGCAGCAGCCCGATCACGCCGGTGGACAGGCCCATGACCAGCGTCGTCAGTACCAGCGTCGAGCGCCTGCCGATACGGTCCCCCAGCGCACCGAAGAAGAAGCCGCCCACGGGGCGGAAGATGAAGCCGACACCGAACGTGGCCAGCCCGATCAGCGTGCCCATGGCCGGGTCGTCCTGGACGAAGAAGAGGTCGTTGAAGACCAGCACGACCGCCGTGCCGTAGATGAAGAAGTCGTACCACTCAAGAGCCGTCCCGACGACGGACGCGGTGACTACGCGCCGCAGTTCGCTGTCGGTCCGTATGTTCCTGGTGGCCGGCGTTGATAGTGCTTGCTGGGACATCGTCGTCTCCTCAAGGATCTGCCAGGTCCCCCTGATTGCTGTATGGTCCGGGCTGCCCGCCACCAAGACCGGCGGTATCGCCCCTGAGCGCCAGCAGTTCCTCCCATGTGCTGCTCGGGAGAGGGATGCCGTGCCGGCGCCTGTGCATCCGTGTGCGTTCCTCCGGCTCCCCCGGAACCAGAACTTCCTTTTCGCCCTGCGCGGGCGCGGTCGCCGCCAGCGCGGCGCAGAACTGCTCGGTCTCCGCACGGAATTCGGCGAGCGGGACGAACGCGTCGATGCGTACGCCGATGAGCACCGTGCCGAAGTGCCCCTCGTAGCCGGGGCTGCTGGAGATCCCCGCCCGGCTGAGCAGCCCTCCGACGATCTCGATGACGACGCTCAGCCCGTAGCCCTTGTGACCCCCGAAGGGCAGAAGCGCGCCACCCTTGTAGAAGTCACCGGGGTCGCGTGAGCCCGCCCCTTCTGAGTCGAGCAGCAGCCCATCGGCGACGGGCAGTCCCCGTGTACGGGCGAGGGCGAGCTTGCCCTCGGCGACGGCGGCCGTCGCCCAGTCCATGACCAGCGGCGGCCTGCCCTCACCGCGCGGGAGTCCCCAGGACATGGGGTTGGTGCCCATGCGGCGTTCCCGGCCGCCGTACGGCGCCACCGTCGCGTCGGCGTTCGACAGTGCCAGCGCTACCAGGCCCTCGTCTGCCATGCGGGCGGTGTACTCGCCCAGCCGCCCGATGTGGTTGCAGTCCTGGACGGTGACGACGCCGACAGCGAACTCCTCACACAGGGAGATCAGTTCGTCCGAGGCCAGGCCGGCGGCGAGCTGCCCGAAGGCGCGCTCACCGTCGACGACAGCGGTGGCACCGTGGCGTGAGAGAACGCGGCCGGTCCTGGACGGGGCGATCAGCCCTTCACGTACCGCCGCGATATAGCCGGGCAGCCGGCGCACACCGTGCGAGTCGTGCCCGAGCAGGTTCGACGCAACCAGGGAGCCCGCCACGTGGCGCGCAGACCTCGACGGCAGGCCGGCACCCTCCAGCAACTCGGTCGCCAGATCCGCCAGTTCCCGCGCCCCGATCATCCGCTCCCGGTGCCCCTCGGCCTGCATGCTCGTCAACCCCTGCCACCTCATCGCCGCAGCTCAAAATTCTGCCTGACGGAATTGCGTTCCATAATTCCTTGGTTCGGAGATGCTGCCACAGCAATCACCGGCTGGGAACCCACCGCGCACAAGAAGACGGCCGCAGGCCATCGGAACGGAAATATCCACGCAAAACTGCTGATCCATCTGCGACTTACTCAATCTGGTATCGCAACGGCACTGGCTAGACTGTCGCCATGGCCAGAGAGGTGCGGCGTACGGCGGCGGACAAGACGCTCGACGTCCTCGAAGCACTGGGACAGCACCGCAGCATCGCGGAGATCTCCGAGGTCACGTCACTCCCGAAGCCCACCGCCCATCGGATTCTCCAGACCCTGGTCGAGCGCGGCTTCGCCCGCTACCTCGGCCACGGCAGCTATGCGAGCGGCCCTCGCATCCTCACCCTCGTCGGCCGCCACCAGCGCGAGGTGGACCTCCCGAACCAGGTGCGGCCAACCTTGGAGAAGCTCCGCGAAGAGACCGACTGGACGGTCCACTTCACGCTCCTGACCGGTGACGAAGCCGTCTACGCGGCCAAGTCGGATGGAGACAAGCCCTACCGGCTCGCCTCACGGGTGGGCATGAGCCTTGCGCTGCACTCCACCTCCGTGGGCAAGTCGATACTGGCCACGCTGCCGGAAGAGTCCGTGCTCGCACTCCTCAAACGCACCGGCATGCCCGCCCGAACTGACCGCACATGCACCGACCCAACGAAGCTGCTGACCGAACTCCCCGCGATCCGCCAGCGGGGATACGCGGAGGACCACGAGGAGAACGAGTCCGGCGTGATCGCCGTTGGCGCGCCCGTCTTCGACCACGCCGGGGAGGCGGTCGGCGGCATGAGCGCGGCCACCCTGGCCATGTTCTCGGACGCCGAGAACATGGCCAGGTGCGGCCAGGCGGTCGCCGCCGCAGCGAAGCACTTCTCCCTGACGCTCGGCGCCCCGCAGCACCGCTGCCATCTCACCCGGAGCCGGCCGGGCTAGGTGTGCCAACCGTGGAGGTCGGCAGCGGTGATCACGGGTAGGTGATCTTGAAATGGGTGAGGGCCTTCTGGCCTGATGTGGACTGCCACATCTGCACTGGTGACCAGAGACCCCTTTCATACCGCCGTAGCGCACCGTTGACCGAGACTGGGCCGTCTGCGTCTAGCTGTATTGACCTGATGCGTTACCAATACATCTAGCCCGTTGCGTGGTCGTGGACGGCCAGGCCGTTTCGTTCGGATCACGCCTGCTGCATGCCAGTTGTGGCCGGTGCGAGGCTTCTACGGCTCCGAGCTGGGAGTGCCGGGCTGGCTAGAGTTGCCGCCATGATCGATCACTCCTGCACTCAGGCCGCATCACAGGGGCTGCTCAGCATGGGTGGCGAGGACTGGATGCCTGTGACCGAGGGCGAATCGCAAACCTCCGTCTGTCGTCATGCAGCCTCCACCGGCATGCCCAATGCGTACCCGCTGCGGAGGCAGCCGACCTGATGGGTGAGTGCGACCGGATCGTATGGCTAAGTGGTAAGGGTTCGCCCCTGCAAGGGGTAGCAAACGACAGGACTTCGGCGCACCACCAGCCCCACTCTGTCCCTATCGTCCCTGCAAAGGGACAACAACACCGTCTTGCTGGGGATGGCCGCGAACCGCGGAGGCCTCATCGTCCCTGCGAGGGGTGGCAATGGATGGCCCTCCAGCGGGGCCGTCCAACCTAGTTCCCGCCGATTGCCTGTGTATGGCGGAGGTTCCTCGGGAACCCATCGTAAAGGAGACCGGCCCTTCCGGAAGAGGTCAACAACCGGCTGCCCACCTCCGAATCCGGATCATAGTGACCCATCTCTCGGGGGCTTTGTTGATGCCTGACAGCATGTCAATTCCCCTGTCGCGTACGGCGCCCTTGATGTGTGCTGGAGGTGCGCTCGCTTCCAGCGAAACGACCCAGCATGGGTGTTGGATCGGTGAACTGCCCGGAGTCGCGTGACATGCGCGCCCTGCCCCGGGAAGGCCGCATAACTGAGCCATGGAGCAGGCCTGTTGACGGTGGCAGGGTTAGGCAATGCCATCAACAATGCGTCGCAGCCTTCATCCCTAGCGCTACTCCCCCTCCCTGTCCGGGAAATCCCCGAAGAAGCCGTCGATGCGCTGAAGCCGGCCCGACGCGTCGACCGTCGTGAAGTCCATTCCCGCAGCGACAGTCTCGCCGTCGATGCGCACCTCCCACCGGTACCGGTAGCGGCCGTTGTGGCCGTCGATGCCGCTGGTGCGCACGTACTCGGCCGCGGGCAGGCCCTCATGCGCCTCGCGTATCAGCGCCTCGAGTCGGTCCGGGCACATGGCCGTATTGGCCGGGTCGACGAACGCGACGTGCTCGCCGACTGCCACGTCGAGGTGACCGCGGATCCGGTCGGGGTCCGGTTCGTTCCAGGCGGCCAGGTAGTGGGTGAACGCCTCGGGCGTCGTGCGCATGATGAAGCCCCCTCCAGTTACAGACAGCCTGTCGGTAATTGGCCCACTGTAAGAAACCGACAGCCTGTCTGTAAAGTAGAGGCCATGGCGACTCAGAAAGAACGGCGGCGGGCCACCCGGCGCCGGCTCCTCGACACTGCCCGGGAGCTCTTCGCCATTGAGGGCATCGAGGACACGAGCACGGAAGCCGTGCTCGAGGCGGCGGGGACCAGCCGGGGCGCCATGTACCACCACTTCGCCTCGCGTGACGACCTGGTCGCCGCGGTGTATGAGGAAGTCGCCGCCGAAGCCGTAGACCGCGCCAGGGACCGGCTGGACCGTGATGCCGCCCCGCTCGAACGACTCGTCGCCGGCTCTCTCGCCTGGCTCGATGAAGCGAGCCGGCCCGAAGTGGCCCGTATCCTCGTCGAGGACGGGCCGGCCGCCCTGGGCTGGGAACGGTGCCGGCAGATCGAGGAGCGATACAGCCTCGGCGCCATCACCACCGAACTGCGCACCGCAGCCCAAGCCGGAGCCATGGAACTCGACTCGGCCGACGTCACCGCACGCCTGCTGAGCGCCGCACTGGCCGAAGCAGTTCTCGTTATGACGCACGCCCAGGACCGGGACCGCGCGGCGAACCGCCGGGCCGTCGAGGCTGTCGTTCGGAGCCTACTGTCCGGGCTCGCGACGAACGCCCCCACCGCCTGACCGGCCCCATCGATGCATCGAGTCCCATAGTTGGGCGCTGCCGATCGCGGGTGAAATGATCTTGATGTGGCTGGTGTGATCACGGCTTGGAGCCGTCCTGGGTAGACCAGTTCACCGGTCTGAGCCCACGTCGCATTAGGCGTCTCGAAGTCGGCGGCTGGCCGCATCATCGACCACCTCGGACCCACGCTCCACTCCAACAGCACAAGCGATTCCGCAAACACACCGTGCTGATCGTGGACGGCACCCTCGTCCCCTCGCGCGACCACACTGTCGCCGAGCAGTCAAAGAACTACCGGTACTCCACCAACCATCAGGTCGTCATCGACGACGATTCCCTGCTCGTCGTCGCCGTCGGCCGAGCGCTGCCCGGCAATCGCCACGACTGCAAGGCGTGGGAACTGTCCGGAGCGAAAGACGCCGTCGACCGCACCGCAGTCATCGCGGACGGCGGCTATCCGGGCACCGGCCTGGTCATCCCGCACCGCAGAGCACCCGGCCAGACCGAACTTTTGTCAACTGCGATCCGGCGGCCGCGATGTGTGACCTCTACAGGTGAAGCGCCGGAGCAGCGAATCATGTGCGCGGACGTACTGGAGTGAGTTCCGAGGGGGGCCGCGGCCCGCGACCGGCCCCGAGGGTGGGACAGGCGACGGCGCCTGCGCTCGATACCCCCACCGCGAGCCGGTCCAAGCCGGTGATCTCCAACTCGATCCGATCGCCGTCCCGCACCCCCCCAACCCCTTCCGGGGTGCCCGTGGTGACTACGTCGCCGGGAAAGAGAGTCATCACGGATGACGCGTAGGCGATGAGTCGTGGCACGTCCCAGATCAGGTCCGCCAGATCCGCTCTCTGGCGAAGCGTGCCGTTGACCCACAACTTGAGTTCCAGCTCGTCGATTTCCTGCACCTCGTCGGGCGTGACCAGCGTCGGCCCCATCGGCGTGAAGGTATCGAACGACTTGCGGACCGAGCGATCCTCGCCGCCGCGCATCGTCATGTCGAGCAGCGACGTGAAACCGAACACGTGCTGGAGAGCGTCGGCAGCGCGCACATGCCGAGCTTGGCGGCCGATCACAACAGCGAACTCGCCTTCCTGGTCGAACCGGCGGTCGGTATAGGGAAGGCGTACGACGGATTCGTGGCCGGTCACCGATGAGGGCGCCTTCAGAAAGACGCCGAGTGCGTCGATCTGGCTGTCAGAACTCATCTCTTCCTGGTGGTTCCGGTAGTTGACCGGCGCAGCAACGATCTTCGACGGTTCCGGGACGGGAGCGATGAGAACGACGTCAGCACGTGGTAGCTCGGTCGCCGTACGCAGAGCCTCCTCTGCCGTCCAGGCGCCGACGCTCGCGGCCTCGATGAGCCGACGCATCGGTCCGTGCGGCCCCTTCGGAACATCTGCCGTCAGGTCGAGGACCACCGTGGGGTCGTCACGGGCGATTGCGCCGACTCTCAGCGCATCGTGGGTGTCACGGAAGCTGACGTATCGCACGGCGGTCCTCCTCGCGGAGTCGGTCGGACTGGACATCCGCTCGTGCGTAGAGCCAGTCGAGCTCTGACAGGTCATCGGCCCGCCGTAGCGCGAAGTACCGGTTGCGGATCGCCACGGTCAGGGGGTTGTCGGTGTGCCAGAGCTCGCCCCACGGTCGGGCACTCGTCTGACATCGGTGCGTCCGCGGCATGCGCGTCCGCTGGAACTCCGCGTACGCTTCCTCGACGTCGTCGTGGTGGGTTCGGAACTGGCGCTCCAGTTCGACGGCGTCCTCCAGCGCCTGGCAGGCCCCCTGGCCCAGGTACTGCAGCATCGGGTGCGCCGCGTCACCGACGAGCAGCAGGCACCCGCGGATCCACGTCAATGCCGGAGCCCTGTCGAACATGGGCCAGTTGCGGTCCTGCCCGATCGCGGCGACCGCGGTCCGCACCTGGGTGCAGGTATTGGCGAATGCGACATCGAGGCCCTCCGCGGCGAGGTCCGTCCGCACGACGGCCACCTGGTTGTAGACCGCTCCCCCGCGGACCGGGTACTGCATGAGGTGAAGTCCCGGTGCCACCCACAGCACCACCGCGTCGTCGTCGATCTCCGTGGGCAACTCATCGATCGGGAGCGTCCCTCGGTAGGCCGCATAGCCGCTCGGCACGACGTCGTCCTGGATCACGCGCTTCCGCAAGGTGGAATGGAGGCCGTCGGCCGCGATCAGAGCGCGGGTCTCGTACTCAGCACCGTCGGCGCACTTGACGCGAGCCCGGCCCGAATCCACGGTCGCCGAGGTCACGTGGCGTCCGGTCTCGATGGTGACCAGGTCATGCGCCGCACAATGCAGGACCAGCGCCTCAAGCAGATCCGCTCGGTGCAAGACGATGTAGGGGTAGCCGTAGCGATGGTCGAAGCTGCTGAGGTCGAGGGTGGTCAGCACCTTGCCGGACTTCGCGTCCCGCATGACGCCGCGCCGAGGAAAGACGGCATGGGGCCGGATGTCGTCGAGGATCCCCAGCTCGTCCATCGCGCGGCTCGCATTCGGCCCGACCTGGAGGCCGGCGCCGATCTCGACGAGGGCATCTGCTCTCTCGAGGACACGCACCTGTCTCCCGGAGCGGGCGATCCCCAGAGCGGTGGCCAGTCCTCCGATGCCGCCCCCCACGACCAAGGTCTGGTGCGTCGCGCTCACGGGACCGCCACCAGATCCGCCGCATCCACGGCGTCGTGACGCATCAGACCAAGTGCCTCGAGCACCGGTGCGTCGCTCGTGCTGAACAGGTCCAGCTCGGTCTCAGCCTGGACATCCCAAGGGGACCACGAGGGGATCGCCAGGATGTCGCCGGGTCCGATGTCGAACGTCTCGCCGCCGATCGCGATGGACCCGGTGCCGTGAAGAATGCACGCGACCCTTCCACCTGTCTGTCGTGTCCGGTCGGTCCGGCGGCCGGACTCCACCCTGTGCATCTCACATCGCAACGTGGGCATCACGTCCCCGCCGCGCACCGGGTCTGCGAACCGGATGACGGCCACACCGCGGCCGCTTGCCTTGAGCTGCGTCGCCAGCGCACGGTCGGTGTCGGCCCAGCGATAGGCCAAGAGTGGGGACCTCGACCCTGGGGCCGAAGGCCCGGCTACCGGCACGAGACCGGGTCCTCCGCCGTACCAGCTCTCGGACATTGACCGCGGAGCCGTGGCGGTCGAAGCCTCGTCTGTCGGCCCGTCCTCGAAGAAGACGGCGCCGAGCGCGGCGACGATCGGAAGATCGAGCACGTCCATCCAGGTCATCGCCTCCGAGGACGGGTTGTGGTGCTCGTGGAACGTCCAGCTCGGCGTCAGGACCAAGTCCCCCTCGCTCATGTGGACCGGGTCGCCGTCGACGAGGGTCCACACGCCTTGACCCTGGGTGATGAATCGCAGCGCCGCCGGTGTGTGGCGGTGGGCCGGCGCGACCTCTCCCGCGCGGAGGTACTGCACCGCTGCCCAGAGCGTAGGGACGGCGTACGGCGCGCCGTCGAGTCCGGGGTTGCAGCAGGCCAGCACCCGGCGGTCTCCCCCTCGCTCAACCGGGACGAGCTCGCCAGAGGCTTCGCCGAGCGCCCGAAGATCTTCCCCTGACCACCGGTAGGGCACAGCACCGACGACCGGTTCAGGCGTCAGTAGGCCGGTCAGCTCCCACAGGGGCTGCAAGTCCGTGGCCGACAGCCGGTCGTACAAGGCGTCCACGGCCCGGTTGTCCGTCCTGAACCGACGAGTCGCCACCTACGATCACCTCGATATTCTGTATACGGACTATTTCGTTGATCGTATGTTCCCCGACTTGGTTCGGTCAACCGTCACTGCGCATTCCCTCAGGGCGGACGTCCGAAAGGTCGTAACGTATACGGAGGATTGCCAGAGAATGGCCCCGCTCCAAGACAATGCGAGCGAAGGCCCGCGGGAGGCCGGACCTCGAATCGCCGGTCCGTTGAGGCGCTGACCGGCGTGCTGAGCAAGGAGGGTGCTCCTGACGTGCACGAGTGCGGTTACCGCACCAGAGATCACGGCAGTTCACAGGAAGGTTCGGGCCGTTGCTGCGTGCACCGCACGGGTTCCCCGGCGCGAACCCGTATCGGGAGAGCCTCACAGTGATCCACTCGCCGCGGGCGGCGGCAAGGCATCGGGGACATCAACGCGCTGAGCGCCGGATCGACCGGCCGTTCGGCCCCGCCCCCAACTCGACGCCGCTACGGCTGCTCCCTTACCGATTCGGTGATTGAGGCTCAGTCCGCGTTGCCCAGGGCACGACAGCCTTCGACGAACGCCCGCTTCTGCTGCGCGCCCTCCACCGGTGCCAACATGCGCTCCTGGACGCGGCGAACCGCGGGAGTGTACTTGGTGAAGTCTTCTCGGAGCGAGTGCGTGAGCTGGAGCACCCAGCGCCGACTGTCGGCATGGTCTCGCTCTCGACTGACCCAACCGCGGTTGACAAGTCGTCGCGCGACGTCGGCGATGCTCGACTTGTCCAGGGACGCCAGCTCGCCGGCGGTGCTCTGGTCTATGCCGGCCGGGTGCGACCACAACGCACTGAGAACGGCGTACTGGGGAGCAGTGGGCATCGGACCGACCTCCTCTCCCCAAATCACGGTGTGCACCTGATGCGCCCTGCGCAGCAGGTGTCCTGGTGTATCGCGAAGCGCATGGAACGGACCGACTCCCCCCGAGTCGGCCTTCGGCACGTGGCCGGCGTAGGCCACGACGCGCAGCGCGTCCAGGAAGGCGGATCGGTCACGGGTGGGGATGTTGCGCAAGAGTCGCGTCTGCACCTCGGCGACGCGGGGAGTGACGACCTCGAGGGCAGTGCGGGCCAGCGGGGTGATCGACAGAGCCTTACGACGCCGATCACGCACGTCCGGAGACACTCGTAGCCAGCCGTTGCCCGCCAGCCGGGCCACGACGTCCGCCGTACTCGACTTGTCAAGCGACGCGCGCTCCCCCGCGGCGCCCTGGTCGAGACCGTCGGCGGCCGCAACGGCGCACAACAAGGCGTACTGAGGCCCGGTGATGTCCAGATCCTGGCCGAACTCGCGGGTCCAGAGGACCGCGTGACGCTGTTGCGCCCTTCTCACCAGATGCCCCGGAGCCTCGTCCAGGGCGAGCATTTCGCCACCCGTGAGCACGGACGTCACGTCTCCCCCGCGGCCGGACTTCCCCATCACCGACTCCTCACCCCGATCAGCCGAGCCCACTCCCTTTCCTACGTACAGATACTAACGGCGGCTGCATGCTGCCGTTGACACGGCCTCTTCGTAGACTCTAGGTTCATCCGTATACGTTCGAATTTGCTCGGTAGGGTGACCAGATATTCACATCGCCGAGCCGACCGACGCACGTGCTCTGCCGGGGCTCGCCATCCGAGCGGTGTCTGCCCGGGTCTCGACGAACGCCTCCGGAGGTCCTGTGAACCTAGATGAGCTGTTGCTCCCCGACCGGGTGCACCGCCGTCTCTACACCGACCCAGCGATCTACGACGAAGAGATGCGCACCCTCTTCCGGCGCGCCTGGATCTATGTCGGGCACGAGTCCGAGGTGCGCCACGTAGGCGACTACAAGCGGGCGAAGATCGGCAGCGAACCGGTCATCCTGGTGCGCGGCGAGGACGAAGCCGTGCGTGTGCTCGTCAACCGGTGCCTGCACCGGGGCGCACTCGTCTGCCGCGAAGAGAAGGGCAACGGCAAGTTCTTCAGGTGTCCGTACCACGCCTGGACCTACCGCAACAACGGCGAACTCATGGGCGTTCCGAAGCGAAGCCGCTACCCCAGGGACTTCGACCTCGGCCGGCTGGGCCTCGTGAACGTTCCCCGGGTGGAGAGCTATCGAGGACTGGTGTTCGCCTGCTTCGACGACGACATCGAGCCCCTCATCGACTATCTGGGGCCGGTGCGCAACTACGTCGATGCGACGCTCGACTTCTCACTCTCCGGCGAGATCGATCTGTCGGTCGGCGTCAGCCGGCACCGGTACCCGGGCAACTGGAAGCTCCAGATGGAGAACGGCGTCGACGGCTACCACACCGCGTTCGTTCACGAGACGTACATCGGCATCATGTCCCGGGCCGAGGAGGTCGAGCTGAAGTTCGGGTCCCACGGCGAAGACCAGGGCTGGACCGAGACGTTCCCGCGCGGTCATGCGGTGCTCGCCCGGCGCGCAGACCCGCGAGCCATCGACGTGCTTCGAGGTCAGTTCCCGGAGTACACGAGCGCACTCGAGGCGAAGCACGGCTCTGAGCGCCTCCTCGAGATCCTTGCGCACATGAACGTGTTCGTCTTTCCGAACCTCTTCCTCATCGGCCACCAGATCCGCGTGGTCCAGCCGGTCTCGGTCGCCGAGACCGAGGTGATGATGTACCCCTACTTGCTTGCGGGCGCGCCAGAGGCGCTCAATCTGAAACGGATGGCCGAGCACGAAGGGTTCTATCCACCTACGGGGTTCGGCACGCCCGACGACTACGAGGTGTTCTCGGCGGTGACCGAGGGGCTGCAAGCCATGTCGACACCGTGGCTGCTGCTCAACCGGGGTGCCCACGACTACCAAGACCTCGGAGATGGCGTCCGCCGAGGTACACCGACCGACGAGATCCATCAACGAGCCATGTACACCGAGTACGCCCGCCTGATGGGGAGCGGCAGCCGAGGGGGCGAGGCATGAGCATGTCGGAACCAGACAGCACCTTGAGCCGCAGCGACGCCGAGGACTGGCTATACCACGAAGCAGAGCTGTTGGATCAGTGGCGATTGCACGACTGGCTCGAGCTGTTCACCGAGGACGCCACCTATCGCGTACCGGACGGCATCGACGACTCGCGCTCCGCTGTCCGGGCGGCGTTGATCAACGACAACCGCGCACGTCTGGAGGAGCGGGTCTGGAGGCTCATCACCGGCCCCGCCCACGCTCAGATCCCCCGCTCGACCACCCGCCGGTTGATCTCCAACGTCCGTGTCACTGGGGCCGTGGACGACGTGCTCGTCACCTCGAACTTCCTTGTCCACGAGATCCGCAAGGGCCAAGAGCGATCCTTCGTCGGCCAGTACCTGCATCGCATGAGGCCCGGCGCCGACGGTTGGAAGGTCGCGGGCCGGACGGCGCTGCTGCAAAACAGCGTGCTGCCTTTGTTCAACGTCTCGATCATCATCTAGGCAGGGGGCAGCCGTGCACCTGCGGAGCGAGTTCGCGTGCGTAGAACTGCTGATCGACCAGTCGGCGAACGGCCCGCGGTTGCTGATCCGCGATCTCAACAGCGGCCGGGAGATCCTGCTGGACCCCCTCGAAGTCGAGAGCATCACCCGGATGGGCGACGTGTTCCAGGACTTCGTCCCGCCCCCCGTCGACTGACTGTCGACCCGCGAGGAAGGCAGAGATTCGTGCGGAAGGTTGCCATGGTGACCGGCGCCGGGCGTGGGCTGGGTGCGAGCATCGCCCGTTCCCTGGCCGACGGTGGCGCCCGGGTGTTCGTCAACGACATCGACCGCGACCTGGCCGCGCGCACCGTCTCCGAGATCGAGGAGAGGGGCGGTGAGGCGATCGCGCTCACGGGCGACGTCTCGTCGTCCGTGTCGGTCGACGAGCTCGTCGGACACGTCATCGACCGCGAGGGCCGCATCGACTGGCTCGTCAACAACGTGGCCTCGTACGTGCGCCACGCCGGCTCCTTCTGGGAGACCGATCCCGAGGAGTGGGAGCGCATCCTCCGGTTGACCCTCACCACGACCTTCTTGTGCTCGCGCGCCGCGGCTCCCCACATGGTCCAGCGGCAGTCCGGACGCATCGTCAACATCGCGTCGCAGGCGGCCTTCAGCTACGTGCCGTGGCAGGGCCCGCACTACCACGCAGCCAAGGCAGGGGTGGTGCACCTGACCCGCACCATGGCCGTCGAACTCGCACCCCACGGCGTCACAGTCAACGCCATGTCACCCACGGCCATCGAGCGTGAAGGCGACCACGAGGGCTCCGCGGTCCGAGACGCCGAGCGAGGAGCGATCATCGACCACATCCCCCTCGGACGCCTCGCACGGGCGGAGGAGGCAGTGGCCGCGGTGGCGTTCCTGCTGTCCGACCAGGCCTCGTTCGTGACAGGCGAGACCCTGGTGGTCAACGGCGGAGTGCTCGGTTACGGGATCCGCCCGCCCGGCGGCCCGGTCCCGTGATCCGCCAAATCGTGCTGGTGCGGCTGCTGCCCAACGCTCCGCCGGACGCCGTACCGAAGATGACAGCGGCGCTGCTGGCCCTGGGCACGGAGTTCTCGCAGATCAAGGACATGCGCGTGGGCGAGGACCTGCGCGTGCGTCCGGACAACTACGACTCGGCTACACGGCAGACTTCGCCACGCTCCAGGACTACCTGACCTTCCGCGAGGACGAGCGCCACTGGGAGACGATCCGTACGGCGGTGACGCCCTACCTTGCCGAGCGCGCCGGGGTCGTGATGGAGATCTCGGACCCGGCCGCGCCCTAGCGAAGGCATCGACAGCACTCACCGGCGACTCTCGTGTGCGCGTCGCACCAGATAGTCGAAGCCCGACGCGAGGCTCGCGGGCGTCCACATCGCCTGTTTCGCCGCCACCTCCGAGGCGTCACTCCACAGCAGCGGGCCGCCCGCCTGAAGCGCGCGAAGCTGATTCGCGCACGCCCGGTCCAGGAGCACGGCGTACATCGCCGCCTCCGCGAGCGTCGCCGAAGCCGTCACCAGCCCGTGCCCGGGGATGAGCACGCCATTCGCGTCGGCAAGGGTCGCGGCGAGCCCGGCTCCGAGATCGCTGCTTCGGATGAGGTCTGCGGTGTCGGTGAAGCGCGGCACGTCCGGCGTCGCGAAGGGGACACCGTCGTGAGAGATCGCCCTGAGCGGCGTCGCGAGGGAGGCGAAGACGACGGCCGCGCCGGCGTGCGTGTGGACCACGGCCGACACCTCGGGTCGGGCCCGGAGGATCTCCGCATGGATCGGCCACTCGACGTGGCGTGGTCCCTTTCCGGCCAGCACGGATCCCTCGCTCGACAGCAGGACCAGACGATCCCGAGTGACCTCTTCGAAGCCCCATCCGGCGGCCTTCATCCAAAATCCGCCGGTGGATCCGTCTCGCAACGCGATGTGCCCCCACACCAGGTCCCCGTGACCCGCATTGCCGAGTGCGTGATAGGCCTCCACGAGCTGGTCAACCCCGTCAGTCATCGCGACGCCTTTGCAAATTAGTATGTATACGGAGGATTTCCGGGTAGGATTCCAGCCAGGTCAGGTCAGGTCAAGCGCCATGAGGGGACGTCGTGGAAACCATTCGTCGTGTCGTCGTCGTCGGAGCCTCACTCGCCGGCGTACGCGCCACGGAAACGTTGCGTGCACAGGGCTTCCACGGAGACATCGTCCTGATCGGCGCAGAGAGCCACCTTCCCTATGACCGGCCCCCGCTCTCCAAGCAGTTCCTCACGGGCGACTGGTCCGCTGACCGCCTGCCACTGCGTCCCCGGAGTCACTACGACGACCTCGAGGTCGACCTGCGCCTGGGCATGGCAGCCACGGGCGTCGACCTGCAATCAGGGCGAGTGAACCTCGCCGACGGCCGCGAAATCCTGTTCGACGGCCTGGTCATAGCGACGGGAGCCACTCCGCGGACACTGCGGGCCGAGGCACTCGCCGGCGTCAACGTACTTCGAACCCTCGACGACGCAGTTGAGCTGCGACAGTCCCTCCTCGCTCGCGACGGTGCGCGACTGGTCATCATCGGCGGAGGCTTCATCGGACTCGAAGTAGCTGCCGCGGCGCGGTCCATGGACATCCACGTCACCGTCGTGGAAGCGGCCGACCGCCTACTGGCCCGGGTCGAGGACCGCCAGGCCGGGGAGATGGTGGAGGGCCTGCACCGCGAACACGGAGTGGAATTCCGGCTGGGGGTCGGGGTCAGCGGGGTTCGCGGTTCCGGCCGGGTCGAGTCGGTGCACCTCACGGACGGTTCCACACTCAACGCGGACGCGGTCGTAGTCGGGATCGGCGCCACACCGGCCGTCCACTGGCTGGCGGGATCGGGACTTCGCCTGGAGGACGGCGTGGTGTGTGACCGCGCATGCTTCGCAGCTCCGCGAGTGGTCGCCGCCGGCGACGTCGCACGCTGGCACGACCCGCGCTCGGGACGCCTCACCCGTCACGAGCACTGGACCAACGCCACCGAGCAAGCCTCCCGCGCCGCCGCAAATCTGTTGACCGGCCCCGACGGCGCGGTCCCCTACACCCCGGTTCCCTACGTCTGGTCCGACCAGTACGGCCTGCGACTCCAGACCGCCGGCGAGCTCGACGACTCAGCCGAGCATCGCTGGGAAGGCAATCCCGACTCCCCCAGGTTCGTCACCCAGCACCTGACGGACGGGCGACTGACCGGCGTGGTCGGAATGGGCATGAACCGGGAGTTCATCGCCCACCGACGGCAGCTCGTCGCCGCACACGGGACGATCGACGCATGACGCCCACGGTGTCGGCCGGCGACCTCACGGGCCTGCTCGCGATCATCCCCACCCCCGCCCTCCCGGATGCACGCCACTGGGACGCGCATACCACGGTGGATCTCGCCGAGACCTCGCGGACGGTCGAGGCCCTGCTGACGGACGGCGTGGACGGCGTGATCGCCCTGGGCACGACCGGTGAATGCCCCACCCTCCCCGCGGGTGAGTACGAAGTCCTGGTGCGGTGCCTCGTCGAAACAGTCGACGGCCGCGTCCCCCTCTTCGTCGGTGCCACGACCACCGGCGCCTATGACACGTATGCCCGCATGGACGTCCTGCGTCGCGCCGGCGTCGACGGCACCCTGTTGGGACTGCCCATGTGGCAACCGCTGACCGAGCGCGGCGCCGTCGACTACTTCGCGCAGGCGTCCCACTACTTCCCCGACCTGGCGGTCATGGTCTACGCGAACCAACGCGCATTCCGCTTCCCGTTCGCCGATGCCACTGACTTCTGGCGGGGCGTGGCGGCCTCGGCCCCGACGGTCGTGGCGGCCAAATGCTCCCGTCCAGGCGCCCTGTCCGAGAACCGGCGCGTGACCGGGCACCGGGTCAACTTCCTCCCCAGTGACATGGTGCTCACCCGGTTCCGAGCCCTTGGCGCCGAGGAGACGACGGCGTTCTGGGCGACCGCCGCGGCGATGGGTCCGCAACCCTGCCTGGCGCTGCGTGACGCGCTGGCGGCCGGCGACGAAACCTCACTCGAGGAGGTCAGCTCGCGCATCCTGTGGGCAACGGAGCCCTTTGTTGAACTGGCCAAGGACGACGAGCTGTTCGCGTCCTACAACCTGCAGCTCGAGCGGACCCGGATCAACGCCGCCGGCTACTGCCGCAGTGGCCCCATCCGTCCGCCGTACTCGCAGGTGCCCGACGAGATCGCAGCGGTGGCCCTGGAGTCGGCGCGCCGGTGGCGCACCCTCGTTGACCACTTCAGCTGAGCGTGGAGACCTCTTCCCTGCCGGACCAGGGGCCGGGTTTCACACGCACATCCGGCCGGCCCGAGCGGCCGGCCGGAGAGCGCGTTCCTTGGCTCATTCAGCGAGACTCCATTTCTGCTGAGCAGCCGCGTCATAGCGGGCGATCGTCCAGTTGCCGCGCGTCGAGACGTTGTGCTTGCTCTTGGAGAACGAGATCTTCCAGTTCAGGCCCTGGGAGTCGTCAAGACCTTCCATGTAGTTGACGATGTCCTCGCGATCGGTCCCCGCCTTGTCGAGGGCCTGAGCGATCACCTGGAAGGAGTCGTAGACGCTCTGCACGACGAAGCTCGGTGGTGCGTCCGACGCCTTCTCGAACGCCTTCTGGAACTCGCGAACCTGGTCTGCACGCTTGGCATCGTCGAGGTCGTCCGGCAGCCACGACGGTGTCACGGCGAACAGTGTCTCTTTCGGAAGGACTTTCGCGGCGGCGGCGAAGAAGTCCGCAGAGGTGTTGGAGCCGGCGAGCGCTGTGGGGAGATCGGCATCGAGCTGCTTCAGACCCTTCAACGCCACACCCGCGGCAGCTCCCGACGCCGCGACGTAGACGTAGTCCGGGTCGGTGTCGCGGAGTCTGTTGAGCTGTGCTGTGGCGTCGACGTCATCGGCGGCGAAGCGTTCGACGGCAACCTCCACTCCCAGCTCCTTGGCCGACTTCTCGACGTTCTTGACGGCGATGGTGCCCGTCTCGTCCGTCGTGGCGAGCAGCGCCATCCGCTCGTAGCCACGGTCGGCCGCGTGCTGCACGATCGTGTGGTTCATGTCTGCGGCACTGCCGTAGACGGAGAAGATCGGGCTGTCCGGAGTCGGGATCACGTACGGCGATGGCGTGATCGAGGGCGGACCCGTCTTCAGGATGGGTGCCGCCTTGGCATGGATCGCACCGATGACGGGGCCGAAGATCATGTCGACCGGGTCCTCTTGAGCGAACTTCCTGGCGCAGGCCGATGCCCCCTCGGGTGTCGACTTGTCATCGCAGGTGACGTACTCGATGTCGAGATCCGCAGTCGTCGGATCGATCTCCTTGAAGGCGTCCAGGGCCGCCTCGATGTCTTCGCCCAGGGCAGCGGCCGGCCCTGAGCGGGACAGGATGACTCCGACGCGTGGACCGTCGCCGGCGCCATCGCCGCTGCTTCGCCCGTCGTCCGCGCAGGCAGATATTCCCGCCACGAGGATCAGGCAGGTCACCCCCACCCCGGCATGTCTAAGGTGTGTTCTCATGACAATGATTCCCTTCTGCCAAGCCCAGGACGGTCTCGACCGAGACCGAGGTAGATGGTGGACAAGTCATCGGACAGGTCGGTGCCTGGTTCGGGGCCTGGGGCGATCTGGCCCCCCGTCAGGACGAAGGAGCGACCGGCTACACGCATCGCGGCGCGCGCGTTCTGCTCGGCCACGAGCACGCTCACGCCCGTAGCGCTGACGGCGTGCAGCCGGTCGAAGACCTCGGACACCACTCGCGGCGCGAGACCGAGTGACGGCTCGTCAAGGATCAGCACCTGGGGACGTGCGACCAGGGCGCGCCCGATGGCGAGCATCTGCTGCTGCCCGCCGGACATCTGACCGGCGGACTGGAGCCGACGCTCGCTGAGGATCGGGAAGTCTTGGTAGATCTGCTCCAGCGCGTCGTCCACCGCCTGCGACCGGAAGCGCTTGTTCCACACTCGGGTGCCCAGCAGGAGGTTGTCCCTGACCGAGAGCTCCGGGATCAGCGCTCGGCCTTCGGGAACGACGGCCACGCCGGCGCGCGCGATCTCGTGCGTCGACCATCGGCTCACGTCCCGGCCGAAGAGGCGCACGGTGCCCCTGCTCAGGGTCGCCATGCCCACGACTGCGCGCAGCAGCGTGGTCTTGCCTACCCCGTTGGCGCCCAAGAGGGCAACGCATTCGCCTCGGCGCACTTGGAGGTCCACTCCGTGCACGACACGTAGTCGGCCATAGCCGGCGGTCACGTCGACGAGCTCGAGCGCGAGCTCAGACTCCGAGGTAGGCATCGATCACCTCCGGTGAGGAGCGGACGACCTCTGCCGGGCCATCCGCGATGACGCATCCCTCGTTGAGGACGACGATGCGGTCGGACACCTCCATGACCAGACTCATCTCGTGCTCGACGAGCACGACCGCCAGCCCCTCTGCGGCCAGAGCCCTCAAGAGTCCTGCCAGGCGCGGGAGGTCCTCCTCGAACAGACCGCCGGCCGGTTCGTCCAGCAAGAGCACGTCGGGGGCCGACGCCAGGGCGCGCGCAATCTCGAGCAGCTTCTGATCGCTCGTCGACAGCGTGCTCGCCTCGACCCGGGCCAGGTGGGCGATCCCGACCCGGCGCAGCTGTGCGTAGGCCGTCGCCTCCATCGCGGCGAGCTCACGTTGCCCTCGCCACCATGACCACAGCATGCCGCCGCGGCCGCGGCGGAACGTGCCCAGCATCGCAACCTCCAGCACCGTCATGTGAGAGGGGATCCTGGGGAGCTGGAACGCCCGGGCGATGCCGAGCTGCGCACAGGTGCCGGCGCCGATGCCCGTGAGATCGCGTTCGCCGAGCCGGACGGTGCCGGCGGTCGGCCGCCGACTGCCGGCCAGGACGGCGAGCAGGGTGCTCTTGCCCGCACCGTTCGGCCCGATCAGCCCGGTGATCAAGCCGGGGGCGGCTTCGAGGTCGACCCCCGAGAGGGCCACGATTCCGCCGAACCGCACCTCGACATCACTGGCCGTCAGTCGCAGACCGGATGCGGACTGCGGCTCTCGCGTGACTGCCTCCGCCGAGGCGGCGGCCCTTGCGACCAGGCCGCCCGCGGCCGCGACCCCACGGGAGTGTGGCCTGGCTTCGGCGTTGCTGCGTGGCCGCAAAGACTCAAGGACGAATCGCAACCCGCCCATCAGTCCTCGAGGCATCAGCACAACGATCGCGACGATCGCGAAGCCTTGGATGACGAGCTGATACGACGTGACACTCTCACCGGCCTCGGGCAGCAGCCGCACCAAGGGGATGCCGAGCACCGCGCCGAACACCGTCCCAAGACCCCCGAGCAGCACTCCCAGAATCGCGTCGATTCCACCGAGAAAGCCGAGCACGGACGGCGAGACGGAGAGATACGAGTGCGCGGTCAAGACCCCGGCTACTGCGGCGTACGCAGCCGACAGGCAGAAAACTCGCAGCTTGATCGAGAAGGGGGAGGCACCGACAGCCGAGGCAAGCGCCTCGTCGTGGCCGACGGTGCGCATCGCGTAACCGAAGCGGCTTCGCACCAGCCTGGCCGCGATCGCCATGCCGAGGGCGGCCGTGAACCACGTCGCGGCGAACAGCTTCTCAGGAGTGTCGAGAGTGAAGGAGCCGATGCCCAGTGTCGTCAGGATCGGCAGGCCAGAGGGGCCACCCAGCTGCTCCGGCAGGCCGTTGACCAAGGCTTCCAGGCCCATGGCGACGGCGAGCGTTGCCAGCGTGAAGAAGTAACCGCGAAGCCGCAGGACGACGGCGCCGACCAGCGCGGCCATGGCCACGCTTCCCACCATCGCGACCACCACGGCGAGCAAGGGGCTCGCGTCCCACCACTTGGCGGCCAGGGCGACCAGGTACGCCGAAGCCCCCATGAAGGTCGTCTGGCCCAGTGACAGCTGCTTGGTGTAGCCCAGGAGCAGGTCGAGTCCCACGCCCACGACGACGAGCACTCCGACGAACGTCCACACCGACATCCAGTAGGGAGCGAGCAGATGGGGCCCGGCGAGACCGAAGGCCGCGACGGCGGCCAGCGCCGAGAATCGTCCCCTGCGGCCCGCGGACGCCAGTGGACGTGCTCGACCAACGACAGCGTGCAGGGACGGAACGGCACTACGACGAGCCCTCCACAGTCTCCACGTCCGCCAGCGGCGCCCTGAAGTCTCCGACTCCGATCTGGCAAGCAGCACGATGATCAGTAGCGCAAGCGCGAGCGGCGTCTTCATGGTGGACTGCCCGACGTGCACCGCCACGGCCTCCAGCACCCCGAGCAGCAGCCCACCGGCAACGGCGCCACGGACCGAACGCAGGCCGCCGAACGCGGCGGCGATGAAGCCGGAGATCGTCAGTCCGAGCCCAGCGTGGTAGGACACGAACACCAGTGGCGTGACGACGATGCCAGCCAGCGCGCCCACTCCCCCGGCAACTGCGTAGGTCAGCCTCGCCATTGAGTTCGTTCGGATCCCGAGCAGGCCGGCCCGCGATGACAGGGCCGCCGCCGCGCTCATCTGCGCACCGATCATCGTCCTGGTCAGCAGGAACCACAGGAGCGCACAGGTCACCACGAGCGCGGTGAACAGAACGATCGTCTGCGGGGTGATCGACAGACCCCACACGTCGAAGGGTTCGTCGCGGTCGAAGAGACCAGGCAGGCTTCGGTCGTCGGTGTCCCAGAGCAAGCGTGCGACACCGGACATCATCAGCGCGATGCCGATACTGCCGAGAAGCTGGGTCGCGTGCGGCGCGGATTCCATCCGCGCGACCACGACGACCTGGAGCAGCGCGGCGATGGCGGCGACGGCCACCACAGCGATCACGGCGGCGAGGAGTATCGGTATCCCGAGGCCGACCAAGGTGCTCGCGATGAGCGCGCCGTACACGTAGAACTCGCCCTGAGCGAGGTTCACGTTCCGGGAGACGGAGAAGACCAGAACGATCCCGAGCCCCAACAGGGCGTAGACGGAGCCGGTCGCCAGTCCGCCCAGCAAAGCCTGCATCATGGGGCGCTCTCCCTGCCCGGGGCCACGGCGCTCACCGCAGGATCCGATCCGAGAGCACGCGGGGCTCGGTGTAGGAGCGCAGGCCTGCGGTGCCGAAGGCGCGGCCGACACCGCTGTGCTTGATGCCGCCGATCCCGGCGGCATAGTCGAACGCGGGGCCCGCGTGCGCGTTCACGAAGACCTGCCCGGCCGCGAGGCGGCGAGCGACGGCGAACCCGTGGTCGCGGTCCGCCGACCACACCGATGCACACAAGCCGTAGCTGGTGTCGTTGGCGCAGGCGACGACCTCGTCGCTCTCGCGGAATCCGAGCACCGGTACCACGGGGCCGAACTGTTCGGCGCGCACCAGCTCGGAGGGCTCATCCACCCCTGATACGAGCTGCGGTTGGAGGAAGTAGCCTCCGGTCTCGGGGCCTGCACTCGCCAGCAGCGATCCGAGTGGGATGGTCCGGGCGCCGCCGGCGACGGCTTCCGTCGTCACCCGGGTGACGTGCGCGAGCTGCATCGCATTGTTGAGCGGGCCGAGCGTCGCCTCGGGATCCGAGCCATGGCCTACGCGGATCGATGCCGTTGCTGCTTTGAATGCCTCGACGAACTCATCCATGCGACGTTCGTGGACGTAGATCCGCTTGATCGCCCAGCACACCTGACCGCTGGTGATGAAGGTGGAGGCCGCGATCCGGGAGATCTGGGCCGCATCGAGATCGGCGTCCTCAAGCACGATTGCAGGATCGTTTCCTCCCAGCTCGAGGGTGACGCTGCGGATCCCGTCGGCGGCAGCGGCGTAGACGCGCCGGCCGTTGGCGATGCTTCCGGTGAAGACCACCTTGCGGATGTCGGCGTGCGAGACGAGCGCAGCGCCGACTCCGCCCCCACCCACCAGTACGCTGAGAACCCCGTCGGGCAGTGCTCGCGCCAGTACGGCAGCCATGGCCGTGACAGTCAGGGGCGTGTTCGGTGCCGGCTTGAGGATGACCGGGTTCCCGGCCAGCAGCGCCGGCAGGATCTTGTTGAAGCTCAGCAGGACCGGCCAGTTCCAGGGAGTGATGGCTGCCACGGGACCGATTGGCGGATAGTCGACCTCCCGTCGGCCCCGCTCGTCCTCGAGCACCTGCACACGCAGCGCCGCATCTGCCTGCTCGGCGAAGATCTCGAACAGGCGGGTGGAGCGAAGGATCTCACCGGCGCTCTCGGAGCGAACCTTGCCCTGCTCCGAGGTCAGCAGCTCCTCCCACCCGTTCGACTGCGAGGCCTCGATGAGTTGCTGCGTGGCCGACCGCAGCACTTCGATGCGCTCGTCCAGGGATGCCGCAGCCCATCGCGGGGCGACGCGGACGGCGGCGGAGACCACCTCGTCGACCTCGGCAGCCGACGCGGCCAGGGCGTACCCGACGACGACCTCCGGGCGACCGGGATCGTGGATCGCGTAGCGCTCGCCCCCGAGGGCTGTGTGACCGGCGAAGCTACAGACTTCGATGGCCGAACGCGGGGTCGCTGAAGTGGGCATGCGCCGATGACCTTCCGTGAGAGACGAAGGTGGGGGTGAACGTGAGGAGTTGGGGGACGGCTACTGCAGGAAAGCGCCGCCATCCACGACATGGGTCTGGCCCGTGACGAACGAAGACGCCTCCGAGGCGAGGAACAACAGGGTTCCGACCAAGTCCTCAGGTTGCTGGTGCCGCTTCACCGCGCGGGTGGCTGCGGCGGCGTCGAACCGCTCCGCATCGACGGTCGACAGTGCGGTCGGGCTGGAGGTGAGACCAGGAGCGATGTTGTTCACCGTGATGGCATCGCCGCCGACCTCGCGGGCCAAGGCTCGCGTCAAGGCGATCACCGCTCCCTTCGAGGTGATGTAGTGGAGCAGGGTCGGTGCCCCCGTCAAGGCCGTCGTCGAGGAGATGTTGATGATGCGCCCGCGGCCGGACTGCCGCAGATACGGCAGGGCCGCCTTGGCGCAGAGGAACGGAGCCTCCACGTTCACCTTCATCACGCGAGCCCAGTCCTCGGACTCGATCTCGGTGAAGGGACGCATGGGCAGCAGCGTCGTGAAGAGGGCGGCGTTGTTCACGAGGATGTCGACACCACCGAACGTCGCCTGTGCGAACCGCAGCGCTTCGTCGATCTGCGCGGGGTCGGTCACGTCCATCCGCATGCTCTCGACCTGGAGGCCATCGGCCTGCAAGCGCTTGGCCAGCGCGATCGCCGCCACCTCGTCGATGTCGGTCGCCAGCACCGACGCCCCCGCACGGGCCATGCCTTCGACGTACACAGCGCCGATACCGACGGCACCACCGGTAACGACGGCAACGGATCCGTCCAGGGAAATGGTCTTGCTCATGTCGAGGTTCCTTCGGTGGTGTCGTGGCTGCCGGTTGGACCGTGGGGGTCCTCCAGAAAAGTGGAGAGTGCATCTGGCTGCTGCCAGGTCAGGCTTTCGAGGATCAACGCGTCGAGCCGGATCGAGTAGTGAAGACGCGGCGAGACGATCTCCAGACGGTCACCGTTCCGGGTGGAGACCTTTCGGACGACGACGTAGGCGAACTCGTTGGCGATGACGATGTCCTGCTCCGCTTTGTGGCACTCGCCTGCGCTCTCGTCCGGGTTCATGGGTCAGAGAAAGATCGCGAGGTTCAAGGTGGGCAGTGCCGTGTGGTCGAGCAGGACCGTGCGGCTGCGAAGCTGCCAGCCCTCCAGGACGCGGCTGAGCACGTCCTGTCGCTCGCCGCTCAGGTGGATCGCGGCATCTTCGCTGCGTGCGCGGAAGACGAGCAGGTTGCTCCGTACGTCAATGGTTTCGCGGTCCTCGTCGGTGTAGACGGCCTGGATGTTGGAGACGAACCGGCGGGTACGGGACGGCGGGTCCTCCGCCCAGGCGAACTCGGAAGCGAGTCTGTCGACCCTCGCCTGGCACGTGGACCGGTCCTCGATCATGTGGAAAGCCGCAGCGCTGAATGTCGTCGCCGCGGAGCGCTCCCGAGTCGTGCGCACGGGGATCCGGTAGTCAAGGTCTGCGTGAAGCAGCTCCAGCCACTGGGGAAGCCGACGACCGTCGAGAAGGTCAGCCTCACGGTGAAGGAAGTCCATCGCGTGCTGGCGGGCCTCCCACTGGAGGAGCACGTCATTCACTGCCCGCTCCTTCCTGCCCCGGCGAGCTTACGGCGGCATCTGCGCAGGTCATGGGCGAAGCATCTCCTCGATCCAGCGACGCTGTACCGTCCGCTGTCCTCCGTCCTCCAGATCCGACATCAAGGCCACCCCGGGGCCACGCCAGTTCTCGTCCCGCTCGATCTCCGCCATGCCCGGCATCCCCATCTGGTAGTTCAGCTTCAGGTTCTCGCTGCGCGCATAGCGGCTCCCAGCGGTTCGGGCGATCGTCGACCAGATCGCCGTGTCGTCCTCCTCGAAGTTCCCAGAGGGACTGAACGACGCCGTGGCGACCCGTGCGACGCGGTCCTTGTACTCATCGCTCGCGCCCTTCGGAACCAGGATCCAGCTCCACAGCTCCATGGCCGCGGGACCGCGTGGTTGCCACTGCCGCAGCATCAGCACGGTGCCCGGCGGCCTGCCGGGCGCGTCGACGAAGGCGGAGCAAAGGTAGGAGAGGTTGGGAAAGACGGTTCCGGTGCTGAGCTTGCTCCACTTGGCGAGCTCGTACTGGGCAGGGTCCATCCCTTCGGCATCGAACTGCTCGGTGACCTCGGAGGGATAGCCCCAGAACTGTGCTTCCTCAGGGGCACCCACGTCATGATTGAGGTTCGCGGCGTGACCGCCCAGCCCGCTGATGTGCCGCTTGCCCTGTGCCGCGACCCCGTGCTTGAGGAGGATGCTGGGGAACAGGCTCACCTCGACGACCGAGCGATGGACCGACTCCGTGTGATAGCTGTCGCCGGCGAAGTTCTCCGCACCGATCTTCCAGTTGGCTCCCACCACCCAGCGGTGAGGATCCCCCAGCACCTCGAACTCGGTCAGTGCCAGGTGCACGTCCAGGTACCAGGCGATGCCGCCGAGATACTCGCTCAGCTCTGGAGGGTCAGCGGCCAGGCAGGCAAAGACCAGGCCGCGGTGAGTGTCGACGTGAGGAGCCTTGACGAGGCCCCATTGCTTGAGGTCGAGCTCTCGGTAGGACTCCACGCGGTGAGGCACACCGGCCAGGTCGCCGGAGTTCTTGTAGGTCCAACCGTGGTAGGGACAGCGGAAGTGGGACGTGTTGCCCTTGTCGGCGCGGCACACTTGAGCGCCCCGGTGCCGACAGCTGTCGAGGAGGACTCGAATCGTACCGCTCTCGTCACGCACGACGATCCACGGATCCTCACCGATCGTCCGCAGAACGTAGTCGCCAGGCTCAGGGATCTCGGACTCGTGGGCGAGGAACACCCAGTTGCGGTTGAAGACGCGGTCGAGCTCGACCTCGCTCAGCTCTGGGTCGTTGTAGACGGAGAGCGGGACCAGGCCCTGTTCGAAGTTGTCGCGCATGTCCTCGAGCAGTTCCAAGGCGCGCGGAGAGATCGGTGTGCTCACGAGTTCTTCGCCCTCTCCGTCAAGGTGGCCGGGACGTGCAGCATCACGTTCACGGACTTGAGCCGCGAGTAGCTCAACAACTCCTCGAGCGCTTCCTCATATCCCGTGCCAGAGTTCTTCCACCCGCCGAAAGGCATCCCCATGAAGTGCTGACTCGCCCCGTTGACCCACACGTAGCCGGTCTCGAGTGCCCGCGTCACGCGGTGACCCCTACGGATGTCGTTCGTGTACACGCTGCCCGTCAGCCCGTACCGAACGCTGTTGGCGATCTCGATGGCCTCTTGCTCGTCGGTCCATCGAATCACCGAGAGCACCGGACCGAAGACTTCTTCATTTGCCACCCGGTGATCCCGTCGAACCTGATCGAGCACCGTCGGCTCGATGAACAGGCCCGGACCATCGCCACCGGGGGGCCCACCGCCGACGACTATCTCGGCACCTTCCGCGACCGCTGCTTCTATGAAGTCCAATATCCGTTGGTACTGCGAGCGGTTCACGATGGTGCCCTGGACCGCGGTGGGTGACAGGGGCGACTCGTACACGCGGTCAGCGAGGAGCTCCGCGATTCGCCGGATCACGTCGTCGGCAATGGCGGAGTGCACGAGCAGTCGTGAAGTGGATCCGCAGGACTGTCCCGACCAGGTGAAGTTCATGCCTCGAACGGCACCATCGGCGACCTCATCCGGGTCGGCGTCCGGGAATGCGATCAGGGCGTTCTTGCCGCCCAGCTCGAGCGTTACCTCTTTGACCGCCACCTCAGCTGCTGCGCGCTGGATCGCTCGCCCAGTGGCTTCGCTTCCGGTGAATCCGATGCGGTGCACGTCCCGGTGCCGAACGAGAGCGTCCGGCACGCGTGGTCCGTCGCCGACCACCACGTTGACGAGGCCGGGCGGGAGGATGTCGCGGCAGATCTCGCCGAACAGGAGTGCCGACAGCGGAGTCGCCTCTGCCGGCTTCAGGACGACGCTGTTGCCGGCCACGAGAGGCGCAGCCACCTTACTGATCGCGAAGAGCGCAGGGTGGTTGAAGGGAATGATCTTTGCCACGACGCCGTAGGGATGGCGCTCCGTGAAGTGCAGGTTCTCGCTGGCCGGCGTGGTGGTGCCCTTCAGCTCGAGCGCGAGCCCTGCGAAGTACCGCAGCGTCTGAACGGCGAACGCCACGTCGTTGGCCATCACGGCGATCGGCGCACCGCTGTCGACGGCGTCGAGCAGAGCCAGATCGCCGCCCCGGCGCTCCACGGCCTCGGCGAGGCGTAGGACCAGGTTCGCGCGATCGGCCGCTGTCCACGCCGACCAGGCCGTGTATGCCTCCTTGGCGCAGGCCACCGCTGCGTCGACGTCGGCCTGCCCTCCGTCCGGCACCAGCGCGATCCGTTCCTCGGTATACGGACCAGTCACCGGGAAGGTGGCGCCACTCTGAGCCGAGCGGAGTTCACCCCCGACCAGCATGCGCCAGTCGCGGTTCAGCACCTCGCGTGCTCGAGCCTCGTTGGCCGAAAGACCGCCCCCGTCAGGCTTCAGGGACGCGTGCGCCGGATCCGCCGTTGATAGCGCCACAGGAGCCTCCTAGGAAGGGATAGTCCGTATACGTTGTTTCTTGTTGTTGTGATCCTAGGCACAGCCAAATCCCAGTGTCAACGATTCGCCGGAGCCGATGACAAGGCCGGCGGGGCCAAGGGTCCTTCGTTCCTCGATTTGGGCCGAGCAGCGCATTATTTGCGAGGTCACAGTCGATGCCACTGCCTCGTCGGAGCGTCGACGATGATCAGCTGCGCCGGGTCTGGGGCCGGCCCGCGGGCTTGACAGCCGCCTGACGCGAGGCTCTGATAGCAATATTCCGTATACGCATCAGTCGCGAGGGGGTCAGCCATGAGCTTCATTTCTGCCAGCGCCGAGGCGTGCGACGGGTACGGCAACTGCGTGTTCGCCGCCCCGGCGTACTTCGACATCGGCAGCGACGGCTCGGTCAAGGTGCTCCAGGACGAGATCGCCGACGGAGACCGCCCGATGGTCGAGCACGCTGTCGCCGAGTGTCCCGCTGCGGCCCTTGCCATCGTGTCCGCGACAAGTGAGGCCCCAGCGTCCACCACGCAACGGGAGTTGCCATGAACACCTCGATCAACGTCGTCCGGCTCGCGCACGTCGGGCTTCGCGTCGACAACGTCGATCGATCCAGTGAGTTCTACGCTGATCGGTGGGGCCTCGATCTTGCCGAGGAACACGAGGGCCACCGGTACTTCCGGGCGGACTCGCCCGACAGCCACGCCGTCGTGCTCAGTGAGGGCGCACCGGATCTCGACCACATCGCCTTCGTCGTCGAAAGCTCCGATGACCTCGGACGAGCCGAGGAGGCGCTCGGCATGCGCGGGCTCCCAGTCGAGGTCCCGCCCACCCGCGACCTGGAACCCGGCGTCGGAGCGGCGCTGCGGTTCCGGGACCCGAGCGGGGTGCTCGTGGAGCTGGTCACCGACCTCGAAGTGCGGACGGACGGATACGGCACCCGCGACGTGAAGCCCCTGGGCCTGGACCATGTCGTGCTCAGGGTCCCCGACTACGACGCCAGCAGGGAGTTCTACGAGAACGTCCTTGGATTCCGTCTCTCCGACGAGACCGAGAACCTCATGGCGTTCATGCGCTGCAACGCCAACCATCATTCGCTCGCGCTCATCCGGTCCGAGAACCCGGCACCGTCCATGCATCACACCGCCTTCACAGTCGAGGACTGGGCAGCGTTGGCGAACGGGGTGAAGGTGCTGGGAGACGCAGGCGTCTCGCGGGTGTGGGGCCCAGGCCGGCACGGTCCGGGAAACAACCTCTTCTCGTACTTCTTCGACCCCGACCAGCACATCGTCGAATACACCTGCGAGGTCCTGCGGGTCGACGACTCGACCTGGGTGCCGCGCGTGTGGCCGCCAGGACGACCCGAACAATGGGGGACCCCGATGCCTGCCGCGATGCGCTGACCGGCGAGGGCCCGGAACAGGACCTCCCACCGACTCCCGCATCTGCGCTCTGCGGACCGAGCGCAAGCTGGGGCCGGCCCGGATCGGCCCCATTCTCGGATTCCAGGAAGCCATCGGAAACAGAACGGGGACCACTCTGTCTCCGTCGCTCCGCTCACGCCGAACGAAGGTCCAGCACAAGGCGCACAAGCAGCATCGTCTCCCCCGAACCTGGCTCACCAAGGATCACCACGCGCCGAGTGGGCACCATGCTCGATACCAGGCCACCGATTTGACCCTCCGTTCCCGCAAGAGCGTGGTCATCGGCAGCCCACTCCGTGGGATCGGTCGGCGGCCCTCAGGGCCATCTCATTGCCACCGCCCGCAGCTTGGACCAGGACTCCACGAGTTCGCCCGACGCCGCCTGCCAGGACACCGGCATTGAGTACGGCGCATTCAGACGCCGCAGGCTCGCCTCGTCCTCCCACTGCCTACGTACTGCCTGGGCCAAGGCTTCAGCCCGCTGTTCCAACGCTGGTATTGAGAATGCATCTTCCCGATCAGCCCGTTAGGAACCCACGACTGATACAGGGGCCTCAGCGCCAGTAGGGCGGTTAACAGCAGTTGCCTCTGTCTCGAGATGGAACCGGTGCGCCGCCCACAGCGCCACGCCCATCGAGCCCGCGGCCAGGCGAAGGAGATCCAACCAGTGCGTCGCACCCTTACAGCTCATCTCATTTGGTCTGCTGGATAGTCTGCATGTGTAGGGATGGTTGAGCGGCTGGTGCCGGATGAGCTGCGGGAGTAGTTCCAGCGGGTGGTGCCGGCGTCGCCGTCACGGCCTCAAGGCGGCGGGCGGCGTCGGCACGGTCACCGTGAAGTCCTCGCTGCGATTGTGTTCGTGGCCATCTCGGGATGTACGTGGCAGCGGTTGCCCTGCGCATCACCGTCGGTGCACAGCCCTACGAGATGGGACTTGATGCCGCGACACCACACCTCAGCGCGCGCGGCGGTCGCGCGGAGAGGAATGGCCGAGCCGACGAGCGACTCCTTGCGCCGATTTCTCTTGGTGGCGGAGCCTGACTTGGCCGCCCAGCAGGTGGGGGTCCTGGCGTACTGGTCAGCAGCGGGGTCAAGCGTCGTAAGACGTCCGTGCTGGTGCCCGGCTCGGCGCTTCCGTGGCCAGGTGGTGGAGAGGGAGGTGGAACGGCCTGCGAGGGCAGTCACTTGCCCTGCAAGCGTGAGGTGGAACCCGCTATCACGAAGATGTTGAGCTCGTAATCAATTGGCTCGCGTTCGAGGTCACGGCACGCCGTTTTCCTCCTGCACCTCTCGCCAGACTCGGGCGTCGCACTTCGCGATGAAGCGCCGGAACTCCCAGTAGGAGACCTGGCGCAGCGGAGACCGTTCGAGCCAACTGTCGTGCTCCGCCTTGGCGTCCCATGAGGCGGTCGGTATGCGGGCGTAGTTGTGGTGTTCGCTCTTGTCCACGCTGGTGATCTTCAGTACCTCGGCGTGGCGGTCGAGCGTGCGCACGACGAGACATGGGCGGTCCTTCGCCCCCGCGTCGTCATCGAACGGGACCGTCGCGAACCAGATGTCGCCGGGTGCGGGCGGCGTACGGCCGTCGAACAGATGGCGGGGCGGTGCCTGCGAGGCCGTACGGCCTGGGCGGGGAGGAGTGAACCTGCCCCGCGGACGTGCCGGGCCCGGCGCAGTCCTCCCGCGCGGCGGCGAAGCGGTGGACCGCGACGGGCCGGGAGTGGACGGAGGCGACTTGGGTGACGGCTTCTTGCGCGTGGGTCGCCCCCGCCGCGGTGGGGGCGACGACTGGGACGGGTCGGGCGCGGGCGGCGGCGGCAGAGTGCGGACCCAGCCGGTCACCCGTACTGCGGTGATCAGGCTCGACGCCCCGGCCCCGACGAGTGACGCGTCGATGAGGCCGTCTCCTGTCAATGCCGCCAGGAGTGCGACGCCCAGGCATTCGGCCGCCATCATGCCGGCCTGCGCACGAGCCCGGGCGCCGGTCACGGGACCATCGCCGCCGACGAAGGCGCGCACCCGGGCGACCAGCGCGGCGACCATCAGGAATGCGATCACCGTCGGAATCTCGGAGAGGGACAGGGAATCTGCGCTCTCGAATCCCTCACGTATGCCGAAGGTGTACAGAACCATCGCGGTCAGGGTCGCGAGCGGGAGGTACGAGACGGCAAGGCCGATCGCGAGGGCCGCGTACCCTCTTCGGCGGTGCGGGAGCAGCTCTCGCAACGGCCACCTCCAGTGGCGCGGGTCCGGGTCGCGGATTCCCTTTGACCGGCCAAAGTCCGGCGCTATGACCTCAGTTCACGCCGTGCCCGTCCCAGCGGAGTATACGGAGGCTGCCAGGCCGCCGGAACGGGACCGACGCCCCCCCACGTACAGACGCTGGTTGTGACGGCGGCCGCACCCCCGCAGCGTCTCCCCGCACTGGTCAGCTCGTAGGCAACGCGGGTACCGCCAGGCGTGCAGCAGAAGAGAGGTGAGGGTGACCATGATCCCCTGCGAGGGGTAGCAACGTGAGGTAGAGCAGGTGGCGCAGCTGGTCCCGCATGGTCCTCAATCGCCCTGCGAGGTGGGCACGTTCACAACGCCCGCACTTCTCGGCGACGGCCGCGAGGCAGCGGCCGAGACAAGCGGCGGAACATAGCCGCGGTTCCCCGGTTAGCTAAACCGGGGAACCGCCGCATCATGGAGGTCCACCGCCACCCACTGTCCGCACGTCGAAAGGCCGCCTATACCCCCACAGCCCACAACTCCTCGCGCAAGCGCGCGATTTCCCTTGAGCACGAGTTCTGCCCACGGGCTACGACACGTCGTAGCTCAGGCGGAACAGATCGCCGGCGCGCTCCAGGTCCCGCTCCGTACGCAGCGCAACCTCAAGATTGCCCGTGCCATGGTGACCTCGCCCGGTCACATCCCGGGTGAAGTCCGGGACGAGATCGACCTTCTTCGGGTTGGCCTTGAGGTAGACGAGCAGCTTGGTCTCCTGCGGAGGGCAGACGCACGCGAAGTGCTGCGTTCTGCGGTAGGCCCGGTAGGTCTGGTTCTCGATCCGCTTCACGTCGTCGCCCAGGCCGGCCAGGACCCTCATGTACTCACCTCGGTAATGGTGTCCGCGATCAGGACGGGCAGATGGATGATGGCGCGTTCCAGGAGACGTTCGATCGAGACGGCGTGCTGGCTGCTGTCGACGCTGATGTTGGTCACCCAGCTCGCGGGTTCGTAGCGGGCGAGCATCGACAGGGCGTACAGGGTGGCCCACCAGGCCATCAGCGGGTGCAGTTCGCTGGACATCGGGGTGAGGACGGGCAGGAAGTACCTCTGGCCCGCGTAGGGGCGTGTCATGGTCAGCAGATACTCGAGGCGTTCGGCTGAGGTTGCCGAGCCCTGGGGCATCTCCCAGTTGACCACCAGTTCGCCACCGCCGTGGTCATAGCGGGTGTATTCGGGTGTCGCCTCGGATCCGAGGCTGAGGGCACAGGTAGTTTCGTAGCTCTCGTGCCGAGCGACGGCGGGGTACGAGGTGAGGAAGTCGGCCAGCGCGTCGCGGGTACCGGCGTCGATGACCCGGTCGGGGATGTCGCACACGGGGATGCTCAGCAAAGGGTGGTCCTGGTAGTGGATGCTGCTGGCGGCCGCGAAGAGCGGGGTGGGCCGCTCTCGCCCTGTGAGCGGGTAACCGAGGTTCAGCGGCAGCAAGTCCCACACGTCTTCCAGGCGCACCGCGTCCTTCTCCCACACCGGTGAGACGAGCACCTCGCTCACCCGAACGAAGCTGCCGTGGGTGCCGGGCGGGTCGGTGCGGATCTCGATGTCGGGGAAGTGCTTGTCGAACCCCGAGGCCTTAATCCCGTGGGTGATGAGCCGCCAGTCCTCGCCCTTGAGTGCCACCGCGGCGGCCGCGATGGCCCGGCCGGCCTGGCTGAGGCCGTAGAAGACCTGCAGAGGACGCGTCGCGGGACCCACGACAGATGCAGCTCGGAACATCTGCTCGGTCTGTTCCAAGGCCGCCGAGTAGGTCTTGCGGCGGGCGCCGGTTCCGGCCTTACCCGGTGGCTTCCAGCGGCTGGCCCGTAGCCGCTCCCACGCCTCATCAGCGTCCACATCGATGTACATGGCCCGAGACGCTACCCGTCGTCAGACAGTCCCCGCGGAGATTCCTCCCTCGCGTAGGCGGTGGTTGTCACCCAGACCGACGTGGATTCCTGCCTGGAAAAGTGCCCGGCTCGGCGCAGCCGGACGAGGAGAGCAATCGAGGACTAGACGTGACGTCAACGACATTTGTCGGGCAACGGCGTTGGCAGACACGTCCAAGGCCGCGGCCACGCAGCCCGAACGCAGCCGCCGCGTACATGCGGGCTAGTGTCGCCATGGCCCCCGTTGCCTCACCGACTTGACCGAGGCCACCATGGACACCTCCGCCTTTGCGACCTCCTTCGGCGCCCGGGCTACCCGACTGGGTGTCGGCCGAACTCGCCGACGTTCCGGGCGTCCTGCCCACCGACGAGGACCGGATCCGACTCGTCAACCGGCTCGCCAGGACGAGGTTGACCCCGGTGGAGACCACCTTGCCGGTCATCCGGGCTCTCCTCGACCCACGCGGAGGTCGTTGCCCTCCCCCTCGCCCAGACCCGACTCGGGGCCTGGGACCTCGGCACCGAGGGCGGCCCCCGGACCTCGAACTCGTCGTCAACTGGCGGACGTGCGTGATGTGTTACGGCGCAGCGATGTGGTCCGGCGTGCGACGCCTGCACATAGCCGGGGACTGACCCGAGCTCGAAGAACTCACCGGATTCGACGAAGGCCCGATGCGCGAGGACTGGGCCGGACAGTTCAGCGACCGCGGCAGCGATCGAGGTCGTCGACCAGGACGACCACGCGCTCGACGTTCGGTATCAGCGCGAGCAGTTCCTTGTAGGCATCGTTGAAGCTCGCCATCGAGTCCGGCCCGCCCGGGTCCTTGGGCTGGAAGATGTCAGCTATCTGCTGCGGGTCGACCTGGAAGGTCAGCGCTCCCTTGGCGATGGCAACCGCAGCGCGGCTCCAACTGATGCGTCCCAGCAACTCCTTCGCCTTCTCGGCGACCTTGGCCTTGAGGCCTGGATCGGGGATCTGACTCTCGATGCCGTGCAGAATCTCAGAGATCAGCGTGCCCTTGACGTCCACCTGGTCGTCGTAGGCTCACGGGTTGGTTGAGACGACGAAGCAGGTGTCATCGTCCTTGAACTCTGTCTCGATCAACTTCAAGATCGTGGACTTCCCGCCGCCCCATGGGCTCTGCACTGACAGCGTCAGCGGGTGGATGTTGCGTTCGCGGACTGCGGCGACGATCGGCTCGACCACGGCGTCGAACCCGAGGAGGTCCAACGTGCTGGGGTTGTCGTCCCAGAGCCGGATCGGCGGAGGTTTCGCGGCCATTGCCTGCCTTGCTCTCTGGCGATGGCTCGGCTGCGCGAACTCGCCCAATGTCAGAGGTTCATGTCACTCATCAGTATCTCGAGCGAGTTGCCGCGAACGCGGGAGAACACGACCACTCGCGATGAGCCGGCAGGTGCACCCACTACGATCCGGTCTGGAACTTCCAGGCGATCGCGTCGATCACCTCGCGGTGGTCCCGCCAGCGGCCACCACGCTTCGGCGTCCGGTCCGGAAGCAACGGCTCAATCCGCCCCCACCGCACGTCGGTTAACGGCACGCCCAGACCAATGATCTATGATCCGAACGAAACGGCCTAGGTCTCGTCGGCGTAGCGCTTCCCTGACCGCCCATGTAGAAGACGCCCAACGCGCATCACCCCGACCGATCCCGACGACAACGTCGCCATATTGCCCACAATGGCGCTACAAAAAGGACAGATGCGATCTACTGGACGAGTCAGTCCACAATGCCAAGGCCTCAAGTGACAAGCGTCACAACCGATTTGAGCGAAAATGGGCACCACTCGAAACCTTTCCCGGCACTGCCGGAGCCGACGCGTCACACGCACACGGTTGGAGCTCCCGCGTAGGTGACGACTACGGGACCTCGGCCAAAGCCCCTGCAGTCATCACTTCTCTCGCCGTTCAGCTTGGTACCCATCTCTCGGGCTTAGGTTGGCGCCGCTGATCGCCAGCAGATGCGTCATGTCCGCGGTGGAGCCAGGAGGTGCCTCCCACGAACGCCGGGGCAGCAGCTTCAAGTCCCCTCGCGACACCGGCTGATGTGGGGCTTTCTCTCTGTCGCCATGTCTCGTGACCAATCCCGTAACCAACGGGGACGATGTTACTCAGCCCGGACCGGGAGGCGTGATCCGACTGGCGCTGGAAGCAGCCAGTCGCGACCACCGACGCGATGTGGCCTGGACGTTCATTCTCCACGTCACGTGTTCGTGGACGACAATCAGCTCAACCTGCCACCGGCTGGCGCGATGGGCATGACGACAGTACACGCGACCGACCAAGCCGACACTGTGCGGCGTCTGCCTGCAGCCATCGATGTGCCCGCAACTCCGACGACCCTGAACTGAGTTGCTTGGGGCACGGACCTTCACGGCTGTCAGCGTAGAGTGAAATCGCCTTCCCGTGACGTTCACCAACCCGCCGCCACTGCTGACCGCTGCCGTCCAAAGGCAACCGGCAATTCGGGGCCTCTCCATGGCAGTTGAAGGACACGGAGCGCTTTCCGGCCCGGCGGTTGCCGCACGTACCGCGCGCGGGTGGGCCCGGCCGGTTCGCACCCTCGTCCGGTCGCCGGGTCAGGTGGCCGGGCGGCGCTCCTCGCCGCTCGCCTGCCGGAGCGCGTCGGTGTGACGGGTGAGGGCGTCGACTTGAGCGGCCAGGTCGTCATGGCTGCCGGTGAGGTGACGACGGGCGCTGTTCAGGGGCCCGAGGAGGGCGGCGGGATCGCTGCTGCCGAGAGCCTGCGCAAGGGGCGCCCGGGCCTCGGCGGGTAGGTCGGCGAGGGCGGTGACCTGCCCGGCGAGCTGGCGGAGGTCGGCGGCGTTGCCGCGGGCCCACGTGCTGACGCTGCGGTCGGCCGCGCGGCGGTCGCGGACGGCTCGGATGCGCTCCTCACCGTTGGCCCCGGGAGCACCGGGACGCAGCCGCAGATAGCGGCGTTCGGCGGCCTGCCGGCTTGCGACGCCGAGCGGATGGGCGAGGTCGGCCCAACTGGCGCCGGCCTCGCGGGCGGTTTCGATCAGCCCGGGCTCCCACCCGGCGAGCTGGTCGCGCAGTTCGCGCAGAAGCAGAAGGGCGGCCAGAGCCTGCTCGGACCTGGTTTCAGGGCCGGGCGTCTCCGCGCGCCGCCGGGTCTGCGCGCTGCGGACGGCTTCCTCGATGGTCTCCAGCGCCGCTGTGGCGGCGAGGAAGGAGGCGGGCGAGGAAGCGGATCCCTGATCGTCTGCGGTCATGCGATCACCTTCCACCATCGTCAACCGTCAGATGACGAGCTTGCTTGTCATCGTCTCGTTGACATGCTACAAGAGAGACAGGTACCAGCGCATGGGCATGGACTACCTGAATTGGAGGTGTTTTCACGATGCTGATGCGCACCGATCCCTTCCGTGAACTCGACCGGCTCACCCAGCAGTTCTTCGGCAACACATCCGGCACCTGGTCGCGCCCCGCGTCGATGCCGATGGACGCCTACCGTGAGGGCGACGAGTACGTCATCGCTCTCGACCTCCCCGGCGTCGACCCGGATGCCATCGACATCAACGTCGAGCGGAACATGCTGACGGTCCAGGCCGAACGCCGGCCGCTCAGCAAGACCGACGAGACCAAGGTGGAACTCTCGGAGCGGCCGCTGGGTGTCTTCTCGCGCCAGCTTGTGCTGGCCGACACGCTGGACACCGAGCACATCAGCGCCGACTACGACGCAGGGGTTCTCACGGTGAGAGTCCCGATCATCGAGCGTGCCAAGCCGCGCAAGATCGCCATCGGCGCGACCCCGGGGCGCAAGGAGATCCGGGCCTGAGGCACAGCCTCACCGGCAGCGGCGCAGGGCGGACTGCTCTCTCCCCCCAACTCCCGTCCTCCGCCGCTGCCGTCCTCCGCTCACGAACTGAAAAACGGAGGCCGAAACGGGAAGGGGGCAATCATGGTGGCCATGCGGTGGGAGGCGTTCCTCGACCAGGTGCAGGAACGCGGTGAGTACCCGACCAGTGCGGACGCCGACCGGGCGGCACGCACCGTACTCGCCCTGCTCGGGGCGCACTTGGTCGGCGACGTACGGGCCGAGCTGGCCGCCCGGCTCCCGGAGACCTTCGCGCTGATCCTGCTCAATCCCCTCCAGGCGGCCGAACCGCTCTCCGCCGAACGGTTCGTGCGCGCCACCGCGGCGTGGATCGAGGGAGCAACCGAGCAGACGGCAGCCTGGGACGTGGGCGCCGTACTCAGCGTGGCCGCCGACGCCGCAGGCGAGGATCTGACCCGCCGCGTCCTGCTCCAGCTGCCCCCTGGCTACGACCTGCTCTTCGGCCGCCCCCAGGACACCACGTCCCACGAACACAGTCCGCAGAACCGGTGAGCTCACCGGCCCACTGACACCAGCCGATCCCACAACCAGAAAGGTGCAGCACAACCCATGCCGCCCACATCGGGACACTCGACGACCGCCGTCACGCCGGCCATGTCGTACGCGCAGATGCTGGAGCGCGTGCGCTACGACGGCGCCTACCCCACCCGGGAGCGGGCGGAGGAAACGCTCCGCGCCGTCCTGGCCGCACTGGGACGCCGACTCACCGGAGAGGAAAGGGCGGAGCTCGCCGCCCGCCTGCCCCATGAGGCTGCCGCAGTGCTCACCTCCCGGGCACCCGAATCCGACCAGCTGACAGGGTGGGCGTTCGTCAAAGATCTGGCGGTGCGCACCGGCGGCACCCTTGCCACCACCCGCTGGGATGTCGGTTCCGTACTGGGCGTCGTGGGCCAACTGGCGGGCCCGGAGCTACTCGACCGCGTACTCGCCCGGCTTCCCTCCGGTTACGCGATCCTCTTCGGCCGCGCCGAACTCATTCAGGCAGCCTGAGCAGAAGTCCACGACGCTTCCGGGGATCCGGCGGCTCCCTGTCGTCCGCTGCCCCGACCGGCCCCACGCCGAGCTGTCGTCCGCTGCCCCGACCGGCCCCACGCCGAGCTGTCGTCCGCTGCCCCGACGGGCCGCACGCCGAGGCACACGGTGCGGGGCCCGCGCGCAAGTACAGCTGGCCGTCGGTTTGGGCGAGGCGCCCGGCAAGAACGAGTCCTACGACCCTCCGGACGGTTATCCACACCCGTAGCTGCTCGGCGTCCTGCCTACCTACCGTTCCCTGAACGGCAACAACGGGGCAGCGATGCACGGTCTGGTGATGGGAGACCTCGCGACCGAGGTGATGGCCGGACTCTCCGACGACGATGCCCGGGACGAGGTGATGGATCTGGTGGGACCAGTACGGGGCGACCGGCCCGATGCTTTCCCCGATGTCCGTGACCCCGGCGCCATCGAAGAAGTCCGGGAAGCTTTCGGCCCCTTCTACTGGCTCCACTACCAGCCCCGCGACGGGGCCATCGAAGTACGCGACGTCGGCTGGCTCCACTGACCCACGGCGACGCGCAATGAGGAGAGCATCGATGACGCACCTGCTCACGGAAGGCTATTACGGTTCACAGTAACGGCGGCATCGACAAGTTGCGTGACCGACTGCTATGGAACTTGAAGAACCAGTGAAGGAATTCGTCGCAGGGCAATGCGCGTACCGGAGTGGATCTTCCTCCACTCCGGTACGATTCGGCTACGCCGACACTTCGTGTACTGCGGCCTCGCTTTGGGCAAGATAGGGGATGCACACCCCGGCAGAAAGCGCGATAAATGCAGCAGCAGTGAATGCGAGCATGACTCGCATGCCGATCTTTGGCACCGGCGATTCTCCTATTTCTTGTACGTTCGAGCGCGGCGACATAGTTGCCCGCTGTTCGGAGTCGACCCTGCTGTGACTCTCCAGGACTGGGATGCTGCCACTTTTATTCACGAGCATCAAGTCCTGGCCAACGGTGGCCGAATTGCACCCATAGATAGGTGCCGGGACAAGCGTATGCCTTGCCACACCGATCATGGACAAGAGAAGGGATTGTCGAATTATGGCCTGCAATGCCCAGTTTAAGAGCCTCATGCTGGACGCGTCACCCCACCATGGAGACATGCCTATTTCGGGCATTAGACCTCAAGGCCCAATGATCTTGAATATTTAGAGCTGCACGTGTGCCTCATTGCGCAGGTGGTCGATGAGAACGTTGTCAGACACCGAGGTGATCAATACGCCGAGCCTCGCCGGCGGAGGCAGCGGTCACCTTGGATGCATCCTTGCAGGCAGCTGGCGTCTGCAAGCATCTTGCAAGGCCGTTGCCAACAACCTGCCGGTGCGCGAGGGCAGGCCTTTCTGAGGATGAAGTCGACACTCAGGGGGATGCGCATGTCGGCAATCGGTGGGCGAACCATGCCCGCGGTTCTACAGCGGGGACAGTGGTTAACCATTCGGAACTGCAAGACCGTGCTTGTCGTCGTGCATACGATTCCGTACGCACAGCGCCTACGCGATGTCTTCCGACTTCTGGAATCCGACTTCCGGATCCAGGTGGTTTTCACCGTGGCTCCGCACCCGCTCGGTGACGGGATAGCGGAGTATCTTCGACAGCTAGGAATCTCGACGGTTCCCTGGAATCAAGCTGTGAGCGCTCAGTTCGATCTGGCACTTGCTGCTGGATCGCGTGGCGTTCATCAACTCCGGGCTCCGCTCATCCGTCTCTCGCATGGTGCAGGACACATCAAGCTGCTGCGAGAGGTGGGGGATCCGTCCAGGCAATCCTCGCGGACGGCAGGAATGTTGAGCCGCCAGCATCTGCTCCATAACGGTCGTGTTGTGCCGACAGCTGTGGCATTCGCACACGAGAGGGACCTGGAGGAACTGAAGCGCTCATGTCCTGAGGCGCTGGAGGCGGCTACCATCGTCGGCGATCCCTGCCTTGACCGCATCACGAAAAGCCTGCCTCACCGGGCGGCGTATCGCCGCGCATTGGGCGTGGAAGACGACCGTCGGCTTGTAGTGGTTTCTTCCACGTGGGGTCCATCCTCAACGTTTGGGCGGTTCGAGGTCTTGCTCCCGCAGCTGTTAAGTCAGCTGCCGCAGGATCGATTTCGCGTGGCGCTGCTGGTGCATCCGAACGTCTGGGCAGGTCACGGTAGTTGGCAGGTCAACAGCTGGCTGGCCAGCTGCCGCGGACAAGGTCTCGCGGTGCTTCCCCCGGAGGCGGACTGGGAAGCGTTGCTCGTCGCAGCGGACTACGTCATCGGCGATCACGGGTCCCTGACGGCGTACTCCACAGCAGCCGGCATTCCGATCTTGCTGACGGACAGTCCGGACCGTGAGGTTGCCGGTACGTCTCCCGCCGCAGTGTTGGCCTCCGCCGCTCCTGTGGTGTCACCTGCGCATTCGCTGGCGGAGCAGCTGCGCTATGCGGCGGCGCAGTATTGGGCTGACGGACATCGGCAGGTAGCGGAGACCTTGTCATCCGAACCAGGCCGTTTCCACCGGCGGATGCGGGGGTTGATGTATCGGATGCTCGGGCTGGGTGAACCTGCCTGGGAGCCGACTACACCGATCGCCCCTCTGCCGCCAAGCCTGGACAGCTGGGACTGGCCAGAGGACGGTGTCGCCGCGTGAACACTCAGGCGGAGGTGGTGACGCGTTCCCCGGTTCTCATCGTGTACCGGGCACACCGGTGGGAGGTGCTCGGTCCCGCAACGGCGTCCAAGGGCGTTAAGCCCGGGGTCATGCGCTGCATCGAGTCGCCCGCTGCATCCTCCCCGGCGAATTCGCGCGTTGTGGTTGAGAGCGAGGTGACCGGGGGCCAAGCATGCGAAGATCGGCACCTCTGCCTGGATCCGGAGTCGCCGGAGCTCGCCGCGTGGGCGGAGTGTGCGGATGTGCTTGTTCCGTCGGTTGCCCATTCTGCGGTCGGTGCACGATCTCGCCTGGCCGACCTCTTGAGCCGATACTCGGGATGTCTGGTTGTGGCGGTGCCACTCACAGACGGTGGGTGTGTGCTGGCGACACGCTCCGGTGTTGCTATCACCGCGCTGCCGGTGCCGGCCCATACAGCCCGAGGAACCGGCTGGCACAAAGTGCTGGCCTCGTTCCTCCACGCGTGGTTGGTCGTCGGCCAGGCGCCGGCAGACTTGCTGGAGGCGGTCCTGGTCCTACCTGCGGGCTCAACCCGACTCAACTTCTGCCAGTAGGGGGGTTGTTGGAGGTGGCTGCGGCGGCTTCAGGTGCCGCAGCCGCCCTTCCAGGCGGTTCGTGTCCGTCGGGCTGATCGGGAGGTACACCTCCCGCGCCTGTGAGTAGTACCTGCGCGCCTCCTGCGCGTCACCGTGATGTTCAGCTGCTTCTCCCAGCATTTCCAGGGTCCGGCCCTGCCAGTGCAGCGACCCGGAGAGGTGAAAGTCCTCCAGGGCTTCCAGGAGATGACCAACACCCTGCTCATACGTGGCGTGGAGAGCCGTGGTGTGTCCCAGGAGGGCGAGTGAACGAGCGGCATCGTAGGTGTCTTCTTCGGCGACAAGGTCGGTGTGTGCTCGAGTCAGGTACTGGAGGGCCCGCTGGTGGTCTCCTCGTTCCAATGCGGTCTCCGCCAGGCAGACGCGGGAGAGGGCCGCACCCCGCCGGTACCCGATCTCTTCGCGCAGTGCCAGGGCGCGGACGAAGTGTTCTTCTGCCTCTCTGAGTTGGTGCAGCGCCAGGTGGGCGTTGCCGAGTCCGTTCAGCGCTTGGGCCTGCTGGCGTGGGTCGTTGTCCTCTTCGGCGTGACAGAGGGCTTGTGTGTACCAGTCGACTGCTTCTCGGTGGCGGCCGGCGTTTCGGAGTCCGTTGCCGCCCGAGGTCAGCATGCGTCCGACTGCTTGGCGGTCTCCGTCTCGTTGTGCGGCGGTCAATCCGACGGTGTGCGCCTCTATCCACATCTCTGTGGGCCTCAGGCGGAGAAAGAGCGGCCACATGGCGTCTACCAGTTGCCAGCAACTCGCGTGCCATCCTGCGTCGGCGCTGTGCCGCACAGCCGCCATGAGGCTGGCCCGGTGGCTGTCCAGCCACTCCAGCGCGGCAGCTGGTTCGGAGAAGCCGATCGGCTCAGCGGGCTGACGGGAGTAGCTGCGAGCCAGGTTCCGGTGGCTGGGCGTGAGAATGCCTTCCGCAGTGGTCGCGGCGTCGAGGCACCAGTCGACATAGCGGCGGAGTATCTCCTGGCGCGCCGCGGTTGTCTCCTCTGCTTCGCCGCGCTGCTGGGCATGCGGCAGAACGAGGTCGTGGAAGCGGTAGCTGCCGTTGTCGCCGGCTTCTTCCAACAGGTTGCTCTCGACTAAGTTCTGGAGGGCCCGCTCAACCTCGTGTACGGGCTGGGCGCAGGCCGCAGCGACCAGCTCCTGGTCATAGTGGCGGGCAGGTAGAACGCCCAGGCACCGATAGATTTCTGCGACGGCTGAGGGCAGGAGCCGGTAGGACTCATCCAAAGCGGCGCGCACTGCAGCTTGGCCATCCACGCGTAGCGCCTCAAGTGGCCCGTCTCCTTGGGAGAGGGCAGTCACCAGCGTAGATAAGGATCGCCGGGGGTGGATGGCCAGTTGGGCCGCCGCCAGACACAGCGCCAGCGGCAGTCCTGCACACAACGTCACAATGGCTTGCGCTGCCCCGGGATCTTGACCGATCCGTGGCCCTCCGCCCGATTGAGTCAGCAGCTCGACGCCAGCTTCGGGAACCAGCGCCTCCAACTGGTGAAGCGAGGCGCCGTCCACGAGGAGACCGGAGAGATGGCTGCGGCTGGTGACAGCCACAAGGCTCCCGGGGCCTGCAGGCAGCAACGGTCGTACCTGCGCTGCGGTAACTGCGTTGTCCAGCATGACTGCCAGTCGCAGTCCGGACGTCAGCGACCGCCACAGCGCTGCCCGTTCGGAAGTCTCGGGGGGCAGCGCAGTAGCACCGACAGCGCGTAGCAGGTGCTCCAGCACGTCGCCGGGGGAGACAGGTCCTGTGGGAGAGTAGCCGCCCAGGTCGACGTACAACTCGCCATCGCCGAAGTCTTGGCGTGCCCGCTGGTGCAACCACCGCGAGACAAGCGCGGTCTTGCCAACACCGGGAAGCCCGGTGACGACCAGTAGCTGGACGGCAGATGCCGGGTGAGAGGCGCGGAGTTCGTTCAGCGCTGCGAGATCTTGGTCGCGGTCCACGAAGTGCGCACGGAACGGGGGTAGTTCATGGGGTATGGGCTGCTGCTGCCGGTCCGGGGTGGTGTGGAAGTGGATACCGCCATGCACCTGACCGGCTTGCACGGTCGGCCCGTGCAGTTGCGCTGACCCGCTGATGGTGTTCGCGCTCTGTCTTCGTGTTCTGTCCGATGTCCCGTGTTCGCGGAGCCAGCACATCAGCGCGGTTTCGAACTCAGGGCGCTGGGTTGCACGTTGAATGAGTGCATGGGCCAGACGGGGCAGGCCGCTGGAGGGGTCACCCATGTCGTTCACTGCGGCCCAGGCTTCCGCGAGTTCAGCGTCCCCTTGAACTGTCGTGTGCACCACTCGTGTCAGGTCGCTCCATGCCTGTGAGTCAGGGTGGGCGGACCAAGGAATCATGGCCGATAAGAGTGCTGTCGCCTGCACCACTTCCCCCATTTCCTCACCGCAGCCCCGTCGTTGGGTACTGAACCCGCCAGTGCGGGCATACCCAGGGCCTCTCTGCCCGTACGCGCCACCTTCAGGTGACACGGGCCACCGCACCCACCGCTGATCGCCTTTCATTCACTGAGGGGCAGTTTCGGACCTCCACTCGAGCGCAGGTGGTCACCGAAGTTAAGGCCTGTCATTCTCGGAGGGTAGGGACGAGCCGTACCGGCGGGAGGACGCTGGTGGAGCTCCACATACAGCTACTCGGAACCGTCGGGCTTCGCGTCGGGGACCAAACCAACGGCCTGGGTTCCGCGAAAGAGCGTCTTACGCTGGCAAGTCTCGCCCGGGATGCGAGTCGCACGGTAAGCGTCGACACCCTCATCCACCGCATTTGGGAGGACGACCCACCGCCCACGGCTCGTGGCATCATATCGGGACACATCTCGCGCATCCGAACCGCCATGGACGAGCTTGCGGGTCCGCACGCCCCCCATGTGCTCCGGAGCACGAACGCGTACATGTTGGAGGTGGACCCCGACCAGGTCGACCTACGCCGGTACCTAGCACTCATCGACCAGGCGCGCTCACTTGCGGACAGTGGCAACTACTCAGAGGCGCTCCACACCCTGGATGAAGCAGCCCGGCAATGGGGCGGTGAACCCGTCACCGGGATGCCAGGCACCTGGGCAGCAGATCTGCGGCGCATGGTGGAAGAGAAGAACCTGGCGGCCGTGCTGATGCGATCCAAGATCGCTCTCAGACTCGGGCATTACGCCGAGGTGATCGCCGATCTGCGCCCCCTGTGCCGGGAGCACCCCGCGGATGAATCATTGATCGAACATCTCGTTCTCGCGCTCTACGCCTGTGGCCGCACCTCAGAGGCGACCCGCCTCTTGCACCACACCAGCCACCACCTCTTACGCGAGCTCGGCACCGAACCCGGCGAGCCTCTCCGGCGCATTCACCGAGCCATCCTCGACCAAGTCCCTGCTACCACGTTGCTGTCGCCTGCTCCCCGTGCGGAGACGGAGGTCTCCATGCCTCCGCCCGAGGAGTTGCCGCCCGACGTGAGATGGGTCGGACGCCAAGAAGAACTGGCCCGCATCACCACCGAACTCACAGAAGCTGCAGGTGAATCCACTGGCCCGGCGGTTGCAGCCATCGACGGCATGGCCGGCAGCGGCAAGACCTCATTGGCGGTTCATGCCGCTCATCAGCTACGAGAGCTCTTTCCTGAAGGCCGCCTCTTACTGAATCTCCGTGGCCACGAAGCCGCTCAAGCACCCCTGGACCCCGTCACCGGGCTCACCCAGGTGCTGCGCCGACTGGGCGTCCCTGCACAAGAACTGCCCCAGGACGCAGATGAGTTGAGCCTCCGCTGGCGCACGATCCTGCGAAAGCGCCGCCTCATGCTCATTCTTGACGACGCGGCAAGCACCACCCAGGTGCAACCCTTCCTCCCGGACGCCTCCCCCGGGGCCGTCATCATCACCAGTCGACACCGGCTAAGAGGCCTGCGCGGCGTACGACCGATCGCCCTGGACGTCCTGCCCCGCCCCGACGCGATCGCTCTCGTCCGGCACCTCCTGGAAGAGGACGCCACCAGCATGCACGAGGCAGCTTCGCTGGTCCGGCTGTGCGGGTACCTCCCCCTGGCCATCGATATCGCAGCCAGCCGCTTACTAGCCCGCCCTTCGTGGTCCCTCTCAGACCTCCTCAAACAGCTGAACCACGGAAGCGCCCGGCTCCCTGAACTCCGTGACGGCCACCGAGAAGTGATCAGCGCATTCGAGATCTCCTACCGCGCCCTGACACCCACGCAGCAGCTGGTCTTCCGCCGCCTTGGCCTCCACTTCGGCACCGAATTCGGGCCTCCGGCGGCCGCCGCGCTCACCGGGCTCCCTCTCGGTGAAGTCGAGCGTGTCCTGGAGGACCTGCTCACCTGTCACCTGATCTCAGAGCCTGCCCCGCATCGGTACCGACTCCACGATCTCGTGCGCGAGTACGCCCGTGCCCGCGCCATGGACGAAGACACCGAAGGCGTCTGCCAAGGCGCCCTCCAACGCCTCGGAGAGCACTACCTCCTGGCTGCGGACCGAGCTGATCGTCATGCCTATCCGCACCGGCTGCGGATCACCTTGCGCCGCCCCACGCTGGATGCCTCCTCGCAAGAGAGCGACCCACACCAGTGGTTCACCACTGAAGGTCCCAACCTGCTAGCCGCCTTGGAGTACACCCGCGTCCGCGGGACACCACACGAACTCGCCATGCTCACACACACCCTTGCCGGGTTCCTCGAGTCCGAGGGCTACCTCACCACCGCCGAGCCCCTCCTCAAGCACGCCGTGAGCTACTGGAAGAACACCGATGACGAAGGCAGCGCACATGCCCGCGCCCTGCTCGACCTGAGCAGCATCTCCACGCGCACCGGGAACTACAGCGACACAATGCAATCTGCACAAACCGCGCTGGACATCGCGCGCGCCAACCACGACACCACGCTCGAGGTGGAAGCACTCCACCAGATGTCCATCCCGTACTGGCACACCGCGCGCTTTCGCGAGGCACTCCCCTACCAACAACGCGCCCTCCAGCTGCGGTTGCAATCGACCGACCGCCTACAGCAGGCGCGCAGCTTCAATCTGCTCGGCATGACCTACCTACACCTCGATCAGCACAAGGACGCACTGAAGCACTTCCTCGAGGCACTGTCTCGATTCCGCGAGGTCGAGGACCAGCGCGGCCAGTACGTCACTCTCAACAACCTTGCCGAGCTCTACCAGAAGACCGGGAATCTTGAGCAGGCCGAACGCGCCTACAGACAGGCCATCGCCTTCTCGCAAGCTATGGGTGGCAAGGGGCAACACGGAATCATTCAGATGAACCTGGCCAACACCCTCCACGCCAGTGGAAGGACCGGAGAGGCCCTGGACCTCTACCGCACAGCGCTGCCTGCCCTGCGAAGCACAGGCGACAAGCGCAGTGAAACGATTGCGCTGATCGGCATCGGCAACGCATTACACTCCTCCGGCCGCAGCGAAGAAGCGCTTCCGCACCACACTGCTGCGCTGGCCCTTGCCCGCCGCATCCACGCCGCCCGCGAGGAAGTGGAAGCGCTTCACGGTCTCGCTGCAGCAGAACATGCGACGGGCCGACTTTCCCAAGCAAGATCACACCTCACAGCCAGCCTGGTTATCAGCCAACGCATCGACGCTCCGTCTGAAGAAGCAAGGAGCCTCAAGGCACTGGCCGAAATAGACCGCGACCACGAAAACGCCGAAAAGTCTTAGCCCTCGCCTCGGAGCGTCTCGTCTCCGCACTTGGCTTGGGTAGGCAACCGGCACTGAGGTTATTCTCAACGGTGATTACTTCCAGGTTCCGTTGAGGACGAGTGCGGCGCGCGCAATGTCGCCGATGCGGCACGGGCTGAGCTCTATCGCCATGTGAGGGCGCATTCGGACGCGCGGGATTACATCACCTGCGCCGAGTCAGCTCACTCCTCGCGGCCGTGGGTGGCAACGAAGTCTGGTCCGGCGAGCGCTTGCCCTACGGGGGTCTCGGCCCACCTCGCCAGCACATCCGGCTGGTCTTCGATCCGGTTCAAGAAGCGACGAGCTCATCGACGCCAGGAGCTGTGGGAAGAACGCATCGGCTCATCGTGGCACCGGTCGCGCTGCTCGGTTCCTCCTCGTCCGGGTCGTCGGGTTCCCAGAGTCCCGCAGTTCAATGTCGGCGACCGTGATGCCTTTCCGTGCCGCCAGTCGTGCCAGCTGCTCCTCGCGCAGCCACACCGGGGCGTCAGTGTCGAAGAGTTCCTCAAGCCACTCTCCTGTGTGTCGGTCATACGGCAGCTTCCTGCTCGTGATGCTACTGCCGTCCCACACGCTGGTGCGGTCGACTGTGAAGTCGGTGCCGACGGCAGCGGTCCGCACTCGCTCCTCGCACTCCTCGACGTACTCCGGTGTTGGCTGGTGGGTGCCGTCGTGATGGGTGGCGCAGATGGCGCCAGCCTCGTAGGCGTCGGGGTGGGCGACGATGCCCGCTGCCCGGATGGCGGCGAGTGCTGCATCGAGCTCATCGGCCGGGCCATAGAGGACCGTGTTGACCGCACCCCGTATGTCCATGTGTTGAGGGTAGTTGGCTGCTCTGCGTACCGGAACGCGTCGAGGCCCCCGCCCGGCTCGGGCGGGGGCCGGCCAGGTGTTGTGGTCTAGTCCCGCTGTGATGGCTGTGCTGGTCAGTCCTCGCGTCATCAGGTGACGCGAATTCGAAGTCTCGCCTCACGGGACGACGTGTGGCGCGCTCGGGATTCAAGGCGCCTGCGCGGCTACGATGTTGAGCCAGCATCACCACTGATCGAATTGATCTCCGTCGGATAAGCCGGCGGTCTGCGGGTCCCCGAGCGGGGCCTGAAAGGTGGTGATGCTGGTGGACGATGAAAACGGTGAGCGACCGCGAAACCGGTGGTGGTCCAATCCTGCTTGGTGGCAGGTCGCCATCGGACTCGCGACTGTCCTGACCATGATCATCGGCCTGCTGGTTTGACGGCTGGCAGGTAGCAGGGATGCAGGATGCGACCGGCTGGGGCGCTGGACTTGCTGTGCAAGCAGCGGGCCCGGCTAACGTCAGCCTAGCCGGGGCCGCTGCCTGCGGGACCCGCCCGCTTCCAAGGGCGAGGCGGGTCTCCCTGCGTCGTGGCTGCCCATGGCAGTGCAACCACGAGTTGCAACGTGATGTTGCATATCTCGATAAAGACTAGCGCCCGAACCCGCTTGGGTCATCCGTCAAGTCTTACGTGTCAGCCTCAGCGCCCTCCCTGGTCAGCGCCGTGTGTCCGAACGCAGTGAGGCCCCGCCCAGGGGCGAGGCCTCCAGCATGCGTTTCCTGCCTCAGCGGATGCTGCCGGTCCAAGTCGGGACTTCCATCATCACGTCGACGTCGTCGGACACGCGGGTCACGGTGACAACCATCTTCGTGCCGTACTTCTTGTCGAGGACGCCGTCGCTGTTCTTGGTGTCGGACTGGCCGGCGGCGAGGCGGCCCGTGATGTCCTTGACGTCCTCCGTCCAGGAGGTGAACTCGGCGTCGCCGCCCTTGGTGGCGCCCTGCCCGTTAACCATGAAATCGTCGAGGTTGACGGGCTTCCCGCTGCCGTTCTCGAACTTGACGTCGATACGGAACGGAGTCTGGTTCGGCTCCGCTGTGTCGCCGTACTCCTCGAATGCCGTGAACTCGTTGATGCTGGCGACGGTGACGTTCACGCCGTCCTCGTAGGTGAAGGTGTCGCCAACCTTCAGCTCGGTGTTGGCCTCGTCGGCGTCGCCTGCGCTGTCGTCCATGTCGTTGACCGCGTCGTCGAAGGCGTCGTCGACGCCTTCCTTTATGGCCTTCTCCGTGATCTCGCCGACGTACTTCTTCAGCTGCTTCTCGCTGAGGCCGCGGCAGGCGGGCGGAGTTGTCTCGGGGGTGGGGGCGTCCGGGTCGTCCATGGCCTTGTCGAAGAGGCGCTGCATTTCCTTCTTGCAGGCGGCGGGTGTGCCGGTGGTGTGGCCGGCGCTGGCGCCGCATGCGGCCGTGAGCGGGAGAGCGACGGCTATCGTGGCGACCGCGGTGACTGTACGGATCTTCATAAGATCCCCCCCTTTGGATAGATTGATGACTCTATCCGCCCGACAGTCGACGTGTGAGGTTGTGACGGTTTCGTGTTCAACTTCACCACGTGCGGGACCGCTTGGGCGCATGCTGGCCGACGGTGCCTTCCTGCTCGCGGCGCTTCTCGACGGCGCGCTCCCGACGGCTGGCGAGGTGCTTCTCGCGCAGCTCCGATGTGGGCATGGTCTGCGGAATCCGGGCATGTCTCTGAGTCCTGTCTCTGCGCTGCGGGATGGGGGACCCGGGGTGGTCGCGATACCGGCAAGCTGAAAGCCGCTCCGGGGGCTTATGCGTCGGCCGTGTCGGCGCCCGCTCAGCGCCGCTGCCCACCGACCTCGTGCCGTGGAACTCGCGCGGAGCGTCGGGATTCTGGATGATCACAACCCCATTGCGTCCTGCTCACGAGTGCGTTGCTCCGGTTGTTGTTGCTGGCGTGACCTGCAACAACATCAACAACAGAGGGAGTGGCCAACGGGGCGGGAAGGGGCGGCAGATCGGTGCGCCTCACCGGGTGAGGCGCACCGCCCACGCAGGCGGACACCACCCGCAATCGGCATCCCATCTCCGTCAGCACCTCGCGCACGACACCCGTGGTGGTGCGCAGAGCGACCGCGATGGGGACGAGGTGGACGTGAGAGTCGGCAAACTTGTGGAGGGCGGTGGCCATCTCCTTGGGCGTCGGCCGGTAAGGAGCGGCAGGCCTGGCCGGCTCCGCGTCCTTCGCCGTCGCGTCGGCGGCTTCGCGGTGTCCGGCGCGCCACGATAGGACGAGCCACGCCAGCGTTGCGGGCAGTTCGACCGTGGGCGCGAGGGTCACGATGCGGCCGAACGTGCCGACAAGTACGACGGCGAAGAGGAACCGCCACAGCTTGTCGAAGCCGGCGCCGTCAAGGCACAGGTCAGCGGCGGACTTACAGGTCCGCGTCCGGTCGGTACCGCGGTAGCGGCAGACATGGAGCGGCCCTCGAGCGCTGCGCAGGGGGCAATCGGCGGAGGGAATCGAACCCATCTCTCGGGGTCAATGTTGGCGCCTGACAAACCCGTCACCTCCTCTGCTAGTTGGGGCCTTTTTTACGTGCGCGCTGAGGGGCGCGAGTCCCGGTCGCGCCGTAGTGATGCGGTCGAGGGCTTAACACCACTGAGTCAAAGCTCTTCGTCATGTAGGCCGCTGGCTTCTTCCGCCCGAGCGTCGCGACGCCGCGTCGGGGATCAGCAGACTCTCCCGGACCGGACGGCGCGATAATGGGCGGATGAAGGACGCAGCCGGGACGCGTAATGACCTCAGCGGGACGGTGTACGGGAACGTCATCCAGGCCAACAGCGTCAGCGTTAGCCATGAACGAGAGGCTCGACGAGGCGCGGTCTGGATGGTGCCGACTCCGACACAGGTTCTCGTCGCCCGTGTCGACTTGACCGAGCGGTTGGCTGAACTGCTCTCGCCGGGCGGGGCGGACGTAGGCGTAGTCGGCAACGGTGGCTTCGGTAAGACGACGCTGTCAGCGCAGGTTTGTCACCGCGTACGTCACATGTTTCCGGGCGGGGTCCTGTGGGTCACGCTGGGCGAGAACGTCTCCGAGCCGGTGCTGGCCGACAAGATCAACGATCTAAGTGAACTCCTGATTGGTCAGCGGCCAGCGCTGACCGACCCCCGCATGGCTGGGTACCGGCTGGGTGAGCTGCTTCGGGACCGAGAACCGACCCTGCTGGTCATCGATGATCTGTGGGCGGCGAGCAGACTGGCTCCCTTCCCCACCGGTCCGAACGTGGCACGACTCGTGACTAGCAGGATGCGCGGCACACTTCCGATGACCTGCGAAATTCTGAAGATCGGTCAGATGAGCCTCAGCGAGAGCGGCTCAATGCTCTCGAACGGTCTGCCGGGCCTGACGTGTATCGAGGGCCTCACCCGGCTCACGGGCGGGTGGGCGCTCCTGCTTTCACTGGTCAACGGTGCCATCCGGGAGTACGTCGAGGAAGGGGCGACCCCGGACGAGGCCGCCGATTTGATCGAGCAACAGCTCGTCCAGGACGGACCAGACAGCCTCGATCTCGAGAGCGCCGACCGACGGGACCAGGCGGTCGCAGCAACCGTCGAGGCGAGCTTGCGGCGTTTGGCCTCCGATGACCGGAATCGCTTTGCTGAGCTGGGAGTCTTCCCCGAGGACATCGCCGTCCCAGTCGAGGTGGTTGGCTCACTCTGGGCGGCGAACGCTCTTAGTGCCGCAAGGATCAGACGCCTGATCAGGCAACTCGCGGACTTGTCGCTGGTCTCCCTGTCCGACGGAGCCATACGTATTCATGATGTCCTGCGAACGTACCTCCGACGCCTCCTCGGCCCCTGCGGCCTCATCGAACTAAACGCCACCCTGGTCAATGCGTTACGGGCGGCAGATCCTGCCGAATGGGCGTCGGCTTCTCCCTACACCCGCAAGTATCTCGCTGGGCATGCGGCCAGCGCCGGGCTACTGGACCCGCTGCTGCTTGACGCTGGCTTCCTGCTCGCCGCAAGTCAGCCGGACCTGCTTGCTTGCCTGGATGCGGCCCGGGGTGACGACGCTCAGACCGCCGCCGCCGCCTACCGGCGTGCGGCACACCACCTTCGAGACCGCCGTATGGCTGATCGGCCCGCCTATCTCGCGCTCGCCGCGCGGCGACTCGGCGCCACGGAACTCGCCTACGCTTCCGACGAGCGTGGACAGTTGGCATCGTGGTCCAGCTCGTGGGCGTTGTGGAATTCAGAGCCCGAACACACGACCCTGGCCCGGCATCGATCCGCCGTCCTCAACGTCTCCGTTGCGTCTCTGTCGAACGGCAGGACCTGGGCCGTCAGCAACGACATCGACGGCGAGACACGTGTGGTCGACGTTGTGAGCAACGAGAGCGTCGAACTGCCAGGGCTACTGCCGAATCACGGCGTGTTGGGCACGCGGTGCGTGCAGTGCGTCCGCCTGCCCCACGGCGGCCACCTCATGTTCGCTCACGCCTGGGGGGAGGGACTGAGAATCTGGGACCCCGTCTCTGGAGACGCCGTTGCCTTCGAGGACCAGGAAACCGTCACCAAACCCGCAGAAATTGTCTGGACAGAAGACCAGAGCCGCTTGGTCGTGCTCGTTGCGGACTGGGAAAAAACAATCCGTGCCTGGGATGGGACGACCGGCCGTCTGGTCGGCGAAAAGGTCAACTTCAAAGTCGGTGGCGGAACCAATTTCTGGACGATCGCGGCAGGTTCTCTACCAAACGGTCACGTGGCGGTGGCCATCGCTAACGAGAGCCAACCGGTCCAGCTTTGGGACATTGAGACAGGCCAACAACTCCCCCACACCCTTCCCGGCGACCCCCGCCGGACGATGCATCTCGCCTGGGGAAAGAACGCATTGTTCACTGGCGGCGACTCCGGCCTCATCAGGCGGTGGGAACCTGCTACCGGACGAGCGGCAGGCAGCGATCTCGCGGGACACGACACACCCCTCTCGGCTCTCATCTGCGCACCCACGTCAGACGGTGAGGTCGTGATCAGCGGCGATGACTCTGGCAAAGTCCGCGTGTGGGACGCGCTGACGGGAGATTGTCGGGAGGGGCCGCTCACCGCTCACCCAGACTCCGTGCGGTCACTCGCTTATGCCGAACTACCTGATGGGCGAGCGGTTGTGATGACTGGAGGGAACGAGAACACAGCACGATTGTGGGAAATGAGAGCATTCGGTAGCGAATCCGACCGCGCGACAGGGCTACCAGCCCCGACCAGTGCGGTCGTTGCCGGGAACCTCGTGGTCAGCGGCCATCGTGACGGAACACTCCGAGTGTGGACTCCAAGAGAACAGATCGCTGAGTTGGAGCCCGGCTACAAGGTGTTGACATGCCACGACGGTTTCGTCATCGCTACGCCAGGTCGTGGCCTGTGGGTACGTACCCTGACCTCAGAAGGGAAGGCGAACCCCGCACGGCGCCTCCCTGCCACGGGGTGGGTGGCCTGCGCCACCAAAGTAGACGACACGACGGTGGCAATCATCGGTGGCGACGAGAACGTTGTGGAGGCCGTACGACTGCCGGACGGTCGCCGACTCTGGCGCAAGCGAACCCGGGAACGAACGAAGTGGGAGCATCGCAGCGCGTGGCGTCGGCCGGGCGTCTCAGCGATCACCACCGCCACGCTGACTGACGGACGACGAGTCGTGGTCACCGGCGGCACCGACGGAACCATCAGGATTTGGGACCTGGCGAACGGGCGACGCGTCGGCACCAGCATGAACTGCCGTGACGCACACCAGCTCAGCCCGGCCTCCGTTACCGCCCTCGTCGGCACCCGCCTCCTCGACGGCCGCGCCGTGGCAATAGCGGGTAGCGAAGACACCACTTCAGCCACCGTCGCAGTCTGGGATCTAGCAACCTGCAGGATGATCGCAGCCACCGCTACCCCCACCGGCTGGATAAGTCATGCCGTCTGTACGACAACGCCGGACGGCTCACCCGTCCTCGTCACTGGCGGCAAGGTCCTCCAAGTCTGGAGACTCGATGCACTCGACCCCGCCACAGACTGGCTGCCCGCCTTCGACATCGACCTCGACGCCCCCGTAACAGCTCTGACCACCACAGCCAGCACGCTAATCGCAGGCACCCAACACGGCATGGCCCGTCTCCAGCTTCGCTGATCATCAGGCGCGTGCGACGTGTGAGGCAAGAGCTCGCCGGGTGGGGATGTCGCGACGACGGGGCAACTGGGACTGCTGCACGGACTGGTGACATCTTGGCCTGCAGGGCGACTGCACTCCACATCGCCGGCATCTTCATCTGGACCGCGCTCTGATCCGAACGAATTGCCTTAGTTCGCGGGCTTGAAGCGGATCCTGGCGCCGGGGCACCCGTCGGCGAGCTGTTTGAGCTTGGCCTTCTCGGCGCTGTCGACGGTCAGCTTCCAGCGGAGCTTCGTCGCGACCCAGTCGGTCGCGTACCTGCAGGCCGCGGACTGCGCCGGCGGCATCCACTCGGCCGGGCCCCGGTCGCCCTTCGACCTGTTGGGCCCGAGAGACACCGCGACGAGGGTCGCCCGGGCGCCCAGGTCGTTGGCGTACTGCTCCCGCTGGCCGGCAGACCACTTCGACGCACCGGACGCCCAGGCTTCGCCGAGGGGAACCACGTGGTCGATGTCCAACTGTCGGTCGCGTGTGACGGTCTTCCCGTCGTAGTAGCTGGTCCACCTGCCGCCCGACAGCTTGCAGTCATCGCCCTGCCGCGGCTTGGTGATCGCCTCCTGAAGCAGGACTTCTTTGCGGGTGTCGCAGCCATCGTGGTCCGCGTCGACCCACAGATTGAACTTGCCCCGGTCGTACCCGCCGGGCCTCGCAGCCTTCAAGGGCAACTGCTGGACGGCCGCGCTCAGCCTCAGCCCGCCGGAGGTCGAGGCTACCGGCGAGCTTGCCGCCCGAGGCTGTCGCTTCCCATCCGGGCTTGCTGTCGCCGAGCAAGCCGAAGCCAGCACAACGACGGGAAGGAGGGCTGCGAGGCACCGCATCGTGGTGGACACAGCACCACCTTGGCATGGCCAACACATCGGTTCTATACCTCAGTTGAGTGGCGAACATCCTGCCCGCTGTGACAGTCCTCCATCCAGCTGCACTTCGCCTCTCGTATGTCCAACGACGGGCCCGTGCAAGAGCACAGGCATCACGCACCACAACCCTCGATGGCACCCGATCCACCGCGACCTCGCTGGGCTCCCGGCTGCCGCGCATCCCCGTTCTTGTACCCGACTACTGATCGACGAACTGCCCACATGTGTGCTCGGAAGAGGCATCGAAGAACGGCGAGGACAAGCCCATCAAGTGCGACGACCACTCACGCCTAAGGCCTGTCCCGTAAGTGATCTTGGGCGACATCGGCTGGGTCTACTGACCCACGGCCACGCACATGGGTGCAGCATCTCGAACACGACATTCCGCCGGGTCATTTCATACAGGAATCGCATGATGTGTGGTCTGGCGAAGGGTAGCGAAGTCCCCCGCCATGGTTGATATGTGATGGATGCCCGAATGGGGCGGGGCACACTCTGTGGCCCGGGGCCGTCGCTCACTGCAACGGCGCCTGGCCGGTGCACCCTGCCGTGCCGAATCCGACCAACTCCATGTGAGGAGCGGGATGCACGCCGCTGGCGTGTGCCGATGCCTTATGTCCGATCCCATCATGTCAGCGATCACGCAGTACGCAGCTGCAATCGCGGTCGCAGCGACCCTGTGGGGGCTGCGACGAGCGCTCCGGTACTGGCGTCTCCAGCGTGGAGGCTGCGCCGACGTCAAACAGCAGCCTTCCGGCGGCCGGGCAACCATCGCTCCCTCCGAGATTCGGGCTGAGCGAAGAACGTCGTCCGATGGACGACAAGAATCGTCGCCTGAAGGACGACAGGAGTCATGATGCGACGATCACGCGCAGAACGCCCCGAGGCGGAATGGGATCGGGAACGTGCATGGGCCCACCTGCTGGAGAACCCGGACGGGATCCGGTACCGCTCGCGGCAAGATCTCGACGGGACACCGCAACTCTCCGAGATCGCCCGCCGATACGACTCGCTTCGCGCGCGAGCCAGCGGCTTCCGGCAGCCAGACGCCACCGAGACAGACATCCTCGCGTCCCTCCTCGTCATCCGGGAACTCCGTGAAAAGCTAGAGGCCGACGAACTGCAGTTCATGAAGTTGGCACGCGAGAAACGCATCACCTGGTCACGCATCGCCACCGCATCGGAGATGAGCGGCCGGCAGTCGGCCGAGCGCCGGTATCTTCAACTCAGCCGCGCTTACACCCACCCCGATGGGCGCCTGCCACACACACAGAGCGAGCGCGTGGAACAAGCTCGTGATCTACGTAGCCGCCGCGCCGAGCGTCGGTGGGCACTCCAGCATGCGAGGACCATCCGGCGCATCGCAGACCAGCTCGCAGCAATCCCCAATCTGCAACAGCGTGTGGGGCGCTCCGACGAAGCCCGAATCATCTCCACCATTCATAAGGACGGCGAAGCCCGGAAAGGCCGGAAGACGACCGAAACAGTGCAGTTGCGATGGCCGACGGCCCTCAAGGAGTGCCTCCGAGAGGACGCACCGTTCCGCACCGACGTGAGCAAGACAGAGGAGGTCGCCTCCCACCGCTCCAACAGACGGGAACAGGAAGCAGACATCGTCCACCGCCTACTGGGACTCATCACCTACGCCAACTACCCCCGGAACATTGACCTTGGTGACCTACCTGACCTGGCCGAAGCGATTGCGGACCTATGTCACACCGCGGAGGCTCAAAGATGGGGCCGCTAACCAACGTACGCAACCCTCCTAAGGGCTGCCCCGCAATTCATCCTCGACGTGCCGGATGACTCTGCTCGTTGAGTGGTCATCCCGACGTGAGGTTGTGCAGGCGGGCGATACCGAGCACGGCATGATGGATGCCGTCGCATTCAGGCGGCAGTCACGCACCGTCCACCGAACTCATGGGACAGGACGGGATCGTGGTCAACGCCCTGGAGTCACCAGGAGCAACCCCTCTCTCCCTCCGCCCGCCGGGTAAGCGGGAGGCCATCTCGGTGCAGGTGCCGACCGTGGTCAGTTCATTACTGCTCGAGCGGAACACGGTCGAGGTGATCACTACGGGGCGGGTTCGAAGCGGTTGTCGGAGAGCCGCTCAAGCAGCGGACCGCTCGGGGCGATGGGGTTGGGGTATCGGTGGTCATCGTGATCCGCCGGCCGTCGAGGGTGCCGGCGCTCGTCTGCTTCGGGGTGTGCTGCGGCAGGCCTCACAGCATCATCAGCAGCACGGTGACGGCCATCGCGCCCAGCAACCAGCCCAATGCGCAAGGGGCGCGCTGGCCGTAGCGGAGCGGCCCAGTACAACCACAGGCGCAGCCGCTCGTGCCAGGGTCTGTGCCGGTCATGGCGGCGCATCTCCATCTCGCCGTAGTAGAAGTCCGCCGCGCCGGACTCATTCTTCGCGTCCTCGAAGCTTTGCGCAGCTCCCGGTAGACGGGTGCCAGGGCCGCCGGCTCCAACAGGGCAACCAGGTGGCGATCGGCTCTCAGCCGTTCTCGGGCCGGTCCTGGGCGACTCCCCAGTGCTGTTCCTTTGCCAGGGCCTGTCGCGATGTCCTGCACATCCGTCTGAGGCCACGGCGGCTCGTCGGCACGCGAGCCCGGCCAATTCCGCAAGCGTGCGTCGACTGCGGCGTAATGCTCGGTCACACTTGTTCCGCGTCGACACGACGTGCACGGCAACCACGGATCAGCCGTTTACATTGGTCAAGACACCTGAGCTTTGCTGCTGGGGCGTCCATGTGCATTCGCTGCTACTCCGTCGGGCCTTGTCATGAGAATAGGCAAGGTCGTGGCTGCTGCGTCCCAGATCCGAACGGTGTTGTCATCGCTCGTCGTCGCCAACCAGGTGCCGTCCGGGCTGATCGCCACGGTCTGCGCGGGGGCGGGGCCGGTCTGGTTCCCGTGCTCTTGCCCGGTGGCTGCGTCCCAGATCCGAACGGTGTTGTCATCGCTCGTCGTCGCCAACCAGGTGCCGTCCGGGCTGATCGCCACCGTCTGCGCGGGGGCGGGGCCGGTCTGGTTCCCGTGCTCTTGCCCGGTGACTGCGTCCCAGATCCGAACGGTGTTGTCATCGCTCGTCGTCGCCAACCAGGTGCCGTCCGGGCTGATCGCCACCGACACCACCGCGCCAGTGTGGCCCGTCAGAATGCGCCGTTCTTCTCCGGTGACTGCGTCCCAGATCCGAACGGTGTTGTCATCGCTCGTCGTCGCCAACCAGGTGCCGTCCGGGCTGATCGCCACCGACACCACCGCGCCAGTGTGGCCCGTCAGAATGCGCCGTTCTTCTCCGGTGACTGCGTCCCAGATCCGAACGGTGTTGTCATCGCTCGTCGTCGCCAACCAGGTGCCGTCCGGGCTGATCGCCACCGACACCACCGCGCCAGTGTGGCCCGTCAGAATGCGCCGTTCTTCTCCGGTGACTGCGTCCCAGATCCGAACGGTGTTGTCATCGCTCGTCGTCGCCAACCAGGTGCCGTCCGGGCTGATCGCCACCGACACCACCGCGCCAGTGTGGCCCGTCAGAATGCGCCGTTCTTCTCCGGTGACTGCGTCCCAGATCCGAACGGTGTTGTCATCGCTCGTCGTCGCCAACCAGGTGCCGTCCGGGCTGATCGCCACCGACGCCACCGCGCCAGTGTGGCCCGTCAGGATGCGCCGTTCTAGGAGGCCACCTGGCTCGCTCGCCTCGGCGGCTCCCATCTCCTCGAAGATTTCCAGCGCCTCCTGCCAGCACACACGTGCGCGATCCCGCTGTCCTAGCGTCACTAGTGCCCTGCCCAGGACCGTGAGCATCCTGCCGCGCATCCACTCGCCGCCGATACCCCGCAGTGCCAGAGCCTGTTCGGCGTGAGCTGCTGCCTGTCTCGGTCGGTCGGCAGCCAGGTATGCCTCGGCCATGCGGAAATGGGTGACGCCTTCCCACAGTGGCTGACGGCTCTGACGGAAGAGCGCTGCGGCCTGGTCCAGTTCGTCCAGTCCCTCAGCATTGCGTCCAGCGAGCGTCAGCGCGCGCCCGAGCATGTACTTTCCGTTGGCGATGCGCATCGTATGGCCGAGGAGTTCGTAGACCCCGAGTCCTTGCCGTGCCAGTTCGACGGCGTCGTCCTTGCGGCCGAGGGAGAGGACGATGTGCGACAGGTTGCACAGCGCGCTCGCTTCGCTGGGACGGTTGCCGTCCGCGCGGAACGCCTCGATCGCGCGGAGCAGATGGGCCTCTCCGTCGGTGAAGCGGCTCTGGCAATTGGCGATGATGCCGCGGTCGTTGAGCGACCAGCAGCCCGCGAGAGTGTCACCGGACGCCTCCGCCAGGAGCGTGGCGCGCTCTGCCTCCTCGTCGGCCTGGTCGAACCGTCCCGCGACGATGTGGACGTGCGTGAGCATGATCTGGGTGCGGGCCTCGGCCAGTACGTCGTCCGCCGCGCGGGCCGCGTCCCGTACGGTCGCGGCTGCGCGCTCGTAACGCAGCGAGTGGACACCGGAGTCGGCGCAGTCCTTGATGGCGATCAGCAGGTCCGCGGCGTGGCGGAGCATGCCGCGCTCGGCGGCCTGCTGAACGCAGGAGAGCACGCAGTCGGCCTCCGAGAACAGCCACGCCAGTGCGACGTCCCGGTCGGCGAAGTACATGCCGTCGGTGAGCGGCTGCACGAGATGGTCGACGGCGCGCTCACCCGGGCGTTCGATGGCGAAGACCTTGGAGGCCGTGGCGAGGTAGAAGTCCAGCAGCCGGGAGAAGGCAGCCTCCCGCTCGGACGGCGGCTGTTCGTCGCGCTCGGCGCAGGCACGGGCGAAGAGGCGCACCAGGTCGTGGAAGCGGTAGCGGCCGGGCGCCGCCGACTCCAGCAGGGACGCGTCGACCAGCGACTCCAGCAGGGACTCCGTCGTCGCGACCGGGCGGTCGAGCAGCGCCGCTGCGGCCTCGAGGGAGATGTCGGGGCCGTCGGCAAGGCCCAAAAGGCGGAAACCGCGGGCCGGTTCGGCGTCGAGCTGTCCGTAGCCGAGTTCGAAGGTGGCCTTGACGGCCTGATCGCCGACCTGGAGTTCGTCGAGGCGCCGGCGTTCGTCGGCGAGCTTCTCGGCGAGCGTGGCGACGGTCCAGGTGCGGCGGGAGGCGAGCCTGGCCGCCGCGATGCGGATGGCCAGCGGCAGGAACCCGCAGGCGCCGACCACCGCCATGGCCGCCTGGCGCTCCGCGGTCACGCGCTCCTTGCCGACGATGCGCGTGAAGAGCGTCATCGCCTCCTCGGGGCTCATCACGTCCAGGTCGATGAGGTGCGCGCCCGCGAGGTCGACCATGCGCACCCGGCTGGTGACCAGCGCCGCGCAGCCCGCCGTCCCGGCCAGGAGCGGGCGGACCTGCGCCGCGTCCCGCGCGTTGTCCAGCAGGGTCAGCACGCGGCGCCCCGACAGAAGCGACCGGAAGAGCGCGGATCTCTCCTCCAGCCCCTCCGGCACCGTCGCGTCGTCCACACCCAGCGAGCGCAGGAACGCCCCCAGCACCGCCTCCGGTTCGGACGCCGACGGGCCCGCGCCCTGGAGGTCCACATACAGCTGACCGTCCGGGAAGTACTCGGCCGCGGCGTGCGCGACGTGCACCGCGAGCGTCGTCTTGCCGACCCCGCCGATGCCCGCCACCGCGGAGACCGCCATCACCGTGCCCTCCGCCTGGGCGAGTTGGTCCTTCAGCTCCGCGACGAACGCCTCGCGGCCGGTGAAGTCCGCGACGGTGGCGGGAAGTTGAGCGGGCTGTGCGGGCTTGGCCGTGGCGGGGCCCGCCGGTTCGTCGGGGGCCAGTGCGAGGCCGTCGTCGGCCTCCAGGATGCGCTGGTGAAGTGCGATGAGCTCGGCGCAGGGATCGACGCCGAGTTCGTCCGCGAGCATCCGCCGCGTGTCGGCGAAGACCGCCAGTGCCTCGGCCTGCCTGCCGCTGCGATAGAGCGCCAGCATCAGCAGCTCCCGCAGCCGCTCCCGCAACGGGTGCGCGGCTGTCAGAGCTGTCAGTTCACTGACTGCCTCGGTGTGACAGCCCAGTTGCAGGCCCAGGTCGATGCCGTGTTCCTGGAGAGAGAGCTGCCACTCGGTCAGGCGGCTGCGGTGCCGCTCCGCGAAGGGCCCCGGCACATGTGCCAGAGCCTCACCGCTCCACTGGGCGAGCGCAGCCGTGTAGCTCTCGTGCGCACCCGGGCGGTCGCCGCTCGCCGTGGACTTCTCCGCGTCCGAGACATGCGCGGTGGCCACGTCCAGGTCCAGGACCACCTCGGAGTACGCGCGTCCGGGACGTATCGCGTATCCGCCGGACTCGCTGACCAACAGCTCCGCGTCGTCGCCGAGAGCCTTGCGGATGCGGGACGCGTAGGTGCGCAGCGCGGCCTTCGCCTGGTCCGGAGGCTCCTCGCCCCAGATGGCGTCGATCAGCTCCTCGGCCGTCGCGGTGTGACCGCCGCGCAGCAGCAGCGCGGCGAGCAGAGCGCGCTGCTGCGGCGAGCCCATGGGGATCTCCTGGTCGCCGCGGCGGGCACGGACCGGTCCCAGCACGGTGAAGCACAACTGGTGCTCCTGCCGCCCTTGACTCGCAGCTGCTGAGCGAGGTGGGGAGACCAATTGTTCTGTTCGTGTACGTGCCAAGGGGCCAAGTCCCCCTGGCGCCGCCGTGCGAGCAGGTACATCAGCTGCACGTGTCCCGGCCAGGTCGTTACGAGTCCGGGCCGCAGCAGCCTCGACGAACTCCTTCGCCTGGCGAACTCGTTCGCCATCGGGGTCCACAGCCATGGCCGTTACGTACGCCGCGTGAGCGAGACCGGCTAGGGCAGTCTTGGCGAGTGGGTGTCTCGCGCCGTAGTTGGCGAAGGCCTTCTGGGCAGCGACTGCTAGTACGTCCGAGGCCCGTTCCATACGCTCAGCCGAACCGACTACGTCAGCCACGCCCAGTTCTGCCGAAGCCAACGTGATCAATGCGGCGAGTGCCTGGGGGTGTTCGTTCCCCAGAAGCCCAACGATGGCTCGTGCGGTCGCTTCCAGTTCACGGACGAATGCCTCGCCAGCGTCCACATCCGGAGCGCTGTGAATCTCCCGTCCGGACTCCAGGAGGACAGACAGCGCGAGCAACCGGGTCTCAAGGGCTGCCCTATCGGCGGCCACGTCCTGACCTAGGCGGGACCGGGCAGCTGTCGCGAGGTCGTGGGCTGCGGCAGCGTTGTCTGTGCGCAGCATGATCGCTGCCTGGTTGGCCAGCGCCCGTGCCTCGGCCAGGCGGTCCGGCAACTCCTCACCGGTGGGAAGGCTACTGAGCGGGAGTAGCCTCAGCGCCATGTCCGTTTCATCACGGTCGACGAGAAGGATAATCAACTTGCTGCTTATTGCGCCGCGTTGATGAGGCGGAACAACGTTTGACCGAGTCCAGCGCGTCAGGGCATCGATGACAGTGCAGGAGAGGTCGTGAAGGCCCGCCGCATCCAGCAGCGAAACAAAGTAGGCGGCATGCTCAGGCGTCGTGGGATCCAACGCCATCGCTTCGCGGCTTACAAAGGCCGGAACGAGGAGTGCGAGCAGTCTCCTGGCATCCTCATCCCCACAAGCGGCGCTCTCTCCGGCTGGGATGATGTCTGACCACGACTCACAACCATCGGCCGCATTCGAAGACAGAGGCTCACGCATTGCCGCCCCTCACAGTTCACCATCGATCAGCCGTTGCATCGCGCGAAACCGGAGCTCGGTCGCCTGTCCAGTGTCAATGAGCCCACGGTCCGCCCACTGCTGCAGTGCGACGAGAAACGCCTCACCCTTGTTGATGTACTCCTGGGTACCACCGTTTGGATTCCCCGGCCCGGAGACTGAAGGCGCGCCCGATGGCGGCCGGATAACGTCGATCAGATGCCCCACGTGGAACTGGTCAAAGCGACGTAGAGCTTCGGCCACAGTGGCCGCAATCAGTACGTTGGCGGCTCGGCCGTCACTGGAACACCGGTCGAGAACCTGTTCCAAGAGTATGCCGAGCACAACAGGGTCCCGTCCTTCAACGGTGCCCTCAACAGGACCTCCTGAGTAGCCGGAGTAGTCCCCGAGATGCTGGTCGGCGGTCAACTGTAACGCCTCGATGACTCCGCCCCGCTCGCACTTGTGAGATGTCCGACCGTGATCGACAATGCCGCTGAGTCTGGCGTCGTCAGGGGCCGGACGATACGGGCCTTGCCACCGGTCGCCGGGAGAGGCAATGCCGGCAGCGGGGAGGGGATGGCGGACTTGGTCCACCTCAGCGATCTCGACCAGCGCTAGATCAGCTTCCTGGGCCAGTCGGCACACGTGGCCGCTCACCTGTTGCCCATCCGCGAACTTGATTTCGACCTTGTCGTCGAGAGGATCCAGCCTGGACAAGCAGTGCAAGGCTGTGAGCACGTACCTACGTGTGAGCAGAAAGCCGGCCCCCAGACGACGATCCGCTTGGGAGAGGTCCACCCAATAGCCCTTAGATGTCATGACGTTGTCGGAGTTCGCTCCAACGTGAGGGTGACCTCGAACGAGGCCTCTGCAGACGCCTTGGAGAGGATGACGCCTGCCTCCGCTCCAAGAGCAAGCCCGAAGGTCACCTCTGCACTGGCGATACCCCAGCCTTGATGTTGCGGCGCTTGCGCAAGCGACTGCTGAGCGATAGCCGACGCCTGAGCTATGGCTTCCTGCACCTCAGCCGCACGCTCTCCGAGTAACGCAGAGGTGCGTGTCCTGTTGCCAATCTGGCGTGAGCCGCTGGCATCGAGCGCGACCGTCTCCACTCTCACCTCTGGCAGTGTCACTGCGGACGTCCCCCGATCCCTTGTACTCAAGGCCCCGTGCTCCAGCCGCCATAAGGCTAGCGCCGCTTCACAATGTCGGGCCAACTTTCATCCGTTGCGAGCTCTTGAGTACTGCAGTCGTCACAGGAGCCTGGTCTGCCCATTGGCAGCATCTCGTGCGGGTAATCGCAGTTCAGGGACATGAGGAGCGGCCGGCGCAACGCGCGGTCACTCAGATAACCCATCTCTCTCACTCATGGTGACACCTGACAGGCTGTCACTTCCATTGAGGTGGCCTCATGACAGTGCTACGCGCGCGAAACGCGGTCTGCGTGCCGTTTCAGTCACACGCTGTCTGGGGCTGAAGGGGTCGGCGGGGGTGTGCGACGTTCTCTGCATGTCCTGCACAGCGGATTTCCGCCGGTGCCGTACCGGTGTCTGGGTTCGTGGGAGGAGGCGCACGGGCCGACCTGGTGGGCTCTGCAGTCCAGGTGCGCTGCCGCAACTCGACGGTCCGGGAGGGCGTGATTCTGTTCGGTGGAGGATCGGCAGCCGCCGGCGGGGCGGGTGTGAAGCCGGGGATGACCGCGCCGGTGTCCCGGACGGATCCCTCGCCACGCCTCTGCGCTTCCTCGGTCTGGCTGTAGTGGCACGTGCGGTCGAGGGGAAGGCGCTCGGATAAGTGCGGGATGATCTGGGGCTTTCTCTCTGTCTCCGTGTCTCGTGACCAATCACGTAACCAACAGGGACGATCTTGCTCAGCCCGGACCGGGAGGCGTGATCCGACTGGCGCTGGAAGCAGCCAGCAGATCCCACATGCGTCCCACGACCACCGACGCGATGTGGCCTGGACGTTCATTCTTCCAGGTCACGTCATCGAGGCCAGGTATCCGACCAAGCGCCTCTAAGCACTCCCCCGTTCTTCCGCTCAACGGTCGATTCGGCCGTGGACCGAGAAGCTGACGATCCATCAGGAAAGTCAGCATCAAGTCAGCATGAGGCCGGTTGAGACTGGCAACACTTGGTCGCACCTGCACATCACTGAAATGACACCACAGGGCATCTGACCTCCGAAGACGCTGGTTATCGCCAGCGGCCCCAACCGGCCCAAAGTTCGCGTGCCAGTGGAAGCCGAAGAGGTATTCCACCGAACGGCCGCGCTCCCAGACCGTCCGGGCAAACCGCGTCTGCACGTTGCCCGCGGCGACGACGACCTCAGGGTCGTCGAAGGCGGGAAGGATCCGCTCGATGTAGTCCCTCGCCAGTACCGTGTCGGCGTCGACCGCAAGCACCAACTCCCCTGAGCAGTGCGGGAGTGCGTAGTTCTGCGCCCGTGCCTTGCTGCCCAGATTCTGCGGCGGGCGCAGCACGGAAACACCGTAACGGCGCGCCACGTCTCCGGTCCGGTCCCGCGAGGCGTCATCGACGACGATGACTTGCTCCGGCGGCACCGACTGGCTGAGCACCGACTCCAGGGTGGCGGGCAGGCCCTCTTCCTCGTCGTGCGCCGGGATGATCACCGTGACGCTGCGGACCACGTGCTCACCCCCTGCGCCGCCGCGGTTGCTGCAGGACGTGCCCGCCGGCAGCGCCGCAGGGCCTTGCCCGCTATCACGACGGCTCCGACCACCCCGTACACCAGCACGCTGACACCGATGAACGGCAGCCCCCCGTGCATGGGCCCCTCCTCTTCGCGTATGACCCGGCGGCTCTCGCCGGGCACGGAAGACAAGCTAGCCCGCGATGGTCACTCAGAGTTCTGAGTCACTACTTTCTGTGGACGAGGCGCCGATTGTGGACATCTCGCTCACCCCTGAGCGGAGTTGCCGCCGGCGTTGCGGCTGTCTGTCCGCCGGCCCTCGGGTCCCTGATACCGCCGTGGGGAGTGCGCCAACTCCGGCGAGGACGACTCCAGCGGCACCGACCAGGACCTCACGAGGCCCAGCTGGGCAGCCTGCCTCGGCAGCAGCGCGTCGAGCAGCCAGTCGGCAGCCACACGCACGCGGTTCCCGGGCAGCGCAGCCAAGTGATAGGCGCGCGTCACCGCGTTGGCGAGCGGCCCGGACAGCGGCACCCCCAGCGGATTTGCCGCCGCCTGCACCCCGCCCAAGTCCACGGTGAAGCCCAAGTCGTTGTGCTTGTACGGGCGGCGCTGACCGTATCCGTAGGAAGCGGCTACGTTGTCCGCCACCGTCTTCCCCTGCCGCACGGCGTGCTGCCCGGTCATCGGCGTGTACTCGCCCGGCCGCGTCAGATCCGGAACCGCGGCAGCGTCACCGCACGAGAAGACCTCCGGATAACCAGGCACCTGCAGATACTTGTCGACGCACAGCCTGCCCTTCTCCGTGGGCAGGCCCATCTCTTCCACCAACGGGTCGGGGCGCACGCCTACGCACCAGATCAGTGACCGCGTCCTGACGAACTCGCCGTCGTCCAGGAGGACTCCCTCGTTTGTCGCCTCCTTCACCGACATGCCCGTCCGGACCTCCACGCCCCGCTTGGTCAGCACGCGGTGCGCCGTCTTCGACAGGCGCTCGTCCAGCTCCGGCAGCACACGGGGAGCGATGTCGAGCAGCATCCAGCGGGGCAGACTGTCACCTCGCAGCCCGTTGCCGGCCTTGCGGTGCTGCTTGGCGAGCGAATCGGTGAACAGCTTCCCGTGAGCCGCGACTTCAGTACCCGTGTAGCCGGCGCCGACAACCACGAAGGTGCAGCGCGCGTCGCTCTCGGCCGGGTCCTCCTCCGATGTCGCCATCGCGATCTGCCGCGTGATGTGATCACGCAGATACAGGGCCTCGGGCATGCCCCGGAAACCATGGGCGTACTCGGCGACCCCGGGAATGGGCAACAACTTGTTCACACTGCCCACAGTCAGTACGAGCCGGTCGTAACGCAGCTCTCCCCCGTTGCCCTCGGGGTCCACGTAGGTGATCTTCCTGGATGCCAGGTCGACCCCGTCCACCTCACCGAGCACCAGCCGCACCCCGCGCAGGGTGCCCGCCAGAGAAACCGACACCCGACGGGGCTCCAGCACGCCGGCGGAGACCTCCGGAAGCATGGGCAGGTAGAGGAAGTAGTCGTTCGGGTTGACGAGAACGATCTCCGCAGCCCCGCGGAACTTGCGTGAGAGCCGCCTCGCTGCCTGGTATCCGGCGAATCCAGCTCCGACGATGACTATGCGGGACCGGCTCACTGGTGGGCGCTCCAGACCTCGGGTGTACCTTCGCGGACCCTGCCCGCAGTTCCCTCGGCCCTCCGGCCCAAACCCAGGCCACCGCCCTATGCCGGCCCCATATGGGTGCGCGAGCACCTCGGCACGTCATGTATTGTTCTTCGTGCGCGAGCGGCGCGGGGCACGGGTCCCGAGCCGAGTCGGGCACCGGGACGTGGCGCAGTTTGGTAGCGCACTTGACTGGGGGTCAAGGGGTCGTGGGTTCAAATCCCGCCGTCCCGACAACACGGTAAAGCCCGCTGACGGAGAACGAATCTCCAGGTCAGCGGGCTTTCGTCTGTGCCTCCTCCGGGATCAGCGCACGATCCGCAGATGCTGCTGTGGAGGCGGCTTGGGGACCACTTGGGGACCAGAAGCTGTGCGCCCGGCGAGGAGATGGGTGTTGAGCGCGGCACCCGCCAGTTCGACAGACTGGTGATCAGGGTGCAGGTAGCGCTGGGTGGTGCTCAGGGAGCCATGTCTGGCGATCTTTCTGAGCACGTGGAGGGGAACGCCCGCATCTGCCATCCACGTCAGTCCTGTGTGCCGCAGATCGTGTCGACGCAAGTGCTCGTACCCGAGCCGGACCACGACCTCGTCCCAGTGCGTGGCGTCACGCAGTACGGCGGTCGATATCCGGCCGCCTCGCGGTCCGGTGAACAGCCGCGCCATCGGATCCCGGCCTACTGCCTCAAGTCGACTCGCGACCAAGGGGCGGATCTCGGGGATGCTTGGAACGAAGCGCCGTCTCTTCCCCTTGGTGCCCTTGTCGATCAGTCCGCCGGGTGGACGTAGCTGCTCAGAAAGAACGGCGAGTTCCCGGCGGGCCTCTACCAAGCCATCCGGAGTCAGTTCGTAATACCTCCGCTGAGGCCGTCCTTCGGCACCAGGATCGATGGCTTCGCGGCAGGATCGCAGCCATCCAGCCCGCTCCAAGCGAGCAAGGACCGGATAAAGCGAACCTGACGGCAGGCCCGTTTCCTTCATCAATTCCAGTCCGTAGCGAGAAGCGGCGAATCCTCATGGAACACCGGCAGTACTCGCGCGACCGTCAGCGTCACCTTCACTCGGCACCGTAACTCGTAGGTCACCTGCCCGAGCTTGATCGCCGGTCGAAGATCGAAAGCAGGACACGCCGAGTTACGTGGTGGTGTGCTAAGCGGCTAGCTCTCGCATCAAGGCGAGCTTGTATCAGCGCCGGCCACGCTCATCTCAATCGCGACGACCTCGCCGCCGATCATCCGATACGGATCCCCCGTATCGTGGCCCCGGCCCAGCGTCGGCCGCCCTCCGGCCAGTGCTGCTCCGGCAGTACTCCCTGAACGGGTCGGCACGAAGATGCAGTGGAACTCGCCAGCGGTTGCGGGCTTTGGCAGTGTTCAGTCGGTGTACGCACCCATCTCTCGGAGTCAGGTTGGCGCCTGACAACCTGTCACTTCGCCCTGATGCGTACGGCCCCTGACGCGCTCTGACACGCCGTCCGAGTCAAGCGGAGAGCGCCCTCGAACTCCGGGCGACGAGGACGGGGCGCTCGCAGCCCTGTGACGTTACCGGTTGGTGCCGCCTCTCCGTCAGCGTGAGTTGCTCTGGTGACGTCGGGGAACGGCCTCACTGCCGACCAATGCTCTGGCCGAACCGGCGCCGCCCGGCCCCTGCGTCCTCGAGCACCACGCGTTGAAAGAACTCCGACAGCTCATCCGACACCATGCACTTCATGACCCCACAGCCGCAGGTCACCGGACGTCAGCCCCAATAGAGACGAGCTCTAAGGCGACACACTGCATCCCCCCGTACCCGACCGGCTCTCTTGACCCGCGTGGCATGCGCCCTCTGAGCTCCGCCGAGGTCTCTGTCGACGCCCCTGGTGTGCTTCTGCGGACGGGGTTCACCGCGCGACGGTTGCGAGGACGTCGTCTCCCAGGCGCCGTATGACGTCCGTCGCCAGCCGGTGCCGCACCAGCTTGCCGTCCCGGGTGGAGCGGACCAGACCCGCGTCGCGCAGCGTCCGGAGCGTGCGCGAGACCTGCGGTTCGCTGGACCCGAGCCGGGCTGCCAGCTCTGAGGTGGTGATGGGCTCGCCCAGCAGATGACGGCACAGCTCCATCCGGGCCGGCGACCCCAGCGCCATCAGCCGGTCATGCAGGTCCCGCACGGTCAGCTGCCCGGCCGGGGTGGTGCCGCATGCTGCGTACTGCACCACGACGCACGACGAGTGCTCGTTCTTGACGGTCAAGTGCGGCCACACCCGGGCAGACGGCACCAGGACGAGCGAGCGCGGAGACACCTTGACCTCGTCGATCTGCAGCTTGTCCAACCGCACCCGTTCCCCCGGCCCGAACCGGGCGGCCGTCGGCAGCAGATTGGTGAGCACCGCCGCCGGTGGCCGGGCCGCCAGTCGGCGTCGTACCTCCCGGGCATGGTGCTCCAGGGCTGGACGCAGGGAGCGCCAGTCCTCGGCGAAGAACGCGCCGTCGGCGACGCGCAGCACCGCCAGCAGCCGGTCCCGCATGTCCGTCGGCGACGCCACCAACTGCCGTGCCAGCTCACCGCGGGCGTACGAGCGGCGCAGACAACGGCGCACGTAATCCTCCGCGGCAGAGGTGCCGGCACGCAGTTCGCCGATCGACGGCACGGCCCCGCGGGTGCCGAGCACCCCCGGGGCCACCAGTGCCGTGAAGTCCTCCGTCGGCAGCGCCGCTATCCCGGCCAGTTCCTCGTTCAGACCCGCGGCGAGCGGCAGCGTACGAGGAAAGAAGAGGCGGCAGCGAAAGCGTGCCCACAGGGGCGCGAACACCGACAGCTCGTCCCACAGTCCGGGTTCCGCCGCGACCGCGCGGGCCGCCCAGCCGGCGGCCTCCGGGTGGTGCTCGGGTTCGGCGAGCACGTGCAGACTCGCCATGAGTTCCGACAGCGCGGACGGCCCGACCGCCAGATCGGCGCTGTCGAGCCCTCCGAGGTCGAGGACGATGCTCACGGCCTCAGCCTACGGCGCCGCTCATCGCACCGGAGCTCCCGGACCGAGCGGGATCCCGATCAGATACCACGCGAAGAACAGCAGCACCCAGACCACCAGCATGATCATGGCGACAGGCAGGGTGAAGGAGACCAGGGTTCCGATGCCGGCCTTGCGGTGGAGGGTCTGCAGGTAGCCGATGCACAGCATGAACGAAGTGCTCATCGGGGTGATGGAGTTGGTGCAGGAGTCGGCGATGCGGTAGAGGGCCATGGTGGTGGCTGGGTTGGTGCCTAGCAGCAACAGCATCGGCACCAGCGCAGGCGCGATCAGGGCCCACAGGGCCGAGCCGGAGGTGATGACGAGGTTCATCAGGGCGACCGCGATGATCAGCACGGTGAACAGCACCAGAGCTGGCGCGCCGAGCTGCTTGAGGAAGCCGGCGCCTTCGACCGCGACTACCGTGGCGATGTTGGTCCACTGGAACAACGCCACGAACTGGGCGACGGCGAAGAAGAGCACCAGGAGCGGCGCGATGGAACGCACACCCTCCGCCATGGCTTCCGGTATCCCGCGGCTCCCGCGTATCCGCCCCGTGAGCCGCCCGTACACCGCGCCGATGAGCAGGAAGAAGACGGTGAGGAAGACCGAGATGGCCTCCATGAAGGTGGACTCCACGATAGCGCCCCCCTTGCCACGGAGCGGCGAGCTGGCGGGCAGCATCGCAGAAACGATCAGTGCGGCGTAGCAGAGCACGGCCAGCCCCGTCAGCTTCAGGGCCCGCACCTCGGTGGCGTCGTCCACCTTCGCGGCGACCACCTGCTGTGCAGCGGCTGCCTCCAGGTCCGGGTCCGGCGTCAGATGGTGCTCGCGCTTGGCGAGGATCTTGTCCACGACGAGGGCGATGGTTCCGGCGAGCACGAACGCGGACACCGTCGTGAAGTACATGTTGTCCGTCGCGCGGACCACCACGTCCGGGTCGACGAGCTGGGCGGCCTCGGTGGCCACCGAGGCGAAGAGTGCGTCGCCGGGGGCGATCAGCGGGTTGGCGTCGCCTGCCGCGTTGATTGAGACGAAGGCGACGATCATGCCGAGCATCGGGGAGCGCCCCACGGCGCGGAATGCCACCGCCCCGAGTGGTATGAGAACGACGTACGCGGAGTCGGAAAGGAACTTCCCCAGCACGCCGCCCAAGGCGACGCCCAGGACAACAGTGCGCGGGGACAGACCGGACAGCATGCGGCGTGCGAGCGCTTCGAAGAGTCCCGACCGCTCGGCGACGGCGACACCGAGCATCACCATCAGCACGGTGCCGAGCGGGCCGAAGGTGACGAAGGACTCCTGGGCACCGCTGATCAGGTCCCGTACTGCGTCCGCCGACAGGGCACTGCGGACGCCTACCGGGTCGCCCGAGGACGGGTCCTCGACCTTCAGGTCCGCGGCGTTCAGCGCGAAACTGGTGACGGCGACGATCCCGCACAGGATCCAGAACAGCCAGAACGGATGGGGCAGTGCGTTCCCCGCCCGCTCGACCTTGTCGAGAAGCCGCAGACCGCGGCTGCCCTCGTCGGACTCGGCGGCCGGTGCCTCCTGGCTGCGATTGTCGGTTGTCTTCACGGCGATCTCCACTGGGACGGCGGGAATGCGGGCACGGCGCGGCTCCTCAGCCGGCGGCGTGCGGATCAACATGGGGGGAGTGAACTCAGGGCCGGGCAAGCCCGGGCCGAGCAGGATCGGTACGAGAGAGCCGTCTCGGTGGCGAGGGGCCTCCTGGGTTGCGCTGCACAGTAGGTCCCGCATCCGGGCCCGTCACCGTCCCGGCGGAACAGTTGACCTGATGACGTCAAGTGATCGCCATGGTCGTGTCCACCGCTTACCGTCCCGGGTGTGACCACGTACGACACCCCTGCCCGCAGGCCCGAGCCCCTCCACCAAGGCGCGCTGTGGCGCCGCACGGTGCACATCCCGATGCGTGACGGCATTCTCCTCGCCGCAGACCTCTACTCCGCCTCACCGGCGCCGGAGGCGACCCCGCTCCCCGTGCTTCTGGAACGCACTCCGTACGGCCGGCGCGCGCGGCGCGGGTCGGATCAGGACCGCAGTGATGCACCGGTACCGCAGCCGCAGGACACCGCTCGGTACTTCACTGACGCCCGCTACCACGTCGTTCGGCAGGACTGCCGGGGACGGGGCGACTCCGAGGGGACCTTCGTGAAGTACCTCGGCGAGGGCCCGGACGGAGCCGACACGATCGCGTGGCTCAGGGACCAGCCGTGGTGCGACGGCAGGGTCGTGATGACGGGGGTTTCCTACTCCGCGCACGTCCAGGCTGCCGCGGCCGCGGAGGGGGTGACCGGCCTGGCAGCCATGTTCCAGGACTCGGGGGGCTTCTCTTCCGGCTACGACGCGGGGATGCGGATGGGCGGAGCCTTCGAGCTGAAGCAGGTGACGTGGGCGCTGCGGCACGCCACGAACAGCCCCGAAGCGGCGGCCGACGGGGTGCTTGCCGAGGAGCTGCGACGGGTGGACGTGGCGGGCTGGTTCGGTGCGATGCCGTGGCGGCCGGGCTGCTCGCCGCTGCGGCACCTGCCCGCCTACGAGGACTTCCTGCTGGAGCAGTGGCGGCAGGACACGTTCGGGGATTACTACCGCAACCCCGCGATCTACGGCCGCGGCTTCTACGACCGCTTCCCCGACGCACCGAGCCTGCACATGGGCAGCTGGTACGACCCGTACGTCCGCTCCACCATCGAGAACTTCACCGCACTTCAGGAGCTGAAGTCGGCGCCCGCGTACCTGGTGATGGGCCCGTGGACGCACGGACATCGATGCGAGACGTACGCCGGGGACGTGGACTTCGGCCCGCAAGCGACGCTGGACGGCAACCTCGCGCCGTCGTATCTGGAGTTCCGCCGCCGATGGTTCGACCGCGCGCTGGGCCGGGCAGGCGCCGGGAACCCGGACGACGAGGAGATGCCCACCGTCCAGTACTTCCTGATGGGCGGCTCCGACGGCGGGCGGGATGCCGCCGGACGGATGCGGCACGGCGGCGTGTGGCGCACCGACACCCAGTGGCCGCCGACGTCGGCCGAACCCATCACGCTCTACCTCACGGCCGACGGCGAGATCACCACCGCCCCGCCTACGGCTTCCTCCGCGTCGGTGACCTACGACTTCGACCCGCGCAACCCGGTACCGACCATGGGCGGCCAAATCACATCGGGCGAGCCGGTGATGACGGGCGGAGCATACGACCAGAACGCACCCGACGCCCGGGTCTACGGGGCACGCGAGCCGTATCTGCCGCTGAACTCCCGCCCCGACGTGGTCAGTCTGGCGACGGCACCGCTGGAGCGCGACGTGGTGCTGGCCGGTCCGGTGTCGGCCAGGCTCTACATATCCAGCACAGCCCCGGACACCGACTTCACCGTCAAGCTCCTCGACGTCCACCCGCCGAACGACGACTACCCGCACGGCTTCGCCATGCTGCTGACCGACGGCATCGTCCGCTGCCGCTTCCACCGCTCCAACGAGAGGCCGGAGTTGCTCACCCCGGGCGAGATCTACGAGATCGAAGTGACCGCCCCGGACACGGCGAACCTCTTCGCCGCCGGTCACCGTATCCGGCTCGACATCTCCTCCAGCAACTTCCCTCGATTCGACGTCAACACCAACACCGGCGAACCGGAGGCCCGCGCCCGCAGAACCGCAGTGGCCGCGAACACCGTGTACATGGACGCCGAGCGCCCCTCCCACCTGCTGGTGTGGCTGGAGGGAGGGGCCGAGGATGCACTGGCGGGAACGCCCTGAGGAGATGCCCACACCTGCACACCGCTTCGGCGGACCATCCGGCGCCTCGCAGCCCAGCGGAGCGCGAAGCTCCTCGGTAGTGGCAGAGGTGGCGGCAGGTGAGGAGTGTCGGCCATCCGTCGGCTTTGCGCAGTGTGCCGTCGATGGGCAGCAAACCCACTTGCCGAACTCAGGTTTGCGCCTGACAACATGTCACCTCACCTGATGCGTACGGCCCTTGACGTGCGAGCCGGTCTCCCCGGCGGTGCGTCACGCAGGCTGCCGGCGCACGAGACGATGAACGCCCGGATGCCGCCGTGGTCCGGAGGGGTGCGGACTTCCCTGTCGGCGTGCCGATGAGACGGCCCCACCCTCGCAGATCCTGGGCGACCATGCTGAGGCCTTCGAGCGCTCACTGGGAGACTGAAGACGGTCTGAGGTCTGCTTGCCGTGACCTCTTTGCCGTCGGCTACCACGCTTGAGGCTCTGTCCCAAGCTGCAGGGTCACAGCTCACCTCGTCATGCAAACTACCCGTTGGTCAGTGCCCGAGTGGCTTGTACAGCGGTTGGGGGTGCACCTCAACTTGTCTGGAGGGGGGCACATTCAGTTCCCGAGGATCTCGGCCGGTCATGATTCCGGATCGACGGGCGTAGTGGGTGGCGGGATGTGATCAGCTCGGTTGTACAGGTCCCCCGGGAGTGCGGTCACTTCCGTCGGCGGTCGGGAGGTCGTATTCGGCCCAGATGATCTTTCCCTCGCCGGTGTAGCGGGTGCCCCAGCGCTCGGCGATCTGCGCCACCAGGAACAGACCGCGTCCTCCCTCGTCAGTGGTGCGCGCGTGGTGCAGTCGCGGCGATGTGCTGCTCGCGTCGTAAACCTCGCAGATCAGTGCGGTGTGCCGGATCAGTCTCAGCCGGAGCGGTCCGGAGGCGTGCCGGATTGCGTTGGTGACCAGCTCGCTGACGATCAGTTCGACGTTGAAGGCCGCATCGCTCAGGTCCCACTGGTCGAGGCAGTGGCTGGCCAGTGCGCGGGCGTGGGTCACGACCGCCGGGTCGGCGGGAAGGTCCCAGGTCGCCACCTGGTCCGCGGCGAGAGCGTGGGTGCGCGCGAGAAGGAGCGCGACATCGTCCTCGGGACCGCGGTCGGCGAGCACAGAGTCCAGGACGGCTGTGCACTGTTCTTCCAGCGGAAGACCGGGACTTGACAGGGCGGTGCGCAGCCGCGCCAGCCCCGAGTCCACGTCCCGGTCACGGCTTTCGATGAGGCCGTCGGTGTAAAGGGCGAGGACGCTCCCATCCGCGAGTTCGAATTCGGCGGACTCGAATGGCAATCCGCCCAGGCCGAGCGGGGGCCCTGGGGGCAGGTCGGGGAAGGTCACCGACCCGTCCGGGGTGACGATTCCGGGTGGCGGGTGGCCGGATCGGGCCATGGCGCATGTGCGAAGCACCGGATCGTAGACGAGATAGAGGCAGCTCGCCCCGAGCACTGAGGCTGCTTGGCTCCGGCTCTTCTCCCTCGCGGGCTCCTCCCTCAGGAACTTGAGCAACAAGTCATCCAGGTGAGCCAGGAGTTCCTCGGGAGGGAGATCCATGTCTGCCAGCGTGCGCACCGCAGTGCGGATACGGCCCATGGAGACGGCGGCATTGATCCCGTGCCCGACCACGTCCCCGACCACGAGTGCGACTCGCGCCCCCGACAGCGGGATCACGTCGAACCAGTCGCCGCCCACCCCGGCGCCGGCGTCAGCGGGAAGGTAGCGCGACGCGAACTCCAGGGTTGGGTGGGTGGCCAGCATGTGAGGAAGCAGCTCCTGCTGGAGGGCGAGCGCCGTGCTGTGCTCCCGGGCGTACTGACTGGCGTTTTCGATGTAGACGGCGGCCCGGGCGGCGATCTCTTCGGCAAGGAGCAGGTCGTCCCGCTCGAAGGGGTCGTGAGGGCGCCAGCGAATGAACGTGGCGACACCGAGAGTGGTTTCGCGCGTGCCGACCGGGACCAGCATCAAGGAGCAAGCGCCAAGGCCGGCGCCCGTCCCGGCGCCGGGGGGCTCGGCTGCGACGGCGTCATTGTGCTCGTCCTCCAGGACGGGACAGAAGTAGGAGGTGCCATCGGCCAGGGAGCGTGCGCCCGGTGAGAACGGTGGAAACTCGACGGTCTCTCCGACTTCCCCTCTTGCCTTGTGGCGGTCCTCGGCCACTGTCGCCCGGCCCGAGCGGTGCAGCAGTCGAGTACCGAGGGGGGTACCGGGGCTCGGAGCCTCACCTCTCAGTACTGGGCTCAGTAGGTCCACGACGGTGAAGTCGGCCAGCCACGGCACGCAGATATCGGCCATGTCCTGGGCGGTGCGCGTCACGTCCAGAGTGCTGCCGATTCGCGCTCCGGCCTCATTCAGGAGGGCGAGCCGTTCCCGGGCTCGCCAGCGGTCAGTGACGTCCAAGACCATGTAGCAGACGCCCAGTGCCCGGCCTGAGTCGTCATCGAGACGGAAGAACGAGGTCGAATAGGCGTGCTCGCGGTCCGGGTCGGCCTGGGTCCGGCCCCGGTACTCGTAATCGGTCACGGCCCGTCCCGTCTCGAGCACCTTCCGCATCCGGCCCTCGATCGGCTCCGTGTCCAACCCTGGCAGTACGTCGCTGAGCCGCTTCCCCAGCCGTTCCGCACGGGGGACCCCACCGATGCGTTCCAGGGCGTCGTTGATCCACAGGTACCTGAGGTCGGGGCTCATCACCGCGATGCCCACGGGGAAGCGGTTGAGGAACTGCCCGGCCATCGACCAGTCGATCTCCCGCCACGGCTTTCCACCGGCGTCGGCACCCGTCAGGTCGAGCGGAAGGCTCCAGCGGCTCTGCCCGGCGCTGCTGTCGGAGGGGCTCATCGTGCTGCCTCCCTGTGAGAGGCGGTTTTCCAGTCCCGGTGCCGCTCAAGGACGCCGGCCATGAATCCAGCATCGCACCCCACGGGGGACTCCAGCCATCGCCAACCGAGTAGCTCCGATCGGTGTTCCCGAGGGCACCGACGCTGCGCCCTTGATTCGGAGCCGATGCGGTCCGACGGGGGTGCCCCCGGCGGCGCCTCAGGAAACCCGGCCGCACCTCGGTACGAGACGGTTTCGTTTCGAGCGGAGCTTGCGCTACAGTCCCGGGTGTACGAAACCGTTTCGTTCGAAGGGGAGTGTCGATCATGGCTGAAGCAGCAACGGTGCGCCGAAGCCGGATCACACCCGAGCGCGAGGGCGAGCTGTACTCGGCCGTACTCGACCTGCTCCGGGAAGTCGGTTACGACGCCCTCACCATGGACGCCGTCGCCGCCCGCACCCGATCCAGCAAAGCCACCCTCTACCGCCAGTGGGGCGGCAAGGCCGAGCTGGTCGTCAGGGCATTGCGACACCAGAAGCCGCTGCATCTCGCCGACATCGACACCGGGTCCCTTCGAGGCGACCTGCACGCGCTGGCCGTGTGTCAAGGCGACAGCCAGATGGAAGCCGACTCCGCGCTGATGCGGGGACTGTCCATGGCGGTGCACGCGAATCCCGACCTGTTGCAGGCATTCCGTGAACTGTTCATCGAGCCGGAGCTGGAAGACCTCCGCGGGGTGCTGCAGCGCGCGGTCGACCGGGGTGAGATCCGTCCGAACAACCCCGCCCTGGACTATGTCCTGCACATGATGGTCGGCGCGTTCGCGGCCCGAACCATGATCGATGCCCAGCCGCCCACACAAGCCTTTCTGATCTCCTACATCGACGCCGTGGTCCTCCCCGCACTCGGCGCCTGACCCGGGGACTCCCCACCCCTGCCCGTTTTCACCTGACGCGCGGCCGCTCACGCCGTCGGGTCCATGCCCCCTGCCTTATAGACCCAACGAGCTGGACCAGGAGTACGTCCTCGTGGCCACATTCCTATACAAACTCGGCCGATTCGCCTTCCGGCGACGGCACTTCGTCGCCCTGTTCTGGGTGGCGCTGCTGGCGCTGGCGGGCGTGGGCGCAGCACAGGCGCCCGCGGCCGGTTCCACTTCCTTCTCGATCCCCGGCACCGAGGCGCAGAAGGCCTTCGACTTGCTGGACCAGCGTTTCCCCGGCTCCAGTGCCGACGGCGCGACCGCACGCGTCGTCTTCAAGGCACCCGGCGGCGAGAAGATGACGGATGCGGCCCACAAGGCTGTCGTCGGGAACACCGTCAAGGAACTCGGTGACGACTCCCAAGTGGCCGCCGTCAGCGACCCGTTCCGGAGCAAAGCCGTGAGCCGGGGCGGCTCGGTCGCCTACGCGCAGGTCTCGTACAAGGTCTCGGGCATGGAGCTGGAGGACTCCTCCAGGGACGCCCTCAAGGAGGCCGCGCAGGACGCGCGGGACTCCGGGCTGACGGTGGAGGTAGGCGGTGACGCTCTCCAGGCGGTGCCCAAGACCGGCGCCACCGAGGTCATTGGCGTCTCCGTCGCCGCGGTCGTCCTCGTGATCACCTTCGGTTCGCTGATCGCGGCCGGGCTTCCGCTCCTCACCGCGCTGATCGGGGTGGGCACAGGCATCTCCACGATCACCGTGCTGGCCAGCAGGCTGGACCTGGGCTCCACCACCTCGACGCTGGCGATGATGATCGGCCTCGCGGTCGGCATCGACTATGCCCTGTTCATCGCCTCCCGCTACCGTGCCGAGCTCGCCGAGGGCCGAGAACGCGAGGACGCGGCCGGCCGGGCCGTTGGCACCGCCGGTTCTGCCGTCGTCTTCGCCGGTCTCACCGTCGTCATCGCGCTGGTGGGCCTTGCCGTCGTCAACATCCCCATGCTCACCAAGATGGGCATCGCGGCCGCCGGCACAGTCGTCATCGCCGTCCTCATTGCACTCACCATGATCCCGGCGTTGCTCGGCTTCGCGGGCCGGAAGGTGCAGCCGGCCGGCAAGAAGAGCAGGCTGCTGGGCGGAGGGCGCAAGAAGGCCGCGAGTGCCACGGGGAAGCCGAACATGGGGACCCGCTGGGCCCGTTTCGTCGTCCGCCACCCCGTCTCCCTGCTGCTGCTCGGCGTCGTGAGCCTCGGTGCGACCGCGGTCCCGGCCGTCTCGCTGGAACTGGGCCTGCCCGACGACGGCTCGCAGCCGACGTCCACCACGCAGCGCAAGGCTTACGACCTGCTGTCCGAAGGATTCGGGCCCGGCTTCAACGGTCCGCTGATGGTCGTCGTCGACGCGAAGTCCGCCGACAACCCGAAAGCCGCTGTCGGAGAGGTGACCCGGTCCGTCAAGAGCCTCGACAACGTGGTCACCGTGACCCCGGCGACGTACAACAAGGCCGGCGACACCGCGATGATCACGGTGGTGCCCGACTCCAAGCCTTCCTCCACCGAGACGGAGGACCTGACACAGGCCGTCCGCGACGCGGGCGGCGCCATCAAGGCCGACACCGGCGGGGAGGTGCTGGTCACCGGCAGCACCGCGATGAACATCGACGTCTCGCAGAAACTCAACGATGCGCTGCTGCCCTACCTGGCGCTCGTCGTCGGCCTCGCCTTCCTGCTCCTGATCGTCGTCTTCCGCTCGATCCTGGTGCCGCTCAAGGCCGCGCTCGGCTTCCTGCTCTCCGTGCTCGCCGCGTTCGGCGCCGTCGTCGCTGTCTTCCAGTGGGGCTGGCTCGCCGATGTGATGGCGGTGGAGGAGACCGGTCCCATCATGTCGATGATGCCGATCTTCATGGTGGGTGTCGTCTTCGGCCTTGCGATGGACTATGAGGTCTTCCTTGTGACGCGGATGCGCGAGGCGTACATCCACGGGGAACCGCCCCGTGAGGCCGTCGTCACCGGTTTCCGGCACGGGGCCCGCGTGGTCGCTGCCGCAGCCGTCATCATGATCGCGGTGTTCTCGGGCTTCATAGGGTCGAGCGAGTCGATGGTGAAGATGATCGGCTTCGGGCTCGCCGTCGCCGTGTTCTTCGACGCGTTCATCGTGCGCATGGCCATCGTCCCGGCGACCCTGGCGCTACTCGGGAGGGCTGCCTGGTGGCTGCCCAAGTGGCTCGGCCGTGCTCTGCCGAACGTCGATGTCGAGGGCGAGGGGCTGCGCGAGACGCCCGCGGACGGCGATCCGAACGGGCGCGCGCCACATCCGGCCGAGACCAGGGCGCCGAACGCCGAGAAGGCACCGGGCCTGCCCCTCGCCGTAAACCACCAAGGCGTCAGCGAGATCCGCGGCCTCGTCCAGAATGCTGACAGTGCACCAGTGACATCCGCGACGCTGACCCTGATCGACGGCGGCGGGCACCAGCTCGTCAGAACAACCACTGAGGCCGACGGCCGGTACATGCTGCCGGTGCCGGGGAGCGGCAGTTACGTGCTGATCGCCGCCGCCGATCACCACGACCCGCAGGCCGCCAGCCTGGTGGTTGGCGACGGGCCGGTCGACTTCGACCTGATGCTCAGCGGCTCCTGCGGACTGACCGGCACGGTACGCGGCACCAACGGCCTCCCGGTCGGCGACGCCGTGATCGTGGCCACCGATACCCGCGGCAAGGTGATTGCCACCGCCAAGACCGACGCCGAAGGAGGGTACGCCTTCACGGCGCTCACCGCAGGGCACTACACCCTCGCGTTCAGCGCTCCCGCGTTCCGTCCCGCCGCCGAATCGGTCGAGGTCGCCGGCGGCCACACCTGGTGTGACGTCGAACTGCAGCTTCGCGCCAGGATCAGCGGCACCGTGCGGGTCAATGAGGGCCGCCCGCTCGCCGACGCCCAGGTCACGCTGCTGGACGCCGCCGGCAACATGGTCTGCGCCGCGACCACGGGCCCAGACGGGGAGTACGACTTCGCCGACCTGATCGACGGCGAGTACACCCTCGTCGCCAGCAGCTACCCACCGGTCGCAGAGGCTGTCGCGGTGTCCGGCACGGGCAAACAGGGCCACGACCTCTGGCTCCGCCATCCTCGGAACTAGTGGTCAAGACGCTGGATTAGACTCCCGGGCCGCGGGCTTTGCGCAGTGTGCAATCGGTAGGGGAACTCATCTCTCGGGCTCGGGTTCCGCCTGACGGGATGTCAATTCGTCTGACACATACGGCTCTTGACGTGCTGGAGGCGTTGCTCGCTTTCAGCGAAGACGACCCAGCATGGGGGATGAAAGACTTGCGAGGCCGGATCACCGCCCGACAGGAGACTGAGCCCCATCCGGCCGCCCAGCACGGCGCTACAACACTCTGACCGGAGGCTGGCCCAGGCCGCCACCGACGAGCGCCGTGCTCGGCGTGCTCGATGCTTCGCCCTGGCAGGGGGGGCAGTCTGATGGCGGCCACAGACTCGACTTTCGAGAGGCCCACGCGGTGGACTACGACGTGGGAGACAGCCCGGCCGATGTGTCGTTTGCCCGGGTCCGCGCAGCGGGCGTATCGAAGTCACGCCCCACGTAACCTCTCCCTGTGCCTGCACCCCGCCTGCGTCGCGTCGCCGTCCTTGTGCTCGAGGGTGCGAAGCCGCTCGATGTCGGAATTCCCGCGCAGGTTTTCACCACCCGCGCGAGCATGCCGTACGAGGTGCGGGTGTGCGGGGCGACACCCGGTCTCGTGGCCGGCGGCGACGGCCTCGCGTACTACGTCGCCCACGGCCTCGACGCGCTTGCGTGGGCCGACATCGTGTTCGTCCCCGGCTACCGGTTCCCGGACCGCGACGACCCACCGCAGGCCGTCCTCGAGGCACTGATCGCCGCCCACGACCGGGGCGCGCGGCTCGCCGCCATCTCGACAGGCGCATTCGCTCTCGCCGCCACAGGCCTGCTCGACAGCAGGCGCGCCACGACGCACTGGCATTACACGCGGGCACTCGTGGCCAGGTATCCGCTCGTCCAGGTCTACGAGAACGTGCTGTTCGTCGACGAGGGCAGCGTGCTCACCTCGGCCGGCGCCGCCTCCGGCATCGACCTGTGCCTGCACATCCTGCGCGGGGACCTCGGAGTGGCCGCATCCAACCACGCGGCCCGGCGTCTGGTTGCGGCCCCCTACCGCAGCGGCGGCCAGGCCCAGTACGTGCCGCGCAGCGTCCCAGACCCGCTCGGCGAGCGGTTCGGCGCTACCCGAGAGTGGGCGCTGCACCGGCTCGGCGAGCCCCTCACCCTCGACTTACTGGCGCGGCAGGCGGGGGTCTCGCCGCGCACGTTCTCCCGGCGCTTCGTCGAGGAGACCGGCTACACGCCGATGCAGTGGGTGATGCGCGCCCGTATCGACCTGGCCCGCGAACTGCTCGAGCGCTCGCAGCGCAGCGTCGAACAGATCGCCGCCGACATCGGGCTCGGCACCGGCGCGAACCTGCGCCTGCACTTCCAGCGCATCCTCGGCACCACACCGAGCGAGTACCGGCGCACGTTCACCCGGGGCGAGTAGCCCGCCCGGCACCGCGTGGCGGGATCCTTTTGAACCGTGGCGATCCCGCCACTGTCAGCGGCGCTGGCCGCGGGCGAGCCTGGCGTGGAAGGGAAGGGACATCACTCATGACTCGCATCGCCATCAACGGATTCGGCCGCATCGGACGCCATGCGCTGCGCGCACTGCTGGAGCGCGACAGCGACCTCGAAATCGTCGCCGTCAACGACCTGACCGAGCCCGCCACTCTCGCCCGGTTGCTCGCCTACGACAGCACGGCGGGCAGGCTCGGGCGCCCAGTGACAGTCGACGGGGAAGCCCTCGTCGTTGACGGCCGTCGGATCACGGTGCTGGCCGAGCTCGAACCGGCGCAGCTGCCGTGGGCCGAACTCGGCGTCGACATTGTCCTGGAAGCCACCGGCCGCTTCACCTCGGCCAAGGCCGCCCGGGCCCACCTCGACGCGGGCACGAAGAAGGTACTCGTCAGTGCGCCGTCGGACGGCGCCGACGTCACGCTCGCGTTCGGGGTCAACACCGACACCTACGACCCAGGCGTGCACACGATCGTCTCGAACGCCTCCTGCACCACCAACGCGCTCGCGCCGCTGGCAGCGGTCCTCGACGAACTCGCCGGTATCGAGCACGGGTTCATGACGACGGTGCACGCCTACACGCAGGAGCAGAACCTGCAGGACGGTCCGCACCGCGACGCCCGTCGCGCCCGAGCCGCCGGCGTCAACATCGTGCCGACCACGACCGGCGCCGCCAAGGCGATCGGCCTGGTGCTGCCGAACCTCGACGGCAAGCTGTCGGGTGACTCGATCCGCGTACCGGTCCCGGTGGGCTCGATCGTCGAACTCAACACGACCGTCGCCCGTGACGTGACGCGCGACGACGTGCTGGCGGCGTACCGCGCCGCAGCGGAGGGGCCGCTCGCCGGCGTCCTCGAGTACTCGGACGACCCGCTCGTCTCGTCAGACATCACGGGCAATCCCGCCTCATCGATCTTTGACTCGGCCCTCACCCGCGTCGACGGCCGCCACGTCAAGGTGGTCGCCTGGTACGACAACGAGTGGGGCTTCTCGAACCGCGTGATCGACACGCTTGAGTTCCTCGCCACCCGCTGATCGCACGCCGGGGTGGTGCCCCGTTCTCCGGCGACCCCACCGGTCAGCACTTCCTTTGTGCGCTCTGGTTGACGTCCCGCCTCGAATCCAATTTCGGATTTTGCCGTCGATCCATCTGATGCCATGGACGACGCTGGGCACCGGGCAAGAGGCAGCCGTGGAACTGCAGGAGCTCTGCATTGTGAAGAAGTCGATGAGGAGGCCAACACGCTGTCAGGCTGCCGTTGTCAGCTCGTTGATGCCTTGCAGCTGCGTAATGACCTCGCGCAGCGAATGGCACCCCCGTGGCGCCTGGGGCAGTGTGAGTACTGGGCTGTCGCGGCCGTCCGACAGCGCATCGGCCATGGCCGCGAGCGCAGTGGTCACCTTTTGTGCCTCGGCCCTGGATGGGCGTGGCACACCGCGCTCGAGGCGCACCGCGCACGCGGTGGCGGCATCAGCGATCCGTTCTGCCCGTGCCATCACGGCAAGCCAGTCGTGTCCTTGCCCATGCTGCGGTCGGAGAAGTTCAGCTGCGGCCGTCTCCGCGGCGATGCGGGCCTCGGCGAGCGCCCTGTATGCGGCGTTCCGCAGCCGATTGCCCTCGTCGGCGGGATCCCTGTTCGCGGATGAGACAACGGGGCTGCTGCCCGTGGTAGTTGATCCGTCGAGCACATGGCACAGATACCTTTCCGTGCAACGCAGCGCGACAGCCAAGCGGTGGCCTACCCGCAGCCGTGGATTCGCGAGGTGCGGAAGGTGGCCGACGAAGAGCACGATCGCGCAGGCAAGCGCCGTGTCCACCAGTCGGGCAGCTGCCGCCTCGCTGTCCCCCAACGAGTGCACGAACGACAGGACCAGCATGGTGACCACCGCCGTCTGAAATCCGAAGTTGCGGACCGCCACCGGGATCAGCGTTCCACCGGCCGCGGCCACCGCGACCGGCCACCACGCGCCAGACAGTCCTGCCGTGGTCAGCGTGAAGACCAGGACGCCTGTGGCCGTGCCGGCGATGCGGTTCACCACTCGGGAGAAGAGCGGGCCCATGTCGGGCTTCACCAGGAAGGCGGCCGTCGCGGGCAGCCAGTACCAGTGGGTTTGGTGGAGTGCCAGTGCGACGGTGGCGCTGACCGCGACGCAGAGGGCCACGCGCAGCCCGTACTCCCGCCCGACGGGCCCGAAGACGTCCCGCCATCGACGGGCGGGCGCAGAGCGCGTGCTTCGGCCGGACAGGAGGTCCACCGCGCGCCGGGAGCGGCGGACGAGCCCGGACCAGTCGCCCGCCGGGGACGGCCCGGCCCCGTACTCAAGAGGGGTTCGGCCCGGCGTCGTACGGTCGAACGTCACCGCCGCCTCCAGCACTGCACGGTCGAAGGCATCGCGCTGGGCCGTATCGGCGAGCGGGCTCGCCAGCGCGCCGGGTGCCGTCTGAGCACGGACCGCCGCGGCAAGCCGACGGGGCCCGTCAGCCACACGACTGGCCACCGGCCTGCCCTCCCACAGCAGCGCGATGCTCGCTTCGCACAGCGCGGTCGCAGCACCGAGGCGTTCAATGAGGACCTGAGCCCGAGTTGAATCCCGACCGGTGAGCCGTACCGGCCAGGACAGCGCCCGCATCAGCCGCAGTGCCTCATCCGCGTGCTGCTGCGCGGCGGTCAGTCGGCGACGGGCAGCTTCCGCTTCCGGCCCTCCGAGAGCGTGCAGAGCATCAGCGAGTGCGTCGAACACCCCGGCGACGGCTTCCCGTTCGCCGCCACCGGGCGTCGCCTGCCGCAGCCACGGGTTGCGGACGAGGAGCCGGAGCAACAGAAGCCAGGCCGCGCCGCCCAGGAAGCATCCCGCATTGAGCCATGCCGGGCCAGGCAGCGGCATCCCCGCGCCGATCGCCGTGGCGACCAGCAACTGCATGGCTGCCGCGGACCACACAGGGCCGGCCACACTGAGCGCGCCGGAGAACAGGCCCACGACGAAGAGCGCGGGCACAGCACCCCAGTGGCTCCCCGCCTCCGCGAGCAGACCGCCGCACAGCATTCCAAGAGCACCGGCCATCGCCGGCAGTCCTATATGCACGACGCCGGTTCGGCGTGTGCCGGGCCGGTCGTTGACGCCGGCGAGCATCGCGGCGATTCCGGCCGCGACTGCTTGACCAACGTGTTCCGTGATCACTCCCAGCGCCAGCAGTGGTCCTGCGCTCAAGGCACCGCGAAGCATGGCCATCCACGGGACGGGGGCAGAACGCCAAACCAGAGGGTGAATGAGCCAAGTCGGCACGGAACGCGGGCCCCTGCGAGCGGGATCGAAGGAATGGCGCAGGGCGTAAGGGAATCGCGGAACGGACACGGGCCTCCTCGTGCGACCGGTCAGCAAGGAGCGACAGGACGGGGACGGGCGACGATGACCGCGGATATCCGACGCTAACCGAACGATTTGTCATCCTGGCTGCCGACGCATTGCGCGCACATGTCCACCCCTGCTCGTTCCCGCACCGACACTCGGGGCGGTGGCGGAGACCCGTACCGAGACCCCGAATACCGTTTGTTTCCGACAGCGACTCTTCACCAGTGGCACCGACACGCCCCGTAGTCGCACTGAGCACTCTCGGCTCCTCCCGGATTCCTTCACTATCGGCCGCGGACGCCTCGCGCAGTCACGTACCAGTTGCCGCGGCCGACCCGGCCACCGGCAGAAGCCTTCGTCGTCCGAAGAATTGGAGCTGATTTCAGGCCGCTGGCGCCGCCCCGCCGCCCCCCTGTGCAGATAACCATCGATGTCACGACCGTCACGATTCGCCCTCGACTGCTCTTCGCGCCGTAACTTTCGCGTATGGCAGAGGGGTACGAGTGCGCCATGAAGTCGCTGGCGATCGTGACCTCGCTACTCCGGGGCCGGTGGCGGGCAGGCGGAGGACACGGGGCCGCCCTGGTGTCGGAAACCGCTACCTGAGCGTGCACCGCACACCTGGCCTCGCGCCTGACGGGCCGTCATGTAACTGGAGGTCCGCGTCGCGGTGTTCAAGGTGGTCGGTGAGTTCTTCGAGGTCGACGACCGCTGCACCCATCAGGAGGCTTATGAACGGATTTCGAATGCCCTGCTCTCTTTACCCCGTTCTGTCCAGGCGAGCGAAATCCGTCCAGTACCGATCGCCAACCGGTCATACCCTGGGCGCTCCGTCGATCGAGGTGACCGACGCCGAAGGTCCGGTCGATGTCCGGCGCGTCCGCGCAGGTGCCGTTTCCGGCAGAACGATCAGGCACACCAGCGAAACGAGGAGAACCCCGGCGAGGTAGTAACCGATATTCGCCGCCTGGCCGGTGGTGGCCACGATCCGGTTGGCGATCATGGGTGCCATGCCCCCACCGAGCACCGCGCCGGCGTGGAATGCGACGCCCAGGCCCGTCTGTCGCTGCTCGGGTGGGAAGAGTTCGGTGAAGTAGGTGTACAACGGGCCGAACAGCAGACCGGTTGCGGCGAAGCCGATCGCCATCGCGGCGTTCACGGAGGCCAGCGTGCCGTGCGCGGCGAGGTGGAAGATGAACAGCGCGGCGGCGATCGAGGCCACCGCGCCACCGATCATCACCGGGCGGCGACCGATCCGGTCGGACAGGAATGCGGAGAGGACGTTCGCCGCGGCGTGCAACAGCAGCGCGGCGATGCTCCCGATGACGATCGGCTGGCGAGGCAGACTGAGACCCTCGGGCGCAGGCGCGGTGGCGTACGAAAGCATGTAGATGGACATGACGAACGCCATGGAGTTGATCCCGATGCTCACGCCTGCGCCGAGGAGTACCCGACGCCAATTGACACGGAAGACTTGCAACAGTGGGGCCTGCTTCTGAAGCAGGCCCTTCTTTTCGCGCATCATCTCCTGGAACACCGGGCTCTCTGCCACGCCCTTCCGAAGCCAGAGGCCGATCAGCAGCACGACTCCACCGAACAGGAAAGGCAACCGCCAGACCCAGTTCTGGACGCTCTCGGCGGGCGCCAAGAGCACGAGTGCGAACGCGATATTCGCCAGGATCGTACCGACGGGAGCGCCGAGCGCAACGAATACGCCGTACCGCGCACGCTTTTCCGCAGGGGCGTGCTCGATCGCCAACACCGCCGCACCTCCGATCTCACCTGCCGCAGTGAGTCCGTGGATGAGCCGGAGTATCACGAGCAGGACCGGAGCCGCGACGCCGATCAGTGCGTACGTCGGCAGGAGCCCCATCAGCACCGTGGCTGCTCCCATTCCCAAGAAGGTGAGCATCAGCGCGCGCCGCCGACCGTAGCGGTCCCCCACCCAGCCAAAGAGCACCGCACCGATCGGTCCCATGAGAAATCCTATGCCGAACGTGGCAAGACCCATAAAGGTGCTCAACCATGCGTTGTCGGTGCGGAAGAACGTGTCAGTGAAGACGAGCGCGGTGGCCGTTCCGTAGATCGCGAAGTCGTAGAATTCGACGGCGGAGCCGACACCGCTGGCGAAGGCGAGGCGGCCCCTGCTGGTAAGCCGGGCGGAAGTTGGGTCGTTCGTGGTCATGGACGGGTCCTTATCGAATTGTCGTCAGTGAAAGAGAAAGCCCTCAGTCAGGGGCTGACCTGAGCAGGATTTCCCTCCGGTACCTACGCCCCACACGACGCAGAGAACGACGCAGAGAACGCAATCCGGCCTGACGGCGAGGGGGTCGTCCTGCGCGGTTGAAGGAATCTCCTATGGCGCAAGGACTTCGAGGGCAGTGCACTGGGAATGCGCACTTGCAGTGCCCCTGCGGGCCGGTCCGGAGCAGGTCCTTGCTGTAGATACTCGGGGGCCAGGCCGGTTGCTGCGATGAACGATCAAGCGGCAGGCAGGCGATCGTAGACCTTGCGTCCAGCGAACCAGGTTTGCATCACAGTGGTGCGGCCCACCTGGTCGACGGGGACGGTGAACGGATCTCGGTCGAGGACGATGAATTCCGCGGACTTACCTGTTTCGAGCGAACCCGTGACGTCGTCGGTGCCCATCGCCCGGGCTGCGCCGAGGGTGTATGCGTATACGGCCTCGTGGAGGGTGATCGCCTGTTCCGGCCACACGTGCCCCGGGAAGGTCCCGGTCGGGTCGGCGCGGGTCACCAAGCCCTGTATGCCGTGCCATGGGTTCGGGGCGGGCACGACCGGCCAGTCCGAGCCACCGGCGACGAGGACACCGGCGTCGAGGAGATTCCGGTTGGGATGGAGCCGCTCGGCGCGATCACGAGGGAGGCAGTTGCAGAGAGCCTGGTGGATCGGGCCGGGGTACCACAGCGGCGGTGATATGTCCGCGATGACGTCGAGTTCGGCGAGGCGGGGCTGGTCCTCCTCGGCGATGTACTGGCCGTGAGCGATCTGGAACCGGGGCTCGGCGTGCCCTGCCGCACGGACAGCTGCGATGGCGTCCAGGCTCATGCGTACCGCTCCGTCGCCGGTGCTGTGGATCTTCGCAGAGAGCCCCTGTTCGGCGACGCGCAGGAGCCATCCGGTGAGATCTGCCAGGCTCATCATGGTGTTGCCGCGCCATCCGCCGCCGTGCACGTCGTCGGGCAGGTAGGACTCGAGGAACGACGCGGTCCTTGCGGGCGGGACGCCATCGAGGAAGATCTTGACGAAGTCGGGTCTGTGGTGGGGACTGCGGTAGGTCTCACGTCGGTCGATCAGTTCTTGCCCGATCGGGGTGGTACCGAGGACATGGTCGTTGATCTGAAGTGAGGTCACGACCCAAGCGTCGAGTCGGCCGGTGTCGTCGAGATGCTTGAGCGCCGCCAGCATCTGGGCGGAGGCGGCAGCGTCCTGGAAAGCGGTGACCCCGAACGTGTGCAGGATCTCGATGCCCCGTCGGCATGCCGCAGCGTCTTGCTCCACGGTGGTGGGGGCCGAGGCGATGTAGGCGTGCTCGAGGGGAATGACAGCGGACTCGAAGAGCAAGCCGACCGGTGCACGGGTGGCGGGGTCGCGGACGATGGTGCCACCGGTGGGATCGGGGAAGGCCGCGTCGATGCCGGCGAGCGCAAGTGCGGCCGAGCTGACCCAGCGGTTGTGGCAGCTGTCGTCGCGGAGTAGCACGGGGCGCCCTCCCGCGGCCTCGTCGAGGGCGGCGAGAGCCTTCAAGTCGGACAGTTCCGGGATCAATCTGATGCCCCAGCCACCGCCGACGACCCAGGCGTCGGGTGCGAGGTCGGCTGACCAGTCCTGGATGGCATCGAGAACCACGGAGAGATCGGCGCTGGCATCGAGTTGCAGCTCGTAAAGATCAGCCCGGCCGGCGATCATGTGATGGTTGTGGACGTCGGCCAGGCTGGGCATCAGGACCGAGCCGCCGTGGTCGACGATCTCGGGGGCGCCTTCGACCTGTTCGAGCAACTCCTCGCCGCCGATCGCGACGAGGGTGCCGTCGGCGACGAGCAGGACCGAGGCCAGTGGCTGGGCAGGATCAAGGGTGTGGATGCGGGCGTTGCGATGGGCGACGTCAGCCTTGACGGTCATGCGTTTCCCCTTGGGAAGGCAGGATGTGCGGACTGGTCGGTGCCTGGGGCGGCCTCGGGTGCGGGACTACCTCGCCAACCCTCACGTACGACGTCGACCGTGGGCCGCCAGAAAGTGCACAGGTAGCCACCAGAAAATGCATGGCATCGCCGAGTACGACCGCCGCCATCACCCTGATGAAAGGGTCCGGTGAGCGCTGTGTGCTGGTGCTCGGCTTCGTCTGGGGCCCGCACGATCAGTACGAGCGTCAGGGCGGTCAGGACCGGGTCGACCGCGCCGGTCAGGGCGACCAGCGCCCGCATCAGATGCTGTCGCCACAACCACACGAAGCCCTCGGCGATCTCGGCCCGCAGTCCGCGGTGTTCCTTGCCGTGCCGCTCGTGTGACCCGGGCCGTACGAACAGCTTCGTGAGGAATCCGACCGCGTAGGAAAGGAAGTTCACCGCGAAGGGCAGCATGTGGCTGACCGTAAACAGGGCCCCACCGAGCGGCCGTCCCGCCAGTTCGGCGCCCATCTCCCGGGCCTGGTTCTGGGCGAGCGCGGTGGGCAGTTGAGGCCGTGGCACGATGATGAGGGCCTGGGGCTGACCGCTCCGGGTTGGGCCTGTCAACACTCCCCCACGCTTGCGGCGGCCGTCCGCACCGCAACATCAGGCCGGCAAACCGCCAGTGACGTGATCTGCCGGAACCGGTACCTGGATCCCATGCATTCCCTGGTGGCTGCCCGTGCACCGAAGGGCACCCGGCGGGCGATGCGCCCGGCGAAGGTCGAGCAAAGTGCCGAACCCGAGCGTGCACCGGATCGCAGGAGAGTACTGATGGGTCGTCAGGAATGTCGCTACGAGCACTTCTACATCGGCGGGGAGTGGGTGGGCGCCTCCACCGGCCACGTCATCACTCCCGTCAACCCGAGCACCGAGGTGGCACTGGGCAGCGTGCCCAAGGCGCTCGAGGCGGACGTCGATGCCGCGGTCGACGCGGCGCGCCGGGCCTTCGACGAGCGCGGCGGCTGGTCCGGTTGGGAGCCAGGACGCCGGGCCGAGGTGATGGAACGCTTCGCCACGGAGATCGAGGCGCGGGCCGGCCGCATCGCCGAGCTCGTCAGCCTTCAGAACGGCATGCCGATCAGCATGTCCCGGCAACTGGAGGCCGGATATCCGACCGAGGTGCTGCGCTATTACGCCGGGCTGGCTCGCACGACGGACTTCTCCGAGGTCCGCGGAGGGCTGCTCGGGGGCTCGATCGAAGTGCGCCACGTCCCAGTGGGCGTCGCCGCGGCGATCGTGCCGTGGAACTATCCGCAGGTCCTGTCCATGTTCAAGATCGCACCCGCGATGGCGGCGGGTTGCACGGTGGTCCTCAAGCCGTCCCCGGAAGCCGTGTTCGACTCGTTCCTGGTCGCCGAGGCGGCAGAGGCAGCGGGTGTTCCCGCCGGAGTACTCAACGTTGTGCCGGGTGGCCGGGAGGCAGGCGCACATCTCGTGGCCCACCCCGGCGTGGACAAGGTCGCCTTCACCGGCTCCACGCCGGCCGGCCGGGTCGTCGCCGAGACCTGCGGGCGCCTGCTGCGCCCGGTCACTCTGGAGCTCGGTGGCAAGTCCGCGGGCATCATCCTGGACGATGCCGAACTGGACCCGGCGACGATCGGGGAGGACTTGATCCGCGCGACCCTCACCAACAACGGCCAGACCTGCTTCCTCAGCACCCGCATCCTGGCACCGCGAAGCCGCTACGCGGAGGTCGTGGACCTCGTCACCGAACTCGCCCGCACCCTGCCCGTGGGCGACGCGATGGACGAGAACACGCTCATCGGGCCGTTGACCACCGCACACCAGCGGGAGCGCGTAGAGGGTCACATCGCAAAGGGACGCAGCGAGGGTGGCCGGATCACCACCGGCGGCGGACGCCCCGTCGGCCTGGACAAGGGCTGGTTCATCGAGCCCACGGTCTTCGCAGACGTCGGCAGCGGATTCGGCGTCGCGCAGGAAGAGATCTTCGGGCCGGTGCTCTGCGTGCTGCCGTACGACGATGTCGACGACGCCGTCCGGATCGCCAACGACTCGGACTACGGCCTCGGCGGAACCGTGTGGACCTCGGATCCCGAACGAGGCGCGGCCGTCGCCCGACGGGTGCGCACCGGAACGATCGGGGTGAACCGCTACCTGCCCGACCCGGTCGCTCCCTTCGGCGGTGTCAAGGCGAGTGGCCTCGGCACCGAACTCGGCCCCGAGGGGCTCGAGTCGTACCTGCAAATCCAGTCGGTCTACTGCTGACGAAGCCCGCGGGGCAGGAAGGGGCTTCGACCGTCGCCGCGATCGAAGCCCCTACGATCCGTCTGTTCTTCCGTTCAGACGTATGAATCCAGCAGCCCTTCCAGAACCTCCAGTTGCCGTTCGGGCGTGGTGGCTGCCGGTGTCAGCACCGCGTTGGCCTGGAAGCCCAGGACGACGGCGACCAGAGTCTCGACGATGCGCTCGTCAGGGACGGAAGTCCTCACCTCGCCGAGGAGCCTGGCCTGTGCGAGGCAGTTGTGCATCAGCGTCCGCCAACGGGCGGTCGTGGCCTGGTAGGCCGACGACATGCCCGGGGCGTACAGGGCACGGTCGCAGAACGCGATCACGACCCGCGCTTCGAGCAGCCGGGTGTCGTCCAGCGGCATCAGTTCGTGACAGAGGCCACGCAGGGCGGCCAGCCCGCGGGATTCGGCGATGGCGGGCGCGAGACGGCGTTCGGTGGCGGCGCACGCGTACTGGAATGCGGCCAACAGTATCTCGTCCTTGTCGCGGAAGTACGGCGCGAGCCCTCCGTTGGCGAAGCCGGCCTCGGCCGCCAGCTCCCGCATGGTCACGGCGGCCAGGCCGCGGCGGCTGATCAGCGCCCAGACCGACTCGATGATCAGCCGCCGGCGTTCGTCATGGTCGACGATCTTCGGCATCCGGTGATTCTCCTCATCGCCGTTGTACGAGGATCAGACGAGCATGGCCGCCATGCTGACGATCATGAGTGCGGCCCCTGACTCCCGGTACGCCCGGGCTCTGCGTGCCGGCGAAGCAATCGCCTCCGCAGTGGATGAAGTGCTCGACAACCGCCGGAACATGATCCCACCTGCTCTGGCGGTGACCCAGACGATGACGGTCAGCACGGCCGCCGCGCCCGGTGGGTCACCCGCCACGGCGGCCACGTGCGTATGCGAGCCGCCAGAGGTGATGCCATCGCTCATGAGGGCCATGAGCAGTGTCATCGCGGCGAGGTCGATCGACCCGGTCCAGCCTCGGCGGGCGGCACAGGCCCGGACGACGCTCCACAGGCATGCGGCCCCGGCTGCGCAGGTGCCGGGAGACACCCTGCCGCCGGCCATCAGCGCCATGCCGCCCATTGACAGCAGTTGCGGTCCCCACCGGTGCACCGGCCCGGGCAAATGACCGGCCAGGCAGAGAAGCGCCCCCGCCAGGCCGGCCGCCGGAAGCAGTTCACTCATGGCATTTGCTGTCGCAGCCGCCGTGCGAGGCGGGCGAGTTCGGGGGGACGTCCAGCGTCGGATTGCGGTCGAAGAAGCCGACCGGCTTCAGCTTGAAACCGGTGTAGTCGACCGGCATGACCGGCCAGTCCTCCGGCCTGGGTGCGTGGGTGAGGCCGAAGGTGTGCCAGACGACCAGCGACTGCCCGTCGATGTCCCGGTCGGCCGCCGCGTATGCGGGCAGTCCGGCACCGCCCCGGTGCTGGTTGACGAAGTCGCCGGCCGGGTAGCGCTCGGCGGGGTCGTAGGCGGTGACCCACAGGTGCTTGGTGGCGAAGGCGGCGCGGGCGGCGATGGAGGAGCCCGGGTCGGCGAGCAGGGTCGGCTTGCCCTCCGGGTGGAGCACGTAACCGACCGGTTTGCCGAGCGCGTTGAGCGAGGCGGGGTTGGTGATGTGCCAGACGCGGTCGACAGTCATGTCGGCGGAGCGCTGTGCCTCGCTCTCCCGGGTCAGCGGCGTGTGCCGGTATGTGAAGGCGTTGCCACGGGGGTTGCCGGCGCCCATCGGAACCCGTACCGCATCGACTTCCTCGACCCGGTTCGTCGTGCCGTCGAGCGCCATGTCGAGGCGGGCGCAGAACAGATGCTGGTGATAAGGAGCGCCGAGGCCTGGGGCGATTTCGGCAGAGTAGGGGTAGTTGCCTCCTGGATGGGCGGAGGTGAAGACGACGCCGGTGGCCTTGGCCTCGAACTCGATGGTGCCGTCGAGGTAGAGGTACCAGTAGAAGCCGTAGTCGTAGTTCCCGATGGTGGTGAAGAACGAGAGGACCATGCGGCGTTGGCGGCGGGTCTCGTGCGAGCCCGTCCACAGATCACTGTGCTTCCAGAGGATGCCGTAGTCCTCTTCGTGCAGGCAGATGGCGTTGGGCAGGGTCCATGGACGGCCCGACTCGTCGGCAATGACCGCGTCGAGGTAAGTGATGTCGCCGAGACAGTCGCAGCCCAGTTCCAGGGCGTTGGTCGACCGGCCGAGCAGGTATTCGCCGGTGTCGAAGTAGTTCTGCCAGGAGCGGACCGGGGACGGGTCGGCGTAGGGCACGACCATCTCGGCGATCGAGGCCCGATGGATGATCGGGTACTCGCGGCCCTTGTCCCGGTTGTGGAAGGCCAGTTGGTGCAGGACGAGGCCCTCGCGGGCGTCGAAGCCGATGCGCAGCGACCAGTTCTCCCAGGTGAGGAGGTTGCCGTCCAGAGCGAAGCTGGGGCCTTCGGGTTGGGTGATCTCTATGGGCCTCTGGGTGGTTCGGGCGGGGCCCGTGACCGCGGGGTCGTCGAAGTTGCCGGACCCGGCCGGGACCGGGACGGGACCGAGGTCGACGATCCGGTGGACCGTACGGGCAGCTATGTCGACGTAGGCGACCAGGCCGTCGACGGGGTGGGCCCAGGCATGGTCGCGGTCGTGGTCCTGGACGAAGGCCAGGCCGCGCAGGATCCGGCGGCCTGTCTCCTCGGGGTACTCGTCGGCGTAGACGCCGGCGGACAGCGGCGCGACGCGGACCTGTGCCACGTCGAGACCGCGGCTCTTCAGGGCGGCGAGCCACTCCTCGTCCTGGGCGAGCACCTCTTCGACGGCGGCGATCTCCTCTTCCAGGATGGGGAGTTGGCCGTCCGCGACGGGGTCCAGGGTCCTGTTGCTGACGATGTTCTGCCGGGTCAGGGAGACGACGACGTCCTGGCCCGGGGCACCGGCGGTGTCGTGCAGGAGCACCCTGGCCCGGCGGTCGAGGGCGGGCCGCTCCGAGGCGGTGAGCAACTCGTGCTTTGTGGGCTCTTCGAGGCCCACATAGACGAACCGTGAGGTGTCCCGCAGCAGACCGGCTCGGTCCAGCACCGAGCGGATGCGGATGATCTCGTCGCCGGTCAGTTGGTCGAGGGGGTGAGCTGTTGCGGTCATGGCGTTCCTCCGGGATGCGCTGTGGGGCGCGTTTTTCTACGTTCGTAGAGGAAAAAGGACGACGATGGTCCAGGTCCAGACGCTTGCAGGGGCCTTCTGCCGTTCCACGGGATCCCGTGCATGGACAGGTGACACCGGGTGCACGGGTTGGTGAATCTGCAGCCCGCGGGAAGAAGCGGATCCCGGGGCCGGCGCGTGGAGCAGCCCACCCGGAAGCCTGTCGCCGGTCTTCTAATCCGCCGTACGGCGGCCCGTCACGTCTGCGCGGATCCGGGCCGCTGTGACCAGCGCGCTCTCGATCGCGCCGTCGATGTACCCGAGCCAGGCGGTGGCGTAGTCGCTGCCCGCGAAGTGCACAGGGCCCTCCGGCTGCTGGAGTTCGGGGATCACACTCGTGAGCTGCCCCGGCCGCAGGTTGGCCCAGGTGCCCCGGGAGAGGCGGTCGTTGGTCCAGTCGTGACCGTCGACCGCGATCACTTCGGCATCCGGGAGCCAGCGTCGGACCGCGGCCTGAACGGCCTCGTGGTCCTCCGGCCCTATGCGCGTCGCGTCGTCACCGAACAGGACGAGAACGCTGTCGCCTTCCACCTCGTACTCATACTGTGCGACGGACAGCGGAGAGGCGGTCGGGGAGGCGAAGCCGGTGAACGGCTCCACCGGGCCCCGGATCCGCGCCCACAGCTTGATACCGCGAGAGGGTTGCCCCTGTTCGACCGCGGCCCGTTTGGGCTTGGGCAGCTCGGGCAGGAAGGTGATCCCCGGCAGTGCGTTGAGCGGGACGGTCACGATCACGGCCTTGGCCTGGTACACCTCGCCGGTGGCGGTGCGTGCCGTGGCGCCCTCGTCGTGTGACGTCACCTCCACGACTTCGGTGTCGAGCTCGATTGTCGCCGTCCCGTCCGTGGCGATCGCCTCGGCGAGGGCCCGCGTCCCACCCTGGATCTTGAAGGTGGCGGCGGCCTCCAAGTCGGTTGCCGCGTCCCACTGGGCCAGGGCCATCAGGCGCGCGACGTGCGCGAGGCTCACCTCCTCCGGACGAGCTTGGAAACCGGTGGCGCAGAACGCCTCGATGACCACGCGAGCGTCCTCGCCGAGGCGCAGCATCTTGAGGCGGTCGGCGACGCTGGTCAAGTCGAGTTCGGTGACGAGGTCCCGCGCGAACAGCGGGTCGAAGGCATAGGGGAAGGCGTCCCTGGCCTCGGCGACCAGCCCGCCAAGGCCCTGTTCGAGGAGCTCGAGTGCCGTGTCGCGGGTGAGCTCCAGAATGCCCGCCGGGGCGGCCACAAGGAATCGCCGGGCATCCGGACTGGGAACGACTCCGAGACCGTAACGGGTCAATTCGGCCCAGACGTGCGGCTGCAGGGGGTGCACCCAGGCGCCGCCCAATTCCAGCTCCTGGCCGAGTCGACTGTCGGTCCAGGTCCGGCCGCCGATGCGGTCGCGGCCTTCGAGGACCACCACCTTGACCCCGCTGCGAGTCAGCTCGCGTGCTGCGACGAGGCCGGCAAAGCCGGCGCCGATGACGAGAACATCAGTGTTGCGGCTCATGTCGATTTTGTTCCTCGCGTTCCTGGGAGGAGCCGGTCAGGCTGAGGCCGTTACGTCGTGCGTGGGGTCTCGCGGGGCCGGGTCCGCGGGGTCGGTCCCGGCCCCACGGTTACGTGCGTACCCGAGCACGACGCCGCCGGTGAACACGGCGACCACGGTCAGCTCCAGGACAACTGCGGTGGTGCCGGACGCGGAGATGAGAGTCGTGAAGTTGTTCAGTGCCAGCACGGTGGCGCCGAGGAGCAGAGCCATGGACAGCATTGGTGCGATCAGCGTGTTCCAGCGCCGGGTGTCGAAGCGGGTCCTGCGGAAGAACACGACGATCGAGAGCGAGGTCAGCAGGTACAGGAGCATCAACGCGAGCACACCCACCCCGCCGCCCCAGGTCAGCAAGGTGATCACCGGGTCCGCTCCGGCTATCGCGAACGGGACGACCATGGCGAGCGTCACGAGCGTCTGGACCAGGCTCGCCGTGTACGGGGCGCCCTGGCGGTTCGTGCGGGACAGCCAGGCGGGCAGGACGCCGGTGGAGCCGAGGGAGTGGAAGTAGCGGTTGATGCCGTTGTGGAAGGCCAGCACGCCCGCGATCAGCGAGGTGGCGAGCAGGATCTGCATGGCGCCGGTGGCCCAGGAGCCCAGTGTGGCGGTCACCGCGTCGAAGACCACTGACGTGGCGCTGCCGCTCTCCAGCGCGTTCCTTGCCACGTCCTGCACGTTGTCCGGGCCGTAGTAGCTGACGAACATCCAGGACACGAAGGCGAAGAAGATCGAAATCACGGCGACGGAGAGATAGGTGGCCCGGGGCACGGTGCGGGCAGGGTCCTTCGCCTCTGCCGCGTAGATCGCGGTGGATTCGAATCCGATGACGCAGGCGATCGCGAAGGTCAGTGCGACCCCCGGCGCTCCGGAGAAGAAGGCCGAGGGAGAGAAGGAACCCGCGAGGTCCAATCCCTGGGGGCCGCCACCCGACAGCACCTCGTGGATCGCGAAGGCCACGAGCAGCGAAGTCTCAGCCACCACGAGGACGGCCAGCAGCCGTGCACCGAATTCGATGTTCAGCGAGCCGAGCGCCTGAACGAGGCAGATTGTCCCCACTGTCCACACCCACCAGGGCAGGTCGATCGAGGCGTACTTCTGGAAAAGGCCCTGCACGACCACGCCGTATAGCCCGTACATGCCTGCCTGGGTCGCGCTGTAACAGAGCACCGCGGCCTGGGAGGCGCCGACGCCGAGCGGTTTGCCCAATCCCCGGGAGACGTAGGCGTAGAAGGCGCCGGCATCGGTCACATGGCGGCTCATCGCTATGAACCCGACCGAGAACAGGCCGATCATGACGCCGACCGCCAGGTACACGGCGGGCACACCACCCCCGTTGCCGAGGCCGAGGGGGATGGGAAGGGTTCCGGCGACACCCGTGAGGGGAGCCTGCGCGGACAGGACGAAGAAAAGGATCCCTGCCACGCCCACGGCTCCTTGCCGGAGGTGAGTGCGGTGATTCGGGGGCGAGGACTGCTGAGTCACGAAAACTCCCTGGGAGATACGGCGACGGAGAGAAAACCGCTCGCTGAGGACCAGGAAGGCAGAAAAAGCCATCGTGGTGCGCGAGTACGAGGCACGGACCATCCCCTTCGACCGCCGCAGGGGAATCAGTCTTTCCAACCTGGTGTCTGGTGTGCAGTACTGTGCGTCTACGCCGGGCAGCCGGAGTGTTGCGGGGTGCACCCGTTCTCGCCAATGCATGCACACCCGATGTCCGCCGGCGCCTTCCCGCGTGGGCAGCGCAGGGAAATCCAGGAGCCCGCAGTGAACGCGTGCGAGCTATGTGTCCGAGAGACTTCCGGCAGGTGAGCACACCATGCGAACGATCGTGACCACCAACTCCGTCGCCCGGACGGAGCGCTTCGATCACTGGACATCCGAGATGTCCAAGGTCTTCGCCGGTCTGGACACACGGCCGGCCTCGCGCATCCCCTTCCACGGACGGGCCGCCAGCGGTGATATCGGCCTGCTCCAGCTGAGCTCCGTCAGCGCCGGGCCGCTGCGTGTCCGTCGCACGGAGCGGCTGGTCGCCCAGTACGAAGAGGACTTCTACAAGGTCGTGCTCCAGGTGGCGGGCACTTCGGCGATCGAACAGGACGGGGTGTGCAGCGCACTGGGTCCTGGGGACATCGCGATCTGTGACACCTCGCGCCCGTACTCCTTCACCTACACGACCGATTTCAGCACGGTATTGATGCTGATGCCGCGTCCGATGCTGCCGGTGCGCCCCGAGGCGCTGCGCGGCCTCACGGCCCGACGGATCGCTGCCGACGGCGGTGTCGGGGCGGTTGTGGCGCCGTTCCTGAAGTCGCTGGGCGAGCAGGCCCGTGACTGTACGGGGCCGGCCGTCAGGAGCTTGATGGACGGAACCGTCTCCCTGGTCACCAGTCTGGTCACGGAGCAGCTGGCTCTGTCCGCGCCGGCCGCTCCGCAGGACGCGATGATGCTGCGCATCCGCGCCTACATCGAGCAAAGGCTCTCGGATCCGGATCTCACGCCGGACTCGATCGCCGCGGCGCACGGCATCTCACGCCGTTACCTGTTCAAGCTGTTCGCCGCCGACGATTCGACTGTCGCCGGCTGGATCCGCACGCGGCGTCTGGAACGCTGCGCCCGCGATCTGTCGAGTGCGGCCACGGCCGACCAGCCGATCAGCATGGTCGCCGCACGCTGGGGACTGCTCGACTGCCGGCACTTCAGCCGGGTGTTCAAGACGGCGTACGGAGAGACGCCGCGGGACTTCCGGCGGCGGGTCCTGGCTGGGGGCGACCGGAACTGAGGCCGGCGCCCCGGCATCGACGGCATTGCTTATACGCTGATTCGCCAGTGTTGGCGATGTGTCCGACGTCTCGTACTCTCCCGCACCATGGTTCTCTTCTCCGGCCGTCGCAAGCCGCGTCTTGCTCCTGCACTCGATGACGCGGAGCTGGGCCGCTTTGTGAAGTCCCTGTTGGAAGTGCCCAGGGCAGGCATGATCGGTATGGCGGACCTCCATATGGCGCGCATGGCCGACCTGTTGAAGCAGGCCGGGACGGACTGGGACCGTCGTACGTACCGGCTGTCGGTGCTGGCGGAGGCAACGGCCGCCTCCGGTGTGCCGTCCGCGTGGGCCGCCCGTGAGCCGGACAATCCCGACGCGCTGCTCCTCAGCGCCTGGGCGCTTCTGACTCAGGGGCGATGGTCCGGCGGGCTGAACGACGCGGTCAGCCTGGTCAAGTCCTGTTATCGCGCAGCCGAGTTGAGCCCCGAGGACCCGGCACCCTGGGTGATCGTCCTCGCCGTGGCACGACTGGAGCGCTACGAGCGCGGCAGCCTGCTCGCGGTGTGGCGCGAGGTGCAGGCCCGCGACCCCTGGAACCGCGAGGCGCACCTGCAGCTGCTCGGCTACCTCTCACCCGAGGAAGGGGGATCGCGCGTCGATGTCCTCGACTTCGTCGACTTCGTGCTAGCCCGCGCCCCTGCCGACGCTCCGACGGCCGCGCTGGAGCTGACGGCGGCCGCGCTCAACTACCAGAGCGTCGTGGCCCGGGGCGGTGTCGAAGCCCTCATGGCCCGCGACCTCTGGAAGCACCCCCAAGTGGCCAAGGCCCTCGACCAGGCCGCCGCAACCTGGCCCCAGCCGGGATTTCTGCACCATGCCGCGGCTCAGGCGGACCTCAATCTCCTGGCCTACGCCCTTTGCACGGCCGAACGCAGGAGCGAGGCGGCCGCCGTCTTCACCACGCTGGAGGGAGCGGTCACGGACTGGCCGTGGAACGTGGACGGCCGCGATCCGGTCGATGTCTTCTCGCACGAGCAGTCACGAACCGTCTGACAGCGGCATCACTTCGCTCCGAGACAGAAGGCGCGGGTTGCCTCGGCCACCATCAGGACGTCGTGTGTCGCCTCATCGACGCGGTCCCGGCGGTGCGAGATGAACGTGACGCAGGCATCCAGCACGTCGCCGTCCCGGGCCAGTGGTGCGGCGACGGCGTGCGCCCCCGGCTCCACCTGCCCGTGGCTGACGGCCCAACCTCGGCGCCTGACCTCCCGTACCGCTGCGGAGTCCTCAGCGGTGGCGGGTCGCCCGGCCAGGATGGCATCGGGCGCCGCTCCCCGGTCCAGGGGCTGGCGGCTGCCCTTGCGGTAGGCGAGGTGGTAGTCGCCCTGTGCCGGCACGGCCGTCGCCACTGCGACGACGTTGTCCCGCTCAGCCACGAAGACCACGGCCGTCCCCCCGTGGTCGTCCGCCAGCCCCTGCAGATGGGGCTGGACGAATTCCACGAGCGTGGGCTGTGACATGTTCGCGAGACTGTGCAATTCGCGCCCGGGGCGGTAGTACCCGGTGGCGTCCTTGGCGACGAAGCCCTCCGCAGTGAGCGTGTTGACGAGGCGATGGACCACGGTTCGGTGCAGCCCGGTCTGGATCGCGATCTCGGTCGCCGTCAGCCCTTGGGGGCGCTGTGCCACCGCACGCAGGACCGCCAGGCCGCGGATGAGTGTCTGCGCGGCCGGCTGACTGGGACGTTTCACGGCTTCAGCCGCCTCCGTATCGCCCTGGTCCGTTGCGTTCTGTGCACTCCTGCTCATGTCGCGAGTCTAGCCGCAGCAGTAATCCGTGATGTGGCCCCTTGACGTGACGGGCTCTGCACATCCAAGCTAAGTGCACTATTCGCATTGGCTAGTGCACTAAGTGCACGTCGCCGCGAAGATTCCGGGCGATCCACGAGAGGAGTCCCGCCCATGACAGAGCGTGTTGCCGGAGTGACCGGGGCACGGGCGCTGGTCGAGACGGCCGCCGCCGCAGGTGTCGAGGTCTGCTTCGCCAACCCCGGCACCACGGAGATGCCGCTGGTGACCGCATTGGACGAGGTCTCCGCCGTACGTCCCGTCCTCGGACTATTCGAGGGAGTGTGCACGGGAGCCGCGGACGGATACGCGCGGATCGCGGGCAAGCCCGCCATGACCCTGCTGCACCTGGGTCCGGGCTTCGCCAATGGAATCGCCAACCTCCACAACGCGCGCCGGGCCAACTCGCCCGTCCTCAACGTCGTCGGGGACCACTCCAGTTGGCACCTTCCCTACGACGCACCGCTGACCAGCGACATCGTGTCCCTGGCCACTCCGGTGTCCGGCTGGGTCGGCACCATCGACTCTGCTGCGCGGACAAGCGAGGTCACCGTCGAGGCCCTGGCCGCCGCAATGACCCCACCCGGCTGCGGTGCCACCCTGATCGTCCCGGCCGACTTCCAGCAGGCGACGGTCACCGAACCGCTCGCAGCCGTACCACCGCCGCAGGCGCCGGCGCCGTTCGCGACGGGGCGTATCGAGCGGATCGCCAAGCGGCTGCGCGACGGTTCCCGCTCCGTGCTGCTACTCGGCGCGGAGACCCTCACCGCTCGCGGGCAGCGTGCGGCCCAGCGGATATCCGAGGCAACCGGCGCGAAGCTGTACAGCGAAACCTTCCCCGCCACAGCCGAACGCGGCGGAGGCCTGCCTGACCTGGACCGGCTGCCCTACTTCCCCGAGGTGGCCGTCAAGGCCCTGGCCGATGCGGAGACCGTGGTGCTGGCCGGGGCACAGGAGCCGGTCGCGTACTTCGGTTACGCCGGCGTGCCGAGCCTCCTCGCCGAGCCAGGCTCCGTACGGATACTCGCCGAACCGGGAGAGGACGGCGTAGCGGCGCTGGAGGAACTGGCGGAGGCTCTCGGCGCAACCAACGCTTCGACCCGCCGCCGCGAGCCGGACATCCAGGACGGTCTTCCCGACGGCCCGCTCACCCCCACCTCGATCGGCCGGATCGTGTCCGCCCTGCTGCCCGAGAACGCGGTCGTCTCCGTGGAGGGAGGCACCTGCGGCTACCCCTTCTTCACCGCTTCCGCACACGCCGCCCGGCACACCACGCTGACCAACACCGGCGGAGCGATCGGTCAGGGCCTGCCCGCCGCGCTGGGCGCGGCGATCGCCGCCCCAGAACGCCAGGTGATCGCCCTGCAGTCGGACGGCAGTGCCCAATACACGATCCAGGCACTGTGGACCATGGCCCGTGAACAGGCCGACGTCGTCACACTCATCGCCTCCAACCGCAGTTACAGCATCCTGCGCACCGAGTTGAACCGCCACGGCGGAAGCCCCAGCGGACCTGCCTCCGCCTCCCTGACCAGCCTGGATCATCCCCCCTTGAATTGGCCTGCGCTGGCCGCCGGTTACGGCGTACCGGGCCAGCGGGCGGAGACCGGCGACGAACTGGCCCGTGCCCTGCGCCAGGCGCTTACAGCCGGCGGTCCGCAGCTCATCGAGATGGTCCTGTGAAAGGAACCCCCGTGCCTCCCACCGTCATCGCCTCCGCCGAGGAGAAAGTGCGGGATTTCCTATCCCCGTCCCGCCCGATGCTCATCGGCGGCAACTGGGTTCCGGCGTCCTCCGGGCGCGTTTTCGACACCGTCGACCCTGCCACCGGCGGAGTCCTCACGCAGGTTCCCGACGGCGACGAACACGACATCGACCGCGCCGTCTCGGCCGCCCGCCGCGCCTTCGCGGATCCGCAATGGCGGCGCGTGAGCCCTCTGGACCGCGGACAGCTGCTGCACCGGATCGCCGACCTCATCGAGGCCCATGCCGACGAACTCGCGCTGCTGGAGTCCCGCGACAACGGCAAACCCGTCTCCGTCGCCCGTGCCGTCGACGTCGGTACCAGCGTCAAGCTCTTCCGCTACTTCGCCGGGTGGCCCAGCAAGTTCGAAGGCAGCACCGTCCCCGTCTCGCCGCGCGGCGGCCTGCGCGTGCTGAACTACACCACTCACCAGCCGGTCGGGGTCGTCGGCCTGATCGTGCCGTGGAACTTCCCGATGGCGATGGCTTGCTGGAAACTGGCGCCCGCGCTGGCCACAGGCTGCACCGTCGTCCTGAAACCCGCCGAAGAAACCCCGCTGTCCACGCTGCGGCTGGCCCAGCTCCTCGTCGAGGCCGGAGTGCCCGACGGTGTGATCAATGTGGTCACCGGGCGCGGCGCCACCGCAGGAGCGGCGCTCGCCGCCCACGACGACGTGGACAAGATCGCCTTTACCGGTTCCACCGAGACCGGCCGCGCCATCGTCGGCGCCGCCGCGGGCAATCTCAAGAGGGTCTCCCTCGAACTCGGCGGCAAGTCACCGAACATCGTGCTGCCCGACGCCGACCCGGAGGCGGTCGCACAGGCCGCAGCCGAGGCGATCTTCTTCAACCAGGGTCAGGTGTGCACGGCGGGCTCCCGGCTGTACGTCCATGATGCGCTCTATGACGACGTGGTCGACGCGGTCGCCGCGCGGGCCGAGAAGATCGTTGTGGGGCCGGGCACCGACCCGGCCAGCGACATGGGCCCGCTCGTCTCCGCCCGGCACCACGACCGGGTCAGCTCCTTCATCGAAGCCGGACGGCGGCAGGGCGCGCGCCTCGCGGCAGGGGGCGCTCGCCCCGACCTGAACGACCGGTACGCGAACGGCTACTTCCTTCGGCCGACGGTCTTCGCGGAAGCCGACCACGGTATGCGGATCGTGCGCGAGGAGATCTTCGGGCCGGTGCTCGCCGCGATGCGCTGGAGCGACGTCGACGACCTCGTCGCCAAAGCGAACGACTCGCCCTTCGGGCTCTCGGCGGGGATCTGGACCTCTGACCTCGGCCATGCCCATCGGATCGCCGACGAACTCCAGGCCGGCACGGTGTGGATCAACTGCTTCAACCTCACCGACCCGGCCTCCCCCTTCGGGGGGTTCAAGCAGTCCGGCTGGGGGCGCGAAATGGGCCGCAAAGTGCTCGATCTCTACACCGAGGTCAAGAGCGTCTGGGTCAACCTCGGCTGACATGGCGTCACTCAAGGACATCGTTCATCGGGAGCATCGTATGGATCTCGCACTGGCGGGCCGAGTGGCCCTCGTCACCGGCGGCAGCCTGGGCATCGGCAAGGCGGTCGCCCGCGAACTCGCCCGCGAGGGCGTCAACGTGGTGATCACCGCACGCCGGAAGCCGGCCTTGGAACGGACCGCGAAGGAAATCGAGGCAGAGACCGGCAGTCGTGTGGTCACCCTCGTCTCGGACACCACCGACACCGAGTCCGTGCGGCACATGGTGCACTCGGCGGCCGCGGAGTTGGGCCGCATCGACATCCTCGTCAACGGCGCCGCCGCCCCTTCCGGGCTGGTACGCAACTCCGTCGGGGAGGCCGACCCCGAACTGCTGTTGGCCGACATCAACACCAAGGTCGTCGGCTACTTCCGCTGCGCCCAGGCAGTCGCCCCGCACATGCAGGCGAACGGCTACGGCCGGATCCTCAACATCGGCGGACTGACCGGCCGTTCCAGTCACGCACTCTCCGGGCTGCGCAACCTTGCCGTCGTCCACATGACCAAGACCCTCTCCGACCAGCTGGGGCCCTCGGGGATCACCGTCAACACCGTGCACCCCGGAGTCGTGGAGACGGAGCACATCCACGACTTGTACGAGAAGGAAGCCATCAAGCGCGGCAGCACAGCGGCCCAGGTCGAGGCCGACTTCGTCGCCAGGACCCCGATCCGCCGGGTCCTGGAGGCCAACGAGATCGCCGAGGCAATCGCCTTCCTCTCCTCGCCCAGGGCGGCCGCGATCACCGGGGAATCGCTGGGCATCGACGGCGGCCTGACGCGCGGCATCTTCCTCTGAGCCATAAGACGCAACAACCGACAGGAGTCATATCCATGGAAGGAACCATCCTCGTCGCCACCGCCGGCCAGGGGGTCCTGCGCAGCTGCGACGACGGCGGAACCTGGTACCGCCTCGGGCTCGGGCAGGACATCGAGTTCGACGCCGTGGTCCGCTGCCTCGCCGTCCACCCCGAGCAGCCGAACGTCGTCTACGCGGGTGCCGACGCGGGCCTCGCCCGCAGTGACGACGCCGGCGCGACCTGGCACCGCGTCGACTCGCCGTTCAACGACCGGACCGTCTGGTCCCTGGCAGTCGACCCGACCGACCCCGACTTCATCATCGTCGGCACCGGCGCACCTTCCCGCGCCGCTGTGTACCGCACCACCGACGCCGGCACGAGTTGGGACCGACTCCCCCCGGAGATACCCGAGTTCTGTGCGGGCGTCAGCAAGCCCCGGATCCTTACAACCGCCGTCGATCGATACGAGCCCAAGAACCTCTGGTTCGGCATCGAGGAAGGCGGGTTGTGGCGCAGCGGCGACCGCGGCGACACCTGGACCCGCATCGACGGCACTCCCGCGAGCCTTCCTCAAGGCGTCACGAACTCCGACATCCACTGCGTCCTGGTCCTCGAAGGTCCGCCCAAAACCATCGTCGTGGCGGTCGTCAACGCGCTGTTCGTCAGCCAGGACGACGGCCGGACCTGGACCCGCACGGACACCCGCAAGGAGTGGGGCATCTACTACACCCGCCTGGTCAAGCAGATCCCCGGCACCAACGAACTCCTGCTGGGCATCGGCGATGCCACGCCCGGCACCCTGACGAAGATCTTCCGCTCCACCGACCTTGCTCAGACCTGGCAGGAGTCACACCTCGACGAGCCGGCCAACTCCACCGTGTGGGCCTTCGGCGTCCACCCCGCAGACCCGCAACTCGCCTTCGCCGGCACCAAGTACGGCCACCTCTTCCGCTCCGTCGACGCGGGCCGCACCTGGGCCAAGGAGTGGCGAGAGTTCAGCGAGATCACAGATGTGGCGTGGACACCCGCCCTCGCCCCGACCCCGGAAGGACACTGATGAGCAGCAACCCGCACAACCCCCATGACCTCGGCATCGATCCCGACGAGCGCACCCTGGACCAGCACGAGCCGCCGACACCGCTCATCGACGAGGGGACACGCACCGTCCGGCCACGCGTTGTCCGCACCCACCTCTCGCTGTTCGTCCGCGACCCGGAGGTCTCGGCAACCTGGTACCAGGACGTCCTGGACATGGAGGTCACCGCGCGCGGGCCGCAGTGGGTGTTCCTGTCTTTCGGCAAGAAGCACCACGACATCGCCCTGATCCGCGCCGAGGAAGCTGCGACCGCCGGCGGCATCGGTCTCCAGCACTACGGGCTCGAGGTCGCCGGCGACCTCGACAATTGGCGGCGGCTCTACGGGATGCTCCTCACCAAGGGGGTGCACGTCGTCAAGACCACCGACCACAAGGTGGGCTTCGGCCTGTACTTCACGGACCCGGACGGCAACCGCCTGGAGTTCTTCCACGAGACCGTCACCGACGACGAAGAGGGCAAGCGCATCCTCGGCCTCTACGGAGCCCCAAGCGAGCCCTTCGAGGTCGAGCCGCTCTACGGCTGACACCCCTCTTTCTCATCAGGAGCACGCCATGCCCGAATCCAACTTCGCCGGTTACCACGTCCGCAAGTGGTTCATACAGACCGAGGACACCCTCGCCAACGAGACCGGAGCGCTCGCTGACGGCGAGCCGGTCCGCAAGATCGTCATCGCCGCCGCAGTCCACAATCCCTACGCCGGCCGGTTCAGCAAGAACCTCGACCTGATCGTCGCCGACTCGCCCAAGCTCGGGGAGGAGTTCGGCCGGCGCATCGCCGAAGCCGCCGCCGACCGGCTCATCGAGAGTTATGGCAAGGCCTGCCTCGTCGGTGCCAACGGCGAGTACGAACACGGCAACGCCTTCCTCACCGCCGTCTTCGCCGACCCGGTGCGCGACTCGGTCGGCGGTGGCGCCTCCTGGGTGCCCTCGACCGGCAAGCGCGGCGCACCCGGCACCACCATCGACATCCCGCTGGCGCACAAGGACGCGCTCTACGTTCGGTCGCACTACGACACGATCACGGCGACCTTCGCCGACACCCCGAATCCCGACGAGGTCGTCGTCATCTTCGCCTTCGCCACACGCGGCCGGCTGCACGCGAGGCTCGGCGGTATCCGGGCCGACGAGATCCAGGGGCAGGACGGGCTGCACTGAGATGTATGACCGCTTCACCACTCTGAACGGGCTGCGCGCCCACTACGTCGAATGGGGTGAGCCGAACCGGCCTGCCATCCTCATGCTGCACGGCCTGCGCAGTTACGCCCGCACGTTCGAACCGCTCGCCATCCGGCTCTCGGACCGCTACCGCATCGTCGCCCTGGACGCGCGGGGCCGGGGCGAGAGCCAATGGGACCCCAGGGGCGAGTACTACACGCCCGCCTACGTCGCCGATCTCGAACAGTTCGCCGATCACCTCGACCTCGACCGCTTCATCCTGTTGGGCCACTCCATGGGCGGCGCCACCGCATACGTCTACGCCGCCCGCCACCCCGAGCGTGTCATCGCGACCGTCATCGAGGACATCGGTCCCGGTTCGTCGCTCAGCGGGGCCGGAGCCGAGCGCATCAAACGCGAAATCGCCGGGACACCCGCCGAGTTCCCTTCGCTGGATGCCGCCCGCGCGTACTGGCGTCGTATCCGGCCCGGAATCACCGCCGACGCTCTGGAATCCCGGATGAGGCACACGCTGCGGCAGGGCACATGCGGACGCTGGTTCTGGAAGTTCGACCTCGCCGGTATAGCGGCGGCCCGCCTCGACACCGACCCAGCCCGCCAGATCGACCTCTGGCCCAGCGTGGAGGCGCTGCGCTGCCCGACGTTGGTCGTCCGCGGTGGTGATTCCGACTTCCTTCCCGCGGCGACGGCAGCGGAGATGACCGTACGCAACCCGCTCGTGAACACCGTGGAGATCCCCGGCGCCGGCCACTACGTCCACGACGACGCGCCAGACGCCTTTCACCACCAGCTCGAACAGTTCCTGACCAGCCTGGAGGCCGCTCCATGAGCGCACCCACAGAGTTCCGCACGCAGGTGGCGGTCGTCGGCGCCGGACCGGTCGGAGCCACCGTCGCCAACTACCTCGGTCTGTACGGCGTGGAGACCCTGCTCGTCGACCGCAGCACGGACATCGTCGACTACCCGCGCGCGGTGGGCATGGACGACGAGTGCCTGCGCAGCTTTCAAGGCATAGGCCTCGCCGACGAGATGCTTGCCGACATGCTTCAGAACATCCCGCTGAAGATGTTCGGCGCGGACGGCCGCTGCTTCGCAGACATCCGGCCGGCCACGAAGGAGTTCGGCTGGCCAAGGCGCAACATCTTCATGCAACAGCTCGCCGAACGCACATTGCGCAAGGGTCTGGAGCGCTACCCGCACATACGACCGCTGTACGGACACGAACTCATCCGCGTGGAACAGGACGGCACCGAGGTGCGTCTGCACCTCAGCGGCCCTGACGGCGAAGGTGCCCTGGTCCGCGCTGCTTACGTGGTCGCGGCGGACGGTGGTCGCAGCACGATCCGTACCCAGCTGAACATCCCGCTGGTCGGCGAAACGAGCCCCCGTAAGTGGGTGGTGATCGAATGCGACAACGACCCGCTCGACGCCCCGTACACCGGCCTGCACTGCGATCCGAGAAGGCCGTATGTCTGCCTGGATCTTCCGTACAACTACCGCCGCTGGGAGTTCATGCTGTTCCCCGGCGAGGATGCCGAAGCGATGCTGCGGCCCGAGAGGGTCCGTGAACTGCTCACGGGACACGTACCGGATCCGGCGGCCCTCAACGTCATCCGAGCTCGCGTCTACACTCATCACTCCCGGGTGGCGAGCCGTTTCGTCGAGGGGCGGATCTGTCTCGTCGGTGACGCCGCCCACTTGATGCCGCCGTGGGCGGGCCAGGGCATGAACACCGGCATCCGCGACGCCACCAACGTGGCCTGGAAACTGGCGGCAGTGGTCAGCGGCCGGGCTCACCCGCGCATCCTTTCGACATATGACACCGAACGCCGCGCGCACGCCAAGGCGATGGTGGACCTCTCGGACACCCTCGGCAGGATCCTCTCCTCGACCAACCCCTGGGTCGCCCGCCCCCGCGACATCCTCTTCCGCGGCCTCCGCCTGGCCCCGGCGGTACGCGACTGGCTCGTGGACATGCGGTTCAAGCCGATGCCCCGCTACTCGGAGCGCGGCATCGTGCTGCACCGAGGACAAGAGGCCGGGAAGAACTGCGCCGTGGGCCGGATGCTCGTCCAGCCGAAGGTCGAAACGTCCGCAGGTCTGGCCGTCCATCTCGACGACACGCTCGGAACCTGGTTCACCCTCATCGGATACGGCACCGACCCGCTGATCCACCTCGACGACGAGTCCCGTGCCTTCTGGGACCGCATCGGTACCCGCTATGTCGCCGTGGCCGAATCCCGCTCGGGCCGCTCGCAGGGCGAACGCCCCACCTCCGCCACCGACTCGGTCGTGGTGGAGGACCTCGACGGCTCCCTGCGCGACTGGTTCGCGACCCAGCCCGGCACGATGGCCGTGATCCGCCCCGACCGCTACGTCGCAGCGGTGACCGAACCCCTCGAACTCGCGTCGTTGAGCTGCGAGTTCGAGCGTCTGCTCTCCCCGAGTCGGAACCCGAAGGCCGAGGACCTGCCCTCATCGCGGTCGTCCCTCGAACCCCTGGGAGGTGCGTCGTGATCGTGGAAGAGCGCGAGTACCTGGTCAGGCCAGGTGCTGTGCCGGAGTACGCCCGTCTGTGGGCCGACCTGGGCCGGGAGCCCCAGACCCGCATCCTCGGGAATCTGCTCGGCTTCTACACCACGGAGATCGGCGACTTGAACACCCTCGTCTACCTCTGGGGTTACGACAGCCACGAAGACCGTGCAACGCGGCGTGCGGAGCTGGCCGCCGATCCCGACTTCGCCGCCTTCCGCAAACGGGTCAGAGGCCTGCTGATTCGCCAGACCAACCGCATTCTCACACCGGCCACTCCGCTCTGAGACCCGCAAGGAGACAACAAGAACGATGCCCACGAACCCCGCGGCACGGCAGAGCCCACAGGACTACGTCGACGCCATGGCCCGCGATCGCGGATACGTCCTCGATTACCACAAGGTCATGGCCGAGCATGACTTCGACGTGCTGCAAGCCACGAACCAGCTCGTGCACGCCGCCTACCTCGCACCGCGCAGTCTGGCTCCCGCCACGAAGGAACTGCTCTTCATTCTGAGCCTGACCGTGATGCGCGCGGCCAAGGGCCACATCCAGAGCCACATCAGAGTGGCCCTCGACCTCGGCCTCACCCCTCAGGAGATCCTTGAAGCGATCGAGATCGCCCTGCCCGAAGCGGGCATCGTGGCATTCCAGACCGGCCTGGACGCCTGGCGGGAAGCGGTCGGCGCGAGCGGCATCGAACCCACGGCGGAGGTTCATCAGAGCGGTTCCGGAACGGACTGATCAACCCCAAGGGAGCGGGCGCCGCCACCGATAAGCCCTCGCCTGTTCCGTCTCATCGTTGGCATGAGTCGGTGCCGCGGCAGCAGGCACAGAGGATGGTGGCATCGCAGGGAAGCTCCCCACAGCCATGACAGCGGGGACAGGCAATCTTGCCGTTGCATACCCGCTGCTGCCCATCACGCAGGTCGTAGCGGCTCTTCAAAGACGAGCCCGTGCACAAGTCATCAACCGGCCCGTCATGGGTGTCCCGCCCGGCTTCATATTGCCTCTGGTATGGGTCGGTTGCTGTTGGCCGGGGCTGCGATGCCTGGACGGGGGTGGCGTTCGGTACGGGCCGGTGGGTCGATCGCCTTGGGTCATTGGGCGGGAGGTTCAGGCGTCGGCGTCGGCGTCGGCTGAGACGCGGCAAGGCCCGAGGACGGTGTTTTCGGTACGGCCGCGGCGTCCGTGGGGATGTCGGCCAGATCGAGGTCTTTGGTCTCGCCCGCCGCGAACATGGCTGCCGCTGCCAGTGCAAGCATCGCCAGGACGAAAACCATGACCGGGGCAATGGAACCAGTGGCAGCGAGCAGGGCAACGCCCAGCAGTGGGGCGACCGAACCACCGACCACCGTGGCGAGTTGGTAGCCGAGTGACGCCCCGCTGAAGCGGACGTGCGTGGGAAAGAGTTCAGCAAAGAAGGCAGCGGTGCCGCCGGCGATAATGCCGTCGGCGATCAGACCCACGGTCATCAACGCCGTGATGGCAACCGAGCCACCTCCGGAAGCCCAGGTGAACCCCACGGGAACCCACGCGGCAGCCAGTGCCACACCGGTCAGTGTCGTGATGCGCCGTCCGATGATGTCGGAGAGCCGCCCGGCGACGATGATCGTGAGGAACCAGAACACCGAGCCGATGGTCAGCGCGTTGAGCACCTGAGCCTTCGGGACACCGACGGTCTCCACGAGGTAGGTGAGCCCGAAGATGGCGAACGTGTAGTAGGTGGTCTTCTCGCCGATACCGGCGAAGAACGCGATGAGCACGGGCTTGCGGTGGTGCCGCAGCACCAGGGCGACGGGGCTGTGGACCTGTGCCTCCTGGCGCCGGGGCCCGTGGTGCTCGGCGGCTTGGTGGTATAGGGGGGACTCCTCGATGCTGCGGCGCAGGAAGAAACCCACGGCGATGAGCAGCGCCGACAGGGCGAAGGGGATGCGCCAGCCCCAAGCCGTGAACGCCTCCTCGGACATCAACGCGGCCATGACCCACAGCACCGCCGTGGAGATCAGATTGCCGAGCGGTCCCCCCGCCTGAGCCCAACTCGTCCAGAAGCCGCGGCGTCTGTGGTCTCCGTGCTCGGCGATGAGCAGCACTGCGCCACCCCACTCACCGCCCAGCGCAAGCCCCTGGGTGAGCCGCAGCAGCACCAGCAAGAGTGGTGCGGCGACGCCGATAGTGGCGTAGGAGGGCACCGCTGCGATGAGTACCGTCGAGCCGCCCATCATCAGCAGGCTGACAACGAGCATCCGCTTGCGGCCGAGGCGGTCGCCGAAGTGTCCGAACAGCACGCCGCCGAGCGGACGAGCCACGAAGCCGACCGCGTACGTGGCGAGCGCCAGCAGCGCGCCGACCAGTGCGCTGTTCTCCGGGAAGAACACGGTGTTGAAGACCGTCGCGGCCGCCGAGCCGTACAGGAAGAAGTCGTAGAACTCGATGGCCGTGCCGGCTGTCGCGGCAGCGACCACCTTGCGCAAGCCACGAGGAGTGGCGGTCTTCGACTTCCCCGTGTGGGAAGAATGGATCATGATTCTCCTGTGCGATCAGCGCACCGATGAGTTCGTATGGTGCACCCATATTCAGAGACGTGGAGTCGCCCGTCAAGACCGGCGCGTTCGGAAGAGGCGTCCACCGGGAGGATCGACCGCAAGCTGGACGCAAGGGTGTATGCGCAGAGCGCAATCAAAAGTGCAGATATCGATCAGCGCTCTGCTCGTCAGTGAACGCGTGCCGTTAACTGACGCGCAGTGGGCGCGGATTGAGCCGTTGCTGCCGGACCGGACACTCAAGCGCAGCGGCCGGTGGCGTGACCGCCGGCAGGCGATCGACGCGGTCGCCAACAAGTCCGGACCGGAACGCGGTGGATGGATCTGCCGGCCGAGTTCGGCTCGTGGAAGGGGGGGTGCACAATCGGCTGCGGAGGTGGGCCGCCGACGGCACCTGCGAACGAGTGCTGACCGCACCACAGGGCGGCTGGCCGACCTCAACAGCAGATCGGCGGCTTCCAGGCACCGAAGCAACGCTTCATACCGCGTCCTCGTCGAGGCCGAGGTACGGCGGGGTCGACGATGGGCTTTGACCACCGGCACATCGGTGTTCGCTGCTTGACCTTCTGGGCTCCGGCCTGTGCCACCCGGGGTGGCTACACCGAAGAGCCCTCCTGATCTCCTCCCCCGTCGCGGGACGGGGATTGCCGTTGGCGCACAATTACGTGAGATCGGGAAGCAACCGACGAATACTAGCCTCGGTCAGGCCGTCTGTGGCCTCATCAAGGCGTTCTGCCACCTTTCCGGCCTCTGCGCTCAGCAGTTGAGCCAGCCGTGAACGCCGCTTGGTGTCCATGCGCGACGCTATGGCTGCAATGCTCAGCGCCGCGACGGCTCTGCCGTCCTTGCCGACAACGGGGACGCCGATTGCGCGCATGCCCGGGATCAGCATTTGGTCGTTGAAGGTGTACTCGCGGCTTCTGCTATCACTGACCAGTTGCAGCAGGGTATCGGCGTCAAAGCTCGTGTAACTCTCCAGTCGGGAAGAGTTCTCTTCGATGATGCGCTCTATTTCCTCGTCCGGTAGCCAGGCGAGCAGTGCGAGGCTACCTGCGCCGACGCCGAGTGGGCGACGGTCGCCGACTCGGAGGGTGAGCGTCTTGATCGGGAATGCGCCGGTGGCCCGGTCCACACAGATCGCCTCAGTCGCATTGCGCACGGACAGATATACCGTGTCTTCTGACTCCGTCGTCAACCGCAGTATCGAGTCGTTGGCAAGGTCGATGAGTCCATATCGATTTACCGCGGTGAAGCCCAGTGCGAAGAGTCCGAATCCCAGATGGAAACGCCCGGTGACTTCGTCCTGCTCCACGAGCCCGTCCTGCGCCATTGTGTTGAGAATTCGGTGCGCTGTCGCCTTTCGCAGGTCGGTGTCTGCGGCAATGTCAATCAGCCTTCGGCCGTCGCGGTCGGCGCGGGACAGGGAGGCGAGAATCGCCATCGCACGCTCAACACTCTGGACTGACTCCATCGAGAATCCCTCACAATAGTGTGCCTGCTTGCCAAATCTCAGCGGTATTCCACAATTCTTGCGGCAATCGGCGATGGTGGTGCCGTCCTGGCCGTTGACGCGGTCCGCGCGGATGTCGGTTCGAGCGTGTAGGGCAACGTCCCTCCACGCGCGGGGCGTGGTCAGTATGCCGCTTCGTCTCCCACGCTCGGCCCCTCCCCTCAGCGAGCCGGGGGAACTCAGGTTCACGGCGAACACGCGGACCGGAGAACGGGCAGGTTCCTTACCCCTTCTGCCCACTGGGCACCCAGCACCCCGCTTGGAGGACGGCGCAGTGCGCCTCGTGCCTGTGCTTGCCGGCCACCCAGTGCTGCTGGCGTGGCCAACAATCGAGAAGCCCTTGGTGCGGGCAGGACGTCTGACTCATCCACTCAGCAGCGCATGGTTACATCTGGGTTATATGCGGCCTTGACGTCGCTATCGCATGGGTTCTCCCACCGTGCGCACCACTGCTGACCGCGGTGACCTGCTCAGGCGTAGCCGTGGCGTCCGCGACCGCTGAGACGGCTCGATACCTTGACACGATTTCGAAACTCAGTACCGTCATGCGGAACCAACTGGCTCGATGGGTAGCGCGACGCCGCACAGCGATGTCGCAGCGATTGGACGGCACCAATGACAGTCGAGTACACGGCGACAACGCCCACGGAGGACCCTGACCTCGAGCGACGGGCCTTCAGGAGGCTGGGGATACGCCTCTTCCCCTTGCTCGTTCTGACCCTGTTCGTGAACTTCATGGACCGGGCGAACCTGGGGGTCGTGGCATCACCAATGTCGGACGACCTCAATCTGAGCGGCAGCGCGTTCGGCCTCGCGGCCGGCCTGTTCTACCTCGGATACCTGCTCTGCGAAGTGCCCAGCAACGTGGCGCTGAACAAGTTCGGGGCCCGCATCTGGATCGCAAGGATCATGATCACCTGGGGGATCTTGACCATCTGCCTGATGTTCGTGGCAGGCCCGGTCTCCCTCAATATCCTCAGGTTCCTGCTCGGCGCCGCTGAGGCCGGTCTGTTCCCCGGAATCATCCTGTATCTGACGTACTGGTGTCCCGGCCGCCTCTTCGCCCGCGCGTACTCGACCTTCCAGGTCGCTGTGCCAGTGGGTCTGGCGCTCACCAGCCTGATCACCTCCGCGATCCTGCTCATGCACGATGTCCTGGGGATGGCGGGCTGGAGGTGGGTCTTCCTCATCGAGGGCCTGCCGGCGGTGCTGCTCGGGATCCTCGTGTTCGTGGTCCTGCCGAACGGCCCGAAGGACGCGAAGTGGCTCCGGCAGGACGAGCGGGAGTACCTGCTCAAGCACGCCCAGGCGGCGCGGCCGGACGACGCCCACCGGCGCGGTGCGCTCGCCGAGGTCATGCGCTCCAGGCTGACGTGGGTACACGCGGGGCTCTACTTCTGCATGATCATCGGGTTCTGGACGATCACATATTGGCTTCCTACGGTCGTCCAGGAGCACTTCGAGGTCGACGCCGTCAGCTCAGGCCTCATCTCAGCGGTGCCGTGGGCGTTCACCGCCGTCGCCATGGTGGCGGTTGGCATCTCCTCGACGCGCACCAATGACGTCCGGTGGCACATGATCGGCTGCCTGGTCGTCGGCGGCCTGGCGCTGCTCGGCAGCACGCTCGTGGACTCGCCGATACTCGCCCTGGTCCTGCTGTGCCTGGCGGCGGCCGGCACCCAAGCGGCCAGTCCCCTGTTCTGGGCGCGAACCTCCGCTGTCTTCGCGGGCGCCCTCGCCGCCGTGGCCATCGCGTTCATCAACTCACTGGGCAACATCAGCGGCCTGGTCGGCCCCTACGTGCTGGGCCTTCTGACCGACCTCACCGGCGACACCCGGCTCGGACTCGTGGTGATGAGCTGCTTCATTCTCGTAGCGGCACTGCTGACGTCCGTGATCATCCGCAGCCCGGCAGCCTCGGGGAAGGACCTGTGACCGGCGAGCCGCCGTACGCGGACGACCTGACCATCGTCGACAGCGCCACGCAACTGGACAGTTGCCACGGCTCGACGGTGGCGGTCGTCGGCTCCCACGGGGGGCGCTACCCGGCACTGCTGGCCGCCAGGTCCCGGGTGCGGGCGATCGTGTTCAACGACGCGGGCGTCGGCCGGGACCGAGCGGGCATCAGCGGCCTCGACCAACTCGAAGAGCTCGACGTGCCGGCAGCAGCCGTGAGCCACGTGACGGCGCGCATAGGAGACGGTGCCAACACGCTGCGGCACGGAAGGATCTCGCACGTCAACGCACCTGCTCGTGCACTGGGTTGCACGGCAGGAATGCCGTGCCAGGAGGCAGTGCGTCTCCTCGCCGGGGCGGCCACTCCACGGGTGCAACCCCCGCAGGCGGAAGAGGCCCGCTACCTGTTGCGTGATGGCCGTCCACGCGTGTGGGCCCTGGACTCGGCATCGCTGGCAGACGACGCAGACGCAGACGACGTGCTGGTCACCGGGTCCCACGGCGGACTGCTGGGAGGGAAGCCGGAGACCGCGCTGCGCACGGCGGCGATCGCGGCCGTCTTCAACGACGCCGGGATCGGCCGGGACGGAGCCGGACTGAGCCGGCTGCCGGCACTGGACGAGCGCGGCATAGCAGCGGTCACGGTCTCCGCCCACTCCGCGCGCGTGGGCGACGGACGCTCCACCTACGACGACGGCGTGCTGTCCGCACAGAACGAAGCCGCTACCCACCTCGGCGCCCGTACGGGGATGCCCACACCCGAGTTCGTCGACCTCGTACTGGCGTCACTGAAAGATCAACACACTGGGACAGGAGTGCCGGATGATCACGACAGCTGAGGACAGCAACAACACACACCCACCGTCCTCACACGACGAGCCCATGTCCGGTGGGCGAGCGTTGGCGGAGATGCTCCGGATCAACGGCGCCGGCCCCATATTCGGCATGGCCGGTTTCCAGCTGCTCCCCTACTACGAAGGCGTTCGCCGCCTGGGCATGGAACACCACCTGGTCAATGACGAACGGGTCGGGGCGTTCGCGGCCGACGCCTACGCACGGCTGACGGGTCGGCCGGGCATCTGCGACGGCACTCTCGGACCCGGGACCACCAACCTCGTGACCGCACTGGTGGAGTCGCTCAACGCGGGCGTCCCGGTGATCGCGCTGACAGGCAACACCCACCGGGGTCACTCATGGAAGAACATGACGCAAGAGGCCCGCCAAGTGGAGATCCTGCGGCCAGCCGTGAAGGAACTGATCCGCGTCGAGGCCGTCGAGCGCATCCCCGAGCTGGTCCGCAGGGCCTTCTCCGTCGCGACATCCGGACGACCCGGCCCCGTGGTGCTCGACATCCCGGAAGACGTCGCGCACGCCGAGCACACATTCGCCGCGGGCGAGTTCTTCGCCGACGCCGCCACCGCCCGCGTACCAGCCCGTCGCCCCCGGCCCGACGCGTCCGAAGTGGAACGCGCGGCAGCGCTCCTGGCACGCTCCCGCCGCCCCCTCATCCTGGCCGGTGGCGGCGTGCACCTGTCGGAAGCGCATGACGCTCTTCTCCACCTCGCCGAAGCAGCGGGCATCCCGGTGGCACACACGCTGAGCGGCAAGGGCGCGATTCCGTGCACGCATGACCTGTCGGCGGGTCTGTTCGGACGGTACAGCCGGTACGCCAACGAGCTCATAGAGTCCTCCGACTGCCTGCTGGTGGTCGGATGCAAACTCGGGGAGATCGCCACAAAGCGCTACACCTTGCCCCGCCCGGGCACGCCCCTCATCCACCTCGACATCGTCGCCGAGGAGATCGGACGCTGGGCGCCCACTCGGGTCGGACTCTGGGGGGACGCGCGTGCCGGACTGTCGGACCTCGCCACCGCACTCGAATCCGCCACGCCCACAGACGACCGGTCGGCCTACCGGGACGAAGTGCGCGAACGCCGATCGGCGTGGGAAGCGGAGGCGCGCGCTCGGTACGAGAGCGACGAGGTCCCGATCAACATGGGCCGGCTCGTCGGCGAACTCAACGAGGCGATGCCGGAAGACGGGATACTCCTCGCTGACGGCGGTTTCGCCAGTCACTGGGCCGGACTCCTGTACGACACCAAGCGGGCAGGACGAGGATTCGTAGCCGACCGCGGCTTCGCCTCGATCGGCTACGGCCTGCCAGGCGCTCTCGGCACCGCCCTGGCCGTCCGGACCGACGATGGCAGCGCTCCCCCGGTGGTGAGCATCACTGGCGACAGCGGCCTCAACATGACCATCGGAGACCTGGAAACCGCCCGCCGCGCGGGCACCGCCTTCACCCTCGTGGTCGTCAACAACGCCGCGTCCGGCTACATCAAGGCACTCCAGCACGCCGTGTACGGCGAGGGCAGCTACCAGTCCGCAAGCCTGATCGAGACGAACTACGCGGAACTGGCGAGGAACTTCGGCTGCCACGGACACCGGGTCGAGCACCCGGACGACCTCGCACCGGCCCTCAAGCAGGCAATGGCGACACACGACGCACCAACGGTCGTCGACGTCGTCGTGACGCGCGACCCCGGCCAGATGCTGCCCGGCGTGGACAACCGCACGCTCCAGGTGCGGCCAGGAGACCGGCCGGTCTGAGACCCACAACTGCCGACACCCGAAAGCGGAGTCAGACAATGACCACTCGTTTCGACCGCCTCGTGAACGGACCGATCCGCCAACTCCTCGACGGAGCCGACGCACTGATTGTCAGTGAACCGCAGAACGTTTTCCTGGTCTCGGACGTCGTCCCACCCACACTGCGCCTGCTGCCCGAGCGTCTCCTGATGCCGGTGTTCCACACATCCACCGATCCGTTCTGGGTCATCGCCGACATCACCGAAGATGTCATCCGGCGCCAGAGCCGCCACATCACCGACCAGGTCGTCTACACCGAATACCGCGAGTCTCCGATCGGGGCCCTGGTGGACGCCCTGAAACGGCGCGGGCTTTCACACCAGCGGATCCTCGTCGAGAAGAACCACCTGAGCGCCGGCCACTACGAGGAGCTCGCCGCCTCCTTGCCCGGCGTGACGATCGACGACGCAACACCCGCACTGCACGACATGCGCGCCGTCAAATCCCCGGATGAGCAGCACCAACTGCAGTACCGCGCCAACGCCACATTGCGTGCACTCTCCGCGTGCTACGCCGAGACACGAATCGGCGACACCGAGACAGAAATACGCCAACGCGCAATCCAGAAGCTGTTCACCGAAGGATTCGACACCCTTGAGTTCGTCACGCTGGCCCGCGGCCGCGGCGACCTCCTCAACGGTGTCGCCGGCGACACCCCCCTGCAGCGCGGCGACATGCTCCGCGTCGACATCGGCGGCACCATGGCAGGCTGGCGCTCCGACATCCACCGGACAGCGGTGGCCGGAACCCCGCCTCCCCGCCTCAAGGACGCCTGGCGCAAGAACCGCGAAGTCCACTACGCGGCAATGGACACCATGCGTGCCGGCCGACCGGTACGGGAGACCTACGCGACCTGCGTCCGCGAATACGAGCGTCGCGGGATGCACTGCGACATGCCGTTCGTCGGCCACTCCCTCGGCGTCGGGCAGCACGAGTTTCCTGTGCTCACTCCCTTTGCCCCGGAGGAGTACAAGAGCGGCATGGTCATCATGCTCGAACCCATGGGAATCGACCCCGACAACGGCGGCTTCTCGATCGAGGACATGATCCTGGTCACCGACAACGACCCCGTGGTCCTCTCGGACGCCGTGGAAACCGAAGAAATGATCGTCATCGGGGACTAGCACCGATCGGCCGACCACCCTGTCCGCCACACCGGATTGACGAAATGCGAACCGTCAGAAACTCAGAAAACTCAGAACGAGGTGCTCTCTCAATGGACGCCAACGAACGAATCGCCTACGTCGGTGAAGAGTTTGTCCCAGAGGCGAAAGCAACGGTGTCGATCCTGGACCACGCGGTGCTCTACGGAGACGGGGTCTTCGAGACCGTGGTCGCCTGGAAAGGCCGGATCTTCAAACTGGACGCCCATGTCCGGCGGTTCCTGCGGTCGTGCGCGGCGGTGGCCCTGGACTGCCCCGTCACCCAGGAACACCTGACGGAGCTGATCGTCGAGACGGTACGCCGGAACGGCCTGGAGAACGCTTACATCAAGTGGATCCTCACCCGCGGCTCAAACGGGACACCCCTGATGGACCCCGCCGGTTGCGTGCCGAACCTCATCATCATGGCGCGGCCGTACATCGACCGATCGTCGGCGACCGGTCTTCGCGTGAAGACCGTCGCCGTTCGCCGCCCGCCGGGGCACGTTCTCGACGCGCACGTGAAAAGCCTCAACTACCTCAACCTGGTCATGGCCAAGGTGGAAGCCAAGGCCGCCGGCGCGGACCAGGCACTCATCCTCGACGTGCACGGCCGCCTCTGCGAAGCGCCGGGGTTCAACATCTTCGTCTCCGCTGACGGGGTGTTGAAGACACCTCGCCACGACGTGCTCCGCGGCATCACCAGGGAGACGACCATGGAGCTGGCCACCGAGAGAGGGCTCCAGGTACAGGAAACCGAGCTCGAACTGTACGACGCCTACACCGCCGACGAAGTGTTCCTCACCAGCACGGCAGGCGGCCTCGTCCCGGTAGTCGAGGTGGACGGACGCACGGTCGGCGATGGCAAGCCCGGACCGGTGTTGTCAGCGCTCCAGGAGGACTACCGCAATGCACTGGCCTCTGCCCGCTGGAGCACACCGATCGGGTAGCAACTCCATCATCCGGCCGGCCGACCGTGTCGGTGCACGAAGGGCCCGGCCGAGCCTCAGCTGTCAGTGACGTCGTAGCACGGCGAGCTCAACAGACCGCATAGACCTCATGAGTTGGCGAGGCGTGGAGGGACATGCTGACGATGTGCTCGGCGATGGCCAGCGCCGAAGTCGCTCCCGGTGACGGCGCGTTGCGCACGTGCGCGAAGTGCTCGGTCTCCAAGGAATCCAGCACAACGGCTGCCACCGAAACTCGACGGACATGCCGCCGACGCCACCGCCACCCGAGCCGGTGACGATCTACAACTCGATCCCCGACGACGTGCCCGGGAATATGGCGGCGCTCGGTTACAAGGCAACCGCAACCAGCGCATTCGGGGACGAAGTCGAGTTCGACTCCGGCCGTGTGTCCAGCTCACGCAGGTCGACCTCGAGGGCACATCGGGGTCAGCATGCACGCCCCGACAGGTCTGTTCGCGACCGGGCCCGCGGTGAGCGGGGTGGGCGGCGGCAGGGCGAGGATGCGGGTGATCTCCTCGTCGAAAAAGCCAGGTGAGAAGCGCGAGAGCACTCAGGCGTGCCAGGGGTGGAACCGGGGGAGCCAGCGGCGGACGTGGTGCTTGTACGTCACGTAGTCCTGGCCGAAGCGCCGTTCCAGGCCGCGTTCCTCCCATAGCGGAATGTAGGTCTGGTTTACGGCGAAGAACGCCACGAACCACCCGAGAAGGACTGGCGATCGGAACAGAAGTGCCTCACCGAGAAGGATGAACAGGACACCGCTGATCATCGGGTTGCGCACGTGTAGGTAAGGACCGCGAACGACCAATTTCCTCGGGGCGTCCCACGGGGCCAGGGTGCCGTCACCGACTCGATCGAAGAGCGCAATCGTCCAAACGACCAGGGTCAGCCCGATCGCCATGAAGACGGCACCGAGGGTGCCGAGCACGGCGGTGACCGCAGCTCCGGAGTCGGGGGCGCCGAGGCCCGTGGTGACCGACAGCAGGATCGGGACAAGGACCGTGACAGTCACCGGAGCCACCAGGATCGCAATGGCGTGTCGGAGTATCCGCATAAATTCATCGTACGTTGAATTTGCAACGACGCAAGATCGCGGGCTCCGGGACTGCGGGCTCTACCTGTTGAGCGTGCCGGTCCGGGCGTGGTCGCGGGCTCGGATCGTGGCGACGAGTCGTTGCCGGCCTGTCCCAAAATGCGCGCTCACAGCGGGATTGGCGCTCGACCGCCTGTCAGCGACAGTTGTGCAGTTCCTCTTCCCTCGCTCCGTCGAGGTCATATCGAGTGCCTCAAGCAGGTCGGTTGGTGTGGGGACGGATCAATGTCGGTACGTCCGCGCGGAGTTGAGCGCGCGGAACGGCCGTCGATCTCTGTCCCAACTCAAGGCCGAGTCACCTTCGGTCTCTCCGTCGGACAAGCTGACGATCCGCGACAGTGAGCACCGGCATGCGCACGGCGTAGTTGTCGCCTCGTCCAGGTGCCGGTCACTCCCGTCGTCGCCGCGCTACACCTGCGCGTCAAGGTGTAGTGGCGTTCCACCTGAGGGTGCAGGTTTTCGGTGGGGAGTCCATCCTCTGGGCTCACGCGCTGGTCGGGCAGCGAGATCTAGCTTTGGTGGCGTCTCCCGGATCTCACTCCCGACGAGGACATCTCGATGATCGAAGCCCACACGCACAGCAAAGCTATGGAGACAGGACCGCCGTCGCGGATCTCGGGTTCACCGTCCGGCCCGTTGCCGTGACCGGATTCCTCGGCCCGAACGGCGCGGGAAGTCCACCACGATGCGGATGATCGTGGGCCTGAACGCCCCAACCGCCGGTCAGGTCACAGTCCAATGGCAAGCACTACGCCGCGCATCGAGCACCGCTGCGGGAGGTCGCCTACGAGACCGGCTCATCCGCCCCTGAATGAGGGCCGCTGCGCCGAGTCTCAGCCAGACGATCGAGTTCGGTATCTGTGCCGGCCGCGACCATGACGAAGGCCAACCCACACACGGTCGTGAGCCCTCCAGGCGCACAGCCGCGCCAGGCGACTTCCGCTCAACCAAATCGCTGCCATACGGCACTTGGAGACCAGCCACCCACGCCCTCGCAACACGCGTCATAGCGGTCCAGGCGCTCGCCGGACAGAACACCCGCAACGCCTCATCGGCCCCCTCGGCATCCCCACCAGGGCCGGGCGGATCGCCGCGCAGTGTCAGCTCTTCCTGCAAGCCAACTGCCCATGGTCGCCCAGACGCTGGGCTTCCACCACCAATCCCCTACCCGGGGCGGCCGTCGAGGCCGCATGCTCTGGAGCCGTCATGCCAGTATCGAGCAGTAGTAGTGCTCAGCCGACCTCCCTTGCCACCGTCTCTGTGAACGAGACGATCAGCGGCATCGGCACGACGCCGATCGAAGCAGTCCTGGTCGTAGGCGCACTCGCGCTGGTGTCGGCCCGGTGGCTGCAGCCTCGATTCCGGCGGCGGGTCGCGATAGGCGCCGCAGCGGTGTCGTTGGCGTCCGCGGCGGTGCTCGTGGTGATCGGTCTTCGCTGGCAGATGATCCCGGTGCTGGTGACGGTCATGGTGGTGCTGCCGTTCACGGTCCGGACCATCATGGGGAAGCCCAGCGCTCGACGGACCCGCTGGTGGCTGGCCGGACCAGGGTCCGCGGCCTGCGTCCTGGCGATCGTTGCCGGTGTGGGCGCGGCGATCGCATTCCCCGTCCCGGACTTCCCCACGCCGACCGGCAAGTACGCGGTCGGCACCACCGTCGTCGAGTGGACCGATCCCGACCGGCCCGAGAAGTGGACGTCCGATCCCGATGATCGGCGTGAGCTGCAGGCCCAGATCTGGTACCCGGCCCAGGCAAGCCCGGACAAGGCGGAGCGGGCGCCCTACCTGGGCCGCTCGGAGGCCGAGGTGAACGCCGTCGTCGAGGGCTTCGGAGACTTTCTCGGGATCCCCCGATTCGTTCTCGACGGCCAGGCGATGGCCCGCACCAACTCGGTGCCCGACGCGCCGGTCGCCTCCGGCAAGGAACAATTCCCGGTGGTGCTGTTCTCCCCGGGTGGAGGCATGGGGCGCACCACGAACACCGCCTGGGCCGAGGAGCTGGTCAGCAAAGGCTACGTGGTCGCCGCGCTCGACCACCCCTACGTCTCGGCAGCGGTCAGGTTCACCGACGGCCGGACGGTTCACTTGGCGGAGCAGAAATTCAGCTCCGATGCCGAAGCCCGACAGTTGAGCGAGAAGTTGGCAGCGGTGAAGGCCCGCGATCTCAGCTCGGCCCTCACCCACCTCGGCCGCCTGGACAACGGCGAAGTGAAGAGCATCCTCGCCGGGCGGCTGGACACCGACCGCGCTGCGGCCGTCGGCATGTCGGCCGGCGTGGGCGGCGCCTTTCAAGCAGCCCGCACCGATGAACGCTTCTCCGCGGTGATCGCCCTCGACGGCCGTCCATACGACGCCCATCCCGGGCCATACGACCAGCCGGCGCTGGCGCTGACTCACCAGATCGGGCTGGAGGACAACCCCACCTATCTCCCCGAGCTGGGACAAGGGCTCGAGCGCAGCACGACGACCGCCTACATGCTCACCATCCCCGGCACCACCCACCCATCCTTCACCGACGCGCCCCTGTGGATGCCGCCCGTCCGGTCGCTGGTCGGCACCCGCGGACGCACCGAACCCAACCGCATCATCACCGAGCTGACCATCGGCTTCCTCGACGCCAAGCTTCGCAACCGACCGACTGACCTCCCCCGCCTCTTCTCCAAACACGGCTTCTCCAAGCACCGCGAACTGACCGTCTACGACGCCGACGAATAGCCTTGGCACAACGGAGAATGTCGCAGCCGCCGCTCAGCCCGGCGATCCTTCAACTGGAACGCCGGCTGGGCGTGCGGCTCTTCGACCGCAGCAGACGGAAGATCACGCTGGCGGAGACAGGGCGAGTGTTCGCGGAGGCATGCCGCAAGCTCGTGGCAGCCGCCCAGCACGCCCATGAGGTCGCCACCCATGCCGAGGCGGGCCTGCTGGGCACACGCTGCGGTTGGGCGTGGTGACCTCGGCGCTGAGCGAGACCCGGTGAGCACCGTCGAAGACCTCCGGCAGGCCCGCCCGCGCGTCGACCTGCGGATCACGGAGGAAGAACCCTGGGTCTGACTGCGCCGCGAGGCGTCACCGGACTACCACGACCAGCTCATGGCGACCTGTCGCCGCGCGGGTTTCACCCCCGACGCGCGCCACCACGCCAACTCGAACTGACCCAACTCGCCATGGTGGCCTGCGGCCTTGGCATCACACTTGTGCCGAACGCGACCGCCGCGCACTCCTTCCAGCGCCCTGTCGCCCAACCGCCCCTCAGCATTGCGCCAGTTCGGCGTTACAGCAGTCTCCAGGCGGCGTAGCCCGGGTAGATGAGCGGCGGTATGACGATGAGCAGTGCCAGGACCATGGCCCCGGCATGCGCGGGCGCCTGTCGCCGCCAGGGCAGTCTCCGGCGCTGCCGGGACGACGATGACGGGTAGGGCAGGCGACGCCCAGAAAGCTCCCAGATGCCTGCGGTGGATCGGTGACGGACGTCGCCGCCCCGGCCGCGCCGGCTGCGAGCAGATCGCGCCGAGTCGGGTGTGCGCTGGTGGAACGCTCTGGCATCGCCAACCTCCTCTAATCCACTTCGAGTTCGAGAAGTCCGGGGGTGCACGGACGGCCGGAGGAGGCCGGAGTGTCCAGGTAGAACAGCGCCGTCGAGGCGATGTCGTCGCTGGTCGGCCGGTAGCGGTGCGGCAGTCCGTTGCCGTTGCCGGGCCCGATGCCCAGCGACTGGACGGTCACCCGCAGGTCCTCGGCGAAACGCACGGGGTCGGCCACGTGCCACCGGTACATCCCGAACCGCTGCTGGCTGGCGTAGAGCCCGTCCGGACGCAGGATCTGGTTCAGCCCGAGGTAGGGCGTCGTGTAGGCGGTGTAGCCCTGGCCCTCCAGATCGAAGTTCCAGGCGCCGCCAAAGTAGTCCTCCGTGCCGGTGCCGCAGATTGTGGGGAAGTCCGTGTCGCCGTCGAGGTAGAACTTCACCTCGCCCTCGCCCCACCAGCCGGGGCTGTTCGTCGCCCAGGCCAGATAGGTGCCGATGTACTGTCCGCGGCCCTCGACGCCCTCCACCAGGGTGTGCGTCTCGCCGTACGGTACGGGTTTGCTGCGGCGCCAATGGCCGTGCAGGTAGCAGGAGTCGGCGGGGACGGCACCTGACTCGTAGTCGATCTGGTAGTAGAGCGTGACGGTCTCGGCCGAGAGGTTATCCAGCGTGAGGCGTGCGCGGTCGTGGAACGGCATCGGCCAGTACGAGTTGAAGCCCCCGTTCGGGTTCGCGGCGACCGGCTGCGAGGAGACCTGGCTGAAGACGTTCCAGCCGTTGCAGAAGAAGTCGCCGAGCGGCACTTCGATCGCCGCCTCCTCCGCTCCGTCCCAGTACGCCCGCAGCAGCGTGCCGCGCCAGGCGCGATGCGGTGCTGTCGTGCACCAGATGTGCCGAATGGCGCCTGGCCCGGTGATGTCGGCCAGTTCGGCTGTCTCTCCGGGGGCGATCTCGATGCTCGGTGAGATCTTCCAGCCCTGTCCCAAGGCACCGGCCGCCCGTGCGCCGGTGCCCTCGGTGGCCCTGCCGCCGGCCCCCTTGCCGCCGGTGAAGTTCTCCGGACTGACTGAGCGGGTGGTCCTCTCCTTGTACCTGGCCAGATCATCGAGCATGGATTCTCCGTGGGTGAGGCGTGTTGCCGGGCGCATGCGCCGAGGAACCGCAGATGTGCAATCGATGTCTCAGTTGTCTTCGGAAGGTCTCCAACGGTGCCTGTTGAGGTTGCCGAACAGGCATGCCTTCGGTGCCACTTGCCCCGCTGAGGCTCAGCACCGCGGAGACTGAGGCGGTCGCCGGGCCTGGCCGGATCTGGTCAGGCAGGACCGGAGGGGGCGGGGGTCAGGGTGCCTGCACGTCGCCGCACAGGTGGACGCGCACGCCCAGTTCTTCGAACGCGGCGGCCTTCGCGAGCAGCGCCTTGTCGGCCGTGGCGCGGTCGGGCGCGTATGCGACGTTGAGGTGATTGGCCCTGTGGCGGGCCATGAACTGGTCACGTGTCACGCCGTGCAGCACCGCGTGCATGATCGGCCACTGCGGTGTGGTGGACTCCAGCCGCCGCCTGGTCTCCTCCTCGGGCAGGGCGACCACCGTCGCGCGCCCGATGTCCAGGTTGAGCGCGCCGTCCATGATGAACACGCGGGACCAGACGATCTCGCCGGGCTTCGAGACGCCGCTGAGGGTGCCGCCGCCGAGCGGGAAGTACATCGGCGGCTGGCGCATGCTCCACGACTTGTCGTAGCCGCCGTTGTGCGACGCGGGCACGGAACCGGAGATCTCGAAGACCCACACGAAGCGGCCGTCGTACTCCTCGCCCCAGCGCACGTCGTGCAGCGTCGTGGCCGGGTCCAGATGCATCGCGCTCCATACCCGGTTGGTGACGAGCGCGTCGACCGCGACGCCCTCGTCGACCTCGTTGAAGTGGGGAAGCGGCGCTCCCTCGTAGAGCACGCGTGAGCCGTCGCGGCTGCGCACCGCGGGGCGTTCGACGTTGTTGAGCAGCCCCTCGGCCAGGTCACTCGCGGGGACGGTGTCCTTGAGTCCCTGCTGGTACTGGATGCCGACCGCGTCCAGTCCGAAGTCGTCGGCGATGCGCAGCGCCGCGATGTACATCTTGAACTGGCTGTGCAGCTGGGCGTCGGTCAGCTCGGACGCCTCGTCCTGACCGGTGTGGAAGACCAGGCCGGCGTTCTCCAGCCACGCGCGCACCTGCGCGGCCTCCTCGTCCTCGATGCGGTTCATCTCGGCCACCAGGGCGCTCTGCGAGAGGCGTTCCTTGTAGATGCCGAGCGGGTTGAGCAGTTCGTCGTCGAGGATGGCGTTGTACATGCCCATGCAGCCCTCGTCGAAGACCCCGAGGATGCTCTTCTCGCTCTTCAACTGCCGTGCCAGAGCGCGTCCCAGGTCGGTCTCGGGTCCGGGCGCCGGTTCGGGCAGCGGGCGCACATGGCTCACATCGTGTGTCAGTTCCCCGGTCTCCAGCCAGGTGCGCAGGCCGCCGCGTGCCCAGTCGTCGGTGAAGTGTTCGCTCCACAGCAGCGAGTACGCGCGTTGCGCCTTGGTGAGGCTGCCGGCCAGGCCGAGGAGGCCGACCAGTCCGGGGTGCCGGCCGCTCCAGTTGGCGGCGACGAGGACGGGTCCGCGGTGGCTGCGCAGCCCGGCCAGCACGTGGTGGCTGTACTGCCACACCGCCTCGGCGACGATCAGCGGCGCGTCCGGCGGTATGTGCTTGAAGATCTCGATGCCGGCGCGCTGGCTGTCGATGAATCCGTGGCCCTTGCCGGCGTCGTAGCTGTGGCTGCGCTCGACCCTCCAGCCCAACTCCGCCACGGCTGCGGTGAGTTCGGCCTCGAACCGCTCCTGTGCCGGCCAGCAGGTGACGTTCGCGTCCGGCCGCAGGTCCCCGCTGGCGACCAGGTGGACGACGCCTGGACGCGCGGCCGGCGGCGTGAAGGGCTGAGGCATGGTGTAGGTCGTCAAAGTCGGCTCCTGCGCTCCTCGAACTCGGACTGATCGTCGGGGCGTTGTGCTCGCGCCGCGTTCTTCCTCTTCTCGTCGCTGCGGCGTCAGCCCGCAGCGTCCGTGCGCACGCTCACGCCGAGCGGGTTGCCGGGGTCGATGACGGCCGGGGCGGCGAAGCGCCGGACCGGCCCGTCGGCTCTCACCCCGGCACTCGTCCGCACCTCCCATGCGTCGACGGGAGTGCCACGCAGCTCCAGGCCGCGCAGCTGCAACGTCCCGGACGAGACGCCGACCTCGATACGTTCACCGCTGACGGACCTGCGCACCACTCCCCATCCGGTCCCCGCGATGTAGGGCACAGCGGCGCCCGGAGCGATCCGGTCCGCCGCGAGGGTGAGAACACCGTCAAGTCCGTTCCACCGCACGCCCGTTGCGGCATCCAACAGGGAGAAGCCCGCCATGGCGCGGCTGTAGTGGTCACCGCACTCGATCTCGTTGAACGGGTTGCGGCGTAGCCCGTCGTACCGTGCCCGCACCGCTGAGACCACGGACAGGGCCTCGTCCCGCAGCCCTTCGGCCAGGCAGGCAGCGGCGTACTGGTACTCCGTTCCCGTCCACACCTCGTCGGCGTACCGCACCGGCACGCGGGGGCGGCCGCCGCGGGGCCAGGTGCACAGCAGCAGACCGGCGTCGTCACGGTCGGCGTAGACGCGGTAGCCGTGCTCGAAGTCCCTGAAGGAGGTACGGAAGTTGTGGCGGTGCACCGAACGCAGCGCCGTGCGGACATGGTCCGCCGGAAGGAGATGACCCAGGTCGAGCAGGTGCGCCCACCACTGGCCGATCAGCTGGTCGGACAGGCAGCCCTCGCCGTACTCGTGCGGCACGTCCTCACCCGTCAGCTGCTGCTCGTAGTACTCGCCGTTCCACAGCAGTTCGTCGTACGCGGCCGACGCGGCCTCGAACGTCTTCGTCATCCGTGCCGCCGTTGCCCCGTCGCCGACGGTGCGTGCCATCTCGGCCATGGCGCGGAGCGCGGCGAGCCAGTAGGTGCCCACGAAGGTGTTGGGGCCGTGGAGATGGATGTCGTGCGTGACGCCCTGTGCGCCGCGCAACACGCCGTCGCCCTCGGTGTCCCACTCGGCCCCGACGTACCCCATCAGGCGTGTGAGCGACTCCCAGCGGCTGCGAAGCCATTCGGCGCCGCCGCTCGTGCGGGCCTCGCGGTAGGTCTTGAGGACGGTGCCGAGCATCCCGTCGATGGCGGGGTCGGTGGGCCCTCCGATGGGCTCGTTCCACATCTGACGCAGGTACAGCGGTGCCCGCACACGGTGCGGTATGTACCCCTCGGGTGCCTGGGTGTGGTCGAACTCCGTGTCCCGCATGGAGCGTTCGAGAACCGGGAAGAGCTGTGCGACGGCGTGTTCGTAGTTCCACACATGGGTGCAGTTGAGGGGGCAGGAGCCGCCGGTCTGGCCGTTCCACATGGCTGTCGAGGCTCCGAGCCCTCCCTCGAAGCCGAAGAAGGAGCCGTCGGCGGTACGGAACGTGGTGGGACTGGCGACCAGTGCCCCCTGGCTCTCCAGGGTCTCCACGACCTCGCCGGGCAGGGAGCTCCCGCGGAGTGATGCGAGCCATGAGGCGCTCGCCTCTCGCAGTGCGTCGTGATGGTCGCGCAGGTGCTCACCGGCGTCGAGAGCGCCGGCGAAGCGGGTGGCGTAGTGGTTGCCGAGCCAGAAACGGGTATGGCCGAGGTTCTCGGCGAGGCCGAACTGCTGGAAGTTCACATACCTGTTGGGGAAATGCCAGGAGACGATGAACCGCAGCTGCGTCTCCTCCCCCGGGTCGAGGAGGAACGGAGCCGCGAGAGTGCCGTTCCACGTAAGGCCTTGCGGGCTGGGGCCGCCCGGAACGGCGGGACGGTGCTGCTGGGCGAGTTCCGCCGCCGTCGCAGTGAGTTGTGCGTAGTCAGCCTCGACCGGGGGGCACAACAGCCGCAGCGACCTGAGGAATTGCAGCAACTGAGCCGTGTCCGTCCAGCGTTCGTACGTGGCGGCATCGCTGTCGACGCTCAACGCCATCTGCCCGGAGCCCGGATGGTCGTCCTGTAGCGATGGGTTGGTCATCACCAGCACCGTCTCCCCCGGTGCGCGGCGTACGTCGTTGACGTTGCCTCCCAGCAGCGGATTGCGCGCCCCGTCTCCGGGCGTCACTCCGTCCCAGCCGACGGCGTTCTGCAGGCTCGCGCAGAGCCAGCCGTGCACGGTGTGCGGGTGGGTGTTGCGCAGCCGGAAGGTGAAGGAGACCGCGGGTACGGCACTGGCCTCCTCGTCCAGCGGCACCAGAGGGCTGAACGCCTCGCACTCCACCGCGAGCGGCAGCTCCTCGTCGCGGTACTCCAGGTGGGCAAGGGGGTGGGCGCCGGTGAAGACGGTCTCCTGCACGCCGGGGCACTCCTCGAGCAACTCCCGCTGCCAGGAGGGCACTTCGGCGTCCGAGACGAGTGGTGCCGAGTCGGCCTCGCCGGTCAGCGGCGGTTTCGACTGCAGTACGCGGGTGACGTCCAGCGGCGGCTCGGTCACGGAGGCGCGCAGGGCGAAGAAGGTCCCCGGGAGGTCGGCGCGGTGATTGACCTGGTTGAACAGCTGCCACTGGCGCAGTGATCCGTCGCCGCAGACCGCGACGTGGCCGCATCCGACACCGCCCAGTGGCATGGCCACGTGGTGACGGTGATTCCCGGTGAAGGTCCGGCCGACGGGGGTATCAAGTCCGGTGCCGGACAAGGCCGTTGAGGAGGAGGGGTAGGGGGACGAGGAGGACGGGGAAGCGGTCATGGCTACCTCTCGGTGGTGTGGTCGGCCTGTGCGCGGGCGGGCACGCGGAGCGCGGCAGCGTCGGAACCAGGGCCGTCGATGCCCGGGGCCCTGGTGCCGGCGGCCCTGCCCGTCAGGCGCGCGGCGACATGGCCGGTGACGGCCGAGGCCAGCAGCGCGACGAGGGCGGGCGTGAGCAGGAGCGGGAACGGCCCCATCAGCGGGAGTGCGGCGATCGCCAGGGCGGGGAGAGCCAGGACGCCGAGCACGGGCAGCGGCGATGCGGCGACGCAGGCCAGAGCGGTGCGCCACAGCAGGACACCCCGCAGTCCCCGTGCCGTGGCGAGCGCCAGCGCCGGCATGGCGGCGACCAGCGCGGTGCCCGTGGCCGCGGCGTTCAGCACCAGCGCGCCAAGGCCCAGGACGGGCGGCATGGAGCCGTGCGCCAGCAGCGTCAGCCACAACAGCGTCGCCGCACCTACGACGGGCGTGGACACGCGCCACCCGGCGCGGCGTTCCTGCCAGGCGACGGCGGCGAAGCGGCGAGGGGCAGGCGCCTCACCGGACAGCAGCCCGTGCGTGCAGCAGCACACCGCGGCCGCGACCGGTCCGCCGAGCAGCACGGCCAGCGGCGGTGTCAGCACCGGCACCATGTACGCGCAGCCTGCGAGCAGCAGCAGCGCGACAGCAGCCCAGGCGTCGAGGACGAGCAGGCGTGGCAGTCGGGTCCAGGCGACTGCAAGCGCCTCGCGCACCGGATCGGGCGCGTCGGTCCCGGGACTCGCTCCGTCCGGGGTGCTCCCGGACAGAGGGGTCACCCGGGCATGGCCGCCGGTCGCCGCTTCAGTCATGAGAGCCATGGCCGCATCACCCCTTGAGCCCGGACGAGGCGACGGATTCGATGAGCGCTCGCTGGAAGAACAGGAAGAGCACCAGCACCGGGGCGACGATCATCGCGATGGCGGCGAAGACGACGAGGGCTGGCGCACCGCCCTGGCTCCCCTGCAGGGCCACGAGACCGACGGGAAGGGTCATCTTTCCGGGGGAGTTGAGGAAGATGTTCGGCCAGAAGAAGTCGTTCCAGTACAGCTGGAAGATGAAGATCGCGAGAGCGGACAGCGCGGGCCCGGACAGCGGCAGGATGACCTGGAAGAGGATCCGCAGATGGCCTGCGCCGTCGATGCGGGCAGCCTCGTCGAGTTCAGGGGGGATGCTGAGGAAGAACTGGCGCAGCAGGAAGATTCCGAGGACGTTGACGAGTGCGGGCAGGATGACCGAGGCGTGCGTGTCGACCAGGCCCAGGTTCCGCATGAGGATGAACGTCGGGATGACGGTGAGCTGCTGGGGCAGCATCAAGGCCGCGAGCAGCACGAAGAAGATCACGTCACGGCCGGGGAAGCGGAGCCGGGCGAAGGCGTAGGCGGCCAGTGCGCTGGTGATCAGCGAGCCCGCCGTGACGGTGACGGTGATCTTCAGGCTGCTGAGAATCATCTCGCCGTACGGGATCAGGTCGAAGACGGCGCTGAAGTTGTGGAACGTCACCTTGTCGGGCAGCCAGTCCGGCGGCACGGAGAACGCGTTGCCGGCCGGCTGCAGCGCCGTGACGAAGAGCCAGTGGACGGGGGCGAGCATCAGCAGTCCGGTGAGGACCAGCAGCAGGCTGAGTGCGTGCCGTCTGGCGAGGCGCGCGGCCTGAGTCCTGTCGGTCATGTGCGTGGTCACCTTTCGTGGACCCATCGGCGGGCGAATCGGAACTGCAGGAGCGTGACGATGAAGATCACGGCGAAGACCACGAGGGCGAGTACGGACGCGTAGCCCACCTCGAAGGAGCGGAAGGCCGTCTCGTACAGCAGCTGGACGATGGAGCGAGTGGCGTCGCCCGGGCCGCCGTTGGTCATGATGTACATCGGCTCGAAGATCTGGAACGCGCCGATGAAGCTGACGACTGTGGCGAAGAAGAGCGTCGGCGAGAGCATGGGCAGCGTGACGTTCCAGAACCGCCTCAGCGCGCCGGCGCCGTCCACGATCGCGGCCTCGTAGAGGTTCACGGGTATGGCCTGGAGCCCCGCCAGCAGGATCACGAACGTGAAGCCGATGGTGTGCCAGAAGTCGACGAGGAGCAGCGCGGGCAGCGACCATGTGGGCGAGGTCAGCCACGAGGTGGTGGGCACCCCGAGCGCGCCGAGGTAGTGCGTGAAGACTCCGAAGGTGGGGTGCATCGCGTACTGCCACAGCAGCGCCACGGCTGCCCAGGAGATGAGCAGCGGGAAGAAGTAGGCGGTGCGCAGGAAGTACTTGAGGGGGCGCGACGACCTGCGCTGGACGGCCAGAGCCATCAGCAGCCCGGGGCCCAGGTGGAGCACGACCGACGCGAAGGTGAAGACGAAGGTGTTCCCGATGACCCGGAGTGCGTGCGAATCGCCCAGCAGGCGTTCGTAGTTGGCGAGGCCGGCCGCTCGCGGCGGCGTCAGCAGATCCCAGTGGACGAAGCTGAGACCGATGGTGGCGAGCAGCGGCAGGGCGAAGAAGAGCAGGAACAGCAGGACCGCGGGCGCGGCGAAGAGATACCCCGCGACGGTGTCGGAGCGTCGGGCGGTCATGCCGCGAAGTCGTCTGCTGTGCTTCGTCGTCGAACCCGTGGATGTCGTGGCTGTCGCCACGGTGTCACCTCCGGTACGAGTGCTGGACAGAGCGGTTCCCGGCCTGCGCAGGACCGTTACGCAGGCGGGCGGCAAAGCGCGGGGGCGCTGTGTGACTGCGGTCGGCGCGCACACCGGCGCCCGCGGTTCAGCCCAGCTGCAGCAGCTTGCGCTGGAGGGACTTGAGCCCGGAGGGCACGGGGACCGTCCCGGCGAGAATCTGCTCCCAGTCGTTCTCGATGGTCTTCTGGACGACGTTGCCCTTGCTGGGAGAGGGGATCGGGGTCGCGTAATCGAGCGCCCGGTACAAGTACTCGCTGCCCTTTGGGGAGTTGTCGAGGAAGGCATCGCTCTCGGCGACGGACCGGCGCCCCGGCACGATCGTGCCGCCGATCTCCGCGAACGTCGAACTGCCTTCTTTCGATATCAGGTACTTGATGAACGTCCAGGCCTGCTTCTTGTTCTTGGACGCCTTCAGGATCGGGTAGCCGTTCCAGCCGGCCGGCGAACCCTGTTCCTTGTTGCGGGGCCAGGGGACGATCTCCATCTTGTCCACTGCGTCGGCGCCGCGGATGTCGATGATCGGCCACCGGCCGCCGCTGAAGGAGGCGAGCTTGCCCTGCGCGGCGAGGGCGAAGCTGTCGAACCTGCCTCCCGGCGGCGGGCTGTAGCCCTTGTCGACGAAGCGCCGGCACAGCTGCGTCGCCTCGACGGCCGCTTCGGTGTCGAAGGTGGGCTTCTTCCAGTCGGCGGTGTAGGAGCTGGTGCCGTTGGTCAGCAGAGGCGGCATGACGCCGGGGAAGTAATCGGGCAGGAAGGGGTGCGCGAGGAGGTCGCGCTCCTTGAGCTTCTTCGCCGCTTTCTCGAAGTCGTCCCAGGTCCACTCCGGAGTGGGCGGATCGATCTTCGCCTTCTCGAACACCTCCTTGTTGAACCACAGGCACACGGTGTTGAACTCGCCCGGCAGGAAGTACGTCTTGCCGTCCGTGGACGCCATCTTCGACCACTCGACGAGCTTGGGGTGGAGGTCGCCGTAGTACTCGTCGATGACGTCCTTGTCCTTGGCGATGAAGTCGTCCAGCGGCTCCAGCAGCCCCTTGTCCGCGAACAGCCGCTGCCCCTCGGTGGCGACCTGGATGATGTCGGGCGACTTCCCGCCCGCGAGCTGCGTGGAGACCTTGTCCAGAAAGTCCGCCCAGTTGTCCGTCGCGACGCCCTGCGCCTCGAGCTTGATCTCCGGATGCTTCTTGCGGAACTTTGCGAACAGCTTCTCCCAGCTGCGCTTCTGCGTGGCGGTGGCCATGTACAGCAACGACAACGTGGTCTCGTCGTCCGCCGCGCCGCCGGACCCGCAGGCGCTGAGACCGGTGGTTGCCAGACCCGCGCCGAGCACGCCCGCACCGGCCGTGCGCAGGAAGCCGCGGCGAGTGCCCGGCGTCCTCGCAAGTGACGCGCGTGCGGAGAGGAGCCCGGAGGGCCTGGAGTGTGTTGATGCCTGTTCCACAACAAGTGGCGAATTGTCCGTCATGATGCGCGGTCCTCCTCGGTCTGTGAGCTGGCGACGCACGTCGGGGATGGAGTCCGTTCTACGCCTGCTCAGTTGGAAAGGCGGAGCTCTCGGGAATCGTTCTCTCAAGTAGGTGCAGGAAGTTGCGCTCATGGAAGTCTGATGAGCTCTGGTATGAGAAATCGATTTCTGGCACTGTAGGGAGCCGCACAAGCGGAGTCAACGGTTCGGACGCGGTCTTCTTCAGGGCCGTATGCTTCGGACGGCGAAGTGGAGGGACGGGCAGGGGATGACCACCATCAAGGACGTGGCCGCGGCGGCCGGAGTGTCGCCGTCCACGGTTTCCCGGGTGCTCAACAACGGGCCCAAGGTCGATCCGGCCCTCGCCCGGCGCGTACGTAAGGCGGCGGCTCAACTCGACTACCGCCCCAGCCGTGTGGCGCAGAGCCTGCGCCGGCAGCGCAGCCATGTGTGGATGCTTCTGGTGCCCGACGTGCGCAACCCGTTCTTCACCGATATGGTCCGCGGAGTCGAGGACGCGGCGCGGGGCGCAGGTTACGCACTGACGCTGTGCAACACCGACGACGACGTCGCGCAGGAGCGCCGCTACCTCGAACTCGCCCTCAACGAACGCGTCTCGGGCGTGATCCTCTCACCCGCTTCGGACACCCGCAGCGCCGTGGAACACCTCACGGCGAAGGGCATCCCGGTGGTCACCGTCGACCGGGTCCTGGAACACGACTCCGTGGACGCGGTGCTGGTCGACAACCGCGACGGCGCCCGCAAGGCCACCGGGCACCTGCTGGAGGCCGGCTACCGCAACCTCGCCTGCATCACCGGCCCCGAGGGCCAGACCACGGCGGCCGACCGGCTCGCCGGCTTCCGCGACGCCCACACCGACTGCGGCGTCAAGCTGCGGCCCGAGCTGATCCGGCACGGCGACTTCCGTATCAGCGGCGGCGAGAAGGCGGCCGATGAACTGCTGCGGTCACCCGAGCCGCCCGACGCCGTGTTCGTCGCCAACAACCTGATGACCTTGGGCACCCTCGACGCGATCACGGCGGCCGGACTGAACATCCCGTCCGACATCGCCATCGTCGGCTGGGACGACGCACCATGGGCCCCGCTGCTCCGGCCCGCCCTGACCACGGTCGCACAGCCGACGCACGAACTCGGCCAGCAGACCGCGGCGTTGCTCGAATCCCGCATCGCGGGCAGCACCGCGCCGCAGCGCATCATCACCCTGCGCACCCACCTGAACGTCCGCGCCTCGTCCACACCTGCCTCCGCGCTCCCGCTACCTCGAACCGGCAACGTGTGACCACGGCGGTCCGATCGCCGCGGACCATGCTCAACGTCCGTGTGTTGCGGCCCAGGTCCTCCTGTTGCGGGCTGTTCGGGGAAGCGACGGTGATGGAGAGGCGTACGTGGCGGCTCGGGGGGCGGCTGGTCTCGTGTACGTCGAGGACTGCCGCGATGGCCTCGGCGGCGCGGCATTCGTCTTCCGTGTCTTGGAGCCTGATGCGCATGAGGTGGGCCCCGTCCTGGGAGGTCCGCCACATCGCCACGCCACAACATTGCGGCGGCGTGGACCAGTTCCACGCACGCGGCTCGGCCACCGTGCGCAGCTTTGTGTTTGCCTCTCGGGAGGCCGTCCTGAAGACCTCCGACGCCTCGTCCGGCGCACAACCACTGCGGGCCTCAGGCTCGTTCACGCGGCCGCGCGCGTGATGAAGTCTTCGATGAGACCGGCGACCCGCTCAGGGTGTTCCTCTGCCGGGTAGTGCCCGCAGTTGTCGATGACGACGCCCGAGACATCGGACGCGATGTGGCGCATGGACGCTTCCACCGCGGTGGCCATGGCCATGTCTCCACCGATGGCGAGCGTGGGAATCTTCAGTGGCTGACGTGCCGTTCGGCGGTTGAGTTCCGCGTCCTCGCTCCCGGACCGGTAGTAGGCCAGTCCTACGCGGAGAGCGCCGGGGGCGAGGTAGGTCCGCTCGTATTCCTCGATGGCTTGGCTTGAGATTGCGGTACCGCCCGCAGTAAGCCTCCAGAACAAGTTGAGGTGATCTCGCTCTTTCCCTCTGATCAAAAGCTCCGGGACATCGGGTACGGCGTGAAAGGCGTTGTGCCAGCGTGGATACCGACTGCTGACCAGATCGGGCGGCACCGGACAGCCCGGCAGAAGTTCCTCTTCGATCACCAGGTGGCTCACCTTGTCCCGGTGGGCCGCAGCCAAAGCACTGGCGACGGAACCGCCGAAGTCGTGACCGACGAGCGCGAAACGGCCGAGGTCCAGTTGCTCGGTCAATTCCGCGATGTCAGCAGCGAGGGTTTGCTTGTCGTAAGGGCCGAGCGGGCGGTCGGAGTCACCGAGTCCGCGCAGGTCGGGGGCGATGACGGTGTGGCTCCGGGCCAGGACCGGGATGACGTCGCGCCAGTGGTACCAGGTCACCGGCCAACCGTGGAGCAGGACGACTGGATAGCCTTGCCCGACGATGACAGTGTTCAATGCGGTACCGCTCACGGATATTCGCTGATTCCGCATCAACATGCGGTGTCCTTCTTTCTTCGTGCTCGGTGGGCGGCGACTTTGGCGCGATTGCCGCATTCCTTCATCGAGCACCAGCGTCGTGTGTGACCCTGTGACAGATCGAGATAGGGCATTCCGCAGTCGGTGGCCTCGCACGCTCGGAGAGACGTCGCTCGCGTACTGGTGACCAATTCGATGGCGTCTCTGGCGACAACTCCCAGGGCTGTCCCGACGTCGTCCCCGTCGCGTGTCTGCAAGGTGAAGGGTTCGTCCGCGCTCAGCTGTGGTGCCGGCGTGCGCCGACGAGCCCAGTCGTTGATCACGCGTATGTCTGCTGCGGTGACCGGACGCTGCGTGATCCGGGCGAGCACGAGTCGGTAGATCACCTCGCGCAGCTCCCGAGCCTGCTGGAGGTCCCCGTCGGAGACACGCTTCTGAGGCCCGACGAGCTCTGCGCGGGCCAGCCACTCGGTCAACCGGGCGGCGCTCGTCAACCGCTCATCTCCACCAGCGAGGCGGCGGCCGACGGTCGCCACGAAGTCCGTGGACAGAGCGCCGGTGTAGAAGCGGAAGTCGGTCGTGTTCACGGGAGGATTGTAACTAGCTGAGACGGTTACATGCAATCATGTGGCAGGTCAGGGGTCGCACGCCTATACCAGGACCCGCCGTCGAACCGGGCAGCCCCGGCAAGGCGGCCCGAACGCCCTCGATCGCGCCAAGGGTCGGCGCACTGAGGGTGGAGGTCGGCAGCGAAGGCAACAGGACCGCGGGGATGTCATGTACCGGGTCGGCCAGAAGGCTCGCGGTGTCTACCCTCGGACACCGGATATGAGTCATCGCTCCTACCAGGGACGGTCTGGTCGCAGAGCAGCGGCAAATCTTGGTCCTGGCGGGGCAGTTGGCCTGGTTGCTGGCCCAGCAGACGCGTGCGCAACCCCGAGGTCGGGAGGCCGGCGCGGAACGTGTTCTCACGAACAAGATGACACTTCCCTGCCACCTGCGGCAGCGCTCTGCGGCGCGCTCGGGAATGAAGCTTCCGGCTTCGCGATCAAGCTTCTCGGCGGTGCCCTGCTGAAGCCGAGCAGACGGAGGGACCGCGATCACTCGGCCCCCGCGAGCACCTCGCACTCCAGCAGACGCCCGCACCACCGTCTCTGTCAGAGCAGTCAGGATGAACTCGGAGAGACCTTTCGCACGAACGTGTCCGACGATGTCAACGCGGAGCCCGAGGCGTCGGTCACCTCAAGCTTGGCCAGCGGAAGCTGGTGCTCGGCGTCGAGGAGGACCGAGTGGGGTTCTCCCTCATCGAAGAGGTGGTCCTCGCCCCACTGCCTGAGAGCCACGATGATCTTGAAGAGCTCGCGGCCCTTCTCCGTGAGCGTGTACTGGTGGTAGGCCGTCCCGTCCGCGGCGGGGGCGACCTCCAGGATGCCTCTCGCAACGAGTTCGCGTAGCCGTGAAGCAAGGATGTTCCTGGCTGATCCGAGGCTGCGCTGGAACTCGCTGAACCTGGTGATCCCATCGAAGGCGTCACGGACGATGAGCAAGGACCAGCGGTCACCGATCACGTCCACGGCCCTGGCCACGGGGCACTCTGCCCCTTCGTGACTCACGCGTGCAGCCATCTGCGCCCCCTGTCGCTCTCACCCAAGGCTCGAAGTTTCCCTCGACAACTGGTTGCAAGTCTAAACCAGCTCGTCTATCTTCCCGTGCATCAGGTTTCAAAATGAAACCGATCTGCGAGAGTTGCAGCGAGTCGAGGAGGAGCCATGACGGAACAGCCAGAGGTCGACAGCGGCGCGAGGGTGAGCCCGGTGCGGGTCGCGGTGGTCCAGTTCGAGCCCCACGTCGGACTGGAGAACCTCAAGGCCAACGCCGCGGCTGTGGAGGAGCGGCTGACTGCCGCCGCAGACGACGGCGCCGGTCTGATCGTCCTGCCCGAACTGGCGACGACGGGCTACGTGTTCGAGAGCCGCGAAGAGGCGTTCGCCCATGCCGAGGCCGTTCCGGACGGCCGCACCGTGCAGACATTCGTCCGTCTGGCTGCCGAGCGGAACCTGTACATCGTGGGCTGCGTGGTCGAGCGGGACGGCGAAAGGCTCTACGACACCGCGGTCCTCGTCGGCCCGGACGGATACATCGGGCGCTACCGGAAGACCCACCTCTGGAACACGGAAAAGCTGTGGTTCACCCCCGGAGACGAGGGGTTCTCGGTCTTCGACACCCGGATCGGCCGGATAGGGCTACTGGTCTGCTGGGACATCTGGTTCCCGGAGACCGCCCGCATCGTCTCGCAGATGGGCGCGGACATCATCTGCATCCCGACCGGGTGGGTATGGACGCCGCCCCCTCTCTACGACTCGAGCGGCGTCTGTATGGCGGCTCACCTCACGATCACGGCGGCGCACGTCAACAACGTCTTCATCGCCACCGCCGACCGGATCGGCCAGGAGCGCGGGGCGGGCTTCATGGGGAACTCGCTCATCGCGGGCACGAACGGCTGGCCCGTGGACCGCATCGCCGGTCCGGACGAGGACACGATCATCTACGCGGACATCGACCTCTCCGAAACACGAACCGCTCCGATCTGGAACCAGCTCAACGACCTGCACCGTGACCGCCGCACCGACCTGTACGACCAGATGCTGGGCTACCGCGGCGCTGCTCCGCTGCCTCGGTGACGTCATGACAACAGTCCGCAGTACATGGAGCGCCTCCTCGAGGCGAAGGATCGTGCGCCCGCTCGCGTTGGCGGGCGGCATCCTGCTCATCGTCCTCGTTGCCTGGGTGCTCGCTTCCGGCACACGGGGCGCAGCAGCATCGTCATGGACGGGTGACTACAGCGATGCAGGCGGCTTGGCATCCTGGCTGATCACCTCTGTCACCGAGCCGCAGTTCTACGCGGTTGCCTCGGCGAGTGTCTGTCTGCTGCTGGGAGGTCTGTTCGCCCACCTGATGCACCGGAACTCGTGGCCGTGGCAGGGCTTCGTCCAGGCCTGCGGCACGGGGATCTGGCCATGGGTGGCGGGTAGCGCGTTGGCGAGCCTGCTGCTGAGTAATCTCGCTTGGGGCTGGACGCTGGCGCCGGGTGTGTGGCAGCCGCTCTTCGTGCCCCTCGTTTCCGCGGCGCCGGCGATCGTGGTTCTCTACGGTCCCGGCTGGAGCACAGGTCCCACCGCCGTTGTCTGCGGGGCAGCTCTGACACCTCCGGCCGCGATCCTCACCGTGGAGTATGTCTGCAAGCCGTGGGACCTGCCCCCTGTTGTCGGTGCGACCACAGGGATGTGGGTCGGAGCCCTTGCCGCATTCTCGCTCTGCCGCCTGCTGCCCTGGATGCCCGCCCCCGGCGTGTGGCGCGAGGAGTCCGTTGACGATGTCAGCCCGGGAGCCGGGACCACATGGTCCCGGCTGTGGGTCCCTCGTCGTGCGTTGGCCGACTTCACCGAGGCACAGTTCTTCGGCAACGAGTGGGCGAGCGCCGCCATGATCCTCGGAGCCGTCGTCGCGCACGTCGTCAGCCCATCGGCCCTGACGTACGGAACAGGTCTCTTCCTGGCGGTCCTCAGCAGCCAGGGGCTTACGGCGCTTGCCGGAGTGCTCATCTGGCGAAGGCGGTGGGACGCCCACGGCTTCTACCCCACCTTCGTGCCCGTCGTGTCGGTCGCACCAGCGACCGTGCTTGCCTACGGCGGGAGTGTCCAGGTCGTCGCAGCCGGCGCACTGCTCGGCGCGCTGATCGCTCCTCCGGTCGCCGCTGCGATCTCAGGACGGTTGCCCGACAGTTTCCACCCCTTCATCGGCAACGTGGCGTCGATGACCTTCTGCACCGCCCTGATCGTGCCGCTGCTCGGCCTCCTACCTGGATTCGCATCATGAACCCAAATACCAATCCAAGTCCCACCATCAGTACCCTCGCGGGTGCCCTGCGCCGACACGAGACATCAGCCGCCGAACTGCTGGCGGAGAGCTTGCGCAGGATCCGCAAGGACAACCCGGTCCTGAACGCCTTTGCCGTCGTGGACGAGGCCGGGGCCCGCGAGGCGGCACGAGCGGCGGACGAAGAGATGGCTGCGGGCATCGACCGTGGTCCTCTTCACGGTGTGCCTGTCGCCGTCAAGGACCTCATCGACGTGGCCGGATTGCCGACCACGTGCGGGTCGGCGACGTCCTTCGGCGCGACGGCGACCCGGGACGCCGAAGTCGTCAGGCGGCTGCGCAGGAGTGGCGCCGTCATCGTCGGAAAGACCACCCTTCACGAGTTCGCCTACGGCGCCACCGGCGATCGTTCCGTCCACGGCGCTTCACGCAACCCCCGTGATCCCAGCCGGATTTCCGGGGGCAGCAGTGGAGGCAGCGCGGTCGCGGTGGCCGCGGGCATGGTGCCGCTGTCGGTGGGCACGGACACCGCCGGATCCGTCCGGGTGCCCGCGGCGCTCTGTGGGGTCGTCGGGTTCAAGCCCGCCTACGACGCCGTTCCGACGGAGGGCGTGTACCCGCTGGCTCCGACGCTCGACCATGTGGGCCTCTTCGCCCAGACAACTGAAGACGTCCAACTCGGATACCAGGCACTAATCGACGGGTTCGCGGAATCCCGGCCGCGAGCCGAGGACGGCCTCACCGTCGGATGGATCCCGCCACGGGACATCGCGACGACCGACCCGCGCATGGAGGAACTCACACAGCAGGCCCTCGCGCGAGCCGGTTTCACCTTGTCCCCGGTTCACGGGTTTCCTCGCGGGCATCGCGAACAGAGCCTGTTCAAGGTGTTCTCGACACTTCAGGGCCGGGAAGCGTTTCAGGTGCACGAGCATCACCTGGAGAAGGACCACGACCGAATCGACACCGAAGTCCTGGCACGGCTCCGTCGCGGCCGGGAAATCTCCAGCGCGCACTACGCCCGAGCCGAAGAGGCCCGTAGGGAACTGCTCCAAACCGTAGCCCGGTTGCTGAGGACCCACAGCGTCCTGGCACTGCCGACGACTCCGATCGTGGCGCCCCCGCTGGACGCCCGCACCGTGCGCGTCGCCGAGACGAACCTTGAGGTGCGAACTGCCCTCCTATCCCTGACCAGCCCGTGGAACATGACCGGGATGCCGGCCATCAGTGTGCCCGCGGGCCAGATCGACGGGCTCCCCGCTGCCGTTCAGCTCGTCACGGCACCCGACAACCTGCACCTGATGTTCGCGGTGGCGAAGACGCTGGAAGCGGCACAGAGGCCGCAGCCGAGTGCACCTTGATCACAGGACTTCTCCCGCTCACCACATCTCTGAAAGGGCATCATGCCGTCCATCCAGATCGACCTGCCGCTGACCACCACGGCAGCTACCAAGCAGGCACTCGCGCAGCGCGTCGGTGCCATCTACGGGGAGATCATGCAGATCGGAAGGGATCTCCTCACCGTGTCCGTGCACGACCTCGGCGAAGGGGGCGTGTGGAGGCGCCACGATGCCGGCCCTCCGACCCCGTCCGCACTCATCATGTGTGACATCCGCAGGGGACGGCCTCCCGAGACAAGGGCGCACCTGGCACAGTCCTTGATCGACGTGTGCGTGGAGATGTTCGAACTGGAAGCGTGCTGGGTGAAGGTCGAGTTCACCCAGCACGCGGGGGACGAGATGTACCACCCCCACCTGGGAGGCTTCAACGCCGACTGGAACGCCGACGAACGGCCGGCCACGGCCAGTTCGACCTGACAGCCGTTCCCCCGTGCGGCGTCGCCAGCTGGTGCGGTCCAGTCGCTGCATGACGCTGAGAGCCTCGCGCGAGAGCTGATCGGAGTCGCAGTTCAGCGACCTGTCTATCGCTCCGGCGCCGCATGCGATCGCCTTGGCGAGGAAGCGTTCGGCTTTGCACCATGCGGCCGGTCGCCGTCGAGCATCTTGCGCCCCAACCAGGAGATCTCGGCCGGCCACGGGTGGGACTCGCGCGAGCCGCTCGGAGGGCCCGAGTCACTGGATGTGTATCTCACCGGACTCACGAGGCCCCCCGCACTCCTGCCGAGTGCATCGGCACGCGGGCACGACCCGGCGGCGTGCGGCTCAGGGGCTCGGCCACAGGGTGACGCGGTCGGCGACCCAGTCCCACACCTCGGCCTGCTCGCTCCTGCCCCTTCCGCGGGGATCGAGGTGTGGCGCCCGGTCATGGAGCCACCGCGCCGTGGCCTCTGGGTCCGCAACGGAGACGGCGAGAAGATGCCACGGCGATCCGGGCCACAGCTCGACGCACACCACGGGACCGCCGGTCCGGAGGGCGACGAAGTCATCCTCCCGGTGGTGGCGGCGGGTGCCGACGTACAGCGCCCCCGAGATCCAGACGCCCCGGCGCGCGACTCCGCGCAGGGCACGCCACCAGTCACGCTCGACCCCTACGCGCCGTACCTCGGTGAGCGGCACGCGCACGTCGCGGTGCCGCGCTGCCGTCTTCTCCCACCAGGACAGTCGAACGACCAGGTCAGTGCCTCTGACGAGTAGCCGTGCCATCGTGCGTCATCCCAACTCCGTGGCGATCGTCCGTACCGGGTTTCCGCCGGGACCGGCCTTCACTCCCCCACAATCGTCCGCGGCACGCAGCCCCCTGCACACCGGCCCCGGCCGTTTCTCCGGCTGGGGGTGGCCCCTCCTGTCGGCCCGGGCTCGGTCAGCAGCACGCCGCGGCTGTCGGCCGGCACGAACCAGCCGATCAGCACTGTCGCCGGCACGAAATACGTGATCTTCGCCCGCACTCCGTCACCCCTCCAGGTCGAGGAAGTGCTCCAGCCCGTAGGTGAGCCCCGGTGCGGAGCCGACACGGCGCACTCCCAGCAGCACACCGGGCATGAACGAGCTGCGGTGCAGCGAGTCGTGCCGGATGGTGAGCGTCTCCCCCTCGCCCCCGAAGATCACCTCCTGGTGCCCGATGAGGCCGCGCAGCCGCAGCGCGTGCACATGCACGCCGTCGACGTCCGCGCCGCGCGCACCCGCCAGGGAGGTGGAGGTGGCGTCCGGCTGTGCGGGCAGCTCGGCGTCCTCGCGCGCGGCGGCGATGAGCTGTGCGGTGCGTACGGCGGTCCCGCTCGGGGCGTCGGCCTTGCCGGGGTGGTGCAGATCCACGACCTCGGCGGACTCGAAGAAGCGCGCTGCTTGCTGTGCGAAGCGCATCATCAGTACGGCGCCGATGCCGAAGTTGGGGGCGATGAGCACGCCCGTGCCCGGCGAGGCCTCGAGCCAGCCGCGTACTGTGCGCAGCCTCTCGTCGGTCCAGCCGGTGGTGCCGACGACTCCGTGGATGCCATGCGTGACGCAGTACTCCAGATTGCGCATGACGGCGTCCGGGTGCGTCAGGTCGACAGCGACCTCGGCGCCCGAGCCGGTGAGCGCGTCGAGGCTGTCGCCCCGGCCGAGGCAGGCGGCCAGCTCCATGTCGTCGGCGGACTCGACGGCCCGTACGGCCTCGGAGCCCATGCGCCCCTCCGAGCCGAGGACGGCCACACGCAGCTTGCTCATTGGTTCGTCCTTCGCGGAGATGACGGCACAGGCTGACGGGGTTGGTCAGGGCGGCCTCATACGACCCCGGACGACCGCCTCGTGCAGCCCGCCGGCCTGGTGGTCATGGGGCAGATTCCCGGTCCGTGGGGTCGGGGTCGGGGCTGGGGCGCGTCACCGGGGATCCTCGGTGTCGCGTGCGGCGGTCAGATGCTGTCGGGCGGATTGTTCGAGGTGGACGACGTCGCTGGCGACGGTCGCGAAGGTGAAGCCCTCGGCGATTCGCTGTGCGGCGCTCGCACCGTCCGGGTTGTGGATGCCGGCGGCGATTCCGGCGGTTGCGGCGGCCTCTCGTACGGTGACCAGGGCGGTCTCGAACTCGCCGGCGACGGCCGGGTCGGTGGAGGAGGCGCCACCGATGGCCAGCCGCAGATCCGACGGTCCGACGTAGATGCCGTCGAGGCCCGGAGTGGCGCAGATTTCCTCGACGTTCGCGAGGCCGTTCGCGGTCTCGATCATGGCGAGGACGACGGTTTGGTCGTGGGCCTCCGCGGGGGCGGGCCCGATGCGCAGGCCGGAGCGCATCGGACCAAAGGAGCGGTTGCCGAGCGGGGGGTAGCGGACGGCGGCGACAGCGTCCGCGGCGTCCTGGCCGCTGTCGACGAGGGGGACGATGACGCCCGTCGCGCCCGCGTCGAGCGCCCGGCCGATCGGCGCGGGGTCGTTGGCTTCGACGCGGACCATGCCCACGGCGGTACTGCCTTTGGTGTCGATCGCCATCAGGTTGTGGAGCATGCCCTGATAGCCGAAGAGTCCGTGCTGGGCGTCGAGGGCGATGTAGTCGTAGCCGACGCGTGCGAGACGTTCGACTGCGACGGGCGCGTCGAGGAGCGACCAGTAGCCGATCAGCTGCCTGCGGGCGCGGAGGGCCGCGGCGAACTGGGCGGGATTCATGAGGAGCGCTACCTTCTTTCTCTGTACGGTCAGCGGTTGTACGCGGGCATGGGGCCGCGCAGTGCCGCTCCCACGGCATCGCAGGCTGCTGCGACATCCGCCGGAAGCGGGCCCGCCTGTGCGCTGTTGATGTTGGCGCGCAGATGCTCGGGTCGGGAGCCTCCGAGCAGGAGTGCGTCGGTGGAGGGGCGGCCGAGCAGCCAGCGCAGGGCGAGTTCGGTAAGCGGGATGCCCGCGCCCTCGGCGATGCCGGTCAGTTGCTCCACGGCGGTGAAGAGGCGCTCGTCCCAGTAGCGCTGCTTGTACATCGCCGCGACCTTCGAGTCGCCGAATCTGCCTTCCGCTGGGGGCTGTTCGAAGCGGTGGCGGCCGGTGAGCAGGCCCCCGCCGAGCGGGTTGTAGACCATGGTGCGCAGGCCGCTGGTGGCCGCGTACTCGACGTACTCCTCCTCGATGCGGCGGGCCAGCAGATTGTGCAGCTGCTGGGCGACGACAGGGCGGGGAGCGCCCGTCTCGTCGGCGACACGCGTGAGTTCGGAGATCTGCCACGCCGCGTAGTTGGAGACGCCGAGAGCGAGGATCTTGCCTTCGGTCGCGAAGTCGGCCACGGCGGCGAGCGTTTCGGCCAGCGGTGTGGCCCGGTCGGGCTGATGCAGGTAGAAGAGGTCGACGTGATCGGTGCCGAGCCTCTTCAGGCTGCCTTCCAGGGCGGCACGCAGACCCGTGGCGGACAGCGGAGCGTGCCCGCCCTGGTCCGGGTGCGGGATCCCGGCTTTGGTGGCCAGCACCATCCGGTCACGGCGGCCGGGCAGCAGTCCGGCGAGGATGCGCTCGCTTTCCCCGCCCGCGTAGCCGTTGGCGGTGTCGACGCCGGTGACGCCGGCTGAGAGTGCCTCGTCCAACATGACGGCCGCGCCGTTGGCGTCGACGCTGTCGCCGAAGGTCATCGTGCCCAGGACGAGCCGGGAGAGCGGAACGGGGACGTTCGGCAAGGCTGTGCCGGTGTTCACGGACGCGGTCCTTCCGGTGAAGAGCGACGAGATTGCGGGGCCTGCGCCCCATGCCGATGAAGGTGCCGGAGGTGGCGCCGCCGCCGTCGGGTGCGGGGCTCGGAGTTGTACGGAGTGTTTCGTTCCGGAAAAAGGTGGCATGGTTGCGTGTTTCGCGCAAGAGGCATCGCGCATTTTGTGCAGGCTGTGTCATCATCGGTTCTCAGGGCAGCTCACCCAGACCAGTCCAGGAGGTTCGATGTGTCCCCTGTGACCCGCAGCCGGCGGGCGCCCCATCCCGTGCTCGCCCTCGCGGACGACCTGTCCGGCGCCGCCGAGACCGCCGCGGCACTCGGCCTCCGCAGCCGGCTCGTGCTGGGTCCGGCCACGGTGGCGCCACCGGCCGGTGGTGAAGCCGTGGTGATCGACCTCGACACCCGGAGGTCTCCGGCGGACGAGGCGGCCCGCGCCGTACGCACCTCGCTGGCAGCCGGGTCGCCCGACGACGCGGTGATGTTCAAGAAGGTCGACTCGCTGCTTCGCGGGAACCTCGCGGCCGAGACAGCTGCCTATGCGGAGGGCGCAGCAGCCGTTGTGATTGCGCCCGCGCTGCCGGTCGCCGGCCGGACCGTTCTCGACGGCGTCATGCATCTGCACGGCACGCCGCTGCACGCTACAAACGCGTGGCGGGCCGAGTCCGCTCCCGTGCCCCGTTCGATACCCGGTGCGCTCGGCTCGCTGAGCACGGCGACAGTGCCGCTCGCTGACGTGCGGGCAGGTACGAACGTGCTCATCGAGCGGTTGCGCGCCGCCGTTGGAGACGGACGGCACCCGCTCTGCGACGCGGAGACGCAGTCCGATCTGGACGCGATTGCCGAAGCGGCCCTCCAACTGGGTCCGGGAATACGGCTGTTGGGCACGGGCGGGCTGGCACTCGCCCTCGGACGCAGCCTCGCGGCAGGCCGGCCGAGCCACCCGGAGGAAGACGAGAGCCCCCTGTCACCCGCCGCCTCGGCGGACCGACCGCTCCTGATCGTGGTGGGTACCGCGGAACCCGGCGCCGTTGCGCAGATCGCGCAACTGACATCGAACGGAGTAGGCCACATAGCCCTTCCCCCGGACTTGCTCGGGAACGCTGCCGAACTCCCCCGGCTCGATGTGGCGCCGTCCGGAATCACGGTGGTGAGCATCGACAACTCCAAGGGCATGAGCCCCTGTTCGGGCCGACGTCTCGTGGCCGCACTGGCCCGTACCGTGGCCGACGTACCGATGCAGACCGATCTCGTCCTCACCGGAGGCGAGACCGCCCGGAGCGTCCTCGACGCGCTCGGCATCACACAGCTCACACCCGTCGGCCAGATCCACCACGGCGCCGTATGCGCACACTCACCGGACGGCCGGACGATCGTCACTCGCCCCGGAAGCTTCGGTGACGCTGATTCCCTCCTGCGGATCGCACGCGCCCTGCGACCCCTCCACCGCCCCCAGACACCGGCACCATCCCCCACTCTCGCGGCTGAACCACCGCCCGTAGCGCAAGGAGAAACCCTGTGAACGCAGCACCCGCCGCTGTCCCGGCCAAGCGGTCCTCAACCTCCGGACGTCCACTCCCGGTCATCGCTGTGACCATGGGCGACGGCGCCGGTATCGGGCCCGAGGTCATCGTCCCGGCACTGCTCCACCCGGAGACTCTGCGCGACTGCCGCCCCGTCGTCATCGGAGACGCCGAACGACTCCGGCAGGCGGCCGCGATCCGCGGCATCGACTGCGCGGTGGTCCCCGTCGACAGCGCCGACGACGCCCAGTTCGGCCCGGACCGCGTCAATGTCATCGACCTGGGCCTGCTCCCAGCCGACCTGCCGTGGGGAAGGCTGTCCCCGGTGGCAGGCGACGCGGCCTACCACTACGTACGGGTCGCCGCCGAACTCGCCGTGGGAGGAGAGGTGCAGGGCATCTGCACCGCGCCGCTCAACAAGGCGGCCCTGCACGCCGCCGGTCACAACTTCCCCGGCCACACGGAGCTCCTCGCCCACCTCACGGGTGTCGACGAGGTGTCGATGATGCTCTCCACACCGAGGGTGAAGGTCATCCACGTCACCACGCACATCGGTCTCCTCGACGCCGTCAGGCTCATCGAGCCCGGACTCGTGGAACGCACGGTGCGCCGCGGTCATGAGGCGATGGAGCGGGCCGGGACCGCACGTCCCGTCATCGGCGTGTGCGGCATCAACCCGCACGCCGGCGAGAACGGCCTGTTCGGATACGGCGAGGAGGAAGAGAAGATCATTCCGGCCCTCGAGGCCCTCCGTGCCGACGGCATCGACGCCCGCGGACCGCTCCCCGCAGACACCGCCTTCTTCCTGGCCTCCCGCGGTGACTACGACCTGATCGTGGCCATGTATCACGACCAGGGCCACGGTCCGGTGAAGGTCCTCGGCATCGAGGCGGGCGTGAACCTCACCGTCGGCCTCCCCGTCATCCGCACGTCCGTCGACCACGGCACCGCATTCGATATCGCAGGTACGGGTGTTGCCGAGGCCGGTAGCATGGTCGAGGCTCTGCGGCAGGCGGCCGAGATGTCATCCTCGCCCGCCCGTTGACCACCGGCACATTGCCCCAGAGGACAGAAACCAATGGCTGCCATCGGATCCCAGGCCCGACGCGACCGGATCGTCCAGCTCGCCAACACCACAGGACTCGCGAGCGTCGAGGAGCTCTCCCGGCTGTTCGACGTGACCGCCTCCACCATCCGCCGGGACCTGGCGAAGCTCACTACGAACGGGCAGCTGGCACGCACCTACGGCGGGGCCATGGCCCTGACCGCGCACCCGGAGGCATCGCTGCGGCAACGCACCGGTGAGGCGTATGAGGCCAAGCGGGACATCGCCCGTTGGGCAGCGGCGCAAGTGCAGGCCGGCGAGTCGTTGCTGCTCGACGCCGGCTCCACCGTCGGCGCCCTCGCCCACGAATTGCGGACGGCCCGGAAGGTGACCGTGGCGACCACGGGACTGACGGCTCTCCAGGAGCTTTCCGATGTCGAGACGATTCACGTGGAATGCCTCGGCGGCACGCTGCGCCCGCTGAGCCAGGGTTTCGTCGGTCCGTTGACCGAGGCAGCCCTTGAGCGCATGACGTTCGACCGCGTCTTCCTCGGCACGGACGGGGTCTCGCACGAGCACGGCATCTGCGAGGCCGACCTGCGGCAGACCCGGCTCAAGGAACTGATGGCCCGCAAGGCCGAACACGTCTACGTCCTGGCACACGCGGCCAAGCTCGGCCGCCGCCCGTTCCACGCCTGGGCGACGCTCCCGCCCGGCTGGACCCTGGTCACAGACACCTCGGCGGACTCCGCGAGCGTGGAGGCCCTCCGCGCCAAAGGCGTCGAGGTGGTACTCGCGGAACCTCTGGAGGCCTCGCCGGTACCCGCGCGGAGCCCCGATGCCCCCGTGACGGACGACGTCGCGGACTGAACAACTCCCGAGGTCATCCGCCGCAACGTCCCCGACCCCCGAGCATGAGCCGGGCCGGAGCTTTGTCTCCGGCCCGGCTCATGCGCACACTTGGAGCAAGACGAGCAGACCTGTGATCAGGCGCCCGAGTTGTCACGATCAGCCGTGCGACACCGTCCCCACGATGGCAACCACCAGTTCGTACGTCGCCCAGATCCCGATCGCACCGATGCCGGCGAGCACCAGGTTCTCCCACCACCTGTTGGCCTGGCCGGGAAGCATCAGGTCCTTGCGCATGGTGATGGCCACCAATCCGACCATGAGGGCCGGCACGGTGACCACGCTCAGTCCGTTGCCGAGCAGCGTGAGGACGATCAGGTCAGGCGCGAACGGGAACGAGAAGATCACAGGCGTGAGCATGATGAACAGCAGGACCGACTTGAACAGCTTGTCGGTGTGGTGCAGTTGCTCCGTGGCCGTGTCCGGAGACTTCGCCTGGAGCCGACGGAGCCGGTCCGGCCGGGACTTGTAGATCGACTCTGCCAGCATCTGCACGAACACGCGCGGCTGCGTCACGATGTTGTCGAAGACGACGAAGAAGATGGCCAGCCACATCAGAGTCGGTCCAACCGGCCCGACTGCGCGCTCCATCATGAGCACGAGACCCTGCTCGGAATCCACGCTGGCGCCTGTCCCGTGCAAGGTCTCGGCCGCGACCACCCAGACCGCGAGCACCAGGCCGAACATCACTGTGGTGCCGGTGATGAGGTCGTACCGCTGGAGCCGGCGGAACTCCGGGCCTCGCCAGCCCTTCTCGTGCATGAGGTACGGGTAGAGCAGATTCGCCGCCGATCCGCCGACGGCGCCGATGAGGGCAACCGCCGTGGTGACGGCCGTGATGTACCCGCTCTCTCCCGGCGGGAGGTCGAATGCGAAGCCCTTGACGAAGGCTGACAGATCGACACCGGTGCCGATGAGCGCGACGAGGAAGCACACGACGAGTGCCGCCATGGTCAGCTGCGCGAGGATCTCGAGTCCCCGGTAGTGGGTGCGCTTGAGGAAGGCCAGACAAGTCGCCGCTGCGGCAGCGACGACCGCCCATGCGGCCGTCCCCCAGTCACCGAGATGAATCAAGCCGTCAGCGAGGTGGTTCAGTGCTGTGCCGGCTGCGACGAGCAGGAACGAGACATAGACGAAGCCGAGGATGCTGGTGGTGATCCCGATGTAGAGGGGAAAGCCCTTCCACAGCCGGCGGTACCCGTCGAGGATCGTCCGGTCTCCAACGGCATTGCACAGCTGGTACTTCGACATCGTCGAGACGATGAAGTAGCGGGATCCCACGGCCAGGACCAGTGTCCATATGAGGGCATAGCCGTACGTGGACCCTGACACCGCGGAGCTGATGAAGTCGCCTGTTCCGAGCCAGGAGAGCACGACCACGATGCCGGGGCCCATGCCCTTGAGGAAGCCCATGAAAGTGGTCGGCGGTAGGGGATTGCGTTGCTTGTTCTCTGTTGAGGCTTCGCGATGCGCGCCTTCTGTTGAGGCTTCGCGGTGCACAGTCATGGTGACTCCAGGGCGGGGACAAGGTACGTGGGTTGCCCGGCCAGACCCATGAACGGGTCGCGGCGGGTCAGCGGACGCTCAGCCGTCGAGCCACGAGGGGTGCAGCTGCACGTACTTGATGGCTCGACGGAAGTGCGTGTAGGCGAGGTGCAGCAGACCGTCGGCGGTCTGCACGAGCGAGGGGTAGGACAGTTCGCGGTTGTGTCCCTCTCGGGAGTTGTTGGTGAGGCAGTAGCCATCGCCCTCCTCGACGTTCCTGCTCACCGGCCACGTGAGGCCGCCGTCGGAGGACACGGCCAGCGTGAGTGGCGCCCGTGGCGCCCCCCAGAAGGCCGGCCCGGGGGGTGTCGGCGTGTCCGTACTCGAGCCGTCGATCTCGTCGTAGAGCGAGGAGCGACGTTCGGCTGCGTCTGCCGCGCTGCTGTGGTTGTAGGCCACGACAACGCGGCCGTCGTGGAGCACGACCGCCTGGACCGACGAGTTGTTGTTGGGGAGGTCCGTGGGCACCGGTGCGCTCCACGTGACGCCGTCGGTCGAGTGGCTGCGGTGGATGAAGTCGGCCTGCCGTCGCCGGAAGAGAGCGAGGAACGAACCGTCGTGCAGACGCAGGACGTTCATGTGCACGCAGCCCGTGCTCTCGGGGACTTGGTGGGCCGTCCACGTCGAGCCGTTGTCCGACGAGACCAGCACCCCGCTGTAGTCGGCATCACCGACCCAACGGCCGTTCTCGGGCCGGGGGCAGTAGAAGGCGGGCAGCAGCAGCCGGCCGTCCTCGAGGACCAGGGGCGGCTGGCGGATGTAGACGCCAGTCCCGGCCTTGGCGGGCACCGCGGTCTGCCCGGGTTCCCACGACCGGCCACCGTCGCCGGAGGATGCCAGCCGGACCTCCGCCGTGTCCTGGTCCCCCGCGTTCTGGGCGGTGAAGTAGATACGTAGTTCGTGTGGCCCGGCAAGGAAGGGCACCGGATTCTGTTCCGAGCGTGTCGCGTCGTCACTGACCTTCACGGGCGTGGCCCAGGTGCCGTCCGCTGAGAGGACGGAAAACCAGACGGCGATGTCGGAGAGACCCTCCTGCGTGCCGCCGAACCACGAGCAACCGAGCGATCCGTCCGGCAGCAGGACAAGGTTCGCGGCGTGGCACTGCACTGTGGGAGCCGGGAGGAAGCTCTCGGCGGGCTCGACATCGCTCGCGTCGAAAGCGCCGCGGGCAGCGCGACGAGTGTTCTCGGAGCTGCTCGACCGACTGTTCATCTTCGCCTCCGCGCTGATTCGAAGGGGCTCGTGGTGGCTTGTCGTAGGTGGACCGCCCGGGCCCACGAGACCCCACAGCGCCGTGAGGCGGCCGACGCCGGCGATTCCCATCGCGTCTCCTTCGTCCGTGATCCGCCAACGGGACTGTGTGGTAGTCACGCACCATGGCACTGCTGCGCGAATCACGCAATAGAAGCGCGCGTATTTTACGCACGCCCTGCTGTGAGGATCACCCGCGACGCACAGTGACAGCGCATCTCCCGGCCCCCGCGAACCGGATCAGCAGTCCGAAGGCACAGAGCTGAGATCACCTACTGAGCAGGTTCGGTGTCAGTCGGCATGGGTAACCCCGTTCCCGTCAGTCTCAGTTGAGCTACCCCGGTGCGCGTTTCACGCATTGGTGGGCCCAACTCAACGACTGCACTGGACCATCCGCGAAGCGTCGCCCTGGGCGACGCAATCCCCGGGGCGCATCTGTCTGCATCTGGTCCTCGGCAGCACTCGTCGCGCGAGTGGGCCTGGAAGCGCCAGCGCCGGCTCACTTCGGCGCCTGCCACGACGCCCGTGAAGTCATGGCACCCGCGTGCCGGTGGGTGACGCGGCCGCATCGCCCGACCCACCTACCTGCATACGGGTAGGGGGTATCCTTTCGGATGTGGACGCACCGGCCACACCCGACGGGAATGAGGATGGGGGAAGGTCATGGAAAACGCTGCCCAGGGTGGGAACGCATCCGGCCGCGGCCACGCCGGACATCGCGATCACGGCGCTGAAGGTCCGGGGGGCGCGACCTGGAGCACCGCCGCCAAGGCGACGCTGCACTGCCTGACCGGCTGCGCCATCGGCGAGATCCTCGGCATGGTCATCGGCACGGCCCTGTTGTGGGGCAATGTGCCGACGATGGTTCTGGCGATCGCCCTGGCGTTCGTCTTCGGCTATTCCTTCACTCTGTTTGCGGTCCGCAGGGCTGGGCTGGGCTGGGCGGGCGCCATCAAGGTCGCGCTGACCGCTGACACGATTTCCATCGCGGTGATGGAGCTGATCGACAACGGCATCATCGCCCTGGTTCCCGGCGCGATTGATGCCCATCTGTCGGACGGGCTGTTCTGGTCTTCGTTGCTGGGCGGTTTCGCCGTTGCCTTCGTGGTCACCACTCCGATCAACAAGTGGATGATCGGCCGGGGCAAGGGTCACGCCGTCGTCCACGCCTATCACTGACCGAAAGGTCGCAGCGAGAGCACGGCGCGATGCCGGCAGACCCGAAGTCAAGGGTCCCCAAGTTGGCCGTCGTGCCCGGAGTTCTTGGTCAACGCCGGGGGCGGCCGTCGCTTTGAACCGTTCGTCCGGTCCCGGACTTCAGCGAGTTGCCTGAGGTGTCCGGTGATTTGACGCTCGGGCCATGCGGAAAGGATCGCTTCTACGTCGGAGAAGTACTTTTGGCGCGAGCGGCCCGAGCGAGTACGCAAGTCCCCTGCTGAGCAGGGAAGTCACACTCCAGGCCTCGTGACTCGTTGAGGGTGTGCGGAGGCGTCGGTGCAGGATCGAGGACCTACTTCGGTCTACCGTTCCTTGAGCTGCAAGACGGTTGTTTGACTTGGCCGCCCATTCTCGGAGGCCGCACGGGACGGCTCGATGACTGATGTGATGGGGGTACTCGCGGCGCTCTTGGCGTGCGCGGCGATGGCTCCGGCCGTTGCGCACGTACTGGAATTGCCGGGCAAGCTGCGCCTCACGCGCTCCGAGTACGTAGCGGTGCAGCAGATCTACTACCCCGGGTTCACGATCGCCGGGCTCAGCGAGGTTCCGGGCATTCTCGTCACCGCGGCGGCCTTGGCACTGACCGAAGTCGGCGGCGTCGACTTCATGCTGCGTGCGGTCGCGGTGGTGGCCCTCGTAGGAATGCAGGCGGTCTATTGGCTGCGCGTGCACCCCGTGAACGGTTTCTGGCTGGAGGGCGAGAGCCTCGACCGGTTAAGCTCGGGCTTCTTCACCTTCGCGGGACGCCGGCGTATGGGTCGTGCTGGTCACGTGGAGTGGACCGACCTTCGGGACCGCTGGGAGTCCGGACACGCCGCGCGTGCCGGGCTCGCGCTTGTCAGCGTCACGGCACTCGTCGTTGCACTCGTGTGAGATCCGACCTGCCTCGCTACTTGTCACGCGCTCCATCCGCGCCCTGAAGAGACCCGGGGGCAGGGGCCGCCCTCGCGGGTGCGGCCCCTGCCCCGTCCGGTCACTTGCCGAGAAGCTTGTTCATCTGCTTGATCTCGGCGGTCTGCGACGTGGTGATGTCCTGTGCCATGTCCTTGGCGGGTTTGTACTTGCCGTCGGACTTCTCGGTGGCAGCCATCATCACGGCGCCCTCGTGGTGTTCGACCATCATCTTCAGGAAAGCGTCGTCGAACTTCTTGCCGGAGGACTTCTTCAGCTTGTCCATGTCCTCGGGCTTCATCATGCCGGGCATGCCGTGTTCCGAATGATCCATGCCGGGCATCTCCTCGGGCACCTTCTGGTCCCAGGACTTCAGCCAGCCGGACATCTTCTTGATCTCAGGTCCCTGCGCCTTCTCGATGTCCTTGGAGAGGGACTTCACCTCCGCCGAAGAGGCTCGGGAGTCGGCCAGTTCGGCCATCTCCACGGCCTGGCGGTGGTGCGGGATCATTCCTGTCGCGAAGGACACATCAGCGGAGTTGTGGTTGCCCTTCGAGGCGGGCGCCGAGCTCTTGTGCCCGCCGTGGCCGCCGGCACTGTCGTCGTTGCCGCCACACGCGGTGAGGACTGCGGCAGCGACGGTGGTCGCCGCGACTGCCGTGGCAGCGCGGAAGAAGGAACGGTGTGCGGTCATGGTGATACTGCTCCTGCGTCATGAGAAGTGTTGGTGTGCGCCTGGGTCCCAGGACATGGCCTGGGGGCACCGGGTCTTGTCGCCCGGCACCGTGCGGCGCGGCTTATATGCGCAGGAGCTGGAGTTGCGAGAGCGACGGTGGCGCCCGCTCGGTGGCGGTCGCGGCGTCACTCCGGAGTCGAGGCGCAGCGAAGGGCGCATCGACGGACTGGCCGGGGGCTGGTGTCGTGAGCGTCGGGCTGCCGCTGATCCCGCTCGCCGCACAGGTGGCGTCGGCGTGATTGAGGTGACCGCCGCTGCTGGCCCCGTAGGCCATGTGATGGCAGGCGGATTCCGCAGCACGCGCCGCAGTCTCGTGGCCGGGCGCTGCCTTGCCTGCAAGGTGGCCATGACTGCTCATGGCCGGCATGGCCCGCTCATGCTGGGGCGCAGGCGTCGGCCCGAGGCCGTGCATGGCGACCAGCCCCGTGAGTACGGCCAGCATCAGAAGCACACCCCGCACCCCGAGGGGACGGAGTGCGCGCCGGGTGCTGACCATGGTGGCAATCCTAGGGTGGGGACACGTAAGCGTCTGGTGAATGCCTGCACGGCGGCGGCCATCGACGAGGCCGTCGGCCCGTTGTGATGGCGCCGCCGCGCACGGCAGTGTCGTCAGCTTGCTGTCATCGGGCGGAAGCGCCGCAGCCGCAGACTGTTGCTGACCACGAACACCGAGGAGAAGGCCATTGCCGCTCCGGCGATCATCGGATTGAGCAGTCCAGCCGCGGCCAAGGGCAGAGCCGCGACGTTGTAGGCGAAGGCCCAGAAGAGGTTGGACTTGATGGTCGCCAGGGTGCGGCGGGAGAGGCGGATGGCGTCGGCCGCTGCCCGCAGATCGCCCCGTACGAGGGTGAGGTCTCCCGCTTCGATCGCGGCGTCCGTCCCGGTACCCATGGCCAGCCCGAGGTCGGACTGGGCGAGGGCTGCCGCGTCGTTGACGCCGTCCCCGACCATGGCCACCGAGCGCCCCTCCCCTTGCAGCCGCTTGACCGCGTCCACCTTGTCTTCGGGCATGACTTCCGCGATGACGTCGCCAGGAGCGATTCCGACCTCTGCTGCGACCGCGTCGGCCACTGCACGGTTGTCGCCGGTCAGCAGAACAGGAGTCAGACCGAGAGCGCGGAGGCGCTGCACGGCTTCGGCGCTGGTCTCCTTCACGGCGTCGGCGACCTCGAGGACTGCGCGTGCTTCACCGTCCCAAGCGACCGTGATGACGGTGCGGCCGGCGCTCTCGGCCTCTGCCTTGGCTTGCTTGAGGTCCGAAGGGAGCTCGATCGTCCAGTCCGTCAGCAGCTTCTCCCTGCCCACGAGTACGGCGTGACTTTCGACGACCCCCTGGACTCCGAGGCCGGGCTGGTTCGCGAAGTCCTCGGGAACCGGGAGGGCGCCCACCTTCTCCGCGGCTCCGGCGGCGACGGCCTGGGCGATGGGGTGTTCCGAGGCGTGCTCCAGTGCCCCGGCAAGGCGCAGGACCTCGGTCTCGTCCTCACCTTCGGCCGGATGCACCTTGAGCAGGGTCATCTTGCCGGTGGTGACGGTGCCTGTCTTGTCGAGGACGATGGTGTCGGCCTTGCGCGTCGTCTCGAGAACTTCGGGGCCCTTGATGAGGATGCCGAGTTGTGCGCCACGGCCGGTGCCGACCATGAGAGCAGTGGGGGTGGCGAGTCCGAGGGCGCAGGGGCAGGCGATGATCAGAACGGCAACTGCGGCAGTGAAGGCCGCGGTCAGCCCGCTGCCGTTGCCGAGCCAGAAGCCGAGTGTGCCGAGGGCCAGGGCAATGACAATGGGGACGAAGACAGCGGAGATCTTGTCGGCCAGGCGCTGCGCGGCGGCTTTGCCGCTCTGTGCGTCCTCGACCAGTTTCGCCATCCTCGCGAGCTGGGTGTCCGCGCCGATCCGGGTGGCCTCGACGATGAGCCGTCCTCCGGCATTGAGAGTGGCGCCGGTGACGGTGTCGCCGACGCGGACCTCCACAGGCACCGACTCTCCGGTGAGCATCGATGTGTCGACCGCGGAGGCACCTTCGACCACCGCTCCGTCTGTGGCGATCTTCTCTCCGGGACGGACGAGGAAACGGTCACCGACGTTGAGGTCCTCGGTACGGATCAGCTCCTCGCGTCCGTCCCGGAGGACGGTGACCTCCCGTGCCCCCAGCTGCAGCAGCGCTTTGAGCGCCGACCCGGCCTTTCGCTTGGAGCGGGATTCGAAGTAGCGACCGGCGAGAATGAACGCCGTCACACCTGCAGCGGCCTCGAGATAGATGTTGCCGGCGCCGTCCGTGCGAGCAATGGTCAGCTCGAACGGATGTGTCATGCCGGGCGTGCCGGCAGTGCCGAAGAACAGCGCCCACAGCGACCACAGGAACGCGGCCGCGGTTCCCACCGAGATGAGGGTGTCCATCGTGGCGGCGCCGTGCTTGGCGTTGGTCCATGCTGCCCGGTGGAAGGGCCAGGCGGCGTAGGTGACCACCGGCGCCGCGAAGGTGAGGGAGAGCCACTGCCAGTACTCGAACTGCAGCGCCGGCACCATCGCCATCGCGATGACGGGAACCGCCAAGATCACCGCAGTGACGAGACGGTGCCGCAGCGGCCGCAGTTCGTCGCCCTCTTGGTCTTCGTCGTCCGCATCGGTGGTCGCGCTTTCCGCACGAACGGGAGCGGGAAGCTCCGCGGTGTAGCCGGTGGCCTCGACGGTGGCGATCAGATCTTCCACGGCGACGCCGTCGCCGTGGAGGACCTTGGCCTTCTCCGTGGCGTAGTTGACGGTCGCCTCGACCCCGTCCATGCGGTTGAGCTTCTTCTCGATGCGAGCGGCGCACGAGGCGCAGGTCATCCCGCCGATGGCGAGCTCGACCTCGCCTGTCCGGGAAACCGTCGTAGTCATCACTGCTCCTCGCGATGGAAGTTGCAGGGCGGGCCCTGCACTACGTCTGCAGACCCCGCCCGGTCGGCCACTCGGACGGGGAATCTGCGAGGCCATCGAATCATACCCTAGGGGGGTATGATCTCACTGCCTAAGATATACCCCCTCCCTCTATCGAGAGGCAAGTCTCCTCGGTCTTGATAATACCCTAGGGGGGTATAGAGTGGCCGTGCCGATAGTCACGTCTGCACCGCGCCACAGGAGTAGCCATGCACACCGGAGTGAAGATCACTGCCTTCGTCGCGGCCCTGGCTGCGTCCTTCGGCGCCGCCTACGGCGTCGGCAAGGTCGTCGACCCCGTGACCTCCCCCGCCAAACCCGCGGCCCACGGTGGTCACCCAGGGGGTGCGGCGAAGGCAGACGGCGCAGGGGGCGATGCCCCGGCCGGGGGGCTGCAGGTTTCCGAGGGCGGTTACACCCTCGATCTGGAGACCAGGCAGCTAGAGGCCGACAAGAAGGCAGACCTGCGCTTCGTCATCCGGGACAGCAAAGGCAAGAAGGTCACAGGCTTCAAGCGCGAACACGACAAGGAACTGCATCTGATCCTCGCCTCGCGTGACCTCACCACCTTCCGTCACCTGCACCCGACCCGGGCAGCCGACGGCACATGGAGCATCTCGGCCGAGCTCCCCAAGGCAGGCGACTACCGGATGTTCGCCGACTTCACGCCCAAGGCGAAGGACGCGGAGAACCTCACCCTGGGCGTGGACTTGCCTGTCGCCGGTGACTACGAGCCCGGCGAACCGGCCGAGGAGTCCCGCAGTTCGGAAGTCGACGGATACAAGGTGACCCTCGATGGCCGCCTGCGCCCAGGGGCTGCGGAGGAGGTGAAGCTCAAGGTCACCAAGAAGGGCCGTCCGGTCAAGGATCTGCAGCCCTATCTCGGGGCCTACGGGCATCTTGTCGCTCTGCGCGGCGGCGACCTTGCCTACCTCCACGTCCATCCCAACGGAGAGCCCGGCGACGGCACGACGAAGCCTGGTCCGGAGATCTCCTTCACTGCGACGGCTCCGAGCGAGGGCACCTACCGCCTCTTCCTCGACTTCAAGCACGAAGGCAAGGTCCGCACGGCCGAATTCACGGTCGCGGCCGGCCCTGACGGCGACTCGCCGAAGAAGGAAGAGCCCGCCGAGCACGGGGACGGCGACAGTCACAAGCACTGAGTGGAAGTCGAGCAAGATCTCGACGCAGCCCAGTACTTCGGCCATGAGTGGAGGGGCGAGCAACTGCTCGCCCCTCCACCGCTGATGGGCCGCGCTACGCTCAGGCCGTTGCGGGCTCCGGCTGTGCGGCTGCCTCGGGGGAAGCCAGCCGGCCGGTTCGGTGGAGACCGTACAGCGCTACCGCGCACCCAACCCCGAGCGCGAGCAACGCGATCCAGGGGATTGCGGAGACCCCGGCCGCACGCGCCGCGTCCAGGGCGGCCCCGGTCAGCAGATTGCCGAGGGTGATGCCGATGCCGCAGATGGTGTTGTACAGCCCGTAGTGGGTGGCGACGAGCCGGTCACCGGACAGACGGACGATGGTGTCCATCTCGAAGGGGAAGGCGATCATCGTGCCCACAGCAAGCAGGAGAGCAGCCAGCGACGGCGGGACCGCGGCCATCAACCAGAGACCCACGCCAACGTCCGGCACGGGCATCGCCGTGGCCGCCAGCAGCGGGACGAATGCCACGCCCATGATCAGCAACCCGCAGGCGAGGGCCTGCCCCGGTGCCAAGCGTGCCTTGCACCAGGCGGTGAGCCTGGTCTGCCCCAGGATGGTGCTCAGCCCTGAAACGGCGAACATCAACGCCACCGCGGCAGTGCCGAAGGTTCCCTCGCCACCCAGACGCCGGACCTCGAGCGGCAGGGCGAGATAGACCTGGAACTGCATGACGTAGAAGCCGATCATGGCGGTGGAGAAGAGCAGGAACGACGGGTTCCGCACGATGCTGCGCCACTGCGCCAGCACACTGACTCGCTTGTCGTCCTTCGCGTTGTCGCCCCTGCGGGCCGGCAGGGCCCGGATCTGCACGATGCTGAGCAGGGTGAAGATGGCAGCCGAGACCAGGCAGGTGACTCGGAAGTCGATGCCCGTCAGCAGCATGCCGACCATGGGTCCGAGCAGGATTCCGGCCTGGTAGTAGATGTTGAAGAGCGCGAAGGCGTCGACCCGGCGCTCGCCCGCATCCGCGGCGAGGTAGGCCCGTACGGCGGGATTGAACAGTGCTCCCGCCAGCCCCGTCGCCGCGGACGCGGCCAGCAGGGCCGGGACGGAATCCACCAGGCCAAGGGTGGCGAAGCCGAGCGTACGCAGCACGCAGCCCGCGACGATCAACGGCTTGTAGCCGAGCCGGTCGGCGAGGGTACCCCCGACCAGGAACATGCCTTGCTGGCTGAAGTTCCGTACCCCCAGGACGAGTCCGACGAGCCAGCCTGCCAGGCCGAGCGTCCCGGACAGGTGCGAAGCCAGGTACGGCATCAGCATGTAGAAACCGAGGTTGATGGTGAACTGATTGACCATCAACAGCTGGGTGCTGCGCTCGTAGGAGCGTGTCTGCGCGATGAAGCCCTTGGTGCGTGCCTGCCGAGCCATCACTTGCCTCCCTCCCCCGGCGCATCGGACTCAGCGAGTTGTCCCGCTGCTTCGGTCCCGAACGACGCGTCTGATTCCTCGTCGTCGCCGGCGAGCAGATCCACCACGTCGTTCTTCCTCGCCGAGTCGTTCCGGGTGAGGGGGTCGACGACGGTGGTGCACCGGGTCCAGCGGGTGACTTCCTTTTCGTCGGGGCGGCCGATCACCTCTGGTTCGGGCGCGGGTGGGGAGTCGAGCAGGCCGTGGGCTGCGCAGTAGTCGTCGTCGAAGACGGTCTCCAGATATCGCTGCGGCCCGTCCGGGAAGATGGCCGCGATGCGGGACTGGGCCGGCAGGGTACGGGCCAGCCATCCCGCGACCAGGGCGACCGCCCCGACGCTCCAGCCACCGGTGGCGTAGTGGGAGTTCGCCAGCTGGCGGCAGGTCCACACCGCTTCTGCGGCGGCCACCCAGTGCACTTCGCTGAAGTTCTCGTAGGCGATGTTGCCGGGATAGATGCTGGAGCCCAAGCCGCGCATCAGCCGTGGCCGGCCCGTCTGTCCGAAGATCGTCGATCCGACGGTGTCGACGCCGACCAATTGCATCCCGGGATAGAGCTGTTGAAGGACTCGGGAGACGCCCGCGGAATGGCCGCCGGTTCCCACGCTGCACACCAGAACGTCGATATGGCCCAGCTCTGAGGCGAGTTCCAACGCGAGCGGGGTGTAGGCGGAGATGTTGTCGGGGTTGTTGTACTGGTCCGGGCACCACGACTCAGGGTGCTCTACCCGTAGTTGGTCTACGCGGTCTCGTCGCGCTTGCTGCCAGCCACCGGTGGGGTGCGCCTCGCCGACGATGTCGACTTGGGCTCCGTAGGCGGTCAGCAACCGTGTCATGGAGGCTTCCAGACCAGGATCGGTGACCAGGGTCACCGGGTGTGCGTAGACCATGCCGGCCAGGGCGAGCCCAAGGCCGAGGGTGCCGCTGGTGGATTCGATGATTCTGGCCCCGGGACGGAGGTCGCCGCGGGCGCGAGCGCGCTCGACCATGTGCAGAGCGGGGCGGTCCTTGATTCCTCCGGGGTTGAAGCCTTCCAGCTTCGCCCAGAAGCCGCGCCCGGGAGAGGTGAGCGGTTCGGAGACTTGGAGGAGTGGCGTGTCGCCGACGAGCCCGGAGAGGGCAGAGCGGGCGGGGGGTGTGACGTCAGGGGTGGTCTGGGATTGCATGTTCCGCTCTCATTCGATGATGGGCATCAGCAAGTGCTCATCTCGCACGCCGCCATCCGGGCAGGACCGTGACGGCCCGCCCTGGCAACGGAATGCGGCAGCCCGACTCATGCGGCTGCATCGAACTCGGCCTAAATGCGCCACCGGCACACGACTGTGAGTCTGGAACGACCCGATTGAGCTCTGTCAGGACTTCGGGCCCGAGGTGGTGCAGTGCGGGCACGCGTCGCAGCAACGACCGCTGCCCCAGGAGGGGCGACCAGCGGTGTGGGGCCCGGCTGGGACTGGTTTCGTCCCTCATCCCCGTCGTCGAGCCCGAGCATCGAACAGGACTCACTGCTCAGCGACGTCTGCGTTTCGGCAGCAACGTCGCTGTGGTCCTCAGCCGATGGCGACGTGGAGCCGGCATAGGTTGAACCATGGCGATGGTCGAGGCCGTGAAGGAGTGCCCCGCAGTCGAATCCGACGAGGAACAGACCGCCCAACAGCACGGCAATCAGACGGTGACACCAAGGCACAAGCACAGTGGGGCGTCGGTCAGGGGGGTGGAACAGCACGCTTCCTCCGCGGAGCGGCATGCTTCACCGCGGGACGGCGAAGCGACATGGTCGAAACGGCTGGAGGAACTCTGCGCGGGCGGCAACGCCTGAACCGTCACGTTGAGCGACGGAGATGTGGCGCGGGCCGGCAGGCGCTCCGCATGGGCACCGGCAGTTGAGGGCCTGACAAGCAGAGCGCACCGCGCAAAGCGGGGCGGATCCTATATCCGCAGGACGCCTGACCCCGTGGAATCTCTCAACCGCAGCGGAGCCGACGCTCCTTCACTCAAGGAGGGCACATCACGCCGCTGACCGGAGAAGAGCGACCCGCCGGCCGACAAGCACGCACTTGGTGCTCCCAGAGCGGGCCCCTGTTGTGGCTGACCAGGTAGACACTCATGCGCGGGGTGAAAAGAGCCGTGGTCGTCGCCATGGTGCGAGTGGGATTCAGCAGATCCCGCAGGGACGTTCTGGACAACCGTTCCGTCCTGTCCGCCCGAGTCATGAGTGCCGGGTGTCGCGGAGGCAGAACTCGCAATCGTGAGATGGCTGGAGACGTCTTCAGCATTCACGCCGTGCGTGTACACGAGCCCTAACAGCAGCATGGCCACCAGCAAGAGGCGCCGTGATCCCGCCGACAAGCGGACTCGCGGCGCACCCGAGGGCGACCAGGCCGTAACCATGTCGTGATCCTAACGTCTTCCTGGCACGAGACAGGCAACCCCTCCGGGATCCCGCGTCAACGAGTCCGAACCCAAGGGCACACACCCAGCTGAGCAGCTGAAACGCTGAGGTGTTGCCCTGTGTCGGCTATGTCACCTCCCCAACTGGCCGAAGCAGGAACTCAGTCGGCCACACGGCCGGGCCGGCTCCCCCGCAGCGTGGTGTGGATTCCTGGCCGACAACGCTGACCGGTTCACTCCAGGGAACCGCACTGTCAGCTTCGACCTGACAAGTCAATTACCCTAGGGGGGTATGGTAGCTTACCCGAACTGGAGCGAACGAGGGCACGACGCCCGGCGGAACGAACGTGGCTGAGCCGTTCCCGCCAGGAGCGCGGCGTCTCGAGCAATCACCCCCTCGATCAATCAACTGGGAGAGCACTGACATGACCGAGAACAACACCGTCGAGACTTCGGAGTCGTCCTCCTGCTGCGGTTCCTGTGGCACTTCAGAGGCATCCAGCGACCAGGCCACCCCTGCCGTACGCGAGATCTTCCACGTGCAGGGCATGACCTGCGGACACTGCGTCACCGCCGTGACGACTGAGCTGAGCAAGGTCGATGGAGTAAAGGCCGTGGCCGTGGACCTTGGGACCGGCCAGGTGACAGTCGACAGCGACAAGCAGCTCCCGGACGCCGACGTGTCCGCGGCCATCGACGAGGCGGGCTACGAACTCACGGGCCGGGTCGCAGTCTGAGGACACCCCACTCAGTCAAGCGGTGTACGTGTCGCGTGCTCGACGCGTACACCGCCGACGTTTGTGATCGCTCCCAGTGACCCCACCGACGAGCCTCAACACCGAGACGAGAAATCCCTCGTGCACCACTGCCGTCAATCGGCTACAAGCAAGGCGAGTTCACCCCGCTGCCCCAGTCCGCTCACGATCTTGGTCCTGGCGATTCCTTCTCTGGCCGCAGAGTTGAGGCAATTACCGTGAGGAGCCATTCGAATACGGAGAGGATTTCTGCGGCACCCCGCACCATGTCTCTCGGTACGGCCCCCGGGTATAGTTGATTGACGCCCAGAGTGCGCTGGAGGAGCAAACGCGGGCCGGAGTTGCAGCCGTACCGCCCCAGTCGCCCGGTGGTCCATCAACTGTCGAGTCTTCCCTGGACAGAGGTGGGCCCTCTGCGACGCACAAGGCATGTGGAGAGCAGACCTACGCCGCTGTAGGTCAGGCACGCCTGTCACTGTGTTCCGCGGCGCAGGCTGCAGGAAGGTGAAGGCGATGGTCAGCTACAGCAACCACAAGGACGACGTCGTGAAGCGACTTCGCCGGATCGAGGGTCAAGTCCGCGGACTGCAACGGATGGTCGAGTCCGACACGTACTGCATCGACGTCCTCACTCAAGTCACGGCCACCACACGGGCATTGCAGTCCTTCGCCCTGCAACTCATGGAAGAACATCTCGCGACCTGCGTCAGCGGAGCCGTCGCCGAGGGAGGCGAAGAGGCAACGATCAAGCTGAAGGAAGCCAACGAAGCCATCGCCCGCCTCGTCCGCTCCTGATCCAGCGCGTTCGGAGACCACGCGTGGCCCGCTCCTACGGGCCCGCGCCATCCCTGTTCCGGCGCTCGTCAGCGGGCCGTGGACAGAATCGGCGTGGTTCAGGATGCCGTGTGGTGGTCGAGGAGGGCGTGGGGGTCTTCGTCGCCGCGGTGGGGGATGTGGTCCGTGTGGACCGTGGCGGCGGTCAGCCTGGGGACGGCGTGGATGAGGGCGAGTTCGGCCGCGACGGAGAGCTGGTGCGCCTGGACGACGGTCAGGTGTGGATCGACGACGATGTCCGCTTCGGCGCGGAGGCTGTGACCGATCCAGCGCATCCGGACCTGCCCGGTATCGCGTACGCCGTCGACCTCGTGCAGGGCGGCCTCGGCGGTATCGATCAATTCGGGGTCCACGGAGTCCATCAGGCGGCGGTAGACCTCCCGGGCCGCGTCCTTGAGGACCATGAGGATGGCGAGGGTGATGAGCAGGCCGACGATCGCGTCGGCTGCCGACCAGCCGATCGCTGCGCCGCCGACGCCGAGGAGCACCGCGAGGGAGGTGAAGCCATCGGTGCGTGCATGCAGCCCGTCGGCGACGAGCGCCGCCGAGCCGATCCTGCGTCCGGTGCGGATGCGATACCGGGCCACCCACTCGTTGCCGACGAAGCCGACGACGGCGGCGGCAGCCACGGCCCACAGGTGGGTGATCTCGCGTGGGTCGAGCAGGCGGTCGATGGACTCATGAGCGGCCAGTGCTGCGGAGGCTGCGATGGTGAGCACGATGACGATGCCGGCCAGATCCTCGGCCCGCCCGTAGCCGTAGGGGTAGCGGCGGTTGGCCGCTCGTCTGCCGAGGACGAAGGCGATACCCAGTGGCAGAGCCGTGAGGGCGTCGGCGGCGTTGTGGATGGTGTCGCCGAGCAGAGCCACAGACCCTGACATCGCGACGATGACGGCCTGGATCACTGTGGTGAGTCCGAGGATGACCAGGGACAGCCACAGGGTTCGCATGCCTTCGCGGGAGGTCTCCATCGCGGAGTCGACCTTGTCCACGGATTCGTGACTGTGCGGGGCGAGCACGTGGGCCAGGCGGTGCCGGATCCGCGCCCAGCGGCTGTCGCTGTGGCCCTCCGGGTGGCCGTGGCTGTGGCTGTGGCCGTCGCTGTGGCTGTGTGCCGCGTTCCCGCCGTGTTGGCGGGTATTGGCCGACGCATCGTGGGGCCCGTGAGTGTGCTGGTCCTGTCGTCCGGTCACGGGATCGTCTCCTGCCCTTAGGTCGGCGACTGTCGTCGACAGCGTGCTGCCCAGGATCCATTATGTGCGTATGAGCGCACGCATGCACCTACCAGGAGCACAGGATTCGCAACAGCCAGGAGACGGCGAGCGCCTCGCGGTCGCCGTTGAGGTGCTCGAGCTGCTGGCCGACCGCACGAGACTCGCGTTGCTGCTGACTCTGGGCGAGGGAGAGGCGGATGTCGGCACGCTGACGGAAGCGTGCGGGGCTAGTCGTACGTCGGTCAGTCAGCACCTGGCCCGTCTGCGCCTGGCGGGGCTGGTGACCACCCGCAAGGAAGGACGTCGTGTGGTGTACACGCTGCGTCACGGACACCTGAGGCGGCTGGTGAACGAGGCTCTCAGCGTCGCCGACCACCGGATCGGCCAGCTGCCTGCTCACGACTGACGGGCAGGCTCACCGGTTCGCCTTCCGGTACGGGGTCATGACCGATGATGAGCCACCATGCCACGTGGACGCCCCGACGCCCTCTGTTCGGTCTCCGAACGTCGACTGCCGGACGCCAAGGCACCGCGTTCAAGACGTTGCAGAGCTAACCGGAGGCCTGACCAGCCATCAGGGCTCCGCAAGGTGGAGGTACTTCAGGCGAGGGCCGTGACCGTCACGGTGGCCAGGCCGAGTGCGGCACAGATTCCGAGCGTGCGCAGGACGCTCCAGCGCAGCTTGAAGATCATCAGGAGGGCTGCGGCCGTGATGGCGAGTGCGGTCGGGCGGATGGTGGTGAGGTCCGGGAACTGGATGTGCAGCGGCCCCCAGGTGCCTGCGTCGACATCGGCGAAGAGGGTGTGCAGCGCAAAGTAGAGGCCCAGGTTGGCGATGACACCGACGACGGCTGCGGTGATGCCCGTCAGCCCTGCGGAGATGGAGCGGTTGCCACGCAGCCGCTCGATGTAGGGGGCGCCGAGGAAGATGAACAGGAAGCAGGGCACGAAAGTGACCCAGGTGGTCAGCAGCGCACCGAGGACGGCGGCGGCCCAGGGGTCGAGCCCTCCGGGGTCGCGGTAGGCGCCGAGGAAGGCGACGAACTGCACGACCATGATCAGCGGCCCCGGGGTGGTCTCGGCCAGGCCCAGGCCGCGGACCATTTCACCAGGGGCGAGCCAGCCGTAAGTGGTCACCGCCTGCTGCGCGACGTAGGCCAGTACGGCGTATGCGCCTCCGAACGTCACAAGTGCGGTGCCGGAGAAGAAGACGCCTTGGGTGGTGAAGACGCTGCCCGTGCCGGTGAGCAGGGCTACGGCGACGAGCGGTATCCCCCACAGCAGTAGGCCCGTCCCCAGGATGCGTACGAAGCGGCGGCCGCCGGGCGCCTCGGCGTGCAGGGACGCATCCGAGATCAGGGGTGCGGGGCCCCTGTCGGCATCGTGCCCGACGGAGCGGTGGAAGGCATGAGGCCTGTAGCGGGCGAGTAGCCAGCCGGCCAGTCCGGCTGCGGCGATGACCAGTGGGAAGGGCAGGGCGAACAGAGCGAGCGCGATGAAGGAGAGGACCGCAAGGCTGACGAGGGCGGGGTGGGTCAAAGAGCGGCGGCCGACCCGCCACACCGCCTGCGCAACGACGGCGACGACGGCCGGTGCGAGGCCGGCGAACAGTCCGGTGACAGCGGCCGTCCCCCCGAAGGCGACGTAAAGCGCGGACAGCGCAAGCAGCGCGAGGACGCCCGGCAGGACGAAGAGGGTCCCGGCGGCCAGGCCGCCGCGGGTGCCGTTGAGGAGCCAGCCGGTGTAGATGGCCAGTTGCTGGGCCTCGGGCCCGGGCAGCACCATGCAGTAGCTCAGCGCGTGGTTGAACCGCTGCTGTCCTATCCATCGTTTGTCCTCGACCAGGGCGCGCTGCATCACCGCGATCTGACCGGCCGGCCCGCCGAACGTCTGCCATGAGATCGCGAACCAGGTACGCAGCGCCGTACGGAAGGGCACGACGTCCTGATGGATCCCGGTGGGAGCCGCGGCCGACTCAGCTTCCGTCTCGGGCGTGGAGCCGGCGCTCACGCGGGTTCCCGCCCCATCAGGGTGGCGCGGCGGTAATACTCGTACAGGCCGTCGAACATCGGCCCGGACAGTTCCAGGATCCGATTGTCGTCGCAGGTCATCGACAGTCCGCGCAGCACCGCATCGAGGCCGGGAGCTTCGGGGGCGTCGTAGCGTTCATCGTCCAGGTCGGCCTCGTGCACGATCTCCGCCAGCTTCCACAGGACCGGATCCATCAGCCTGTACCGGCGCAGGATCGTCTCGAACGAGCAGTCGCCACCGTGGTGACCCAGCTCAACCCCGCGCATGTCGAACGGTGTTGCGTCCTCGGGTACCAGGACGGGATCGGTGACGAAGACGAAGTCCGCGTCCTGGTCGATGTGCCGGTCGATCAGCCAGGCACAAGCGGCCCGGTCGATATGGATCCGGGCACGGGTCGCCCACTTCACGCTTGCTCCTTCTCGGGAGGTCCGGGCTGCATTGCGACGGCGTCGGACAGGGATGTTTCATCGGCAAGGGAGCGAACAGCCGCATTGGCGCGGTCCCGCTCGGGCGGTGGAAAGAAGTCGCGCCGCCCGATGCGCCGCAGCTCTGCCCGTAGCCTGCGCACCACGGAAGCCGTGCCGGTCCCCGCGGCTGCGGCCTCCCCCGCTGCCTTGGCCACCGCTTTGTACTCGGCGGCCCTGGCGTCCGCCATGGACTGCGCGAGCTCGCGCTCCTGAGCGAGCGTTGCAGGCCGGGCCAACCAGATCGCACCGGTGCCCCCGGCCTCGATGGCCTCGTCCGCGATCCACTCCAGCTGCTCCTGGGTCCGGGCGTCCGCCGGAAGCGCCACCAACCCGTCCGAGATCTGGGCGACCCCCAAGCGCTTGAGCTTGCGCCACACCGCGATTCGCGGCGTGGAAGGCTCACGAGGAACCCGGTAGCACAGCAGGACCCACTCACCGGGGCCGCGGGCCTCACGAGCTCGCTGCTGATCTTCGGCCACGGCCACTCCCTTCCTGCTATTGATGCAACCACGGTTACATCGAACTGGGAAGGGGAGCGTCCGCCATGCGGATCATCCGTCGTCCTCCACTTGGCCTTCGTGACAGGGTCTGGATGTGACGACGTTGTTCCTGACGGTCGGCCTGCCAGGGGCCGGAAAGACCACGAGAGCTCGGCAACTGGCCACGGAACACAGCGCGCTGCGGCTGACGCCGGATGAGTGGATGATCCCGCTGTTCGGCGATCCGCAGCCGGACGGGAAGCGCGATGTGCTGGAAGGACGGCTGCTCTGGCTCGGCCTGGAGGCGCTGAGGCTGGGAACCAACGTGGTGCTGGATTTCGGATGCTGGTCCCGTGACGAGAGGTCCGCGATCCGCTGGTTGGTGATGTCTGTGGGCGCGTCCAGTCAGCTTGTGTACGTGCCGGTTGACCATGAGACCCAACGGGCCCGGATCGCCCATCGCCGGTCGACGACCCCTGATCAAACTTTCGCGATGAGCGAGACGGACCTCCTGCGCTGGAGGGCGCTGTTCGAGGAGCCCGACGTCACGGAACTCGACGGACATGGGATCGAAGGTCCGCCTCCTGGATGGTCAGGGTGGCTGGAGTGGGCCGCCGATCGGTGGCCGTCGCTAGCGTGACTGTACGTAGCCGTGCCCAGGCGCGCCAGGCCGGGAAGGATCCGCGCGGACAGGCTCTTTGGGCGGACCCGGCGCACCTCTCGTGCCATGCTCCGGGCCGTCCGCCCTCTTCCCCCGACCGGCATCGGCGTCATCTGGGAGCCGACCGACGAAGAGGACGCCGAAGGCGGCCGCAGTACCGTCAGGAAGCCTGGGCCGAGGGCTCGGGGCTGGGCAGGGTCTCGCCGGTCTCCAGCAGGGTCTTGAGGTCGGAGAGAAGGTGCGGCCAGCCTTGGCTGACCATCTCCAGTACGGTGCTGCCGGGCTCGAAGTCGTCATGGAGAACGGTCAACTTGACCAGCTCCCCCAGCGGTTCGATCTCGAAGGTCACCCTCGAGCGAGGCTCGTCGGCGACCTTGGCGAGGACCTCGTCGCTCACCCCCGCGGCCCGGGCCCACTCCGGGGTGAAGGTGTGCCAGGTGTAGGAGAGTCGGCGAAAGGGCTCGGACTCGAGGACGACCTGGGCGGGGTCCTCTGTCCTTCCGCCGTGCCCGTCCCAGACCATCGTCGAACCCGCCTTCCAGTCCGTCTCGAACGTGGTCTCCCAGTAGCGCCGGGTGAAAGCCGGGTCGGTCAGGGCCTGCCAGAGCCGCTCTGGCGTGGTGCTGATGTACGTCGTGTACACGAACTTGGTGCCGGTCATGGGTTCTTCCTCCAATGCTCGCTTCAGATCGGAGAGCGCCTCGGCGCGCCGGCGGTCGTACTGGCTGATCCAGCGCTCGGCGATGGCGTTGATGGGCACGGCGTTGAGGTAATGCAGCTTCTCCCGGCCCTGCCACACCGTGGTCACCAGGTTCGCCGCCTCCAGCACCGCAAGGTGCTTGCTGACCGACTGCCGCGCCATCTCAAGACCGGCGCAGAGCTCGCGAAGGCTTTGCCCGTTGCGCGAGTTCAAGCTGTCGAGCAGCAGCCTGCGGCTGGGATCGGCCAGCGCCTTGAACACCTTGTCCATCTCTCCGTCCCGGGTAGGCAGCCGTATGGCTGCATGAAAATTAGGCAGCCATATGGCTGCACGTCAAGGGCCTGTCACAAGTCCTTCGACGAGCGGGGGCGGAGCATGGCGTTTCCCGGTAGGGGCCGCGGGACGGCCGGCGATGCTCGCGTACGCGGACCGAGGGCCGCCTCGAGCTTCGGACGTCCGGCCGCGCCGCGCCGCGCGGGCTCCGCCCACGGCCGACGCGGGTTCCCCGGGCAACAGCTATGCGGAGCACGGGTTCTGCCGCAGCGGTTCGGGGACGGCTGACCGCCCACGCCGTCGTCGACGACGCCTCAGGATTGTGGGTCTTGGCCGGCCAGCTGGTTGCCAAGCGGGCTTCGGCGGTACATCACGCGCCGCCCGTCACGGGCGCGGGTGACGAGGCCCGTTGCGTAGAGCACTTGGAGGTGCTGCGACACGGCGCTCGGCGTCACTCTCAGGCGATGGGCGAGGTCTGCCGTGGACAGCGGGTCGCCGAGCATGCCGAGCATCCTGGCCCGCGGAACGCCGAGCAGAGACGCGAGCGCCGTCGTGTCGGCCGCCGGTGCTTCGGCCCAGAGGGTGGCGATTCCACGGCTGGGGTAGGCGAGCATCGGCGGCTCGTCCGGGCTCAGCGGCGGGACGGGCTTGTAGGCGAACACCGACGGGACCAGCAGCAGACCTCGGCCGGCAGCGGTCACGCGGTGCGTGGCAGCCATCTTGTCGATGTGTAGTACGCCGTCCCGCCATCGCAGGTTCGGGTGCATGTCGGAGAACAGCAGGCGTGCGCCTCCCGTGGCCAACTGCCGTGCCCGGTGGGTGATGTCGGCCTCCAGTACGAGCCGCATCTGCGGCCACATCGGCATGAAGGCCATGTCCCAGTAGCGCTGCAGCAGGTCGCAGATCGTGTCCACGAGCGCGATGACGGACTTCTCCCCGGGGGCGCTGACCTCATGCAGCACATCCGGAAGCCGGCCCGGCGCGTGTGTCGCCACCATGTCGCGGCACACGATGTCCGGCGGAGTACCGCGTACGCCCGCGAGTTGCTCTTCGATGGAGCGGGCAGAGGTCGTCGGTCTCGGGGTCAGGAAGTCGGGCAGGGCACGAGTCTCCCCGACCAGAGAAAGCAACAAGCGGCGGTCGACAGTGTCGAGTTGGCTGAGAACAGACCTACGCCACGGGAGATGCAGTGGGTAGCGGCCGGGATCGCGCAGAGTCCAAACACTGAACAAGGCCTCCTGCAAGGGCGAGATCGCGAACCGGGTGTCCGCGAGGTCCTCGACGTCGAGCTGGAAGCTGATCATTAAGCTATACGCTACATCGATTGGCGCCTGAGTGCCCTTGGCGTGGACTGCGATGCATGACAGACCGAATCAGTCGCCGGGTGATCCTTCTTCTGGCCGTCACCTGCGGCGTGGCCGTGGGCAATGTCTACTTCCCTCAGACCATCAGCCCGTTGGTCGCAATGGGTCTCGAAGTGTCCGCCGACTCGGCCGCACTGGTAGTGACCGCGACGCAGTTCGGTTACGCGGCGGGGATCTTCTTGCTGGTGCCGCTCGGCGACAGATTTCCGCACAGGCCGTTGATCGTCACTCTCCTCGTTCTCAGCGGCGCGGGGTTGCTCGCCGCGAGCACTGCGTCTGCACTGCCTCCCCTCATCGGGGCGAGCGCCCTTATCGGCGTGGCGACCGTGGTCGCTCCCCTCATCGGCCCGATGGCGGTCGGTCTCGTGGCCGACGATCGCCAGGGGGTGGTCAGCGGCACCTTGTTGAGCGGCTCCATCGGCGGAATCCTGCTGTCCCGGGCCCTCGGCGGGACCATCGGCGAGTGGCTGGGATGGCGGGCCCCTTACTTGATGGCCGCGGTGCTCTCCCTGATCCTCGCAGCGCTTCTGACCCGCGCGCTGCCCGCGACGGCGCCGCCGTCGGGGCAGAAGTATCCGGCGCTGCTGGCAGAGTCCATGCGCTTGCTGCGCACCGAACCCGAACTTCGCCGCTCCTGCTTCTACCAGGCCACGGTCTTCGGCGGCTTCTCAGCGGTCTGGACAGGAGTCGCGCTGCTGCTCACGGGTCCCGTCTACCACATGGGGGCTCGGGCGGTCGGCCTGCTCGCTCTGGTCAACGCGGCGACCATGCTCTGCACACCGATCGCCGGACGCCGGGTGGACCGCCGGGGACCCGACGAGGTCAATCTCATCAGCATGAGCGCGGTCGTCGCCTCAGCCCTCGCCCTCGCCTTCGGCACCTTGGGAGGCGCCTTCGGACTGATGGCACTGGCGCTGGGCACGCTGCTGCTCGATGTGGGGATGCAGTCCGGCATGGTCGCCAACACGGTGCGAATCCTCGCCTTGCGTCCCGAGGTACGCAGCAGGCTCAACACCGCCTACATGACCTGCGCTTACGTGGGGGGCAGCGCAGGTTCCTGGCTCGGCGTCCGCGCCTATGCGCGCTTCGGCTGGCTGGGCGTGTGCACGGTTCTTCTGCTCCTCGCCACAGCGGCCTTGGTCCGTCATGTGCGGGCTGTCACCCCAGCGTCCTGCCAGGCCGCTCTCGAGGTCTCCCCCGACAGCTCTCAGAATTCAGCGCGGAACACACGCAGGTAGTTCTTGAGCCAGTCGAAACCAGTGCCCGCTCGGTAGACGCGGCGGCGCAGGTCGGGGGCGGAGCTTTGCGCCAACTGCCCCATGACGGCGACGTTTTCGCGGTACCGCAGACGGGGGTTCCAGTGCTCGATGTCCGAGCCATCCCGGGTGGCCGTCCAGTAGGCCGGATAGGGATACCACCGGCTCAGGTACTTCTTGAGCAGCTGCGTCGTCTTGGCTACCCAGGGAGCCATGCCGTCGAAGATCAGCTCCCCGGCCCGGAAGTGATCGGTGAGTTGCCGCAACAACTGCCGCACTTCGTTCTCGCGCAGATACATGACCAGGCCCTCGGCGATGATCAGTACCGGTGTGTCGGCAGGGACTTCCTCCAGCCAGGCTTCATCTGTGACCGAGGCGGCGATCATCCGGTAGCCGTCGGATTCGTCGTAGAGCTTGCGACGCAGTTCCATGACGTCGGGCAGGTCGACGTCGAACCAGCGCACCCCAGCGGGCAGGTCCAGTCGGAACGCCCGGCTGTCCAGGCCGCAGGCCAATTGCAGAACGGTCGCGTCCGGGTTGCGGCGTACGAAGTCGGCGGCCCAGTCGTCGAACTGCTTGGCGCGCTGCGCGACACTGGCCCGGCTACGGGTGATGGTCGCCTTGTCGAGCTTCTTCCAGTCGTAGCCGATCCGTTGCACGGCCTCGGCCGCGAAGTGGTCGCCGAGGATGGGCTCTTTCTCCTTGTCGTCCAAGGCTCTGAGGAACAGTGTCACGAGCATCGTGGACTGCACGCCGGTGAAGTCCACCTTCCCTGTCGTCATCGATCGCTCCTGTTCGCTGCGCGGTGGTCGGTCCACAGTTGGAGGAACTCGCCGGCGAACTCGGTCGCCGAGAATCTGCAGAAGTCCCGCAGGTCCACGAGGCGCTCGCGTTGCTCACGACGCTCCTCACCGAGTGCTGACAATCCGAACTCGGCCGCGTCGGCACCGGCCTGCGTAGCCGTAGATCCGGCCCATCGTGCGCGGCGCGCCGGCTGCCTCCATGAACAGACCGATCCGGTCTACGAGTTCAGCTTCTTCTGGAGCCATCGGCACACTTCCTACAGTTCGTTCAGAATATTCTGAACGAAATGTAGGACCATCTGGTTCCGTGGACAACGCATCTTGACGCCGACAGGCTGGTGGGACGGCGCGTCGGCAGACGATGCCCGAATCCCGTCATCGGGATCTCATGCTGTCGATCGCAGGGACGTGCACCGGTTCGGATTCCACACGGATCAGCGCAAGGCCGTAGGCGACGATCCACACGACCCAGATCAGCCAGCCGGCCAGGGCGAGGAGACCGAGGAGACCGCCCTCGTTGACGACCCAGTACGCGAGAGTGGCCGAGCTGAACTGCAGCGCGGCCGCCAGCAGCCCTATGGCACCGTGCCAGCGCCGGATGAGTCCGGTACGCAGGCCTCCCATGGACAGGCCAAGAAGGGCGGCCGCCAGGAAGGTGCCGTTGAGAGTGAACAGCCCTTCGTGAAGCGCCCAGAGTCCGGACGTCGCCGAGGTGTCGTGTGCAGCCGTCGACGTCAGGGCGAGACGGGTCGCGATGATCCCGGCGAAGATCGTGTTCTGCATGACCAGCCCGGCGAGGCCGAGTATCGACCATGCCTCGCCACGCTCGCGCTCACGCCGCCAGAGCGCAGCCACCGCACCCGCACCGAACAACGCGGCCAGCACCCAGGCGGCGGGAGCGAATGCGGATCCGATGCCGAGGATGTCTCCTTCGGTGCTGAAGAACTCGGCGACCTCTTCGATGCCCGCGCCCGTGAGCGGGAAGCCGGCAGGCGCCACGATCACATTGCCGAGGACGATCAAGGCGGCGAAGCCGATGGCGGCTATGCCACTGATGCGGGTGAAGCTCACGGTTGCCACCCCGTTGATTGACGGATAGTTTATTGATTATAGGCAGCGTAAAGTCAAAGAAGGCAACCCATGAACGCAGCACAAGAACGGCGCCCCTACGAGTCGTTGCGCCGGACGACGCAGGCCATGGAGACCCGGGCCGAGATCGCCCGCGCTGCCCGGCGGCTCTTCGTGTCCCAGGGCTGGACGGCGACGACCGTTCGCGATGTGGCGCGCGAGGCGGGAGTCTCCGTGCCCACCGTCTACGCGGCATACGGAAACAAGAATGGGCTGGCCGGAGCCTTGGCAGAGTCGGCCGACCTGTCCGCCGACATACCGCAGATGCTCGGGGAGTTGGAGGCCGCGGCGGCGGACCCCGCGCAGCAACTGGCGGCGATGGCCGCCTACGACCGGCGGTTGTTCGAGCGCGCGGGCGACGTCATCATGCTGGTCCGAGAAGCAGGGCGCACCGTGCCGGAGTTGGCAGCGGCCTACAGCGACGGCCGCGAACGGGGCGACGAAACCCGGATCCAGGTGTTCTCGTCCTGGCCGGACGGCGTCCTCGAACCCGGCCTCGACATACGGTCGGCTGTCGACATCTACGCGGCGATCTGCAACGTCGACGTCTACACCACACTCACCGGCGAACGCGGCTGGGCGCCCGATCAGGTCGAGCAGTGGTGGAGCCGGGCGCTGGTCCGCGAACTCCTGGACAATCAGGGGTCGGGCGGGACGACGGGCAGGTTGTAGCAGTCGCTGCGTGATGCCCGCTGCGGTCGATGAACGTGACCGCGCAGATCACCCCGACACGTACGCGCCATGGTGGTGGGACACGTAGAGGTGCGACGTCGATGCGACGGCCACTGCGAGTCGATCTTCCCGCGCAGCTCGACGACCGCGCGGGCTCGGTGCGTGGCAATGCTGCCCGAACGGGGTCACATCCTCCGCATGATTCGGTACGTGCTGCAGGCAGCGCGAGTGCGGGTTGCCGACATGCGAGCGTGCCACTTCACCGGGACGCAGGAAGACGCTCGATCACCAACGCGGCGACATCGTCGCTCAAACCCTCACCAGCGTGGGCGAGTAGGTCTCGCTTGAGGTGTTCCAGGAATGGCCCCGGCTCGCATTCCTTCCAGCCGGTGATTCGTTCGGCGAGTGGGTAGAAGGCGCCGGTCGAGTCGCGGGTCTCGATGACACCGTCGGTGTACAGCAACAAGAGGTCCCCGACGTCAAACGTGAATTCGTCGACGTTGTAACGCTGGGAGGCCAGGTCACCGAGCCCGAGCGGGGGTGCCGGCTGGTCACTCTCAATCATCGTGATGTTTCCGTCCCGCACCACAATTGGCGGCGGGTGCCCGCACTCGATCAAACGGACGATGCCGCCCGAGTCAGGAATCTCGAGGATCGTGGCGGTGATGAAGTGCTCCTCGGGCTCCTCCGGCTCGCCGGGTTCAGCCAACTGCCACGATGCACTGTCATCGAGAAAGGCTGCCAGGTCAGCCATTGCGGAAAATTGGCGTGTGGCGGCACGGAATGCGCCGAGCAGCACCGCAGCGTCGCCGATCGCGGGAACGCCTTTACCCCGCACATCCCCGATGATCAGCCGGGTGCTCGAATCAGTACGGGCGGCTGCGTACAGGTCCCCGCCCATCTGGGCCTCGGCCTCGGCTGCGAGATAGAGGGACGCTACTCGCAGTGGGCCGATCTTCTCGGGCAGAGGCCGCAGTACGAGTCGCTGCGCGGTACCGGCTACATGCCGGACGTGCTGGAGCTCCTTGCGGCGGCGCTCCCGCAGTCCACAGAAGATCACAAGGGTGGCTCCCACCAGGACCAAGGCCACGATCTGCGCCTGGTGGTTTGCCGAGAACAGCTCGTCAGGATCCCGCAGTACAGCGATGACCGCTTGAGCACCCACAGCGAGGGCAGCGACCAGCGCGGTAAGCCTGGGCCCAGCAACAGAGGCAGTGATGGCTGGAGCAGCGACCAGCAAGGGACCGAAGTGGATGTGCGACGGAGCCAGAACGTCGGTCACCACAACGGTCACGATCAGGAGGATCGGGAGGGCCAAGATCCAGTGGCGTGCCCTCACGGACCGTCGAAGAGCAACGAGCGGCTGCACCATGTTCACTGTATACCTGCCGCAATCGGCGACGCGTGCGACCAACTGGGTCGCCCACTGCGGAAGTCGGTTGCCTGCCTGGAGCGACCGAGGGGCAAAACCGGGCGTGTCTCTCCACACACCGGGCTGGGCAGCTACCTATTTCCCTCGTGATCGAAGTCAGCAACACCCTCCCGTGCAAATTGCATCTGCTGCAACAAAGCTCCGGACAAACGACCGCCAATTCGAGAGAAGCCGTGTCCTCCGAGGCCAACTGCGCAGCTTGCCGGATGGCACACTGACTGTCGACTCGCCGAAGGAGATCTGAGTGTCGATGATCAGCAACCTCCGTCAAGCAGTCCGCCGACCCCACCAGCACGCCGTGGACCTGAGCCATCCGGCCCGGTCACCACTCGGCAGCTCGGTCGTCAACTGCGTGGCCTATCTCGACGGCACGCGGCAGCAAGGCAACTGTCCGGTCGAGGAAGCACTCCAGCAGGTCCGTAAGTCAGGCGATGGCTTCGTCTGGGTGGGTCTGCACGAGCCCACCCAGGAGGAGTTCGTCGGACTCGCCGAACTCTTCGACCTGCATCCGCTGGCAGTTGAAGATGCCGTCCACGCGCATCAACGGCCCAAGGTGGAGCAGTACGACGAGGTGCTGTTCGCGGTCTTCAAGACCGTCTGCTACGTCGAGCACGCGGAACTCACCGCCACCAGCGAGGTGGTGGACACCGGCGAGATCATGGTCTTCACCGGCCCCGACTTCGTGATCACCATCAGGCACGGCCGGCACGGCTCGCTGGGGCCGCTGCGCGAGGTGCTGGAGGCCACGCCGGGGCAATTGGCCAAGGGCCCGGCGGCAGTTCTGCACGCCATAGCCGACCACGTCGTCGACGTCTACCTCGGCGTCGTCGACGCCGTACAAGACGACATCGACGCGGTGGAATCCGCCGTCTTCACCGAAGACACCGCCCACGCCGACGCGGGTCGGATCTACCAGCTCAAGCGCGAACTGTTGGAACTCAAGCGAGCCGCCGCACCGCTGGACCGGCCGCTCCAGAAACTCGCCACACAGTCCACGCCACTCATCGGCCCCGACATCCGGGCGTACTTCCGCGACGTAGCCGACCACCTGGAGCGCATCACCGAGCAGATCGCCTCCTTCGACGCACTGCTCGACTCCATCCTCCAGGCACATCTCGCTCAGGTGACGGTCGCTCAGAACGAGGACATGCGCAAGATCACTGCCTGGGCTGCGATCATCGCCGTTCCCACCATGGTTTGCGGTGTCTATGGCATGAACTTCGACCACATGCCCGAGCTGCGCTGGACATACGGCTATCCCTGCACCCTCGGCGTCATCGCCATCGCCTGCGTCCTCGTCCACCGGGGCTTTCGTCGCAACGGCTGGCTCTGACCAACGGCCGTACGATTTCACATTGTCGAGCCACCAGCGCGCCGGGAGACTCGGGACCCGCCGGAGATCGAAATCCCGGAGCATCCCTGATGCACGGTGCATCGTCCACGGATGACAATTCGCGACTCCGCCTTTGGTCCGGGTCTGCTTTCTCCGTTCGTCACCTGATGAAGACGTCGATGGTTTTTCCTCCTCGCGGCTCACGACGCACTGTGACCTCATGCGCGAGGTGGCGCACCAAAGCCCAGCCATAACCGCCGACGCGCTCAAGATCCGTGTCTGGGCCGGCCGACCGTGAGTAAGGAAGGACCGGACTGGGGTCGGTCACATGAACGTGCAGGTTTCCCGCTGACCCGCTCAGTTGGAGGGCGATGAGTCCGCCAGCGTGCCGGTAGGCGTTGGTCACCAATTCGGATACCACGAGGACCACATTGTCGACGGTCTCTGGAGTGACCGGAGGGCGCAGGGCGGAGAGGTAGGCGCGAGCGATATCGCGCGCCTGGCCGCTGCTTCGGGGACACATGATGGACAGAGGACGCTGGTGGGGCGCCGCGCTGAGCTGATCAATCATCACGCTCATCCCAGGTTCGTTGGCGGACCGTTCGTGCACGGGCTTGTGCCCTCGCCAGCGCCGGACTAACGCACCAATTCTGCATCTCTTGATCCGGCACCTTGCTGCAAGTCGAATCGGCTTCCGGCGCCATCCAGACCGGCTGGCCCTGCAGTCATCCAAACCGCCCATCCGCCAGGATGACCGCTGCGTTGAGGCAGGCCACAGGGGTGATGAGCGTGCAACTGGCACTGGCCTGTGCGTGCTTGGCCAGGAGGCGGGAATGCGGAAGTGCCTGGGAGGTGCTTTCCATGACGACGGCAGACTCGATGCCCCTCCGGTGCACGGCCTGCAATGGTTCCGGTGACGGTCAGACCGTCTTGAACGGCCGCGGCAGCTACGTCGAGGCGTGCCGCCGATGCAAGGGGTCCGGACGAATGACCAAAGCTGACAAGTCCGCCGTCGACTCTCTCGACACTGAGCAAGCCGACAAGGACAACTCCTTCTGAGAAGGCGGGCTGCGAGCAGGATGCCGTGCGAACGTTCCGCACTTTGCCAGCAGCTCTCGTCTCGCAACAGTGTCTTGGGCGCCGGGACCCCATATTCCATGCTCAGGCCAACTTGCCGCGCATGAGCGTGAGTCCGAGCGACAACCGAGCAGCGGCATTCTGATGGAAGCCGGGTGCGTTTGGCGACTTCAATTGACGGCGGCGTGCGATTCGACATGCTCGTCCAGGCATGACGGCCCGCACCTTGCCACTCCCCTGCGAGCATCACTCTTTGGTCCCGCTGGGCATGAGCTCCCCGGCGGAACCCCTGCTCGCGATCGGATGGTGGATCAGCGGCCCAACTGGCTTGGCACGCCGCTGGGATGAGATGCATGAGCGCTCGGGAGAAGGGCAGAAGGATGTCGTGTCCCGTCGTCGTGGGACAGAACCGGGGCGGCCGGAAGACTCTGGCGGTCATGCGGCCGCCCCGGAAACCCGTCACGCGATTCCTGGGCTTTCCTGGCACGCAAGACCTCGCGCAAGAATGACATGGCGGCGATCAAGGCGGGTCCGCGCACGAGCTGGTCCTGATCGCGCGCGGACCGGGTATTCGTGGCAGCGGAGAAGAAGCCTCGAAGCACACGACAGAATCGCAATTGCCACGCCCGATGAGATGAAAGTTCAGCTACGGAGGGCCGCAATGTGCCAGCTGCTGTAGGCCATCCAAAGAACCTGAGACGGGTGACCGTCACAGCTCGCTAGGATCGCCACCACCGAGGCGGTGCCTACGGCACTGTGCAGCGCGAGATCGACCGCGACGTCCCGGCCCCGGGACTGAACCGATCTTGGCGTATCGAGCAGCACGTTGCTACCTGTCGCGGGCATCGTCGTGCAGCACCATCACACACAACGCTGCCCGCGTCAGTACGCATATACCACTCCGTCGAGTCACAGACGATGCAAAACCAGGCGGGTACTCTTCTTCCATGTCCACAGGAGACAAACAGTGCAGCTGCGAGGCGGTCGCCGCCGCCAACGATTCGCTACGCAGCTTCGCCCAGGGAAGGAGTGTGTGGGACCGCGCAGACCTGGCCGAATACGCACGCCTGCGGCAACGCTGGTTACACGCAGCAAAGCAGCCCCGCACGCCCGTCTGCACATGCAGCAGCCGTGAAGGCCCCAGGCACCGGTAGCCGACACACGATCCGAGCCTGACTTGCTGCGGCCCAGACACAGAGGTCAACGTGCACACACCGGCACCGAGCAGCCCTCCTTCCGGACTTCACGCGCGTCCCGGCGCCAACCGTCAATCTGCCATCGGAATGGCGTCTTCACGCCACCTGGGAGCCGGTGCGTAACCCCGGCGACCGGTCGCTGTTGAACTCAGTTGAGAACAGGTGCCGCTCAGGAGGCTGCGCATGAACGAGGACCCCGACCCACCACCTCTCCCCATTCGTTGCCTCGCGTGCCAGGGCACCGGTGATGGGGACACCATCGTGACGGCCAACGGGCCAGTCATCCCAGCGTGCACCGCTTGTCGAGGGGCAGGCAGACTCACTGTCCGGCTCTTCCAGGAAAACGCGTCTGAGCAGACTTCCTGCGCGCCCGATATCGCCGGCCCCGGTTGACCGCCTCACATTCAGAACGAGGCTCACAGTTTCCCGAGCGACGCCAGAGCCGTCTGAATGGCCTTCCTCACCTCGCTGGGAAGGGGCTCGCCCTGGGTGGTCTCCGTCACCTCTTCGGCCACCGTGCGCAGCTTGGTGTTTGTCTCCTGGGAGGCCGTCTTCAAGACCTCCCACGCCTCGCCCGGCGTACATCCATGAGTCGCCATCAGCACACCGTGCGCCCGGTCGATCACCGGGCGCGTCTCCAGCGCCTGACGCAGCTGCTCCATCTCGGTCTGCGGCTTCTCAGCATCGCTCACAGCATCTCCCTCCGGTGCCATGAGCGGACCAGGCTCCCTACGCGCTCACGGCGCGTTGGGATCATATCCACGGCTTACGTCCTCCACGCCAGCGTCAGAAGCGACGGGACGGCGAACTCCTGGAATCGGCCAAGCGGCCCTGAGCGGTCGAGACCCAGCCGCGATCAGAGCCCAGGCGCCGATCCCCATCAGCCGAATCGCGTCCGCGACCACACCGGCGGCGACCAGAATCACGGCGGCCAGCCCCAGGCCGTACTCGATGCGCCGGACGCCCCGGTCGCGCACCAACGACGTCGGAGTGGGCAGCGGTTCGTCTCCCCCACCGCAGATGGTTCGCCTATTCACCGGTGCTGAGCGAGCCGCGTTGACGAGACCGCCCTGTGGATGGGCCACCGTGAGCCCTAGGATTCCACCTCGTGTCCAAACTGACCGATGTGCCGAAGCGGATCTTGATCGGCCGCGCTCTGCGAAGCGACAGGCTCGGAGAGACCCTTCTTCCCAAGCGCATCGCCCTCCCCGTCTTCGCTTCCGACCCGCTCTCGTCCGTGGCGTATGCCCCGAGCGAGGTGCTGCTGGTGCTGTCCGTCGCGGGTGCCTCTGCCTACGCCTTCAGCCCCTGGATCGCGGTTGCCGTCGTGGTGCTGATGTTCACCGTGGTGGCCTCCTACCGGCAGAACGTGCGCGCGTACCCGAGCGGTGGCGGTGACTACGAGGTCGCAACCACCAACCTGGGGCCGAGGGCCGGACTCACGGTGGCCAGCGCTCTCCTGGTCGACTATGTGCTGACCGTCGCCGTCTCGATCGCCTCCGGCGTGGAGAATCTGGGCTCGGCCATCCCCTTCGTCACCGAGAACAAGACCCTCAGCGCGGTCGGCATGATCCTGCTGCTGATGTTGATGAACCTGCGCGGCGTGCGGGAGTCGGGCAAGCTCTTCGCCGTCCCGACCTACGTCTTCGTCGCCGGGGTCTTCCTCATGATCACGTGGGGGGCGTTCCGGGGTCTGGTCCTGGGCGACAACATGAAGGCGCCCACCGCGGGCTACACCCTTCACGCCGAGCAGGGCGGGCTGGCCGGCTTCGCGCTCGTCTTCCTGCTGTTGCGGGCTTTCTCCTCCGGTTGTGCGGCCCTCACCGGCGTCGAGGCGATCAGCAACGGCGTACCGGCGTTCCGCAAACCCAAGTCCAGGAACGCCGCCACCACCCTGGCCATGATGGGCGGCATCGCGGTCACCATGTTCTGCGGCATCGTCGCCCTGGCCTTGGCCACTGACGTGAAGATGGCGGAGGCGCCGGCCAGGGACCTGCTCATCAACGGCGAGCCTGCGGGCCCCGGCTACGTGCAGAATCCTGTGATCGCCCAGGTCTCGGCCGCTGTCTTCGGCGAGGGATCGTTCCTGTTCATCATCCTGGCCGGCGCGACCGGCCTGGTTCTCTTCCTCGCAGCCAACACCGCCTACAACGGCTTCCCGCTGCTCGGCTCGATCCTCGCCCAGGACCGGTACCTGCCACGCCAGCTGCACACTCGCGGCGACCGCCTGGCCTTCTCCAACGGCATCGTCTTCCTGGCCGGCGCCGCCGCTGTTCTCGTCGTCGTCTACGACGCCGACTCCACACGCCTCATCCAGCTCTACATCGTCGGCGTCTTCGTCTCTTTCACGCTCAGCCAGGTCGGCATGATCCGGCACTGGAACCGTCACTTGTGCACAACAACCGACCCTGCGCGGCGCCGCCGGATGCATCGCTCCCGCGCGATCAACACCTTCGGCGCCTTCTTCACCGGCGTGGTGCTCGTCGTCGTCCTGGTCACCAAGTTCGCGCACGGAGCGTGGGTCGCCCTGCTCGGCATGCTCATCTTCTACGTCACGATGACCGCGATCCGCCGGCACTACGACGGCGTCTCCGAGGAGCTCGCTACAGCTCGGGCATCAGGAGAGGAGACAGTGCGTCCTTCCCGCGTGCACTCCATCGTGCTTGTCTCCACCCTCCACAAACCCACGCTGCGCGCTCTCGCGTACGCGAAGCTGATGCGTTCCCACACCTTGGAAGCAGTCACGGTGGGCGTGGATCCCGACGAGACACGCGCGCTGCAGCAGGAATGGCACCAGCGCGAGATCGAGATACCACTGAAGGTCCTCGACTCTCCTTATCGAGAGATCACTCGCCCGATCATCGAGTACGTCAAGTCATTGCGCCGCGACAGCCCGGGCGATGTGGTCTCGGTCTACATCCCCGAATACATCGTCGGTCACTGGTACGAGCAGCTGCTGCACAACCAGAGCGCACTGCGCCTCAAGGGCCGGCTGCTTTTCACCCCAGGTGTGATGGTCACTTCCGTGCCCTGGCAACTCGATTCCTCCGATGCCGCCAAGAAACGCGCACACAAGCGGGCGGATTGGAGCGCACCGGGCGAGGTACGCCGGGGTCCGGCCGCGACGTCGACGACGGTCCCGGCCCCGCGGAAGGAGAACGGCCGCAAGGGATAGCACCCCGCCCTCCACGACGCCCGGGGTGCAGCCGCTCCTGCTGCACTGACGAGACAGCGACACCGGATGCGTGCACTAGTGGTGGACGTAGAGCCAGGCGGTCAGGAACGCGATCCAGAGACCGAGCGCGGCGACGAGTAGTTTCGGCAGCATCGACCGCATTGCCGGCTCCCTTTGTCCGTGAGGTCACAACCAGTCGCGGCGCTTGAAGATGACGTACAGCCAGAGACATACGAGAACCATCAACGCGATGGCGAAGGGGTAACCGCCAGTCCACTTGAGTTCGGGCATGTTGTCGAAGTTCATGCCGTAGATCGTGCCGACCAGGGTCGGGGCGAAGAGGATCGCTGCCCATGAGGAGATCTTCTTGATCTCCTCGTTCTGCGCGACACTGGCCTCGGTCAATGCTTTCATCTCTGCGTTCTGCTGCTGATTCACCAACGTGGCGTTCACGGCCAGGATGTCCTGAAGAGCCTGGCGGAAGCTGTCGACCCGCTCCGTGACATGGGTGACGTGGTCGGCCACGTCCCGTAGGTACCGGCGCAGCTCCTCGTCGATGCCGTACTTCTCGAAGCCGGCCGTCAGTCCGTCGAGCATTCTCATCAACGGCCGGGTGGCGCGCTGGAACTCCACGACTTCGCGTGAGAGTTCGTAGATGCGGCGGGAGACCGCCGGGTCGCCGGTGAAGACCTCGGTCTCGATCTCGTCGATGTCGGTCTCGACGCCGCCGACCACGGGCACGTAGCCGTCGACCACGGTGTCGAGGATCGCGTACAGCACGGCCTCGGGTCCGCGCTTGAGCAGATCCGGGGAGTCCTCCATCCGTCGGCGCACCGCGGCCAGATTCGGCGCGGCACCGTGGCGGACGGTGATGACGAAATCAGGCCCGACGAACACGTGGAGCTCGGCGAAGTCGACTTCTTCGCTCTCGTCCAGGTACCGGGCGGCACGCAGCACCGCGAACAGGGTGTCGCCGTAGCGCTCCAGCTTGGGACGCTGGTGACCCTTGAGGGCATCCTCGACGGCGAGCTGGTGCAGGTCGAACTCCTCCGCGAGGGAGTGCAGTTGTGCTTCGGTCGGACGGTACAGCCCGATCCAGGCCATACCGTCAGGCGCTCGGTGCAGCTCGCGGTAGGTGTCAGCGAGTGAGTCGTGGGTGCTGGTGCGCTCGCCGTCGTGGTAGATGGCCGCCGCCATCATGCTGGTCCCGGCCGTGTACGGCTGTTCCTCATATGCCGCCGATGAGTCGGCCGACGGTTCGCCGGCCTCGGGATGCCTGGGGCGCTTGCCGGGTCTCTTGAGGGCGCGCAGAGGGTGCAGGCGGCGATCGGACATGACGGAACCCTCCGTGGCCAGAAAGTGAGACGAGGGGACACGGGGATGCGCCGCTGTGGACGCCGCCCTCGAACTCGTCAGGTTCCGATCGTCGCAGCGTCACGCGGCGTGCGGCTGGGAGGCTCACCACAGACTCCGGCCCCGTCGCGATCACGATGTGGCTGTCGCCGGGAGGTCGGGGTGGGCAGGTGGGTGCCCGGCCGCGGACCTCAGCGTCAGGACCATGGTGAAGCCACCGCCGGGGGTGTCCTCCGCGGAGAGGGTTCCGCCCATGGCTTCCGCGAAGCCCCGCGCGACCGCGAGGCCGAGGCCGACCCCGGTACCGCCCGGTGCGTCGCCGTAGCGCTGGAACGGCTCGAAGATCCGGTCCTTCGCTTCGTCCGGCACCCCCGGCCCTTGATCCACAACGCGCACTTCCACGCGGTCGGCGATCGCGCTGGCGGACACGAGCACCCGCTGGTCCTCCGGGTTGTACTTGACCGCGTTCTCGACGATGTTGGCGACAGCGCGCTCCAGGAGCCCCGCGTCCACGGCGACCATGGGCAGGTTCTCCGGGATGTCCAACTCGACCTGTGCGTCCGTCACTCCACCGAGCGCCATGGGCACTACCTCGTCGAGGTCCACCTCGCGGATGAGCGGGGTGACCGTCCCGGTCTGCAGCCGGGACATGTCCAGAAGGTTGCCGACCAGGTTGTCCAGCCGGTCGGCGCCTTCCTCGATGCCGGCCAGCAGTTCGGCCCTGTCCGCCTCGGACCACTCGACCTCGTCGGAGCGAAGGGAGGTGACCGACGCCTTGATCCCGGACAGCGGAGTGCGCAGGTCGTGGCTGACTGCTGCGAGCAACGCTGTGCGGATGCGGTTGCCTTCAGCGAGTTCGCGGGCCTCCTCGGCCTGGCCGAGGAGACGCTGCCGGTCGAGCACGACGGCTGACTGGGCGGCGAAGGCAGAGAGCACACGGCGGTCCTCGGCCGGCAGGACACGGCCGGACAGAGCGAGCGCCATGTGGTCGCCGACGGGCACGTCCACGTCCGCGTCCTCGGGCCGTTCGAGCGGACGAGAGTTCCCGACGCTCGCCGTGCACGTCCATGGCGCGACGTCGCTCTCCCGCTCCAGCAGCGCGACCGACTCCATGTTGAAGGTCTCGCGTACCTGGTCGAGCAGTGCCTCCAGACTCGTCCCGCCACGCAGCACGCTGCCTGCCAGAAAGGAGAGAATCTCGGACTCGGCGCGCAGGCGGGCCGCCTGGTGGGTGCGCCTCGCCGCGAGGTCGACGACGGAAGCGACGGAGACCGCCACCCCGACGAAGATCACGATGGCGACGATGTTGTTGGCGTCGGCGATGGTCAGACGATGCAGCGGCGGTGTGAAGTAGTAGTTCAGCAGCAGCGAGCCGAAGGCGGCGGAGGCCAGAGCCGGCAGCAGCCCACCGGCCAGGGCGGCTGCGACCGTCAGCGTCAGGAACAACAGCATGTCGTTGGCGAGGCCGACGTCCGGGGCGGCCTTGTTGAGGAGCAGGGTCAGCAGCACCGGACCCGCGATGCCGATGAGCCAGCCCCAGATGATCCGGGAGCGGCCGAGACGCGCGCCCCGGGCGACGGGCAGTCCGCGGCCCTGGGCCACCTCTTCATGGGTGACGATGTGGACGTCCAGGTCGGGGCCCGAGTCGCGCGCCACCGTCGACCCCACGCCGGGCCCGAACATGTACTGCCACGTCTTGCGGCGGCTGGAGCCGAGGACGATCTGCGTGGCGTTGACTCCGCGCGCGAACTCCAGCAGTGCCGAAGGAACGTCATCCCCTATGACGTGGTGGAAGGTGCCACCCAGGTCCTCGACAAGGGTCCGCTGGACCGCCAGCTCCTTCGGGGACGCCGAGGTGAGGCCGTCGCTGCGGGCGACGTACGCCGCCATCACCTCGCCGCCCGCGCCTTTCTCGGCCAACCGTGCGGCACGGCGGATGAGCGTACGCCCCTCGGGACCGCCGGTGAGTCCGACGACGATGCGCTCCCGGGCCTGCCAGGTGGAGCGGATGTCGTGCTCGCCGCGGTACTCCCTCAGGTACTCGTCGACCCGGTCCGCGACCCACAGCAGGGCGAGTTCACGCAGAGCGGTGAGGTTGCCGGGGCGGAAGTAGTTGGACAGCGCGGCGTCGATCTTGTCCGGCTTGTAGATGTTCCCGTGGGCCATGCGGCGCCGCAGCGCCTGCGGGGACATGTCGACGAGCTCGATCTGGTCGGCTCTGCGGACCACCTCGTCCGGCACGGTCTCACGCTGCCGTACGCCGGTGATCGACTCCACCACGTCGCCCAGTGACTCCAGGTGCTGGATGTTGACCGTGGAGACGACGCTGATGCCCGCGCTCAGCATTTCCTCGACGTCCTGCCAGCGCTTGGTGTTGCGCGAGCCGGGGATGTTGGTGTGCGCGAGTTCGTCGACGAGGGCGACCGAGGGCCGGCGTTCCAGGACCGCGTCGACGTCCATCTCCGCGAAGGAGGTGCCCCGGTACTCGAGCTCCCGCCGCTGCACCTGCTCCAGGCCGTGCAGCATCACTTCGGTACGGGGCCGGTTGTAGTGCTCCACGAAAGCGACGACGCAGTCGGTGCCGCGCTCGCTTCGGCGGTGTGCCTCGGAGAGCATCGCGTACGTCTTGCCGACGCCCGGCGCAGCGCCGAGATAGATCCGAAGCTTGCCGCGTGCCATGGTCGGGTCCTTGCGGTCGAGGAGCTGGTTACGGAGTGTCTGCTCATTCCCGGGCGCCTTCCGGAGCGAGGAGACCTCAGACTTCGAAGCGGTACCCCATCCCGGGGGCGGTGATGAGATGCCGAGGGTGTGAGGGATCTGCTTCGAGCTTGCGTCTGAGCTGGGCCATGTAGACACGGAGGTAGTTGCCTGAGTGCCGTAGGTGGGCCCCCATACCTCATTCAGGAGCCTCTTCTGACTGACCATCTGTCCTCGGTTGAGGATCAGCATTTCCAGCAGATGCCATTCGGTCGGGGTGAGGCGGACGTCCTGCCCGCCGCGGGTGACTTTCTTGGCCCGCAGGTCGACGGTGAATTCCTCGGTCTCGAGGATCGCCGAACGGTCGGTGGGCGCTCCCGCAACTGCTCGACGACTCGCTGCCCGCAGTCGAGCCAGCAGCTCGTCCATGCTGAAGGGCTTGGGGATGTAGTCGTCAGCACCGGCGTCGAGCGCTTCGACCTTCTCGTCCGAGGTCTGACGGGCCGAGACCACCAGGATCGGCACCCGGGTCCAGCTGCGTAGGCCCCTGATCACTTCGATGCCGTCCATGTCGGGCAGCCCGAGGTCCAGCAGGACGACGTCCGGGAGCCGCTCGGAGGCGATCTGGAGAGCCGTGGCCCCGTCGGGGGCGGAAGCCACCTCGTACTTGCGTGCCTTCAGGTTGATCTCCAGCGCCCTGACGAGCTGTACCTCGTCCTCCACAACCAGCACCCGGGTCATCGGTGTGCCGCCTTTCTGTCCTGCGTGAGGATCGGGTCGTGCGGACAGGAGCCCACAGCGTGAGAGGTTCCTCGGCCCGGACTCCTGAACGCCACCGAATTCCGATCACTTCCCGGCGAGTTCCTTGAGAGCGATGTTGAGCTGAAGGACGTTGACCCGCGGCTCGCCCATGAAGCCGAGTACCCGGCCGTCCGTCTGGTTCTCCACCAGCTGCTGGACCTGTCCGACGGGGAGGCCGTTCTTCTCCGCGACGCGGCGGGCCTGGATTTCCGCGTACTGAGGCGATATGTGCGGGTCCAGGCCCGAGCCGGATGAGGTGACCGCGTCGGCGGGCACATCCGAGGGCCTCGGGGTGTAGCCCTTCGCGCGGTTGTCCGCGACGACCGCCTTCTTGGCGTCCTTCACCCACTGGATGAGTTCTTCGTTGTCGGCGGACCGGTTCGTGGCTCCGGAGAGGATGAGCGAGTACTGGGTGTTGACGCTGTTGGTCCCCAATCCGTTGGACGGCCGTGGCTGGAACCACTTGAGGTCCGGCCGCGCCACCTCCTCGTCGTTGCCGGGGTCCTTCTTCGGCAGGTCGTAGGTCTGGCCGATGAGGCCCGAGCCGACGACCTTGCCGTTCGATGTGACCTCCGAGCCGTTGGCCTTGTCGTTGAAGAGAGCCTGCGCGACGCCGGTGACTGCCAGCGGGTAGAGCAGGCCTGTCACCACCGTCAGTACGAGAAGGGCGCGGAGCCCGGCTCCGAGCAGGCGCGCAGTGTTGCCTACTGAGTTGTTCATGGCGATCAGCCGATTCCAGGGATGAGAGAGATGAGCAGGTCGATGATCTTGATGCCGATGAAGGGGGCGATCAGGCCGCCGAGCCCGTAGATGCCGAGGTTGCGGCGGAGCATCCTGTCCGCGCTGGTGGGCCGGTAGCGCACGCCCCGCAGGGCGAGCGGCACCAGCGCGATGATGATCAGCGTGTTGAAGATGACCGCGGACAGGATCGCGGACTGCGGAGAGGCCAGCGCCATGACGTTGAGCTTCTCCAGGCCCGGATAGACCACCGCGAACATCGCCGGGATGATCGCGAAGTACTTCGCGACGTCGTTGGCGATCGAGAAGGTTGTCAACGCACCCCGGGTTATCAGGAGTTGCTTGCCGATCTCGACGACCTCGATGAGCTTCGTCGGGTTGGAGTCCAGGTCGACCATGTTCCCGGCCTCCTTGGCGGCCGAGGTGCCGGTGTTCATGGCCACCCCGACGTCCGCCTGCGCGAGGGCGGGTGCGTCGTTGGTCCCGTCGCCGGTCATCGCCACGAGCTTGCCGCCGGCCTGCTCCCGCTTGATCAGGGCCATCTTGTCCTCGGGCGTGGCCTCGGCGAGGAAGTCGTCCACGCCGGCCTCGTCGGCGATGGCACGGGCAGTCAGCGGGTTGTCACCCGTGATCATGACCGTCTTGATGCCCATCCTCCGCAGCTCGTCGAACCGCTCCCGCATGCCCTCCTTGACCACGTCCTTGAGATGGATGACGCCGAAGATGCGTGCGCCCAGGTCGTCGTCCTCCACCGCGACGAGCAGCGGGGTACCGCCCGCCTCCGAGATGGCGTCGGCAGCGGCGGCCGCGTCAGCGGCCACGACCCCGCCCCGCTCCTGGACCCACGCGATGACGGAGCCGGTCGCGCCCTTGCGGACGCGGCGCCCGTCCACGTCCACACCGGACATGCGGGTCTGTGCGGTGAAGGCGACCCACTCGGCGTGCACGAGCTCGCCCTGGTCGCGCTCGCGCAGGCGGTACCGCTCCTTGGCGAGGACCACGATCGAGCGGCCTTCGGGCGTCTCGTCCGCCAGCGAGGAGAGCTGTGCGGCATCCGCCAGTTCCGCCTCGTTGACGCCCTCGACCGGGACGAACTCGGAGGCCTGCCGGTTTCCGAGGGTGATGGTGCCGGTCTTGTCGAGCAGCAGGGTGGAGACGTCGCCGGCGGCTTCGACCGCGCGGCCCGACATCGCGAGCACATTGCGCTGCACGAGCCGGTCCATGCCGGCGATGCCGATGGCCGAGAGCAGCGCGCCGATGGTCGTGGGTATCAGGCAGACCAGCAGCGCGATCAGCACGATCATGGGCTGCTTCTGGCCCGCGTAGACCGCGAACGGCTGCAAGGTGACGACCGCGAGCAGGAAGACGATGGTGAGGGACGCGAGAAGGATGTTCAGCGCGATCTCGTTGGGCGTCTTCTGACGGGCAGCACCCTCGACGAGTTTGATCATCCGGTCGATGAAGGTCTCGCCCGGCTTCGTCGTGATCTTGACGACGATGCGGTCGGACAGCACCTTCGTGCCGCCGGTGACGGCGCTGCGGTCGCCACCCGACTCGCGGATGACCGGCGCGGACTCGCCGGTGATGGCCGACTCGTCGACGCTGGCGACGCCGTCGACGACGTCACCGTCGCCGGGGATGATGTCGCCGGACTCGCAGACGACCAGATCACCGATACGCAGGTCGGTGCCGGGCAGCTGTTCCTCGGTACCGCCGCTGAGCCTCCGTGCGACGGTGTCGGTCTTGGCCTTGCGCAGGGTGTCGGCCTGCGCCTTGCCGCGCCCCTCGGCCACCGCCTCCGCCAGGTTGGCGAAGATCGTCGTCAGCCACAGCCAGGCAGCGATGGCCCAGCCGAACCAGTCGGTGGGATCCATGAGCGCGAAGGCCGTGGTCAGTACCGAGCCGATCAGCACCACGAACATCACGGGGGACTTGATCATCACCCGCGGGTCCAGTTTGCGGACGGCGTCCGGGAACGACTTGATCAGCTGCCGGGGCTCGAACAGCCCTCCGTCGACGCGGTTGCCCTCGGGCTTGTGGCCTGTGGGCACGTCTCGGTGCGGGGCACGGGTCGGAGTGACGGTGGACATGGAGCCGGGCTCCTCGTGTTTCCTTGTGGTGGTGGTCATCACGCCAGCCCTTCGGCGAGCGGCCCCAGGGCCAGCGCCGGGAAGTAGGTCAGACCAGTGATGATCATGATCGTGCCGACGAGCATGCCGGTGAACAGCGGCTTCTCGGTACGCAGCGTGCCTGCGGTCGCGGGGACCGGCCGTTGCCCGGCCAGGGAGCCGGCCAGCGCCAGGACGAACACCATCGGAACGAAGCGGCCGAGCAGCATCGCGAGCCCGATGGTGGTGTTGAACCACTGCGTGTCCGCGTCGAGGCCCGCGAAGGCGGAACCGTTGTTGTTGGCGCCCGAGGTGAAGGCGTAGAGAATCTCGGAGAAGCCGTGCGCCCCCGAGTTGGTCATCGAGTTGGCCGGCGTGGGCAGGGCCATCGACGCGGCGGTGAAGCAGAGCACCAGCGCCGGGGTGATCAGGATGTAGCAGGCCGCCAGCTTGATCTCACGGGCCCCGATCTTCTTGCCCAGGTACTCGGGCGTCCGGCCGACCATCAGGCCCGCTATGAAGACGGCGATGATCGCCATGATCAGCATGCCGTACAGGCCCGAGCCCACACCGCCGGGGGCGATCTCGCCGAGCTGCATTCCCAGCATCGTGATGCCGCCGCCGAAGCCGGTGAAGGAGGAGTGGAAGGAGTTGACCGCTCCGGTCGAGGTGAGTGTTGTCGCCACCGCGAATATTGACGAGCCGCCGACCCCGAAGCGGGTCTCCTTGCCTTCCATGGCGCCGCCGGCAAGGTCCAACGCCGGGCCGCCGTGGTGGAATTCGGTCCACATCATCAGCGCGGTGAAGCCGATCCAGATCGTCGCCATCGTGGCGAGGATCGCGTACCCCTGCTTCAGGGAGCCGACCATCCGGCCGAAGGTGCGCGTGAGCGCGAAGGGGATGACGAGGATCAGGAAGATCTCGAACAGGTTCGAGAACGGATTGGGGTTCTCGAAGGGGTGGGCGGAGTTGGCGTTGAAGTATCCGCCGCCGTTGGTGCCGAGTTCCTTGATGGCCTCTTGGGAGGCGACGGCCCCGCCGTTCCACTGCTGAGATCCGCCGGAGAACTGTCCGACTTCGTGGATGCCGGCGAAGTTCTGGATGGCCCCGCAGGCGACCAGGACGATGGCTGCGATCACTGCTATGGGGAGCAGGATGCGAACGGTCCCGCGGACGAGGTCGGCCCAGAAGTTCCCCAGCTCGCCGGCGCGGGTCCGTGCGAAACCCCGTACGAGAGCCACCGCGACGGCGATGCCCACCGCTGCCGAGACGAAGTTCTGCACCGCAAGGCCGCCGGTCTGCACGACGTGGCCCATGGCCTGCTCGCCGTAGTACGACTGCCAGTTGGTGTTCGCGACGAAGGACGCGGCGGTGTTGAACGCCTGGTCCGGGTCGATGGAGGAGAAGCCGAGCGACCCGGGCAGGCTGCCCTGGAGACGCTGCAGCAGATAGAGGAAGAGGACACTGGCACCGGAGAACGCCAGGACACCGCGCAGATAGGCGGGCCAGCGCATCCCCATGTCAGGGTTGGCGCCGATGGCCTTGTACAGCCACTTCTCGACCCGCAGATGCTTCGTGGAGGAGTAGACGCCGGCCATGTAGTCGCCGAGCGGACGGTAGGCAAGGGCCAGCGCCCCGACGAGCGCGAGCAGTTGGAGCACACCGGCGAGGAAGGGGCTCATATCAGGCTCAGAACCTCTCCGGGTGCAGCAGGGCGAATGCGAGGTAACCCAGCAGAGCGACGGCAACGACGAGGCCGACGATGTTCTCGGCGGTCACAGCTTTGCCACCGCCTTGGCTATGACGGCCACCAGCGCGAATACAGCGATCATGGTGACGACGAAGGCCACGTCGGCCATCGTGAGCTCCTGGAAGAGGTTCGGGAATGTTCGGGCTTCTCGATGAAAAGCCCTGTTCCGCGGCGGCGCAGCAGTCCTTGACGGCTTCCATACGGCCAGGGGCAGGACTTTGACGCCTCTCTGACGCCTCCGCGTTCGACGACGCGGTGAGGAGGCCGACGTCACCTCGCCACAGGGGAGGTCAGCTCTGCACAGGAGGGAACGGGTCAGCAACGCCCCGGGCTCGGCCGAGCCACTCCATCCGAGCCGAACTCAGCCGCAGCCGCACCCAGTTCCGCAGCTGCAAGCCCCGGTCTGCGGCCTCTGGGGCTCGACGGTTGGGACGGGGCTGCAGCAGGCGTCGCCGCGCCAGGCGTCCCGGCCCTCCTTGACGGCGACGGCAGCGATGACGAGGGCGGCGGCGGGGTCGGCCCAGGTCCAGCCGAAGAGGGCGTTGGCGAGAAGGCCGATCAGCAAGGCACCGGAGAGGTAGGTGCACAGCTGTGTCTGCTTCGAATCGGCCACCGCCGAGGCGGAGCCCAGCGCATGACCCGCCCGCCGTTGAGCGGCGGACAGGATCGGCATGATCACCAGGGAAAGGGCTGCGAGCACGATGCCAACGGCTGAGTGGTCGGCCGCACCCGAACCGGCCATGGACAAGATCGAGTCGAAGGTCACGTAGGCCGCGAGCGCGAAGAACGAGACAGCGATCAACCGCAAAGTGGCCTTCTCGCGGGCCTCACGGACGGCATGGTCGGTGGCGGAGAACTGCCAGGCCACCGCTGCTGCGGAAGAAACCTCGATGACGGAATCCAGGCCGAAGCCGACGAGCGCGGTGGACGAAGCCAGCGTGCCGGCAGTGATCGCGACGACCGCCTCGATCACGTTGTAGGTGATGGTCGCGAGAACCAGCAGCCGGATGCGACGGGCGAGGACGTCCTGCCGCGACGGCGACGCTCCGAGGGAAAGCTGGGTCATCAGCAGCAGTCCCGCTTCTCCGCATCGGGACAGGTGCGGTCCGTCTCGATGGCGACCACCGCAGAGCGCAAGTGACCCAGCGCATCGCCGAGTCGGGGGTCGGCCAGTTCGTAGCGGGAGCGGCGGCCCTCAGGGACGGCGACGACAAGGCCGCAGTCCCGCAAGCAGGCCAGATGGTTCGACAGCCTGGTGCGGGAGATCCCCAGCTCGTCCGCCAGATCGGAGGGATGAGCGGGCGCATCACTCAACGCCAGCAGCAGCTGGCTGCGGATCGGATCGGCGAGAGCGCGACCGAAGCGGGCCAGCACTTCGATTTCGGGAGCCACAGTGAGCACGGCAGCACGATACAGGGATTCATGAATTCAGCCAACCGTGAATCGTCGCATCCCACCGAACTCGGTTGCGGATCACGTACGAGGGCAGCTCGTCGGCTTGCTGCAGCTGAAGGGATGCCGCTTCGAGGAAGGAAGCCTCCTGGGCCACCCCCAGCGCCTCGAGCTGGACGGAAGACCGTCGTCAAAGGCCGTACTGTCCCCCCGAGCCGGCTTGGGGGGACAGGCGCGTCACGCCTCGGAACATCAGGCGGGCATCAAGATGCCGCTGTAACAGCGTCAGAGGTGCCGCCCCCAACCGGGCAGGAAGTCGGGACTTCACGGTCCACGGTGTCGTTCGCGGTGCAGGCAGGCGGGCGCTGCCGGCGTCCAAGCATTCTTGTTGTTGCTGCCCTTGTAGCCGCCTTCGTCGCCGCGTGCGCCGTCAGCTTCCAGTCACTCAGGACTCGATTCGCTTCCCCAGCCCATCCCGTCGAGAGCTTCGGCCAGCAGACCGATCTGCCCGGACTCTCCCGAGCACGGAAGCAGCACCAGATCGTCAGCCCCGGCTCCGGCGAGGCGGCGGATCTCCTCTCGGAGATGGGCCTCTTCGGTCACGACGTCAGGAAAAATCCGAGGAAGGGATTCGGCACCGTAGTAGTGCGCCACGTACTTCTCGGCAGTCTCTGCCGCGCCGGTCCCGAGGCAGAAGTAGCGCTCGACGATTACTCGTGGTCGTCCCCGGCGTCCAGCTCGGGCCCACTCCCGCCGAACGGCTTCGACACCCTCTTTGAGGATGTCCAGCCCGAACGACGGCGCCACCCAGCCGTCGGACAGGGCCGCGGCCCGGGCGAAGCCGGCCGTCACGAGGCCGGCGAGCAGCACCCCCGGACGCCCTTGCGGCAGGGCCGGGATCGGCCCGGAGGCGCCGGTCACCTCGCCGCGCCACACTTCGTGCATCGCCGCGAGGGTGGCCTCGAACGCGGCGCCCCGTCTCGTCATCTCCACGTCGCTGACCGCGTGGTCCTCGGGCCAGCCGCCCATGCCGAGCCCCACGGTCAGCCGCCCTCCGGAAAGTCGTTCCACCGAGTCGATCTGCTTGGCCAGGACGACCGGGTTGCGGCGATAGCCGACATTGAGAACGGTGGTCAGCAGCTCGACGTGCTCCGTACGGGCCGCGGCGGCGGCCAGTGCTACCAATGGGTCCAGGTTGTCGTACACCAACCGATCGATCACGCTCAGCGAACGAAAGCCACGCTCCTCGCTCTCGGCCGCCCAGTCCCCGGTCGACACGGCGTCCGCCCCTGGCACGGCAGCGGGCAGTCCGATTCCGATACGCAAGATTCCTCCTCAAGTGATCGTCCCTTGACGCCCCTTCAGATGTCCGGCCCGTACAGACCAACGCGTGCCGTCGGTGGTGCCGGGACCGCGTGGAACGGGCGCGCCGTCCGGATGTAGTGGCCGAGGGCGACGACTTGGCTTGCAGGAGGTCGGGTTCGGCCGCTGTGACGAGTCGGAAGGCGAGCGCGGCGTCTCGACGTTGTGGCAGGCGCCCGCGCACCAGGGCCGGCGTGTCCTGGCTGACGGACGAAAGCCAAGCCGATGACCGTGCTCATGCGTGCCAACGTAAACAGTGGGAGCCAGTCAGTCTTGAAGGAATCGGCCGTGCTCCTTCCCGCACATATCTCGCCCTCCGGTGGTCAGGGGGCCGGCGGTCGTGGTCGAGATGGCCACGGTGGAGACCCAGATGCCGGCCAAGTCCTCGCGGACGCCGGCCCCCGGCCTGGGCGAGGGGAAACTCGTGATGTACCCGCAGCCGTAGACCAGTTCGGCAAAGATCCGGGCGCCCCGGTGTCGGGTGTACGTGGGGGCCCTTCCGTATGCGGCATCCGCTTGGCGTGGCATTCAACCGGCCCTCGGTGCGGCCTGACCGATGATTTTCCGCGCCGTGCTGGTCTGTACGCCCAGTACTGACTCACGGGAAGGCTGACGCCATGCGGAAACTGACCTTCGCCATGAACGTGAGCCTGGACGGCTACATCGCCGCGCCCGGCGGCGACCTCGGCTGGAGCGTGCCGAGCGACGAGCTGTTCCAGTGGTGGTCCGACCGGGTGGGGGCGACCGACCTGGCGCTGTATGGGCGCAAACTGTGGGAGACGATGAGCTCCCACTGGCCGACCGCCGACCAGCAGCCCGGCGCCGCACCGGCGGAGATCGAGTACGCCCGCCGCTGGCAGGACATGCCGAAGGTGGTGTTCTCCTCCACGATCAGCACGGTCGACTGGAACTCCCGCCTGGTCACCGGCGACGCGGTCACCGAGATCACCCGGCTCAAGGCCGAGGATGGCGGCCCCATGGACATCGGCGGTGCCACGCTCGCCGCAGCGGCGATGCGGGCCGGGCTGATCGACGAGTACGTGCTGGCCACCGCACCGGTCTTGGTGGGCAGCGGCACGCCGTTCTTCACGGCCCTGGACAACTGGGTGAACCTGACCCTGGTGGAGACCCGCACGTTTCCCGAGGGCGTGCTCCTGACCAGGTACGAGACCAGGCACTGATTGCCCGACGTCGGATCGGCGCGGGCCGGATCAGCGATCCCGGGGCGGGGTCCGGGCCACTGCGGGTCCGACGAATCGGCGAGGACCAGTCGGTCACGCCGTCTTCTCGGCGCACAGAACGGCCGGTACGGGGATGACGTCGGAGGGGATGTCGGCAGGATCCTTGGTGACCGTGCTGGTCACCGTGAACCCGCACTCCTCCAGCCACTTCTTGTACGTCGACAGCTTCTGCGGCCCGCCCTGCCCCATGGTGCAGCCGATGAAGAAGGCCGGGAAGAAGTCCACGTTGTAGTTGTCGGACTCCGTGATGTTCTCGGGGTACACGGGCACCAGTACGTTGACCTGGCCACCCACCTCCAGCGCCCCGTGGACGCCGGCGAGGATCCGGAACACGTCGTCCCTGTCGAACATGTCCAGGAAGTGCTTGATCAGCACGACGTCGAATCCCTTGGGGATGCTGTCGAAGACGTCACCGCCGATGAAAGAACAGTGCTCGTCCACACCGTGGGTCCGGAAGTTCTCGAGGCACTCCTCCTCTTTCTCGGGCAGGTCGAAGGTCGTCACCGTGAGTCCGGGAGACGCCTTCAGCTTGTACGTGTTGATCGCTCCGAGGCCGGTGTTCCCGGCGAGGTCGAGCACCCGCCCACCGGACGGGAGGTCGATGTTCTCGAAGAACCAGGAGTCGATGCGGGAGGTGACGGTGTCCATCAACGTCGACCAGGACTCGCGCAGGTCCTTGTGCTCGGCCACGGCTCCGTACAGGGTTCCCTCGGACCCGTAGAGCTCCTTCAAACCGAAGGGCGTGCCGGTACGCGCGCTGTCGGTGAGGTAGAACAACTGCCTGAGCGCCACAACCTTGATCATGTTCATGTACGTGAGCGCGCGCCGGAGGTCGGCGTCGTCGACCCCGGCGAGCGCGTCGAGGGCGTACCCGCCCGAGGCCTCGTCGCAGGAGACGAACTGCTCCTTGACCAGCAGGTGCAGGAGCTGCTCCACGGCGTCCGGCTTGGCGCCGACGGCCTTGCCCAGATCGGTGGCCGTCGCCCCCGGCTGCTCCCGGATCTTGTCGATGATGCCCAGCTCGAAGCAGGACAGCAGGTTCATGAACCGTGCGGGCCCGACCATGTACTCGCGAAACCGCCCGAGTGTGACTTCCGGCGTCATGTTGTTGATCCCTTCGGGTTGGTGAGACTCCATCACTGCGGCGCGCCGGGCGGGCCGATGTCCGCCTCGGCCGGGTGCGCATGAACCACCGGTGGGCACCGCCCTCGCAACGGGGCGCTCTGCCCTGATGCGTCGGCCGTCCGGTGCAGTGACCGGCGTTCGTCGATCCGGTGTGGAGGACCCCGGGACGTCCGGGGACGTCCGCGGGGTCCGGTCGGGCAGATCTCAGCCCCGCGGCTGCGGCTGTTCGCGGAGCCGCCGGGACAGCTCGACGCGCTGCACCTTCAGCGTGGCGGTCTGCGGAAGTTCGGCCTGCGGGATCTGGATCGGGTCGGCCAGCTGAGGGAAGCCGGCAACAGCCGTGCGCCAGCGCTCTCGGTCCAGCGGCTTGTCGTCGTGGGTGCAGATCACTGGAACCGCCTCGTCGTCCTGACCGGGCACCACCACCAGCTCACTCAGCTCGTCCAGCTTGCCCAGGACGAGGTCCTCGATCTCCAGGCTGCTGTCGACCCCGGGGATCATGTCGACCTCGCGGTCGAGCATGTGGAGGCAGCCCGCCTTGGTGCGGTAACCCACGTCCCCGGTCCGCCACCAGGCGCCGTGCCTGTTCGCGTCGTACCGGTCCTGCTCGCCGAAGTAGGTCTTGGCCAGGCCGTCCCAACTGACCTCGATGAAGCCGGGGTTGCGCTTGGAGGGCCGCTTGCCGTTCGGGCTCACCACCCGCACCTTCGCGCACCCCGGCATTGCGAACCCGACGCAGCGTCCGTTCGTCCGGTGCGCCGACCTGCGGAAGTACGCTCGACCGACGGCCGGGCCGACCTCGCTCTGCCCGTAGATCTGGAAGAAGAGGGGAGCACGCCGCTCGGACGAGCTGAGCAGCCGGCTCATGGTCCGGGGATGGATCGCGTCGAAGGTGCTGCTGAAGTACTTCACCGACGCGAATGGCCTGCGCGGGTCGTCGGCGAGCGGCTCCCATTCCATCAGCGAATTGGGCAGCGCCTCGATGAGCCCCGGCCGATTGTCGAGGAGGAACCGGCCGGCCTCGTCCGGATCGGACTCGTTCATCAGCAGCACCGGCATCTCCTTGAAGAGCGCCAGAGCCAACGCCGCGAACATCCGCGAGTGCACGAAGGAAATGTGGATCGCGACGGTCTCCCGCTTCCGCATCAGCGACAGGAGCCGCCACTGGGGCGTGAGCCGGAGCCCCTGGGTCCGCGGCGTGTGCACCACGAGCTTCGGAAGCCCCGTGGTCCCCGAGGTGTGGGTGATCAACGCCGGCTCGTCCAGCGGCCGGAACACCGGCTCGACACGTGGGGACCCGGCGAGTTCACCGAGTGACACCGCCCCTGGCCGGTCGCCGGACACGATGAGCACTCGTCGGGTGAGGTCCGCCACCGGCTCGTCAGCCAGCACGTCGAGCTTGTGCACGTCGGTGAGCAACGTCGGCTGGTCCAGGCGTCGTAGCAGGGCACCGACGGTCGCGCCGTCGAGGGCGGGCGACAGCATCACGGGAATCGCCCCGATGCGCGCCGCCGCCATGGCGAGCAGACAGACGTCGGAGTTGGCGGTCTTGTGGACCACGAGATGGTCATCGGTCCGCACCCCGGCCGCCCACAGCCGGCCGGCCAGGTCGTCCACGTGCTCGGCCAGCTCGGCCACCGTCAGGCGCCGCCCCGCTTCAGGGAGGACGTCCAGGTCGTGGTCGAGTGTGACCGTCGTCGAGCCGTTCTTCGCCGCGGCCCTCTCCGGCACGACGCCGAGGTGAAGACCGCGCTGCCGTATCGTTCGGTGGAGCTGGGAGTCTTTCATCGGAGTTCCTCCTTCGCAGCGTTCGGTGGACATCCGGGCCGTCGCCGGCTGGGGGCCGTCGCGCAGAGCGCGCTGAAGTCCCAGCGGGAAAAGCGGAGTTGTTGCCCGTGGCACTGCGGTGCCACCGGGGCCCGGGCCGGGCCGGCTTCCCGAAAGCGACAGGACCGCCGCTCCGTGGGCAGCGATCTCGTCGGCGTTTGCCGGTCTGGGGCCGGTCGGGGTTCTTTCGTTCTCCTGTGCGCCCGGGAGGCGGCAGGTCCCCCACTGCCGAGCCATCGCCATGAGGGGTCGGCGCCGCGAACAGCGAGGCCCGGGCGGCGGACGAGCGGTGGTCGTTTCTTCGGCGAACCTCCCGCCGGGGCGCCTCGCCGCACGCCGGAGGAGTGCGCCCGCCGCCTGTCCTGTGTGCACGCGGCGGCGTCCCCGGCCCGATGGGCCGGGGACGCCGAAGCCGCCTGCCGTCGTTGCCCTGCCGGATCAGGCGGAGCGGCCGACCTTGAGCGCCCTCGCGGTGGTCACCACCCGCTGGGCCTGGTACTCCGCCGCCTTCAGGGCCACTTCGCCGGGCGGGCCCTCACCGGTCACGTGGGACGTTCCGTAGGGGTTGCCCGACTGGAACTGGATGGGGTCGGTGTAGCCGGGAGGCACGATGATGCCGCCCCAGTGGTAGAAGGTGTTCCCCAGCGCCAGCAGCGTGGACTCCTGCCCGCCGTGGGTGGTGCTGCTGGAGGTGAAGGCCGAGTACACCTTGTCCGCGAGCGCGCCCTGGAACCACAGGGGGCCGGCGGTGTCCAGGAACGCCTTGAGCTGACTGGAGACGTTGCCGAAACGGGTGGGGGTACCGAACATCACCGCGTCCGCCCAGAGCAGGTCGTCGTTGGAGGCCTGCTCGACGTCGGCGGTGGCCTCCAAGTGCTGGCCCCACTCCGGATTTGCGGCGATCGCCTCCGGCGGAGCGGACTCGGCGACCTTGCGCACGCGTACGGTCGCACCGGCCTTCTCCGCACCCTCGGCCGCCGCCTGCGTCAGGCTGTGCACCGTTCCGGTGGAGCTGTAGTAGATGATGGAGACGTTCACAGATTCCATAGTTGCTTCCCTCTTCGACGATTCTTGTCCGCTGGTGTCGGCCGGGCCCACCGTGCGGGTGAGCGGCGGCCGAGCCCGTCCGGCGTCCCGGTTCAGCCGGCGAGGAGTCGGCCGCCGAAGCGGCCCCACGCCGCGAACACCGCCATGCGAACAGGACCACGCTGCAACCCGATGGACGGGAACCCCTGACGGGTGAGCCGCTCGGGTCCCGAAGTCGACAGGTGGTGATCGGGCATGCCACAGAAGGCAGAGGACCGGCGGGAAGCCGGTCCCTCACCAGTACGACGACACACACCCTCGTAATGTCAGGCGTCCGGCCCGTCCGTAACGTCAGGTGCCACGCGCGGTCGGGTACGAGGTCCGGCCGAACGGGCAATGGCGAGAGCGAGAGAGCGAGTTGGCCACACCATGAGCAAGCAGTCCGAACCGGCGGACGGCCGTCTCGACCCGGAACTGAGCGCGATCCTGAGCGAGCGGCGCCAACTGATCAACCTCGGGTACCGGTTCCTCGGTTCCCTGACCGACGCCGAGGACGTCGTGCAGGAGACGTACGTCCGCTGGTACGCCCTGTCCCGTGAGCAGCAGGAGGCCATCGAGTCCCCCGCACGCTGGCTGATGAAGGTCGCCAGCCGCATCTGCCTCGACCACCTCGGATCGGCTCGGGCCCGGCGGGAGAACTACGTGGGCGAGTGGATCCCCGAGCCCCTGCCGGATCGTGCGGAGTGGACCGCCGGGCGATCGCCCGGGAGCACCGGTGACCCGGCCGACCGGGTCACCCTCGACGAGTCGGTCAACATGGCTTTTCTCGTCGTGCTGGAGTCGATGACCCCTGCCGAACGCGTGGCGTTCGTCCTGCACGACGTCTTCCACTACTCCTTCGCCGAAGTGGCGGAGATCGTCGGCCGTACTCCGCATGCCTGTCGCCAGCTGGCCTTCTCGGGCCGCCGCCGCATCCGCGCGTCACGGGCCCGCGCCACGCCGGCGACCCAACGCACCGGCACGGTCAGGGAGTTCAAGCTGGCCTGGGAGGCCAAGGACATCGACGCCCTGATCGCCCTCCTCGACCCCGAGGCCCTGACGACCGCCGACGGCGGCGGCCTCGTCAGCGCCGTACTGCGCCCCATCAGGGGAGGCGAGCACGTCGCGCGGGCCTTCGTCGACATCGCCAGCCGGACACCCGACCTGAAGCTGCTGGAACGTACGGTCAACGGCCAGCCCGGCCTGGTGGTCCAGCAGGAAGGAGTGACCGCGGCGGTCCTCGCGTTCGACATCGTGGGTGACCGCATCAAGCAGGTCTGGGCGGTTCGCAACCCCGAGAAGCTCCGCCCCTGGACGGGCTGACCACGTTCATCGTCCTGACAGGACAGTCGATCCCGGTCAGGGTCCTCCGAGTGCCGGCCTGACCCTGCTCATCGGGCGAAGATCAAGGTGGCAGGCGCGGGCGTCGACTGGAACGAGACGTCGTCGAAACCGGCCTTGGTGAGCCACGACCGGTAGTCGGCCCGCCGCCAGGTACTGCCCTGCTTGCTCTTCATCAGCATCTCCGTGGCGAAGATCAGCGGGAAGGGCGGGCCACTGCGGTCGTTCTCGACGACGTAGTCGCAGACGACCAGGGTGCCGCCGGGCTTGAGGGCGCTCCGCAGCTTGCTGAAGAGCTCGATGTTGTCCTCCGGGCCTTCCTGGTGGGCGATGTGGGAGTACACCGCGACGTCGTAGGTGTCGGTGCCGAAGTCGGTCGTGTGGAAGTCGCCGTCCACGCAGGAGAACCGGTCGGCCACGCCGTGCTCGGCCACGAGTCGGCGGGCGATGGTGTTGACCGGTCCCCAGTCGAGCTGGGTCGCCCGGGCGGTCGGGTTGAGCCCCAGCCAGATGGCGGAGTAGATGCCCGAGCCGCCACCCACGTCGAGGATCGAGACGTCCCCGGCCTCCGCCAGGCGCAGGGTCTCCGCAGCGATCTTCGCCACGGGCACGGACTGCGCGGCGATGGCCGGGACCACTTCCGCCCAGTGCGGGTTGTCGGCCACCTCCACCGCCGGGTCCGTCACCGGTCCCCCGGCCTCGACGACGTCGGGCAGGTCCGCCATGACGCACATCTGGGGCAGCTTCAGTGTCGCGAAGCTGGTCAGGCCGGCCGGCCTGCCCTCGACCAGAAAGGCCGATGCCTCGGGGGTGTTGCGGTAGCCGCCGTCGCGCAGCTCCACGAGACCGAGGCTGACGAGCCCGTCGAGGAGGGTCTGTGTACCCCGCTCCGAGATGTCCGCCCGCTCGGCCAGTCGGCCGGCTGTGTCGGCGCCGGCGTCGAGGTGGGTGAAGAGCGAGTGCTTCGCCGCGGCGCCGACGATGGCGGTCGTCCAATAGCCGTTGATGAGCTGCATGATGCGCTCCGGCGTCGGCTGGCTGTCTGTCATGCGCCCCTCTCAGGTCGTGTGTGGACGTACGTGGGTCTTGAGCGCGTTCCGAAGGACTTCTGCGACCCGCTCCACCTGGTCCGCGCTCAGCTCGGCGTGCATGGGGATGGCGAGGTTGCGTTCGAAGAGCTCCGCGGAGACCGGGCACTGCTGCTTCGCCTCATAGACGGGCTGCAGGTGGGAGGCCCAGGTACCGTGGCCGCAGCCGACGCCCTGTGCCCGCAGGTCGGCGGCGACCGCCGCCCGGTCGACGCCCGGGTGCAGCGTCACCATGTAGGACTGCCAGGCGTGGGTGCGGTCCTGCGGCACGTGCGGCAGCGTCAGAAGTTCCTCGTCGGCCAGCAGTTCCGCGTACCGCGCCGCTACGCCCTGCCGACGCTCCAGCAAGGCATCGATCCGGCTGATCTGCACCTGGAGGATCGCGGCGGCGATGTCGGACAGCTTGTAGTTGTAGCCGATCTCGGTGAACTCCGGGATCGGCAACCCGACGACCTTCGACTGGTCGAAGATGCTGCCGATGCCGAAGGACGACCGCAGTCGCGCGTCCGCCCCGAGTGCCGGGTCGGCCGTCAACAGGGCCCCGCCTTCACCGCTGGTGGCTCCCTTGCGCCCGTGGAAGGACAGGCAGGCCACGGGCGCCAGTGCACCGGCCTGGACCCCTTGGTAGGTCGCGCCGACCGAGCATGCGGCGTCCTCTACCACGAACAGCCCGTGGCGGTCCGCTATCGACCGCAATTCCGCGTAGTCGGCGGGCAGGCCGACCGTGTCCACGGCGATGATGCCCACGGTGCGCGGCCCGACCAGGTCTGACACCGCGCGCGGGTCCACGGTGCCGGTGTCGGGACGCACGTCGGCGAAGACCGGGACGGCGTCGAGGTAGCGCACGGCGTGGGCCGGGGCCGGGAACGTGTAGTCGGCGACGATCACCTCGTCGCCCGGCCGGACCCCGAGCGCGAGCAGGGCCAGGTGGAGGGCGGCGCCGCAGTTGCTCAACGCGACCGCGTCACCTACCGCGTACCGGGCTGTCAGCTCGGCTTCCAGCGCCTTCCCTCTCGGGCCTTGACCGGCCGGCCAGCCGGAGGCGAACACCTCCTCGACGGCTGCCAGTTCCTGCTCACCCAAGCTCGCGTGAACCAGGGGGATCATGTCCATCGTCACCTTTCAACGACGCGTTGTGGTCTGTTGCCCGGTAGGGGTCAGGAGGCGGACGGCGGCTCGTAGCGGAGCGGCGTGATCTGGTGGACGTCGTATCGTTCGCGCATCTTCTCGACGGCGGCCGGGTCGACCTCGTGGCCGGCCGAGAAGATCTCGGCGATCTCGTCGAAGTAGTGCTCGTGGTCCGGCGCCGGGTGGCTCTGGAACAGCATCACCGCGGGCTCGTCGCTGCGGTTCCTGAACGCGTGCGGGGTGTTCGGCGGGACGAACATGCAGCTGCCCCGGCCCGCACGCACCGCACGAGTCCCGTCTGCGGACTCCCAGTCGTGCCAGCTGTCCTCGGTGCGCTCGGTCGGCTCGAACGCCAGGAGTTCGAGCTCTCCCTCCAGTACGTAGAAGAACTCCTGCGAGTGGTGGTGGATGTGCGCCCCGACGTCGAAGCCGGGCGGAACCATCACCTCGAAGCAGGACGTGACGGAGCCGTCCGCCCCGGTGACCTTGAAGGTGATCTCCTGAGCCTTTGTGATCAGCTTCCGTCCGTGACCAGCGGGCATGACGAGGCCGCTCATGCGATGCACTTCCTTGTCGTCGAGGGTCGTTGGAGCGCCTTCAGGAGGGCGCTCAGGAAAGGGCGGGTGCGGACGCTCGGTGCAGCATCCTGTCCGGGGGGCTCTGTGCGTCGACGGCCCACTGGCCCACGGCCATCTCGGCGGTGATGCCGGGACCGAATCCCGCGACCACGCCCGTGGCGCCCGACTCCAGCGCGTCTTCTTCGAAGAGCCTGCGGAGGGCGTCCAGCACGACGGCGCTGGCGATGTTGCCGTACTCGGTGAGGGTCGTCCAACTGTGGCGGAACATCTTCGGGTCGGCGCCGAGGAACTTGCTGAGGTCATCCAGGATGCGGGGGCCGCCGGCGTGCACGATGTAGAAGTCGAGATTGCCCACGTCCCAGCCGTGGTCCAGGGCGAGCTGGCGCATCACAGGGGCGATGGGCTCCATCGTCCCCGGCACCCGGCGATCCAGCTGGAAATGGAATCCGGTGGAGCGCACGGCGTAGGAGATCCAGTCCTCGGTGTGGGGAATGAGGTGGGAGGCGTTGCGTTCCAGCGCCATGCCGGTGCCCCCGCGGCCCCGCACCACGGCCGCCGCGACCGCGTCGCCGAACAGGCCGTCGGACAACAGCGAACCGACGCCGTCGTCCTCGGGCTGGTAGCACAGCGAGCACAGCTCGCAGGAGACGATCAGGACATTGCTCTCGGGGTAGGCCGTGCAGAATTCCTGGGCCCGGTTGATCGCCGCTCCGCCCGCCGCGCATCCCAACTGCGCTATGGGTATCTGCCGGGTGTCGTACCGGAAGCCCATGGTGTTGATCAGCCAGGCGGTCAGCGACGGCATCAGGAATCCGGTGCACGACACGTAGATGATCGCGTCGATGTCCCGGACCGTCGTACCGGCGTTCTCCAATGCCCGTTCGATGACGCCCGGGCACCTCTTCTTGGACTCGATCTCGTAGACGCGGTTGCGTTCCTCCAGCCCCGGGTGGAGGAGCGTCTTCTCGATGGGCTGCACGATGTGCCGCTTCCGCACTCCCGTGTTCTTGATCAGCCGCAGCGCCAAAGGAAGTTGAGGCTTTCCGGAATGTACCTTCTCGGCGAAATCTAGAGTCTCCTCAACAGTGATGACATGTTCCGGAACACTCACCGACGGCTTGCACAGAATGGGCATGTCTGGAATTCCGCTTTCTTCTGGGTCCGTCTGGGAATCGGGGCAGGGAGGAAGCCCGAGCCCGTCGTTCACCATGTGCCACCGGCTGGTGCCGGCGTGGTGCCCGATCGAGGCGTCGGCTGCCGGGAGGACGAGCAGGCTCTGACCATCGCGCATGCCTGCCGTGCGGCACGTACCGAAACCGCACGTACCTCCGTGGGCACATTGACCTGGAGAGACTTGCGGCCGGCCGCCGGGCCGGCCGCCCCTCAAGGGGACTTGCGATCAACTGGCTTGCTTCCTCCGCCTGTTCACTGCGCACCCGCCGCACGGGCACAGCGAGTGGGGAGCCATGACACACCGATGCGGCGGCGGGGCGGAGAGATGGACGCAACCTCGGCGTGACGGAGTCGCCGTCCGAAAGGGGGCGAACCGACCGGCGGCGCGCCCAGCCGTGTCAGCCGCGGACGTCCATGCCGGGCCCGCTCACCGGCGAACGCCCCGTGGGAACCCGTGGCCGTACGGCCGCCCGTGGGCGGCGGGATCGGGGCGAGGAAGCAGATCGACGAGGTCCCGGCATCATGCCGGGACCTCGCAGAGCACGTCGCGGTCTGAAGCGAGAACCGAGCGGGCGGTTCCAGGGCGTACTCAAGGCTGCGATCTTATGTATAGATTCTTCGTCGACCGGCTGTCAAGGTCGATGAAGTGTCGTACGGGGGCCCGAACTACGTTCCCTGCAAACGAAGTTGACCTGCGGTGTCAGCCCAGAGCGCCTCCGGGCCTCGGCCGCCGTGATGGGTGGATGCAGGACGCCGGTGGCAACGAGAAGGAGTCGGCGCCGGCCCGGCCCGGCTCCCGGCTTCTCAGGGCGTGTTCGCCGTGGACCGAGACCCCGCACGCCCTCGCGGACGAGCTCGATGAACAAGTGGAAGACCGGCAGTGAAGAAGTCGCCGACAAGACGTTGGGACGATGTGACGGTCTTTCAGGTCGATGACCGGCGAGCCTGCAATGACGGCCTCCCGCGGCGCCGCGCGTGCGTCCGTGGCGCTACGACACCCCCCCTTGACGTCTCCCTTCGCCCACTCACATCATGCCGCTTTGTAAGGGTCAGATCACAATCCCGTCTGCGTCCCGTAAAGCATGAGTACCGCGGCACAAATCCTCGGTGGGCAGACCGAGGGAGCACGGGAAAGGGGAATGGAATGGAAGGAGAATTTTGCCGTACCCGATCCTGTCGGAGCGGGAGGGACGGTCCGGGCAGGCCTTGTCATGGCACGTTCTTATGCTTACCGTGCCATGACCGTTTGACGCACGAGCTGCGTAACCTGCCTACTCTGTACGCGGATTGCAACACGGGCGCCGGCCCGGACGCGGTACGCGTCATAAAGAAATCCCACAAGAAAAGCGCAACCAGCGATTCGATGAACCCCGCAGCCGCCGAGGTGCGATCGTCCATCCGTACGGTCCTGGCATCCTGGGCCGGCCTCGTTTCCGACGAGCGACGACTGCAGCCCCCGAGCCGGGAAATTCCCACGCTCGCCCGATTTCTGGGCCGGCACATCCAGTGGCTGACCCGCCATCCCGCGGCAGGCGACATGGCGGAGGAGATCCGGGACCTAGCGCGCAACGCACGGAACCTCGCCTATCCGAACAGCGTCCGGCGGGTACCGGTCGGCTCCTGTCCCGAAAGCGACTGCGCAGGTGAGCTGTTCGCCCACATACGCGCTCACGATGATCTCCATCCGTCGGAGATCATCTGCACCCTTTCCCCTTGCCATTCGTGGCCGGTGACCTGCTGGGCAAGACTTGCCCGTCAGATACACATCAGGAAAGGAGAGCGGGCTTGAACCGTGAAACCTTGACGGCCGGTCTGACGGCCGATGACATTGCCACTGTCTGGCACATTCCCAAGGGCAGCATCTATCGCTACGCCCACAAGTACCGATGGCGCCGCTATACCCATATCGGGCGCACCTACTACCATCCGCAAGATGTCACGGCCACCTTCGACCGGTTGGCCAAGTAGGTAACTCCAGAACCGAAATTCGCTCTGGCAATTACTCGTCAGCACGATGGTGCCTCGGTCTCGACCGGCAAATCTACCTGGCGTCGCAAGGACGCCAGATCTCCAAGCCATCGGCCAAGTTGACGACGCCGTCCGGCAAGGCCGTTCACTCGGCGTGCCGGTAATGAAGATCAGATCGCCAATCGAGAGGATCAGTGCAATGACACCGGAAGCTACACTCGCGCGACTTCGTGAATACATGGTGGGGCCCTCGCGCTTCATGAACCTGTTGTCCTGTTTCGAGCTGGGCATTATCGATGCGCTACGGGAAACCCCCGGGATGACGGCGGCGCAGCTCGGTGAGGCGGCCGGTGTCAAGCCGGACGCGGTCGAACAACTGCTGCACCTGCTGGTCAAGGAGAGCTTCGTCGCACACGACGAGGCATCCGGCGGCTACACCCTCGCCGCCCTCGACGGCATCGCCGAAGCCGACCTCCAGCGAGTGCTCGCCATGTTCGACCTGATCAAGGTCACCACACTTCGGCAGCTCTTCTATCTGACCGAAACCGTTCGGACGGGCACGGTCGTCGGCCTCAAGGAGTTCTACGGATTCGACGGCACGCTGTTCGCCGCCCTGGCCGAACACAAGGACCTGCGCGACTCCTGGGCACCGGCGATGGACATGGAGACCGTCCGCGTCGATCCCTGGTTCTTCGAGAACATCGACATCCCGTCCGGGGCGCAGGTGCTCGACCTCGCCGGCAACACCGGACTCGGCGCCGTCCACACCTACAAGCAGAAGGCGTCGCCCGGACTTCGGGTGACCACCTTCGACCTCCCCTCGAGGGAAGAGGAAGCCCTGGAGAACTTCCGGGCACACGGTGTGGCAGAGCACTGCTCGTTCATCGGCGGTGACGTCTTCACGGAGATCCCCCGGGGATTCGACGTCGTACTGATCAAGCACTTCCTGGCCATGTGGGACAAGGCCGACGTGTTCAAGATCTTCCGAGGCGTTAACCAGGCGCTGGACGTCGGCGGACAGGTCAACATCCTGATTCCGCTGTATCCCGAGAACAACGACGACACGGACACCCGCAGCAGCGTGGAGTTCTACCCGACCTTCTTCATCGGATGTGCCATGGGTCAGGGCGGAGGACAGAAGCTGTCGACCTACCGCAGCTGGCTCAAGGATTGCGGATTCGAGGTCACGAACGTGATCGTCGAGGACCCTGCTGACATTCCCGCGGACGCCATTCCCGTACATGCGATCGTGGCCGCGGAGAAGGTCACGGACATTGCCGGATAGATCGGTTCGAGCTGCTGCGCCGCGGTGACGGGGACAACCGACTCTAAGGGGTTTAGTGCATGACACCGGAAGCTACACTCGCGCGACTTCGTGAATACGTGGTGGGGCCCTCGCGCTTCATGAACCTGTTGTCCTGTTTCGAGCTGGGCATTATCGATGCGCTACGGGAAACCCCCGGGATGACGGCGGCGCAGCTCGGCGAGGCGGCCGGTGTCAAGCCGGACGCGGTCGAACAACTGCTGCACCTGCTGGTCAAGGAGAACTTCGTCGCACACGACGAGGCATCCGGCGGCTACACCCTCGCCGCGCTCGACGGCATCGCCGAAGCCGACCTCCAGCGAGTGCTCGCCTTCATGAACTTGATCAAGGTCACCACACTTCGGCAGCTCTTCTACCTGACCGAGAGTGTGCGGACCGGCACGGTCGTCGGCCTCAAGGAGATCTACGGATTCGACGGGGACCTGTACGGCGCCGTCGGTGAGCACCGGGATCTGCGCGAGTCCTGGTCGACGTTGATGGACGTCGTCACTGCCCGCATCGACCCGTGGTTCTTCGACAACATCGACATTCCGTCGGGTGCGCAGGTGCTCGACCTCGCCGGCAACACCGGACTCGGCGCGATCAACACGTACAAACGGAAGGCGTCGCCCGGACTTCGGGTGACCACCTTCGACCTGCCGGAGAAAGAGGCGGAGTGCCTGGAGAACTTCCGGACGCATGGCGTCGCCGAACACTGCTCGTTCATCGGCGGTGACGCCTTCACGGAGATCCCCCGGGGATTCGACGCCGTACTGATCAAGCACTTCCTGAACATGTTCGACAGGGACGAGGTTTTCACGATCCTCCACGGCGTCAACAAGGCATTGGACGTCGGCGGACGGGTTCACATCCTGGTGCCCGTGTACACCGAGAACCTCAAGGACTCGTACACCGTCGACTACTACCCGACCTTCTTCCTCGGCTGCGCCACCGGGCAGGGCGGGCCGCAGAAAGTGTCGACTTACCGGCGCTGGCTGGAGGAATGCGGGTTCGCGGTCACCGAGACGATCACCCAGGACCCCGCGGATCTGCCACCGGACGTCATCCCCGTGCAGGCCGTCGTGAGCGCCGAGAAGGTCGCATGATGATCGGCCGGCCGGCGATTCGTCCGGAGAGACGACCGCGCTTGCCGAGTCCGGCACGGCACGGCCCAGTTGGTCGACCACCCCTCTGCTCGATGCCGAACGACCGAAAACCGGCCGCGGATCCAGGTGTGACGAACCTGCGCTTTCCTGTCGCGTCGCAGTCGTACCTGTCATCGGGACGTAATCGCCGACACCGATAGAACAAAGGAGTTCATCCATGAATCCTCGTTACGACCTCTTCGAGAACCCGTTCTCCGCCAAGTTCCTGAAGTACGTCTTCGCGGCAAGCAAGGTGTTCTTCGCGGACTCGCCGCTGCCGGTCACGACGCGGGAACTGGTGTCGCTCCGTACCAGTCAGATCAACGGCTGTGGCACCTGTATCGACATGCACACCAAGGAGGCCGCGCACGCGGGAGAGTCCGCGTTGCGCCTCCACCTCGTCGGGGCCTGGCGGGAGGCCATGGTGTTCACCGACGCCGAACGGGCCGCCCTGGAACTTGCCGAACAGGGTACGCGCATCGCCGACGCGGCCGGGGGTGTCTCCGATGAGGTCTGGGCAAACGCCGCCAAGTACTACGACGAGGAGCAACTCGCAGCCCTGGTGTCCCTGATTGCCTTCATGAACACCGTCAACCGAATCAACGTCATCTCACAGCAGCCTGCCGGCGACTACCAGGTCGGCCAGCTCGACCCCACCACGTAGCCGAGGGGCCTGGCCGGGCCCGGGAAGTCATCGCACGGCAACCACCCCCGGGGCCCGGGGGTGGTTGCTCGACGCAGCGGCGGTCCGCTGGTCCGCCGCTGCGTCGATCACCCGCGCGATGCCCCGCCCTGCGCGCGGTCCGCAGAACGACACAGCGGAGGAATACGACCTGTCGGCCGGGATCCTGCCCGGGGCCGGCCGTCCAGGGCGCGCTGAGCAACAAGCAGAGACCGGCGAACAGTTCACTGTGGGCCACACACTTTCGTGCTCCCGTACATGACTTGAACACAGGCCGGACTCGACGTCCGCAACGAGGAGGTAAGGGACAATGAAGTTCGGTGTGTTCTCCATGAACTCGGATGAGGGTCTCGACCCACTGGAGATCGCCCGCGAGGCCGAGGGGCTCGGCATCGAATCGGTCTTCCTGCCCGACCACAGCCACGTGCCGGTGGCCCGCCGGGTCACCTATGCCGCCGGGGACAAGCACGTCAAACTTGCGCAGCGCGAAGAGTTCGTGCAATCGGCGAACGACATGCCCCGCGATTACTACCGCAACCGCGATCAACTCCTGACTCTGGCATCGATGGCCGCGGTCACCTCGACCCTGCGGCTCGGCACGGGGATCTGCCTTGTCGTGCAACGCGATCCCATCCTGCTGGCCAAGGAAATCGCCACCCTCGACCAGTTGTCGCAGGGGCGGCTGCTGCTCGGGGTCGGTGCCGGCTCGGGGTGGAACCGCGAGGAGATGCGCAATCACGGCACCGATCCCCGTACCCGGATGAGGCTGATGGCCGAGCGGATGGCGGCGATGCAGCAGATCTGGACGAACGACGAGGCGGAGTACCACGGCGAGTTCGTGCAGTTCGACCCCATCCACTCCTGGCCGAAACCGCTTCAGAAGCCGAGGCCGAAGGTGTTTGTCGGAGGGGACGGCCCCACCGTGCTGGACCGGGTGCTGGCCTTCGGCGACGGATGGATGCCGGGCCACCATGACGACATGGGCTACTTCGGGGCGCGGGTCTCCGAACTGCAGGAGCGCGCCGCCGCACTCGGCCGTGGGCGCATGGAGATCAATGTGTTCCTCGCCCACCTCGATCGGCTCGACGACTACGTGGCCGCCGGCGTCGATCGCATCGTGGTCATGCTCCCCACCGGGACTGAGCGGAAATTCCTCAAGGAAGTCGCCGACGCCGCGAACCGCTTCTGACCCTGCCGGCCGAGATTCGCCTTTCGGCGCCTTGTTCGTGCACTGCCTCCGCGTGACTGTTCCGACGCGTCACGCGGAGGGGCCGATTGCGTTACTCAGTGCTTGCGGTTGCGGTCCTGCGATACGGGCGCGGCCAGTTCGATGCGTACCGCGCAGGTCTTGAATTCCGGCATCCGTGACGTCGGGTCGAGCGCGGGGTTGGTGAGCGTGTTCGCGCGGCCCTCGCCGTACCAGTGGAACGGCATGAAGACGGTGTCCGGACGGATGCCTCGCGTGACGCGCGCCGGCGCCACCGCACGTCCCCGCCGCGAGACGATCGCGAGCCTGTCGCCGCTTTCGGCGCCCAGCTGCAGGGCCAGGCGGGGGTGCAGCTCGACGAAGGGGCCAGGGGCGGCCTTGTTGAGGGCGTCGACGCGGCGTGTCTGTGCGCCCGACTGGTACTGGGCCTGCACACGACCGGTCGTCAGCCGCAACGGGTAATCGGCATCCGGCTCCTCGGCAGTGGGGCGGTGCATCACCGCGACGAAACGCGCGCGACCGTCTGGTGTGGCGAAGCGGTCGAGGAAGAGCCGGGGAGTTCCGGCTGTGCACGCCCCGGCCTCGGCACCAGCCGCCGTGCCCGTCTCCGCCGGCTCCGCGCCCCCTTCCGGGCAGGGCCAGAACACGCCGTCTTCCGCGGCGATGCGAGCGTAGGTGATGCCCGAGTAGTCGGCGGGGCCGCCCGCCGAGGCGCGGCCCAGCTCGCTGAAGACCTCTTCCGCGTCGGTGGGGAAACTCTGCTCCCAGCCCAGCCGTGCCGCGAGCCCGTTGAGCACGTCGAGGTCCGTACGTACGCCTGCCGGCGGATCGGCCGCCTTGCGGCGCAGCAGCACACGGCCCTCCAGATTGGTCGTCGTGCCGGTCTCCTCGGCCCACTGCGCGACGGGGAGCACCACGTCCGCATGCTGCGCCGATTCGGAGAGAACCACGTCACACACAGCAAGGAAGTCGAGTGCGCGCAGCCGCTGTTCGACGTGGGCCGCGCTCGGGCCGGAGACGACTGGGTTCGAGCCCATCAGCAGCAAAGTGCGGATGTCGCCGCCGAGTGCGTCCAGTAGTTCGTACGCGCTGCGCCCTGGGCCCGGCAGAGTCTCCGCGTCCACGCCCCACACCCGTGCCACGTGAGCACGGGCAAGGGGATCGTCCAGTTTTCGGTATCCGGGCAACTGGTCTGCCTTCTGGCCATGTTCACGTCCGCCCTGTCCGTTGCCCTGGCCGGTCAGGCAGCCGTAGCCGGACAGCGGCCGTCCGGCACGCCCCGTCGCCAGGCACAGGTTGATCCAGGCGCTGACCGCGTCGGTGCCGTTCGACTGCTGCTCCGGACCGCGTGCCGTGAGCACCATGGCGTGCTCCGGGTCGCAGAAGAGCCGTACGGCCTGGCGCAGTTCGCGCTCGGACACTCCGGTGATGTGTTCCACCAAGTCCGGTCGGTACGCCATGGCGGCGCTGTGCGCCTCCGTCCAGCCAGTGGTCCGCGAGTCGATGAAGTCCTGGTCCAGCCTGCCCTCGGCGACGACGAGGTGGAGTAGCCCCAGCGCCAGCGCCAGATCGGTGCCGGGTCGCGGGGCGAGGTGGAGGGTGGCCTGCTTCGCGGTTCGAGTGCGCCGTGGATCGACGACGATCAGGGTGCCTCCGCCATCGCGCAGCTCCTTCAGATACCGCATCGCGGGTGGCATTGTCTCCGCCGGGTTGGAGCCGACGAGAATGAGACAGCCCGTACGTGCCACGTCCGACAGCGGGAACGGCAGGCCCCTGTCGACGCCGAAGGCCCTTGTCCCGGCTGCGGCGGCCGAGGACATGCAGAAGCGGCCGTTGTAGTCGATCTGGGAGGTGCCGAGGGCCAGCCGCGCGAACTTTCCTAAAGCGTAGGCCTTTTCGTTCGTCAGCCCGCCCCCGCCGAAGACACCCACAGCATCTGGACCGTGCGTGATACGTGTCTGGTCGAGGGCCGTTGCGACCAGGTCGAGCGCCTCCTCCCACGTGGCGGGCTCCAACTCGTCGGAGGAGCGGCGGCGCACGAGCGGCTGGGTGAGGCGCGCCTGCCGGGCGAGAACCGCAGGAGCTGTACGGCCCTTTCCGCACAGCGCGCCCCGGTTCACAGGGAACGAGGGGCGCTCCGCGACCTCCACGCCGGCACGCGTCGCAGCGTGGGTCTCGTTGCTGTCTGGCAAGGGTATTAATGTCATGCCGCATTGCAGGGCGCAGTACGGGCAGTGCGTGTCCGTTCCTGATGCAGCAGAACTGGCCGTGGAATTTGCACACATGGCGCCACGGTACGCGGCTGGGTCCACCCCCCGACAACACCGCAAAGCCCGCTGATGGAGAGAAGATCTCCAGGTCAGCGGGCATTCGTCCTTTCTGGTGGACTGCCTGGCGCGCCTCCGTTCGAGACGCTGCACCGCAAAGCCGTTCTCGCCCGATGCCGCACGGTCGGCGTCCCCGCCCTCTACTTGGCCGACCACCCGGACTCCTCCCCCACCGAGGTCGGCGACGCTCTCGTGGCCGACGCCAGCAGCAAGAAGGTCCAGGACCCGATGGCCGGTTCCCCGAACAAGCTGCTCGACAGCTTGTTCTGAGTCAGGATCTACGCACGACATGTATCGCCGACCCGAAGCGCGCGGACGCCATCCGCGCGCTTCGGGGCACCCCCCACTCCCGATACAGGAGTTGCAATGCGACTTCGCATATTCCGAAAACCGACCAGAGCCCTCATCGCCCTGCTGGCAGTGGTTCTCACGGGGGCGCTCATAGCCACCGCGAACGCCACCGCCTCTCCCCCGGACCGGCCGTCCAACACGGCCGCGGACGAGGACATCAGGCAGTACGAGATCCATGGGCCCTCCAGCGTCGCCGACCGAACGGAACTCGCCGCCACCGGTGTCTCGCTGGACGAAGTCCACGATCACTCCGTGGTCGTCAGCGCCGACTCGGCCCAGGCAGGCAAGCTGCGCAAGCTCGGGCACAAGCTGAAGAAGCTGAGCGGGCCCCCTGCCCGTACAGGCGGACAGGCCCGCAAGCCCGGCGACTTCCCGCCCGACGACTCCGGCTATCACAACTACGCCGAAGCGATGAAGGCGATCGACAAGCGCATCGATCAGAACCCCAAGATCATGAGCAAGAAGGTCATCGGCAAGTCCCACGAGGACCGGGACATCATCGCCGTCAAGATCAGTGACAACGTCAAGAAGGACGAGGACGAGCCCGAAGTCCTCTTCACCCACCACCAGCACGCCCGCGAGCACCTCACCGTCGAGATGGCGCTCTACCTGATGGGTGAGTTCGGCGAGGACTACGACTCGGACGACCGGATAAAGAAGGCCGTGGACGGCCGCGAGATCTGGATCGTCCCCGACCTCAATCCGGACGGCGGCGAGTACGACATCAAGTCCGGTTCCTATGAGAGCTGGCGCAAGAACCGGCAGCCCAACTCCGGCTCCGATCAAGTGGGCACAGACCTGAATCGCAACTGGGACTTCAAGTTCGGCTGCTGCGGCGGCTCTTCAGACGATCCCGGCGATGAGACCTATCGAGGCAAGTCCGGCGAGTCCGCACCGGAGGTGAAGGTCGTCGCCGACTTCGCACGCTCCCGGGTGGTCGGAGGCAAGCAGCAGCTCAAGGCGGCCATCGACTTCCACACCTACAGCGAACTGGTGCTCTGGCCGTACGGATACACCACCGACGACACCGCCGAGGGGCTCACCCAGGACGACCACGACGCGTTCGAGGCCGTTGGCAAGAAGATGGGCAAGAGCAACAAGTACACCGCCGAGCAGTCCAGCGACCTCTACGTCACGGACGGATCGATCGACGACTGGCTGTGGGGTGACCAGAAGGTCTTCGCCTACACCTTCGAGATGTATCCGACGGACGTCGGCGGCGGCGGCTTCTACCCGCCCGACGAGGTCATCGAGCGCGAGACGAGCCGCAACCGGGACGCGGTGCTGCAGTTGATCGAGAACGCCGACTGCATGTACCGGTCCATCGGCAAGGAAGACAAGTACTGCAAGGACAAGTGAGCCGCTAGAGGCGCGGACGAGGGGTCGGACAGGTGCTTCACGTGCCCGAACCCCTCGTCCGTTCACCGGGTTGATCACTGAGCCTCGAAACTGCTGATCACCGGGGCCCCGGGCCCACTTCCCACCAGGAAGAGCCCACAACCAGCCCTATCCGTGCGGTCTCTGAGCGTCAGCGGTGCCGGCGTCCCCCTCATGCCGCATTTCGCGTGGGCTTATACCGAAGCGCTTCCGGAACGCGGTGCTGAGCGCGCTCGGGGAGGAGAAGCCCGACGCGTACGCCAGGTCCGTGATGGTCACGTGCTGATAGGCGGGGTTCTGCAGACGTTCCCGTATCAGCCTCAGGCGCTCCTCGCGGATCAGTTCGCGGGGTGTCGTCCCGGCACACTGCAGTGCCAGCTGGATCTGCCGCAGCGACCACCCCAACGCGCGTGCCATCGCCTCGCCGTTCAGCCCCGGGTCGCCCGCGTGCTCGCGCACATGGCGGCGCACCACCGCCTCCACCTCGGCCAGGTGTTCCGGCGCATCCGGGCGGTCATCGCCCGCGACGAGCATGCACAACAGCTCGACGATCCGGTCGGACACCGCATCGAACTGGCTGGTGGTGAGAGTGTCCCGTGCCTCGTGCAGGCTGGTCACCATGTCCCCCACCACGCGGCCCAGGCCTGAACCCAGGTCCAGCCCCGCGGTCACCGGGGATTTCCGGTTCAGCCGGCTGTCCACCTCGTGCGCAGGGATGGTCATGCTGAGTCCCTCGTAACGATCGTAGAGAGTCTGGTACGACCCGTTGACCGGGATCAGGCCCGCGGTCCCGGGCACCATCTCTGCTTCCTCGCCGTCCTGACGGTGCACGGCCCTTCCGGAGAGCATGATCACGAACCGGTAGTCCTCATCCGGGTGTTGACGCACTTGCTGCGGGGTCCGGAGGTATCCGAGCTTGTCCGACCAGCACTTCGCGAGCTGATAGGTGTCGGTCTGCTGGCGGATCGTCCCGGCACGGAAGGAGTCGCCGTGCGGGAATCTCAGATCCATCCGACAGTGAACGGACGAGACGTGGTCGGTCCAGAAGTCGGCGCGCTCACGCGGGCCCACGTCCCTGATCGACGACGAGTTGACCACATAGGTCCCTCTGGTCCTCTCAAACACCCTTTATCGCTCCCTCACTGACGCTGACCTGGCGATGGAAGGGGTGTTTGCCACAGCGCCCGGCTGGCAGGGCCGTGGCAAAAATCACAGCCCGCAGCGTAGTGCTGCGTTTTCGTCGTGTCCGCCGAATCGCACCGGAAGTTGCGCTCCGTAAGGAGCCGTTCGGTGCGCTCGGGCAACGAACCACGTACTGACCGGCTCTCTCCTCAGGGAAACCCGCGGCGCCGGGCCCAGGCAAGGACGCGGCCTGGCGGGGACGCTGCGCACGGGGCAACTCTCTTATGAGCAACCGGGCGGCTGCTGAGGATCCCTGTGCGGTGTCGTCGTACCGCAGCCAACGATCGCCGCAGCCCGAAGCAGGCTTCATCGTTGTCGGCACATCACGCGGTGACGCTCAGCTGCCCGAACGTGGCCCCTCCGCCAGGGAGACCGGCTTCCTCATCCGGTGTGACGGTCCGGCTGAGGCTGTGGGATCCCTCCGGGCGCAGGCCGGTACGGCAGGTCTGCCCAGGTCACGCTACCTTGGCCATTCTCACAGGCCCGGACTCCCCACGATTCCGAGAAGGCCTTGACCAGCAGCAGACCGCGCCCGTTCTCCTCCACGGACTCGGCAGACCGCAGACGCTGTTCCTTCGACCGGCAACCTTCGTCGGCGACCTCGACACGCAGTCGCATCCCCGTCACGCGCAGCCCGTAGCCGATCTCCACGCTTTCGGTGTGGAGCACGGCATTGGTGAAGAGTTCGGAGATCACTAACTCCGCGTCCCCGCAGACGTCTTCATGAGCACCCCACTCGCGCAACTGCGCCACGACACACCGCCGTGCCTCGGAGACGAAAGCGTGGAGCGCCGGCAGCTGGAACGCCGCCTCAAAGGTCGCTGCGGCTGCCTCATGGCGCTGTGCCGATCGTGGGGCATCAGGGACAGAAGCCACGGCGTGAGTTCCAGGATCAACCATGCGCATCGTCGTCCTCTTGGATGCACCGCAGCACGGGAGTGAGCAGGACACCAGCGGACCGGGACAGACCAAACGGGTGGCGCGTTCCATCAGCCCCGAGTGCTGTCCCGGACCCGGAGGCGCAGATACCGGGACCCGTCTCATCGCGGGCGGGAGCGCCGGGGACGCGATCGTCCTTGCCGGACAGCGTCACAGCGTGGGCTCTGCCGGGCAGATGGATGCCGTGCTGGAGCGGGAACCGGTCGACTGCGCGTAGGTGAAGAGTGCCGGCCATGACGGTGTCCTTGAGGGTCGATGAGGAGCAACCACCCGGTGACACAAGGGCCTCGTGATGCGGAGGCCTGCCGTGTGGCCCTTGCTCCTCGGATGAGTCTGGTTCAGTTGCCCGCACTGCCGCCTGCAGCGCAGCAGATACCGGGAAGGTAAAGCGGAATCGGACACTCACACTTCCGCGTACACGCAGAGAAAGTTTCCCCAGTACGCAGGGACCGCCGGACCGGTGCTCCCCCCGCCGTGCCTGTCGACTGCCGCATCCACGCGCCGCGTCGTAGCGATGCGTCCGCGCCGGGCCCACCTGCGCCTCGAGGCGTAGCGGGGGTCCACCTGCGGGTGCAGTTCATCGGTGAAGAGTCCAGCCCGTGGACTCACGCGCTCGTCGGGCTGCGAAATCTAGCTTGGGAGTCATCCAGCTCCCACCCTCGACGAGGACGTTTCGATGATCGAAGCTCATGCGCTGACCAAGCGCTACGGAGACAAGACCGCCGTCGCTGATCTCAGCTTCACCGTACGGCCCGGCGCCGTCACCGGCTTCCTCGGGCCGAACGGTGCCGGGAAGTCCACCACGATGCGGATGATCCTGGGCCTGGACGCCCCGACCGCAGGTCACGTCACCGTCAACGGAAAGCACTACGCCGCGCACCGCGCACCGCTGCACGAGGTCGGGGCGATGCTGGAGGCACGTTCGGTCCACACCGGCCGATCCGCGTTCCATCATCTGCTCTGCCTGGCGGCCACCACGGGCATACCCCGTAGCCGTGTGGAGGAAGTGATCGACATCGTCGGTCTGCGGGAGGTGGCCGGCAGACGGGCAGGCGGCTTCTCGCTGGGCATGGGCCAGCGCCTCGGCATCGCGAGCGCCCTGCTCGGCGATCCGGACACCCTGGTCCTGGACGAGCCGGTGAACGGCCTTGACCCCGAGGGAATCCTGTGGATCCGCAACCTCCTCAAGAGGCTGGCAGCGGAGGGCCGCACGGTGCTGGTCTCCTCGCATCTAATGAGTGAGATGGCGCTGACTGCCGAGCACCTCATCGTGGTGGGGAGGGGGCGGCTGATCGCGGACACCTCGGTCGAGGAGTTCACGCGGCAGGCGGCGCGCAATTCGGTGCACGTGCGCACCGGGGAGGCGGATCGGCTGCGTACGTTGCTGGCAGGTCCCGAGGTGGTCGTCGCCTCGCACGAGCGCGGAGCGCTGGAGGTGACCGGCCTGAGTGGCGAGCGGATCGGCCGGATCGCCGCCGACAGCGGGATCGCGCTCGCCGAACTGACGCCACGGCAGGCGTCGTTGGAGGAGGCGTTCATGGAACTCACCCGCGACGCCGTCGAGTACACGACTGCCCAGCCCCTTCCGGTCGGCGCGGCAAACCGGAACGGAACCGAAGGACGTGCGGCATGAGCACCGATGTCTTCCCCCGCCCCCGGGCCGCGCACGGCCACGTCACCCAGGCACGGGTTCTGATCTCGGAATGGGTCAAACTCCGCTCCGTGCGCTCGACGTTCTTCACACTGATCGCCGCGACGATCGCGATGATCGGTCTGGGACCTCTCCTGGCGTCCGTCACCGCCGACCGCTGGCCGGACCTGAGCGCGGCCGAGCGGGCAGCGTACGAACCGGCCGCACTGAGCATGGTCGGCTACTACCTGGCCCAACTCGCAGTCGGCGTACTGGGTGTTCTCGTGATCACGGGCGAGTACTCGACCGGCATGATCCGTGCGACGCTCTCCGCGGTGCCGCGCCGGCTTCCGGTCCTGTGGGCCAAGGCCGCCGTGTACGGAGCGGTGGTCTGGGCCCTGATGACCGCCGCGTCCCTGGTGGCCTTCCTGATCAGCCAGGACCTGCTGAAATCCACGGGCATCGGGGCCTCGCTGAGCGACCCGGGTGTCACCCGCGTCGTCCTCGGCAACGGTCTGTATCTGACTGTGCTGGGGCTGCTGGGCGTCGGCATCGGCGCGCTGATCCGCAATACGGCGGGCGGCACCACGACCGTCTTCGGGATGCTGCTGGTCGTGCCGGAACTCGTCAAGACTCTCCCGGGCTCGTGGGCCGAGACCATCGGAAGGTACCTGCCGAACAACGCCGGGCGCGCCGTCACAGTCGTTGATCCGGGGCCCGGTTCGCTGGCCCCGTGGACCGGCTTCGCGGTCCTGTGCCTGTACGCGGCCGTGGCCCTCGGCGCGTCCGCAGTGGCGCTGAAGCAGCGGGACGCGTGATGACGGTCGCAGCACGGCCCGCGCGGTCGCCGGGCAGCCTGACCGGGCGTCTCCGGCTGCTGCGGGCGCGTGCCCGGCTGTCGCCGACGGCGGTGGACGCGCTGCTGGCTGCCGCGCTCCTCGTCCCATCCACCGTCGTCATCCGCGACGACCTCAGCGACCACCCGTGGTTCCTGGCCCTCCAGGCGGGGCTGCTGGTGCCCCTGGTGTGGCGGCGACGGGCGCCGCTGACCGTGTTCGGTGCGGTGGCCGCCACGGCGTTCGTCCAGTGGCTCGCCGACGTTCAACTCTCGGCCGATGTCGCGCTGTTGATCGCCCTCTACACGGTGGCCGCGTACGGCGACCGGGGCCGCACACTGCTGGCCGGTGCCGTTCTCGAAGTGGGCATCGTCCTGAACTCCCTGAGCTGGGCGCCCGAGGGCAGAGTCGTCGGCAGCATCATCAGCCTGACCGCCATGGCCGTCGCCGCCGCCGTCATCGGGACGAACGTGCGGACCAGGCGTGCCTACCTCGCGACCGTGGAGGACCGGGCGGTGCGTCTGGAGCGGGAACGCGACCAGCGGGCGCAACTCGCGGTCGCGGACGAACGGGCCCGTATCGCCCGCGAGATGCACGACATCGTCAGCCACAACCTGTCCGTGATGGTCGCACTCGCCGACGGCGCGGTCTTCGCCCAGTTCCGCTCCCCCGATACAACGACCGCCGCCATGCGGCAGATCTCCGGAACGGGACGGCAAGCCCTCACCGATATGCGGCGGTCCCTCGGAGTACTGCGGGCGGACGAACCGGACGCCCTGCGCCATCCGATGCCCGGGATCGCGCAGTTGGAGTCTCTCGCCGATCAGGTGCGGGCCGCCGGGCTGCCGACCCGTCTCGCTCTGTACGGTGATCCCTCGCCCGTACCCGCAGCCGCGCAACTGACCGTCTACCGCCTGGTGCAGGAGGCGTTGACCAACACCCTCAAGCACGCCCCCGCAGGCACTCGCGCCGAAGTCCGGGTTCGGTGCTCCGCCGAGGCAGTCGCCGTCGAGGTCACCGACGACGGCGCGGGCACCGACCGCACCGCACGGGCCGGCGGCTCACCGTCCGGGCACGGGATCCCGGGCATGCGGGAGCGCGCGGCCGCGTACGGGGCGACGTTGGAGGCGGGCCCTGTGCCGCATGGCGGTGGCTGGCGGGTCTCGGCCAGCCTCGGCCTCGGCACGGCGGGAGAGGGTGCCGCGTGACGATCCGCATCCTGCTCGCCGATGACGAACCGTTGCTGCGCATGGCCTTCACCATGGTGCTGGAGGCACAGCCGGACATGGAACCGGTCGGCGAGGCCGGTGACGGCGCCGAAGCCGTACGCCTGGCACGGCAGTTGAACCCCGATGTCGTGCTGATGGACGTACGCATGCCCGGCACCGACGGGATCGAGGCGACAGCCCGTATCGTCCAGGACTGCCGGCAGACCCGGGTGCTCATCCTCACCACCTTCGACCTCGACGAACACGCCTTCGCGGGCCTCAAGTCCGGGGCATCGGGCTTCCTTTTGAAGAACGCACTGCCCGAGGAGCTGCTCGCGGCGATCCGCAGCGTCGCCGCGGGGGACGCGGTGGTCTCCCCGCGGATCACCCGCCGTCTGCTGGAGAACTTCGCCCACCAACTGCCCGCCGGCCGGGGCACGGTGGAGGACGACCGGCTGGAGAGGCTCACGACACGCGAGCGCGAAGTGCTCATCGAGGTGGCGGGCGGTCTGTCGAACTCCGAGATCGCCGCCGCGCTCCACCTCGCCGAGGCCACCGTCAAGACGCATCTCAACCGGATCCTGGCGAAGTTGGAGCTGCGCGACCGGGTGCAGGCCGTGGTCTTCGCCTACGAGACCAGGCTCATCAGCCCGTCGTAGCTCGCAACACGCACCGACTCGGTCCAGATGCTCCCCGAACAGGTCGCCCGCACACGCCTCGTCGGCCACCTCGGCCTGCCCACCCGTGGCCGGACGGGAGCGCCGAGCGGTGTCCGCACCTCCTGCAAGCCCACGACCCATGCTCGCCCGGGCGCTGGGCCTCCACCACCAATCCCCTACCCGGGCGGCCGTCGAGGCCGCTCGCTCTGGAGCCGTCATGCCAGCATCAAGCACGAGTACTCAACCGGCCTCCCTCACCACCGCCTCCGTGAACGAGACGATCAGCGGCATCGGCACGACGCCGATCGAGGCAGCCCTCGTAGTGGGGGCACTAGCGCTGGTGTCGGTCCGCTGGCTGCCGCCGCGATTCCGGCGACGGGTGGCGATCGGCGCCGCAGCGGTGTCGCTGGCGTCGGCGGCGGTGCTCGCCGTGGCCGGTCTTCGCTGGCAGATGATCCCGGTGCTGGTGGCGGTCGCAGTGGTGCTGCCGTTCACGGCCCGGACCATGTTGGGGAAGCCCGGCGCTCGGCGCACCCGCTGGTGGCTGGCCGGACCGGGGTCGGCGGCCTGCGTCCTGGCGATCGTCGCCGGTGTGGGCGCGGCGATCGCATTCCCCGTCCCGGACTTCCCCACGCCGACCGGCAAGCACGCGGTCGGCACCACCGTCATCGAGTGGACCGATTCCGGCCGGCGCGAGAAGCGGACGACCGATCCCGACGATGTGCGGGCGCTGCAGGCCCAGATCTGGTACCCGGCCGAGGCGAGCCCGGACGGGGCGGAACGAGCGCTGAGCATGGGCCGCTCGGAGGCCGAGGCGAACGTCGTCGCCGAGGCCTTCGCGGACTATCTCGGGTTCCCCCGATTCGTCCTCGACGGCGTCGTGGCGGCCCGCACCAACTCGGTGCGCGACGCTCCGGTCGCGTCCGGCAAGGAGCGGTTCCCGGTGGTGCTGTTCACGCCGGGTGGGGGCGTCGGGCGCTGGACGAACACCGCCTGGGCAGAGGAGTTGGCCAGCCACGGCTACGTCGTCGCCGCGCTCGACCATCCCTATGACACGGCCGCGGTGATGTTCGCCGACGGACGGACAGTTCGCAGGCCGAAGTACCCCATCAGCAACGACGGCGAAGCCCGCCGGCTGGTCGAGAAACTGGCGGCGGTGAGGGCCCGCGATCTCAGTTCGGCCCTCACCCACCTCGGCCGCCTCGACAACGGCGAAGTGAAGAGCATCCTCGCCGGTCGGCTGGACACCGAACGCGCCGCGGTCGTCGGCATGTCGGCCGGCGGAGGCGGCGCCTTCCAAGCCGCCCGCACCGATGAGCGCTTCTCCGCGGTGCTCACCCTCGACGGCAATCCGTACGACGCCCATCCAGGGCCCTATGACCAGCCGGCGCTGGCGCTCACCCAGCAGATGGGGCTGGCGGACAATCCCAGGTACATCCCCGACCTGAAGCGGGTGCTCAAGCTCAGCACGACGACCGGCTACCTGCTCACCATCCCCGGCACCGCCCACCCGACCTTCACCGACGCGCCCCTGTGGATGCCGCCGGTGCCGTCGCTGATCGGCACCCACGGACGCACCGAGCCCAACCGCATCATCAACGAGCTGACGCTCGGCTTCCTCGACGCCGAACTCCGCGGGCGGCCGACGGACCTTCCCGGTCTCTTCTCCGAGCACGGCGAGCTGAGCGTCTATGACTCCGATGAATGACGAGGCACCGGGAGCGAGCCGGGCTTGTCGTCGCCGCATCCTCGTTGTCCCGCTCGCTGCCGCCGGGGTTCCCGGCTCTCCAGCTGTCCCGGCTTTCCCAGCGAGAAGCCGCAGGCCCGGGCCGTCCACGCCCCTTGAGGGCTCGCTCCCGATGGATGTGGTGATGGACGAACACCAGTGGGATTCCACCCTGGTCGGGACGTGCCGACGCTGCTACTTTGGCCCAGCCATTCGACCAATCTATCGGGGGCTCTCACACATACGGAGCGCCAATGAGCGACAACAGGCAGGATGCGGCGGCGACCACCGCCGACTCGGCCCCTCACAAGCTGCCGGTCAGGACTCTCGTCGCGGCCAGCATCGGCAATGCCATCGAGTGGTACGACTGGACCATTTATGCGACATTCCTCATCTACTTCGCGACGCAGTTCTTCCCCTCCGACAACCCCGAGCTCGCTCTGGTGAACACGACGGCGACCTACGCCGTTGCCTTCTTCTTCCGCCCGGTCGGCGGGTGGCTGCTGGGACGCCTGGCCGACGTCCGCGGCCGCAAGGCAGCCATGATCCTGACCATCGTGATGATGGCCGGGGGCTCGCTGGCGATCGGACTGCTGCCCACGTACGAGCAGGTCGGCTGGCTGGCTCCGATCCTGCTCCTGCTGGCCCGCATATCCCAGGGCATGTCGCTCGGCGGTGAGGTCTCGAACGCCTCCGCGTACCTCGCCGAGATCGCCCCGCGGGGCCGCCGCGGCCGGTACTCGTCCTTCTTCTACATCTCGACCGGCTCGGCGCTGCTGCTCGCCTCGCTGCTGGGTGCCTTCCTCTCGTCCGTGCTCAGCGACGACCAGCTGCGCGAATACGGATGGCGCATCCCGTTCATCGTGGGCGGCCTTCTCGCCGTCGCCGGCCTGTACTTGCGGCGCACCATCTCGGAGACGGAACAGTTCGAGCAGAACAAGAACAAGGCCGTGCGCACGAAGCGGCCCCTGCTCACCACGATCACGCAGCATCCCAAGGCGGTGGGGCAGCTCGTCGGCATCACGCTGCTGAACACGCTCAACTACTACGTGTTCTTCAGCGCGCTCACTCCGTATGCCGTGGAGTCCCAGAAGGCCGACGACAACGACGTGTTCATCGCGCTCTCGGTCGGAACGGCGCTCTTCATCGCGCTGCAGTATCCGGCCGGAAAGCTGTCCGACCGGTTCGGACGCAGGCCGCAGCTGCTGTTCTGGTCCGCGGCGCTCGCCTGCCTCATGATCCCGCTGTCCAAGCTCATCACCCCCGGGGCCGGTCTGCCGCAACTGCTGGTGGTCTTCTGCACGGGCCTCGGCCTGTACGCGCTGATGTCCTCCATCGCGCCGGCCATCATGAGCGAGCTGTTCCCGACCGAACTGCGCGGCGTGGGAATCGGCGCCTGGTACAACATCACGGTCGCGATATTCGGCGGAACGGCGCCACTGGTGATCACCTCCATGGCCAACGCAGGCCACCCCGACCTGTTCTTCGTCTACGTCACCGTCGGCGCGGTCATCGCGTTCCTGACGATCTTCACGCTGCGCGAGACCGCACACGAGGAGCTCAAGTGACGGCCGTCCTCGACCTCCTCACCGAGCTGGTGCGGCGGCGGACGGTGGCCTCCGGCGAGGGGGTACTGGCAGCGCTGTGCGCCGACTCGTTGCGCGACAACGGCTTCGAGGTGTCAACGCCCGGTTGGGAGGAGGGGCGCGAGCAACTCGTCGCCCGCACGGGCTCGGGCTCCGCCCCGCTCACGGTGACCGGGCACCTCGACACGGTGCCGGCCGACCCCGCGCAGTGGACCGTCGACCCGTGGGCCGCGGAACGGGACGGGGACCGCGTGGTGGGGCGCGGCACCAGCGACATGAAGGCGGGGGTGGCCGCCGCCGTCGTCGCGGCCGTCGACCACGCCGCGCAGCCGCACCAGTGCCACGGCCTGCAGCTGGTTCTGACAGCGGGAGAGGAGACCGGCTGCACCGGGGCCCTCGGTCTCCGGCGGTCGTCGCTCGCGCCCGGGGGTCCGCTGCTCGTGGCCGAGCCGACGGCCAACCGCCTCACCCTCGGTCACAAGGGCGCGCACTGGATGCGTCTGACCGCCACGGGCCGCGCCGCACACGGGTCCGCGCCCCATCTCGGCGACAACGCGGTCGTGCGGCTGGCCCGTGCCGCCGGCGCGCTGCACGACCACGATGCCTGGCCGTCCCATGCGACGTTCGGCCCGGTGACTGCGAACGTGGGGCTGCTGCGCGGCGGCGTCCAGCCCAACGTCGTGCCCGACTTCGCGGAGATGCTGCTCGACGTCCGCACCGTCCCGGGCGTGGAAGGAGACGACGTGCGCTCCGTCGTCGCGGCGCTGGGCGGTGACGGCGTCGAGGTCGAGGACCACGTGGTGCTGCCCGTCGTCGACACGGACGTGGACGATCCGTTCGTGGGTCTCGTGCGCGAGGCTCTGGTCGCCTCCGGCGAGGATGGTGAACCCCAGTCCCCCGCCCGGTACTTCACGGACGCCTCGGTGCTGGCGCGGCTGCTGTCACCGTCCGAGGACGGTCCCCCGGTACCTACCGTCGTACTCGGGCCGGGCGAGCCCGACCAGTGCCACGTTGTCGACGAGTGGTGCTCGGCGTCCAGGACCGAGGCCTCCGTGGAGGTCTACCGCCGGCTGTTCGACCTGTGGTGCCGCGCCGGCTGACCGCACGCCCGGCTACAAGATCCAGGCGCGCGGCGCCGAGGCTACGACCGGCGACGAGGCCCGCGGCGCTTGCCGCCCCGAGGGCCTCCGGTTCCCTGGCGGCGTGGGTTCCTTCCCGTGGACCTGCCCCGTGCTCCGCCCGCGTCGGCGCGCTTGGGCTGCACCGGGGTGGCTGCGCGGCCCCGCGTGCTGTTGACGGTCCGCCCCCGCACGATCCCGATGAAGTCCTCCACCATGTCGGTGGTCATCTCCTCCGGCCACGACAGTGCGACACGTGACTGCGGGGCGTCCGTGAGCGGCCGGTACGTGAGGTCCCGGCGGTGATACAAGCGGGCGAGCGACTGCGGGACGACGAGCAGGCCCACTCCCGCCGCCACCAGTTCGACAGCGTCCGCCGTCGTGGCGGGCCGCTCGTTCGCCGGCCGGCCCGGCAGACCCTCCCACTCGAGGGTGTCGTCAAGGGGATGCAGCACGATGTCGTCGGCCAGATCCTCGATCGTCACCTCATCGACCACCGTCACGTCGTGATCCTTGGGAACCACGACCACGGTCGTCTCGGTGTAGAGGGGGATCGCGCTGAAGTACGTACGGTCGACCGGCAGCCGCACGAAGCCCGCGTCGGCGCCGCCGTCCCGCAGCACGCCCGACGCTTCGGCGGCGCTCACCGGGACCAGGGTCAGTGGAACGTCGGGCAGCCGCTCGTTCCAGATCCGCACCCACTTGGCCGGCGTCACGCCCGGTACATACGCGACCCGGAACGAAGCGGGTGCGTCAGAGCTGGTCACGCCGTCAGAATACCGGCCGTGGTCCGAGGCTCGACACGCACTCGATACCCTGGACATCATGACGTCCCGCCAGAACACCCAGACCATGAAGCCCGCGACCGCGGCGAAGAAACTGGGTGTGTACCTCGAGGCCACACCCCCCGAATTCCAGGAGGGTGTCGTCTCGCGCAGCGAGCTCGACGCGCTGCAATCCGATCCGCCGGAGTGGCTGGTGGAACTTCGGCGCAACGGGCCGCACCCCCGCCCCGTCGTAGCGGCGAAGCTGGGCGTCTCCATCTCCGGTCTCGCGCGTGGCGGGATCACCGAGCCCCTCACCACCGAGCAGATCGACGCGCTGAAGAAGGAACTCCCCGAGTGGCTGTCGCAGGAGCGCGCCACCCAGGCCGAGGTCCGGAAGGAAGGGGCGCGCATCAAGGAGAAGAACAGGGCGAAGCAGCAGGCGGAACGAGGCGGACGCGACCGCTGACCGCTGTGCCCCTTGTCCTGAAGAACGCAACGGGTCGCAGCCGCGAGGAGTTCATGGATCGCCCAGGGCACGTGACCATCGCCGCCTGAGCCATCGCAACCACGACCCGGCGAATGGATCGCACATTTCCGAATGACTTTCCGTCGGATTCGGCACGCCACTCGGCAGGGTCGAATAACGGGACCCTGGCCCGTCCGGGGGAACTGAAAAGAACCCAGCCGGTCGCGGGGTGCGTCCGATCGACCGTATGGGAATTCGGGGAATCCGGGTCTTTCCGTGCGGGCAAATCGGTGTCGGATTGCGGCGGATTCGCGGCTGCACGAGCGTAATGTCCAGTGCCGTGACCAATGGCCCGGCCACCCCCTGGGACCCCGTTTCCGACAGCAGACCCCCTCGCAACCTCGGGCGCCGCACCGTCGCTGTGGGGACCGCCGCATCCGCGGTTCTGCTGCCGCTCAGCAGCGGCCTGCTCAGCGCACAATCAGCCGAAGGCCCCGCCTTCCTGCACGGTGTCGCCTCCGGTGACCCCCTTCCCGAAGGCGTCCTCCTGTGGACCCGAGTGACTCCCTCCCGGGAGGCGGTACCCGGTTCCGGCAAGGGAGCCCCGGTCGAGGTGACCTGGGAAGTCGCGGACGACGAGGACTTCACCACCGTCGTCGCACGGGGCAGGGCAAGGGCCCATGCCGCCGCCGACCACACCGTCAAGGCCGACGTACGCGGGCTGCGCCCCGACACCACCTACTGGTTCCGCTTCAGCGCCGGCCCGGTGCGCTCCCCCGCCGGCCGCACGCGTACGGCCAGCGCCAAGAACGCCGAGGTCGGCAACCTCCGTTTCGGCGTGGTCTCGTGCTCGCACTACGAGGCCGGATACTTCGCCGCCTACCGGCATCTGGCCGCCCGTACCGACTTGCACGCGGTCCTTCATCTAGGCGACTACATCTACGAGTGCGCCTCGGGCGAGTACCCGGTGGAGGGGAAGATCGTCCGCAAGGTCCAGCCCGAGCACGAGACCGTCACGCTCGCCGACTACCGCGTCCGGCACGCCCACTACAAGCTCGACCCCGATCTTCAGGCCATACACGCCGCGCACCCCGTGGTCGCCATGTGGGACGACCACGAGTTCGCCAACAACGCCTGGTCCGGAGGCGCCGAGAGCCACACGTCAACGGACGAAGGAGGCTGGGCGGAACGCGTACGGGCCGCGAAGCAGGCGTACTTCGAGTGGATGCCGGTGCGCCCCTCCACCGAAGGCACCACGTACCGCCGCTTCCGGTTCGGCCGGCTCGCCGACCTGCACCTGCTCGACCTGCGTTCCTTCCGCGACCATCAGCCGCCTCGCACCTTTGGCCGCCGGGTCCGCGAGGACCCTGACCGCACCATCACGGGTCGCGCGCAACTGGACTGGCTGAAGGCGGGATTGTCCACGTCCTCGGCCCGGTGGCGGATGGTCGGCACCTCGGTCATGATCGCGCCGTTCGTCTTCGACGCGGTGCCCACCGATACGCGCAGGTCCCTGGCAAGGCTGCTGGGCCCGGCATTCACTCTCGACCAGTGGGACGGCTACACGGACGACCGCCGGGAGTTGCTGACCCACCTTCGCGACAACCGGATCGCCAACACGGTGTTCCTCGCCGGCGACATCCATATGGCCTTCGCCAACAACGTGCCGGTGCCGGCGGCCTTGTCCGCGGGGGCGGCGCCGGTGGCGACAGAATTCGTCGTCGCGTCCGTCACTTCCCCGAACCTCGACGACGTCTCGCAAGTCCCCTCCGTCGAGGTGTCCTCCGAGGCGACGACCGCGATCCGACGGACCAACCCGCATGTGCGGTGGCTCGACACGGACTCCCACGGGTACGGAGTTCTCGACGTCGACGCACAGCGCGTCCAGATGGACTACTTCGTCCTCTCCGACAAGACGGACCGCGACGCCACCGCCGAGGTCCGCCGCTCATACCGCACGCTGTCCGGCACGCAGCGGCTGGAACAGGCGGACACACCCGTGCCCACATAGAGACCGGCCGGCCGGGATCACGTTGGCCCTGCGTGCACAGTTGATACACCGGCGAATTCGTCCGGGACAGGCAGACCGATGGCTCGATACTGGGCGCATGGTCGTTCTCGGGGTGGATGCGTGCAAGAAGGGGTGGGTCGCCGTCGAACTCACCGACGGCGCCTTTGCCGGTGCGCGGTTCAGCCACGGCCTGCGCACCCTGCTGGATGCCACGCCTCAGGCGGACGTTGTCGCGGTGGACATGCCCCTCGGACTCGTAGAGGAGGGGTGGCGGCAGGCGGACGAGAAGGCGAAGGCCGTCCTGGGGCCCCGCAGGAACTCCGTCTTCCGGGTGCCTCCGCGAAGAGTGTGGCTGGAGGCGGACTACGAGACCGCCGGTCTGCGGTGCCGGGAACTCACGAATACCGGGCTGAGCCGGCAGACCTGGGGACTCGCCGCCAAGCTCGACGAAGCCGGCGAATGCCTGGAGGGCGAAGAGGACCGCATGTTCGAGGTCCATCCCGAGGTGTCCTTCTGGGCACTGAACGGGAAGACACCGCTCCCCCACCGGAAGACAAGCTGGGCCGGCCAGATGCAACGGCGTGCCCTGCTCCGGACCGGCGGTGTCGTCCTTCCCGACGACCTGGGCGAGGCCGGTCAAGCATCACCCGACGACGTCCTGGATGCGGCGGCCGCGGCGTGGAGCGCGCACCGCATCGCCCAGGGACGGGCGATCGCTCTGCCGGACCCGCCTCAACTCGACCATCGCAGGCGTCAGATCGCGATCCGGTACTGACCACAGGAGTTCCGCGATCCTGAGGTCTCAGCGCCGGACGAGCGACGTCTCGGCGGGAGCCACCTGCTACAGCGCGTCGACGGCACTCACTTTCCAGCCGTCCGGCACCCGGACGAGGGTCATCCGCACCCGGTTGAGGTCGAGCCGCGGACCCGAGACCCGGGTGCTGTTGGAGACCTGGTTCATGAACAGCAGGACGACGACCCGGTCCGGCGATGCGGAGACCACTGATGCCGCCGGAGCCTTGCCCGACGGGGGCTTCGCCACCGTCGCTTTGACAACTGCCCGGTATTTCTTCGCCGTTGGCATGACGACCGTCGAGGTCGTCTTCCGGTACTTCTCGCGGAACGAACCCGTGAGACGGGCGCTCGCGGCCGCGAAGTCCCGGTCCAGGCGCCGGTAGTCGTACGAGAGGATCACCGGTGCCGACCTCTGAGCCGCGGCCAAGGCATCGGTTCGCGCCTGCCGGGTCCGTTCCGCGCCGTAGTACTCGGGCACCAGCAATGCGGTGGCGACCAGGCCCACCAGGACGAGGAACGAGAGCACCGCACCGACGACTCGGGACCGCTTCGGCCGCCGCGCCACAGTGGGTGCCACCGGCTCCTCGCCGGCACGCTTCCGCTCCGGCCTCGTCGGCGTCTTCTCCTCGTCGAGCCCGGATCCCCCGGCCTTCCGGGGTCCAGCCGCATCCGCCCCTTGCGCCTTCTCGGCTCGTTTGGCCGCGGCGCGGGCGGCCACCGCCACGGAGCGCGGCCGGGACGCGGTGCCTGTGCTCTCACGTGTCCGAACCGTCGGATTCACCACCATCACTCTCCCTGACTTGCGTTGCGGGTCGCATGCCGAGCGCACTCGGATGTGCGGAGATCAGCCGACGAATTCGACATCGGAGGTCTTCCATCGCCCGTCCTCGAGCACGAGGTCGAGCTGCAGCCGGTAGTTGCGGGCCTGGCCCTGCTTGACAGCGGTGTTGGTCACCTTGCTGTCGGCCACGATCAGCACCCGGGCGGACCGCTTGCCGGCCCTGGCGATCCCCGCCTCGATCACCCGTCCCTGGGAGACCGACTGGTTGGCGGCGACCAGTTTCGTCAATTCCTTCGTCTGCGCTCTGAATTGACGTTTGAATTCGCCGGTGGCGCCCTTCAGCACGTTCTCGCTGTCCCGGTCGTAGTGCCGGTAGTCGAGGGACGTGAAATTGAGCGCGGTCTGCCGGGCCGAGGCCAGGATGTCCTGGCGGCGCTGCTCCTCCTGACCTCGCTGGTAGGTCTGGACGGCGAGGTAGCCGGAAGAGGCCAGCAACAGGACGACCGCGACGGCGAGTCCCCCGGTGAGTGCCCTGCCGTGGGTCGGTGAGCTCACCGCTCGCCAGAGACGACGCGACGCGCCGGCAACCCGGGCGAGGGCCCGGGACAGAACGGTCATGCCATGGGTCCGACGAGCAGCCATCGCCACGACTCCTTTCCGAACACGGTCTGTTCGCCGCCCGTCGAGCCGATCTCGACGGGCGTTCCGCCAGGGCCGCCGGCGATGCCGGTGGCCGGGTCGTAGGGAGAGAGGTACGCGGCTTCGCCGGCACCACCCGGTGCCGCGGTCCGCTCCCCCCGGGGAGCGTTCTGCGCGCCCCGGACCGAGGTCTTGCCGCCACGCGGGGCCGTGCAGCGGGCCTTGGTGTTCGCCTCCCGCTCGCGGGTGTCCTCGGGAGCACGCCGCTGGGTGTCGTAGCCCTGGCGGCACGGCGGCGGATCATCGGCGTTGACCACCAGGCCGAAGTGGGCGGTGCCGTCTCCCGGCAGCACGGTGAAACTCCCGGCGACGGCCGCGGGGAAGGTGACCAGCGCCTGTTCCACACCGGGAAGGCGGGCCTCGGTGATCTGGCCCCCGCTGATGAGGTTCCCCAACAGGAGAGGCACAGCGGAGCGATTGGCCTTCAGCAGCCCGTCCAGCTCGGGTGCGGCGGAAGCCCCGCCGTCGATGAGCCGGCGGATGTCGCCGTCGCTCTTCTTGAGCTGTCCGGTGAGTACCGACAGGTCCCGGGAGAACGACTTGATCGCCGAGCCCTTGTCCGCCTGCGTCTTGAGGACCTTCCGGGAGTCCTCGATCAAGGAGATGGTCTGCGGAAGTGATTCGCTCGCCGAATTCACCAGGGCGTTGCCCGAGTCGACGAGCCGCGTCAGCTGCGGGCCGGTGCCGGAGAACGCGTCGCCCAGTTCGTCGACGGTCGTCTTCAGGTCCTTCTTGCCGACGGAACCGACCAGCCGGTCGAGGCTGGATATGAGCTTCGTCGTCGGCAGCGGGGTGCGGGTGTCGCGGCGCGCGATCGTGCTGCCGTCCCGCAGGTAGGGGCCGCTCCCCGTCCGGGGCTGCAGGTCCACGTACTGCTCTCCGACCGCCGAGCGTGTCGCCACGACGGCCAGCGTGTCGGACGGGATGTGTCCGCCTTCCTTGATGTCCAGCGCCGCCGAAACACCGCCCCTGGTGAGTCGCAGGTCGCCGACTCGCCCCACCGGCACGCCCCGGTACGTCACCTCGGCACCGGAGAAGATGCCGCCGGAGTCGGTGAATTGGGCCTGCACGGTGTATCCGCGGTCCAGGATGCGGTCCGCCAGACCGGTGTACTGGACGGCGACGTACGACACACCGACCGCGGTGACGACACCGAAGGCCATCAGCTGAACCTTGACCGACCGGGCGATCACGGCTGCACTCCCCTCGTCATGAGTTCGGCGAGAGCGAAGTCGACGCCGTGGCGCGGGGCCGCGCCGCCGCTGCCGCTGCTTTCGCCGACGTGCGAGGCGTAGTTGCTGGTGCACAGGGGCGGGCAGAGTGCGCCACCGCCGCCGGACCCTCCAGACCCTCCCGATCCTCCGGACGAGCCGCCTTCTTCCGGTTCCTCAGCGCAGTTGAGGCCCGGTACGCACGGCTCCCCCGGGTCCGGGAGATCGGGCGCGCCCGGCACTTCGAGGTCCGGCACCCCGGGGATGTCGGGGACATCGGGAAGGCTCGGGCCGGGCTTCCCGGGCGCTTCGGGGCCTGGGGCGACGTTGCGGTAGAGGCTGCCCGGGTCCAGATCCGCGGTGACCTTCAGATTGACGTAGTCGCCCTTGATGGCATCGACGACGTTGCGCGGGAAGGGGTAAGTGGTCATCAGTTCCAGCGCGTCGGGCAGGTCGTCACCGGCCTCGTTCAGCCGGCCGAGAATCGGCCTGAGGTGCTTGAGGTTGGCGACGACGTCGGCCCTCGATGCCTTGATGACCCTGCTGCCGACCTTGCCGAGCTTCGACAGCGACTTCAGCATCGCTGTGAGATTGCGGCGCTGGTCGGCAAGGACCTTCAGGGCGGGCGGCATCGTGTCGACCGCGTCCTCGACGTCCTTGCGCTGCTTGGCGAGCCTCGCGCTGAGCCGGTCGATCCCCTTCATCGCCCGGACGATCTCGGAGCGCTGCTTGTCGAGGCCGCCTATGAAGCTGTCCAGTCGGGACAGCAGCGCCTTGACCCGGGGCTCGCGGCCTTCGAGCGTGTGGTTGAGCTCCTCGGTGATCGTGTGGAGTTGAGCCACTCCGCCGCCGTTGAGCAGGGCCGACAACGCGGAGAGCACCTCTTCGATCTCCGCGTTGCGGTTGCTGCGGGACAGCGGAATCCTGTCGCCGTCAGCGAGCCTCCCCGCCGGGCGGACGTCCGCCGGCTCGGCGAGCGAGACGTACTTCTCGCCCAGGATGCTCGTCTGGCGAAGGTCGGCGACGGCGTTGGCCGGCAGCTTCGCAGAGTCGGCGACGCGCAGCCGCACCCGGGCGCGCCAGCCGTGCAGTTCCACCTTCTCGACGGCCCCCACGGTGACGTTGTTGACCTTCACGGCCGACTGCGGCACCAGGTCGAGGACATCGTCGAACTCGACCGTGACGTGGTAGGCGTTGCCGTCCGACGCGGCACCGCCCGGCAGTTGGACGTCCTGCAGCCCGCCGAATTCACAGCCGGACAGCAGCACCGATGCGACGGCTGCCCACAGGACCAGCGGAGCGCGGAGCGCCCCGGTTCTGCTGCGTCGGGAGGAGGCGTTGCAGGAGGAGTTCATGCCCGCGCCCCCAGTATTCCGCCGAGGGTCCGGTCCATCGACGGCGCTCCGCCGGCAGGTTCCGCCGCTCCGGTGAGCGCATTCGCATCCGGCAGTTCGGGCAGTGACTTGAAGGCTTTCCGCAGCTTGTCGCAGTCGGTCTTCTCGTCGGCCGTCCTGAGCACGGAGCACAGCACGGACGCGGGGTCCTGGAGCTGTTCGGCGTTGTTACGGGTGTCCAGCGTGCCGGATCTCGGGTTGTAGGCGTTCTGCAGGTTCCCCAGGCCTGCCGGTGCCACATCGAGCAACTCCTCCAGTGCGGCACGCTGTTTGACCAGGACGCGGGTGGTCCTGCTGAGGCCCTTCACATTGGAGGTGAGGGACTTCTCGTTCTCGTGGACGAAGCCGGACACGTCGGTGAGCGCGATGGAAAGATGCTTCGTCGCCGCCGCGAGGTCCTTGCGTTCTCCCGCGAGCTGCTTCGCGACCTTTGCCAGGCTGTCGTTGAACGACCTCACGTTGTCGTCGTCGGCGGCGAGCGCGGCCGTGAACACCTGCAGGTTCCGTACCGTCCCGAACAGATCGCGCCTGCCGTCGGAGAGGGTCGTGACCGCCTTGGACAGGTCCTTGACGGTGGTGTGCAGCTTCCTTCCCTGGCCGTCCAGGTTGTCCGCGCTGACGCCGAGCAGCCTGGACAGCGAGCCGTCCTTGTTCGCCCCGCGGGGGCCGAGCGACTCGGAGGTCGTGTGGAGGCTGTCGAAGATCCGGTCCAGCTCGACGGGGGCCGCCGTCCGGCTCTGCGGGATGACGGCGCCGCTCTGCATCGTCGGACCCTCGCGGTAGACGGGGAGCAGCTGGAGGTAACGGTCGCTGACCACCGAGGAGTTGACGATCGCGGCCCTGGCATCGGCGGGGACCTTGCGGTCAGCTTCGTACTCCAGCTGCACACGGACCCGCCGGCCCTGCGGGTCGACCTTCTTGACCTCGCCGATCCTGACGCCCAGCACGCGTACGTCCGATCCGGGGTAGACGCCGACGCTGCGGGGGAAGTACGCGGTGACCTGAACAGGCCGGGACCTCGGCCAGAGCAGGACGGCGAGGCCGGCCACGAGCACCAGCGCGAGACCGAGCGCCACCCAGCGGGCGTGTCGCCTGATCATCGGGCCACCTCCGAAGATGTCTTCGCGGACCGCGAGGCTCGGGGGACCACGGGCACGGGGGCGACGAGGTTCTGGATGTAGCTGTCGAACCACCGGCCGTTGCCGAGGGTGTTGGTGAAGACCCGGGAGAACGGGGCGAGGAGTTCGACGCTGCGGTTGAGGCTCCCCTCGTTGCGCTCCAGGAGGTCGACCACCTTGTTGAGTCGCTTGAGCGCCGGTCCGATCTGCTTGCGGTTGTCGTCGACCAGGCCGGAGAGCTGAACGCCGAGCGCCGCGGCGTTCCTCAGCAGCGACCGGATGACGACCCGCCGGTTGTTGATCTCCTTGAACAGCTGGTCGCCGTCCTTGATCAGCTTGATCAGAGTGCTCGACCGATCGGAGAGCACGCCGGTCACCCCGTTGGCATGGCTGAGCAACTGCCGCAGTTCCTGATCGCGCTTCGCGACGGTCCTGGAGAGCAGGGACAGGCCGTTGATCGACGCCTTGACCTCGGCCGGGGAGTCCTTGAACGTCCTCGAAACGGTGTCCATCGCTCTGGCCAGCCGCTTCGTGTCGACCTTCTCCGAGGTCGTGGTGAGGTCGCTGAACGCCTGCACCACGTCGTAGGCGGCGACCGTCCGCTTCAGCGGGATCTCGCTGCCGGCCTCCAACTGGCCCGGCCCTTCGGGCTCCAGGGCGAGGTACTTGGCACCGAGGATCGTCTTGACCCGGATCGAGGCTGCCGACCGGGTGCCGAAGCGCGGATCGCCCTTGACCCGGAAGGTCACCTTGACGTGGTCGCCGGCCAGCCCGACGTCGTCGACCTTGCCGACCTTCACCCCGGCGATGCGGACCTCGTCGCCGGACTTGAGGCCGCCGGCCTCGGAGAACGCCGCGGAGTACTCGTCGCCGCCGCCGATCAGCGGAAGGTCCTGGGCGTTGAAGGCCGCAGCCATCAGCAGGGCGATGCTGGTGAGTCCGGCGGCGCCGATCACCACGGGGTTGCGCTCGCGGAAGGAGATCACCGGCCGCACCTCGCCTTGGCGACGTGCATCTCCGGGGTGAGGATCTTGCCGGTCTTCGGCAGTACGACCCGGCCGTCGAAGTCACAGAGGTAGAAGTTGAACCAGGAGCCGTAGGAGGCCGTTCCGGTCAGCTTGTTGAGCTTGCGCGGCAGCCGCTTCAGAACGCCCTCGACGGTCTTCTCATTGTCGTTGAGCGTTCCGGAGAGCTCGGACAGCCCGGCGATGTCGGACTTCAGCGCCGGGCGGCTGTCCTTCAGCAGTCCCGCTGTGGCGCCCGTCAGGTCGTTCATACCTGCGAGCGAGTCGCCGATCGACTTGCGGTCCGCGGACAGACCGGAGATCACTCGCTGCAGCTGGGTCAGGAGGCCGGAGAAGCGGGCGCTGCGCTTGTCCAGGGACCCGAGCACGGTGTTGAGGTTGCCGATGACGGAGCCGATCAGCTTGTCCCGGTCGGCAAGGGTCGTGGTCAGCGAAGCGGTATGGGCGAGCAGGCTGTTGACCGTGCCGCCCTCGCCCTGGAACGTCTTGATGATCTCCGTTGCGAGCTGGTTCACGTCCTTCGGGGACAACGCGGCGAACAGCGGCTTGAACCCGTTGAGCAGTGCGTTCAGGTCGAGTGCGGGCTGCGTGCGGGAGAGCGGGATCTGCCCGCCGGCCGGCAGCCGTGAGCCGTCGCCCGCGCCCTCGGTGAGGGCGATGTAGCGCTGCCCGACCAGGCTGCGGTAGCGGATGACGGCGCCGGTGCTGGTCAGCAGCGGCCGGTCCCGTGAGGCGGTGAAGGTGACCTCGGCGAGCGTCCGGTCCTTGATCCGGATCTCTTCGACCTCGCCCACCCGCACCCCGGCCACCCGTATGTCGTCACCCACCTCCAGGCTCGTGACGTCGCTGAAGACGGCCGTGTACGTGTCCGTGGGGGTGAAGCGGATCTTGACGATGGTGGCGGCGAGCAGCGTGGTCGCGAGCACCGTCACCACGGCGAAGATGCTGAACTTGACCAGCGGCGCGGTCGTCTCCCTCGCTCTCATGCGACGCTCACCGCCGTTCCGCGGGCCATGGGCCCGAAGAGCAGGGTCGCCACCCCGGGCACCTCGTCAGCCGGGACGCCCATGACGGGAGCCACCAGTGAGTTGACGAGATGCTGCTCGGCGGGCGTACCCGACACCGCGTTTCCGGACGGGAGGGAGCCTCCGGAGCCGGCAGTACCGTCGTTCAGCTTGAGCGGCGGCGCGGGCTTGGGCGGGTCGGGCAGACCGAAGCAGTGGGGGCCCGAGCGGTCGGCATACCGCGGTTCCTCGCCGGGGCGGTACGCGGGGCGAGGCAGGGTGAACTCGAGAGTGATGTGCATCTTGCCGCCCGCGAACATCCGCTCGGCGAGCGGCTCCGACTTCGCCAGACCTTCGAGCAGGCAGGGGTACTCGGGCGAGTAGCGCGCAAGGAGGGCGAGGGTCGGCCGGGAGACCTCGTTCAGCGTGATGAGCCGGTCGGCGTTGTCGTCGAGGAACCGCTCGCCGGTGTCGGCGAAGGTGGTGGTTCCGGTCAGTACCGACTTCAGCGCCTCCTTCTTGTGCACCACGGTCCGGCTCGTGGTCACGGAGTTGCGCAGGACCCGCAGCAGGTCGGGAGCGGCGTCACCGTATGTCTCCGCGACGTCGGCAAGCCGGGAGATGTCCTTGTGCAGTGCGGGCATGTGCGGGTTGATACGGCGCAGATAGCGCTCCAGCCGCGTGAGGTTGGCGCCGATCGCCTCGCCCCGCCCCTCGAGCGCGACGGAGAACGCGGACAGCGTGGCGTTCAGCTTCGCCGGCTGGACCGTACGCAGCAGCGGCAGCAGGTCGTTCATCAGCTTCTGCAGCTCGATGCCGGCCCTGGTGCGGTCCTGGGTGATCACATCCCCGGCCCGTATGGGGCGCGCCGAGGACCCGTCGGCGACGACGAGGTCCACGAACTTCTCGCCGAACAGCGTCTTGGGCAGCAGCCTTGCGGTGACGTCGGCGGGGATGAGCGCGGTGCGTTCCGGCTGGAGTGCGATGTCGAGCGTCGCCTTCTCACCGTCGGCCCGCACGTCACGTACCTGGCCGACGATGAGCCCGCGCAGCTTGACGTCGGCGGAGGGCTCCAGCTGGTTCCCGACGGTGTCCGCCTCCAGCGTGATCCGCACGACGGGGGTGAACACCTGCCGGTAGACGGCGACCGTCAGCGCGAGCATCAGCCCGAGGACGACGAGGAACACGAGGCCGGTCAGCCTCAGGCGGGTGCTGGGGGCGAGCCGCCCGCTCTTCGGGTTCGTGGAGACAGACATGGGCTACCCCGCGATCCTCACGGTCGTGGTGGCGCCCCAGACGGCGAGGCTGAGGAAGAAGTCGAGGATGTTGATGGCGACGATCGACGTACGCACCGCACGGCCGACCGCGACGCCGACGCCCGCTGGGCCGCCCTTCGCGTAGTAGCCGTAGTAGCAGTGGACCAGGATGATCACGACGGCGAAGCAGATGACCTTGCCGAACGACCAGAGGACGTCGACCGGTGGCAGGTACTGCTGGAAGTAGTGGTCGTAAGTGCCCGCCGACTGCCCGTAGTAGCCGGTGGTGATGGTCCGGGCGGCGAGGTAGGAGGAGAGCAGCCCGATCACGTAGAGAGGGATCACCGCGACGAACCCGGCGATCATCCGCGTGGTGACCAGGAAGGGCAGCGAAGGTATCCCCATCACCTGAAGGGCGTCGATCTCCTCGCTGATCCGCATCGCGCCGAGCTGGGCGGTGAAGCCGGCGCCGACCGTGGCGGACAGGGCGAGGCCGGAGACGAGCGGGGCGATCTCGCGGGTGTTGAAGTAGGCGGACAGGAAGGCGACGAAGTTGGAGGTGCCCAGCTGGTTGAGCGCGGCGTATCCCTGAAGGCCCACCTCGGTGCCGGTGAAGAAGGTGAGGAAGGCGATGACACCGACGGTGCCGCCGACGACCGCGAGTGCTCCGCGGCCGAAGCTCACCTCGGCGAGCAGGCGCAGCACCTCCTTCTTGTAGCGGCGCAGCGTGCGGCCGGTCCAGGCGATCGAGCGTCCGTAGAACGACAGTTGGGTGCCCAGCTCCTCCAGGGAGCCCAGCGGGCCCCTGATGAGACGATCCGGCAGAGTCATGGCTAACCCCTCTGCGGAACGACTTGGAAGTAGATCGCCGTCATCACGAAGTTCACGACGAAGAGCAGCATGAACGTGATGACCACGGACTGGTTGACCGCGTCGCCGACACCTTTCGGTCCGCCCTTCGCGTTCAGTCCCTTGTACGAGGCGACGATCCCGGCGATCGCCCCGAAGACCAGCGCCTTGAGTTCTCCCGCGTAGAGGTCGGGCAGCTGGGCGAGGGTGGTGAAGGAGGCCAGATACGCGCCGGGCGTTCCGTTCTGCAGGATCACGGTGAAGAAGTAGCCGCCGGCCACGCCGACGACCGAGACGAGGCCGTTGAGCAGCACCGCGACGAGCATCGAGGCCAGCACCCGGGGGACGACGAGGCGGTGGATCGGGTCGATGCCGAGCACCTCCATGGCGTCGATCTCCTCGCGGATCTTGCGCGCGCCGAGGTCCGCGCAGATCGCCGTGCCACCGGCCCCGGCGATGAGCAACGCCGTCACGATCGGCGAGGCCTCTCTCAGAACTGCCAGGACCGAGGCGGCTCCTGAGAACGACTGCGCGCCCAGTTGCCGGGTGAGGCTGCCGATCTGCAGCGCGATGACGGCGCCGAAGGGAATGGAGACGAGCGCGGTCGGCAGGATCGTGACGCTGGCGATGAACCACGCCTGCTGGATGAACTCCCTTGCCTGGAACGGCCGTCGGGGCAGGGCGCGCAGCACGTCGAGGGCCATCGCGAAGAGGCTGCCGGAGTGTCTGAGCGCACCGGTGGGTGACAGGCTCATGTGCCGGTCACCGCCTCCCGGGACGAGGCTCCCTCGCGGGCGGCGATCAGCTTCCAGCGCAGCGGGCGCTCGATACCGGGACTGGGCAGCAGCCGCGGTGTGACGCCGAGGCCTGTCGCGCCCTTGCCGCCCGCCGGGCCGCGGTGGTCGCCGGCGTCGAGCTCTGCCAGTTCCTGCTCGACCTGGGCGGCGTCCTTCTCCTCCGCCATGCCGATCGGTCCCTGCATGCGGCCGTTGAGGAACTGCCGTACGACCGGCTCGTCGCTGGCGAGCAGGTCTTCGCGCGGGCCGAACATCACCAGCTCGCGGCGGAAGAGCAGGCCGATGTTGTCCGGCACCAGCCTGGCCGAGGCGATGTCGTGGGTGACGATCAGGAAGGTCGCGTCGATCTGCGCGTTCAGATCGACGATCAACTGGTTGAGGTAGGCCACTCGCACGGGGTCGAGGCCCGAGTCCGGCTCGTCGAAGAGAATGATCTCCGGATCGAGTACCAGTGCCCGTGCGAGCCCGGCTCTCTTACGCATACCCCCGGATATCTCTCCGGGCAGTTTCTCCTCGGCTCCGACCAGGCCGACCATGTCCATCTTCTCGAGCACGATCTGCTTGATCTCGCTCTCTCGCTTGCGGGTGTGCTCACGCAGCGGGAAGGCGATGTTGTCGTAGAGATTCATCGAACCGAACAGCGCACCGTCCTGGAAGAGGACGCCGAAGAGCTTCCGCACTTCGTACAGGTCGCTTTCACGCAGACGCGTGATGTCCCGTCCGTCGATGAGGATCGAGCCCCGCTCCGGCTTCAGCAGTCCGACGAGCGTCTTGAGGAATACCGACTTGCCCGTGCCCGAAGGCCCGAGCATGACTGATATCTGTCTGGCGGGAAGCGTCAACGACACGTCCTGCCAGATGATCTGGTGACCGAAGGACTTCGTCAGTCCTTCCACGCAGATCTCGACACCCATGTAGATACCTTTCAGCCGTCAACATCAAGAACGGGGATTCGAGCCGTACGGGCACTGATAAGAGGCAAGGGAACAAGGGCCGGAGCCGGGCGAGCGGGAGAAGGAGGAATACCGGCTCACCCGGCTGCAGTTCACCGGGTTCCGGGCATGCGCCGCTGGAGGCGGCGCGGTCACTGACCGATGAAGGGTGGGCAGCGCTCCCGGACCGCCGCGTCAGCGGCAGCAGGAAAAGTCCGGTCAGCGCCCGAAATCGAGATACGGGGTGGCGTCTCTCCTTCCGATCTCACCCTGCGGTTCTCTCGACCGTGGAGCAGGTTCTTGTCTGCTCTACGGGGACGGGCGGCCGGTCCGTCGCTCAGAAACGAAGATTTTTTTCGCGCACGTTTCCCAGCCGTGTCCTCCGGGCGGGGAAAGGAACCGGATCAGTCCGGCGAATCCCCGATTTCAGAGGGCAGAACATCGCTGCCAGGAAGGCCGGTACGGGGAAGTTCCACGTTCGTCGGCACGGAGGTGCCGGAGGGCGTCGGCACGGCGTTCGGAACGGCCGGGACGCTCGGAAGTCTGACCTCGGAGGGCACGGACGGCAAGGACGGCGCCTTGGGAACAGCGGGGATTTCCCGGGCAGTTGGCAACTCCGGCAGCAGGGAAGTCACATCCGTGACCGCATTCCCGAGGCCCCCCGTCAGCGAGGTGGGGCCGGGGTCCGGCCGGACGGTCGAACGCGACGCGGGCGCGTGCTTCTCCTCGGCATGCTCGCGAGGCGGCTCGTCGGTCTTTTCCACTCCGGAGACCTCAGGGGCGCGCGGCCTGCCACCGTCGTGGGAATCGGGCATGGGGATCCCCAGCACGGCCAGCGTCACCGCCGTGGACGCGACCGCCGCCACCGCCGCCGGCGGGCCCAGGGTCTCCGGCCGGCCGCGCCACAGCCAGGCGGCAATGGCCAGCGTGCCGGCCAGCGAGTTGCGCATCGCCCGCCGGGCCCGCGCGAGCAGTGACTCGGCGGCCTCGTAGCTCAGCCCCATCTGCGTGGCCACGTCAGCGACGTCCAGGTCCTGCGATTTGAGCTGGAGCGCCTCGGCCTGCCGGGCGGGCAGCGACTCGCTCCGCTGTGCCAGCCACTTCGCCTCCGCACGGTCGCACACCACTTCCTCGACGGGCACGGGCGCGGGGACGGCCATCGCGGAGCGGCTGCTCACCTCGGCCTCCCGGTGGAGTTGCCGGTACCGGTCGACGCACAGCCGCATCGTCACCGTCGTCAACCAGGCGGGCAGCCGCTCGTCGTCTATGTCCGGGTTCTCCACGGCTCGGAGCATCGCCTCGTGCACGGCGTCCTCGGCGTCCTCGGCGCTCATGGAACGACGCCGGGCCACCTTGAGGAGCTGCTCACGGTGGCTCCACATGCGTTGCCACCGCTCGTCAGCGGACTCGTGCCGTCCACCGGATCTGCCGGGATGAAGCTGCTGCGTGTTCCTCGCCATGGGGGCACTCCTTCGTGCCGTCGAGATCAAACCGAAGTGAACCTGCCTGCTCGGGACATGGGGCGGCCGGGTGCGCCGCCGGAGGCCAGGAACCGGATTCGACACCTGGGGCTTCGCCGGCTCGCCATGAGCCAGCAGAACAGCTTTGGCGTTAAGTCGACATTATTTGCGGTGCTCGCCCGTGGGGAGAGGGTGCCGGCGAGGAAAGCGTCACACTTCTCCGGCCTGTGATCTCCGGCGTCCAATCAGGATCTGCCGGCTCCAGGGATGCCTTTCCGGGTGGTGAGCTCGCCTGCCATCTCTCCCCCGCAGGCTCCTCGGCGGCCGCCCGCCGGCGGCTCGACGAGGCTTCCAGCGTTGCGCGTCGCCGGTTCCTCGCGACCGGCGGCGGAAGCCCCCGGCTGGACGCGGAACCGGACAAGCGGAGCAACTGCCGAGCCCCGGAGTCCGGTGACGGATCCTCCGGCGCGACGATTCGAAGCAGCGTGTGCAGGGGTCTTGCGCTGCCGCGTGGCAGGGAATCAGGATGCACCTCGCTAGTGACCCACCAGTAACCGAGCCCCGCCCGGGGCTGGAACCGGAAGAAGGTCCTGCCATGCCGTCGATTCGCCGCGCCGCTGTCACGGGCCTGGCCGTTCTGTTCCTCTCCGCGCTCGGTGCGGCACCGGCCGACGCTGACACTCCCGGCGTCGGCGGCTACACCGACCCGGGCTTCGCCGCGGATTGCACCTTCCACCACTTCGGCGAGGGCGAGACACCACCGCTGAGCATGATCGGATCGGAACCGCTGTGCGTCGAGTACGCCAAGCGGGACATCACCGTTTCCAACGGCGGCGCGGCGCGGTTCCTGCTCGCGCCGAGCCCACGCGCTTCGCGATCGCCGTTCCGGCGTGCCGCTACTGGCAGTTGGACCACTGGAGCGTGCAGGTACGGCCAGGTGATCCCACCCTGGTGGGCTGGGACGGCAGTTACTGGTTCGACAAGTCGGCCGGCACCGCGGGAGCGTCGGTGCGCAACCTGACCGTTGCGGGGCAGCCGGCGACGCCCGAGGAGGCTGCTTCCGCGCTGCGCCCGTACGATCCGCAGCTCGCCGACGCGCTCGAAGAGGCGGCGCGCGGCGCCTCAGCCCGACTTCCCACCTCGCTCCCGTGCTTGGGGATCGGCACATGAGCCCGCGGCCGTCACGGCGGCAGCTTGTCGCTGCGCTGACGGGCGCCTTGGTCGCGGTCGGCAGCATGACGATCACTGCCTCTTCGGCGGCCGCCGCGCCCACCGGGACCGCGCAGGGCGGCGCGGCGCTGGGCGCTCTCGACACCGTCGCCACGCTGGAGGCCTTCGCCGACACCATGGTCCCCGGCGAGAAACGGCACCGGCACGACCGGGCCGTCGCGGGAGCCGCGCCGGGACCCGGCGCGGTCCACGCCGGAGCAGTCACGCTCCTGCAACTCCCGGAACTCGGCGTCGGAGTGCTCCTTCCGGAGCTCGCCGCACTGCTGAACACGGAGGCCACGGCCTGGGCGCTGGCCCGGGGTCATGTGCTGCTGCCCAGCCAACCCCCGTTCGTCGCGCTGGACTTCGAGGATCGGACCCACCTCGCGGGCAAGCTGCTGAGCAGCGCCGGACTGCACCAGAAGGTCTATGTGCTGCTGGCACTGTTCAGCGCGGCGGCCTTCGACACGGCAGCCCATCTGCACACCACCGACGCGTTGGACAAGCGCCATCCCGGGTTGACGTGGCTGCGCTTCCCCGCGCCCGGCACGGACGGCTTCTGGCGCTATCCGACGTACTCGTACGGCAAGCGGCTCGCACATGAGCATCCGCACACCACCGCCGGAGGCCATCCCGCATGAGCGTCACGGAACGCACCGACGTCCTGGTCGTCGGCAGTGGCTTCGGCGGCTCCATACCCGCCTACCACCTCGCGGCGGGCGGCGCCCGGGTCGTCGTCCTCGAACGCGGCCCCCGACTGGGGTCCCGGGACTTCGCGCACGATCAGCGCATCGGCAGCTACACCCGGATCGTCGACCTTGTGCAGGGTGACGGCATCACCGTCGTCGCGGGAAACTGCGTCGGCGGCTCCAGCGTTGTCTACTTCGCCGCGTCCCTGCGGGCCCCCAGCTTCGTCTTCGAGCGCCAAGGGAGCCTGGGTCACCGCCTGTGGCCCAACGCGCTGACCCGCTCGACGCTGGACCCCTGGTACGACAGGGTCGAGGAGACCCTCCCGGTGGCGCAGCAGCGATGGGACCAAGTGCCGTACCCGGGCGGCCTGTTCGCCGCGGCATGCGAACGCGCCGGGCGTACATGCAACCCCGTGCCGGTCGCCGTCGACCTGGCACGCTGCACCAACTGCAACTGGATGCTGAACGGCTGCCACTTCGACGCCAAGCGCTCGATGCTGCTGAACTATCTGCCCGCCGCCACCGCGGCCGGTGCCGAGGTGCGGGCCCTTCACGAGGTGCAGACGATCGCGCCCGCCACCTCCCCCGGCTACCGCTATCGGGTCGCCTACACCGTTCTTGACCCGGACGACTACCGGCTCTCCCAGGGCGCGGGGGCCGTCGAGGCCAAGGTGGTGGTCCTCGCGGGTGGCGCGATGGGTACGCCCGTGCTGCTGCAGCGGTCGGCCGCGCTGCTCGGCGGGATACCGCGCGCCGTGGGCCGCTACTTCTCCGGCAACGGCGACCGGGTCTCGATCGCCGACGTGGACGAGGGGAAGGTCGGCGAACTGCTGGGGCTCGAGAGCTCTCCCGGCACGCCGTACGAGGGCTTTCCCGTGGGCAAACCGATCGGGTCGATGTCCTACGACCGCCTCGATGCGGATGCCGAGGAGTTCACCCGCTTCTCCCTCCAGCAGATCTACTTCCCCGGCATCACCAACATCCTTGCCCAGGCCACCGACCGGCCGGAGTCCAGCTGGTTCGGCGTGGAGAAGAAGGAACTGCGCTCGCGCTGGAGGTCGTGGCTGTCGGTCCTGGCGATGACCGAGGACGACAACGAGGGCAGGTTCGGCCTGCCACCGGCGACGGGCAGCTTCACGCGGGTCGCCTCGTCGGTCGGCCTGTCCACGCTGCGCTACCGTCCGACCGCCAACACGCTGCGCGGCTGGAAGGCGGCGGACGAGGAGGCACGGGCCGTGCTCGAGCGGGACGGCCTGGCCCGGGTGCGCCCGTGGAGCGAGGTGGTCGGTTCGCTCAGCGCCCACCCCCTCTCCTCCTGCCGCATGGGCGACGATCCGGCCACTTCGGCACTCGACGACCGCAATGAACTGCGCGGCCACCCGGGGCTGTTCGTGACCGACGGAGCAGCGGTCCCCACGTCGCTGTGCGTCAATCCGTCCCTGACCATCGCCGCGCTCGCAGAACGGGCGAGCCGCCACATCGTGGAGGGTGCGGCCGAGTCGGGAGTGGACGTCCGCTACGGGGCTCCCGCCCCTGACGGTTCTACGGCCGGGCGACGCGGAGTGCTCAAGCTGCTGAACCATCGGTGAGTCGGCGGCGGTTGTCTCGCCTCAACTGGCGCGGCCTCTCAGGCTGTTGGTCGCGGATGTCCCCGTCAGTCGGCATGACGATCCGGTTCGCTCCCCTGCCCGGCGCTCTCCTCGACCCGATCGCGCACACGGGCCAGAAATGCCCGCACCTCGTCGGTGGGCAGCGCGGCTGAGGCCGAGCGGGGGCGCTCGAAGCTGCGGACCGCGGCCTCGATGAGGGGCCTGAAGTCCTCCTCGTGCGTGGCGACTTCCTTCGCTGCCCGGCGCTTGGCCATCCAGCGCCCCGTACGGCAGAACGCCACCGAGCGGCAGCCGTTGAGCACGCGGTTGTCCGCGAGGTGGCCTTCGCCGTCGCTGTGTTCGCGGATCGAAGCACGCAACGCCGCGTACAGCTCGGGGCGTTCGGGTTCGGCGATCACGTCCCGGGCGGGGTACCCGAACAGCGTGAGCCCGGCCTGATGGGCGACGGAGCGGTCGATGACGTACCAGAACGCCGGAGACCCCGCCGCGTCGAAGCCGGCCTTCTCCGGCAGCAGCGGACCGGTGTTGAGATCCAGGAGATAGCCCCCTTCGCCCGAGGGCCGGCCCGCGAACTCCTGCCCGTAGACGACCAGTTCCAGCCCGGGGGCGGGGCAGGGCAGGCGCGGGTGAGCGAGGACCTCGGCCAGGTCGTGCACCGCGGACGCGGGCAGCGAATCGTCCACCACGACCGTCACGTCGACGTCGCTGCGCCCGTGCCGGTAGTCGTCCAGCGCGAGAGAACCGACCGCGATGACACTCGCCAGATGGGTGCCGCACACCGAGCGTGTGTGCTCCACGAGTTGGTCCAGGTAGGCGCGCAACTCTGCGGGGAGGGGCCGGCGGTCATGAGGGCTCGTGATCACGCGGACAGTATCCGCGCCGCCCTCGCGGCCGGCGAAGCCGGGTGCACGAACCCTCGTGATGCCGCTTGACATCCTGACCTCACCCCGTCCACCCTTTCACTAATCAATTAGTGAAAGGGTTCTGTGCGTGACCGCAGCAGGAGCCATCCAGTTCCGAATCGACCGCCGCAGCGGCGTGGCCACCTACTGGCAGATCGTCCAGCAGACCAAGCAGGCGTTGCGGCTCGGACTGCTGCAGCCGGGCGACAAGCTGCCGACCGCGCGTGAGGTCGTCGAGGCGACCGCCATCAACCCGAACACCGTGCTCAAGGCCTACCGCGAACTCGAACGCGAAGGGCTCGTCGAGGCCCGCCGGGGTGTGGGCACCTTCGTCCGGGCATCGCTCGGCGCCACCGCGGGTCTCGACTCCCCCCACCGCGACGGACTGGCGGAATGGATGGCCAGGGCCCACGAGGACGGCCTGGCCAGGGAGGACCTGACCGCCCTATTCGACTCCGTCCTCAACGAACTTTTCCCGCAGGAGACTTCATGAGTTACGCCGCGGCCGCGCTGGAAGCGACCGGACTGGGCATGTCCTACTCGCGCCGGAAGTCGGCAGTCCTGGAAGACTGCTCCTTCCGGCTTCCTCAAGGGCACATATGCGCCCTCGTCGGCCCGAACGGCGCCGGCAAGTCGACCCTTCTCCGCCTCGCCGCCGGTCTGCGCCGGCCGACGCGCGGCACTTTGAACGTGCTCGGGCGGACTCCTGCACAGGCGCGCGAACTTGTGGCCTACGTCGCCCAGTCCAAGCCGCTGCACCCGCACCTGTCCGTTGCCGACACGCTCCGCTACGCGGCCGTGCTCAACCGCTCGACCGGCCGCTGGGACCAGCCGGCCGCCGAACGGATCGCGTACGGGGACGAGGGCCTCGATCCTGGCGCGAAGATCCGGACCCTCTCGGGAGGGCAGCGCACGCGGGTGGCGCTCGCGCTGGCCTTCGGCAAGCGGGCCGAGTTGATGCTCCTCGACGAGCCCATGGCAGACCTGGACCCGCTGGCGCGCAAGCAGTTGACCGGCGCGCTGATGTCCGCGGCGACCGAACAGGGCACCACGATCGTGATGTCCTCGCACGTCATCGCCGAGTTGGAGGGTTCCTGCGACTTCCTCTTCCTGGTCGCCGGCGGGCGTCTGCGGCTCGGCGGTGAGATCGAGGAAGTGATGTCGGCGCACACGCTGCTCACCGGCACCGCCGCGCTCGACACCTCCCGGCAGACCGTGATCGAGCAGCGTCCCGCGGGCCGTGGCAGCACTGCGCTGGTGAGGTCGCACGGCGAACCCGTCGGCGAGTGGCTGGCCGAGCGTCCCACGGTCGAGGAGGTCCTCCTCGCCCACCTCAGCAACACCGAGGCTCCGCCGCTGCTCACCGGCGACGCCACACCCGAATCCGTCCAGCGCCCACAGAGCGCCCGATCGCAGGAGAACGCCGCATGAGCAGCACGACCACCCGGCCGGCAAAGGACACCCCCGGCTCCATACCCACCGTCCACCACAGACTCTGGGCGGTGCTGCGGCTCCACCGGTCGGCGATGTGGCTCTGGATCGCGTTCGTGGTGATCACGACGGCGGCCATGCTCTGGCTGCGGTACGGCCCGTACGGGACGGGTGCGGTGGAGATCCAGGCGGGCTGCGGCACACCTGGTCATCGGCTCTGCTACACCATCCCGAACAAGGCATACGACATCTTCAGCGTCTGGTCCTGGCTCGACAACGTCGCCTCGCTGCTTCGCGAATACGTCACCCCGGTCGTCGCGGGCTGGGCGGGCGCGGCACTCGTCGCACGCGAACTGGAGAACGGGACGGCGGAGTTGGCGTGGACACAGTCCATCACCCCCGCCCGCTGGCTCATGGAGAAGCTGGCGGTTCCCGCCGTCTTCCTCACGGTCGGCACCTCCCTGCTCGTCATCCACTTCCGCACGCTGCTGAACTGGGCCGACGACCACAATCTGCACCGAGCGGGTTACCAGATCCAGGACTACTACTTCGCGTTCGGCCCGTCCCTCGTCGCCCACGTCCTGCTCGGACTGGCCATCGGCGTCCTCGCGGGCTTCGTGACCCGGGCAGTGCTTCCCGCCCTTGCCATCGGGAGCCTCGCCAGCTGGACCGTCTCCTGGCTGATCACCCCGTGGCGCACCCAGATCTGGCCGAGCGTCACCCGCACGGAGAAGGGCGAGGGCCCCTTCGGCTTCGCGGTGCGGGCCTGCCAGTACGACCAGGCCGACCACAAGTACTCGGTCGACGCCTGCATGGGCGCGAAGCCGGCCTCCCTGTACTGGCCGGTCCAGCTCGTCGAGACCGGCTTCGTTCTCCTGCTCGCAGCGCTCGTCGCGGCAGCTGCCTTCTGGCTGCTGCGCCGCCGCACGCCCTGATCCCGGCGCCGCGTCGCCGCCGCCCCGCAGTTTCGGGGACGGCGGCGGAGTTTGGCGCGACCCGGTGCGGTGAGGCTCGCGCGCCCATCCGGCGCCGCACCGACCACCGGCCTCACCGCCCACGCGGGCCCGAACACACCACGACCGAACGAGGGGACCATGACAGCGACGAAGGTGACGGACCGCGCCGTGCCCGCGGCCGGGAAAGCCCGTTGGAGGCGGGACGCCCGAGTGTGGGAGCCGCTGGGCCTGGCGCTGTGCGGGGCGATGGCCCTTGCTCTTGCCCTCTCCTCTCCCCTGTTGGTTCCGCAGCAGATATGGGGCATCTGCGCCGCGTTCGCCTACACGGCCGCCGCGCTGGCAGCGGTGGGAGCACGCGCACGCTGGGCACCCTCCACCGCCGTCATCGCCACCGCCGGGGCCGTCGCGTTGCCGTTCGTCGTCCTGGTCGTGCTGGGGAAGGCGCAGATGGAAGTCGGTGTCATCGAGAGGGCCGGCGACCTGCTCCTGTCCACGGGCAATCCGTATGTCGAGGACCCCGGCCGGGTCAGCGACTTCAACCCCTATCTGCCCGGCATGGCGCTGTTCGGCCTGCCGAGCGCGCTGTTCGGCGAAGTGCCGGGCGCGGGAATTGTCGCCGGCCCGCGCTGGTGGCTCGCCGCGTGCTTCCTCGCGACGATGGTGGCCGCAGCCCGTGTGGCGGGACTCGGCAGGCGGACGCGTCCGGCGGTGGCGCTGGTGGGCGCCTTCCCGGCTGTCGCACTGCCGCTGGCCATCGGTGGCGTGGACCCGCCGGTGGTGGGGCTGATGTGTCTGGGTCTGGCCTACGCGGGCCGGGGGGACGGGGGTCGCGCCGGCGTCGCCCTGGGGCTGGCCGCCGCGCTGAAGTGGACAGCATGGCCGGCTCTGCCCGTGGTCTTCGCCCTGCTGATGACCCGAGGCCGAGGTAGGGCCGTACTGCGGTGCGCGGTGTCCGCGGCCGGCGTTCTCGCGCTGGTCTGCGCACCGGTGCTGGTGACCGGTCCGCGAGGGTGCGTACAGCACGTCGTGCTCTATCCGCTGGGACTCGCGGATGTGCCGTCGTCGGCAGCGAGTCCGCTCCCGGGGCACCTGCTGGCCACTCATGTCCCGCACGGCAACGCCCTCACGCTGACGGCTCTCACCGTAAGTGCCGCCCTGATGGCCGCGTCGCTGGTGCTGCGCCCGCCTCGCAGTGCTTCGGCCGCCGCCGACCGGATCGCGCTGGGTCTGACACTGGCCATGATGCTCGCACCGGCGACCAGAAGCGGTTACGTCATCTACCCCCTCCTCCTCTTCGCCTGGTTCCGCATCACGGCCCGGACCACCGACGAGGGAGTAACCGCCTCCGCACGGGTCGCGGCGGCTTGCCGGTACGGACGGCTGCACTCCCTCAGTGGGAGGCGGGGAGCGATTCGCCCGCTCTGCCGCCGTGCCCTGAGGGCTGCGTGCCGTCACCCTCGGTCGGGACGTAACGGGGGCCCGGCCGTATGCGGATGCGCCGATCATCGGCCTTCGGCGTCAGGGGCTTCCTGCACTGCGACTTCCCCGGTGCGTGCCGGCCGCCGCCGTCGCTGATGTCGAGTGCGGCGGGTCCCGGGACAGCGGCGCGTGGATCGGCAGGACGTCCTGTCGGTGCCTCTGGGCATGCTGACCTCATGACCTACACGCATCCGAGACGGCCGTGTCCGGTCTGCCGCCGCCTCATCTCGACGCCGGCCGGGAAATTCGCCCGGCACGACCCTCCGGACCGCGGTGGCGTCCGCGCATTTCTCGTCTCGTGCACCGGCAGCCTCCGCGACGCGCCGCCGGGCGGAGAGCAGCCGCTGCTGCCGCCGTTCGAGGACGGCGACAGGAGCGACGACGGCATGGTGCAGGAGGAGCTGTTCCCCGAGGACCGGTGACCGGCGCGCCCGGACACCCGGACGCCCGGGGCAACCCGACCGGATCCGGTCCGGGCTCAACTGCCCGGCGGCGTGACCGCGATGAGAGACCGGATCAGTCGGCGGTGAACGAGTGGACCGTGCGGGAACGGAGGATCTCGCCGGGGCGCAGCACCGTGGTGGGGAAGCCCGGCCGGTTCGGGGAGTCGGGGAAGTGCTGCGTCTCCAGGCAGAGGCCGTCGCCCTGCCGGTAGATCGTCCCGGAGCTGCCGGTCAGCGTGCCGTCCAGGAAGTTGCCGCTGTAGAACTGCACGCCGGGTTCGGTCGTGGCGATGTGCATCGTGCGGCCGGACTCCGGGTCGTGGAGCGTCGCTGCCCACTCCGGTTCCGCCATCACGCCCTTGTCGAGGACGAAGTTGTGGTCGTAGCCCTGGGCGTGCAGGAGCTGCGGGTGCGCCACCCGCACGTCGCGTCCGATCTGCTTGCCGGCACGGAAGTCGAACGGCGTGCCCTCGACCTCCGCCAACTCGCCGGTCGGGATGAGCGTCGCATCGACAGGCGTGTAGCGGGCGGCGGCGACCTCCAGCACGTGGTCACGCGCGCTGCCTGCGCCCTCCCCGGCGAGGTTGAAATACGTGTGGCTGGTCAGGTTGACGACCGTGGGTGCGTCCGTCGCCGCCTCGTAGGCGATGCCGAACCTGCCGTCGGAATCGAGCGTGTAAGCGACCTGGACCTGCAGCCTGCCCGGATAACCGGCCTCGCCGGCCGGGCTGACATGGCGCAACAGCAGGCCTGCGTCCCCTTCTTCCTCATACGGTTCCACCGTCCACATCTGCTTGTCGAAGCCCTGGTCACCGCCGTGCAGGCTGTTCGGGCCGTCGTTGACCGGGAGGCGGTACGGCGAGCCGTCGAGGGTGAACGTGCCGCCTGCGATGCGGTTTCCATAGCGGCCGATGAGCGCGCCGAAGTAGGGGCTGCTGTCGACGTACGACGCGAGGTCGCCGAAGCCCAGTGCCACGTTGGCCTGCCGGCCGTGCCGGTCCGGCACTTCGAGCGACTGGACGACACCGCCGTAGGACAGCACCCGCAACCGGGTGCCGCCCCGGTCCATGGTCCACCAGTCGACACGGGTGCCGTCGGGCAGCGTGCCGAAGTCCTCTTTCTCCACGGTGTGGCCTGCCCCTTTCGCCGTTCGTGCTTTCCTTCCGTACCGCGCTCTCGCCCCTTCGGGTCAGCTCAAGCGCTCGACGCGCGCGAGCCACTCGGTGAGGAGGGCGCGCAGGAGTTCCGGTTGCTCGTGAGGCAGGGCGTGGCCCGCGTCGTCGAGCACGGCGAGTGAGGCGTGCGGGTAGTGGCCGACGAGGTCGGTGGCGGCGGCGTACCCGACCGTCGAGTCCAGCCGTCCCGCCACGACCACTGTCGGACCGGCGAAGGCCGGCGCGTGATCAGGAGTGAGCGCCCACCGTTCGCCGATCCGCTCGAGCGCCGCCTCATCGACGAGCGCGGCGGCCGGGGCGACGTGACGTTCGTACCGTTCGAGCATCTCCGGGGTTTGGATGACGAAGTAGCCCCGGAAGACGTCGTCACCGAGCTCACCCGATCCGGCGACGACGCGGTGCTCCGGCACGTCGCGCAGTCCGGGCAGCAACGGACAGACGAGCGCCAGACCAGCGACCTGCGCCGGACGTCTCTCGGCCATCGCCTGCGCGTAGTACGCGCCCGCCGAGTGCCCGACGAGGAGGTAGGCGGTCCCGCCCATGACCTCGTCGGCGAAACCGAGCAGCGTGTCGAGGACGTCGTCGGCGCTGCGCAGTGTCTCGGGAGCGCTGGTCCGGCCCATTCCGGGGAGGTCAGGGTAGATCCGCCGCATCCCCGCGATGCCGTCGAAACCCGACTCGAAGCAAGCCTCGGCCTCGCGGTGGTCGACCCCGGCGCCGTGGAGCACCAGCACGGGTCGACCGGTGCCGTACTCCACGTAATGGACCGCCACCTGGCCCACTCGGATCTCCATCCCCGCAAGCTATCGCAGGGGGCGTGACGACAGCGCTGCCGCAACGGGACCGTCCGCGCACGGAGCATCCTGCCGAACTCGTCCGGCCCGCGCGGATTGCCGACTCCCCACGTCCCCAGGGTGGTTGGCCCAGCCGAAGGCCAACCACCCTGTGGTGCGGAGGGAGTTACGCCTGGAGCCACCACGGGCTGGAGTACGCCACGCCCCAGTCGTTGCACGGGTGGTCGGCGGGGCCCGGCGAGGGGTTGGCTTGGCTCGGGTCGGAGATGCGCAGGACGATCCAGTTGCCGTCGTCCGCGTTGAGGGGGACGGTGAACTTCGTCAGCTGGTTGGACTGGGTCTCGATGACGTCCGCGACGGCCGGCGCGTCCGAACCGGGGCGCAGGACCTGGACGTTGAGGGGCTTGCCCTCCCACTCGGGGCCGCGGTCGAGGTCGACGGTGAACTGGACGTCGCCGGACGTCACGCCGAGGGTGCCGCCCATCTGGACTCCGTTGGCCACCGCGTCAAGTCGCAGGCCGGACACGCGCGTTGCGAAGAACCGGCGGGCCCGCATCGCCTCGAAGACGCCCGCGCGGGTGTTCTCGGTGACCCACAGCCCGCTGCGTCCCTTGCCCTCGGGGAAGCCCCAGTTGGTGCCGTGCTCGTCGGTGACGCCCGTCAGGCCGGTGCGCCAGCCGGCGTTGAGGCACGCGACGAGGGGTGAGCGGCCCTTGTCGGACCAGCCGTCGAAGATGTAGTCGTCGCCCCGGTTGAACATCTCCAGGCCGACCATCTTCTCCAACACCCCTGCGGAGAAGCTGAAGTTGTCGAACATCTGGGCCTCGCGCCCCGGGTGGTTGAAGCTGGCGACGGCGTCGCGGCTCTGCAGCCAGCTGTAGAGCGAGTCCGGGCTGCCGGCGCCGCCGAGGTCGACCCATTCGTCGGTGAACCAGACGTTGGCGTGGCCCTGAAGCGGGTGGGACCACTCGAAGCCGCGGATGGCGGTGTAGGCCCCGGGGTCGTTGGCGGCATCGGCCAGCTGGCCCGTGCGGTCCCATTCCTCGGAGCTGAGGCCCTCGACGGACAGCAGGGTGGCGTGGTCGGTGAGGGCGGCGACGTCCAGCCCCGCGTCACGCAGCGAGGCGAAGGCGAGCTCGGGGTCGCCGTCGCCGTCCGACATGGCGGTGTGGTTGTGCATGTCGGCGTGGACGAGGGTGGTGCCCTGGGTGAGGCGGGAGGCTCTGGCCGCTCCGGTGCGCTTGACCGGTATGTCGGACGATCTGGCGGTCCGGGTGCTGGCCGCACTCGCGGCCCCCGGCGCCGAGGCGAGAATGAGGAGGCCGCTCGCACCGGCGAGCATTGCCCGTCTGCTGGGCGTGCGGTGGTGACCGTGGTCGTGACCGTGGCTGTGTTGGTGGTCGTGTGTCGTCATGCGGGGTATTTCAGCGCAGCGCGGCCTACTCGTCAGTACCCCGCGCACGACGGATGGTTGAACTCTTCCCCTTCGGAGCAAATCCGCGACCGCGTTCCCAACTGCAACCAGGAAAGCGGAAGTTGACCTTCATGTCGCACTGGGGTCGGAAGCTCCGCTGCGTCTCCCATCACCGGCCCGTACGAATGAACCGATTCCCGCCGTAGGCTGAAAGTCGCGCGCGAAGGACAGGAGGCTGAGGTGGCCGAGGCGACGCTGACCGAGACGACCGTGGCCGAGGTGATGGCCGAGCTGGCCGAACTCGAGGACCCGAAGATACGCGAGGTGAACGAGAGACACGGTGACGATCACGGTGTGAACCTCACCAAGCTCCGCGCTCTCGCCAAGCGGCTGAAGACGCAGCAGGAACTCGCGTGCCGTCTCTGGGAGACGGGCGACACCGCCGCGAGACTGGTGGCGATCCTGATCTGCCGCCCGAAGGCATTCGAGCGTGACGAGCTGGACGTCATGTTGCGCGAGGCGCGACGGCCCAAGGTGCACGACTGGCTCGTGAACTATGTGGTGAAGAAGAACCCGCACTCCGAAGAGCTGCGCCAGACCTGGTACGCCGATCCGGATCCGGTGGTCGCGAGTGCCGGCTGGGCGCTGACCACCGAACGCGTGACGAAGAAGCCCGAGGTACTCGACCTCGCGGGACTGCTCGACGTCATCGAGGCGGACATGAAGGACGCCCCGGATCGCCTGCAGTGGGCGATGAATCACTGCCTTGCCCAGATCGGGATCGACCACGCCGAGCACCGCGCTCGTGCGATGGACATCGGTGAGCGCCTGGAGGTGCTCAAGGACTATCCGACTCCCCGGGGTTGCACGTCACCGTTCGCGCCCATCTGGATCACCGAGATCGTGCGCCGACAGAACGAGAAGTAGGAGGGTTCGCGCGCACGCTCGTGCCGGAACTCCCTCAGAACCCCGCCGTCCCGAAGTCACGTCGAAGCCCGCCGGCTGAGAGCGAATCTCCAAGCCGGCGGGCTTTCGGCTTTCTCGTGGAATGGCTGGCGTCCCCCCGCCGTCTGCGGCGTGCCGCCGCTCCGCGAAGAAGTTGCCCGTCCGCTGTGGGGCGACAAAGCGAAAGGCAAGGAGGTCGTCCGCTCCTTGCCACTCTCAACGTATAGCGCACGGGGGGCCTTGCGGCAAGACCCGGGGTGTGCCGCAGAATCACCCGCCGAAGCCACAAACGGGCGGAAATGGGGGGTGCGAAGTGCGTGTGGTGTTGTCGACGTACGGGTCGCGAGGGGACGTCGAGCCGCTGGTGGGGCTGGCGGTGCGGTTGAGGGAACTCGGCGCGGAGGTGCGGGTGTGCGCCCCGCCCGACGAGGACTTCGCACAGCGGCTGGCCGGTGCCGGTGTGCCGCTGGTGCCCGTCGGTCCCTCGGCGCGCGCGCTGACGAAGGCTGCGCCGGCACCGTCATCTCTGCCCCAGCGTGCGGCCGAGTTGATCGCGAGCCAGTTCGACGTGCTCCCCTCGGCAATCGAGGACTGCGACGCGCTGGTGGCGACTGGCGTGATGCCGGCGGCGGCCGGCGCGCTGTCGGTGGCCGAGAAGCTGGGCATCCGCTCGGTGTCCGTCACCTTCCAGCAGCTCACCCTGCCCTCACCGCACCATCCGCCGCTCGCGTACCCGGGCCGGCCGTTCCCTCCGGACGTGACCGACAACCGCGTGCTGTGGGATCTGGACGCCCGGAGCATCAACGAGCTGTTCGGTGAGGCGCTCAATACGAACCGGGCGACGATCGGCCTGCCTCCGGTGGGCGACGTCCGCGGCTACGTCATCGGCGAACAGCCGTGGCTTGCGACGGATCCCGTCCTCGACCCGTGGCTGGAGCCGTCGGATCTCGGCACCGTACAGACCGGCGCGTGGATCCTGCCGGACGAACGCCCGCTACCGGACGGGCTGTTGGCGTTCCTCGACGCGGGCGCGCCACCGGTGTACGTGGGCTTCGGCAGCATGCCCATGCACACCGCGGCGGACGTGGCCCAGGTGGCAGTCGAAGCGGTCCGCGCGCAGGGCCGCCGCGCGGTCGTCCTCCAGGGCTGGGCCGACCTGGCACTGACCGACGACCGGGACGACTGCTTCGTCGTCGGCGAGGTCAACCAGCAGGCACTCTTCCGCCGGGTGGCTGCCGTCGTGCACCACGGCGGCGCGGGCACCACGACGACAGCCGCACGGGCCGGCGCGCCACAGGTGGTGGTGCCGCAGGCAACCGACCAGCCGTACTGGGCGAGTCGTGTGACCCGGCTCGGAATCGGCGCGGCACACGACGGCCCGGCTCCGACCGTCGAGTCCCTGTCGGCTGCGCTCAGAACGGCACTGACCCCCGAGACCCGCGCACGGGCGTCCGCCGTGGCCGGCACGGTCCGCACCGACGGAGCGGCGGTGGCCGCGAACCTGCTGCTCGACGCGATCAGCCAGGACAAGGCACCCGTCTCCGTGTGAACCACGCGGCTCATCGAGCCCGGCCCCGCAACACCAGAACCCGCACGCCCTCGCGACCCGACCCGGCAACACCACGGAGCCGCACATCGGACGGGGCATCGCTCGTCGTGGAGACCGGGTTCGTCACGCCGGTCCCTGCGCTTGCTCCGCGCGGTGGCCGCGAGCGACCCCAGATCGGAACTGATGAGATGAATCCCCTGACCACGAGCGCGTTCGATCTTCCCGTCCACCTCTCCGCCAAGGCCGACCCGGCGCTGATCGCCGGCGACGAAGAGCACTTCGCTGCCATCGCGGAGAGCCTGGAGCAGACGATCACCGAACTCTCCGACCGCCTCGACGCCGAACGCAGGGCACCCGGCGGCATCGGCCGTGCGGCGATGGACCGGGACGTGGAGATCCACCGGCTGACCGCCCGCCTGCGCGCGCTGCGTCGCTTCGGCCTGAACCTGTGCCTCGGACACATCGTCGGTACGGACGACACCGAGCCCGTGTACATCGGACGGCTCGGCCTCACCGACAGCACCGGGCGCCGGCTGCTGCTCGACTGGCGCTCCCCCGCCGCCGAACCGTTCTTCGCGGCGACCCACGCCAACCCGATGGGCCTGGCCAGCCGCCGCAGATACCGATGGACCCGCGGCCGGATCAGCGACTACTGGGACGAGGTGTTCACCGCTGACGGGCTCGAAGGGCACGCCGCGCTCGACGACCAGTCCGCGTTCATCGCCAGCCTCGGCAGCAGCCGGTCGGCCCGGATGCGGGACGTGCTCACCACCATCCAGGCCGACCAGGACGCCATCATCCGGGCCGGTTCCCGGGGTGCTCTCGTCGTCGACGGCGGCCCGGGTACGGGGAAGACCGTCGTCGCTCTGCACCGCTCCGCCTACCTCCTCCACTCCGACCCCCGCCTCGGCCACCGTCGGGTAGGCGTGCTGTTCGTCGGTCCGCACCAGCCGTATCTGGCGTACGTCGGTGACGTCCTGCCCAGCCTCGGTGAGGAGGGAGTGCAGACCTGCACCCTGAGGAATCTCGTTCCCGAGGGCGCCGGGGCAACCGTGGAGGCCGACCCGCGGGTGGCCCTTCTGAAGTCGTCGGCGGAGATGGTCAAGGCGATCGAACCGGCCGTCGGCATCTACGAGGAGCCGCCCACCGAGGGGATGGCCGTCTCGACCCACTGGTCCGACATCTGGCTCAGCGCCGGCGACTGGGCGGCGGCGTTCGAAGCAGTGGAGCCGGGCACGCCGCACAACGAGGCGCGTGACCAGATCCGGGAGGAGCTGCTCACGATCCTGATGGACAAGGACGAGAGCGACGCCTCGCCCGACCTGCTCCGGCGGTCGCTGCTTCAGGACAGGGAGCTGATCAGGACCCTCAACCGTGCGTGGCCGATGCTGGAGCCGACCGACCTCGTCGAGGATCTGTGGTCGGTGCCCGCCTACCTGCGCAAGTGCGCTCCCTGGCTCGGCCCCGACGACGTACGGAAGCTGCAACGCGAGGACGCCCGGGCCTGGACCGTGTCCGACCTGCCGCTCCTGGACGCGGCCCGCCGGCGGCTCGGCGACCCGGAGGCGTCACGGCGCAAGCTGCGGCACGAGGCGACCGTCGCCGCCGAACGCGCGCGCAGGGCCGACGTCATCGACAACATCCTCGAGGCCGACGACGACGGCGAAGGTGCGGTGACGATGCTGCGCGGGCAGGACCTGCAGGACAGCCTGATCGGTGACAGTCCTTTGCCCGGCGCCGAACCGGACGTGCTCGCCGGGCCGTTCGCGCACGTCGTCGTGGACGAGGCTCAAGAACTGACCGATGCCGAGTGGCAGATGCTGCTGCAGCGCTGCCCGTCGCGGAGCTTCACCATCGTCGGGGACCGCGCACAGGCCAGGCACGGGTTCACCGAGTCGTGGCAGGAACGGCTGGAACGGGTCGGGCTGGAACGGATCGACGTGGCTTCCCTGAGCGTCAACTACCGGACGCCGGAAGAGGTCATGGCGGAAGCCGAGCCGGTCATCCGGAGCGTTCTCCCGGACGCCAACGTGCCGACCTCCATCCGGTCCAGCGGCATCCCCGTGCTGCACGGATCCGTTTCGGAGCTGGACTCCATCCTCAGCACCTGGCTCGCGGCGCACCCCGAGGGAACCGCCTGCGTCATCGGCGATCCCACGTTCCGGCCTACGTCCCGCGTGCGGTCGCTGACCCCGGAGCTGTCGAAGGGACTGGAATTCGACCTGGTGGTGCTCGTCGGCCCCGAGGAGTTCGGCAAGGGCGTCGATGGCATCGAAGGAGGGGTCGACCGCTACGTGGCGATGACCCGGGCGACACAGCAGCTCGTCATCCTCCCCAGTTCCTGACGCCGTACGGGACCGATGCCGGGGAGACAACACCGCCCGGCCGCAGGGAAGTTCAGCCCGGGACGCCGACGGGCGGCCCGGAACACTGCGTAATCGGCTCGCGCCCGGGTGTGCATGCGCCTTAGCCTGCGCGCCATGTCAACGGCACCCGTTCTCACGCCCCCGGGCGGACGACTTCCCGCGCTGGTACCAGGACCTGATCAGCAAGGCCGAACTGGCCGAGAACGGGCCGGTCCGCGGCACCATGGTCATCCGGCCGTACGGCAGTGGCTGTCAGCGACGCAGTTGGGCGTTGAGCCGGGCGGCCTGGCGCGTCAGGTGTTCACGCTCGGCGAGGTTGGGTGCCTTCTCGGCCGCCTCGACGTACAGCCGTGCCGCCTTCGCCAGGTTCCCGTCGCGCTCGTGGAGGTACGCCGCTACCGCGGCACGGCGGGGCAACGAGTCTCCCCGGCTCGAAGACCCGCTCGGTGCGGACTCGTCCAGCGCCGCGAGCGCCACAAGGCCGGCGCGCGGTCCGTCGGCCTCCCCTACGGCCACCGCGCGGTTGAGCCGGACGACCGGGCTGTCGGTCAGGCGCGTGAGCTCGTCGTACCACTCGACGATCTGCACCCAGTCGGTCTCCTCGGCGGTGGGCGCGTCCGCGTGGAGTGCCGCGATGGCGGCCTGCGCCTGGAACTCGCCCAGCCGGTCGCGGGCGAGAGCCGCCTGCAGGATCTCCACGCCCTCGGCGATCAGTTTCGTGTCCCACCGGCCGCGGTCCTGCTCGGCGAGCGGCACCAGGCTGCCGTCGGGCGCGGTCCGGGCGGCGCGCCGGGCGTGGTGGAGCAGCATCAGCGCGAGCAGCCCGGCCACCTCGGGGTGGTCGAAGGCGGCCGCGAGCTGCCGGGTGAGCCGGATGGCCTCGGCGGCGAGGTCGACGTCGCCGGAGTACCCCTCGTTGAAGACGAGGTAGAGGACGCGCAGCACGGTGGCGGCGTCACCGGGCTGGTCGAACCGCACGCCGGAGACGGTGCGCTTGGCCCGGCTGATGCGCTGCGCCATGGTCGCCTCAGGCACCAGGTAGGCCTGCGCGATCTGGCGGGTGGTCAGCCCGCCGACGGCGCGCAGCGTGAGGGCGACCGCGGACGACGGCGTCAGCGACGGGTGGGCGCACAGGAAGTAGAGCTGAAGCGTGTCGTCCGCCGCGGGCACGGGCCCGGGTGCCGGTTCCTCGTCGACGAGGTCCTCGCGCCGGCGGCGGGCGGTCTCCGCCCGGGTCGCGTCGAGGAACCGGCGCCAGGCCACGGTGACCAGCCAGCCCTTGGGGTCCCGGGGCGGTTCGGCCGGCCAGACGCGGACCGCCTCGACCAGCGCGTCCTGAACGGCGTCCTCGGCCGCCGCGAAGTCTGCTCCGCGGCGGACGAGGATCCCGAGCACGCTCGGCGTGAGGCTCCTGAGCAAGACCTCGTCCACCTGAGAGGTCACTCCGTGATGGTGGGGGGCTCGGTCAGGAACGGGCGCAGCTCGAGCCACTCATGGATCGGCTTCCCGTCCGCCCCCGGGGCGGCCGACAGCTCCCCGGCAAGCTCGACGGCGCGCTCATAGGTGTCCACGTCGATCACCATCCAGCCGGCGATGACGTCCTTGGTCTCGGCGAACGGTCCGTCGGTGACCGGCGGGCGCCCCTCTCCGTCGTAGCGGACCCATGTCCCCTCGGGGGCGAGCGCCTGACCGTCGACGAACTCCCCTGTCTTCTCCAGCCGGGCCGCGAAGTCGTTCATGTACTGGATGTGCGCCGAGATCTCCTCCGGCTTCCACTGGTCCATGGGCACGTCGTTGACCGCCGCCGGTGCGCCGCGGTAGTGCTTGAGCAGCAGGTACTTGGACATCGTGTCTCTCCTCGGTACTGGTGCGACCATTCTGGCCGCGTTCATACCGGGGACGGAGCCGGTCCCGGGTTCTCGACATCACCGGCCAAGATTTTTTGCCCTCATCGGAGAAGCCCGGGTGAGCCGTCCCGTCGTGTCCGGCAACAGGCCCGGCGCAGCGTCGGACGCCGCTGGTCACGGGACCGTGCCGTGAGCCGTCCCGTCGAAGTACCGGTCCTGGAGTTCCCGTGCCCTTCTGCGGACGCGAGCGATTCCCGAGGGCCGGTTGAACGGGGCATAGGGCGGCCACAGGAAGACGAGGACGGCGAGCTCCTCTGCCACCAGGGCGCGTTCCAGAGCGACGCGGTCGCAGCGGCGGCCGTCCAGACAGGAGTGGATCAGCTCGCGAGGGACCCTCACTCGTTGCCCAACCGCCCGCCGCCGGGCCCTCGCGGCCGCGGCAGGCCGACCGCAGGCGCGGCACCAGAGCCTGCAGGGCGACCTCGTGCCGGGCACGGACGAGCACGCCCTAGCCTCCGCGCGCTGCCGCTGACCAGCGCTTTCGCTATCACTAGGGTATTCCCTACCTCCGCGCGGCAAAGAGGGCATCCCCGCACACGCCCTGCCTAATCTGTGGGCCGTCACCTTGCACGGCCGTTCGGCACGCAACCTCACCCGGCCCCCCGCCGGGTGCGCCGCTGTGCCTGAACGGGCCCCCGCGCAGCCGCTGTTCCCCGGCACACACACCGCTTGGCCAAATGAGCCGGCGCACGACCGCACTTCCCAGGAAAGAGGTCTGCCGATGGCGACGACCGTCAAGCCGGTGAAGCTGGATCTGCACCGGCTCGAAGTGATGGCGGAGTCCGACTACTACAACCCGTACACGGTCTTCGACTGGCCGGACACCCTGGAGGAGGACCGGCCGTGGATGAGCGAGGACCTGGTGACCCTCGCCGGGACGGAGAAGTGGGACGAGCTGACACGTGAGCAGCAACTCGCCCTGACCCGCCATGAGGCCGTGAACTTCTTCAGCCTCAACGTGCACGGCATCCGGGAACTGCTCAGCGAAGTCGTGCTCCGCATCCACACCAGGACTTATGCCGAAGCCTCGGAGTTCCTCCACCACTTCATCGGCGAGGAGAACGAGCACATGTGGTTCTTCGGGACCTTCTGCCGCCGCTATCTGGGCAAGGTGTATCCGGCGGTCCCGCAGGTGGGCGTGAGCCGGCTGGAGGGCGTGAGCGAGGCCGCACACGAGTTGCTGGTCTTCGCGCGCATTCTGATCTTCGAGGAGATCGTCGACTACTTCAACGCCCGCATGGCCACGGACCAGGCGCTCCCGCACATCGCACGGGAGATCAACCGCGTGCACCACCAGGACGAGAGCCGCCATGTCGCGTTCGGCAGGCGCCTGTTCACGCAGCTCCTGACCCAGGTTCAGGAGAACAGTCCGCAGGACGTCCCGGTTCTGGCGGAGTACCTGGAGAAGTACCTGCAGTACAGCGTCCAGAGTCTCTACAACCCGGCCGTCTACCGCGACGCCGGGCTGGCCGAGCCCCTGGAGCTGAGGCGTCACCTTCTGGCGCACCCCGCCCGCCACGCCGCGCACGACCGCATCCTGCAGCGCACGCGGAGATTCCTCGCACGCAGCGGCCTCGACACGCAGGGAGCCACGGCATGAGCGACGACAAGATCGCCAAGATCCTCGCCTTCATCCACGAGCGCAACCCGGAAGCGGGTGAACTGGGCCTGGACGACGACCTGATCGACCGACGGGCGGTCGACTCGCTTGCCTTCGTCGAGTTCCTCTACCTGCTGGAGGAGCTGAGCGGCGAGACCATCGATCCGGAGGAGCTCGACCTCGAGGACTTCCGCACGCTCCGGGCCATCGACAAGCGCTTCCTCTCGGGAGCGGTGCACTGATGGACACCGGCACCGGGACGACGGTGAACGACGGGCTGGACGTGCTCGGCGCGGACGAACTGCGCCTGCTGCGCGTCCTCGATGACCTGTTCACGGAATGGGGGGTGCGACTCGGCGCCGAGGAGCGCCGCTACCCGTTCCTGCTGAAGCCGCGTGAACTCGAAGACGTCGACTACTACGAGAACTTCCCGCACCTGGGGCTGGCCGCGGCGACGGCCGATCCCAAGCTGCTCGGCGAACTGCGGGCCGTCCGCGAGGCCCCGCTCGCCGAACTGCCAACGGAGGTCCTCCACGACGCCGCTCTGGCGCTGCCTTCGGCCGCCTGCTACTCGGTCTACTTCCATCTGCGCGGGCAGACGCTGCCGTCGGAGGAGAACCGGGTCACCACCCGCGCGACCTGCTTCCGCAATGAGACGCAGTACGAGGGCCTGCGGCGGCTGCTCGGCTTCTCCATGCGCGAGATCGTCTTCGTCGGCCACGCCGCCGGCGCCACGGAGCACCTGGAGCGGACCAAGGAGCTGGTGCTGGGTTTCGCGGACGCACTCGGCCTCGCGATGGACACCCGCACGGCAACTGACCCGTTCTTCGACAGCCGCAGTTCGCGCGCCACCATGCAGCGGCTGTTCCCGGTGAAGGAGGAATTCGTCGTCGACGGTCTGGCCGTCGGCTCGGTGAACTACCACCGCAACTTCTTCGGGGAGCGCTGCGCCATCGCCCTCCCGGACGGCACGCCCGCGTCCACCAGTTGCTGCGCCTTCGGTCTGGAGCGATGGGTGCACATCCTCAGCACCCGCTTCAGCGGCGCCCGTGACGCCGCCGAGGCAGTAGCTCGCAGCAGCGTGAACGCGTGAACTCTCCCTTCCGCCCTCCGACTTCCCACCGAAGGTGAACCGATGACCGACATGACCGTCGACGACGTGCTCGAGACCGGCACCGTCCAGGTGTCCGACGACATCCGGCTCAGCTACGAGAGACGCGGATCCGGCACGGACATCGTGCTGCTCAACAACTTCTTCGTGGACCGCAAGTCCTGGCGGGCCTACACGGGGGACCTCGCCGCTGCGGCACGCCTCACCGCCTACGACCTGAGAGGTCAGGGCGAATCGACCCCGCTGGCCGACGAACCGGTGTGGGAGGAGCACATCAGCGACCTCAAGGCGCTCTTCGACGGTCTGGGTATCGAGAAGGCGTTCCTGGTGGGCACGTCCTTCTCGACGCTGCTCTGCCGGGACTTCGCGATCGCCCACCCGGACCGGGTGCACGGGCTGGTGCTCGCCAGTCCCGCGCTGAGCCCGTACGGGCCACAGCGGCTGCGCCGGCTCACCAAGTCCTGGCTGCACACGCTCGACACCTCGGGCCTGGCCGTCCTGCACGACCAGGTCTATCCGCTGGTGTGCAGCGACCGTGCCGTGGAGGAGGTGGGCACCGCCGGATTCCTGGGTTACAAGCAGAACTTCCTCGGCATCCACACCGTCGAGTCGCTGCGGGCCGGCCTGCTGGCCTCGACGAAGGCGCCCCTCGACCCGCAGACCCTCACCCAAGTGCGGCAGCCGACACTGCTGTTCGTCGGCGGCGACGACTTCTCGCTGAGCCTCGACGCAACGGAACGGCTGACCAAGCTCCTGCCGGACGCCACCGCGGTCATCGTGCCGCACGGCGGGCACGCGGCCTTCGTCGAGGAGTCCGAGTGGTTCAACCGGGAAGTGCTGGCCTTCGTCCGGCGAGTGACCGGAACGGATGAGTGAGCCCGCTCCTTCCCGGAACGTCTCCACCTGGACGGGCAGCGGTGAACGCCGGTCCTGCCGGTCCGCAGTTCTGCGATGAGCTGCTGCTGCACGGCCCCGGCGGCAGTGTGCGCGTCGTGGTGGAGACCGCTCCGGTGCGTCCGCCCCGCACCGTCGCCGAGCAGCACCGCGCCGGTCGCCTGGCAACCGCCGCGGCGCTGCGGCGGGCCGGAAGCAGGGTGAGAACCGTGGGCCGGCGGCGCGATGGTGCACCGAAGTTCCCGCCGGGCATCGCCGGCTCCCTCACGCACACCGAGGACCTGGCCGTGGCGGCGGTGGCACCAGGCGCCCGCGGAGTCGGCGTCGACCTCGAACCGCGCCTCCCGGAGCGGCGGTTGCACCGGTTCCTGCTGAACGAGGAGGAGCGTGCCCTGCTGTGGCGGGACGGTGACCGGGCGGGGCTGCGGAGGCTGTTCGCCGCGAAGGAGGCCGCTTTCAAGGCGCTGTCCGGCTACCGCGGCGCGCACGGCGGTCTCTTCTGGCGGGTCCGGCTCGTCCTGTTCGGGGATCAGCTGTGGGCGCGTGCGGGTGACCAGTACGCGCTGGTCCGGGCAGCCGCCGCGCCGGACTTCGCGTTCGCCGTGGCAGTCCGCCTCGATGAGCCTCCCCCATTTGCCAACTCGCCCCGCACGCAACGGGCTTGGCGTCCGGCAACGGAGAGAGGACCACAGCCGCCGCATCGCCTGTGAGTGGGAGCTCCGCGAGTCATCCGAGTCACCCGAGAAGGGACCACGGACCCATGCAAGCCGTTTCCTACACCGCCCAGTGGATGGCCGCCGCCCGCGCGCTGGAATCCGAGCGCGACGACGCGCTGTTCACCGACCCGCTGGCCGAAGCGCTCGCCGAGCCCAGGGGCTCCGAGATGATCGAACGCTATGCGGGCGGCGGGCTGCTGCCGTTCATCTCCATCCGCACCCGCTTCCTGGACGACGCGATCGGCGACCTGCTGGCGGACGGCTCCATACGGCAGGTGGTGCTGATCGCCGCCGGGATGGACACCCGGGCGTTCCGGCTGCGGTGGCCCGACGGCACCGATCTGTACGAGGTCGACCACGGCCCGCTCATCGAGGAGAAGCGGCGCCGCCTGGAGGCCCTCGGCGCGACGCCGGCGGTGCGGCGCCACGAGCTGTCCGCCGATCTCACCCAGGAGTGGCTTCCCGAGTTGGAGATGGCCGGGTTCGATCCGTCGCGCCCCACGCTCTGGATCGCCGAGGCGCTGACGTTCTTCCTCACCGAGGCTCAGGCGGCAGGGCTGCTCCGGCTGCTGGCCTCCCACTCGGCTCCCGGCAGCCACATCGCTCTCGACATCCTCGGCAGAGGACTGCTGCGCAACCCCTTCTCCAGGACCTTTCTGGACCGCCTGGCCGCCGACGGCACTCCGTGGGTCTTCGGCACGGACGAGCCCGAGGAGTTCCTCGCGGCCAACGGCTGGGACGTCGTATGCCTCAGGGAGCCGGGGCAGCCGGGCGCCGGTGAGGGCCGCTGGCCCTACCAGGTCCAGCCCCGCGACCGCCGCCACGCCAACCGCCTGTGGCTCATCCGCGCACGCCTGGCGGCGGGGTGACGCACTCGCGGGCCCCGGGTCAGATCCACCGCCGGCGAGTGGCTTGCACTCCGGCCTCGAACCGGCTGGAGGCTCCGAGCCGCTTCATCAGCTCGCTCACCATCCGCCGCTCCGTGCGGACCCCGATACCCAGGGCGCGCGCCGCGGCTTCGTCCGTGAGGCCGGTGCCGAGGAGCTGGAGCAATTTCCGCTCCTGCGGGGTGAGTTCGCAGGACGGAGCGTCACTCACGTCGACGAGCTGGTTGGCGGACGAGGCGTGTTCCCAGTACGCCTCGAAGAGCGCGCGCATCGCGAGCACCACGGGCTGCCCGGTGAAGAGCAACGCCGACGTCCCGCTCTGCCCGGGCAGGCCGGCGACCATCGCCGCGCTCGTGTCGATGACGAGCAGCTGCAGCGGCAGGGTCGGGGAGGTCCGGACGTCGCCGTTGTTCTCCATCATCCACTGGGCGTGCGTCCGGCCCACACGGTCGTTGGCGATGCTGTCGAGATAGATCGAGCGGAACTTCACGCCCCGCGCCAGCGCCTGCTCGATCAGGGACCGTCCCGTCTGGATCGCCCCCACCCCCGGTCCGCTCCCGGGGTGGAAGGCGAGGAACTCGGTCGTGCAGGACTCGGCGAGGGCCTCCAGCCGGATCCGTATCTCGTCGAGGTGGTGCAACTCCTCGACGCGGTCGCCGGCTTCGGACTGGCGGGAAGCGGTGTATTCGGCGTCCAGTGACGCGAGTGCTGCCCGCTCCTGCTCGATGCGCTGCTGACGCCAGGTCAACTCGTCCTGCTCACGCCGCAGAAGCATCTTCAGGCCGATCCGGGGGTTCACCGCGCGCAGTGTGCCGGGCGCGTCCCGGGAAGGAGCCAGGAGGGAGAGGTCGGCCAAGCGCTGAAGTACGGCCTCCACCTCGTCGGTCTCCAACTCCAGCAGCTCGCTGAGCGTCACCGAGTCCTGCTCCTTGTGGAAGAGGATCGCCCGGTACACCTCGAGGGCCTGCTGGTCGAGCAACGCGCCCCTGTCCAATTGCCCCCCTGAGAACCCGTGTCACATGCCGCCCGTAGGCCGGGCCGGTGCCGGCCATCCGGTGCCCGCGGCAACGATCCGTTCCGACCGGCTGAAAATCCCCCCGACGCTACCCAGCCGGAGGACCCGGTATCCGCCGCGCCGGTCCGCGGACCGCACCTGCCGCGCCGCGGGCCCCGTTGCCGGTCACGGCGAGATTGGACCACATGCGGGGCGCCTGCCGGGCGGCGTTCGCGATAGTGGGCTGCCCGAGCGGCGCGGCACCCACCGAGGCTGTGCGCGAATCTGCCGCCGCAGAGTGACGACCGGGACGCCCGGGGCCGCCAATTCAGGACGGCGACAGAACGGGATCTTCCGCACGGATCGCCCTGTGCAGCTTGCTGCCCGGCAGCTTGTTGCCTGCGGCGGCGTGACCCCAGGAGTGCCCCGCCTTGGGAATATGTCCCCCGGTCCGGCCGCGCAGACGCGCTCGGCTCTGCGCCTGCCGGACGCAGTCCCCCGGCGTGTGGTCCCGCGCTCGTCATGCGCGCCCGGCCACACGTGGCGCAGTGGTCGCACGTCCGTATGCATTCCGAGAAAGGTCTGCGTTGTGAGATCGCAAGGGCACACCGAACCCCGCTCCGTCCCGCGTTCCCGGTCGGCCAACGGCCGGCGGGCCCATCTGGCCAGCCTGGACGCCTCGTTGACCGTCATCGCGGCGGACGTGGGATTCCTGCGGCAGTTCGGCGGCACGGCGGCCGAGATCTGCGGCCGGAGCATCTGCGACCTGCTGCGCCTCAACGCCTCCCCCGCACTCGACGAGCACTTCAACCGGCTGCTCGACGGCCGCAGTTCGCGCTTCACCGAGCGTGTGGTCGGTCTCTGCGGTCCGCACGCCGGCTTCTCCGCCGGGCTGACGGGAATCGCCGTGCACACCGAGGCCACCTCCGTGGCCTGTGCCGTCCTTCTCCGACCGGACGACGGTTCGCCTCTCCCCCACGCGGACGGCGTCCCCCACCAGGAACGGGAGGCGCTGCTACCCCTCGGTGCCCGGATACTCGAAGGCGTCGCGGGCGGCGCCTCGACCGAGCAGCTGGCTTCCCGTCTCTACCTCAGCAGGCAGGGCGTGGAATACCACGTGGGGCAGATGCTCCGTCAGCTCGAAGTGCCCAACCGCGCCGCCCTCGTGGCCCGAGCCCACTCCAAGGGCATGTTCGCGCCGGGTGTCTGGCCGCCGCGGATCCTTCCGGGGTCCGTCAAGCAGTTCCGCCGGCGCGTACCTGCCACCGCTTCGCAGGGGCCCTTCTGTCCGTAGGGACCAAGGGAATGCGCCGGGCCCCAACGTGGCGTCTTTCCCGTCCGATTGACGTGGACCTCGGCGACCGAAGGCTCAGCGGTCACCGCGCGGGCCCGGGAGACGAATGTGGCGGTGATCGGCCAATGAATTCCCGACCGCGCGGCAGTTCCTGTCCGGCGTTCCACCGTGCACTTCCCGGTGCCTGAGTCGCGCGCCCGTCCCGGACGGTGAGTCCGGTCGGGCGAACCTTCGAGGGAGAAGAACAACATGAGCACGCAGACGTTGGATCTCGGCAGAACCAGCGCGGCGGAGACGAGAGAGTCCGTCGCGAATTTCCTTGAGAAGTTCCTCACCGAGAAGAAGGAGAAGGCCGTACTCCCGCAGGCGGAGCGACTGCCTCAGATCCTGGCGGAGTTCCTCACGGGAGGAAAGCTCATCCGCCCCCTGCTCACGGTGACCGGATGGGTGGCGGCGGGCGGGGCGAGGGACAGTGAACAGGTCGTACAGGTCGCCGCTTCACTGGAGATGTTCCACGCGTTCGCCCTGATCCATGACGACATCATGGATCACAGTGAACTCCGCAGAGGCCGCCCCACCGCTCACCGCCAGCTCTCCGCGGATCAACAGGGCTCCGGTGCCAGGCACTTCGGTGTCGGCGCGGCAATACTGCTGGGCGATCTCGCTTTCACGTGGTCCGACGAGATACTGCACCGGGCAGACCTCACTCCCGTTCAGTTCGCATCGGTTTTCCCGGTCATCAGCGAGATGCGCAGCGAGGTGATGCTGGGGCAGTATCTCGATCTGCGGGGCACGGGAAACCCGACGGACGACGTGGAGTCGACGCTGACGGTCAGCCGCTACAAGACCGCCAAATACACGGTCGAGCGGCCCCTGCACATAGGAGCGGCCCTTGCGGGCGCCGGCCTCGGGACCATGGACGTCTTCACCGCGTATGCCATTCCGCTGGGCGAGGCCTTCCAGCTCCGCGACGATCTGCTCGGCGTCTACGGCGACGCCCGGACAACCGGGAAGTCCCATCTCGACGACCTTCGCGTCGGCAAGAACACCACGCTTGTCGCGCTCGCCCTGCGTGCCGCCGACCCCGGACAGGCCGCCCTGCTGCACGAGTTGATCGGAAATCCCTCCCTGGACGAAGCGGGTGCCGAACAGGTGCGGAAGATCTTCGCCGAAACAGGCGCCAAAGACACCGTCGAAGAAATGATCGAGAACCGCTACCGGGAGTCCGTCGAAGCGCTGGATGGTGCGCCGTTCGCCGCTGAGGCGATTCACGCCCTCCAGGATCTCGCCCGCAATGCCACTAGGAGGACGTCATGACCCCTGACACCGTCACCCGGCACCCCGCGCCGCTCGCGGACGGCGTTTCCCAAGGCACCGGAATGGCGCGTCGCCTGCCGGGATGTACGGACAGATTCGCCTCGCTGTTCTCTCAGCATGTTGCGCACGAGGCGGAAAAGGTGCCGATGTCGGACGCAGAACTGCGCGAGGTCATGGACACCTGCAACCGTGCGGTGGCGCCGCTGGGGAAGGACGTCTCCGACAAGCGCTGGATCTCGTACATGGACGTGGTCCGGTGGTCCCAATCCGCCCGCCACATCAAGGACATGGAAGCGTTCAAGGCTGTCTGCGTGCTGAACTGCGTCACCTTCGTGTGGGACGACATGGATCCCGCGCTGCACCGGTTCGATCTCTTTCTGCCCCAGGTGAGCGCGGTGTGCGAACGCTACTACGCACCACAGGACGCGGCATTCGCCTATGAGGGAGCCCGCGCGTTCATCACCAGCGACCACATGTTCCGCGATTCGCCGATCAAGAAGACGCTCTGCAGCACCTCTCCCGAGCAGTACTTCCGGTTCCGGGTCACCGACGTCGGCGTGGACTTCTGGATGAAGATGTCCTACCCGATCTACCGGCACGCGGAGTTCACCGAGCACGCCAAGACGGGGCTCGCCGCACGCATGACCACGCGCGGACTGGCGATCGTCAACGACTTCTACTCCTACGAACGCGAGAACGCGCTCGGCCAGATCACCAACTGCTTCGAACTGTGCGACGTGGACGACGACAAGGACTTCGAGCGCTTCTTCGAGGAGCGGCTGAAGGACATGACGGAGGACATCGAATGCGTCAAAGCCTTCGACGAGACCACCGCGGACATCCTCCTGGACCTTCTCCGCGGCAACTTCGTGTGGACGACACGTGACCGGCGCTACAAGGCGGCCGTGAACGACGTCAACTCGTTCATCCGATAGGAGCCGCCCGGTGCCGAACACGATCTCTCCCCCGGCGGACCGCACTTGGCGGACCGGCAAGGCCCCCGGCGCCCTCCCGCTGCTGGGGCACGTCCTTCCGCTCTGGCGCGACCCGCTGGGCTTCCTGGCCTCACTGCCCTCCCACGGCGACGTGGTCGAGGTCCGCATCGGCCCCGGCCGCGCCTACCTCGTCAACCATCCCGAGCTGGTCAGACACGTACTGCTCCACCCGCGGGTCTTCGACAAGGGCGGGATCTTCGACAAGGCGCGGCAACTGCTCGGCAACAGCCTGTCCGTGTCCCGCGGTGAGGAGCACCGGTACCAGCGCCGGCTCGTCCAGCCCGCCTTCCGCCCGGGGAAGATCGCCGAGTACACGCGCGCCGTCGCCGACGACACGAACTCGGCGATCGCCGCATGGAGTTCGGGCGACGTACGGAACATCAGCGACGAGATGCACGCACTGCTGATGCGCGTGGCCGCGCGGACCCTCTTCTCCACGGGTCTTGACGACGCCACGATCGAAGAGGCCCGGCACTGCCTGCGAACCGTTTCCCTGGGGATCTACAAACGGGCCATGGCACCGCTGGGAGTCATGGAGAAGCTGCCCACTCCGGCGAAGCGCGCCTACGACCACGCCAACACCAGGCTGCGGGAAATCGTGGCGACGATGATCGACACCCAGCGGCGGTCCCCCTCCGACCGGCAGGATCTGGTGTCGACGCTGCTGCGTGCCGAGCATCCGGTGACCGGGGAGAAGCTCACGGACCGCGAACTGCTGGACCAGGTCGTCACGTTCCTGATCGCCGGCAGTGAGACCACGGCCTCGACGCTCGCCTTCGTATTCCACCTGATGGGGGCCTTCCCCGAGGTCGAGAAGCGGGTCCACACGGAGATCGACGAGGCCGTCGGGGACCGGGCTCCGGCCTACGAGGACCTGCCGTCACTCCCCTACACGCGCAACGTCATCACCGAGGCGCTGCGCCTCTACCCGCCGTCCTGGATGGCGATGAGGGTGGCGGTCGAGGACGTCGAACTCGGCGGCCTGCCGGTCCGGTCGGGCGCCATGGTCCTCTACAGCGCCTACGCCATGCACCGCAATCCGGAGCTGTTCCCCTCCCCGGAGACGTTCGACCCCGGGCGCTGGGAAGCGGACCGGGCCGCGCGGGTGCCCCGCGGCGCGCTGCTGCCGTTCGGCGCCGGCAGCCACAAGTGCATCGGCGACGTGCTGGCGCTCACCGAGACGACGCTCATCGTCGCGGCCATCGCGGCGGGTTGGCGGCTGCGCCCGGTGCCCGGAACCCGGCTGCGCCCGGAACCGAGGGCGACGCTCGAGGCCGGACCGCTGCCCATGATCTGCGAACGGCGTTGACCCCCGCGTGCACCCGCCCGCTTCGTGCGCCGCACCTCATGTCCCACCGGCTTTATCCCCGTCACCGCCGCAACCGAGGAGAGCTCCCGTGACCCAGTCCCTGCACGACTGCGAAGCCGTCGCCATCGACCCCGCCGGGGCCGACATCCCCGCGGAGGCGGCCCGGCTGCGGGCGCTCGGCGACCTGGTGCCCGTCGAACTGCCCGGCGGGATACGGGCGTGGGCACCGACCCGTCACCACATACTCAAGTCCTTTCTGACCGACCCGAACGTCAGCAAGGACCCCCGCCGGCACTGGGAGACCTGGCGCAGCGGTGCGCTGCACGAGAACCCCGAGGCCCACTGGATCTACAACTGGGTCGGTGTGGAGAACATGCTCACCGCCTACGGCGACGACCATTCGCGGCTTCGCAAGCTCATCGCTCCTGCCTTCACCGCCCGACGCACCGAAGCCCTGCGTCCCGCCGTCGAGACCATCACCACCGACCTGCTCGACGCGCTGCGCACCACACCGCCCGGCGAGAGGGTGGACCTGCGTGCCCACTACGCGCTGCCCCTCCCCATGCGCGTGATCTGCGATCTCTTCGGCCTCGTCGCCGGCGAAGGCGCGCAAGTGGCCGCGTTCGTCGAGGTGATGATGGACACCACCACCGCACCGGAGATCGCCGGAAAGATGCTCGCCGGCGCACGCGAAACCCTCACGCAGCTGATCGACCGCAAGCGCGCCGAGCCCGGCGAGGACCTCACGTCGGCGCTCATCGCCGCCCACGACGGCCAGGACCGTCTGAGCGAGACCGAACTCGTCGACACCCTCATCCTCCTCCTGGCGGCGGGCCACGAGACCACGGTCAACCTGATCGGCAACGCCGTCGTCGCGCTGCTGCGCAATCCCGACCAGCTCGCGGCCCTGCGCGCCGGCGACGTGCCCTGGACCAACGCCGTGGAGGAGACCCTGCGCTGGGCGCCGTCCATCGCGAATCTGCCGCTGCGGTTCGCGGTGAGCGACATCAGCGTCGGCAGCGTCACCATCCGGGCCGGCGAAGCGATCCTGACCACCTTCGGCGCCGCCGGCTGGGACCCGGAGTTCCACGGCGCGGACGCCCACCGCTTCGACGTCCGCCGCACGCCCTCCGAGCATCTGGCGTTCGGGCACGGGGCGCATCGCTGCGTCGGTGCTCCACTGGCCCGCGCCGAGGCGATCATCGCGCTTCCGGCCCTCTTCGACGCCTTCCCCGCCATGCGACTGGCGGAGGAGGAGTTCGAACCGGTGCCGTCGTTCGTCGCGCACGGCCACCGCACCCTGACGGTGCGTCTGCGTCCGTAGTGCCGCAGGCCCGGCGGGGACGGACGGCGACCGCTTCTGCGGCGCCGTCCGCCGCGCGCGGGCCCATCCGCGCTCCAGCACGCACTCTCCGGTGGGCTGCGAACGGCCCACGGTGCACGGCCAGTTGAGGGCCCGGCCTGGGGACGGCCGGAGCGGAACGACCGCCCGGCGCAGGTGGGGAGGCGAAGCCCGGGAAGGGGGTGGCGGAGTACGGGCAGGCGCAGAGTCTTCCGCCCCGTTGCCCGGCGTGATTTCCTGTGGCCCCCCACGCGCCTCACCAGGGCCTCCCCCGGCCATGCCGTCCCCCAGTGCGCGCCGCATCACAGCGCACGCATCGCTCCCCTCGGAGATCGCGTGACTTCTGACTCCGCTCCCGCCGAACCCGCCCCCGCGACGCCGCAGCCCGGGCCTGCCGGCCGTACCCGCTCCAGAGCCCTTGTCGTCGCCCTGTGCTGCGCGACGATCATCATCGACGGCTACGACCTGATCGTCTACGGCACCGTCGTGCCCAGCCTCCTGGACGGCTCGGCCGAGTGGAAACTCTCCGAGGCCGAGACCGGACGCATCGGTGCCTACGCGCTCGTCGGCATGCTCTTCGGCGCCATGATGACGGGCACCGTCACCGACCTCGTCGGCCGCAGGCGCATCATGCTCGGCTGCATCGCCTGGTTCACGGCGGCCATGGGGATCGCGGCGATCGCTCCGACGCCGGACTTCTTCGGGTTCGCACGGTTCCTCGCCGGTCTCGGGCTCGGCGGCGTCGTACCCACCGCCATCGCGCTGACCATCGAGTACGCGCACCCCAGGCACCGCAGCCGCACCAACGGCCTGATGTTCTCGGGCTATTCCGTCGGCGGCATCCTGGCCGCGCTCACGGCGATCGTCGTGATCCCGCAGCTTGGCTGGCGCGCGATGTTCTGGGTCGGCGTCGTGCTGGGCGTCGTACTCCTCCCGATCGCATGGCGGCTGCTGCCCGAGTCGGCGAGCTTCCTGCTCGCGCGGGGCCGCAGGGACGAAGCGGAGACGCTGGCCCGCCGCTACCGCCTCGCCCTAGAGGAGCCGCCCGCCGCCGGGGCCGACGCCCCTCGCGGGCTGTCCACGCTGAAGGCCCTGTTCGTTCCGCGCTACGTGGCCGGCACGCTGCTGTTCTGGCTCGGCACCGGAGTGGGGCTGCTGCTGGTGTACGGACTCAACACATGGCTCGCGCAGATCATGCGGGAGGCCGGCTATCCGCTGGGATCGGCGCTGGCGTTCCTGCTGGTGCTCAACCTCGGCGCCATCATCGGTACGCCGCTGTTCGGCGCACTCGCCGACCGCGTCGGGTCCAAGCCCGTGACGCTGGGCATGTTCCTCACCGCCGCGCTGTGCATCTTCCTGCTGAGCTTCGAACTGCCGAGCTTCCTGCTGTTCGTGCTGGTGGGCATCGCGGGTGCCTGCACGATCGGAACGACGATCCTCGTGAACGCCTACACGGCGAACTTCTATCCGGCCCACATGCGGGCCACCGGTCTCGGCTGGGCACTCGGTGTGGGGCGGCTGGGCGCCATCCTCGGTCCGATCTACGGCGCCTTCATCCTCGCCTCGGGGTGGGGACTCGACGCGAACTTCTACGCGTTCGCGGCGCCGGCCGTGCTGGGAGCGGTCTCGATGCTGCTGATACCCGCGCTGCGCAAGTAGGGCCGGGAATCAAGGGGCGACGCTGGGCCGCGCTGTCGTCCGGAGAGAGGAGAGATGCGCTGGTGATCGTCGCGGAGGCCGTCGGCCGTACGCTCGTCCGTCTCGGCGCCGACAGGGCGTTCGGGGTGGTCGGCAGCGGGAACTTCCACGTCACCGACGCAATGGTCGCCGCGGGCGCCCGGTATGTCGCGGCGCGGCACGAGAGCGGCGCGGCGGTCATGGCCGACGCCTACGCGAGGGTCTCCGGAAAGCTCGGTGTCGTCACGGTGCATCAGGGCTGCGGCCTGACCAACGCCCTGACCGGCGTCACCGAAGCGGCCAAGAGCCGTACCCCGCTCGTCGTTCTCGCCGCCGACACCCCTGCGGCGGACCTGCGTTCCAACTTCCGTGTCGACCAGGACGCGTTGGCACACGCCGTGGGCGCGCGGGCGGAGCGGGTGCACGGAGCGGACACCGCGGTCGCCGACACGGTGCGGGCCTGCCGGCTGGCGGTCTCGGGTCGGCGGACCGTCGTGCTGAACCTCCCCATCGACGTGCAGAGCCGGCAGGTTCCCGAACCGCTGCCGGAACCCGATCCACTCCGGCTGCACCGGCCGGCACCCGCGCCGGAGGCCGTGGCCGAACTCGCCCGGCTGCTGGGGCAGTCGCGCCGTCCCGTCTTCATCGCGGGTCGCGGTGCGCTCCCCAGGCCCTGCGCGGAGGAGGCGGAGGAGAGGTCCGCCGCGGACGCGCTGCGTGAACTCGGCGCCGCCACGGGCGCGTTGCTCGCGACCTCGGCCGTCGCGCGCGGTCTGTTCCACGGCGATCCCTGGTCCCTCGATGTCTCGGGCGGCTTCTCGTCGCCCTTGGCGGCCGAGCTGATCTCGGAAGCGAACCTTGTCGTCGGCTGGGGGTGCGCCCTCAACAAGTGGACGACGCGCCACGGTTCGCTGATCGCGGCGGACGCGTCCCTGGTGCAGGTGGACGTCGAGGCCGAGGCGATCGGGGCACACCGCCCCGTCGACCTCGGCATCGTGGGCGACACCGCGGCGACGGCCTCGGCGGTGACGGCGTTGCTCGCCGGCGACGAACGCTCCCCTGCGCGGGGCCAGTTGCAGAACGGCCGACGGGGTTACCGGTCGCCCGAGGTGGGAGCACGCATCGAGCGCGAACTCGCCTGGAACACCGTGCCCTACACGGACGATTCGACGGGCGAGAACATCGATCCGCGCACGCTGTCCATCCGGCTCGACCAACTGCTGCCGCGCGAGCGCGTTCTCGCCGTCGATTCGGGCAACTTCATGGGCTATCCGGCCATGTTCCTGTCCGTGCCGGACGAGCGGGGTTTCTGCTTCACGCAGGCGTTCCAGTCGATCGGGCTCGGCCTGGCCACCGCCATCGGAGCCGCCCTTGCCCGGCCGGACCGCCTTCCGGTGGCCGCGCTCGGGGACGGCGGTGCGCTCATGGGCGTCTCGGAGCTGGAGACGGTGGTCAGGCTGGGTCTGCCCATGGCGGTCGTCGTCTACAACGACCGCGCCTACGGCGCCGAGGTGCACCACTTCGCCGGCGACGGCGTCGACCTGAGCACCGTGACCTTCCCCGACACCGACATCGCCGCGCTCGCCCGCGGCCTCGGCTACACCGCCGTGACGGTGCGCGGCGAAGGCGACCTGGAGCCCGTCGCCGCATGGGTGGACGGGCCGCGCAGCACGCCGCTCCTGGTCGACGCCAAGATCACATCGACGGAGGGCTCCTGGTGGCTGAAGGAGGCCTTCCGCGGGCACTGACGTGTTCCGACGGCCCGACCGGACGCCCTGCCCCGACACCGAACCTGACGTGTGCCGTCGTCGCCGACCGTCCGCGGCCGGGCCCTGCGGTCTCGCACCGGACGTGGCTCCTCATCGCGGCATGATGCACTGGCAGTGCACCGATGACGTGACCGCTGTGACCGGCGACGACCAATGGGGGGCCTGTGCGGGAATATCTACTGACGCTGTGCGTCACGGCTGCCGTCACGTACCTGCTCACCGCCCCGGTGCGTAAGTTCGCCATCCTCATCGACGCCATGCCGCAGATCCGTGCACGTGACGTGCATCGTGAACCCACTCCGCGACTGGGCGGGATCGCGATGTTCGGAGGGCTGTGCGCGGGACTCCTCGTGGCCGGCCAATTGACGAACATTCACGAGGTCTTCGAGACGACGAGCGAGCCGCTGGCACTCCTCTCCGGCGCTTCCGTGGTCGGGCTGCTCGGCGTGCTGGACGACAAGTGGGGCCTCAGCGCGCTGCTCAAGCTCGGTGGCCAGGTGATCGCCGCAGGGGTGATGGTCCTGCAAGGGCTGACGGTCCTGTGGCTGCCGATTCCCGGGGTCGGCCCAGTCCCGCTGTCGGAGGAACAGGGGATGTTCCTCACCGTGACGGTGGTCATCGTCACGATCAACGCCGTGAACTTCGTGGACGGCCTGGACGGACTCGCCTCCGGCATCGTGTGCATAGCGGCAATGGCCTTCTTCATGCACGCCTACCGCATGTGGTACGGCTACGGCATCGAAGGGGCCGCTCCCGCAACGCTGTTCGCGGCCGTCCTGATCGGCATGTGCCTGGGATTCCTGCCGCACAACATCCATCCGGCACGGATATTCATGGGTGACTCGGGGTCGATGCTCATCGGGCTGGTGATCGCCGCGAGCGCGGTGTCCGTGACCGGCCAGGTCGACTCGGACCTTCTCGTCGAGAGGGCGGGCAGCTCCCGCGAAGCCACGCACGCGATGATGCCGGTCTACATTCCGCTGCTGCTGCCGCTGACGGTCATCGCCCTCCCGGTCGCGGATCTGCTTCTGGCGATCGTGCGCCGCGTCTGGAAGGGGAGGTCGCCCTTCGCCGCCGACCGCGGCCATCTGCACCACCGGCTGCTGGACATCGGGCACTCGCACCGCCGCGCCGTCTTCGTCCTGTACTTCTGGTCCGCGCTGATCGCCTTCGGAACGATCGCGCTCTCCGTGCACGACGGAAGCGTGTGGGTCGCGGCCGGCATCGTCCCCTTCGGCTTGGTGGGCCTCGTCCTGTTGCTGCTGCCCCGCCTGGCGCCACGCCGGGCTCGGCGTCCGGGAACAGCAGGGAGCACTCCCCGAACGCAGGACGCGTACGACGCCGAACGCCGCGAGCTCAGCGGGACGGCCGAGGGCGGACCGCATCAGCCGTGACGTGAGGACTGCCGCAGGTCATCGCCGGATGATCTCTGGCTGACATCCGCCCTTGTGCACGGGCTTCGTCCCGATGAATCATGATCAGCGATGCCCGCCAATACGCTGCAGCTTCCGACCGATGACGGACAGGCCGACGCTTTCGCCGCCTTCCCCGAGCCCGGCCAACGGCACCCGGGAGCCGCAGGTGTCCGCTACAGCTCCGAGGTCTACCCCGGCACCATCCACGGCTTCACCATGTCCGACACCGACACGTTCGACGCCTCGGCGCTGCAGCGCCATTGGGACCGCCTGCTTCCCCTCCTCGACCGCACCCTGAACAACGCCTGAGCCTCCGGCGGGAGTTCAGCGCCATCGAACGTTCAGGCGCTCGGGGAGCCGACTCGGCTCTCCCGACTTGCCGGGCGAGCCGGAATTCGTCGGCTTCACGGATGAGTTCCTGAGAGCGGAACCGGTGCAACTCGAAGCAGTTCGTCCTCCGCCTGCACCCGTGTCAACGCACGCCGCGAAGGGCGCGCCGTTGAAGCTGCGCCATCTTGCAGCGGATGAGGTCATTTTCGGCGCGGTACGGCTCCGTCCTGCCAGCGGTAGAGGTCGCGCAGCAGGGAAATCTCGGCGCCGTGATGGATCAGCTCCCTGTTGACGTGCAGGACGATGCCCTCCATGGGAAACCGCTCGGGACCCACCGTGGGCGGATTGTCCAGGTCAGCGTCCGACAGTTCGCGGACCCCCGCGTTCCATCTCCCATACATCTCATCGAGCTGTTCCAGCGCCTCGTCAGCGGTCCCCGCGTAGGCGAATGTCTGGGAGTCGACGTCCTGGCCGCCGAAGTGCCATCCGACCCGGTAGCCCAGGCAGGAGACGATGATGTGCGCCAGCCGCCAGGCAATCGTGGTCACCGGCGCCGGCACCGGGTCAGGGGACGCGGAGTCCATCGTCCACTTCCCCGAACCTGCCGACATCGGTGCGGCCGACGTGCCACGTGGCCGGATGCTCCAGCAGCCACGCACGGGCTCCCAGAAGTACTCCTCATCGGCAAGACCGTGCAGCCGCGGCCGCAGGTTCTTGTGCCAGTGCCGGTCCAGTTGGTCCGCGATTCGCTCGCTTCTTGTCACTTCCGCACACTACATACGACGGAGACCTGGCTGCGCCCCTCGCGCAATGACCCAAATGTGACAGCTCGCCCCGGGCTCCCGGGATGCGTCAGTCCACGCGGCAGTCGTCCACGTCCACCCGGGTCATCGCCTTGGGATAGCGGCGGGCGAAGTCGACGTAGACATCCACCCCGTGGTCGACCCGGCCCTTGAGCCGGTCGTCCGGCAGGGGCTTCACCCGGCCCGGGACCCCCAGCACCATCGAGTGTTCGGGCACGTCGAGCCCTTCGGGTACGAGTGCCGCGGCGGCGACGACCGAACCGGTGCCCACGACGGCCCTGTTGAGCACCGTCGACATGGACGCGATCAGGCAGCGGTCTGCGACCGTGCAGCCCTCAAGGTGGGCGTTGTGCCCGACGACGCACTCGTCCCCGATGATGGTGGGCCACTCCTTCGTCGTGTGGATGATGGTGCCGTCCTGGATCGACGTCCGTGCCCCGACCTCGATCCGGCCGTGGTCGCCCCGCAGAACGGCACCCGGCCACACCGACGACTCGGGGCCCAGGCTGACGTGCCCGATCAGCACCGCGTCGGGGTGGACGTAGGCGTCGGCACTCACCCGCGGACGTACTCCGTCGAACGCGTAGACAGGCATGCGTCACTCCCTTTCGGGGTCGAGGCCGTGGTAGACGCGCATGGCGTTCTCCCCCAGCACAAGCGGCACCGTCTCGTCGGAGAACCCCAGCCCGGCAGCAGCCCGAGCGTTCACGGCGGTTCCGGGGACACCGGGCCAGTCGGTGCCGAAGATCCACTTGCGCGCGAGCCTGTTCAGATCATGGCGTGCGTAATACGTCGTCAGGCGCTTGGGGGGCAGTCCGGACAGTTCGATCCAGACGTTCTCGTTCGAGAGCGCGAGGAACGCCGCGGCGTCGTACCACCAGCCCCGGCCCCCGTGTGCGAGGACGACCTTGAGATCGGGGAACATCCTGAGCACCGGGTAGAGCTGCGTCGGGTCCGCGTTCTCGTTCATCGACCCCGGGAAGGACGACGTCCCGCAGTGCATCACGAGCGGGACGTTCCGCTCGACGAGCACCGAGTACGCCGGAAACAGCGCGGGATCGTCCAGGCGGAACCCACCGTGCACGGGGTGCAGTTTGAGCGCGGCCGCACCCAGGTCGAGCTGCCGCCGCAGCTCCCGGTCGACCGGGAAGTGCAGATGCGGGTTGACGTTCGCGACGGGACGGAAGCGCCGCGGGTTCTGCTCGATGAGCGGCAGCAGGTCGTCGAAGTGCTGGTAGCCCGTGGCCTTCGGGCTGTACTCGCAGAACAGCAGCGCCACATCGACGCCTTCGGCGGCGAACAGGCTGTCCAGCTTCGCCGGGTCCGGGTTGCCGTCCGCGTCCCAGACGAGTCCCAGCACGCCCTCGGGCCCGAAGTCACGTGCCCACTGCGACCATGCGGGGGCGATCGAGGACAGCAGGGGCACGTGCACATGGGCGTCGACCAGGAGATGACCGTCCAACATCCGTGGAACTCCTGCCTAGTTGCCGGGGTGCTTCGAGACAAGCGGAGTGTCGACGCCGATGTCGCCGGTCAGCCGCGAGCCGCCGGGTGTGCCTATCGGCTCGTCCCGGCCGGGCAGCACCTCGCTGAAAAAGGTTCTGTTGTCCTCGATGAACTCCTGCTGCTCCTCCGGTACCCGGCGGTCCTGGGAGATCGCTTCCACGGGGCACACGGGTTCGCAGGCGCCGCAGTCTATGCACTCCTTGCCGTTGATGTAGAGCTTGCGCTCGCCGACGTAGATGCAGTCGACCGGGCACTCCTCGACGCAGGACTGGTCGGTGATGTCGATGCAGTCCGACATGATCACGTAGGGCATCGTGGTGTCCTCCTCAGGCCGCCGCCGCGGCGACGGGTGCCTCGTCGGTGCTGTGTCCGGGGAACAACGAGGCCTCGGGGTCGAGATGCACCGCGGCGTTGTTGACCGCGGTGGCCACCTCGCCGAAGCCGACCGAGATCAGACGCACCTTGCCCGGGTACTCGGAGATGTCCCCTGCCGCATAGACGCCGGGCAGGTCGGTCGCCATTCTCGAATCGACCATGAGGTGGCGGTTGTCGTGCAGGTCGAAGCCCCACTCGCGCATCGGCCCGAGGTCGGCCAGGAAGCCGAGCGCGGCCACGACCCGCTGTGCGGGCAGCACGAAGGGGTCCTGGTTCTTCGGGGTCACTTCGACCTTCTCTATCGTTCCGTTGCCCTCGATGCGGGTCACCTGTGCGTCGGTCATCACCGTGGCGCCGCAGGAGCGCACCGCGTCGACGGTGGCGGCGTGCGCGCGGAAGGCGGTCCGCCGGTGCACGAGCGTCACCGACCTGGCGATCGGCTTCAGCGCGAGCACCCAGTCGCAGGCGCTGTCGCCACCGCCGACCACGACGACGTCGGTGCCGGTGAAGTCGCCGAGCGACGGCACGAAGTACGACAGCCCGCGGCCGAGGAAGTCCTCCCCGGCCGGCAGCGGCCGGGGAGTGAAGGTGCCGATGCCGCCGGTCACCACGACCGCGCCGCAGTCGATCACCGTCCCGTCGGACGCCGTCAGCCGGAACCGGTCCGGGCCGTCGCCGGACGGGACGGACTCCAGCGACCGGGCCTGCCTGCCGAGGAGGTACAACGGGCTGTACCGGTCGGCCTGTTCGACGAGGTTGTCGACGAGCTCCCGCCCCCGCACGCTGGGAAAGCCCGCGATGTCGAAGATGGGCTTCTCCGGGTACATCGCCGTGACCTGGCCCCCCGGTTCGGGCAGTGAGTCCACCAACGCGACGCGCAGCCCGCGGACGCCGGCGTAGTAGGCGCCGTACAGCCCGACGGGTCCCGCTCCGACGAGCACGAGGTCCACCTCGTGGCGGTCGCCGGAGGGAGTCTGCTCCCCACTGGTCATCTGCTCCTCCTGCATGGTGCTCGCGCTCAGCTGACGGCTTCGGGCTCGGCGGACGTCCGGGCGGCGCTTTCCGCCGGGGGGCCCGCGGCGCCGGCTTCGGCGGCCATCTGACGGATCTTGAAGCGCTGCAATTTGCCGCTCGCGGTGCGCGGCAGCGTCTCCACGCACACCACGCGGCGGGGCGCCTTGAAGTGGGCGAGGCCGTCCCGGCAGAAGCCGATCAGGTCCTCGGGTGTCGCGGTGGCACCCTTCGCGAGCACCACGTAGCCCACCGGCTTGTCCAGGCCCTCGCCGTCCGGTACGCCGACCACGGCGGCCTCGATCACATCCTCGTGCTCGATCAGGCGGCTCTCGACCTCGCCCGGCGACACCCAGATGCCGCCGGCCTTCAGCATGTCGTTGGAGCGGCCGAGGCAGGTGTAGCGGCCCTCGTCGTCGCGCACGTAGGTGTCTCCGGTGGCCAGCCAGTCGCCCTGGAAGACATGGCGGCTGGTCTCGGTACGGCACCAGTAACCCGTCGCGATCGACTGGCCCTTGACGTACAGCGAACCCGGCTCGCCGGGGGGACGCACGGTGCCGCGCTCGTCCCGTATCTGCAACTCGTAGCCGGGCACCGGGAATCCGCTCGTGCCGGGACCGATGTCGTCGGGCCGGTTCGACAGGAAGATGTGCAGGGCCTCGGTGGAGCCCAGGCCATCGATGATCTTCACGCCGAAGTGCTCCTGCCAGCGGTGCAGCAGCGGCGCCGGCAGGGCCTCACCGGCCGAGACGGCAAGACGAACCGACGACATCAGGTCCGCTGGCAGATCGGCGGCCAGCATCCCCGCGTAGAAGGTGGGGACGCCGAAGAAGAGGGTCGGCCGGTCGGCGCTCACCCGCTCCGCGATCACCTCCGGGGTGGGGCGCCGCGGTTCCAGCACGGTCGTCGCACCGGCCGAGAGGGGGAAGAACGCCGAGTTGCCGATCCCGTAGGCGAAGAAGAGCTTCGCGACGGACAGGCACCGGTCGTCGGGATGTATCCCCAGTACCTGCTGCCCGTACGTCTCGCACACGTGCCGGATGTTGACGTGCCGGTGCATCGCGGCCTTCGGCATGCCGGTCGTTCCGGAGGTGTAGAGCCACAGCGCCGGTGTGTCCTCGACGGTGCCGGCGAGCGGGCCGTCCGGCGGTGCGAGCCCGCCGGTGAACTCCGCCCACGGCAGCCGCACCACCCGCTGAGGCACCTCCGGTTCGGCCTCCCCCACCACGACGAGGTGGCTCACGTCGGGTGACGCCAGCACCGCCTCGCCGCATGCCTCGGCGAACTCCGAGGTGCACACGAGCACACGGGCTCCGCAGTCGGCGAGGATGGCGCCGAGCTCCTTGCCGGTCAGCATCGTGCTCACCGGTACGGCGACCAGCCCGGCGCGGAAGGCGCCCAGGATGGTCGTCAGCAGTTCCGGGGTGTCGGACATGCAGCACATCACGCGCTCGTCGCGGTGCATGCCGATGCGCAGCAGCGCACCGGCCACGCGGGCGGTCTCCGCGGACAGCTGCGCGTAGGTGATGTCCCCTTCCGCGTGGCGGACGGCGGTGTGGTGGCCGCGCCCGCCGTCGAGGTGCCGGTCGACAAGGTAGCTGGCGGCGTTGAAGGACCGTGAGGGCATGGACATGGGCTCTGCGCCTCCTTCTTCCTCGGCTCGGCGGTCCGTCAGACCCGCTTGACGTCGAAGTCGGCGCGCTTCCCGGTACCGAAGCGGCGCAACGCGCCCTCCGGTCCGGAGGCGTTGGGACGGTTGAAGATCCAGTTCTGCCAGGCGGTCAGCCGGCCGAAGATCTTCGTCTCCAGCGTCTCGGGCCCCACGAAGCGGTGGTTGGCCTCCATGCCGGTCAGGGCGTCCGGGGAGAGCGAGGCGCGCTCCTCGAGCACGATGCGCAGCTCGTCCTCGTAGTCGATGTCGTCGAGTGCCATGGTGACGAGGCCGAGTTCGGCCGCGTCGTCGGCGGTGAGCGGTGTCCCGGTGCGGGCGATTGCCGCCTCCAGGTCCTCGTCTGCCGCGTAGAAGCGCGACTGAAGCCGGCTCAGGCCGTTGCCCATCGGGTAGGCGCCCTGATTGGCCCGGCCGACGACGAGGGCCGCCGGCTCCGCGTCGGGGTCGACATCCTCGAAGACCCCGGCCAGCATGTACTGCCGGTCGCAGGCCAGCGCGAGCTCCAGCAGCGTCCCCGCGAAGCAGCTGCCCGGCTCGATCAGCGCGACGAGGCTGCGGCTGGTGACGTCGAGGCGCTTGAACGTGCGCTTGAGGTAGTGCCGCACCTCGTTGACGAACCAGTCGTCGGCGAGGTCGTCGAGCTGTGCGTCGTGGGCGAGCACCGTGCCGGCATCGCCCGCCGTGCGGAACACCCAGGTACCGAGCTCGAGTTCGTTGGTGCGCAGTCGCAGGATCAGGTCGTCGAGCTCGCGGGCGAGCGCGAGCGGCCAGTAGTCCGTGCCCTGTTCACGTGCTGCTGCGGCGTCGGCCGGCGGTTCACCGGCGGGCGCCTCGACCGTGATCTCGACTCGGCGCTGGTCGCGCAGCAGTTGCGCCTTGACGTGGGGGTAGCTGATCGAGTCGCTCGTCTCCGTGCGGTCCAGCGGCGTCAGTTGGACGCCCTGCGCGTCCGACGGGCGGTGTGAGCGCTTCGCGGCCTCCTCGGCCCGCGACTTCACCTCGGCGTCGAACCGGCCGCGGGAGACGGCGGCGTCGACCAGCTTCCACTCGACGGCGGTGTTGCCCTTGATGCCTTCGGACTTGGTGGCGAAGATGTCGGCCCGGTCCTTGCGGACGTGCCGCTTGTCGACCACGCGGGTCAGGCCGCCGGTTCCGGGCAGCACGCCCAGCAGCGGCACCTCCGGCAGCGCGACCGCGGACGAGCCGTCGTCGACGAGCACGATCTGCTCACAGGCCAGGGCGATCTCGTAACCACCGCCGGCGGAGGTGCCGTTGACGGCGGCGATGTAGGTCTGCCCGGAGTGCTCCGTGGCGTCCTCGAACCCGTTGCGGGTCTCGTTGGTGAACTTGCAGAAGTTCACCTTCCAGGCGTGCGTGGACTGGGCGAGCATCTTGATGTTCGCTCCCGCGCAGAACATCCGCTCCAGGCCTCCCGTGATCACCACGGACTTGACCCGCGGGTGCTCGAACCGCAGCCGCTGCACGGCGTCGTAGAGCTCGATGTCGACGCCCAGGTCGTAGGAGTTGCTCTTGAGCTCGTAGCCCGGGACGATCCCGCCCTCCTGGTCCACGAGCAGCGTGAGCGTCGCGATCTCGCCGTCGACGTCGAGCTTCCAGTGCCGGTACCGGCCGGGCGAGGTGTCGAACGAGACCTTGGGTGCCGCCTCGGGGGCCGGAGCCGCCTCGACGTCCGCAGCGCCCGCTTCGGTTACGGGCGGCTGGGTGCTGGGTTCGACCGCGGCGGTCATCGAACTCCTCCAAACGATCGGGTCACTAGAGTTATGACTCTACAATGACATGGCGAGTCGTCAATAGTAAGTAGCATGTCTTTCTGACGGGCCGGTCCGGGACAACCCCCGGCCGGACTAGAATCCGGGTGTTCCTCCCGGCCTCTTCGAAAGGACCCCACGCCGTGGCCGCTGCCGGCAGCACCGCAGAGAGCCCATCGCGCACGGGGCGCGCCTGGCCCGGCTCCACGAGCGCGCGCTCCTTGCTGCTGACCGTGCTCGGAGAATTCGTGCTGCCCCGCCACGAGCCGGTGTGGACGGGCGCGCTGCTGCGGGCACTGGAGTCCCTCGGCATCGAGGAGAAGGCGGCACGGCAATCGCTGGCCCGCTCCTCCACCGAGGGGCTGCTGGTCTCGGACCGGGTCGGCCGGCGCACCCGCTGGAGCCTGACCTCGAACGGTGAACAGCTGCTGGAGGAAGGCACCGAGCGGATCTACTCGTTCATGCGGCACACCCGGCGCTGGGACGGCCGGTGGCTGGTGCTGGCGGTGACGGTGCCCGAGACGCAGCGACGACTGCGGCACAAGCTGCGCACCCGGCTCACCTGGGCCGGCATGGGGTCACCGGCGCACGGGCTGTGGGTGGTGCCCGACGCGGAGCGGGCGGACGAGGTCAAGGCCATCGTTCGGGAGCTCGGCATCGAGCACAGCACCATGTCCTGGACGGGCCCTTCGGCCGGGATCGGCGACCCACAGGACGTCGTGGCCGCCGCCTGGCCACTCGACAAGATCGAGACGGCGTACGGCGAATTCGTCGAGCAATTCGGCAGTCTGGAAGTGAGCGGCCAGCAGGAGGCGTTCGTCGCCCAGGTGCATCTGGTGCACGCCTGGCGGCGCTTCCCCGCGCTGGACCCGGCCCTTCCCGCGGAGCTGCTCGATCACGACTGGCCCGGCCCCGACGCCGCCACGCTCTTCCACCGCCGCCACGAGCGCTGGCACCGCCGCGCCCAGGCCTACTGGGAGCATCTGTGCGCCGGGGCCGACGACCGCACCTGACGCACGGAGCGCCCGGCCCGCCTGCGGACCGGGCGCTTTGCGGCAGTGCGCGGGTACGCGGTGACTCCGCGCCTGCTCAGTTGTCCTCCTGCCAGAAGCGCACGTAGTCGAACTCCACGCCCAGCTTGTTGATGCCCTGCGCGGGCGGTGCGATCCACCCGGCGAACTCGCCCGGCTCGTACACGGGCCGCATCAACGACCGCACGTCGGCCATGTCCTGCTCCGAGGGCAGCCACTCGTGGACCTTGGCGTCCCACTGTTCCTGGGTGAGCACCTCGCCGTCGGGGCTGACCTTGCTGTCGGCGTACACACCGACCTGGCGGTTGAAGCCCTCGTGCGGGAGCGTCAGGCGGTGCGGCAGCCCGGCGTCCTCCAGCGCCTGGTTCCAGCGTCGGATGCCGTTCTCGCAGTCGGCGACGTACTCATCGCGCAGGTCGAGGTTGAGCGCGTTGAGCAGCGGGACGGTCTCGGTGACCAGTTCGCCGTTCTCGACCTTGGTCATCTCACGCGTCTGGTCCTGCAGTTGGTGGTCGTCCTTCCGCCGGCGCTCCTGCCAGCGGCCCTTCAGCCCGGCGGTGTAGTACGCCGCCGCGTTCGAGGAGAGCTCGGAGCCGAACAGGTCCATGGAGACGGAGAACTGCTGGTTCAGGTACTTCTGGATGATCGCGAACGGGATCCCGCCGTGCTGAAGGATGTCGTCGGTGCCGTGCTCCTTCATCAGCTCGGCGGTCCGATCGACGACGCGCTGGATCCCGGTGGTGCCCACGAACATGTGGTGGGCCTCTTCCTTGAGCATGAACTCGCAGGTGCGGGCGAGCGGATCGAAGCCGCTCTCCTTCAACGTGCCGAGCTGGTACTTCCCGTCGCGGTCGGTGAAGTAGGTGAACATGAAGAAGTTCAGCCAGTCCGTGGTGTCCTCGTTGAAGGCGCCGAGGATGCGCGGGTTGTCGTAGTCCCCGCTGTTGCGGCGGAGCAGCTCCTCCGCCTCCTCGCGTCCCTCGCGTCCGAAGAACGCCTGCAGCAGGTAGACCATGGCCCACAGGTGACGGCCCTCCTCCACGTTGATCTGGAAGAGGTTGCGCATGTCGTACAGGCTCGGCGCGGTGGCCCCCAGCTGCCGTTGCTGCTCCACGCTGGCCGGCTCGGTGTCCCCCTGGACGACGATGAGCCGCTGCAGCTCCGCGCGGTACTCGCCGGGGACCTCGGTCCAGGCCTTCTCGCCCTTGTGCTGACCGAAGGTGATCTCGCGGTCCGGGTCGGTCTCGGCGAGAAAGATGCCCCAGCGGTACTCCTCCATCGGCACGAAGTCGTAGACCGCCCACCCGTCGCGGTCGATGGCGACGGCGGTGCGCAGATAGACCTCCTTGGTCGGCACCTGCGGGCCGAGGCTCTTCCACCAGTCGATGAACTTCGGCTGCCAACGCTCGAGCGCCCTCTGGAGCTTGCGGTCGCCGGCCAGATCGACGTTGTTGGGGATCCGCTCGCTGTAGTCGATCCTGCTCACCGGGCCGGTGGGCTCGGGTGCGGCTCCCAGGCGGTCATCCGTCGTCGTCATCCGCTCTTGCCCTTCTCTCCGGGTACAACCGTTAGTCCACGACTATTAATCGTCACGTCAGTTGAATGTAGCACGTCTGCTCAGGATGCGGTCCCCGCGAGAGCGTCCAGGACGCGCGGTGCTGCCTGAACTGCCGTGCGCTGGAGGTGATGTGCGACAGCACGCAGGCCGCCTTCCTCCTCACCGCCGCCCGCGCGGCCGGGCCCGCCGTGCACGAGCTGCGGCATCGGGGTGCCGTGGCCGGTGCTCTCGCCGGCGTCGTCGCGGTCGAGCACGAGGATGCGTCCGTGGTGCGCCGCGGCGCCGAGCACGATCTCGCGCACCGTCTCGTCGTCGTGGGAGACGACCGAGGCGACGAGCGAGCCCTCTCCGCGTGCCAGCAGGTCCACCGCGTGCGCGGGATCGCGGTAGCCCATGAGCGTGCTCACCGGGCCGAACGCCTCGACGGTGTGCGGTTCCGGACGTGCCGGGTCGTCACAGCGCAGCAGCGTGGGCGCCATGAACGCACCCGTCGTGGAGTCGGCGCCGGCGACCTCGGCCGGCGGCCCGCCGCCGGTGACCACCGTGGCGGCCGTCTTCAACCGGTCCACGGCCGCGAGCACTTCGCCGCGCTGGGCCTGCCCGACGAGGGCGCCCATGGTGACGCCTTCCGCCCCGGGTGCGCCGATGACGACCTTCGCGAGGCGGTCGGAGACCGCGTCGGAGACCTGGTCCAACAGCTCCTCGGGCACCAGCGCCCGCCGGATCGCCGTGCACCTCTGTCCCGCCTTGCAGGTCATCTCGTGGACGAGGGCGTCGGCGAAGAGCTCGAACTCGGGGGTGCCGGGGACCGCGTCCGGACCGAGCACGGATCCGTTGAGCGAGTCCGCCTCGGCGTTGAACCGCACCGAGAGCGCGGTCACGGCCTCGTGCCCGCGCAGCTTGGCGGCGGTGCCGGCCGAGCCGGTGAAGGACACCAGATCCTGCCCGCCGAGGTGGTCGAGCAGGTCGCCGATCCCGCCGCACACGAGCTGCAGCGCACCGTCGGGCAGCAGGCCGGTCTCGTCGAGGATGCGGACGGCGTGTTCGGTGACGTAGGCGGTCTGCGTGGCCGGCTTGACGATGGTGGGCACCCCGGCGATCAGCGCCGGCGCCAGCTTCTCCAGCATCCCCCAGACGGGGAAGTTGAACGCGTTGATCTCCACCACGACGCCGCGCCGCGGGGTCAGGAGGTGCCGTCCGGCGAACGTGCCGCCCTTGCCGAGGGGTTCGGCGTCGTCCTCCGCGAGCACGTTTCCGTCCGGCAGCTGCTTGGCTCCCTTGCCCGCGAAGACCAGAGCGGTGCCGATACCTCCGTCGACGTCGACGGAGGCGTCCGCGGCGGTGGCGCCCGTGCGCGCGGACAGCTCGATCAGTTCCTGGCGCCGTTCCTTCAGCGCGAGCGCCAACTGCTTGACCAGCGCGGCCCGTTCGGCGAAGCCGCTCTGCCTCAGCGCCGGGCCGCCGACCTCGCGGGCGTACGCCACGGTGGCCGCGGTGTCGAGGCCGTTGCTCGAGACCGCGGCCACCGGCTCGCCGGTGACAGCGTCGGTCACCTCCAGTCCACGACCCTCGGGGGCCCACCAGGCTCCGCGGGTCCAGCTGTGCAGTGTTCGTGCCACGACCGCTCCTTCGCGGGGGTTGTCACCAGGCGCGGAAGCGCTGATCCCGCGCATGCCTCGCGTCCTGACCGTCCTCAAACACGCTACATATCCATGACGCGTCGCGTAAAGAACGTGGCATTGTTCATCTGCCGGGCCTGGCCGAGAGGACCCATGCGACGCGGCCCGCAGCATGCGGACCACATCGCGGTCTCCTTCGCTTGCGGCGGGAGGCGCGCGGCTCAGCCGGCCAGGTACTCGTGCATCAGGCGCACGGCCGTGGACCCCTCACCCACCGCCGAGGCGACGCGCTTGATGGACCCGTTCCGTGTGTCCCCGGCCGCGAACACACCGGGCATGCTCGTCTCCAGCACCATGGGGTCCCGGTGCAGGGTCCAGCCCGCGGAGGAGTCCTCACGGACTTCGTGGCCGGTCACCAGATAGCCCTGCTCGTCGCGTTCGATGCTGCCCTGCAGCCACTGCGTGTGCGGTTCACCGCCGATCATGATGAACAGCCCGGTTGCCGGGACCCGCTCGACGGTGTCCGCCTCACGGTCCAGGAGCGTCACGTGTTCCAGGCGCCCGTTGCCGCCGCCGCCGACGACCTCGGTGCCGTGGCGGACGATGATGTTCGGCGTCGCCTCGACGGCGCCCACCACGTATGCGGATGCGGATTTCGCCAGGCTGTCACCCCGTACCACCAAGGTGACCGTGCGAGCGTGCTTGGCCAGGTGCACCGCGGCCTGGGCCGCGGAATTGCCGGCACCGACGATGAAGACGTCCTGGTCCCTCATGGAACGGCTCTCGCCGACGACCGTGCCGTAGAACACGCCCGAGCCGACCAGGGCTTCCAGAGCGGGGACACCCAGACGCCGCCAGTCGACCCCGGTGGCGATCAGCACCGTGCGTGCGTTGATCTCGGAGCCGTCGAGCATGTGCACAATTCGCCGGTCGCCGCGGCGTTCGAGCGCGACCGCCTGCTGCGCGAAGACGATGTGAGTCCCCATCAGCCACGCCTGCTCGCAGGTCTGAGCCATGAGATCGTCTCCGGCGATGCCGTGGGGGAACCCCGGGTAGTTCCTGATCATCGGGCTCGTCCCGGCCTGTCCGCCGGACATGGCCTGCTCCAGGAGCACGGTGTCGAGTCCTTCGGACGCCGCATAGACGGCCGCCGTCAGTCCGGCGGGCCCCGCGCCGACGATGGCGACGTCGCAGACGTCCATGTCGTTGGTGACGTTGACCCCGAGCGCGCGCGCCAGATCGGGAAGTTGGGGGTGGATGAAGGCCTGACTGTCGTACCGGACCACCGCAGGCAGGTTCGACGCGTCGATGCCGGCTTCCCTCATCAGGCGCTGTCCGGCCTCCTCTTCGGCCGGATAGATCGCGAACGGCAGGTTGAAGCGGGCCATCACCTCGCACACCTGCTGCACACTGCTGTCGTCCTTCGCCGCGACGACCCGGAACAGCTCGAAGACGGGTTCCTGGTCCCGCGTCCACGAGGACAGGAACTCGCTCATCGCGCGGTAGAGCATTTCGTCGTCCACCCACGGCCGCACGATGTGGTAGTCGGCGCGGTCGAGCGCGATCGCCTGGACGGCCGGACTGGTCGACGAGTAGTCGCGGTCCACGAGCAGCACACGCTTGGCGCGCGGATACAGCTTGTGTGCCCGTGTGAGTACGTCGATCGACTCGTCGTCCACGAGCAGCAGTGCGAGGGATTCGCCGGACTGTGCCAGGTCCCCCACGGCGACGAGCGCAGCATCCACCGAGCCCGCGCCCCGCACCGTGAACGCTCTGCCGAACCGTCGCGTGAGGTCGGCCAGCAGAACACGGAGTGAGCTCGGGTCGTGATCCACGACGAAGATGACTGGCCACGTCACCCCTCCAAGGCTAGTGGCGCCCGGCGCGAAATGCCTGGTGACAGCGGGTCGCCGACCGTGACCGTCCGGACGCCCGGGCCGCCTTCAGAAAGCCGCCAGGCCTGCGGAGTCACCGTTCCCCGGGCGCGTGAGCCGCCGCGGATCGGCCCTACCGGCATTCCCCGCGCCGTGGATGGGGATATCTCAAGCAAACAGAACGTGTACATGTCAGTCGCCTGCGAGGCCGCCGAGGCGGCAGAAAGGACGTGCTGAGGTGATGGGACCTCCTCGGCCCCTCGTCCGGGTCGCGACCGCCCTGGTGTTCTCCGCCGCGCTGACGATGCCGGCCCCCGGCCCGCTCCCCTCCGGGGAGGCGACAGCCTACGCCTCCTCGTCGGGCACCCAGGACAACCGTCCGTGGACCGACAGATCGCTCAGCCCCGAGGAGCGTGCCGATCTGCTGCTGGACGCGATGACCCTCGATGAGAAGGTCCGCATGCTGCACGGCACCGTCGGCTCCCCCGTGCCCACCACGGGCTATATCGCGCCGATACGGCGCCTCGGGGTGCCCGGCGTGACGATGACCGACGGACCCGCCGGCGTCCGCAACGGACAGCAGGCCACAGCGCTGCCGGCCCCCGTCGCGCAGGCCGCCAGCTTCGACACCGAGGTGGCGCGGGAGTACGGGCGCACCCTCGGGCGCGAGGCACGCGCGAGAGGTCAGATGCAGGTCTTCGGGCCGGGCACGAACATTCAGCGGGTCCCCGTGAACGGCCGCAACTTCGAGTACTACAGCGAAGACCCCTACCTCGCGGGCACCATGGCGGGCGCCGACGCCACCGGCATCCAGTCGCAGGGCGTCATCGCCACCGTCAAGCACTTCATGGCCAACAACCAGGAGACGGACCGCATGACCGTCTCGGCCGACATCGACGAACGCACGCTGCACGAGATCTACGGCAAGCCCTTCGATCTCGCGGTGCAGAAGAGCAGGCCGGGTTCCGTGATGTGCTCGTACAACCGCGTCAACACCGTCTATGCCTGCTCCAACTCTCAGACCCTGCGCACGATGCTGCGCTCCCGGTTCGGCTTCGACGGGTACGTGGTCTCCGACTACCCCTCCACCCACCGCACTTCCGACCTCGCCGCCGGCCTCAACGTCGAACTGCCCCTGCCGGTGCTCGTCAACTCCCTCACCGTCCGCGCCGCGAAACTCAGGGGCGCGCTCCCCCAGGAGGCCATCGACCAGCGCGTACGTGAAGTGCTCACCGTCCTGTTCAGGTTCGGCTTCTTCGAGCGCGACGGCACGGCCACGTCCCCGGTCGACGAGGCGGCGGGGAACGCCACGGCGCAGCACGTTGCCGAGCAGAGCGCCGTCCTGCTCAAGAACGACGAGGCCCTCCCCCTGACGGGCTCCGCGAAGAGGATCGCCGTCATCGGCTCCGCCGCCGCGGACTCGGTGCAGGGCGGCGGCAGCAGCAAGGTCGACCCGCTCTCGGAGGACACGGCGCTCGGCGCGGTCAGGAAGCGCGCCGGCGACTCGGCCCAGGTCACCTACCACGACGGGAGACTTCCCGGGCTCGCGGCGAAGGCCGCGAGGTCGGCGGACGTGGCTCTCGTCTTCGCACAGGACAAGGAGGAAGAGGGAAGCGACCGCGCCGACTTGTCCCTGCCCGGCAACCAGGACGAGCTGATCGCGAAGGTGGCCGAGGCGAACCCGCGGACGATCGTGGTGCTCCAGACCGGCGGTCCCGTGCTGATGCCCTGGCTGCCGCAGGTCAAGAGCGTTCTGGAGACCTGGTATCCGGGCGCGCGCGGGGGCGCCGCCACCGCGCGGCTGCTGTGGGGGGATGTGAACCCCTCGGGCAAGCTCCCCCAGACCTTCCCGGTCCGCGAGGACGAGGTGCCGGCGAACACCAAGGCGCAGTACCCGGGTGTGAACGGCACGGCGCACTACACAGAGAGGGTCGACGTCGGCTACCGCTGGTACGACGGGACGGGCACCGAGCCCCTCTTCCCCTTCGGGCACGGCCTGTCCTACAGCAGCTTCGCCTACTCGGACCTGCGGCTGGAGAAGAACTCCGGCGGGCCTGACGACCCGGTGGAGCTGTCGTTCACGGTCACCAACTCCGGGACGCGCGCGGGCTCCGAGGCACCACAGGTGTACGTCAGCAAGCCGGACACCGAGGTGGACAGCCCGCCCAGGGAACTGGGCGGCTACCGGAAGGTGAGTCTGGAGCCCGGTGAGAGCAAGGAGGTGCGGGTCTCGGTCGACCCGCAACAGCTGTCCTACTGGGACACGGGCTCCGACGAGTTCCGAGTGCGCAAGGGCGAGTACGGGATCGCCGTCGGCTCCTCGTCGCGCGCACTCCCGCTCGACGCCTCCTACCGGGTCGAGTGAGGCCCGTCGGCCCGGCGAGCGGTGGGCGCGACGACGTACCGGCCCGCCCCGGGAGCGGTGACCCGGAGGCGGGCCGGTCGACGATTCGGGACCGATCAGGTCGGTCGTTCAGGACCGTGAGCCGTCAGAGGTAGCCGAACACCGGCGGGAAGACCAGGGCCACCACCCATGCCCACACGGCATACACCGGGAGGTAGTTGGTCTGCCAGCTCTCCAGCGCCGCGAACGGAGTGCGCCGCCGGACGAAGCCCAGCACCAGCCATGCCGACCAGGTGAGGTTGGCCAGCAGGATGATGTTCTCGCCGAGTGCCGCCGCCTTGTTGGGTGTGGTGCCGTACTCGGTGATGCGTCCGGTGATCTCCACCATCACCAGCACGTCGATGGCGAGCGCGCTGACCACGAGGGCGACCTGCAGCTTGTCGAACAGGCCGGGCGAGGCCAGCGGATCGCGGGCCGAGATCGAGTAGAGCAGCAGCCCGAGCACCACGACCAGCAGAAGGTCGAAGAGGATCAGCGCCTCCCGCTCCACGTCGATGCCGGCGCTGGTCACGCCGAAGGCCACGAGGAAGGCCAGCATCACCAGGGTGACCAGCGGGGTGAACAGCCGCGCCAGCACCGGCGCCATGTTCTCCACGACGCTCTGCTTGGCCTCGACGAGCCACCCGCCAACCACCACCGCTGACACGCCCCCGCAGGGAAGCAGCCACTGGACGACGAAGTCCTCGGGGTTCACCCCGATGGCCTTGAACGTCCCGAACACGAGCGACATCAGCACGCCGCCGCCGGCGGCGATGAGCGAGAGATAGACGAACCATTCGCCGGTGAAGCGGATGAAGTCCATGCGCCGGCGCGTCGATCGCAGGTCGTCGGCGACATACGCCAGACCGACCGCGAACCACAGGGCGATGGGCAGATGGATGCCCGTCAGGACCGCCGACTGGGAGTCGTCCGCGAGCGAATAGACATTGGCCGCCACGGCGCCGAGCGCGAACAGCCCGACCAGAATTCCGATCACCGGTCGTGCGGCGCGACGGCGCCAGGCCAGGAAGGCCGCGAGCCACGGCAGCGCGAACAGGCTGAAGTTACGGCCGTAGAAACCGGGGTCATCCTCGAAGCTCATGCCGAAGAGCGCCGGAAGCTTGACGGACATCGCCGCTCCCGCAACGCAGATGATCATGGCGTACACATCACGCCGCGACCGGTCGTCCGCCGCCGCGCTGTCGGCCTCGCCGGTCAACACCAGCTGTTTCCATAGCCGTTCGGAATGCTCGCGGGCGAACTCGCGGGAGAGATCGTCCAGGCCGCCCATGCGTTTGACCGCGACCAGGAACGCCTCGTCGGGGCGCAGGCCGACGGCTATGAGCTCGTCGACGGAGTCCCGCAGGTGGTCTTCGAGCTCATCGGCGTCGGACTGCCGCAGCTCCGGGCGGCGTTGCACGTAGTGGCGCCACTGAGCGAACTGGCCCTCCAGGTCGTCCTGACCGTCCAGCGCTGTCATGCCGGGCCCTCCAGCGGTATTGCCGTCAACGTCTTCAGATCGCCGGTGCCGAGCCAGACCTGCTTGAGCGCGTCCACGACCGTGTCCCATTGCCGGCGTTGCTCTGCGAGCTCGGCCAGGCCGCTGTCCGTGATGCGGTAGTACTTGCGCCGCCGCTCGCCAGTGACCGCCTGCCAGCTCGACTCCACATGGCCGAGGCGCTCGAGCCGGTGCAGCAACGGGTAGAGCAGCCCCTCCGTCCAGTCCAGCTCTCCGCCGGACAGCTCGTTGATCCGTCTGAGGATGGCGTAGCCGTAGCTCTCCCCCTCGGCCAGGATGCCCAGCACCATCGGCGTCGCAGAAGCGGCGACGAGATCCTTGGTGACCCTCACGAGACCTCCCTGCGGCCCATACCTAGGACCCTGATGCATAGTAGCGCTAGGTATCAATCCGCGACAAGGAACCGGATCTTCCACGGGGACGGGGCAGTACGGGGCGATTCCTCGCGGCATCGGCTGCGCGGCGGGGAGGGATATGGCCGGGCGACGCCGAAGAAGGGCGTGAGGCGGACACGGGGGTGCCTGCATCCCGGCAACAGGACGAGTGCCGCGCTCACTTCGTACCGAGTGCAGGCGTCAGGCTGACGTAGGGGGCGCAAGCTGCCCATGGCCAGCGGTCGGCGCGGGTCCGTTCGGGGCCGTCGCCGTCACCGCCGCGAGGAGGCGGCCCTGCCTCACCGCTGTGCGCCCGGCCGCTCTCCTCGGTTCGTCAGGACTCCCGCGCCAGGGACGCGGCCTCCGCCGAGGAGACCGCCCTGCCCACGGCGCGCACGTCGTCGACAGCCCCGTCGAGCCCCTGGAAGAACGCGTTGCCCGACAGACCGCGGCCGACGACGAAGTTCCCACCGGAAGCGAAGTCGTCCTCGTGATCGGCGGTTCCGGCGAGCCTGCCGTTGACGTACAGGCGCAACTCGTCGTCGGCGTCGTCGTAGACACCCGTCAGATGTACGGACCGGCCCGCTTGGGGCTCCAGCGCCGAGACGGCCTCGTCGGCGTCGGAGCCCGCGTCGCCGGTGTCCTCCTCCGGCATGCTCATCTCGAACCGGGACTCGTCGGCGTCGTACTGGAGCATGAAGGCGCTGGAGTCCGACCCGTCCTGACTCAGGATCGTCTGGGAGACGTCCGTGCGGTCGAGCCTGACCTGCGCAGAGACGGTGAAGCTTCCGGTCGTGTCGATCAGGGGACCGTTCGACGCGACGAACTGTTCGCCGTCGAAGGCCAGCGCTCCCCCGGGCGTGGGTCTTGGACGGGACGCGCCGAAGAGCGTGCCCGCGTTGTTGTTCGCCGAACTGTCGGGCGTCACGCCGTCGCTGCTGACCTTGTCGAACAGCCACTCCACGGCCACGTTGCGCACGGCCGGCGACGAGGGCCGGTCGTCCGAACCGCCGCCGGGCGGCGCCGGCCGCGTCCTGGTGGGCTTCGACAAGGGCTTCCCCGTGGGGTTCGAAGTGGACTTCGCCGTCGCTGTCGCACGGGAAGGTCCTGCGGACTTCGAAGGGGAGGGCGAGGCCTTGACCGGCGACACCGGATCCTTCGCCTTCGGCTTCCCCGGGTCGGAGTCCCCGACGAATCCGAAGGCGAAGGCGGCGCCGACCGCGCAGACGCCGGCGACGGCCGTGCACCGCACGACCAGGTCGGTACGTCGCTTCGCCGTACGTGAGGCCGCACCCGTTCCGGCCGCATCGGGGGCGGCGTGCCGTCCCTTGCCGGCCGCGCGGCCCCCGAACCCCTGGCCTCCGGCACCAAGGGAGCCGGACATCGGACCCTGCGGCATCTGGCTGCCGGCGGGCAGAGCAGGGATCGCCGCGGTGGGAGCCATGCCGGCCCCGGGCATGAGCTCCTCGCGCACGCCACCCTGGTTCGCGTTCGCACTCTGCGCGGCGTACTCCGAACCGCCCCACGGCAGCAGCGCCTGCGCCAGGAGCGTGCCGGGGTCGTGCCGCAGACGCCCGAGATCACCGACGGCCCGGGAGCAGCGGGCACAACGCTCCAGGTGCGGCGCGACCTCGGCGGCGACGTTCGCGGACCTCGTGTCCCCGTAGGCGAGCACCAGCCGGTGGTAGAGACGGCATTCGTCCTGCATCCCGTTCAGCAGGACCTGGACGTAGGAGTTGTACAGCTCCTCCTGCGCACGGCCGGTGGCCACGACCACCTCACCCGGGCTCGCACCGATCAACCACCCGGTCAGCGCGTTGTCGTCGCGCTCGACCAACTGGTGCCACAGGACCGTCTGGCTGCGGCAGGGAATGCCGGCGACGGCGCGTGCCACGAGTGACGGGCGGTGGAATCCCGCCGGCGCGGTACTCCCCGGCACCACCAGGCTGTTGGCTTCCATCCACGCCGCCAGTTGGGGATTCAGCGCCGCCCGTCCGCTCGCGCGCGCCCATGCTGACGCCGTCTGAAGCACCGCGGAGAGCGCACCCGCACGTACGGCACCGCTGACGCTGCCCTCCGCCTGCTGCTGGAGCGCCTGCTGCCATGCCTGGTACGCGAGTTCGTCGGCGGCCCGCGGGCTCACCGCGCCGAAGGCGGCGTAGGCCCGAACGGCAGGGAAGTGGCGCCGCTCGAGCTCGTGCAGCGCGGCGCGGGAGATCTCTCCCCCTTCCCATATGAGACGGACCAGCTCCGCGTCAGAGAGGTATGCGCAATCCATCCGTTTCCCCCGATCCCGGTTCACGGCGTCTCCGGCGAGTCACGAAGATCACGAGGTCGTCTGGTCACGGGACTGATGCTTCGCGGGGGCTCGGGTGCCGGGTCCGAGTCGATGTCATGGGCGGTCGTCCCCAAGTCCAGCGCAAACAAGCCCCGAACGCCATAGTCAGCGCACACCTGAGGCGGAAGTGTGTGGGACCGGTGAGGTGGTTGGTGACCAGTGGTGGCGGTTCGTCCCTTCCACCGCGACGGCTCGTGCGGCGCCCGTTCACGCGGCTCGGCGCCTCCGGCGGGAGCCGGATGCCACCGAAGCGGTGCCAGTGATCGACGGGAGAGCGCCGGAAGCGATCACCAGGACGCTCCGCGGGGGCCGAGCCGGGGCGCTCACTTGCCGCCGGCCGCTCCCGCTCGCAGCCCGTCCATGACGAGATCGAGGAGCCGGCTGACGCGTGGCTGCCACTCGCCCCGCGGATCGATCTGCCAGAGGCCGGCGATGGCGAGGAGGAAGTCGTCCGCGGTCACTCCCGGACGGATGGTGCCGGCCTCCTCGTTGGCACGGAGCAGGAGTTCGGCGGCCCGCGTCACCGGTCCGTGGCCCGGCTTCTCCGCGTTCCCGGGCGCGCTGGTGGCCTGGCGGATGGCCTCCGCCAAACCGGCCTTGGCCATGGCGAACCGGGCGAGGCGGTCCATCCACTCCCGCAGCGCACGGTCCGGTTCGTAGGTCTTGATCAACTGGGCCGCGGCGTCAGCGACTTGCTGCATCTCGTGGCGGTAGACCTCCAGCACGAGGGCCTCGCGGCTGGGGAAGTTGCGGTAGAACGTGCCCTGCCCGACGCCTGCCTTCTTGGCGATCGCACTCAACGGGACGTTCGTGGATCGCGTCAGCTCTGCCAGGGCCACGTCGAGGATGCGCTCACGGTTGCGTCGTGCGTCCGAGCGCAGAGGCGCCTCCTTGCTCTGCCGCACTCGTCCTCCTCGCGGGTTCGCGCCCGAACCCGGGCTTGCCAAAACGGACAACTGTCCACTACGTTCTCCCGGTAACGGACAACCCTCCGGTTAGGTCCACCATAACGGCGAACGGGGCCGTCGGCGCTCCTCCTTCCCTCCCCGTTCTCGCAGCCGCCGTCGATACGTACGGTCCGTACGGCCGCGTCCCGTTCCTCTGCCTGCCGGAGGGTTCCGACGCGCTCCGATACGCGAAAGAAGGCTGAGCATGGACCCATCGACGTCCAGCGCCATCACCCTGAACATCAACGGCGAGAAACACACGCTGTCCGTCGACCACCGCACCACTCTCCTCGACGCGCTCCGCGAGCGTCTCGACCTGACGGGCACCAAGAAGGGCTGCGACCAAGGGCAGTGCGGCGCATGCACCGTTCTGCTCGACGGGCATCGGGCCGTCTCCTGCCTTCAGCTGGCGGTGGCCGCCGAGGGGCGCGAGATCACCACCATCGAGGGCGTGGCCGACGGGGAGCGGCTGCATCCGGTGCAGCAGGCGTTCCTGGACTTCGACGGCTACCAGTGCGGCTACTGCACACCGGGACAGATCTGTTCAGCCGTCGCCATGATCGAGGAGCACGCGGCGGGCTGGCCGAGCGCCGTCACGAGGGACGTGAGGAGTGCACCGCCGCCGCTGACTCCGGACGAGATACGGGAGCGGATGAGCGGCAACCTGTGCCGCTGCGGCGCCTATGTGCAGATCGTCGAGGCCGTCGCCCGGGCGGCTGCGGCCGGGACGGAGGCCGGGCAGGCCCGGAACGGGGCGGTGGCATGAGGGAGTTCGGCTACCAGCGCGTCCTCGATGTGTCCGGCGCCGTCGCACAGCTCGCGGCCGATCCGCAGGCCCGCTTCCTCGGAGGCGGCACCAACCTCGTCGACCTCATGAAGACCGGCGTCGAGCGGCCCGCTCTGCTCGTCGACGTCACGCGGCTTCCCCTCGGAGAGGTCGAGAGGACCGAGGACGGCGGCCTGCGCATCGGTGCGACCGTCACCAACAGCGACCTGGCCGCGCACCCCGAAGTCCGCCGCGACTACCCGGCGTTGGCGCAGGCAGTGCTCGCCGGCGCGTCCGGGCAGCTGCGCAACATGGCCACGGTCGGCGGGAATCTGCTCCAGCGCACCCGCTGCGGCTACTTCGCCGACGTGTCCCAGCCGTGCAACAAGCGCTCCCCCGGCACCGGTTGCCCCGCCATCGAGGGCGAGCACCACAACCACGCGATCCTGGGCGCCTCCCACCACTGTGTGGCCGTGCACCCCTCGGACATGGGCGTGGCGCTGGCCGCCTTCGACGCCGTCGTGCAGTACGAAACGGCGGACGGGCCGGGCCGGTTGCCCATGACGGAGTTCTACACGCCTGTCGGAGACACCCCGCATCTGGAGACGGCGCTGCCTTCCGGAGCGTTGATCACCGGCGTCACTCTGCCACCCGCTGCGGTCGCCGCCAACTCCCGCTACCGGAAGGTCCGCGAGCGGGCCTCGTACGCGTTCGCGATCGGATCCGTGGCCGCCGCGCTCGACGTCCGGGACGGTGCCGTGCACGATGCGCGCCTGGCCTTCGGGGCTGTCGCCTCACGTCCGTGGCGGGCCCGCGCGGCCGAGCGGGTGCTGGCCGGGGCACCGGCCACCGCCGAGACCTTCGCCGCCGCGGCGGAAGCGGAGCTCACGGCCGCCGAACCGCTGCCCCAGAACGGATACAAGGTGGGCCTGATCCGCAACCTGGTGGTGGCCGTGCTGACCGAACTGTCCGAGGAGGCCGCCCGATGACGACCACCACGACCGGAACCACTCCGGCGAAGAGTTCCCACGGCGCCGCGCACACCCGCGTGGAGGGCCTGGAGAAGGTCACCGGCGCGGCCCGCTACGCCGGCGACATCCCCTTCGCCGAACTCGCCCACGGCTGGCTGGTGTTGTCCACCGTCGCCCGCGGCCGCGTCGTCTCCGTCGAGACCGGACCCGTCCTCGAGATGCCCGGCGTTCTCGAAGTCCTGCACCACGGGAACGCGCCGCACGTGAACACCGACTATGTCGGCCTGCTCGGGCCTCCCGACCCGACCGTCGCCGTCTTCCAGAACGACCGCGTGCCGCACAGGGGCTGGCCGGTGGCGCTCGTCGTCGCCGAGACCTCCGAGCAGGCCAGGGAGGCCGCCGAGGCGCTGGTGGTGCAGTACGAGGAGGAGCCGCACGACATCGCGTTCGCCGCGGGCCGTCCTGACGCGTACGCGCACGACGGCATGGGTTCGGCGGTCGAGGAGAAGGGCGACCTAGAGGCCGAACTCGCCTCGTCCGCCGTGGTCGTGGACGAGGAGTACACGACGCCGGAGGAGCACCACAACCCGATGGAGCCGCACGCGGCGGCTGCTCGCTGGGAGGGCGGCCGCCTCGAAATCGTCGACTCCAACCAGGGCAGCACGTGGATCGTGAACGAGCTGGCGCAGCTGTTCTCGCTCGACCCGTCCTCCGTGCGGGTGGTGTCCGAACACGTCGGCGGAGCCTTCGGTTCCAAGGGCGTGCGTGCGCACCAGGTGGCCGCCGTGATGGCGGCGACCGTCCTCCAGCGCCCGGTCCGGGTCGTGCTGACCCGCCGGCAGATGTTCTCGCTCATCGGCTACCGGAGCCCGACGGCGCAGCGGATCAAGCTCGGGGCCGACGCCGACGGCCGGCTGCGCGCCCTGCAGCACGACTCGCTCAGCCTCACCTCGACCGTGCACGAGTTCGTCGAGGGATGCGCCGCTGTGGGGCGGGTGATGTACGACGCCGACGCCCACCACACGGCCAACCGGATCGTGCGGCTCGACGTGCCGAGCCCGACGTTCATGCGCGCGCCGGGTGAGGCACCGGGCTCGTTCGCGATCGAGTCGGCGCTCGACGAACTCGCCGAGAAGTGCGGCATCGACCCGATCGCGCTGCGCGCCCGCAACGATCCGCAGACCGGCCCCGTGTCCGGGCTGCCGTTCAGCAGCCGCCGCGTGATGGCCTGCTTCGAGGAGGGCGCCCGCAGGTTCGGCTGGGAGGGCCGGGACCCGCGTCCGGCCGTGCGGCGTGAGGGGCGGCTGCTGGTGGGGACCGGCACCGCCGCCGCCTCCTTCCCCGCACGTGCCGTTCCGTCCACGGGGGCGGTGACGGCGGAAGCGGACGGCACGTTCACGGTGCGGATCACAGCCGCCGACATCGGAACCGGCGCGCGCACCGCCCTGACCCTCGTCGCCGCCGAGGAGCTCGGCGTGGCTCCTGAACAGGTGCACGTCCGCATCGGCGACAGCGACTTCGGCCAGGCGATGATCGCCGGCGGTTCGATGGGGACCCGGTCCTGGGCGTGGGCGGTGACGTCCGCCGCGCGCGATCTGCGGGAGCAACTGGCCCTGGGCGGCAGCATTCCACCGGAGGGCATCACGGCGCGCTCCGACACCGCCGAGGCGATCGGGGCGCTCGCGGAGACCGAACGGCACTCGTTCGGGGCGCAGTTCGCGGAGGTCGCGGTGGACACCGCCACCGGCGAAGTACGTGTGCGGCGCATGCTCGGCATCTTCGCGGCGGGCCGGATCGTCAACCCGCTGACTGCGCGCAGCCAGTTCGTCGGCGGAATGACGTGGGGCATTTCCATGGCGCTGCACGAGGAGGCGTTCCGGGACCAGGCATCGGGAGCCAACGTCGGTGCGGACTTCGCGGGTTACCACGTCTCGGCGAACGCTGACGTGCCGCACATCGAGGCGGACTGGGTCGACGACCCGGAGCCGGACGACCCTGTCGGCATCAAGGGCATCGGCGAGATCGGCATCGTGGGCGCCGCCGCGGCGATCGCCAACGCGGTCTGGCACGCCACCGGCGTCCGGCACCGCGATCTGCCGATCCGGCCCGACCGCGTACTGACGGCGGAGGCCGGAGCAGGAGTCGCTGCGCCTGCTCCGTGAGCGCATGGGACAGGTGGGATGAGCGGCGGAACCGCCGGCCCGGGATCGGCAGTTGCAGCTGACCCCGGACAGCGGCCACTCCCCCGCGATCCACGGCGGATGCCGGCGGAGTTCCTGACCGGGAACCCCGCCGGCATCCGCAGCGCCGTCCGCGACGTCAGGTGCGCACCGCTTCGCCGGGTACGGCCTGCGGCTGTCCGGCGAGTGCCTCTGCCTCGGGCCGGGCGTGGTCGTCCGGCTGCTTCCCCCCGTCCCGTCCGCCGCGTGACGTCGGGGCGTCGGGGAGGCCCAGCAGCCCGAAGACCCGGTGGGCCGCGCCCGTCTCCCTCCGCAGGACCAGCCCCCAGACGGCGAGTGCGGCAAGGGGCGTTCCCGCCCACCAGCCGAGTTGGTGGATGAGCACGCTCGCGAGGACGGCAGAGCCCAGCGCCAGCCCGAAGACGGCGAGCAGGAAGGTTCCGACGATACGGAGCGCGCTGCGCATCTCGACGCCCGCCTCCCGCTGTCCGCTGCGGATCGCCGTGACCAGCACGTAGAACAGCACCGGCAGGAGCACCACACCCATGCCGGCCAGGGTCAGCCCGACGGCCGAGACCGCCCAGTCACCGGCCCGAGAGAGCAGCTCGCCGGGGCCGTGGCTCGCGGGCCACTCGGCGAACTCCTCGCGCCCCGGCGAGAAGAAGCGCTGGTAGCCCCGCCCGTCCCAGCCGTGGACGAGGATGAGGAACATCCCGAGGTAGCCGACGCCGGTCTGCAGAAAGGCCGCGTACACGCGCCCGCGTACGACGAGACGCCGTGCCACCTCGTATCCCAGCAGCCCCTGGCTGACGTTCGTGAGCGCGAACAGCGCGACCAGCCAGCCGGGCAGAGCCCCGTGCCCGCCGGCGACCTGCATGGTCTCCCAGTCGGGAAAGCTCCACAGCAGCCATATCCCGCTCGGCGCGAACAGCATGCCGCAGTAGACGGCGGTGGCGAGGAAGTAGGGGGGCGGCTGCTGCGGACCGCCCTTCCCGGACGGCCGTTGGGGGCGCGCCTGCCGGAGGTGGAAGGCCGCGGCGGTCCCGAAGCCCGCCCCGATCCCGTAGGCCCAGAAGACGTCGACTTGCACCATGAGCTGGATCCCTTCTCGGAATGACATGTCATTCTGCTCGGTGGGCAAAGAAAAGGCCGGGGCTGCTTCGCCCCGGCCGGCGGGCCGCCGGCGTCAGGTGCCTCCGAGCCCGTCGAACATGAGCGTCTCCACCGTCCGGATCCACGAGGTGCGCATCTCCTCGGCGTCCCGGACGTGGAGCAGTTGCGCGCACCCGGCGAGGATCATGCCGTTCACGGCCAGACCGACCACCTGCGGGTCCAACTCCCGGCGTACGAAGCCCCTCGTCTGACCGTTGCGGATGAAGGCGGCCGTATAGGCGCCTGCGTTCTCCACGGCGGAGCCGAGGACTCCCGGGTCGGTACGTGCTATGGCCGCCGCGTCGTAGAACAGCACCCGGGCCAGATCGGGCTCGGCGACCACGAGGTCGAAGAGCTTGTTGCCGATGCGCCGCACCTGCTCCCGGTACTCCCCCAGGGAACGGGAGGACTGCGGATCCTCATCGGCGATCGCGTCCTGCATCTGCCCGAGTGCGCGGACGACGAGGCTGCGGGCGATGTCCTCCTTGTTCTTGAAGTAGCGGTAGAACGTCCCGTGCCCGGCGCCCAGTTCGCGGGCGATGTCGGCGATCCCGGTCGCGTGGTACCCCTTCTCGGCGATGACCTTGCCGGCAGCACGGAGGATGACCTCCCGCTTGTCCACCACACCTTGGGGCACAGCGCTCACCTGGTTCCTTCACCGCCGATCCGACCGGAATGACGTGTCATTCTCGTGTCGGGTCCGGTGAGTGTCAACCCGGCCAGGCGCACTTCGCGGGCAGGGACGTCCCAACTCGCGGCGTTCCCCCTCGTCTTCGGCGCCGTGAGAATGCCCGGCTTCGGCCGACGGCGTCGCCGGTTGTCCGGTCAGCCGGTGGGACGGGATATGTAGCGTCCCTCCGGCCGGCCCGTCACCTCACCGTTCGCGCAGACGGGACGGCCGCGCAGGAACGTCGCCCTCACGCTCGCGCCGATCTCCAGGCCCTGCATGGGCGAATACTCCTGCACCGACTCGGAGTTGGCCGCGTCCACCGTCCATGAGCGGTCGGGATCGACGAGGGCCAGGTCCGCGTCGTAGCCCTCGGCGATCATCCCCTTGGAGCGAAGACCGAAGCGCTGTGCGGGATTCCAGGACGTGAGCTCCGCGACCTTCTGGAGCGGGAGGCCGTGGGAGCCGGCGGCGCCGGCCAGGCCCGGGAGCAGGTACTCGGTACCGCCGAAGCCCGACTTGGCCGCGAAGACGTCGCTCTTCGGGTCGCCGAACTTCACCTCCTCCTTGCAGCACGCGTGGTCGCTGACGACCCAGTCGACGTTGCCCGCCACGAGGTGCTCCCAGAGCGCGTCGACGTCCTCCTGCGGGCGCAGCGGCGGGTTGACCTTGCCGCCGATGCCCGAGGCGGTCTCGATGTTCACGAGCAGGTGGCCGATGGTGACCTCGCGGCGGAAGTCGACCTGGGGGAAGGTCCTGGCCATCAGCATCGCGGACTCGATCGCCCGGCGCGAGGAGAGGTGCAGCAGATTGATGTTGGGCAGTTCGGTCTCCGCGGCGAGGAAGCTCGCGATGGTGACCGCCAGCCCCTCCGAGTGCGGCGGCCGGGACGCGCTGTAGGCGGCGAGGCCGGTCAGTTCGCCCTCCTCCTCGACGAGCTTGGTGTACGCCGTCATGATCTCCGCGGTCTCGCAGTGCAGGGACAGGGAGATCGCGTCGGCCAGCTCGGGGTACTTCTCCCGCGCCGCCTGCACGCCGCGCATCACGAACTCGAAGTGCGCCAGGTCGTACCGCTCGTCCGGCGGGATCATCAGGAACGAGTTCTGGTCCGACGAGCGGCCGTGCAGGCCGTGGCTCCCGTAGAACATGAACACCTTGAACGAGGGGACACCGAAGCGGCCGATCAGCTCCGGGATCTCCTCGATGTGCGACTTCTGCATCGGGGCGAGATGGAAGCCGTAGTCGACGTGGCTGCGGCCCTCGGAGGCCTCGAGGACGAGGGGGAAGACCTCGTCGTAGCTGCCGCCGCGGTTCATGTAGTACTGCCCCGTGCGCATGTACGTGAGCGCCGTCGTCACTCCGCCCTGTGCGCAGGCGCGGCTCTCGCTCGCCGTGTCGTCGGACAGCGGGTTGTAGATCCCCCAGTGCTGGTGCGCGTCGACGACGCCCGGGAAGGCCAACAGCCCCTTGCCGTCGGTCACTTCGCGCGCGTTCTCGGCCGGGATGTCCGGTGCGATGCGCCGGAAGACGCCGTCCGAGACGGCGATGTCCGTCGTCGGGATGTCCGCCACGTCGTGCCTCACCAGTCGCACGTTCTTGATCAGCCGGTCGAATTCCGTCATCGCGCTGTGCCCTCTCCATGTGCGTACGTGCATGACAGGGTGTTCGCCGCCTGCCAGGCAAGACCCAGCGCGGGCAGCAGGCCGTTGCCCGCGAGATAGCCGTCGGCGCCGTGGCCCGAGATGCCGTGTGCCGCGCCGCCCGATGCGAAGAGACCGCCGATCGGTGCGCCGTCCCGGTTCAGCACCCGCGCCTCACCGTCGACGGCGAGCCCGCCCTGCGTGTGGAACAGGGCGGGAACGACCTCAACGGCCGCGTACGGTGCCCGAAGTGGCTGCTCGAAGTAGGTGCGGCCGAACCTGTCGTGCCCTCCCGTACCGGAGGCCCGCGACACCTGTTCCGCGACGGAGGCCGCCAGCGCCTCCGGGTCGAGTCGGGTGCGCTCGGCGAGCGTGTCGACGTCGTCGGCCCACAACAGCGCACCCGCCTCGACGGTCCGCCGGAAGTCGGTGAAGGAAGCACACAGGTCGTGAATGCGCCGGTCGAGCACGATCCAGCCGCGCGAGCCGGGGCGGGCCGCGAGCGCCGCGGCGAACTCCGAGTAGCCGGTGGTCTCGTCGCCGAAGCGGTCGCCCGCCGTGTCGACCATGATCCCGCCGTGCATCACCGTGGCCCAGCCGACCAGCGTCCGCGAGCGGCGGGCGAGTGCGGCGTGACCCTGGTAGGCGTCCATGAAGGCGGACGCGGCCCCCTGGCGCAGCCCGATCTCCAGGCCGTCCCCGAGCGAGAACTGCCCGCCGTGGTACTCGGCCGTCGCAGCCTCCGGCATGTGCCGCGTCACCAGCTCGCGGTTCGCGCCGTATCCGTTGGTCGCGAGCAGCACCCCGCGGGCCGGGACGGTCTCCCGGTAGGCGCTCGGGTACTGGATCACCGCCCCGGTGACGTCGCCGACGGCATCGAGGGTGACGTCCACGACGCGGGCCGGCACCAGCAGATCGACGCACGGCTGAGCCCGCACCCGTCCGTACAGATGGCGCAGCAGTGCGGATCCGTGCCGCCCGTCGACCGTGTGCAGCCGGTCGGCGGAGTGCCCCGGGTAGCTGAAGTCCCGTACGAGGTGGAGGGGAAGGTCCGCGCTGTCGGCCAGCCACTCCACGAGAGGCGCGCTGAGCCCGGCGAGCGCGGCGGCCAGCACGGGGTCGGCGGCGCCGCGCGTCTTGGCGGAGATGTCGGCGAGGAAGCGCTCCGGGCCGTCCTCGACTCCCGCCGCCGACTGCCAGCGTGTGCCCGCCCCCGGGATCATCGCCGTGGACATCGAGGTGTTGTTGCCGCGCAGGAAGTGCTCGTCCGGGTCCACGACCAGCACGCTGAGTCCGGCTTCGGCCGCTCGCAGGGCACCGGCCAGGCCTCCGCCGGCGCCGGCCACCACCAGGTCGACCGCCGCCTGGTACCTCATGCCGTCACTCCGGTCGGCGGGCACCTTCTCCACCTCCCTCGGTTCGTTCCGTTCAGCGGAACACTCTGGGACCACGATGATTTCAACGCCGCCGGAGGACGTCAATGCCTGACGAGGAATCCAAGTAACAGCCTCGTTGTTCGAGGAACAACCCTTGACCGTCGTCGAGTACCGGTGCTTCCCTGTCGTTCCATTGAGCGGTACGGCTTCGGTGCCGTATCAAATCTCGCGGAAGGGAGCAGGTGAGAATGGGCCCATGACGACTCAATCCGGAACCGAGACCGCGGGCCGCGTGATCGACGTCCTGCTGCTGTTCACGGACGGGACGGACGAGCTCGGGGTGTCCCGGATCGCACGCGAACTCGGCCTGAGCAAGGCCGTCGTGCACCGCATCCTGCAGACGCTCGTCGCCCGCGGCATGGTGACGCTCGACCAGCACACCCGGCTCTACCAGCTCGGTCCCACAGCGGCCGCACTCGGTGCACGCGCCCTGCGCGATCTCGACCTGCGGGCCGTCGCCGCGAACACCCTGCGGCGGCTTCAGGAGGAGACGCGCGAGACGGTGACCCTCACCGCGCTGGTGCCGGGCGGACGGGCCTACGTCGACCAGATCGTCAGCACCCACGAGGTGAAGATGACCGTCGAACTCGGCCGCAGATTCCCGCTGCACGCCGGCAGTTCCGGCAAGGCGGTGCTGGCGTTCCTGCCGGAGGGACGGCGCGAGGAGATCCTTGCCGCCGGGCTTCCGGCGCTGACCGGCAGCACGCCGACCGACGCGGCGCGTCTGCGTGCCGAGCTGGACTCGGTACGGGACTCGGGATACGCGAGCTCCGCCGGTGAGCGTCAGGCCGACGCCGGATCGGTGGCCGCGCCCGTCTTCGGCCTCGACGGCGACGTCCGCGGAGCGGTGTCCGTATGCGGTCCGCGTTCCCGCTTCACGCCCGAGTTCGTCCGCGACTGCGCGCCCCACGTCCTCGATGCGGCCCACGACATCTCCCATGCGCTCGGATGGCCCGGCGCGAAGGAAGGATCACGATCTCCATGACCGACACCGACCCCGCGGACGCAGCCGGGTCCGGCGCCGCGCTCGACGGCGTCAAGGTGCTGGACATCGCCACGCTCTTCGCGGGCCCCCTCGCCGCCACCCTGCTCGGCGACTACGGCGCCGACGTCATCAAGGTCGAGCACCCCAGAGGCGACCCGGTGCGCAGCCACGGGGCGAGCAAGGACGGCGTGGGCCTGTGGTGGAAGATGCTCTCCCGCAACAAGAAGGCGATCACCCTGTACCTCGGCAGCCCCGAGGGGCAGGAGACCTTCCGCCGCATGGTCGCGGACGCCGACGTCGTCATCGAGAACTTCCGGCCGGGGACTCTTGAGCGCTGGGGCCTCGGCCACGACGTGCTCAGCGAGATCAACCCCCGCCTCGTCCTGGCCCGCGTCACGGGCTTCGGCCAGTACGGGCCGTACTCCGGGCGTCCCGGATTCGGCACCCTCGCCGAGGCGATGAGCGGGTTCGCGGCCATCACCGGCGAACCCGACGGGCCGCCCACGCTGCCGCCCTTCGGGCTGGCCGACGGGGTGTCGGCCCTGACTGCCGCGTTCGGCATCATGACCGCGCTGCACGCGCGGGAGCGCACCGGCCGCGGCCAGGTGCTCGACCTCGCGATCATCGAGCCGATGGTCACCCTGCTGGGACCGCAGGCCATCACCTACGACCAGCTCGGCGAGCTTCAGCCGCGCACCGGCAACAGGTCCGCGAACAACGCGCCACGCAACACCTACCGCACCAGGGACGGCAGTTGGGTCGCCGTCTCCACCAGTGCCCAGTCCGTCGCGGAGCGGGTGATGCGGCTCGTGGGCCGTCCCGAGTTCGTGGACGAGCCGTGGTTCGCCTCGGGAGCCGAGCGTGCGAAGCACGCGGACGAGCTGGACGAGGCGGTCGGCTCCTGGATAGCGCAGCGCACCCGCGGCGAGGTCACCGAGGCCTTCGAGGCGGCGAACGCCGCCATCGCCCCCGTCTACGAGATGAGCGACATCTTCACCGACCCCCAGTACCAGGCGCTGGAGACCATCACCACGGTCGACGACGAGGAACTGGGTCCCATCCGCTTCCAGAACGTGCCGTTCCGGCTCAGCGAGACGCCCGGCGAAGTCCGCTGGCCGGGACCCCGGAAGGGCCGCGACAACGCAGAGGTGCTCGGTGCGTACGGCGTCGGCGCCGACGAGCTCGCCGACCTGGCCGAACGGGGCATCGTATGACCGCCCCCGGCCGGACCGGCACCGGCCCTCCGCCCGTCACGGCCGTGCGGTCCTGGCTGTACGTCCCCGCCACCAGGCCCGAACTCCTGGAGAAGGCGATGAGCGGCTACGCCGACGCCGTCGTGCTCGACCTCGAGGACTCGGTGCCCGACCAGCGCAAGGACGAGGCACGCTCCTACGCGGCCGAGGCCGCCGCACGTACCTGGCCCAAGCCGCTGTGGATCCGCATCAACCAGGTCCAACTCGCGCACGGCAAGGCCGACTTGGCCGCCCTCGCCGACGTACCCGTGCAGGGCCTGAGGCTGCCCAAGTGCGAGGCGCCGCAGCAGATCGCGACCGTTCTCGGCCGCGTCGAGGCGCCTGTGCATCTCCTCATCGAGACCGCGCTCGGTGTCGAGCGCGCCTTCGAACTCGCCACCGCCGCGCCGCAGGTGACGCTCGTGTCGCTCGGCGAGGCGGACCTCGGCGCGGACCTGCGGGTGCGCGCGGACGACGCGCTCGGCTGGGCCCGCGGTCGCGTCGTCAACGCGGCCCGGGCCGCCGGACTCGCCCCTCCCGTGCAGAGCGTGTGGACCGACGTGGCGGACCTGGAAGGTCTCTCGGTCAGCACCGAGCGGGCCCGCGACCGCGGCTTCCACGGCCGGTCCGTCGTGCACCCGGCGCAGATCGGCCCCGTCAACGATGCCTTCACTCCGAGACCGGCGGAAATCGAGGCCGCCCGCCGGCTCGTCGACTCCCTGCGGAAGGCCGGTGACGCCGGCAGCGCCGCCTGGCTCGACGACGACGGCCGGCTGATCGACCCGGCGGTCGTCGCCCGGGCCCATTGGGTCCTCGAACTGGCGACGGGCCGCGTACCGGCCGGCTGACCAGGCGGACGCGGAAGCGCACAGCACCTTCCCACTCCCCACCCATTCCTGATCCCCACTCAGCTTTAGGCTCCTCCTTTCCCCTCACCGTTCACGCAAGGCAGGACATGACCGCAGTACCGCACCCCCCTAACCCGTTGCTCGACGCGTTGCCTTCCGAGCCGCACATCGTCGAGCTGGGCCAGCCGTTGTTCACCGGCATGCCGTGCTCGCCCAACCACCCCGGATTCCGGATGACCCTGGCACGCCGCCACGGCGACATGGTCCGGGCCGACGGGGGTTCCGCCTCCAGCGAAGTGATCATCACGGGCGGTCACGTGGGCACCCACATCGACGCCCTGTCCCACGTCAGCCACGACGGCAAGCTGCACGGCGGCGTCGACGCCGGCGAGGCGCAGTCCGGCGGCGCTTTCTCACAGCACGGTGCCGAGCAGATCCCGGCCATGGTGACGCGGGGCGTCCTCCTCGATGCCGCCGCCGCCCTCGGAGCGGACACGCTGCCCGGCGGATACGGCGTCACCGCCGAGGACCTGGAGCGCGCTGCCGCACTCGGCGGTGCGGAACCCCGCCAGGGCGACGTCGCTCTCGTACGGACCGGCTGGGCGCGGAACTTCGACGACCCGGTGGCCTATCTCGGCAAGGAGTCCGGCGTGCCGGGCATCACCGAGAGCGCCGGCGAATGGCTGGCCGCCCGCGGTGTCCGGGCCGTCGGCGCGGACACGACCGCGTGCGAGCAGATCCCGGCGGGTGCCGGTCACAGCCTGCTGCCCGTCCACCGGCTGCTGCTGGTCGAGAGCGGCATCTACATCATGGAGCACCTGGCACTCGATGATCTCGCGGCCGCCGGCGTGCACGAATTCCTCTTCGTCGTCGCTCCGTTGAGGATCGTCGGCGGCACCGGCTCCCCGATCCGCCCGCTGGCGGTGGTGGCATGACATTCGCGGCTCCCGCCGGGCTCACTCCGGCGCAGCAGCTCGCCCGGTTCGCCGTCGAGGTGGCCTCGGAGGGCCTCGACGCCGACTTGAGCGAGAAGGTCGCAGGACACCTGCTCGATCTGCTCGGCAACAGCCTCGCCGCGCTGCCCATGCGCCCGGGCATGGCGGTGCGTGAACTGGCCGAGGAGTGGGGCGGTTCCCCCACCGCCACCGTCATCGGCTCCCTCACACGGCTGCCCGCGCCGTCGGCCGCGCTCGTCAACGGAACCCTCGCGCACAGCCTGGACTTCGACGACACCCATCTGCCCTCCGTGCTGCACCCCTCGTCCTCGGTGCTGCCGGCCGCGCTTGCGGTCGCGGAAGCGTCCGGCGCCAGCGGGGCACGGCTGCTGGCCGCGTCCGCCGCCGGGATCGAGGTCACCTGCCGGCTCGGTATGGCCCAGTACGACGAGGAGTTGGGCAACTCGGTCTTCTTCGACCGCGGTCTGCACGCGACCGCCATATGCGGTGCCGTCGGCGCTGCCGTGGCGGCGGCCGTGCTGCGCGGCCTGGACGCCGACGGTGTGTGCTCAGCGATCGGCATCGCGGCCAGCATGGGCTCCGGGATCATCGAGGCGAACCGCACCGGCGGCACCGTCAAGCGCGTCCACTGCGGATGGGCGGCGCACGCGGGCGTGGTCGCGGCGGACATGGCGCGGCTCGGGCTGACAGGACCGCCGACCGTCCTGGAGGGCAGGTTCGGCTTCTTCCAGGCGTACTGCGGCGACCGGTACGACGAGGAGATGGCCGAGGAGGCCCTCACCGGGGAACTCGGTCAACGCTGGGAGCTGTCACGGCTGTTCATCAAGCCGTACCCGTGCAATCACTTCACGCACGCCGGGGTGGACGCGGCGATGCGGATGCGGAGGCGCGGCATCGACCCCGGTTCCGTGGCCCGGCTGACGCTCGGGGTTCCCGCCCCCGTGCTGCGTACGATCGCCGAACCCGCCGCGGAGAAGGCACGCCCTCATTCCGGCTACCACGCGGCGTTCAGCGGACCGTACACCGTGGCCGCCGGGCTGCTCTCGCCGTGGGCGTGCGGCCCGGGCTGGTCTCCGCCCGGCCTGTCGAACGGGAACGCCCTCCCCGGCTCGCCCCGGGCGGCCGGACTCGGCGTATTTCACGAGGACTTCACCGACGAGGCCGCCGCGGACCCCGCGCGTCTCGCCCTCGCCGCCCGCGTGACCTGCGTCGCGGACGAGGAGTGCACCAGGATCTTCCCCCACCAGTTCCCCGCCGTGCTCACCGCAGAACTCGGCGACGGCTCCACCGTCACCGAGCGGGTGATGGTCAACAGGGGCAGCCCGGAAAACCCCCTCCATGCCGGAGAGCTCACTGCCAAGTACACCGCCAACGCCCTCGGCGCCGGCGGTCCGCGGGCCGTGAGGGATCTGGCCGACGAGGTCTGGAACATCCGCAACTCCCTCGACACCGCGGGTCTGACCCGTGCGCTGTCCAACGTGGTGGCCGGCACGTGAGGCGCCACAGCATCCGCACCGCACCAGCGTGAGGTGAACCCCATGCCCACCCGGACCCGGACCCAGTACCGCTGGCTGACGCTCACCCTGATCGTCGCCCTCATCGTCATCAACTACATCGACAGAAGCGCGATCAGCTTCGCGATCGAACCGCTCACCAAGGCCTTCGGCATCACGAAGTACGAGTACGGGCTGATCAGCAGCGCCTTCTCCATCGGCTACATGGTGTTCGCGTTCCTCGCGGGGCCGCTGGTCGACCGTTACGGCTCGCGGCGGGTCCTGCTGGCCGGTGTGCTCCTGTGGTCGGTCGTCACCGCGGTGACTCCCGTGAGCGGTTCCTTCATGGGCCTGTTCGTGGTCCGGATCATCCTCGGTGCCGGTGAGGGTCCGGGCTTCCCCGCCGCGACCCGTACCGTCAGCCGCTGGATGCCGCAGAGGGAACGCGGCATCGCGCTCGCCATGGTCGGCGGCGTCGCCGTGTCCGGTTCGCTGCTGATCGGCGGGCCCGTGATGACCCAGCTCATAGCGGGAGTCGGCTGGCGCGGCATGTTCTGGGTGCTCGCCGGCATCGGTGTTCTGTGGTTCGCCATCGCCTTCGCGCTGCTGCGGGACACGCCGGCCGAGAGCCGGCGGGTGTCGGAGGAGGAGCGTGCCTACATCGCGGCGGGACAGCTCGCTGAGGAACGCCCCTCCAAGGACAAGGTCCGCTGGCGCCCCCTGCTGACCAACCGGAACCTGTGGATCATCGCGGTCGGCTACTTCGCGTGGGGCTTCATGTTCTGGGGCTTCATGTACTGGCTGCCGGGCTACCTGTCCGACCAGTACGACCTGACGATCACCGCGGTGGGCCTGTTCTCCGTGGCTCCATGGGCGGCCGGCGTGGTCGGCGCGATCATCGGCGGTGTCCTCACCGACCGGATCTTCAAGAGGACGGGAAGCCCCAGGAGCCGGCTGACCATCATGGGGCTTGCGCTCCTGGGATCCGGTGCCTCGCTGATCCCGATCTTCGTGGCACCGTCGCTGACGGTGTCGGTGACCTTCATCTCGATCGGTGTCGGTATCGGGTTCGTGACCGGCGGCATCTGGTGGGTCGCGTCGATCGACGCGCTGCCCGCACAGCCCGGTGCGGCCGCCGGGTTCGCCGACGCGGCCTTCGCCCTCTCGGGCGTCGTCGCGCCGTCCGTGATGGGCTTCATCGTCACCTCGACCGGCAGCTACTCCAGCGGCTTCGTGGTGATGACGGCGCTGGCGGTGACCGGGGCGGCGGCGATGCTTCTGCTGCCGAAGCGGGACCTGCCGCGTCAGGTGCGCCCGCCCGCCGAGACCGGCGCCGGGCAGCCGGACCTGGCGGCCAAGTCACCGTAGCGGGCGGTGTGTCGGAAGCCCGTCGGGAAGACCGGGCGTTCGAAGGAGGTGGGTCCCGGCACGCGCGGCCTCCCGGCTGCGTGGCCCGGGGCCCACTTCGGCCTGCGGCGGCGTGACGAATCCGGGCCGTGAGGCGTCCATGGACAGGGGAGATCAGGCGTTGGCCGAGGCCGTGAGGCGGGCCGCCAAGTCGCGTACGGCGCCTCGCAGTTCCTCCGGGCGCCGGATCGTGAACGGACGGCCGAACCCGGCGAGGAGCTGGGCCATACCGTCGAGGCTCTCGGCACGCGCACGCATCAGGACACCGCCCGTCGTCTCGCTGAGGGTTGCTGCCGAGGGCGGAATCCACTTGGCGGCCTGCTGAAGGGTCGTCTCCAGCACCACCTCGACCTCGTGCGTATAGGGAACGGCCGCCAGGGACTGTGTGACGTGCTGGACCGGGTCGAGATCGTCGAGCACGTCGAAGGTGGCGTCTCCCAGGTCGACCGAGAGCACCCGGTCCGCGCGGAAGGTGCGGGTCTGGCCGCTGCGGTGGTCGTGCCCCACGAAGTACCAGCGGCCGGAGTGGAAGACCAGACCGTACGGGTCCACCTCGCGCTCGCTGTCGCTGCCCTTCCACGACCGGTACCGCATCCGCACGCGCCGGCGCTCGCGCGCCGCCTGCGCCAGGACCAGCACCGTCCCGGTCGCGGGAGCTGCGCCTTCACGGGAGGCGAGGGTGAAGCCGAGGGTCTCCTGGAGGGCCTGGACCCGGTCGCGGAGCGAGCGCGGCAGCACTCGCTGCACCTTTGCCAGAGCGCTTTCGGCGGCGTCGCCCGGCAGGCCGAGTCGGCGTCCCGCCAGGAGTCCGAGCACCACGGCCGTCGCCTCGTCGTCGTTGAGCATCAGGGGCGGCAGTTTGTAGCCGGGCATCAGGCGGTAGCCGCCGTACCGGCCGCGTTCGGCCGTCACCGGGATGCCCAGCTCGGCCAGGCGGCCCGCGTATCTGCGGACCGTCCGCTCGTCGACACCGAGCCGCTCGGCGAGGGCCGCGCCGCTCATCCGCTGGTGCGCCTGCATCAGCTCCAGCATGGCCAGCACCCGCGTCGTGGGATGGGACACGAGTCACCTCGCAAATCCGGGCGGATCCTGTCCGGTATCGGGTCCACCCTAGTCACGTAGGTGCGGAAGACACAGGTGAAAGGTGGACGGGATGGCCACGATCGTGCTGGTACCCGGGTTCTGGTTCGGCGCCTGGGCCTGGGAAGAGGTGACGCGTGACCTGCGGGAGGCCGGGCACGACGTCCATCCGGTCACGCTGACCGGGCTGGCCGACCGGGCGGCGGAGGCCACCGCCGAGGTGGGCCTCGCGACCCACATCGCGGACATCGTCCACGTCATCGAGGACGGGGACCTGCGGGAGGTGGTGCTGGTCGGTCACAGCGGAGCGAACATGCCGGTCACCGGAGCCGCCGACCGTATCCCGGAGAGACTCGCGCGGATCGTCTACGTGGACAGCGGCCCCATGCCCGACGGCCTGGCCGGAATCGACTTCCACGAGCCGCAGGCGCGGGAGCAACTGCGCCGGCAGGTCGCGGAGGAAGGCGAAGGCTGGAGCATCCCGGTGCCCGCGTTCGACCCGGACGCCGACCCCGTGAATCTGGCGGAACTGTCCGAGGCGCATCTGACGCGCATGCGCGCGCTGGGCACTCCGCAGCCGTTCGGCACGGCGGCGGATCCCCTGGACCGTCCGGCGGTCCTGCCGTCGACCCCGCGTTCGGTGATCATGTCCACCTTCACCCCTGAGCAGGTGCGCATGGTCGCCGGAACGGGGAATCCGGTCTTCGAGCTGATGGCCGGGATGGACATGCACCATCTGCCCACCGGTCACTGGCCGATGTTCTCCCGCCCCCGCGAACTGGCCGCCGTCCTGGGCGAGATCGCGGGCTGACGGACGCGCCTCGTACGGAGGAGGAGGGGAGGAGGAACTCCCGCCGCTGTGCGGCGAGTCTGCCGCCGCCCCGGCCCCGGTCCTCATGCGTCCGGGCCCTCCCCGTCCGAGCGGCCGCCGACGCGTGCCGCGACCACCGCGGGGTCGTAGCGGATGACCGTCTCCTTCACGAGCCCGTCCTCGTCGAGCAGGATCCGGTCGATGCCGTCGAACACGAACGGTCCGCTCTCGCCGGTGCCGTGGGCCACCCAGTGAATGAAGAGGCAGCCGTCGTTCTCGGCGTGTTCGGCGACTTCGAGGTGGAGGTCGGGGACGAGTTCCAGTAGCCGCGCGATCCGGTCCCTGTAGGCCTCCCTGCCCCGCACGGGTTCGGGGTCGCCCGGCCAGTCACCGACGACGTCCTCGGCGAGAAGCATCACCCGGGTCGCGTCCGGTTTCGCCCAGAACCCCGCCCACAGGCCGACGTTGAAGGGAGTCTTCGCCGCATACGCCCGCACGCGGTCCTCGGTGTCTCCGGTCATCTGAGCAGCCTCACTCTCCCGTGCACGAATGATGTGCGGGAAGCGTGTCCGCCGGCGCCGGGCACCGGCAATTACCTGCCGGGTAATGGCGTAATGGCCTCTTGGGACAGGTGAGTTGAGCGCCCCACGTCGCGTGATCCGGCGGCGGCCCGTCTGCGGGCCAGGGCACGTCCGCCCAGGGGGCGCGGCTCAAGCGCGCCGGTAGTGAAGCCCGACGGCGCCGTGCGCGAGGGCCGTTGTTTCGGCCAGGCTCCACTTGGACGCGGGAAGGCCGTCCGGGAACAGACGCAGGCCGCCGCCCACCAAGGTCGGCACCATGGCGAAGCGCACGTCGTCGACCAGGTCGGCGCGCAGCAACGCATGGATGATGCTTGCGCTGTTGAGCACGAGGATGTCTCGCCCAGGTGCGCGCTTGAGAGCGGCGACCTCCGCCTCGAGGTCGCCGGCGACACGTGAGTTGTTCCAGTCCGCCTTCTCCAGGGTGCGGGAGAACACCACCTTCTCGACGGTGTCGAGCCAGGTTCCCAGGTCGCGGGTGCGGGGATCGGTGGCCGGGTCCCTGGTGATCGACGGCCACACGGAGTGGAAGCCTTCGTAGTTCGTCCTGCCGAGCAGCGCCGTGTCGGCGCCACGCCAGATGCCTTCGAAGTAGACAGCCGTCCCTTCCTGCATCGCGTGCTCGTACAGCCAGGTGTCGTGCTGGGGGCCGTCGGGTCCGCTGGTGAAGCCGTCCATCGACACGCTCGCCCAGGTGACGACCCTCCGGCTCGCTCCGCTCGGCGAGGCGGACATGGTGATTCTCCGTTCGTCGCCGGCCAGGGTTTCCTGCCGTGTGCAGACCGCGCGGCGGTGCCGGAATCATCGGCCGGCCGCACGGTCCGCGCCCGGAGCGGTGTGTGCTCAGGCGTGGGCACGCAGCTGCGGGGGCACCGTGGCCTCCGGTGGACGTGCCGTGCGGAAGACCCCTGTGCGCGGCGCAAGCACCGGGGCACTCACGGCGTCGGACACCGCCGCATGCGCGGCCGCGGCGAGTGAACGCCGGTCGTGGCCGTGGGGCCACAGCGTCCGGCACGGACGTACGCGCACGGCGAGCCCGTCGGTTCCGGCCACCCTGAGGAGCGAAGCCGCGAGGCTGTCCCCGCCGACGTAGGCCGCCGCCGTGCTCCGCGTGCCGTCCCGTGCGTAGTCGATGGCGGCGGGCCGCACCGGCGCTGCCGCCCGGAGCGCCGCCTCGAACATCGCGCGCCGGAAGGGCCCGCCGGGCGCGGTGCACCAGGTGGTCGCCTGCGGGAAGACCATCACCGAGCCGCCGTCGCGCAGATGTGCGGCCAACTCGCCCACGAACCGCGGAAGTTCGCGTGGCGCATCGCGGTTGATGAAGCGGTTGCCCGTCCTGCGGGTCAGTGGCCCGACGACCGGCCAGCCGGAGACCTCCTGCTTGGCGATCAGCGGCACGGGCTCGACGGCCAACACCGCGATGACGTCGAGCCAGGACACGTGGTTCGCGACGATCAACGTGCCTGCGGCCGTGCCCGGCACCCTCAGCGGCCCCGTCGCGTCCAGTCCGATGCCGAGTGCGCCGAGCACGCAGCGGGCGTGACGCTGGAGCACTGACGGGTCGGCGATCCGCGTTCCGGCTGCCAGCGCGCTGCCCAGGGCGGCGGTGAGCGACGCGTAACGCCGCAGCACGGACGCCGCGGGCACACGCCGGGTGCGGGCATACGCCTGCTCGTTCCCGGTGGGCCGGGTGACGCACCGCTGCGTGCAAGGGGAGGCGACTTCCCAGGGGTTCACCGGCCCTGGCCCAGGAAGTAGCGCCGGTAGCGTTCGTTCAGCTGCTCCATGTCGAGCAGGACGAAGAAGTCGGCGACACCGAAGTCCCTGTCGTGGGCGGGTGCCCCGCACACCCAGGCGCCGATCCGCAGATACCCGCGGAGCAGCGCGGGGAGCGAGGCGTAGTCCGGCATTGCCGTCAGCGGCTGCCGCGGGTGCCACGGGTCGTGCGGATGTACGCGCAGTTCGGCCGGGGCGGCATGCTTGGTGGTGCCCAGCAGCCAGGCGTCGGCCGCGGACTGGCCGCCGTCGTCCAGCGGTACGGATCCGCAGCCGGCCAGATAGCGGTGTCCGGACAACAGCATGTAGCGCGCGAGCCCGCCCCACATGGCGTTGATCACCGCACCCGAGCGGTGATCGGGGTGCACGCAGGCGCGGCCCGCCTCGACCATCGACGACCTGACGTCGACGGGGAGGCAGCGCAGATCGAACTCGGACTCCGAGTAGAGGCGTTCACTCCTCCCGGGCGGCATGAGCCGGTACGTGCCGACGACTTCGCCTTCGGCCCGGGATGTGACGATGAGGTGATCCGCCGCCTCGTCGAAGCCGTCCACGTCGTGCCCGGGCAGGGGTGAACGCAGCCGAGCACCTTTCTCCTCGGCGAAGATCCGGTGACGGAGCCGCTGGGCGGCGCGTATCTCCGCCTCCGACCCGGCTATGGAGGTGGCGTACGTACCGGGGTCGGTCGTTACGCTGGATGCAGTGGGCATGAGTGATCTCCCTAGGTGGGCTGCTGCGGCACCCGCGCGGACCGTTGCCAGCGATCTCCGCGAGGGTTCCTCCGTATGCAACCGGTTGCTCGTGTTCCGCACGGGGCCGCCGAGTTACCGCTCGGCGGCCCTTCCGCGTCGGGTGAGTGCCGCAGACGTCCGGCGGCACGGTCCCGGGCAGCGTGACCGTTGTCTCCTGCTCGGGCCGCGGTTCGGCGTCCACGGGTCAACTGCCGGGCCCTGCCCGGGAGTCGACGACTGGGACGTGGGGGTTTCGTCGCGGCGCTGCTCGTCATAGCGGTTGGGCGGAACGCTCAACTCATCAGGAGGCGGGCGAAGTCCGCGATGCGGCGCGCGTGGTGCCGGCCGGAGTCGAGATCCGGGTTGTAGATGCACAGGGTGATCCCCACACAACCGGTGGCGCCCAGCGCCGTGGTTGTCAGGAGTTCCAGCTCCGGCCAGGTCAGACCGCCCGGCTGCGGGTAGTCGACGGCGGGCAGAGCGTCGGTGGAGAGCACGTCGAGGTCGATGTGCAGCCACCAGTTGCCGGTCCGGCGGTGCAGCTGCTCGGTGCTCTCGCGCGCGTACGCTGCCGCCGCGCCGGGCTGCCAGGCGAGATCGGCGCCGGTACGCATGCGGATCCTCCCCGCCACCGACGGGATCCCGTACGCCGCGAGTTCGCCCGCATCGCGGGGCCCCAGCGCGACGACGGCGTCGGGGGCGAGGGTGGGCAGCAACCGCACCAGCGACTGCGGGAGGTTCTCGCGGTGCAGCCCCAGCAGGAGGCCGAGTTCGCAGTCGGCGGCTTCGCCCGTGGTGCTGCGGTCCGGAGGCCACGCATCCTCGTGGCCGTCGACGAACAGCAGGCCGACGTCTCCTGCTGCTTCGGCCGCGCCGCTCAGAGCGCCGAGAAGGACGGGGCAGTCGCCTCCGAGCACGAGCGGACGGTCGCCTGCGCGGAGGCCGTCGGCGACCGCCTTGTGCACCGAGGCGATCGTCGTCTCCAGGCTGCCGGGCGAGATCAGCCCGGAGCGGGCGTCACGGCCAGGGTCGAGCACGCCGACGTCCACGTCACCGGCATCGCGGAGGCCACCGGGCGGCACGTCGATCAGCCCGGCCTCGCGAAGGGCTCGCGGCGCCCGGGCGACGCCGTCGGACCGGCCGGCCGAGTTGAAGGGAACGCCGATGAGTCTCATCCGCTCCTCCCCCTCTCACCAGAGGCCCTGCTGCCGCTACGTGTCCGCCCCGAGTTCGGCTGCGCCCGCTCCACGCCTGCGAGTTCCATCAGGCGAGGGAACGCGGCCCGCGCACCGGAGGTTGCCACGCTGGTCGGGTGCGCGGGCGCGACGCGAGCGGCAGCGGTGCATCGCCGGAAGCCGCGTTCCCGTGCGACGGTCCCGCAAACGAGCCTCCCGGAGAGGCGCGGAACGGGCGGGTTCCTGACCGGGTCAGGCCCTCCGCCCGCTCCGCGCAGAGCTCCTCCCCACTCGTCGGAAGCGCCCCCGGCCGTCCCGGGGCGCGTCACTCTCGATGCGGCACCGGTCACGGACAGCGCATCAACCGGGAGAGCCTTCCAGCGGTCCGGTCAGCGGCAGCGATCATCCGCCGCAGAGCCCGTCGGCCGTCGTCAGGGAGCCGCCGCCGTTCTCGTCATCGGTGCCGAGGACGGCCTTGTCGGAGCCGGGAAGGCAGGCAAGCGCTTCGATCTTGTGCTTGTCGAACTTCTTCAGCGCCTCGGGGTCCTTCGTCACGGACAGCTTCACGCCGCCCGAGCCGGTCAGCGTCACATGCCCCGCGGTGTAGACGGCCGAGTCGAAGGGCCCGTCGTCGCCGGGGTCGGAGGCCGAACTCACCTGCAGCGCACCGGAGTCGGTGAGCTTCGTGTCGGAGGCGTGGCGCACATGCTCCGTCGGGTAGGGGGACGTCACCTGGGCGGACTCCACGTCGCCGAAGTGGCTTTCGCCCGCGGAGTCGAAGGAGACCGGGGCGGCGTGGAGCGTGGCGGGACGGTCGTCCTCGCCCCGGCCTCCCCATACGGCGACCAGCTTGCCCTCCCGCGCGGAAGCCTTCGTCCTGCCCGGTGCGGCGGAGGAAGGCGGCGCGCCGAGCGCGAAGTTCTCGACCTCGTCGCCGGACTCGACGGCGGGCAGGGTGAAGGTGTCGACGACCTCGGCCACACCGTCCGCGACCTTCAGGTGGTAGGCGGCGCCGGAGCTTGCCACGGCGAGGTAGCCGCCCTTCTCACCGGGGACGTCGTCGAGCGCTTCGAGGTCGCTGGGCAGCTCGCCGCCCTTCCAGTCGAGAGCGTCGACGTCGGGCTTCTTGCCGTCCTCGTAGGTGACGGACGCGATGCGGTTCTCATCGGCATCCTTGTTGTCGCGGACGATGACCGCGTCGACGCCGTCCTCGAGGTTTCCGCCGCCGGCCACGGCGATCCCGCTGATGCCGGAGGTCTTCCCCTTACCCGCGGACTGCCAGCCGTCGTCCGCGCCTGCGTGGGCGGGGAGGGCGGTGACCGTGACGGCGAGTGCTGCTCCCGCACCGAGGGCGGCGAGGGCTGACCTTATGAACGTCTTGGAGGGCATGGGTCCCTTTCGGGTTCTGCGTGTGGGGGGTGACTCGCGTGGACGCGCGCCGTCGGGGACGCTAGCGACGCTGGAAGAGACCCGGCAACATCCCAAAACGGACGGCGCCACGGTGACGGGCAGAGGCCCCGGCCCGCTCCGGCGGAAGGTCCTTCGAATCCCCCTCCGCGCCACGGCCGTTGACGAGATCGTCCCACCCGAGGGCGAGTTGAGGCGCACTCGCGGTCGGGACGCCTCGCGGGCCGAGATCCGGTGCCCGACACCCGCGCGGACGGCCCAGAAGAAGAGCCCGAGCGACGCGACCGCGACGACCAGGGTGTCCCAGGGAGCGTGCAGATGTCCGGCGCCTCGCGAAGGCCGCCGCGTCCGAAGAACTGGGCGTGCGCGTCCACCTGTGCGGCGACGTGCAGGCACCCTGACCCCCGCCCCCTCCGGTCCCGCCTGGCCAGATCTGCCCTGACCAGGTCCGGCCAGGCCCGGCGACCGCCTGAGCCTCCGTGGTGCTAGGCTCATTTTCCTAATGCTTTTAGGTTTTTACCTGAAGCACTCAAGCAGATGGGCGGGACGGTATGGCACGCGCGGGACTGACCACGGAACGTCTGGTCCGGGCCGGGGCGGACCTGGCCGACGAGGCCGGATTCGGCCAGGTGACCGTCTCGGCGCTGGCCAGGCGCTTCGACGTGAAGACCGCGAGCCTGTACTCGCATGTGAAGAGCTCCCAGGACCTCAGAACGAGGATCGCCCTGCTCGCACTGGAGGAACTGGCCGACCGTGTCGGCGCCGCCCTGGCCGGGCGGGCCGGCAAAGACGCCCTGGCCGCCTTCGCCGACGCCTACCGCGACTACGCCCGGGAGCACCCGGGCCGCTATGCCGCCGCACAGCTCCGGCTCGATCCGGAGACGGCGGCGGCGAGCGCCGGGGTCAAGCATGCGCAGATGACGCGGGCGATCCTGCGCGGCTACGACCTGACGGAACCGGACCAGACGCACGCCGTGCGGATGCTGGGCAGCGTCTTCCACGGCTACATCAGCCTGGAGGCGGCCGGAGGCTTCAGCCACACCCCCGTCGACACGCAGGAGACCTGGTCATGGGTCCTGGACCGCCTCGACGCCCTGCTGCGGGGCCGGGCCGCACCCTGAGCCCCTCACCTGCAACCCCGCCGTCGCCGCGTCCGCAGGAACCCGCGCGCACTCAGCGCCGCCACGCATCAGACCGATCCATACCTCTTGATCAACAGGCAGAGGCGATGAACTCCGAGCACCGCACCACCACATCCGTCACGACGCCGATAACAGCGGACCTGCTGCGCGGCGCCCTCGATCTGGAACGGACCGCACACGGCGTACTGCCGCACCGGCTGCCCGCACGCGCCCGCGCCCAGTGCACCGACGGACAGCTCGCCATGGCCGAGGCGCAGCCCTCCGGCGTGCGGCTGGTCTTCCGCACGCGGGCCACCACCGTAGAGCTGGACACGCTGCCGACCAAGCGGGTCTACATCGGCGCTCCGCCCCGCCCCGACGGCGTGTACGACCTGCTCGTCGACGGCCGCCTCGCGGGGCAGGCCGGCGTGGCAGGCGGCAACACCCTGACCATCGACATGGCCACCGGGACCGCCGAGAAGCGTCCGGGCACGGGCGGCACCGTCCGCTTCAGCGGCATGCCCGACAGCCCCAAGGACGTCGAGATCTGGCTGCCGCACAACGAGACCACCGAACTCGTCGCCCTGCGCACCGACGCACCCGTCGAACCCGCGCCCGACCGCGGCCGCAAGGTGTGGCTGCATCACGGCAGTTCGATCAGCCACGGCTCCGACGCCGCCAGCCCCACGACCACCTGGCCCGCGCTCGCGGCGGCCCTCGGCGGGGTGGAGCTGATCAATCTCGGCCTGGCCGGGAGCGCCCTGCTCGATCCGTTCACCGCCCGCGCGCTGCGCGACACCCCCGCCGACCTGATCAGCGTCAAGATCGGCATCAACCTGGTCAACGCCGATGTGATGCGGCTGCGCGCCCTCACCCCCGCCGTCCACGGGTTCCTCGACACCATCCGCGAGGGCCACCCCAAGGCTCCGCTTCTGGTCGTCTCGCCCATCCACTGCCCCATCCACGAGGACGCGCCCGGCCCCAGCGCCCCGGACCTCGAGGCGCTCAGCACCGGGCAGTTGCGCTTCCGGGCCGGGGGCGACCCGGCGGACGTCGCGAGCGGGAAGCTGACGCTGAAGGTCGTGCGGGAGGAGCTGGCCCGGATCGTGGAGCAGCGTGCGGCGGAGGACGCGAATCTGCACCTGCTCGACGGCCTCGAGCTCTACGGGGAGGCCGACTTCGCCGAGCTGCCCCTGCCCGACGGGCTCCACCCGGACGCGGCAACGCACCGCCGCATCGGAGAACGCTTCGCCGACCTTGCGTTCACCGCCAACAGGCCCTTCGGGGAACGCAGCTCATGAGGCGGGCGTGCGAAGCACCCATCCTTGGGCCCCCGCGCCCTCCAGGCGGCGTGAGCCCACGGAGCTGCGGGCCCGGAGAACGTCCGGGAGGTGCCGCCGGTCAGGAATATTTGAAAACTGAACTTCATTGACCGGAGTGCACTGCTCGCCCGCACCCAGGAGGTCACCATGCCGGCCGTCACCGCGGACACCCTCACCCTGCCGCGCGTCCCGTCTCCCGCGGGTGCGGGCGTCCGCTGGCGAGAGGTCACCAAGACCGTGACCGCCCGCCGTCAGCTGGAAGGGGAAGGCTTCGAGGTACGCAGGCCGTTCCCCGGGACGGACCTCGCCGTTGCGGATCCGTTCCTGCTGCTGGACCACCTCGGGGCGGTCGAGTACGGCCCCGGTGAGGCCAAGGGCGCCCCCTGGCACCCGCACCGCGGCTTCGAGACCGTGACCTACATGCTCGACGGGGCCTTCGAGCACAACGACTCCACCGGTGGCGGCGGCCTGATCACCGAGGGCGCCACCCAGTGGATGACGGCAGGCGCGGGCGTGCTGCACTCCGAGCTGCCTCCGCAGGACTTCGTCGCCAAGGGCGGCCTCTTCCACGGGATCCAGCTGTGGGTCAATCTGCCCAAATCGCTGAAGTGGACCCCGGCCCAGTACCAGGACATCACTGCCGGACAGACGGTCCTGCTCTCCAGCGATGACGGCGGGAGCCTGCTGCGCGTCATCGCGGGCGACCTCGCCGGACACCGCGGCCCAGGCGTGACCAGGACGCCCATCACCTACGTCCACGCCACGGTGAGCCCCGGAGCGAAACTCGGTCTGCCCTGGCCGCAGGAGTTCAACGCGCTGGTCTACGTGCTGGCCGGCCGCGGCACCGTCGGAACCGATCGGCGGCCGCTGGAGGAAGGGCAGTTGGCCGTCCTCGGCCCCGGCGAGGCCCTCACCCTGCAGGCGGCTGACGGTCAGGACTACAACGGCAGCCGCACCGGCTGGGAGGTGCTGCTCCTGGGCGGGCTGCCGATCCGCGAACCCATCGCCCGCTACGGCCCGTTCGTGATGAACACCAAGGCGGAGATCATCCAGGCGGTCGAGGACTTCCAGAACGGCCGTCTCGGCACCACCGCGCCCCGGCCCGTGCCGCACCGCACGGCAACCGACGCGCCCCTGGGCGGGGACGCAGCCGGGGAGTAGGGGACCGGAGCGACCAGAAGGAAGCGACCAGAAGGAGGGGCCTGCGGCGGAGCCGGAAGCGCGGCGCCGCGGCAGGCTCAGATCGCGAGGGTCTCGGCGGGGCTGACACCATACGCATGGTGATAGGAGGCCACGAAATCCGCCGGCTTGGCGAATCCCCAGCGCGCGCCGACGGACGCCACCGTCTCACCGCCGTCGGCCGACGCGGCATCGTCGGCAGCGAGAAGTTCGAAGTGCGCGCGGTCCAGCCGGACGCTGCGCAGGCAACCGAAGACGCTGCTGGTGCGATGGCGGGCGAAGGCGATCTGCAGGGCGTGCGGGGTGACTCGGGCCGCGGCGGCGATGTCCGCGAGGCTGATGTCCTTGTGCGCGTTCTCCTCAATGAACGCGACAGCCCTCGCCACGGCACCGGCGGTGGCGTCGCCGCCGTCCGCCGAAGTGGGCTCCGGGCCACCGGTGTTGGGGAACATGCGCAGTGCGTTCGTTGCGAGGTTGCGCGCCAGATTGCCCACCACGAGCGGTTCGCTCATCGCGTCGGGGCCGGCGGAGAACACGTCGCGCACATATCCGACCGCCTCGCGCCACTGAGCCCCGAGATCTGCGGACGCCGGCTGCGTACCGGAGAACTGCAGGGAACTGTCCGGCTCTTCCTCGGAAAAGCCGGCGGTCCGCATCAGGAGGGGCTGGCTCAGGACGACCGACCCGAAGTCGAGGTTGTGCACGGTGGCGCTGAAGGGCCGGTCCGGCGGTGAGATGACGGCGATGTCACCCGGACCCACGCGTTCGCTGTTGCCCTCCCACCGGTGCTCCACCCAGCCCGACCTCGGCTGGACGATCGCGAGATTTCCCAGCGGGTCGACGTCGTAGCCGATGTCCATGGACAGCGTCACGTCGTCGACGCAGAAGCAGCCGACGTCGTAGCGGGCGTGCCTGATGAACTGGTCCCGCTCGCTTCCCTTCATGCGCAGCTCGGTGCCGTAGGTGGCGTTCATGAAGGAGCGGCCCACGTCGAGGTCGTTGGTCTCGAACACTGTCCGCCTCAAACCGTGGCGTTCAAGGTCGGAATGGACGGTGGCGGCGTTCATGAGCTTTCCCGCAACGAGGGGTCAGTTCCGCAGAGTGTGGTCGGGCGGCTGCCCGTACACGTCGTGGTAGTGGACGGCGAAGATCTCGGGACTGGGGAAACCCCAGCGTGTGGCGATGGAGGAGACCGTCACCTCGGTGGCCGGGTCGGTGGCCTGGAGTTCGCGGTGGGCGCGCGCCAGGCGCACGCGGCGCAGGTAGCCGAACGGAGTGGTCTCGAACCGCGAGGCGAAGGCCGCGTTCAGTTCCTGGGGTGAGACGGATGCCTCGGCGGCGATCTCGTCCAGCGTGATCGGCCGGCCGGCGTGAACATCGATGAAGTCGGCCGCGCGCCGGACCGCCGCGGGCGAGATCTGGCCGGGACCGGGCCGGTAGTGAGACGTCATGGTCGTGTTCGGGAACACCTGCACGACTGCCGCTCCGAGCATGTCCAGCGTCTCGGCGCGGACCAGCGGCGCCGAGAGGGGACTGTCGGGCGTCTCCAGCTGATGGCTGACGAACCCGACCGTGGAGCGCCAGAACCTGTCCATCGCCGGGGAGACCGGCGCCGTGCCGGTGAAGCGCACCTCGTCCTCGCCGCAGCTTTCGGCTGCGGCCCGCTCGGCGACCCGCAGAGGCATGGACAGGACCTCCGCACGCATGTCGCTCCAGCTGATCCGGATGGGGACCCCGGGCGGGTAGAGCGCCGTGTCTCCCACGTTCAGGGCGGCCTCCTGGTCACTTGAGGTGACGCTGAGACGTCCCCCGGTGAGGCAGGCGAACAGCATCAGGTCCTCGAAGACGTCGCAGTCCGCCGTCGCGGTCGCGGAATGCGCGAGGCGATCCAGGCCGATGTCGGCCACGCTCCTACGGTGGAAGCCAAAGGCGAAATCCTCCGTGGAAGACAGCGTCTGCCGGCAGTCGCCGTACATCTCCCGGGTCGTCGCCTGCGCGGCGGCCGGGTCCGACGTGGTGAAGTCGAACCACTCCACCGCGGGCTGCTGAGCGTCCGCTGTCATGATCACCTCCACCACAGCGGTGCAGGACCTGCCGGACCCCTTCTTTGACCGTACTCCTCACCCACCCGGTGACGGACGGCGCGCCGCCCGGCGCCGGGCCCCTGCGACCACGCCGCCGGGCCTCTCCCCCGGCAGAGCACGGATCCGCCGGGGGATGCGCCCCCGGCCGTCAGAACTCGGAGTTGATGACCGCCTCGACCAGTACCTTTCCCTCCGTCGTCAGGCGGACCTCCTCGGCGTCGCGGTCCATGACCGCGAGGCCGCGCTCCTCCAGGGAGCGGAACCTGCCGCGCCAGGGTTCCTCGAAGAGTGAGGACCCGGGGAAGCGCCGGCGGTGCAGCTCGTCGCTGAGGGGGCTCAGCGTGGAGAGGGCCATCTTGACCGCCCTGGCCTCCTGGGCCTCCTCGCTGAAGCGGGTCACCGATCCCAGCGGGACGCGGCCCGCCTCGACGGCCTCCGAATACCGCTTCCAGTTCACGTCGGTGATCGCTTCCGAGGTGCGGCAACTGGAGCTGCCGCCCAGCCCGATGGCGACTTCGGCCTCCTGCTTGTCCTGGTCGACCATGATGGCCTTCCACGTCTCCGGGCCCTTGCCGTCCTGCGCGAAGTACATGGTGGGCTGTTCGCGGTATCCGCCGCTCTCGAGGCCCTCGGTGAGCAGCTCGCGCATCTGGTACTGCTCGCCGAGAGTCGGCCACCGGTGGCCGTTCTCGACCAACTTGGCCCGGTACTCGGGCAGTTGCCAGGCGGCGGGCTGCACTCCGGCGACTCCGGTCCTGGTGTCGCTGTAGGACTTCAGATGGAGCTTCGTGCACACCACGGCGGTCAGTTCGTTCTCGACGACGATGTCGAGGTCCCTGCGCACGCTGTCGACGGTCTGGTCGAGCAGCCCGTACATCAGGTCGATGCTGGTCCACTCGAAGCCCAGGCGCTGGGCGTTGCGGATGAAGTCCACGCACATCTGCGCGGTGTGCTCCCGGCCGCACTGTTCCAGCACCGGGTCGTCGAAGGACTGCACGCCGCTGCTGAGTTTGGTGCAGCCGAGTTCGGCGAGCAGTTCCAGCTTTTCGGGCGTGAAGGTGCTGGGGTCGCCCTCGAAGCGGATCGCCGTGTCCGGGGTGAAGTTGAAGTTCTCCCTGTAGAAGTCGAGAAGGGCGCGGATGGCGTCCGGCGGCAGCAGCGAGGGGGTTCCGCCGAAGACGTTGAACTCCCCGATCGGAGCCGACGCCAGATTCGGCACCTCCCGCAGCCACAGCTTCGCCTCGCGGATGTTCCAGTCGACCCACTGTCGGGCCTTGTTGTCGGCGACCTCCGGCGCTCCCTTGACGAGCACCACGGGGTACTGGCAGAAGCGGCAGCGGTAGGCGCAGGTGGGGATGTAGGACCACAGGTGGATGGGTGCCGTGCCGGCGAGCTGCTCGTCGAGGTCGGCGAGGAAGTCCGCGGGTGTGTGGCCCGGGATGTTGCCGGGGAAGACGTGCGCGCCGAAGGGGTCCTCTGTCACGTACTCCAGGAGATGCCTGTTCTCGGGGGCGGCAAGGGTCTCCAGCACGGACGGCACGGGGTGGCCGGGATCGGTCTTGCGGAGCGATGCGACGGAGTCCTCGTAGGTCTGCCTGTGTCCGATCTCCATCAGAAGACACCCCCGTTCCCGAAGTAGTTGTGCGCCTCGCCGGATTCACGGTCCTCGCAGAAGTACCTGACGAACTCGGTGAACCGTTCCTCCGGTACGTCGCGCAGACATTCGGGCAGCGGCGGCGGATGGCCGATGTCCTCGCCGACGGTGGCGCGCAGCCTGGCGAATATCTCGTCGGCGAACTCGAAGTACAGCCGGTAGGACGGCGTCTTGTACGAGTGGATGGGCGTGAAGTCGACCACGCGCATCTCGTCCTTGATCTCGGCGATCCGCCTTCGGAGCCGTTCGGCGAGCGAGGCGCCGAAGAACTCGATGACGGCCCGGTCGTCCAGCAGCGAAGGAGTCAGCAGCACGGGCAGGATGGTGTTCTTCGGCGTGAAGTCCTTGATGGAGAACTCCCATGCCTGCTGGGCCTGTTGCTCCGTGAGATCGCCGGAAGGTCCACCTTCCGCCGGCTCCGCGGGCTCCTGGACCCGGATGTCGCGCATCACGATGATCCCGTCCGACCCGTATGCGCGGCCGGTGATCACCTCGTCGATGGCGTGGTTGACCCGGCGGGGGTTGATCTCCACCCGCGACGCCGGCACGTAGGTGATGTCCTCGCCCGAGCCGCGCACGAGGATCCCGAAGTCCCAGTCGTCGGAAAGGTGGTTGACGAACCGTCCGTTCTGGAGCTGGTAGAAGATCTCGATGCCGCCGACCTTCTCGTACGCGTCCCGCTCGACCGCGAAGCCCTTGCCGTCGGGGAATCCGCCGAAGAGGGCGAACGTCACGGCACGGCAGCGCAGCGTGCGCTGGATGGCGTCCCACAGCCGGGGCCGCCCGGCGAAGTGCTCGGCCTCGTAGTAGTAGTCGCACACGCCGATGGCGGCCTTGCCCGACTCCATCGCCGTCATCAGCTCCCACAGCCACCGCTCGTCGACACGGCAGTCCGCGTCGGCGGAGACGAGGTAGAAGCGCTGTTCCGCGTCGGCCAGTTCGCGCCGGGCGCTGCGCCGCGACGCGAAGTCCATGCCGGTCTTCCGTGCGCAGGCCACGCCCTGTTCGGGCTCGGGGACGACGTGCAGGGCCAGTTCGGGATGGTCGGCGGCGAAGCGGCGCGCGATCCTCACCGTCTCGTCGGTGGAGTTGTTGTCCACCAGCACGACCTCGTACAGGGACTTGTCCAGCGGGCCGTCCGGACCGCGCTGCTGCCACAGCGAGTTGAGGACCGCGGGCAGGTTGTCCGCCTCGTTGTAGACGGGGAGTACGACGCTCATCCTGGTCCGCTCCCCCATGGGAGGCAGTAGAAGTTCACCGAGCACTTCGCCCGCACGGTCCGCACCGAAGTGCTGCTTGCCGAGTCCGTGGTTGAAGTCCGCCATCTCCTCGCGCTTCCTTTCGTCCAGGATCAGCTCGGCGACGCTGTCCACGAAGCTCTGTGTGGGCAGGTCGCCGTCGGTGAGCTCCATGACGGGCGCGCGGAATCCCTTGTCCCCGTACACCGTGTCGTAGAGCTGGTAGCGGGTGGTCAGGTACGGGACGCGTGAGGCGATCGCCTCGCCGATCGGGTTCCCGTAGCTCTCGTAGTCGTAGGAGGTCAGGAACGAGGCCAGGTCGGCGTGGGCGAGCAGGTCGCGCACCGAGTACCCGTCGGCGCGTGCCGCACCGATGTCCGCCTCGTGCGGTGCGAGCGGTCCGCCGAAGACGACGCGGTCGCCCACGCCGAGCGAGTCGGCGAGCCGGACGAGTCCGGCGTGTTCCTCCGGGGACTCCCCCGTGTCGCCCGCGACGAAGAGATGGACGTCGGCGCGGTCCGCGAGCCGCGCCACCAGGTGGATGTCCCGGTCGATCCGCTTCTGCGGGATGATCCTGGTGAAGCGTGCGATCAGGGGCGCGCCGGCGGGGATTCCGAAGTCCCGGCGGAAGGCGCTGGGTTGACCGTCGCTGCCGGCCGCGTGCCGGGGTACGGCGGGCGCGTGCGTGAAGGTGTTGGGCAGTACCTCGATGTTCTCCAGGCCGGGAACCCATTCGAGGGTTCTTCTTCGCGCCTCCTCATGCAGTGCAATGTAGCGGATGTACGGCGAGTTCACCGGTGCCACGGTGCTCGGGTAGGGAAAGGTGCCGTACTTCCCGATGCCGGGCTCGCTCTGCCACATCAGGTCGTGGTCCCGCCACAGGACGAAGCGGCCCAGCCGGTGACGGCGTCCGTAGCGCTCGATGGCCGAGTGGAGCGCCATGGTGTACGTGATGTTCTCGGGCAGCGTCCCGTTCTCCACGAGCACCGCGGACACATCGAGCCGCTCCCACGTCTCCACGATCCGCTCGCTGATCGCGCGGGCCGCGGCGTCCACGCGCGTCAGCAGATGTTCGCCCGCGCCCTCCTGAACGCACTCACGCAGAACGTCGGAGACGAACTGCTGGTCGTAGCCGGGAATTTCCCCGAGGCCTTCGACTCGGTCGAGCCGTATCCAGTGCGGAAGCTGCGCCGCTTCGTCTCTGTAGGGGCGAAAGAACGCGTTCTTGTCCGCTTTGATGTCGTATCCGAGATCCAGATGCACCTGGTAGCCCTGTTCCCGGAAGTGCCGCGCGGTCTTGACGAATTCCACCACCACGCCGGAGATCGGAGTGGCGTCGAACGATATTCCCCACAACACGGTCATGGACTCGCGTACTCCTGCCGTTGTGTGCCGCTCTGCCTGGGTACGTCGGGACCGCCCGCGGAGCCACCGGCGGAATGCACGCCCCGACGAGCAACTACCCCCCGCGGCGGCGTGAGAAGACCGCGATTCGATCATTTTCCAGACGTTGGAACGCGGATGCCAATAACCTGACCGCTCGCCGTCTGAAGGCCGTCACCGACGGAGGAGGAATCGCGTGGTTTCCCACCGCGCCGCTGTGGCCGTCGTGTTCGTCGTCAACGGCGGCCTCTACGGGGCCTGGGCAGCCCGGGTGCCCGCGCTCGCCTCGCAGGTGGACGCGCAGCCGGGAGGGCTCGGCCTCGCACTGCTGGGACCCGGCATCGCGATGATCGTCACGGCACCGCTGGCGGCCCGTGCGTGCGCCGCGCGAGGAGCGCGGTTCGTCATCGCGGCGGCGCTGGCGTGCTCCTGCCTCGTGCTGCCGCTGGTGGGACTGACGGGGTCACCGCTGATGCTGGGGCTCGCACTTGCCTGCCTCGGCGGGCTGATGGGCACCGTCGACGTGGCGATGAACGTGGCGGCCGTCGCCGTCGTACGGGAGACGGACCGGCCGCTGATGCCGTTCTTCCACGCCGGGTTCAGTGCGGGCGGGCTGCTCGGGTCGCTGGGCGCCGCCCTGGCCGCCGCTCTGACGGTGGTGCCCGCCTGGCACTTCTGCGCGGTGTCAGCGGTGGGTCTGCTGGCGCTGCTGGTCATCGCCCGCGCCCTGCCCGGGGAACGACCGGAGCCGCATCAGCGCACCGAGGGCAGCTTCCGGGACGTCGTCGCCCGCGGGAGGCTGTGGCTGCTGGCCGCGGTGGCGCTGTGTGCCGCGGTGGCCGAGGGCGTGTGCGCCGAGTGGTCGGCGCTGTTCCTCGTCCGCGAACGTGCCGTCACGGAGTCCGTGGCCGCGACGGCCTTTGCCGTCTTCTCGGTGACGATGGCCGCGACCAGGCTCGTCGGTGAACGTGTGGAGAGGCGGTTCGGGCCGCACCGGGTGCTTGCGGGCAGCGGACTCGTGGCGGCCCTGGGGCTGACGGCCGGCGCCATGGTCCCCGTCGGCGCGGTGGCCTACGCCGGATTCGCGCTCGCCGGTGCGGGCCTGGCCTTCTGCTTCCCCACGGCGATGGCGCTGGCCGGGGACGCGGGCCGGCGCGAGGACGGCAGCGGCGGCGAGCGTGAGCTCGGCTTCGTCACGACGATCGCCTACGCGGGGCTGCTCGGCGGGCCGCCGCTGGTCGGCGGGGTCGCCTCCTTGACCAGTCTCACCGTCTCGATGGGGCTCGTCGGCCTGCTGGCCGCGCTGATCACACCGGCGGCCCTCGCGGCGCGGGGACGCGGAGGCGCACCGGAGCGCACGGCCGCACGGGAACTGCAGAAGGCGGGCCGGGGCGGCGACGGACAGACGTGAGCCGCAACTCCGGTGCGCGCATGGCGGCGCCTCGCGCGGGCGACCGGCCCCCTCCGCATCACCTGCGGCCGAACTCGGCGCCGCACGCGCTCAGATCGCGCTCCACTTCTGACTGTCCTGGCCTGAGCAGTCCCAGAGCTGAAGGTGCTGGCCGACGCGGACGTCGCCGTCGCGCACCGCAACGCACTTGTCCGCCTGCGGGTTGACCAGATCACTCCGTTCGTTGAGGCGGAACTGCTGGGCCGGATTCCCGCTGCAGTTGGCGAGTTGGATGACGGCTCCGTTCTCGGTGGATCCGTTGGCGACGTCCATGCACAGGCCGAGGGCCCGTACCGTGCCGTCGTCGGCGAACGTCCACCTCATGGAGTCGGCGCCCGAACAGGTGCGTATCTCCAGGTACATGCCGTCGCGAGCCTGACCTTCGGGGACGTTGATGCACAGGTCCGAGTTGTGGTTCCAGATGCGGACGGTGCCGTCGGAGCCGTTCCCGCCACCGGGTTCCTCCGGCGGAGGGTCCTCGTCGGCGCCGTCACCGTCGTCCTCCTTCGGGGGACGGTCCTTCCCCTTGTCGCCGTCGTCCTGCGGCCCGCCGTGCGCACCGCTTCCAGGACTGCCGTCCTTGCCGGGGTCGTTGTCCTTGCCGTCGCCCCTGCCGGACGAGGAGTCGCCGGGCAGCGGATCGTGGCCGAAGTCGTCGTCGTTCTGGCCGCCCTGCCAGCCCTGGCCGGCTCCCGCACGGGAGTCGCCCTCGCCCGCGTCGCCGCCGACGAGCAGGTAGCTGCCGCCCGCCAGTCCCGTGAGGGCGATCGCGGCGGCCGCGGCGATCACGGCCAGGCGCGTCCGGCCCGGCGGTGGCGGCGCGGGTGCAGGGTTCCGTGAACCCGCGGGCACGATACGGGGGTTCACCACGGTGACGATGCCGCCGGCGTTCCCCGTGCCTTCGTTCTCGTCCTCGTCCGCGCGCCCGGTGGGGTTCTCCGGTGCGTCAGAGCGTTGCCGGTCTTCCTGATCCCGCGATGAGGCAAAGGTCTCCTCCGCGGCATCCGCGGAAAAGGCCGGGTCCTGGGACTCGGAATCCCCCTGGGGCCGATGCTCATCACGGGAGCCGGTCATCGCGTCCTCTCGCTGGGAATCGTGCTGAAAGGAAATGGGTGGCCGCACACCGGCCAATCCGCCGGAGAGCCCGCACATTTCGTCACGGGGCCTCACGCTTACCCGGTGCCTCGGGCGGCATTCGCGCCGCACTGGATGTGCCGGCACACACGGGAGGTTCACAGGAAGTCGCGGGACTCAGGTCGTGACGTCCCGTCGGGTACGGGGCCGCGGGGGCGCGGGGTGACGCGCCGTAATCCCAGTCAACAGGTGATCACTGGACGCGTGAAAGCTCTTCGCGGAGAACCGGCTGGAATCCGACGGGACGAGACAGCGAAATACCGGACGTCGACCCCGCATTCCGCACGGAGGGCTTTTGCGGAATGTCCGAGCATGTCCGAGCAGACCGATCCGGATTCCACGGCGCTGACGCGGAGTTCCCCCGCAGGTCCGCCCCGCTGAACCCCCGGAGAGCCGTGCCGGACGGCAGCAGGCCCGTCAGGCCCGGCCCGCAGGGGTGCTTTCCAGCCGACATGAGACGTCCGGACACGGCGCGGACCCGCATCTGCGCAGCTCAGAAAGAAGTTTCCGGTTGAACGACAACCGGTTTGCCCTACATGCCGGATACGCCACTGATACCCGGACATCCATGCCGACCTGGATCTATAAGCCGTGGTGCTGGTCCGGCCGCGCAATCCGCGACTGGAAGTGATCGACCGACGTGCGCTCTCGCCCGTCTTGCGCCAGAGTCCTGCCCGTCCGATATACGTGATCTCAAACCAAGGAGTGTTCGATATGCGGTTCAGCGTCAAGGTTCTGGGGACGGCGGCCACGGTCGCGGCAGGTTGCCTCGCCGGCCTCGGAGGCGGTGTCGCGCACGCGGCTCCCGCCGGCGCGGACAGCGTCTACGCACCGTCGGCACTCGTCCTGACCGTCGGCAAGGGCTCGGACGCGGCGACCTCCGTCGTCCAGCGTGCCGTGGTGCTGAACTGCGCTCCGACGGCGGGCGGCAGCCACCCCTCCGCCGCCCGGGCCTGCGCGGACGTGAACGCGGTCGGCGGCCGGTTCCAGGAGCTCCTGGCGGCCGGGACGCCCGGGATGTGCACGAGGATCTGGGACCCGGTCGTCGTCACCGCGGACGGCGTGTGGAAGGGCCAGCGGGTCTCCTGGCAGCACACCTTCGGCAACTCGTGCACGCAGAAGGCCGGCGGCAGCGTCTTCGACTTCTGATCCGTCAGGCAACAACAGTCCCACCGGCGGATGACGACGGCCATCGACTGATCCCGCGTCAGCCGCCCTGCGGTGGAAGGGAGTTCACCCTTCCACCGCAGGCTTGTCTTCCCGTGCGCCGACCCCGAGGAGAGCCGTGAGACCTTCGACCGTCCGACCCGTCACCGTCCGGTCCGCCGCACTGGCCGCCTCGCTGCTCGTCGCGACGGCGCCGGCCGCCTCGGCCGTCGGCGCTCCCGAGCCCGTTCCCACCACGGCCTCCGTCGAGACTCCGGCAGTCCACGACGACGAGGCGGGCGGCAACGCGGACGCCGACGACCCGGCGGTCTGGGTCCACCCGAAGGACTCACGGCGCAGCCTGGTTGTGGGCACGCTCAAGGAGGCGGGTCTCGACGTGTACGGGCTGGACGGCCGCCGGCTGCAGCACATCGAGGCACCGCCCGCCCCGGGTGAGGGCTCGGAGGCAGGCCGTTTCAACAACGTCGACATCGTCTACGGCTTCGAGCTGAACGGCCGCGCCACCGACCTCGCCCTCGTCAGCGACCGCGGCCGTGACCGGCTGCGTGCCTACGCGATCGACCCGGCGGCCGCCGCCGCGGGAAGGCCGCCGCTGACCGACGTGACGGCGGCCGGAGCGGGTCCCGTCTTCGCCGCGGACGAGGAAGAGGTGGACGAGCAGCACACCTCGTACGGACTGGCCGCATACACCGAGGACGGCGACTCGTACGCGGTCGTCTCACGGCGCGCCGAGACCCGGATGAAGCTGCTGAAGCTCAAGGACGAGAACGGCAGCGTCAGTTACACGACCGAGGACACGGCCGACCTTCCCGGCTCGTTCACGCTGCCGGACGGGAAGCCGTGGGCTCCGTGCACGGACCCGGGAGAGGGCGCACAGGTCGAGGGGATGGCCGTCGACCAGGAGAAGCAGGTGCTCTACGCCGCGCAGGAGGACGTCGGTCTGTGGCGGATCGCCCTGGACGACGGCGAGTTCGAGGCCCCGTCACTGTTCGAGAGGGTGCGGGAGTACGGCGTCCCGTGGACGTATGACGAGGCGGACGAGGAGTGCGTGCTCGACACGGAGAACGACCCCGGCTACGGCGGCCAGAACCTGAGTGCCGACGCCGAAGGGCTCACCGTGTATCACGCTGCCGACGGCAAGGGATATGTGCTCGCCTCCAGCCAGGGCGACGACACCTTCGCCGTCTTCGGGCGAGGCGAACGCGCCCCCTACCTCGGTTCGTTCAGGGTGACGGACGGCCCGGACACCGATGGAGTGCAGCAGTCGGACGGCGCGACGGTGCTGAACGTGCCGCTGGGTAAGGCGTTTCCAAAGGGCGCGCTCGTCACGCACGACGGCGAGGCGACCCCGGCGGAAGGCGAACGTGAGGGCACGGACTTCAAGTTCGTCAGGTGGGACCGCCTCGCGGCCGCCTTCCCGGAATCGCTGATCGTCGACACGGAGTCGTTCGACCCGCGCGACCCGGACTGAGGGCGCGCAACCCGGACTGAGGGCGCGCGACCCGGACTGACGGGATGCTCTCGAGGACCTTCTCCGCCTGCTCACGGTCGGCGGCGAAGTTGGTCTTGCCTCCGAGAAGGTAGTCGTAGACGCGCGCGCCGTGCGGCCGGTCCACCTGCAGGTCCACCGGAGGCTGCCCCTCGGTCCGCATCCACGCGGGCGTCTCATCCATCGCCCTCCTCCGTCGGCCACTGCCGTCATCGGCTTCCAACTGCCCGTGATACCAGCCAGGTCGGGCTCACCGACATGCACTCGTTCAGGCCGGACGGGGCCGTGCCGGGACGGCCCCGGGTAGCTCAGCCCTCCCCCTCCTCTCGCATGGGAAAGGCCATCAAGGTGATGCCGACGCGGGTGGTGTCCGGGGTGCGCGGCGGGCGCGCGGCGTCGTGGAGTTCCATGGCCAGGTCCGCCAGGCGTCTGCGCACGTCTTCCCACACCCGGGGATCCACCCACAACTCGGCGTCGGTGGTGACGCCTTCGCCCTCGGCGTCACGCTGCGCCGCCCTTTCACGCAGTGCGTGCGCCAGCGTCTCCGCCAACATCGGTGCACCCTCGCGCTGTTCGGAGAGCGGCGAGCCGTGCACCGCGCGGTAGCGGCGTTCGCGACCGCCCCGCGTCTTCCGCTCCTCCGCCAACTCGACGAGGCCGACGGCGTCCAGACGGCGCAGATGCTGGCTGGACAACGCATGCGAGATGCCCAGTTCGCGGGCGAGTTCGGCGGCGGACATGGGGCCGGGCCACATGAGCGTCATCATGCGCAGCCGGACCGGATGGGCGAGAGCGCGCAGCACGGGGTCGACGGCGGTCACGCAGGCCAGTAAAGCGCATGGGACCGCCCGACGCCGTCCACTACCACCAAGCAACTGATTGGGGGTATGTTCGTCGGCCGGGCGCGGGACGGGGGCGACGGTGAACTGGACGGTGACTCTGGTCCTGCGGGTGCGCAACGCGGGGCTCTACCTGGGCGGGGTGGTCACATCCGCCTTCGGGGACTCCGCGATGTCGCTCGCCGCCGGTGTCTGGGTGAAGACGCTGACCGGCTCCGACAGCCTTGCCGCGCTGGTGACCTTCGGCTTCTGGCTGCCCGCCCTCGCGGGTCCCGCCATCGGCGTGCCGGCCGACCGTTTCCGGCGCAGACCTCTGCTGGTGGTCACCAACCTGGTTCTGGCCGCAGTGCTGACCGTGCCGCTCGCGGTGCATTCGCGCGAGCAGGTGTGGCTGCTGTTCGCGGTTCTCTTCCTCGTCGGCGCGGGAGCCGTGCTCTCGGACGCGGCGGAGACGGCGCTGTGCGCGCAGGTCGTGCCCGAGGACCTCCGCGGCGATCTCAACGGTCTGGCGCGCACCGCTGTCGAGAGCGGGAAGCTGTGCGCCCCGCTGGCGGGCGCCGGCCTGTTCGCGGCGTTCGGCGGACATGCGGTGGCGCTGCTGGACTGCGCGACGTTCCTCCTCGCGGCAGCGGCCTTCACACTGATCCGCGTGCACGAACCCGCCCTCACCACCGGGCCGTCAACAGCCCCTCCGTCACTGCGCAGTTGGACGGCTCAGGTGGCCGCGGGGATCCGATCCCTGTGGCAGCGACGGGCGTTGCGCACTCTCGTGTGCGCGGGAGCCGCGGCCCTGGCCGTCTCCGCCTTGAGCAGCACGGCCACGTATGCGCTGCTGGATTCGGGGTTGCACCGTCCTCCCGCATACGCGGGCGTGCTCACCGCGGCGCAAGGGCTGGGTTCGCTCGTCATCGGTCTTGCCGCGGGCGCGCTGCTGCGCCGCATGCCCGAACGATGCTTCGCGGCAGCCGGGTTCGCCGCCTTCGCGCTGGGCTCGCTCGCAAGAGCGGCGCCGTGGTGGCCGGTTGTGGTCGCCGGGAGTGTGCTCATCGGCGCCGGGCTGCCCTGTCCCCTCGTCGCGGCACTGACTGCTGTGCAACGGGACTCCCCGGACCGGATGATGGGCCGGATCGCCGCCACCGCGAACACGCTGATGTTCGCGCCCACGGGGATCGTGCTGCTCCTCGGCACCGCTATGGTGGCCGTCCTCGACTACCGGGTTCAGGTGCTCGCCGCCGGTGCTCTCGCCGTCGGCGTGGTCGCGGCCCTGCTTCTGCCGGGGCACGCCCGGCGGGAAGCGGCCGGGGCTGCCGCCGCCGGTGCGGAAACCGTGGCGCCCGTGGACGATCCGGGAGGGTCGCGTGCTGGAGACTGACAGGCTCGTACTGCGTCCCCTGACGCGGCATGACGTGGATGCGCTCGTCGACCTGCACGCCGACCCGCTCGTGAACCGGTTCGTCCCTGCCTTCTCCCGTGAGCGGGCGCTGTCGCGGCTCGCGGAGATCGAGGAACAGTGGTCCGAGCGGGGACACGGGCTGTGCGCCGTCGAACTCAGGGCGACCGGCGAGTTCATCGGACGGTGCGGCCTCAACTACTGGCCGCAGTTCGACGAGGTCGAGGCCGGATGGACCTTCAAGCCCGCGGTGTGGGGACGGGGATATGCCACCGAAGCGGCGGCGGCATCCGTGAGTTGGGGGTTCTCGCATCTCGGGCTCGGCTTCGTGACGGCGATGATCCGCGCGGACAACGCGGCCTCGATCCGTGTGGCCGAGCGCCTCGGATTCACGCCCCGCCGCGAGGATCTGCTCTTCGGCAATCCGGTGACGGTGTGGGCGCTCGACGCCCAGGAGTGAGTGCCCGAGTGGCGACGGCCCCGCGAGTCGAGGACATCCATGCAGGTCAGACCCACGTCGGCGCCGCATTCCGCCCGGCGTGACCAGGCACACGTTCGCCGCGGCGCCCGTCCGGGTAGGCGCCCGAGCGGCCGCCCCATGGCCCCTTCGGCAGACCCGCACGGAAAGAGATCCAGTGATCATCCCTCGCCAGATGCCCCCGCCGCGGCGGGAGTTCACCGCCCCGCGGCAGGTCTGGTATGCGGCGTTCGGCTCCAACATGCACCTCTCCCGCCTCAGTTGCTACCTGAGCGGCGGCCGTCCCGCGGGCGGCCTCCGGTCTCAGCCGGGCTGCCGTGATCCGCGGCCGCCGGAGCGTGAGTTGCCGGTCATGCTTCCGGGAGAGCTGTACTTCGCACTGGAATCACCGGTGTGGACGGGCGGCACGGCCTTCTACGACCCCGCAGGTTTGGGACGTACCGCCGCCCGCGCCTGGCTCGTCACGGCCGGGCAGTTCTCCGACATCGCCGCGCAGGAGATGCGCCGCGAACCGGGCACGGACCTGGATCTGCGTGAGGTGCTCTCCTCGGGCCGGGACCAGATGGGTCCCGGGCGCTACGAGACGCTGGTGTGTGCCGGCGTCATCGACGACGATCCCGTGCTGACGTTCACCGCTCCCTGGGGGCGCGGGAGCGTCGAGGGGAATCCGCCGGCCGCCGCCTATCTCCAGCATCTGGCCTCCGGGCTGGCGGAGTCGCACGGCTGGTCGCACGAGCGCATCGCCGAGTATCTGGCCACGCGTCCGGGAGCCGAGGGGCACTGGAGCAGGGACGCTGTCGCCGGGCTCCTCGAATCCCCTTCGGGCGAAGCCGTACGGAGCTGACCGTCCGTTCAGGAAGCCACGACGGGCATCTCCCGGACAGCGGAGCCGAGGTCGCCGCGCGGGCGCACCCGCAAACGAAGCAAGAAGTGGAACCTGCAGATCATGGCGCATACGCTCCGGTGACCGACGGGTAACGCCGCCTCGGCACGGGCGCGATCCGCCTGACCGGTTCTTGTCGCGGTGCGCCCCCGAAATCGCGAAGCCTCACCTCGCGATTCCGATCCGGGCGCGGAATACAGCCGGGGTGGTTCCAGGCCGTCAATGCCGGGGCCTGCGACGCCAATTCGCGCAGCCCCGCGGATGGTTCGCGGTTCACGAATCCAGGTGCGGTACAGGCCCCGGATGTCGCATGCCGGAGCGCAGATGCAGTCTCATCACCATGATGCCGGAGCACCCCGTATGGCACCGGGCGATGTCCGCCGCCGGCCGGGGGGACACGGGGCCGTGGACGCGGGCGGATTCGCCGTCGTCACCTGGGACGCAGCGCGGGCGCCGCCCGGCGGGGAAACGCAGGCGGTTCCGCGCCCCGCACGGATCTCCGAGTTGCGCGGCCGCGGTTGGGAGGTCGCAGCGATCCGGGGGCCCGGCGTGCGGAATGGCGTCGGAATACAAGCGCCGCCTCATGACGGTTGCGTCATGAGGCGGCGCCGGCAGTTCTGATGACGTACGTGAGGGATTCAGCCGAGCAGGCCGTCGAGATGAGGAAGGCTGTGGTCGAGTCTTTTCCGCTTGGCCAGCAGATACCGGTGGTTCTCCTTGTTCGGCGGAATCAGCAGCGGAATACGCTCGGCGATTGTTATGCCATTGGCCTCGAGGGCCTCCCGCTTCAGGGGATTGTTGGACAGCAGACGCACGGACTCGACACCCAGATCGTTGAGGATTTCCACGGCGACCGTGTACTCACGGTCATCGACCGGAAGGCCGAGTGCGAGATTGGCCTCCACGGTGTCGAGTCCTTCGGCCTGCTGCAGGTGCATCGCCTTCAACTTCGCCAGAAGACCGATTCCACGGCCTTCGTGGCCCTGTATGTAGACGAGGATGCCGGAACCGTCCGCGACCATCATCCGCATCGCCGTGCCCAGCTGGTCTCCGCACTCGCAGTGGTTGGACCCGAACACCTCGCCGGTCAGGCACTCCGAATGCACACGCGTGAGTGCGCCGTGGGCCGTAATGTCACCGTGGACGAGCGCGACTTGCTCTTGGTTGGTGCGGCGGTCCATGTATCCGATGGCTCGGAATTCTCCATGGACCGTGGGCAGCCGGGCCTCCACCACCCTCTCGACAGCGGCGGTTTGCCGCGGGGAGCCGTTCACAGAGAGTTCCTGGTACGCCATGCGGCGAGCATACCCGCCGTTCAACTCCGCATCGGTTTTTTTGGGAGAATCGTCAACCCGGTTGCGTGTAGTCGCAATTGATTGCAGAGAGGTGGCGGGAATGTGTGCCTTACCGGGCATTTCGTCTTGCATGGTGGCTGATCAACCCCTGTGCGTGCCGGTCGCGGGTGAGCTGCCGCCGCGAGAGACCACGGCGAGTTCGAGGGCGCCCTCCGCAATGACGGGCAGCGTGCGCACATGCCACAGCCAGGCGATATCACGCCCGAAGGACCACACGAGAGCCGACAGCGCGCCGCCGGCCACGAATACCGCGACCGTCACGGGCACCAGTCCGGATCCGGCCACCACCAGCGCGATGCCCTGGAGCGCCGCGACCGTCTTGCGGGTCCGGCTCGGCGGCAACGGCCCGCGCAGCCACGGCAGCACCCGCTGCGCGCCGAGGAAGGCGTACCGGATGGCACCTATCGCCAGCACCCACAGGCCGACGAACAGGCCGACGTAGGCGCTGAGCACGAGTATCAGGAACGCGTCGACCTCCATGTCGAAGCGCGCACCGAGCGCCGAGGCCGTCCCCGTGCGCCGCGCCACCTGCCCGTCCACGAAGTCGAGTACGAGCGCCGTGCTGGCCACGATCGCGACGACCACCATGGAGGCGTCCGCCCCCTGGTCTGCCACGAGCGCCGCCGTGCCCCCGGCGAGGACCGCTCTGCTGAGCGTCACCAGGTCCGCCGGCCCCAGCGCGGCCTTCCCCGAGCGCAGCAGGATGAGGCAGACAGCTATGCCGCAGACCGTCCCGACGACCCAGCCGACCGGCCCGAGCCCGGTCACGCTCCACAGCAACCCCAGCAGCAGCAACTGCCCGGCCATTCCGATCGAAATCTGCAGTTTCAGCTGGTCAGTGGCCCGGTCGTCCTGCCTGTGCTGGTTCCCCATCACGCCTCCAGGTGCATATGGCGGAGTCGAAGGGGGCTGATTATGGTACGAGTGGCCTCCGAGATGTGAAGGCTTAGCAGTTGTCGTCATACCTGGAGGACACATAGATGGAGCGCACCGCCCACGCCTACTGGCTGCGCTCCCCGGGTTCAGGTGAGATCCGCACCGTGTCGCTGGATCCGCCCGGGCCCGGCGAAGTCCTTGTCCGCACGCTCTGTTCGGGCGTCAGCCGCGGAACGGAGACCCTCGTCTTCGACGGCCGGGTGCCGGAGAACCAGTACGGGGTGATGCGGGCCCCCTTCCAGGAAGGCGATTTCCCCGGGCCGGTCAAGTACGGCTACCTCAATGTCGGCGTGGTCGAGGAGTGCGGAGAGGGCTCGGACCGGGGGCTCCTGGGCCGCACCGTCTTCTGCCTCTACCCCCACCAGACGCGGTACGTGGTCCCCGCGGACGCCGTGACGCCCGTACCCGAACCGGTGCCGGCGAGGCGTGCGGTGCTCGCCGGCACGGTGGAGACGGCGGTGAACGCCGTGTGGGACGCCGCTCCCTCGCTGGGCGACAGGATCGCGGTCGTCGGTGCGGGGATGGTGGGCTCCTGCGTGGCCTCCGTGCTCTCCCGTTTTCCCGCCGCACGCGTGGAGTTGATCGACGCGGATCCCGGACGGGCAGCAGTCGCCGAGGCACTCGGCGTCCCCTTCGCCCTGCCCCATGAAGCCACCGGTGAGTGCGACATCGTCGTGCACGCCAGCGCGTCCCAGGAGGGGCTCACCAGATCCCTCGAACTGCTCGCGGCGGACGGGGAGATCATCGAGCTCAGCTGGTACGGCGACCGCCGGATCAGCATCCCGCTGGGAGAGTCCTTCCACTCGCGGCGGCTCACGCTGCGCAGCAGCCAGGTGGGCGCGCTGCCGCCGTCGCGCCGGGCCCGCCGCTCCTTCGCCGACCGCATGTCGCTCGCGCTCGACCTCCTCGCCGATCCCGCGCTGGAGACGCTGCTGACCGGCGAGTCCCGGTTCGCCGAACTTCCCGAGGTGATGCCGCGCATCGCGGACGGGCGGCTCCCCGCCCTGTGCCACCTCATCACCTACGACGACGCCGACGAGACGTGGGCCGGCTGAGCGTAGCCGGCCCGCCAAGTACCAGGAACCGCCCGTACGGGGACGTACGTGCACATACAGGAAAGTGAGCCGATGTACAGCATCACCGTTCGTGACCACATGATGATCGCCCACAGCTTCCGTGGTGACGTCTTCGGCCCGGCACAGCGCCTGCACGGTGCGACGTTCCTCGTGGACGCCACCTTCCGGCGCCCGGAACTCGACGCCGACGGCATCGTCGTGGACATCGGTGCGGCCACGCAGGAACTCGGTTCCGTCCTCGCGGACCTCAACTACCGGAACCTCGACGAGGAACCGGACTTCGCCGGTATCAACACCTCCACGGAGATGCTGGCCAGGGTCGTGGCCGACCGGATCGCCGAGAGGATCCACGCGGGAGCGCTGGGCGAGGGCGCCCGCGGCCTGGAGGGCATCTCGGTCACGCTGCACGAGTCGCATGTCGCATGGGCGAGCTACGAGCGATCGCTTTGAACGACGTGGCCGGCCCGTCCGCACGGCCCGTCCATGTGGTGATGCCCGGCGACGTCGGCGATCCCCGCTCCGTCAGCGGCGGCAACAACTACGACCTGCGCATCTGCCGCGAGCTGGGCGCGGCGGGAGTGCCCGTGGACGAGAGGGTCGTCGCGGGGGCGTGGCCCCGGCCCGCCCCCGCGACGCGTGCCGAACTGGCCGCCCTGCTGGAGGAGTTGCCCGACGGTGCGGTCGTGCTCGTCGACGGGCTGGTCGCCTGCGGCGTGCCTGACGTCGTCGTGCCGCACGCCCGCAGGCTGCGTCTGGCGGTGCTGGTGCATCTCCCGCTCGCGGACGAGACGGGCCTCGGCGCCGCGGAGGCGGCGGAACTCGAGCAGTTGGAGCGGCAGACCCTGCACGCGGCGGCGGCCGTCGTCGTGACCAGCGACTGGGCGGCGCACGAGGTCGCCTCACGGCACGGACTGGAGGCGGACCGCGTCCACTCCGTGCTGCCCGGCACCGATCCGGCGCCGCTCGCGCGCGGAACGGACGGCGCCTCGCGACTGCTGTGCGTCGCGGCGCTCACACCGCGCAAGGGTCAGGACCTGCTCGTCGAGGCGCTCGCCGGTCTCGGCGATCTGCGGTGGACGTGCGAGCTTGTCGGCCCGCTGGACCGCGCTCCCGGGTTCGTGGCGGAGGTGCGCCACCGCATCGCCGATCACGGGCTGGACGAGCGGGTGCGTCTGACCGGTCCTCTGCAGGGCGGTGAATTGGCGGCCGCGTACGACTCCGCGGACCTCTTCGTGCTCGCCTCCCACACGGAGACCTACGGCATGGTGCTCACCGAGGCGCTCGCGCGCGGCATCCCCGTGATCGCCATCGAGGCCGGCGCCGTGCCCCACACCGTCGGCACCGCACCCGACGGGAGCATTCCCGGCATTCTGGTCACTTCGCGCGATACCGCAGCTCTAACCGCTGCGCTGCGTGGATGGCTGGAAGATCCAGGAATTCGTTCGCATCTGACAACATCCGCCCGCGGGCGACGCGCCAAGCTGCAAGGTTGGGCCGAAAGCTCTCGTCAGCTTGCCGAAGTGCTGGAGCACATTCGGCTCGAATAACGGAGTGGCGCTTGAACACTGTCGGCTCGCCCCGCTACGCCCCCGAGTGGCTTGCGCTGCGCGAGGACGCGGATGCCCGCGCCCGCTCCGAGCAGCTCCTCGGTCCTCTGCACGACTTCCTCGCGGACACCACCGCGTCGGGCGGGCTGCTGACAGTTCACGATCTGGGGTGCGGCACGGGTTCGATGGGGCGGTGGCTCTCCGCGCGTCTGAACGGTCCGCAGCGCTGGTTCATGCACGACCGCGACCCGGCGCTGCTGGAGAACATCGCCGCCCGGATGCCGCGGGAGGCCGCGGACGGCAGTCCGCTCGAGGTGGTGCCGCAGCAGCGCGACATCACACGGCTGACCGGTGACGATCTGGCCGGCACCACGCTGGTGACCGCCTCCGCCCTGCTGGACCTGCTGACCGCGGAGGAGTTGGAGTCGCTGGCGGCGAGCTGCGCCGCTGCGGGCTGCGCGGTGCTGCTGGCGCTGTCGGTGGACGGACAGGTGGAGATCGAGCCGTCCGATCCGCTGGACGAGGAGTTCGCCGCGGCCTTCGACGCCCACCAGCGCCGCACCGACAGCGGACGCAGGCTGCTCGGGCCGGACGCCGTCGAGGCGGCGACGGCCGCCTTCGAGCGCAACGGCGCCACCGTTCTCACGCACTCCAGCCCGTGGCGGCTCGGCCCGGACGACAGGGGGCTCACCGCGCAGTGGCTGCTGGGGTGGGTCGCCGCGGCGTGTGCGCAGGAGCCGTCGCTGGAAGCGGCCAGCGAGGAGTACTTGCGGCGCAGACTCGACGCGTGCGACGCGGGCGAGCTGCGTGCCGTGGTCCACCACCGCGATCTGCTGGCCCTTCCCGAGAGGCCTGCCGGGACTGCTTCCATATGAAGGGCACTCTCTGGCGCCGGCTGCGCGCACCCATAGCTCTGATCATCCTCGGCGTGGTGGTCCACAAGCTGGGAACCTCGGCGCTGCTGGGGGCCCTTGACCGCATCGACGCACAGGCCGTCGTGATCACCTTCGCCCTCAGCGTCCCCGCGACCGTCTTCAGCGCGTGGCGCTGGCGTCTCGTGGCGGGGCGGCTCGGAATCAGTCTGCCGCTGCGCACGGCCGTGGCCGACTACTACCAGGCGCTCTTCCTCAACGCGACGCTGCCCTCGGGCGTCCTGGGCGATGTGCACCGCGCCGTCCGCAACGGCCGCGAAGCCGGCGACGTCGCGCGGGGTGTCCGCGCGGTGATATTGGAGCGCACCGCCGGGCAGGCCGTCATCGTGGCCGCGGGTGTCGTGGTGCTCGTGGCCGCGCCCCCTCCCCTGCCCGTGCTGGACGCCCTGGAGGTGCCGCTCGCCACGGCTGCCCTCGCGCTGTGCGTGGTGGCGGCCGTCGCCGGGGCCTTCCTCGCGGGACGGGGCGGGCGCGCCGCGAAGTGGCGGCGCGACCTGGGTGTCTTCCTCATCGATGCCAAAGCGGCGCTCTTCGCACGGGAGAGCTGGCCGGCCGTTCTCGGTCTGTCCACTCTCGCGCTGGCGGGCTACCTGGGGCTCTTCCTGGCCTCGGCGCGAGTGGCCGGTTCGACCGCGCCGCTCACCGCCCTGGTCCCCCCGCTGCTCATGGCACTGCTGGTGATGGCCCTGCCCGTGAACGTCGGCGGCTGGGGCCCGCGCGAAGGCATGTGTGCGCTGGCTTTCGGCGCGGCGGGTCTGGGCGCGGCACAGGGGCTGGCCTCCGCGGTGGTGTACGGGGCGCTCGCGCTGCTGTCCAGTCTGCCGGGGGCCGGCGTGCTGGTCTGCCGCCTCCTCGCCGCGCGGCGTTCAGGCCGTGCCGTCGAGGAGGTCCAGGAGGTCGAGTTCGAAGAGCATGTCCGCGCCGAGGGGGAAGGCACGGGTCCGGGGGCGCAGGGCCTCCCCCATCCGTACGGGCCCTGGGAAGCGGAGCCCGGGTACGCCGTCTCCGAGGAGAACCGGCGCGACCGTGACGTACAGCCGGTGCAGCACTTCCGCGCGGAGGAACCCGGACACCGTCGCGCCGCCGCCCTCGACAAGTATCCGGCGAAGGCCGCGGCGGGCGAGGGTCTCCAGTACTAGCCGCGGCTCGAACCCCGCGTCGCCGCGCGGGAGTTCGACGACTTCCTCGTCTCCGCTGCCGGACGCCGCAGTGTCTCCGCCCGCGCCGACGAGCCGGAGCGTCGGCGCCTGCCCGTCCGTGAAGACCCGCGCCCCGGGGGTCTCGTGACCCGTCCTGCCGCGCGGGTCGAGCACGACGCGCACGGGGTTGGTGCCGGTGCAGGCACGCACCGTCAGCTGCGGATCGTCGGCGATCGTGGTGCCCGCCCCGACGAGCACCGCGTCGCACAGTGCGCGCAGCCGGTGCAGATGGAGGCGGTCCTCTTCTCCGGTGACGTAGTTGGAGTGGCCGGTGCGTGTGGCGATGAAGCCGTCGACGCTCTGGCCGAGCTGGGCGAAGGCGAGTTCGGACCCGCCCAGGCAGAGCGGGGTGTAGAGAGAGGCGAGGGTGTCCGCCTCGGCCGACGCGGACCGGCGCCAGCGCCACTCGCCGCCCTCGCCGCGTACGAGTCCTGCCCGTCCGGCCTCTTCGGCCGTGCGCACTCCCAGCAGCTTCTCCCAAGCGGCTTCGGCTTCCAGAACGGCGGCGCCGTTGCCGGTGCGGCCGGAGGGTGTGTGCGTGTCCGGCTGTGCCCCTGCGGGCTGCCCCGCCGCCGTCACCACGACTCCAGGACACGCAGATGATCGGCGAAGGCGCCGGTGAGCGCGGTGAGCACCTCGTCGCCCTTGCGTGCCGTGGCGAGTGAGGGCCTGCCGACCACTCCGGACTCGGTGTAGGGGCCGAGCCCGAGAGTGTGCAGGTGTCTGCGGTCGTCGCTGATCAGGTCGGAGGTCTCGTAGCCCTCGCGTACGCAGTCGGGGCGGGTGTGCAGCAGGATCGACGTCTCCAGTTCGCCGGCGTGCATGTCGCTGCGCGCCGGGGTCTCGATGCCGGCCTTGGCGGAGGCCTCGTCCCAGTCCGCGCCGACGGGGAAGAGCGCCATGTGGTGCCCCTCGGCGGTGGCCTCCTGGACGACGTTGCGCAGTACGTAGTTGCCGCCGTGGCCGTTGACCAGCACCAGGCCGGGCACGCCCGAGCGGCGCAGCGAGTCGGCGATGTCCCGTACGACGGCGGTGAGCGTGGCGGCCGTGATGCTCACCGTGCCGGGCCACCTCGCGTGCTCCTGCGAGCAGGAGACCGTCAGCGGCGGCAGCAGCTGCACGGGGTACGCGGCGGCGACGCGCTCGGCCACGGAGCAGGCGATCAGCGTGTCCGTGGACAGCGGCAGGTACGGCCCGTGCTGTTCGTAGCTCCCGACGGGCAGAAGAGCCACCGTGGCCTTGCGCTCGGCCGCGTCGCCGGTCGTCTCCGTGGGCAGCGCGCGGACGGCGTGGGCAGGGGTGTCCATGGGTGGTCGTTTCCTCCGGTGCGGTGCGCCGGCGCGGCACCGCTCGGAAGCGGCACGCGCGGCGGGCTGCTCGTGCGCCGCGATCACGCTTCCACAGAAACTCCACAGCCACCAGTCCCGGTGGTCAGGCCGCCGGGCCGCCGCACCGTGCGCTCAGCTCTTCGTGTCCGATACGACCGGAACGCGCCTGGTCATCAACCGGACGTGGTCCGGGCCGAGTTCGGAGACGCTGGTGACGCCCAGCAGTTTCATGGTCCGTTCGATCTCGGCGGAGAGGATGCCGATGGCGTGGGCCACTCCGGCTTCCCCGCCGGCCATGAGTCCGTACAGGTAGGCGCGGCCGACGAGCGCGAAGTCGGCTCCCAGGGCGAGCGCCGCCACGATGTCGCCGCCGTTCATGATCCCGGTGTCCAGCATGACGGTGCCCCGCTCCCCCACCGCCTCCGCGATGCCCGGCAGCAGGTGCAGCGGGACGGGTGCCCGATCAAGCTGGCGGCCGCCGTGGTTGGAGACGATCACGCCGTCCGCGCCGTGCGCCATGACGGATTCGGCGTCGCGCACGGTCTGGATGCCCTTCACCATGATCGGGCCGTCCCACACCTCCCGTATCCACTCCAGGTCCTCGAAGGTGACGGTCGGGTCGTAGAGCTTGCTGACCAGTTCGGTCAGCGCGCCGTGGCCGTCCTTGTCGAAGGCGAAGGTGTAGGGCTCCGTGGTGAGGAAGTTCAGCCACCACTCCCAGCGGTACGAGGCGTCGAGGAACGTCTTCAGCGTCAGCTGGGGCGGAATCGTCATGCCGTTGCGAAGGTCGCGCAGGCGATTGCCGTTCACGGGCACGTCGACGGTGACGATGAGCGCCTCGTAGCCCGCGGCCTTGGCGTTCGCCACGAGCTCGCGCGAGAGGTCGCGGTCCCGCCACAGGTACAGCTGGAACCACTTGCGGGCCGAGGGCGCCGTCTCGGCGACCTGCTCGATCGAGGTGGTACCCACGGTGGACAGCGCGTACGGGATCCCCGCCCGCTCGGCCGCCGCGACGACGGCACGTTCCCCGGCGGAGTGCATCATGCGTGTGAAGCCCGTGGGCGCGAGGCCGAAGGGCTGCTCCGAGCGCCCGCCGAGCACGGTCGTGGAGGTGTCGGCGCTGTCGACGTTGCGCAGGACGCCCGGCCTGAACTCCAGGTCCTCGAAGGCCTCCCGGGCCCGGCGCACCCCGACCTCGCCGTCGGCGGCGCCGTCCGTGTAGTCGAACGGGCCCGCCGGCGTGCGGCGCTTCGCGATCCGCCGCAGGTCCCAGATGGTGTGGGCGTCGGCCAGCCTGCGCTCCACGGCGCCCCTGTGCCGGGTCTTCAGCTTCAGCAGGGGCGCCAGGTCCTTGGGGCGCGGGAGTCGCCGTTCGAGTCGGGTCATGGGGCTGCTCTCCGTGTCGTGCGGGTCGTGCTGTCGGTGCCCGCGGCGGTCTGTGCAGGTCCTTCGTGCTCAACGGTGCCGCATGCTGCCCCGTGCGAGGTGTCCTCACCGTCGAGGAGCAGGACGACCTTGCCCGGCACCGCGGGGTCGGCGGCCGTCTCCATCGCCTCGACCGCGTCACGCAGCGGGAAGCTGCGGGTGACGACGGCCTCGAGGCGGTCGGAGGAGGCGAGCATGGCCAGGGCGTTGCCGAGCTCGTGCTCGAAGCGGAAGGTGCCGCGCAGTTCGATCTCCTTCGCGACGACGGGACCGAAGGGGACCCTGACGGGCTCCGCGGGGGCGGCGCCCAGCTGGACCATCACGCCTCGTCTGCGGATCGCGCCCATCACGGCCGCGGGCGCGGAGGGGGCGCCCGACGCCTCGACGACGACGTCGAAGTGCTCGTCGGGCAGCGTGTCCTCGCCTACCAGGACGGTGGTGCCGGCTCCGGCGCGCTCGGCGATGCGCAGCTGCGGTTCGCGGACGTCGCTCGCCCACACCTCCTCGGCGCCCCAGGCCACGGCGGCTCCCGCGGTCAGCGCCCCGATCGGCCCCGCCCCGTTGACGAGGACGCGCGCCCCGGCGACGCCGCCGGCCCGGTTGAGCGCGTGGAGCGCCACGGCGAGTGGTTCTGCCAGTACGGCTCTGGAGAGGGGCAGTCCGGCCGGCAGCACGTGCAGGCGGCCGGAGGGGACGGCCAGCTGCCCGGTGAAGCCGCCCTGGGTGTGCGGAAACGTGGCCGCCGACCCCAAGTAGCGCGTATGGCGGCAGACTTGGGGATGACCCTCGCGGCACTCCTGGCAACTGCCGCAGGAGGTTCCGGGGTGGATGGCCACGGGTGTCCCCGGGCGGAGCCGCCCTTCCGGGTCCTCGGCGACCTTTCCCACGACTTCGTGGCCGAGGGCGAGGGGCTCACGTATCGTGAAGGAACCCACCGCGCCCTCGCGGTAGTAGTGCAGGTCCGAGCCGCAGATGCCGCCGTGGGTCATCGCCACGAGCACGTCGCCCGGCTGCGGGACGGGAGCGGGACGCTCCTCGACGCGCAGGTCACCAGCGGCGTGCACGACTGCGGTCCGCACCGCGCACCTCCTTCCCTCCGCCCCTGCGGGGCTTCGTCCTGTCCGCTCTCCGCGTGCTTCGCGTTCGTCCGCGAGCACTTCTGTCTAGTGGCGCTGCGGCCCCCCGGGATCCTCGGCCTGCGCGCCGGGGGGCGTCGCGGACGTCGCGGGGGCCGGTGGTGCTGGGGCGCCCGGGGCCGGGCCTTCGCCGCACACCGCATTCAGGGCCGCGGCTGCTCCCCCGGTCTCCATGACGTCCAGCAGTTTGGCGACCCGGTCGACGAACTCGCCGTGTTCCGCGAGCCGTTGCCCCAGGACCGCCTGGTCGCGCAGGGACGCACGCGCCAGGCTCCGGGCGCGCTGGGCGCTGCCGCCCGCTGTTCCTGTCCGCCCGGCCAGTGCCCGGATCCGCTCGCCGTTCGGGTCCACAGGCACTCCGGCGCGGTCCGGGTCCAGCTGCTCGGGGTACGCGGTGCAGCGCAGCCAGGCGGCGACGGTCAGTGCGAGCGCGGAGGGAACCCGGCCGCGCTCCAGGTGCCACAGGACCGCGTCGGGCACACGCTGGGCGAGCTTGAGCGATCCGTCGGCGCCGACCTGCGTAGTGCGGTGGGCCAGCCGGCGGTTCGCGAACCGCTCGCCCAACTCGTGCCGGTAGGCGGACACTTCGAAGCCGTCGGGAAGGGTGAGCGTCGGCTCGTATTCGTCACCGAGCAGACGCACCGCCCGCGCGATCGCCGGGTCCGCGGCCGCGTCGGCGATCAGGGCGCGCCCGGTGAGGAGCCCGAGATAGGCCAGGAGTGAGTGACTGCCGTTCAGCAGGCGCACCTTGACGGTCTCGTAGTCGTGCACGCGGTCCGTCATGACCGCACCGGCCTGGTCCCAGGCGGGCCGGCCGGCGGCGAAACGGTCGCTCATCACCCACATCCAGAACGGCTCGGCGGGCACCGGTACCTCGTCCTGGTGGCCCGCCTCGGCGGCCAGGCGTCTGTGTACGTCGGTCGTGGCGGGAACGATGCGGTCCACCATGGTGTCCGGGCAGGTCACCGACTCATCGAGATAGCCCAGGAGTTCGGCTCCGTCGTGGAGCGGCAGCGCGGCGGCGAAGTCGCGCAGCAGACCCGCCAGGGTGGTGCCGTTGGCCGTGACGTTGTCGCAGCTGAGGAGAGTCACCGGAGCGCCCGACTCGCGGGCGCGGCGCAGCAGTCCGGCAGCGAGCCGGCCGATCGTGCTGCGGGGCGGCGATCCCGCTTCGAGGTCCCCGCGGATCCCCGGCGAGTCCAGGTCGAGACGCCGGGTGAGGGGGTCGATGTCGTACCCCTTCTCGGTGACGGTCAGCGAGACCACACGGGTGCCCGGGTCGGCGATCTCCCGCGTCACCCGGTCCGGCTCGTCCGCCGCGACGAACGCGTCGGTGATGCTTGCCACTTGGCGTACACGGGTCTCCTCGGGGCCGAGGGTGACGACGCTGTAGCGCATCCGCTGACGGTGCAGCGCTTCGACGACGCGGCGGGTGCTGCCGGCGACCCCCGTGATCTGCCAGGGGTCGCCGGAGCGCCCGGCGTCCTGCGTGCACACGGCCTGGTGGGCTCGGTGGAAGTTGCCCAGGCCCAGGTGCAGGATGCGGTGCGGACCGCCGGCTCCGTTCAAGAACGCTCCTCGGCAACGGACTTCGACGGGGCGCCCGTGGTGTCCGTGCTGCCCCGCGGCGCACCGTCCGAACTCTCCTCCTCCTGCTCGACGTACCCGTACACCTCGGGCAGCACATAGGTCGCGGCCAGATAGCCGGTCAGCGAGAGGACCGAGACGATGACCGTCGCCAGCGGAACGCCCAGGCTCTCGAAGAGGACCGGGAAGAGGAAGATCGTCAGGAAGGCGGCGAGCTTCACGAAGATGTATCCGAAACCGGAGGCCGTCGCCTTGTACCGGCTGGGCGCCACCATCGAGGCGATGGTCATGCCGTTGGACGCCGCCCAGTAATGACCCCACATCAGGCCGGCGGCGGCAAGCGGCACCAGCGGCTTCCAGTCCAGGTGGAGGAAGAGCGCTGCCAGCAGCAGGCAGACGAACGCCATGCCGAACCCCCAGCGGGCGACGCCGCGATGGCCGAGGCGCGGCGTGATCGCGGGGCCGACGAAACCGCTGATGGTGGCGAGGATGTAGATGGCCCCGGTGATGAAGTTGGTCTCGGCTATCCCGGAGACGCCGGTCAGTACGAGGATGAAGGGCAGGTAGAAGGCGAAGGCGGCGAACTCCGCTCCCTGCATCGCGTTGGATATCCAGGCGAAGATGCTGGCCTTCTTGCGTACCGGGTCCTTCCAGATGCCGGCCAGGAAGTCCCGGGTGCGGGGGCGCTCGATGACGTGGTCCTCGTCGGGCAGCATCGGCAGGTCGTCGTCGAACATCTTCTTCGCGACGGTCTTGGCCTGCTTGAACTTGCCGCGCTGGATGAGCCACAGCGCCGTGTCGGGCACGTCGAGCCGGCCGATGAGCAGGACGAGCGCGGGGATCGCACCGATGCCGAGACCGATGCGCCACAGCAGGCTGTGGTCCATGCCGCTGAGGTACATCACGGTAATGACGGCGATGGCCGCGATCTCGCCGAGGCCGAACATGCCCTGCCAGCGGTTGCCCATCACCTCCCGCTTGCCCTTGGGCATCGTCTCCATGATGTACGCGTAGCCGGTGGAGATGTCGCTGCCCAGCGGGAGTCCCAGCAGGAACCGGATGATCACGAGCTCCCACATGCTGGTGGCGAAGGACTGGGCGAGGGCGAGGACCACGAACAGCACCATCGTGGTGATGAAGACCTTCCGCCGCCCGAACCTGTCGGCGAACCAGCCTCCGCACACCGCACCGATGAGCGCGCCCAGCTGCACGGCTGCCGACGCGAGGCCGAGCATGCCCGCGCTGGGGTGGAACTCGGCCTGGACGAAGAGCAGGAGGAAGGAGATCGAGTACAGGTCCCACGCCTCGATCAGGATCGTGGAGATCATCAGCCAGCCCGTGCGGCGGCCGGTGTCGGTCCCGTGTTTCGCCAGGACGTGTCTGGCGGCGACGTCCGAGAGGTTTCGTACTTCCGCCTGCGCGGTCATGCACCCTCCTTGCGTCTGCCGCATCGAAGTCAATTCCGGCTCCCGGAACGGGATTCCGTGATCTAGAATCCTGCCGCAACCTATGGAGAGTGCGTGGTGGTGTCAATGACTTCTGCCGACCCGGCTTCGTCGAAGTCCCCTTCCTCGGCTGGGAAGAGCCCTGGCACCGGCGCCGGCGGGGAGTCCACCGCGGGCGACGGAGCCGCTCCGCGACGGCTGCTCCGGCTGATCGACGCGCTCTGCTCGTCGCAGGCGCCCGTCCCGCTGGCCGGACTCGCCGCTTCCGCCGCGCTGTCGAAGCCGACGGCGCACAGGCTGCTGCGTGTGCTGACCGAAGAGGGGTGGGCCGTCGCACACGAGGGCGGCAGCTACAGCATCGGCCCCGCCGTGCGCGCCCTGGGTGCCGCCATCGCGGGCTCGGGCAGCGGCGACAGCATCGAGCGCGTGCTGGTCGAGCTGCAGAAGGAGGTGCGCCAGACCGTCCACGTCGGCGTGCGCAGCGGCGACCGCATCATCTACACGCACAAGGTCGAAGGGGACCAGCCGTTCGCCATGGCCTCTCGGGTGGGCATGTACCAGCCGCTGCACTCCACGGCGATCGGGAAGTGCATCCTCTCCGCCCTCGACGACGAAGCAGTGGACGGACTGGTCGAGCGCGCGGGCCTGGAACGCCGCACCGACGCCACGATCACCACGCGCGCAGCCCTGAAGAAGGAACTCGCACACGTGCGGGAGGAGGGCTACGCGCTGGACGAGGAGGAGAACGAGGCCAACGTCAGATGCATCGCCGTTCCCCTGCGCGCCTCGGAGCACCAGGTGATCGGAGCCGTCAGCATCTCGACGGTCACCTTCGTGGTGTCGCGGGACGAGGTGCTGGCGCTGCGCTCCGCGCTGGCGCAGACCGCGGCGAGGCTGGAACCGCTGTTCGGCCGCTGAGACCCGCCCGTGGACCAGGTGTGTCCGGCGGCGCCTTCGAGCGGGTACACATCGCACCCCGGTCCCGGTTCGCCGCGGGCCGCGGCGACGACCACCCACCCGGCTGCATGCGGAGGCCCCATGACCCCGTCGGAGACCAACGCGGAGAAAGCGGTGTGGCGGGAGCGCGGCGCCCCGCTCGTCGCCCCGTCAGGCAGCGGGCCGCTGAGCGGCCTGCGGCTCGCGGTGAAGGACGTGTACGCGATCGCGGGGCAGCGCGTCGGCGCGGGCAATCCCGACTTCCTCGCCGAAGCGGAACCGGAGACCGCGCACGCCTGGGCGGTCGGCGCGCTGCTCGACGCGGGCGCCGAGATCACCGGCATCGCGCAGACGGACGAGCTGACCTACAGCCTCGACGGGACGAACCCCCACTACGGCACCCCGCCCAACCCCCAGGCTCCCGACCGCGTTCCGGGCGGCTCCTCCAGCGGCCCGGCCTCCGCCGTCGCACTGCACGAGGCGGACGCCGGGCTCGGCACCGACACGGCCGGCTCGATCCGCGTACCGTCCTCCTACTGCGGGCTGTACGGCATGCGCCCCACCCACGGAGCCGTTCCCGTCACGGGGATGCTGCCGCTGGCGCCGGACTTCGACACCGTCGCCTGGCTCGCGCACGACGCGCCGACGCTGGCCCGGATCGGCGACGTGCTGCTGCCCGGGGCCGACGAGACCCAGGACCCGGGGCCCTTCCACACCTTGCTCGTCTCGCAGGACCTCCTCGCACCGGCCGAACCCCGGGTGCGGGAGTCGTTCGCGTCGGCCGCCGCGGGGCTGGCGGTCCGGCTCGGGCTGCGCAGGGAGGAGTGCGCGTTCGGCGGCGACCCGGAGGAGCGGGCGACCGCCTTCTCGGTCGCCCAGGCCGTCCAGGTGTGGGAGAGCGACGGGGAGTGGGTCGCCGCGCACCCCGGTTCGCTCGGACCGGAGATCGCGCGCCGCTTCTCCTGGGCGTCCGGGATCGGCAAGGAGCGCGCGGCACGGGCACGCGAGTCCGTGAGAGCGACGGCCCGCGCGCTGCGCGCGGCCCTTTCGCCCGGGACGGCCCTGCTGCTGCCGGCGGCGCCCGGCCCGGCGCCGGCGAGGGAGTCGGGCACCGAGGAGAGGGACGCGGTCAGGAGCGCTGCCCTTCAGCTCACATGCCTCGCCTCGGGGGCCGGGCTGCCGTGCCTGGTGCTTCCGCGCATGACGGCCGGGGGTCTGCCCGTGGGGATCTGCGTGATCGCGGCCCCCGGCAGCGACCGTGCGCTGCTGGACCTCGCGGTCGCCGAGAGCCGTCAGTGAGCCCGTCCGGCCCGCCGGGCACGGCGGACGGCTCCGGGCGTGCCCCCGCGCCACGGCCCCGCACGGGGGTACGCCTCCGGGCCGCCTGCGGCAGCGGTGCGCGGGATCTACGGCGCTCCGGGGACCGGTGCCGCGCCCTCCATGGCCTCGCGGCGCAGCTCGACCTTGCGCACCTTCCCGCTGACCGTCATGGGGAACTCCGTCATGACGCGCACGTAGCGCGGGATCTTGTAGTGCGCCAGACGGCCCTGACAGAACGCGGCGACCTCCTCCTGCGAGGGCGGGTCGTCCTGGTCGTTGGGGATGACGCAGGCCAGGATCTCCTCGCCGAACCGCTCGTCGGGCACGCCCACCACCTGCACGTCGGAGACCTTGGGGTGGGTGTAGAGGAACTCCTCGATCTCGCGGGGGTACACGTTCTCCCCGCCGCGGATGATCATGTCCTTGATGCGTCCCGTGATGGCCAGGTATCCGTCGTCGCGCATCACCGCGAGGTCCCCGGTGTGCATCCAGCGGCTCGGGTCGATGACCTCGTCGGTCTGCTCCTTGTCCTCCCAGTACCCGAGCATCACCGAGTAGCCGCGGGTGCACAGCTCCCCCGGCTCTCCGCGCGGCAGGGTCACACCGCTGCCCGGGTCGATGACCTTCACCTCGAGGTGCGGGAGCACCTTGCCGACGGTTTCCGTGCGGCGCTCCACGTCGTCGTCGGTGCGCGTCTGGGTGGAGACCGGCGACGTCTCGGTCATGCCGTAGCAGATCGCCACCTCCTCCATGTGCATCTCCGCGACGACCCGCTTCATGACCTCGACCGGGCACGGCGAGCCGGCCATGATCCCGGTACGGAGCGAACCGAGGTCGTAGGCCGGGAAGTCGGGCAGCCCGAGCTCGGCGATGAACATCGTGGGCACCCCGTACAGCGAGGTGCAGCGCTCGTCCTGCACCGCCTGGAGCGACGCCGCCGGTTCGAAGGTGGGCGCGGGGATGACGACGCAGGCGCCGTGGCTGGTCGCCGCGAGGTTGCCCATCACCATGCCGAAGCAGTGGTAGAAGGGCACCGGCAGGCACACCCTGTCCTGCTCGGTGTAACCCAGCAACTCACCGACGAAATATCCGTTGTTGAGGATGTTGTGGTGCGAGAGAGTCGCACCCTTGGGGAAGCCCGTCGTCCCCGAGGTGTACTGGATGTTCACCGGATCGTCGCAGCTCAACTTGGCTTCCGCGGCCCTGAGTTGCTCGTCGGTGACCTCGTGGCCGGCGTTGACCAGCACCTCCCAGTAGGGCGTGCCGATGTGGACGGTCTCCAGCAGCTGCGGACACTCACCGGCCACCGCCCGCGCCATCGCGCGGTAGTCGCTCGTCTTGTACTCGGTGGACGCGACGAGCAGACGCACCCCCGACTGACGCAGTACATAGGCCAGTTCATGTGTACGGTACGCCGGGTTGATGTTGACCATCACGGCACCGATGCGCGCCGTCGCGTACTGGACGAGCAGCCACTCCGGGCAGTTGACGGCCCAGATCCCCACCCGGTCTCCCTTGCCGATGCCGCGCGCGAGCAGCCCGCGCGCGAGCTGGTCGACGTCGGCGACGAACTGCGCGTACGTCCAGCGCCTGCCCTCCCGGACGTCGACGAGGACCTCACGGTCGGGGTACGCGGCCGCGCTCCGGTCGAGGTTGCTGCCGATCGTCTCACCCAGCAGCGGCGTGGTGGCGGTCCCGCTCGCATACGAGAGCGCCGTGGATTCTCCGGTCACCGGGACCTCCTCGTCCTTGAGCCTTGGCTTTAGCATCGTGTGCGAGTGATCTGCGCCTCACCACCCCCGAACGGGGGTGAGGTCGGGCGGGGAACGCGAGAGGGGACTGCGATGACGGATCCGGCCGAATCGGGCGCGGTGCGGGCAGCGCTGTCCAGGCTGCGGCGCACCACCGAGATCCCGGTCGCCTTCGCGGGCATGACCGGAGAGGGACGCGGGTTCCGCATCACCGAGATGACGGGTACCACCACGCAGGCGCTGCGCGGCCTGGCGATCGCGCCGGGCAACGGGCTGGGCGGCAAGGCCGTCGCGCTGGCCAGGCCCACCTCCGTCACCGACTACCGGTCCTCGCGTGTGATCAGCCATGAGTACGACGCCGCCGTGGCGGCGGAGGGTCTGCGTTCGGTGCTGGCGGTGCCCGTCGTGGTCCGCCGCCGCGTGCGCGGCGTGGTGTACGCGGCTCTGCGGGAGTCGCTCGCGCTCGGCGACCGCGCCCTGGACACCGCGGCCGACGCCGTACGGGAGCTGGAGCAGACCCTCGCCGTCCGTGAGGAGGCACAGCGGCTGATGCAGGCGCGGCCGGCCCCCGTCGACGATCCCCGCGCCTGGGAGGAGGTGCGCGAGGCGCACGCCGAACTGCGCACCCTCGCCCAGCGGTTGCCGGAGGGCGAGCTGAAGCAGGAACTCCTCGACGCCTGCGGCCGGCTGGCGACGGCCTGCGGACCGCAGGCATCCACGGAGCACGCGGCGGAGACGGTCTCCCTCACCCCGCGCGAGGTGGACGTCGTCTCGTGCGTCGCCGGCGGCGGAACGAACGCCGCGGTGGCCGCCCGTACCGGGCTGAAGCCGGAGACCGTCAAGGCCTATCTGCGGTCCGCCATGCGGAAGTTGGGCACCCACACGCGGATGGAGACGGTGGTGGCCGCGCGCCGCGCGGCCATCATTCCCTGACGCCGGGCCCCGGAGCCGCCGGCCCTGGAGCGGGCGGTAGTGCAAGCGCCGTCCCGAGTTCCGCGCGCGTGACACCCAGCTTGTCGTAGACGCGCTGCAGATGGTTCGAGACGGTGCGCACGGAGATGTTCAGATGCCCGGCGACGGCCGGATTGCTCATGCCGGATGCGGCCAGTCGCAGATCTGGCGTTCCCTGCTGGTCAGCCGGCCCGTGGGTCCTGCTCCCTCCGGCAGCGCGGTACGGGGCCCGGGCGGCGGTGCTGCCTCAACTCCTCGGCGCGCCGGGCGAGTTCGTCGGACGTTCGGCCGCTGCTCAGGCCCTGCGCCGCGACGACGGCCTCCAGACCGGTGCCGGGCAGTTCAGCCGCGCACGGCGTGCAGCACGAGGATCGCCAGGTCGTCCTCGACCGGCTCCGGCCCGAAATCGTGCGCGGCCTGGCGTACCCGCTCCGCCACCGCCATCGCCCCCATGCCGCCACAGGTCGCCAGGATCTCGGCGAGCCCGTCGTTGTCGTCCAACTGCCGTTGACCGCTGCGCCGTTCGGTGACGCCGTCGGTGACGCACAGCAGCGTCTCCCCCGGTCTCAGGTCGAAGCCGAAGGCCGCGAACGCGGTGCCTTCGTCGATTCCGAGCAGCATCTGCGACTCGACCACGGGTACCACACCGTCCGCGGACAGCTTCAGCGGCGCCGGATGTCCTGCACTGGCGATCGAGCAGTGCGCGCCGCCCGCCTGCCTGTCCGGCTCCAGCTCCCCGTAGACGAGGCTCAGGAAGCGCGGCTGCGCGCTCTCACCGCCCACGGCCACGGCCTCGGCCCCTTCCTCGGCCATGGCGGCGTTGAGCCTGTCGAGCACGGACTCCACGCCGTGGCCCTCACGGGCGAGCAGCCGGACGAGATGCCTGGTCAGCCCGGTCACGGACATCGCCTCGGGGTCCTTGCCCTGGACATCGCCGAGCAGGAACGACCACCGGTTGTCACCCATGGGGAAGAGGTCGTAGAAGTCGCCGCCGACGGTCTGGCCCATGGCGTGGGGCTCGTAGACGATCGCTGTCTCCACACCCGGCAGGCTGGCCAGCGAGGGCGGCAGCTGTCTGCGCTGGAGCGCCCGGCTGATGCTGGTCTGGCGCGCGTACTGGCGTGCGGTGACCACGGCCTGTGCCACCCTGCGCGCGACGTCTTCCACGGTCCGCGCCACGGAGTCGGTCATCTCGGTCGGTCCTGCCCTGCCGATCACCAGCGAGCCCAGGCAGGTGCCGCCCGCGACGAGGGAGAAGGCCAGCGCCGAACCGCCCGTCCCGGAATCGTCCGCGCTCTCCGGCCAGGGCCAGGGGATGCCCACGGTCCGCAGGCCGGCCGGCGGCGGATCAGGCTCCAGAGCGAAGCGCAGGGCGTCCACCTTGCGCTCGTCGACGTCCCACACACGGGACAGGCGCATCCCGCCGGCCTCGTTGGTCAGCCACACCGCGCACCAGTCGGCCAGCCTCGGCACGAGCAGCTGGCCGGCCAGCGCGGCGACCATGTCCTCGTCGAGCTGCCCCGAGAGCAGCTCGCTGGCCTCGGCCAGGAACGCGCCGCCGCGGTCGGCCCACTCCGCGGTGCGGCGGCGGTCGGAACGCTCGGAAGAGGTGAAGATCTCCGCGGCCTCCAGTTCGCGGTGCATCGCCTCGTTGAGCGACCCGGACGGCTTGGCGACCATCTCGGCGACGGCGAGACGGAACCACACGACCTTCTCGGTGCGCCGGTAGGTCACACCCCAGGACTGCGCGAGGGCCCCGACGATCTGGAGCCCGAGGCCACGGCCTCCGCGCCTTGCCGAGGTGTCGCCGCTGACACGGCCGGTGGGCTGTCTGTCGACCACCTCGACCAGCACTGCCGAGACCTCGACCGGTCCGTGCGCCTCGCCGGGCTCGTCCGGTCCGGGCACGTCCGTCTCGACGCCGCAGGCCACCTCGATCTGGGTGCCGGCGTGCATGAGGGCGTTGCTCACGAGTTCGCTGACGAGGAGCTCCGCGTCGTCCGCCAGCCGCTCGGTCAGCCGCCACGGCGCCGTGCTCGCGCGCCCCCATTTCTCGATCTCCGAGCGTACGATCGCGCGTGCGGTGGACGGTGCGAGCTGACTTGTGGGCAGGGCCCTGCGCGACTCGGGATCGCTCAGGCCGGCGGATGGCAGTCGCACAAGCCACTCCTGACTCGGATGTCCTCGCGATAAAGCCTCTACAATAGGATAAAGCCAGACATCCAGGATGCTTGGGATGGGATGCCATGGACGAGGCCCAGGGCCAGTCGATACGCGAGGCGGACCTGCGTCGACTGCTGGGAGACATGAGGTCGCTCAGCGATGGCGACTTCTCGGTCCGTGCGTCAGCCGAGAGCGAGGGGATTCTGGGTGAGATGGCGGGGGTGTTCAACCAGATAGCCGCGCGCAACGACCATCTGACCACGGAGCTGAGGCGCGTCCGCCGGGAAGTGGCCAAGGAGGGCCGACTCGACGAGCGGATATCAGCGAGCCCGGGTCCGGGCTCGTGGAGCACCAACGTCGACGAGGCGAATCAGCTCATCGAGGCTCTCGGGACCCCCGTGACGAAGGCGACCGGGGTGCTGGAGGCGATCGCCGACGGGGATCTCACCCACCACATGGACCGGCACAACGGCAAGCACGGCGACCTCGGGCGCCTGGACAGCGGCCTGAACCGTCTCGTGGACCAGCTGTCCATGTTCACCGCAGAGGTCACCAGGGTCGCCCGCGAGGTCGGTACCGAGGGCAACCTCGGCGGCCGTGCGGATGTCGGGGACCTTTCGGGTGACTGGCGCCGCGTGACCGAGGCCATCAACACCATGGCGGAGCGGCTGACGGGGCAGGTACGTGACATCGCCGGTGTGACGACGGCGGTCGCGCGGGGTGATCTGACGCAGAAGGTCATGGTCGAGACCTCCGGTGAGCTGCTGGAACTGAAGCTCACCGTGAACACGATGGTCGACCAGCTCTCCGCCTTCGCCGACGAGGTCACACGCGTCGCACGCGAGGTCGGCACCGAAGGAAACCTCGGCGGGCAGGCCGAGGTGCGAGGTCTGTCGGGGGCGTGGCGCGACCTCACGGACAACGTCAACCTCATGGCGTCCAACCTGACCTCGCAGGTCCGCAACATCGCCCAGGTCTCCGCGGCCGTCGCCCAGGGCGACCTCAGCAAGAAGATCACCGTCGACGCCAAGGGCGAGATCCTCCAGCTCATGGGCACCGTGAACACCACGGTCGACCAGCTCTCCGCCTTCGCCGACGAGGTCACACGCGTCGCACGCGAGGTCGGCACCGAAGGAAACCTCGGCGGGCAGGCCGAGGTGCGAGGCGTCTCCGGTGTCTGGCGCGACCTGACCGACAACGTCAACCTCATGGCCTCGAACCTGACCTCGCAGGTACGCAGCATCGCCCAGGTCGCCACCGCGGTGGCCGAGGGCGACCTCAGCCAGAAGATCACCGTCGACGCCAAGGGCGAGATCCTCCAGCTGAAGACCACCCTCAACACGATGGTCGACCAGCTCTCGGACTTCGCCGACGAGGTCACACGCGTCGCACGCGAGGTCGGCACCGAAGGAAACCTGGGCAGACAGGCCCAGGTCAGGGACGTGTCCGGGGTGTGGAAGGATCTGACCGACAGCGTCAACTCCATGGCGCTGAACCTCACTTCACAGGTCCGCAGCATCGCCCAGGTGACCACCGCCGTCGCCAACGGAGACCTCTCGAAGAACATCGACGTCGACGCGCGCGGCGAGATCCTGGAGCTGAAGGACACCGTCAACACGATGGTCCGCCAGCTGCGGGCCTTCTCCGACGAGGTCACACGCGTCGCACGCGAGGTCGGCACCGAAGGAAACCTCGGCGGCCGTGCCCAGGTCCACGGCGTCTCCGGCGTGTGGAAGGACCTCACCGACAACGTCAACTTCATGACCACGAACCTGACTTCGCAGGTCCGCAACATCGCCCAGGTCGCCACGGCGGTCGCCAACGGAGACCTCTCGAAGAAGATCGACGTCGACGCGCGCGGCGAGTTCCTGGAGCTGAAGACCACCCTCAACACCATGGTCGACACGCTCTCCTCCTTCTCCGCGGAGGTCACACGCGTCGCACGCGAGGTCGGCAGCGAGGGACAACTGGGCGGCCAGGCACGCGTCGAGGGGGTCTACGGCACCTGGAAGGGACTGACGACGAGCGTCAACGAGCTCGCCCTGAACCTGACCACACAGGTCCGTGCCATCGCCGAGGTCGCGAGCGCCGTCACCCAGGGCGACATGTCCCCCTCCATCCAGGTGGAAGCCCGCGGCGAGGTGGCGGAGCTGAAGGACAACATCAACGTGATGGTGGCCAACCTGCGCGAGACCACCCGCACCAAGGACTGGCTGGAGTCCAACCTGACGCGCATCGCCGGGCTGATGCAGGGCCAGCGCGACCTGGTCGAGGTCGCCGACCTGATCCTGCGGGAGCTGACTCCGCTGGTGAACGCCCAGGCCGGCGCGTTCTTCCTGGTCGGCTCCGGAGGGAAGCCGGGCGAGGAGCTGGAGTACATCGCCGGCTACGGCACCAGCGGGCGCGAGGAACCCGGCGGACCCGAATCCCCGCTGCGCGGGCTGATATCGCAGGCCGTCGCCGAGAAGAAGCGCATCCTCATCGAGGACGCGCCGCCGAACTACGTGAGAGTGGAGTCGGGTCTGGGCTCCGCGCCCGCGGCGAACATCCTCATCCTGCCGATCCTCTTCGAGGACAGGGCGCTCGGTGTCATCGAGGTCGCGTCGTTCAGCAAGTTCAACGAGGTGTACCTGACCTTCATCGACCAGTTCGTGCACACCATCGGCGTCTCCATCAACACCATCCTGGCCAACGCCCGTACGGAGGTCCTGCTCTCCGAGTCGCAGCGCCTGACCAAGGAACTGCGTCAGCGGTCGGACGAGTTGCAGCGCACCAACGCCGAACTCGAGGACAAGGCGGCGCTGCTCGCCACGTCGTCCCAGTACAAGTCGGAGTTCCTGGCGAACATGTCGCACGAGCTGCGCACTCCGCTGAACTCGCTGCTCATCCTGGCGCGGCTGCTCGCCGACAACCCCGACGGGCGGCTCTCCGAGCAGGAGGTGGACTTCGCCACCACGATCTACCGCTCGGGATCGGACCTGCTCCAGCTCATCAACGACATCCTGGACCTCTCCAAGGTCGAGGCCGGGCGGATGGACGTGCGGCCGCGTTCGCTGCCGCTGACGAAGCTGCTGGACTACGTGCACGCGACGTTCCGGCCGATGACGATCGACCGCGGGCTGGCGTTCGAGATCGCGGTCGGCGAGAACGTGCCGCGCGATCTGTACTCCGACGAGCAGCGCATCCAGCAGGTGCTGCGCAATCTCATCTCCAACGCCGTGAAGTTCACCTCGTCCGGCGGCATCGAGCTGCGCGTGGAGCGGGTCGCGCAAAAGGACTTCGACGAGACGACGCTGCGCGACGCCGAGTCCGTGCTCGCCTTCTCCGTCAAGGACACCGGAAGCGGCATCCCGCGGGAGAAGCTCGCGGTGATCTTCGAGGCGTTCCAGCAGTCCGACGGCACGACGAGCCGCCGGTACGGCGGCACCGGCCTCGGGCTGTCGATCAGCCGGGAGATCGCCGGGCTGCTCGGCGGGCGGATCGACGTCGAGAGCGAGGTGGGCGTGGGCTCGCGCTTCACCCTCTACATACCGTCGGTCTACCCGGGCAGCGCCCCCGCCGGCCCGCCGCAGCGCGTGGGCACTCCGGCGACCGTCAGCGGCCGCGACTCCGCGGGCGGCAAGCCGGTCACGACGACTCCGCCGCCGGCCGCTCTGCCCGAGGCGGAACCGCTCGGCCCGGCGGGAGGGGCCGCCCCCGCACCCACGGAACCGGCTGAGCCCGGGGAAGCCGAAGAGGCACCGGAGGGCGGAGCCCCGGCAGAACCCACTCCCGCGGCATGGCCGGAGCCGTCCCAGCCGGCCGCTGCGCCTTCACCGCAGGTGGAGACCGTGGGCACCGGGCGGCCGGCGAGCACCGACCAGCGGGCGAAGGACAAGGAGGACACCTGGCCCGAGACCACGCAGCTCAAGCACTGGCTGGGCGGGGAGCGCGGCCAGGTGCTGTCGGGGACGAACGTGCTCATAGTCGACGACGACATCCGGAACGTCTTCGCCCTCACCCATGTACTGGGGCGTGTGGGCGTCTCGGTGAAGTACGCCGAGAACGGCCGCGAGGGGCTGGACGTCCTGGACCGTTCCCCCGAGGTGTCGGTCGTCCTGATGGACATCATGATGCCGGAGATGAACGGCTACGAGGCCATCCAGACCATCCGGCGCACACCACGTCTGGCGGGCCTGCCCGTCATCGCCCTCACTGCGAAGGCCATGTCCGGCGACAGCAAGAAGGCGCTCGACGCGGGCGCCGACCTCTACGTCGCCAAGCCGGTGGACCTCGACGAGCTGCTGCAGTCCATCTACAACCTGCTCAAGGGCGGCCGCGGGGTGGGAACGCCCGGCGGCAGCGGCAGCACGGACGGCAACGACTCAGCCGAACCGCCGGTGACGGCACGCGAGACGGAGGCGGAGAGGCCGACGGAGACGGCGGCAGGAAGGAACGGTTCAGGGCCGGCGCCGGGAGGTGTGGAACCGCACAGCACGGCCTCGCCGGACGGCGCCGGGGGCAGGGAGCACCACATCGGCCCTCCCGGTGACGACGCCGGCAACGAGACGCGGGACGGATGACATGAGTGCCGCCGTGCCCGACAGGTCCAGCATCCTGATCGTGGACGACATGGAGGAGAACCTCATCGCCCTGGAGGCCGTACTCGGGCCCCTGGACCAGCAGTTGGTGACCGCGCGTTCCGGCGAGGAAGCGCTGAAGGCGATGCTGCGCCAGGACTTCGCCGTCGTGCTGCTCGACGTGCTCATGCCGGGGATGGACGGCTTCGAGACCGCGAGCAACATCAAGCGTCTGGACCAGACGAAGGACGTGCCGGTCATCCTGCTGACCGGCACGGACGTGGACGCGGACTACGCCTACCGCGGATACGCCCTGGGTGCCGCCGACTTCCTCTCCAAGCCCATCGATCCGTGGGTGCTGCGCACGAAGGTCAACGTCTTTCTCGACCTGGACCGCAAGAACCGCCAACTCGCCGTCCAGGCCGAGCAGCTCCGACGTCTCCTGGTCGCCGAGCACTCACCCCGCGCCGGCGGCCAGGGCAGTGCGGTGGAGGGACCGCTTGAAGGCACCTGGTCCGCGTCCGGCCAGCCGGAGCGCATGGGAGCCGGCAAGGGCGGTGCCGAGCAGCTCGCGCAGATCACGGAGATGCTCGTGCAGATCGAGATGAGGCTGAGGGACGGCGAGACCGCCGCGTCGGCAGACCTCTCCGACCGCATCGCGGATCTCGAGCAGATCGTGCGCAGGCTGGGGGCGGCGAACGGGAACGCCAGGTGAGGTGAGCGCGCGACCCCGCGCGGCTGCTCCCGTTCTCCCCTGCTTCTGGTCCGTGAGGTCCGTCAGGCGCGCTCGGCCGTACGGTGCGGAACCTCGCCGGCCGCCCCGGCGCTCCCGCCGGCGGGCAACCCGAGTTCCTCGGTGGGGACATGGGCGGTCTCGCGGGCGGTCAGCGCGGCGAGTGCGGGCAGCACGCAGAGCGCTGCCGTGAAGAGCCCGACGTTTGCCCAGCCGTCTCCCTCCGGCCCGGCGATGCCGGCGGCGAACGTCACCGCGAACCCGGAGATGGCGAAGCCGATCTGGGTGCCGACGGCCATGCCGGACAGCCGTACGGACGTCGGGAACATCTCGCCGTAGAACGAGGGCCAGATGCCGTTCGCGGCGCTGTAGACGACGCCGAAGCAGAGGATTCCGCTCAGCAGCGTCAGCGGGTAGCTGCCGGTGGAGATCGCCCACAGGTACAGGAACATCGTGGCGGCGCTGCCCACCGCCCCGGCGAGGAAGACGGGCCTGCGGCCGACCTTGTCGGACAGCCTCGCCCACAGCGGGATGGCGCCCAGCGCGGCCAGATTGGCGAGCGCGCCGACCCACAGCATTCCGGACTGGTCCATGCCGACGGCATCGCTCGTCGCGTACGACAGCGCCCATACGGTGAAGATCGTGCTGACGGACGCGATCAGCGCACCGCAGACGACCCGCAGAACGGCCTTCCAGTGCCCGCGGATCAGCGTCACCAGAGGAAGCTTCGCGACCTGACCTGCCTCGGCCTGCTTCGTGAACACGGGCGTCTCATGCAGGGTCCGCCGGATGAAGTAGCCGACGAAGGCGACCGCGGCGCTCAGCAGGAACGGTATGCGCCACCCCCAGGTGAGCATCTGCTCCTCCGGGAGGGCCGCGACGGGAATGAACACGAGCGTCGCCAGGAGCTGTCCGGCCTGGGTGCCGTTGAGCGTGAAGCTGGTGAACCAGCCGCGCTTGTGCTGTGGCGCGTGCTCCAGAGTCATCGAGTTGGCCCCGGCCTGCTCGCCGGCGGCAGATATCCCCTGCATGATGCGCAGCAGCACCAGCAGGGCGGGCGCCGCCCCTCCGATCTGGGCGCGCGTGGGCAGGCAGCCGATCAGGAAGGTCGCCACTCCCATCAGGAGCAGCGTGAAGAGCATGATCTTCTTGCGTCCGAAGCGGTCGCCGACGTGCCCGAGCAGCAGGGCGCCGAGCGGACGTGCCGCGTAGGCGACGCCGAAGGTGGCAAGGGAGAGCAGAGTGGCGTCCGCGGGGTTGGAGTCGTCGAAGAAGATCTTCGGGAAGATCAGGGCGGCGGCGCTGCCATAGATGAAGAAGTCGTAGTACTCCAGTGCGCTCCCGACCGCTGCGGCGACAGCGGCCTTGCGCGGCTGTGCCGATGCGGCGGCAGAGCCGGACTCATTCTCGGCGGTCACGGCGTGCTCCTTCGGGCGTCCCGGGCGGCGGCTCTAATTAACCCACCAGATAGTTAATAGCGAGTGGCTACGGATGTTGGGCCCGCGTTCCGCTTGTGTCAAGGGGCCAGGGCAGGGCTTTCTGCGCGGGGCGCCCGAATCAGGCCTTCTCGCCCGTCGTCAGGTAGGCGATCACCATGTCCGCGAGCATCGTCCGGTAGTGCTCGCGGCGGTCCTCGTCCAGCAGGTCGCGCTCGAAGAGGGCCCGGAAGGTGTGGCGGTTGGCGACACGGAAGAAGCAGAAGGAGCTGATCATCGCGTGCAGGTCGACCGCGTCCACGTCGGCCGTGAAGACCCCTTGTGCCCGCCCGGCGTCGAGGATGCGCCGGATGACGTCGATCGCGGGCGAGCTGAGCCGGCGCAGCTCCTCCGAGCCGGCGATGTGTTCCGCTTCGTAGATGTTCTCGATGCCGACGAGCTGGATGAAGTCCGGGTGCGCCTCGTGGTGGTCGAAGGTGACGGCGGCGAGCCGGCGGATGGCCGCGACAGGATCCAGGTGCTCGACGTCCAGCTGCTGTTCGGCCTCGCGGATGACCGAGTACGCCCGCTCCAGCACGGCCGTGAACAGCTGCTCCTTGCCGCCGAAGTAGTAGTAGATCATCCGCTTCGTGGTACGCGTGCGGGCGGCGATCTCGTCGACCCTGGCTCCCCCGTAGCCGGCGCGCGCGAATTCCTGGGTGGCGGCGTCCATGATCTCGGCCCGGGTGCGGGCGGCGTCACGTACGCGTCCGGCGGACTGCGCCGGGTCTTCCGCGGTGGTCATCCGGCTCCTCGGCGGGGGTCGCTGCAGTCCAGCGATTGTAGGGCGAGCCGCGTGCGGACCGTCCTGCCGGGCTTCACAGTGGGGGCATCGGCTTGATATGACTAACGAACCAGTTCGTACATTGATGGGAAGCGACCGATGCCCCACTCCGCCGACCTGCCTGACGACATCCCCGTGCTCGTCCTGAACGGCCCGAACCTCAATCTGCTCGGCCTGCGCGAGCCCGACATCTACGGCAAGGACACGCTGGCCGGCATCGAGGAGCTGTGCCGCGAGACCGCCGCGGCGCACGGGCTGCGGGCGGACTGCCGGCAGAGCAACCACGAGGGCGTGCTCATCGACGCGATCCACGAGGCGCGTACCGCGCACCGCGCGATCGTGATCAACCCGGCGGGGTACAGCCACACCTCCGTGGCGCTGCGCGACGCGCTGGCGGCGGTCGAGCTGCCCGTCGTCGAGGTGCATCTCTCCAACATCCACAAGCGGGAGGCGTTCCGTCACCACAGCTACGTCTCCGCCGTCGCCGACACCGTGATCTGCGGCGCCGGCGCCAACGGGTACGCCCTGGCGCTGGCCCACACGGCCACGCTGGTGCGGGAGAAGCGGTGAGCGGCGGGCGTACGTACCTCGTCGGTCTCGTCGGCTCCGGCATCGGCCCTTCCCTCAGCCCCGCGCTGCACGAGCGGGAGGCGGAGCGGCTGGGCCTGCGCTACGTGTACCGGCTCATCGACCTCGACGGCACAGGGGCATCTCCCGGGCCGCCAGGCCCAGGGGAAGCATCCGCGGAGCGGACGGGCGAACTCGTACGCGCTGCCCGCGAACTCGGCTTCGACGGGCTGAACATCACGCACCCCTGCAAGCAGGCCGTCATCCCGCATCTCGACGTGCTCGCTCCGCAGGCGGAGGCGCTCGGCGCGGTCAACACGGTGGTCTTCGACGGCCACCGGGCCGTGGGGCACAACACCGACGTCACCGGCTTCGCCTCGTCCTTCGCCCGCGGACTGCCGGACGCCGCGATCGACGACGTGGTGCTGCTCGGGTCGGGCGGCGCCGGAGCCGCCGTCGCGCACGCCATGCTCGGGCTGGGCACAGGACGGCTCACCGTCGTCGACGCCGAGCCCGACCGGGCGTCCGCCCTGGCAGGCTCACTGGTCCGGCACTTCGGCGACGGTCGTGCGGTCGTGGCCGAACTCCCGGAACTGCGGGCGCGGTTGGCGCGCGCCGACGGCCTGGTGCACGCCACTCCGACCGGAATGGCGGCGCATCCCGGGCTGCCCGTACCGGCCGAGGCGCTGCACCCGGGACTGTGGGTCGCCGAGGTCGTCTACCGGCCGCTGCGAACGGAGTTGCTCGGCGCGGCACGCGCCCGCGGCTGCCGAGTCCTCGACGGCGGCGGCATGGCCGTCTTCCAGGCGGCCGACGCGCTGCGCCTGTTCACCGGGCTGGAGCCCGACAGCGCGCGCATGCTCGCGGACTTCGAGGACCTCGCGGAGGCGCCCGGCGCTCACCTGTGAGCGGCGGGCCCTGTAGGCGGGGCCCCGGCCGGGCCCCCGGTGCGGACTCCGCTCGTCCCGGGTGCTCAAGTGCCCATGGGGACGGGCCGGTTCAGCGGTCGCGCATGTACGGCGCGGTGGAACCGGTGCGCATGTCGCGCCCGGCACGGGCCCTCCGCCGCGCCTCGCGCGCCTCGGCGCCGGCGGCAGCCTCGATTCGCAGACCATCGGCGCTCGTGACCCGGCGGCGGCGGTTCCGGCGGGCCAGAACCCACACCAGTGAGCCGATGATCAGCAGCAGCACCGCGTCAACGGCCAGAAGGAAAGCCATCAGACCCCCGTTGTCCGGATGGACCTCCAGTATCCGGCCCGCGGCGATCCATCCGCCAGAGGACCGGGGCGCTCCACAACCGGCCGGCTGTCCTCCGGCGAGGCGGTTCTACTGCGCGGGCCCCGAGGCCTCCACCGACACCGAACCGTCCGCGAACCCGGATACCCGCGGCGTACCGTCCGCGTCCACCGCGACCTCGAACTCCCGCTCCCCCAGCCGCAGTCCGCGTGCCCGCAGCGGCACGTACCCGGCAGCCATGCGCGGACGCACCGTGAGCCGGCCGGAGGGTGCGTCGGCCTCCAGTCCCAGTACAGCCTGGAGAACCGTCACCGCCGAGGTCGCCGCCCACGCCTGCGGACGGCAGGCCGCCGGATAGGGGGCAGGGCGGGTGTCGGTCCCCGTGCCGTGACCGGCGAAGAGCTCCGGCAGGCGCCCGTCGAAGGAGACCGACGCCTTCACCAGCCCGGCCGCCAGCGACTCGGCGGCGGCGTGGTGACCGTCCCGTACCAGGCCCTGTACGGCGATCGCCGTGTCGTGCGGCCACACGGTGCCGATGTGGTAGCCGAGCGGGCTGAATCCGCCGGAGTCGGACGCGAGGGTGCGCAGCCCGAAGCCGGAGTCGAGGTGATGCCCGGCGAGGCGCGCGGCCACCAGGCGGCCCTCCTCCTCGTCCAGCAGCCCGGTGCCCAGCAGATGCCCGATGTTGGAGGTGAGCGCGTCCAGCGGCTGCTTGTCGCTGCCCAGTGCGATGGCCGGGTACGGACCGTCGGCGTCCTCGACCCAGAACCGCTCGCGGAAGCGCACCCGCAGCCGCTGCGCCCACTCCTCCCAGCGTTCGGCGCCCGGGCGCCCGAAGGCACGCATCAACTCGGCGGCGGACAGGGCGGCTTCGTGTGCGTATGCCTGCACCTCGCAGAGGGCGACGGGAGGTTCGGCGAGGCGGCCGTCGCGGTGGCGCACGGCGTCGCCGGAGTCCTTCCAGCCCTGGTTGGACAGTCCGCGCCCGGTGCTGTCGACGTACTCGAGGAATCCGTCCCCGTCGGCATCGCCGTACTCGTCCATCCACACCAGCGCCGACTCGGCGTGCGGCAGAAGGCGTTCGACCTCCTCGGCGGGCATGCCCCAGCGCCATGCGTCGTGCAGGAGCGTCACCCACAGCGGGGTCGCGTCGACCGTCCCGTAGTAGCAGGGCGGTACGGACAGGCCGTCGCCGAAGTGCAGTCCGTCGCGGCGTATCTCGTGCAGGATCTTTCCGGGCTGCTCCTCGGTGGCCGGGTCACTCACGGCGCCCTGCCTGCGCGCGAGGGTCCGCAGCGTCCCCGCGGCGAGTTTCGTGCCCAGCGGGAGCAGCATGCGCGCGGCCCAGAGCGAGTCCCGTCCGAAGAGGGTGAGGAACCACGGGGCGCCCGCCGCGAGGAAGGTGTCGTTCTCCTCCAACGGGTCGGCGAGCAGCAGCGATCGAAGGTCCGAGCAGGACCGGGCGAACCAGTGGTCGAGCCCGCGGTCTGCGGTGGCCAGAGCGGCGCCGGAGGCGAACTCGGCGCGCGCACGGGCGGTTGCCGGGCGGAACGCCTCGCCCTTCTCGTCCTCGATGGTGCAGCGCACGGTGGCCTGCCAGCTCTCACGCGCGCCGAGTTCGATGCTGTAGCGCAACTCGGCGGTCTCGGCGGGTGCTTGCTCCACGGCGTCGGGGGCGGGTGTGCATGTGAGGCGTGCGGTCATCTCGCCGTCGCTCCAGCTGAGCCCGTCCTTCTCCTGGGCCCAGGGGACTTCGGAAACGCTGCGGCCGGACTTGATGGTCTCCATCGAGGCGAGGTCGCTCGCGGCGCGCAGCGTCAGGCGAACACGCACCCCGGTCAGGCCGGCGTTGTGGAGGGTGATCGTTTCGCTCAACTCGCCCGGTTCCACCGCGCGTCGGCGTTCGAGGGTGACAGCGGGGTCGGGACTGTGCTCGGCCAGGCCGCGGAGCACCGTACGGAACGAGGCGTGTTCTGCGCTGTCGGGGCCGCCGCTGATGGGTGCGTTCGGCACGTCCTCGGCATGGGCCGTCAGCAGGGACAGGCCCCGGCGGTCACCGTGGTAGAAGCCGTCGGAGCCCTCGCTGATCTGACCGTCCGGGCGGGAGACCGCCATGCTCGGCGCGCGGAGCGTGATGCAGGCATCGTGCAGGAACGGCTGGAGTTCCGCCGGCGGGGCGGCTGCGCCCGGCGCACCTGTGCCGTCATGAGTCTTGACAGTTGTCTCCACGCGGGCGCAACCTCTCAGCCATTGGATCGATAAAAACGACCATAGCAAAGAGGTCAAGGGCTCAAATTGCCCTCTTCGCCCGGTAGATCGTCCATGTTTGTCAGCCTTCGCCCCCGGGAGCCCACCTCATGCCGTCTCGCTCCGCTCCAACGCCGCCCGCCCCGGGCCAGGGTTCGGGTGCCGGTTCGGGTTCGGCTGCGGGGGCGGACTCGGGCGGCGGGCAAGCGTCGGGTTCGAGTTCGGGTTCCGGCTCGGGGTCCGGCTCGGTCACGATGGCGATGGTCGCGCGGCGTGCGGGTGTCTCCACGCAGACCGTCTCCAACGCGCTCAACACCCCGGACCTGCTGCGGCCCGAGACCCTTGAGCGCGTACGGCGAGCCGTGGACGAGATGGGCTACCGCCCACACCGCGCCGCCCGTTCACTCCGTACACGCGCGAGCAGGCTCATCGGCTTCGGGATAGAGCCGGCGGGCCCCGGCAACATGGTGCTGGACCGGTTCCTGCACGCGCTCTCCGAGACGGCCGACGCCGCCGGGTACCGGCTGCTGCTGTTCGCTGCGGGATCCGGACAGCGCGAACTGGCCGCCTACGAAGAGCTCCTCGGCGAGCACGGCGTGGACGCGTTCGTGCTGAGCAACACCGCACACGGCGACCCCCGGCAGGCCTGGCTGGAGGAACGCGGCATCCCCTTCGTCGCGTTCGGCCGGATGTGGTCCGAGCAGGAAGTGGGCGACTGGGTCGACGTCGACGGCGCCGCGGGCACCGAGGCCGCGGTCGAGCGGCTGGTCGCCGAGGGCCACCGGCGCATCGGCTTCCTCGGCTGGCCGCCGGGCTCCGGCTCCGGCGACGACCGCGCCGAGGGCTGGCACCGCACACTGCTCCGTCACGGCCTGCAGACCGGGCACCGCGTGAACAGCGTCGACGACGTCGGCTCCGCCGCCCGCGCCGTCCAGCCACTGCTCGACGCGGGTGTGACGGCGGTGGTCGCGGCCAGCGACACGCTCGCGCTGGGCTGCTACCGGGCCGTCTCCAACGCGGGGGGTGTGCCGGGCCGCGACGTGTCGGTGGTCGGCTTCGACGACTCCGCCGTCGCCCCTCTTCTCTCCCCGCCTCTCGCCAGCGTGGCGCAGCCGCTCGGCGACGTGGGCCGGGAGGCGATGCGTCTGCTGCTGGCCCGCATGTCCGACCCCGCGAAACCTCCCGAACGGGTGCTGCTGCCACCCGCTCTCGTCGTACGAACCAGCCTCGGTGCCGCTTCCGGCTGAATCCACGGCCGCACACGGCGCTCCATCACACCGTCACCTCACACACCGTCACCTCGAATCTCCGCATCAACTCCTCCAGGAGGCCCGCATGTTCCGTCGCTCAACCGTGGCAGTCACCGCCTGTGCGGTGCTGGCCACCACCGCGACCGCCTGTTCGTCCGGGTTCGACAAGAGCAAGAACGGACCAGAGCAGGACACCGGCAAGAAGCAGTCGCTGCGCGTTCTGATCGCCACCTCCGGTGACGCCGAGACCAAGGCCGTGAAGTCGGCGACCGCGGCCTGGGCGAAGAAGAGCGGCCACAAGGTCACCGTGCAGCTCGCGAAGGACATGGACCAGCAACTCGCGCAGGCCTTCGCGGGCAACCGGCCGCCGGACGCCTTCTACGTCAACTCCGACCAGTTCGCGAACTACGCGAAGGGCGGCTCGCTGTACGCGTACGGAGACAAGATCCCCGACGCGAAGGACTTCTCCCCCGAGCTGCGCAAGGCCTTCACCTACAACGGCAAGCTCGTCTGCCTGCCCAAGGACTCCTCCACGCTCGGACTTGTGATCAACACCGAGAAGTGGAAGGACGCCGGGCTGACGGAGAAGGACTACCCCACCACCTGGGACGAGCTGGAGAAGACGGCGGACAAGCTGACCTCCGGCAAGACCACCGGGCTGGTGACCACCAACGAGTACCAGCGGCTCGGGGTGTTCATGAAGCAGGCCGGCGGCTGGATAACCGACTCCGGCGAGTCGAAGATGACCGCCGACAGCAAGGCGAACGCGGAGGGTCTCGGCTTCGCGAAGAAGCTGCTGCGCTCCGGGTCGATGAAGTTCGCCAAGCAGGTTGACACCGGCTGGGCCGGTGAGGCGCTCGGCAAGGGCAAGGCAGCCATGATCATCGAGGGCAACTGGCTGGCCGGCGCGATGAAGGCCGACTTCCCCGACGTCAAGTACAAGGTGGTGCCGCTGCCGGCGGGTCCCAAGGGCAAGGGGACGCTCGCCTTCAGCAACTGCTGGGGCGTGGCCAAGGAGAGCACGCACCACGAGGCGGCCATCGACATGATCCGCCAACTCACCTCGAAGAAGGAGCAGTTGTCCTCCTCCGACCAGGTCGGCGTCATGCCTTCCCGCGACAGCATCATGAAGACCTTCGCCGAGCAGCACCCGGAGTCCAAGGCCTGGGTTGAGGGCAACTCATACGCCCAGAGCCCCGTGACGGTCCCCGGCTTCACCAAGGTCCTCGACCAGTTCAACGCCGATCTGCAAGGGCTGCGCACCGGTTCCCCGGCGGACATCCTCTCCACGCTGCAGCGCAACGGCGAACAGGCGATCAAGAAGGGCGACTGACCCCGCATGCCGACCACTGTCACCGAGCGCCCGGCGCCGCCGCCCGCAAGGCGGCGGCCCGGCCTCCCGGGACTGCCCGGGCGCTCCCGATCCCGTACGACCCGCGGACGTGAAGGGCTGTGGGGCTGGCTGTTCGTCAGCCCCATGGTCCTCGGTCTCGGCCTCTTCATGGCGCTGCCCATCCTGATGGCCGCATGGGTCAGCCTCCTGAACTGGAACGGGCAGTCCAACCCGTTCACGCCGGACGCCGACTTCGTGGGTCTGGACAACTACCGCAGCCTGCTGGCCGAGGACGGTCTCGCGCGCACGCTGCTGGCCACGTCACTGCGGAACAACGCCTACTACGTGCTGCTGACCGTTCCGCTGGAGACCGCGCTCTCGCTCACCCTGGCGATCATCGTCAACCAGCGGATGCTGCGCGGCCGCAGCATGCTGCGGACCACGTTCTACTTCCCGTCCGTCACCAGCTCGATCGCGGTGTGCACCGTCTTCCTGTTCCTCTTCCAGGGCAGCGGAGCGGTGAACCAGTTGCTGAGCTGGATCGGAATCAAGGGGCCGAACTGGTTCCAGGACTCGCGCGGGGTCCTGTGGGTGCTGCTCGACGCTCTCGGGCTCATCGACGGAAAGCCGGACGGCTTCCCGGCCGACCACCGGATGATGGGGCTGCCCTTCTCGGAGTGGCTGGCCGGGCCGTCGGTGGCCATGTGCACCCTCATCCTCCTTGCCGTGTGGACGACTTCGGGCACGTTCATGCTCATCTTCCTCGCGGCGCTGCAGAACATCCCGCGCGAACTGGAGGAGGCGGCGGCCCTGGACGGAGCCGCGCGGCGGCACATCCTGCGCCACGTGCTGCTGCCCGCGCTGCGCCCGGTGCTGTTCCTCGTGACGACACTGGGCCTGATCGCGACCTGGCAGGTCTTCGACCAGGTGTACGTGCTGGGGCAGGGCGACCCCGCCAACACCACGCTCACACCGGCGTTCCTCTCGTACTCCTACGGGTTCGACAACGCCGAGTTCGGGCAGGGAGCGGCCATTTCGTTCATCCTGCTGGGAATCGTGCTGCTGATGACGGGAGTTCAGCGCTTCCTGCTGCGCGAGCGCGGCGGAAGCCGGACCGCGCGGCGCATCGCTGCGGGTTCCTTGCAGCAGCCCGTGTCCGGCGAAGGGAAGGAGGCGCCCGGTGCGCACCACTGACGAACCGCTCTCCACGGATGAGCGGCCGGTACTGGCCCGCTTCCCCCGTCCCGCCCGGCTGGCGGGCTACGCGCTGCTGCTCGCCTTCGCCCTGCTGTACGCCCTGCCCTTCCTGGTACAGCTCTCGACGAGCTTCAAGACCGATCCCGAGGCCGCCTCCAATCCCCTCTCGCTGCTTCCGACGGCGCCGACGACCGCCGTCTTCGAGCAGCTGACGGGATCGGGCGAGTCCGGTGAGGGCGTGCCGTTCATGCGGTGGCTGGGCAACAGCACCCTGGTCACCGTGGTCGTGACGCTCGGCCGCGTCCTCTTCGACTCGGCCGCCGGCTACGCACTGGCACGGCTGCACTTCCGCGGCCGGGCTCTGCTGGTCGTGTTCGTCGTCGCCGTGATGGCGGTGCCGGGCGTCGTGCTGCTCATCCCGAAGTTCCTGGTCCTCAACACCCTGGGAATCTTCGACACTTACACCGGGATGATCGTGCCGCTGCTGTTCGACGCGGCGGGGATCTTCATCATGAAGCAGTTCTTCGAGTCCATACCGAAGGAGGTCGAGGAGGCCGCCCGCATCGACGGTGCGGGCGTCGGGCGGATCTTCTGGTACGTGGTGCTGCCGATGTCGAAGCCCGCGCTGATCACCGTGACCCTGCTGTCGTTCCAGGGCTCGTGGAACGAGTTCACCCACTTCCTGGTGGCGACGCAGTCCAGTGACTACGAAACCCTCACCACCGGTCTGGCGCGGTTCGTCTCCGGCGGCCTGGGTGCGGGGACGCAGTATCCGCTGAAGCTGGGTGCGGCCCTGCTCTCGACGATTCCGGTGGCGGTGCTCTTCTTCTGCTTCCAGCGCTACTTCATCCGCGGGGCGAACGCCGGTTCCGTGAAGGAGTGAATGTACCGCCACGCACAGCGCTCCCGTCCGGGGGGCGGGAGCGCTGTGCTGTGGTCAACGGGCCGGTGAGCGGCCCGTGTTGCGGCCTCAGTCCGTCAGATTGTTCGGACGGTAGGGCTTGTACTCGCTGCCGGAGGCCAGACCGTAGTCCAGGACACGGTGGTCCGTGCCGTGGCCGCCTCGCTGCTCGAACGCCGAGTAGGCGGTGTGCGAGTCGTCGGTCCACTTCTCGAAGATCACCACGTGGCGGGTGGTGTTGGAGCCGTCGGCGTCGATGAGCAGGTCACCGGGCTTGAGGTCGCCCAGGTTGATCGGGGTCGTCAGGTCCCGGTTGCCCGCCAGCTCGACGGTGTTGGGACCGGACTTCCACAGTCCCAGAGTCATCGAGACGTAGCCGGAGCAGTCCTGCCGGTAACCGTCCGACCAGACCTGGGTCTGGCTGTAGGGAACCTGGGCACCGTTGTTGGCGGTCAGCCAGGTGGCCGCGCGCTCGAGCATCTGGGCCCGCGTGATCGCATCGGCCTTGGCCGCCCTCTCGCTCTTGGCGGCGGTCGCGGCGGGCTTCTCTGCGGGGGTCGCCGTCGCGGACGACGGCAGGACCGCGAAACCCAGAACGGCGGCGCTGCCGGCGGCCACAGCGGCGAGGGATATTCGCGCTCTCCGGCTGATGGACGTCAGAGACATTGCGCTCCTCTTGGTGGGGGGAGATGTGCTCGCCCGGGCCTTCCGGCCCGAAGCAGGCACATCCTGGTGCCGCCCTCCTCGAGAACACCGCCCTCGTGTACGAATGTTCACCCGATGAGCACAAGCGGAATCGGGCATCGGAACAGGAGTGCGTCTTGTACTGACACACATTCACCGCGGATTTCGCAGGTTCGCCCATTGAAGCCGACGGGCCGTCAGCGCACCGGAGTTGATGCAGACGGCTGGCCCTTCGGACCGTCAGTGCGGGCGTCCTCGGGGCCGTCCGTCAGGCCGTCAGTGCGGGCGTCCTCGGGGCCGTCCGTCAGGCCGTCAGGGTCTCGACGGAGAGCTGCCACAGCCTCGCGGCCGCTTCGGGGTCGACCGCGAAGGGAGCTACCCCGCGCGAGGAGCCGGGCTCGCTGAGCGGCGCCTGGTTGCAGTCCTCGAAGTAACGCCCGCCGACACCTTCCAGCAGCGACGACGTCGCGAGGAGCACATTGGTGGCCGCGCCCTGTCCGGGCGTCTTCCACGCCGGCACATTGCTGCCTGCCGCGGCCCGCTGCCGTTCGAGCTCCCCCTCACTGATGTGACGCTGCAGACGGGTGCGAACGGCGCCCGGCATCGAGGAGTTGACGGCGATACCGTCGCTCTCCCAGCGCTCCCACGCACCCACGGCGAAGAGCGCGTTGGCCGTCTTGGACTGCGCGTACGCGGCCCACGGATCGTATTCGCGGGTGCGGAAGTGGATGTCCTCGAAGCACACCGCCGAGTGCAGGTGCGAGCTGGAGCTGACTGACACCACGCGCGAACCGCCCGCCGCCGCCAGCGCCCGGTGCAGCCCCACGGCGAGCGCGAAGTGACCCAGATGGTTGGTGGCGAACTGCAGCTCCCAGCCCTCCGGCGTACGCACCAGGGGCGAGGCCATGACGCCGGCGTTGTTCACCAGGATGTTCAGCGGGCCCTCCCACGCCGCCAGGAACCCCGCGACGGACTTGCGGTCGGCCAGGTCGAGCGGTGCGACGCGGATCTGCTCGTTGCCCGTCGCGGCGACGATCTCCGCGGCCGTGCGCCGCCCCGCCTCCACATCGCGGACGGCGAGGGTCACCTGTGCCCCGGCACCGGCCAGCGTGCGGGCCGTCTCCGCGCCGATGCCGGAGGCGCCGCCGGTGACGACGGCCCGGCGTCCGGTCAGGTCGATGCCGTCGATGACCTCTTCGGCGGTGGAGTCGGCGGTGAAGGGAGTGCTGACAGGGGCGGTGTCGGTCATGGTCTTCCCGTCTCGCGCGGCGGTCCGGAACGGGAGGCCCGATGCCCTGGGGCACGGCAGGAACCTCCGCTGGGAACCACTTCACCGGAGCCCACTGCGATCATCAAACGGGCCTGTCCGCCGGTCGGGCGAAGGCGCACCTGTACGGATCAGCGCGGCCCGCGCTCCGGGTGGGGCCCTCGGGACGGTGCCGAGGACGCCCCTCGGGCCTCGCGGCGGCCGGTCCGCGGATTGACAGCGCTGCCCCCGGTGCGAGCCTGGAAGAGCCGGTGCGCCGCTCCCCGGGACGACCCGGGCACGGCGGCCCGGCGTTGTGCGCAGCGTGTGCCGGTCCCCCGCAGAGCAGGAGCCCCGTTCCCCGGACCCGATGGGAGCAACCCCATGACCCGTACGACGCACCGCGGGACGGGCGACGCCCGCACGTCGGCTGCCTCCACTGCGGGGCCGATGAGGGCTCCGCTGGCCATCTACCTCAACGACCACCTCCTCGGAGCCACCAGCGGCAGCGAACTCGCGCGCCGTGTGGCGAAGCAGCACGCGATGTCAGCCGCCGGAGCGACACTGGTCCGTCTCGCCGACGAGATCGCCCAGGACCGCGCCGCGCTGCTGCGGATCATGCGGGACCTCGGCGTGCCGGTGCGCCGCTACAAGATGGGCGCCGGGTGGCTGCTGGAGAAGGCCGGCAGGGCCAAGACCAACGGCTTCGTCGTGCGGCGCGCCCCGCTCAGCAGCGTGCTCGAACTGGAGACTCTGCGCCTCGGTGTCGAGGGGAAGCGGCTGATGTGGCTCGCGCTGCGCGCGATGACAGGACCGCAGTCGGCGGTCCTCGACGACGGGCAGCTGACACGGCTCCTCAGCCGTGCTCACGAACAGGCCGACACCCTGGAGCAGTTGCGGCTCAAGGCGGCCGCCGACGTTCTTTCGCGGTACTGAACCGGCGCCGCCCCGGGGCCCATGGGCCGGCCCTCATCACCCGCAGCGGGCCGCCCCATTCGTCTCACCTGCTGAAACGTGAGGGGGTAGGGGTTGAACCCGGCCGAGGTCTCGCACAGAATGCGGAGCATGACAGCTGCTGCCGGACTCCTCGTGGAGCGCCTCCACGTCGACCTGTGTCGCCAGTCCAGCGCGACCTGTAACAGCTGATTCCCCGGCAGGGCCCGCTCGGCCCGCCGTCCTTCCGTTCGCCTCGCGGCTGATTCTCCGCGGCTGAACACCCTCACAACACCCGTGCCGTGCACGGGGGTTCGCGTCGTGCCCGCGAGCCCTCCGCACGGGGGTGCGGCCGTGTGCCCGGACCGGTGAACACCCTCGCCGGACCGGACCGGACCGGACCGGGCCGCGCCGTGCCCTTCCCGCGGTGTGCCGTGCCCCGGCAGCGGCCTCGCCGTGCACCCCGTTTCCCCTCTGGAGTCTCCGTGTCTTCCTTGTCCTCCTCGTCCTCCTCGTCCTCCGGCCAGTCCGAGGCCCCCAAGTCCCCCGGCCCGTCTGCCTCTTCGGGGCAGTCCCCCTCTCCCCCACCGCCGCTGACGTTCCACTGGTTCCTGCCGACGACGGGCGACAGCCGCCACATCGTCGGCGGCGGCCATGGCTCGACCCCGGGAGCGGCCGGCGGCGACCGTCCGGCATCCGTCGAGTACCTCGGCCAGATCGCCCGCACCGCCGAGCAGTTGGGCTTCTCAGGGGCGCTCACACCGACGGGGGCCTGGTGCGAGGACGCCTGGATCACCACCGCGATGCTCACGCAGGTCACCGAACGCCTGAAGTTCCTCGTCGCCTTCCGGCCCGGTCAGATCTCCCCGACGCTCTCCGCGCAGATGGCCGCGACATACCAGCGCCAGTCGCACGGCCGTCTCCTCCTCAACGTCGTCACCGGAGGCGAGACGGCGGAACAGCGCGCCTACGGCGACTTCCTGAGCAAGGACGAACGCTATGCGCGCACCGGCGAGTTCCTGGAGATCGTGCGCCGCCTGTGGACCGGTGAGAAGGTCGATCATCACGGCGAGCATCTGCAGGTCGAGGGCGCTCAGTTGAACCGTCTGCCGGAACCGGCACCGACGGTCTACTTCGGTGGCTCCTCGCCCGCGGCGGGCGAAGTGGCCGCCCGCCACACGGATGTGTACCTCACGTGGGGCGAACCGCCGCAACAGGTCAAGCAGAAGATCGACTGGGTGCGCTCCCTCACCGAAGCCCAGGGACGCGAGGTGCGCTTCGGCATCCGCCTGCACACCATCAGCCGCGACACGTCCGCCGAGGCATGGACGGAGGCGGACCGGCTCCTGAAGGGCATGGACCCCGACCGCATCAAGGCCGTCCAGGAAGGCCTCTCCGCGAGCGAGTCGGAAGGCCAGCGGCGGATGCGCGAGCTGCACGGCAGCGGCACCAGCGACAAGCTGGAGGTCTACCCCAACCTGTGGGCCGGTGTCGGGCTGGTACGCGGCGGCGCGGGCACGGCCCTCGTGGGCAGCCACTCGGAGGTCGCGGACCTCATCGAGGAGTACCACCGGCTGGGCATCGAGGAGTTCGTGCTCTCCGGCGTCCCGCATCTGGAGGAGGCGTACTGGTTCGGTGAGGGCGTGCTGCCCCTGCTGGAGCGGCGCGGGCTGTGGCAGCACCCCGATGGTGCCCGTACGACCGAGGCGGGCATCGTCCCGTTCGCGGGCCGGTGAGCGCGGTGCAGCCGGAGGCCCCGGCACCCACCGAACCGCGCAAGCTCAGGACAGTCGTGCTCTCCAGCCTCCTGGGCACGACCGTCGAGTGGTACGACTTCTTCCTCTACAGCACCGCCGCGGGGCTGGTCTTCGGCGAGCTGTTCTTCCCCACGACGAACGGCACGCTCGGCACGATGCTGTCGTTCGCGACCTTCGCCGTGGGCTTCCTCGCCCGCCCGGTCGGCGGTCTGCTCTTCGGTCACATCGGCGACCGGATCGGACGCAAACGCACGCTCGCCTTCACGATGAGTCTGATGGGCGTCTCGACGGCGCTCATCGGGCTGCTCCCGACGTACGAACAGGTCGGCGTCCTCGCTCCGGCACTGCTGCTGGTCCTGCGCGTCGCCCAGGGCGTGGCGCTCGGCGGCGAGTGGGCCGGAGCGGTGCTGCTGGCGGTGGAGTTCGGGCCGAACGGCCGCAAGGGCCGCTTCGGCAGCTATCCGCAGATCGGACTGGCGCTCGGACTCGCCCTGGGCACCGGGGCGTTCGCCCTGCTCAACAACGTGCTCAGCGACGAGGCCTTCCTCGGATACGGGTGGCGCGTGGCGTTCCTGGTCTCCCTGGTGCTCGTCGCCGTCGGCCTGACCGTACGGCTGAAGATCGACGAGACTCCGGCCTTCCGGGCCGTGGCTCATCTGCGTGAACTCCCGCAGTCGGCGCCGCTGGTGGAGCTGCTGCGTGCCCGTCCCTCACGTCGTCACGTCCTGCTGGGCATGCTGGCCCGCTGGGGCGAGGGCGCGGCGTTCAACACGTGGGCGGTCTTCGCCCTCACGTACGCGACGACGACGCTCCACCTGGACCGCAGTTCGGTGCTGCTGTCCGTCACGGCGGCGGCGTTGGTGATGGCGGTCGCGATACCGCTCTCCGGCAGGCTCACCGACCGTCAGGGCGCGCGCCGCGTCTACTTCGTCGGCATGGGCCTGTTCGCCGTGTCCGTCTTCCCCGCCTTCTGGGTCTTCGGCTTCGGCGGGCCCTGGGGTTTCGCCGCGGTGCTCGTGGTGACCCTGGGCCTGGTGCACGCCTACTTCTACGGCGCCCAAGGCACCCTGTTCGCCGCGCTGTTCGCGACGCAGGTGCGCTACACGGGCATGTCGTTCGTCTACCAGATGTCCGGCATCTTCGCCTCGGGCATCACTCCGCTGATCATGACGGCGCTGCTCGCCCTCGGTGACGGCACGCCCTGGGCGGCGTGCGGATATCTGGCGTTGACCGCGCTGGTGAGCATGTGGGCCACGTCGCGGCTGCGGGAGCGGGACCTCTATGTGGTAACCGGCGGCGGACCCCGCGGCGACCGCCCCGAGCCCAGTGCCCCGCGCTCGCCCGCCGTCCCCCAGACCTCATAGGAGAACCGCGATGCCCGACATCCTCACCATCTCCGGCAGTCCGTCGGCCCGTTCACGCACCTCGGCGCTCGTCCGTCACGTCGGCGGACTGCTCGCCGAGGAACGCCACGACGTACGGCATGTCGCCGTGCGCGACCTGCCCCCCGAAGCGCTGCTCGCGGGGAACGCCGCGCACCCCGCGATCCGGGAGGTCATCGAGGCGATCGACCGGGCGGACGCCCTGGTGATCGGCACACCCGTGTACAAGGCCGCCTACAGCGGGCTGCTCAAGACGCTGCTCGATCTGCTGCCCCAGTTCGCCCTGGCGGGGAAGACGGTGCTGCCGCTGGCGACGGGCGGCAGCACGGCGCACGTCCTCGCGATCGACTACGCGCTGCGGCCCGTACTGACCTCGCTGGGCACGGACAACGTCCTGCGGGGCTGGTTCGTCCTCGACAAGCACGTCTCCGCGGAGGCGGAGGGTGCGGCTGTCGTCGCCGCGGAGGCCGCGGACGGCGTCACTGAGACCGTGGCCCGTCTGGTCGACGGCCTCGCGGCGACGTCTCCGGAGGCGTCCACGGCGGGGCCGGGGGCGGCTGCCACTGCCCGGGGCGGACTGGCCCGCGCGGTCTGAACCACCCTGCGTGGCCGCCTGCTCGGGCGGGAGGCGGGTCGTGTCAGTCCTGATTCGCGGGCGGTGGCGGCGGGACGGGAGCACCACGGGGCGGTGCGATCTTCGCGTGGCCCGCGCCGGGGCCCGTGGACTGCGCCGGAAGCTTCGCGGCGGCTGTGGCCGTCGCGGGCTCGTCCGCTTCGTCCTGCTGCGGCGGCAGCAGGGCGTCGCGGCGGGCCCCGGGATCCCAGCCGCGTTCGACGACGCGCTTCTGCATCAGCACCGCCCCGCCCAGGACGACGGCACCGATCAGCAGCATGAGCACGACGCCGGCGGTCTCGCCGGCCTTGGCCGCGTTACCGATGAGGGTTCCGAACCATCCGAAGTCCGCGTCCCCGAACGTCGTGTTCTCCTCGCCGAAGGCACCGAGCACCTTCAGCAGCAGCGCGGGCAGGAAGGTGATCAGCACTCCGTTGAGGAATGCGCCGATCACCGCCCCGCGCCGTCCGCCCGTCGCGTTGCCGTAGACACCGGCCGCACCGCCGGTGAAGAAGTGCGGCACCAGGCCCGGCAGTACGAGCGCGAGACCGAACGCAGGCCCGAAGACGGCCGTGAGCAGCCCGAGCGAGGCGAGACCCCCGGTGAAGCTGGCGATGAAGCCGATGAGCACGGCGTTCTGCGCGTACGGGAAGACCATCGGCGCGTCCAGCGAGGGCACCGCGCCCGGAACGACCTTGGAGGCGATTCCCTGGAAGGCGGGGACGAGTTCGCCGAGGATCGTACGGACCCCGAAGAGGATGACGGCGACGGAGATGCCGAACTGCAGACCCTGCATGACGGCGCTCATCACGTAGTCGCCGACGTCGGTCGCCGCCTCTCCCCCGCCGGCGGCGAACACCTTGAACGCGGCCTTCTCGCCCGCCTTCGCCAGGTGGACCAGTGCCATCACCACGTAGATCAGCAGCATGGACAGGGCGGTGGCGACCATGGAGTCGCGGAGGAAACGCAGCCCCTCGGGCAGATTCATCTCCTCGGTGCTGCGGCTGCGCCGGCCGAAGAGCTGTCCGGCCGCGCCCGCGGTGACGTAGCCGGCCGTGCCGAAGTGCCCTATCGCGATGCTGTTGTTGCCCGTGATGCGCTTCGTCCACGGATGTGCGAAGGCGGGCATGGAGACGAGCATGACGGCCAGCAGCACACCGCCGACGAGGACGACGACGAGCGAGGTGAGTCCGGCCGTGGCGAGCACCATCGTGATCAGCGTGGCCATGAACAGGATGTGGTGACCGGTCAGGAAGACGTAGCGCAGCGGCGTGAAGCGGGCCAGCAGCAGGCTCAGCACGAATCCGGTGATCATCAGCCAGGCGACGCGGGCGCCGAACTGCTCCTGCGCGATCCCGACGATCGCCTCGTTGGTCGGGATCACGCCGTGCGCGCCGGTCGAGCCCTGGATCATCTCCCCCAGCGGCGCGAGGGAGTCGACGACGAGACCGGCACCGGCATTGATGAGCAGAAAGCCGAGAGTGGCCTTGATGGCGCCTCCGACGACCTGACCGGCGGGCTTCCTCAGCGCGATGAGGCCCGTGGCCGTGATCAGGCCGATCAGAAACGGAGGCTGGCTGAGGATCTCGTTCACGAGAAACTCAGCGGTGGAGATGAGCGGGCCCATGGGTGCCGCCTGCTCCCTTCCCGTCCTCAGACGTCGTAGGTGTCGCGGAGAGCACCGTCGACCTCGGCGGTGCTGGTGAAGTCCTCGATGATCCGGACGGGGACGCTGATGCCGGCCAGGGCCGAGGCGATCTCGCGTGAGGTGAAGACGGCGACGGCCTCGGACGCCTTGCCCTTCGCCGAGACGGTGTCGGTCGCCTCGACGGTGACGTGGGAGGTCCACCCCCAGCGCTGAAGCACCTGCTCCAGGGTGTTCTTGAGGAAGAGACTCGTGCCGAGCCCGTTGCCGCACACCGTGAGGATCTTGTGCACTGCGGCTCCGCCGCTCCGCCGGGCGCTCCTGGCTGCGGCTGGCGCCTCACCGTCGCCCTCCCCGTCGCCGGACCCGTGTCGGCCGGCGAGCACGGCGAGGAGCGCGGCCGGTGTGGCGGCGTCCTTCAGCGCCCGCGCGGTCTCGGGGTCCGCAAGCAGCTTCGCCAGTCCGGCCAGTGCCACCTGGTGGGCACGGCTGTCCTCGGCGGCGAGTCCGACGACCAGGTCCACGGGGTCGTTCGATTCATGCCCGAACTCCACGGGTTCGGCGAGGCGCACCCATGACATCCCGGTTATCAGCACCGCGGGTGACGGGCGCGCGTGCGCAAGCGCGAAGCCGGGTGCGATGACGATGTACGGACCGTTCTCCTCGACGTTCCGGATCATCTCCGCCGTGTAGTCGGCGGTGCTGATCCCCGTCCGTGTCATCAGCTCGCCGGCGAGCCGCACGGCCTCACGCCAGTCCCCGGCCTCGGCATCCAGCCGCACGGCGTCACTGGGGAGGAGTTCACTCACTGTCGCCATGAGGCGGATCGTTGCACGCTCGCCGAACTGCGGAAACGGCGGGGGGCCGACGAACGGAACGGCCCGCGGGTGGTTCTCAGGCGGCCCGCCAGCCCGTCCACCGTTCGACAGCGATCTCCACGACCGGGCCCTCCGGGGGTCTGGGTCCGTACTGCCGCATGTACCGCTGCGTGAGCAGGTCAGCGTATGCGGAGGACGCCGGGGAACCGCCGGCCGGCGGCAGCACCCGCCCGGAACCGTCGGCGCGCGCCCACCACAGCCGCTCCCAGTCCTCGTCGTAGGAGTCGACCAGGAGCGAAAGGGCGGGGTTGGAGCGGATGTTGGCGAGCCGCTTCAGCCGGTGCGAATCCTTCGGCTTGTGGTCGACGGCGAAGACGACGACGTCGCCGGTCATGGCGAAGGTGACGGGGACCAGGTGCGGACGCCCTTCCGCGTCGGCGGTGGCCAGCGTCGCGGACCGTGCCTGGGCGAAGCGCTCCCGCGCCTCGTCACCCGTCATCCTCGGCATGCGGCACGGCCTCCTCAGTCGAACTGCTCGGCGACGGCTGCGAGACGGTCGAGCACCTCGATCGACTCGCGCTCCGGACGCGTCGGCAGATACAGCAGCACGCGCTCGGCGCCCGCGTTCGCGTAGCCCCCGATCGTCGCCGGGTCGTCCGCGACCCCGTACACCGTCACCGGGACCTCCCGTCCGGCCTTCGCGCGCATCCGCTGGATCTGCGGTGCGAGCTGTTGCGGCGGGACGCGGTTGGCGAGCCACGCATCCCCCAGAGCGGCCACCCGGTCGAAGGCGCCCTCGCCACCGCCGACGTAGATGGGCGGATGGGGGCTCTGCACGGGCTTCGGCCACGACCATACGGGGTCGAAGTCCACGAACTCGCCGTGGAATTCGGCCTTTTCAGCCGTCCACAGCTCGCGCATCGCACGCAGCCGCTCGTCGGCGAGACGGCCGCGGGTCGACGGATCGGTCCCGTGGTTCTCCATCTCCTCACGGTTCCAGCCGACACCGACACCGAAGATGACCCGCCCGCCGGAGACCAGGTCCAGGGACGCCACCTCCTTCGCGGTGACGATCGGGTCCCGCTGCGCGATCAGCGCGATGCCCGTTCCGAGCAGCAGCCGGTCGGTGACCGCCGCGGCGTTGCTCAGCGCGACGAAGGGGTCGAGGGTGCGGTAGTAGATCTCCGGCAGTTCGCCGCCTCCCGGGTAGGGCGATCGGCGCTCCACGGGGATGTGGGTGTGTTCGGCGATCAGCAGCGAGTCGAACCCGCGTTCCTCGACGGCGCGGCCCAGGGCGTCGGGGGCGATTCCCTGATCGGTGATGAAGGTCGATACGCCGAATTTCACGGTGGTTGCTTCCTTCCGTTCGCGTCGTGGTGCGCGCGTGCCGGTCACTCCCCGGACGGCGGATGTACCCGAAATCGCGGCGTTCACTACAGCGCTTCGGCTGCCGTGATCTTCCCGCTGACGCGGGCGGTGCGGGTTGCGCCGTTGTGGGCACCCGTCCGCGGTGTCCGTCCGCCGGAAGGAGCCGCGGTGAGCGAGAAAGCCAGGAAGAACACGAAGGAGCCCAGGAGCAGGAAGAACGCCCGCAGCGAGGAGACCGCGAAGACCCGGAGGGGCGCAAGGAGCGGGAAGAGCGGTGGGAGCACCAGGGGCACCAAGGGTGCCGAGCCGGACGCGCTCAGGCACTACCGCGGCAAGCGGCACTTCGGCAGGACTGCCGAGCCACGCGGCGCCGAGACCGCGCCGTCCGAGGGCCGCGGCGGCTTCGTCGTGCAGATCCACGACGCGAGCACCATGCACTTCGACTTCCGGCTGGAGGTGGACGGAGTGCTGAAGTCCTGGTCCGTCCCGAAGGGCCCCTCTCCCGATCCGCGTGAGAAGCGGCTGGCGATGCCGACGGAGGATCACCCGCTGGAATACCGCGACTTCGAGGGCGTGATCGCGGCGGGAGAGTACGGGGCGGGCACCGTCATCATCTGGGACGAGGGAACCTACCGGCCGATCTCCGAGAACTTCGCGGAGGCCCTGCGGCGCGGCCATGCGACGTTCTGGCTGGAGGGCGGCAAGCTGCGCGGCGGCTACGCGCTCACGCGGTTCCGAGGTGGCGGCGGGGACGACGGGCGCGAGGCATGGCTGCTGGTGAAAGAGGCCGACGCACGGGCGGCACGTGAGGGTGGCACGCCAGATCCGCAGCGGGCGCGTTCCGCCCGTACCAGGCGCACGCTGAAGCAGGTGGCCGCGGAGGAAGGGGCGGCCTGAGCAGCGGCCTGAGCGAACGCGAACCGGGGATCGGCCGGAATTCCTCCCGTCCCGGTCTCACGTCCGGGGCTCCCGTGACGTCTTCCTGGTGTGGACCGGAAGAATCGGCCACAGCACGGAAGGGAGCGGGACGATGACAGCAGGGACGCACGCAGGTCGCACCGGCGGCACGAGAAGCGCCGGGAGCGTCAGGCACACGGTCTTCCTCTCGCCGCTGGGCGCGCTCACGCTCGTGGCCGACGGCGACGCACTGACCGGTGTCTACTTCGAGAACCATCGGCGCGGCCCGTCCCCCGACGAGCTCGGGCCGCGTGACGCGGCCGGCTTCGACGAGGCGCTGCGGCAGCTCGAGGAGTACTTCGCGGGAGAGCGGCAGAGCTTCGACCTGCCCCTGGCACCGCGTGGAGAGCCCTTCCAGCAGCGGGTGTGGGAGCTGCTGAAGAAGATCCCCTACGGCGAGACACGCTCGTACGGAGTGCTGGCCCGCGAACTGGGCGACCGGGCGCTGGCCCAGGCCGTCGGCGCCGCCAACGGCCGCAACCCGATCTCCGTGATCGTGCCCTGCCACCGCGTCGTGGGTGCCGACGGTGCCCTGACGGGTTACGCGGGCGGGCTGGAACGCAAACGGCTCCTGCTGGAGCTGGAGGGGGCGGCGTCGGTGACGCGCACGGCCCGGCTCTTCTGAGGGCCTGCTCGTCCGTCCGCCCACGGCAGCAGCCGGGGCAGGGAACCGCGTACGGGGTGTGGATGTGACCTTGAGACCTTTCGAGCAGATCGTCACCGACCACGGGCCGATGGTGCTCCGGGTGTGCCGGGCCGTCGTCGGACCGGTGGACGCGGAGGACGCCTGGTCGGAGACGTTCCTGGCCGCGCTGAAGGCATATCCGCGGCTCCCGGAGGACGCCAACGTCGAGGCCTGGCTGGTCACGATCGCTCACCGCAAGGCCATCGACGTGGCACGGGCCGGCTCGCGCCGTCCCGTCGCCGTCGCCGAGGTCCCCGAGCCCGCCGCGGATTCCGTCACCGGGGGCGGGGCTCAGGAGTGGGAGCGCGACGGGGAGTTGTGGGACGCCCTGAAGGCACTGCCTCAGCGCCAGCGCGCCGCGGTCGCGTACCACTACCTGGCCGGCCTGCCCTACCGAGAGATCGCCGGCATCACCGGCGGCAGCACCGACGCGGCACGCAGGGCCGCGGCGGACGGCATCAAATCCCTGCGCAGAAGCTTTCCACGCCGCACGGAGGAGAGAGGCGAGAAGCGATGAAGGTTCCCGCAACCGGCGCGACCGGCCCAGTGGACACAGCACCAGGTGACGGCGACCTCGGTCTGTTCGCGGCGCTGCCCGCCACTGACGCGGCGGCGCAGGAGCGACTCCACTCCCGTTTGGTGGACGGCGCACAGCGCGACGGGCTCCTGGACGTCGCCTACCGCACGCTGGAGACACCGGTGGGGTCTCTGCTGCTCGCCGCCACCGAGGAGGGCCTGGTCCGGGTGGCCTATGACGTCCAGGACCACGCCGCCGTGCTGGCGGACCTCGCCGAGCGCGTGAGTCCGCGCGTGCTGCGGGCGCCCGACCGGCTGGAGCCGGCCGTGCGGCAGATCGAGGAGTACTTCGAGGGGCGGCGCACCCGCTTCGAACTCGCCCTGGATCTGCGGCTGACGAAGGGGTTCCGACGCGAGGTGATCACGCATCTGCCCGACATCGGATACGGCCGCACCGAGAGCTATGCGCAGGTGGCGGCCGCGGCGGGCAGCCCGAGGGCGGTACGCGCCGTCGGCACCGCATGCGCGACCAATCCGCTGCCGGTCGTCGTCCCGTGTCACCGGGTGGTCCGTTCGGACGGTTCGGCGGGCGGGTACGCCGGAGGGGCCGAGGCCAAGCTGACGCTGCTGAGTCTGGAGGAGGCGGCCTGATCAACCCTGATCAGGCCGGGCTCACGCCGGGCACCCTGTCAGCACCGGCAGCGCCACCGGACCCCGGTGCCCGGTTTCCGCAGACGAGGAGCAGCATCACCATGGACGACCACCCCACCGGCGGCGCGAGCGGGCCCGGCGCCTCCGGGACCCCCGGAAGCAGGGCCGCCGTCGTCACCGGATCGGAGTCCGGCATCGGCAGGGCGACGGCCGTCGCGCTGGCCCGGGACGGCTTCGACATCGGCGTGACCTGGTTCGTGGACGAGGCGGACGCGCAGCGCACGGCCGAAGAGGTGCGCAGTCGCGGACGGCGCGCGGAGGTGCGTCACCTCGACCTGACGCGGCTGCCGGGGCCCGAGGCCGTGATCGATGAATTCGCCGACGCCTTCGGCACGTTGGACGTCCTGGTCAACGCGGCCGGGGACAACAGGTCCGCGCCGTTCACCGAGATGACGTTCGAGGACTTCCGTCATGTGATGCAGGTGGACCTGGAGGGGCCGTTCCTGCTGAGCCAGCGCGCCGCCCGCCGCATGATCGGTCAGGGAGGGGGCGGCCGCATCATCAACGTCACGTCGGTGCACGAGCACACGCCTCTGCCGTCCGCCACCGCGTACAACACCGCCAAGCACGGGCTGGGCGGGCTCACCAAGTCGATGGCGCTGGAACTGGCCGGGCACGGCATCACCGTGAACGCCGTCGCCCCGGGGCTCATCGCCACCCGCATGTCCGGCCTCGAAGGCGCCGACGTCCGCACCGTGCACCGTCCGGCGCTGCCGGTCGCGCGGCCCGGCGACCCGAGGGAGGTCGCCTCCCTCATCGCGTGGCTCGCCTCGGACGCCGCGGCTTACACGACGGGCCAGTCGTATCCCGTCGACGGCGGATTCCTCATCGCCAACCCGCAGTTCACGACCAGCAACTTCGGTGCCGACGGGAGCGCCGTCACCTCGCCGTCAGCTCCGTGAGCGCTCGTCGACGACCCGGCGGATCTTGCCGACCGAGCGCTCCAGCGTCTCCGGCTCGACGGCCTCGACCTCGACGCTCAGCCCGATCCCGTCCTTGACGGCCTGGGCGACGGAGCGTGCGGCCTCCTCGCGCTGTGCCGGAGCTGTGCCGGGCCGGGACTCGACGCGCACCGTCATGTGGTCGAGACGGCCGCGGGTGCTCAGGCGCAGCTGGAAGTGCGGCGCGAGCCCCTCGGTGCGCAGCAGGATCTCCTCGACCTGGCTGGGGAAGATGTTGACGCCCCTAAGAATGATCATGTCGTCGCAGCGCCGGGTGACCTTCTCCATGCGGCGGAAAGCGGGGCGGGCCGTGCCGGGCAGCAGCCGGGTCAGATCGCGGGTGCGGTAGCGGATCACCGGCATGGCTTCCTTGTTGAGCGAGGTGAAGACCAACTCGCCCTCGTCGCCCGCCGCTTGGAGCACGTCGGTGACGGGGTCGACGACCTCCGGGTAGAACTGGTCCTCCCAGATGTGCAGGCCGTCCTTGCTCTCCACGCACTCCTGCGCGACGCCGGGCCCGATCACCTCGGACAGCCCGTAGATGTCGACGGCGTGGATGCCCAGGCGCTCCTCGATCTCGGCGCGCATCCCCTCCGTCCACGGCTCGGCGCCGAAGATGCCCGTCCGCAGCGAGGTGCCGCGCGGATCGACGCCCTGGCGTTCGAACTCGTCCAGCAGCGTGAGCATGTAGGACGGGGTGACCATGATGATCTCGGGTTCGAAGTCCTGGATGAGCTGGACCTGCCGGGCCGTCATGCCTCCGGAGACCGGGATGACGGTGCAGCCGGCGCGCTCCGCTCCGTAGTGCGCGCCGAGCCCGCCGGTGAACAGGCCGTATCCGTAGGCGATATGGACCTTGTGCCCGGGGCGGCCGCCCGCTGCCCGGATCGAACGGGCGACCATGTCCGCCCACATCGAGATGTCGTTCTCGGTGTAACCCACCACGGTGGGGCGGCCGGTGGTGCCGCTGGAGGCGTGGATGCGGCGCACGTCCGCCATGGGCACGGCGAACATCCCGAACGGGTAGGTCTCGCGCAGGTCGGCCTTGGTGGTGAAGGGGAACCGTGCGAGGTCCTCCAGGGTGCGGCAGTCCTCGGGACGCACACCGGCCTCGTCGAACTTCCTTCTGTACAGCTCCACTTCGTTGTACGCGGTGTGCAGTGTCCTCTGGAGGGCGGACAGTTGGTACGCGCGCAGCTCGTCCGCGTCCATCCGCTCGCCGGCGTCGAGCAGGTGCTCGGGCAGTGCCTCCCCCGTCCTTCGGGGCACGCGGGCAGAAGGCGGCATCTCGCTCGTCGTCATCGGGAGTCCTCCACGCGCCCCACGGTGCGGCTCCGGCCGCGGAATTCGGCTATGACCTCGCCGTCGCGCAGGACGCTCACGTCGTAGATCCCGCTGCGGCCGTAAGTGGTGCGCTCCTCGGCGAGCGCCGTGAGCGTATCGCCTTCCCTGGCCGGCCTGACGAAGGAGATGTCGGCGCCGGAGGCGACGGTGACCGGGCCATGGCTGTTGCAGGCACAGGCGAAGGCCGTGTCGGCGAGGAGGAAGATGTAGCCGCCGTGTGCGATGCCGTGGCCGTTGACCATCGACGCGGTCACCGTCATCCGCAGCCTCGCGGCGCCGTCCGCGGCCTCGAGCAGCTCGATGCCCAGGGCCTGTGAGGCCTCGTCCGCGGCGAACATCGTGTGCGCCGCACCGTCGCTCATGGCTTGCGTCATGCGTTCCACGCTCTCGTACTCGCTCTGCCGACCGACCATTCGGTCACCATCGAGGCGCGGTCCAGTAATCCAGCAACGGCATCGCACTGTCAAGGGCCGGACCTGCACGACCGTACGCCGGCGGTGCGGCCCCGGGGATCCTGTTCGGCGGCTACCGCCCGGCTAGCCCTGGCCCTGGCTCTGGCCGTTGGCTCGTTCGGCCAGCGCCTCGGCGAGCTCCTCCAGGTCCTCCGCCGTCCACTTCGGCCGCGACATCGTCTCCGGGTAGTGGGCGGTGCCGCGTCGCAGCCAGGCACCGGCGAGCCCCGCGCGCTGCGCACCGTCGACGTCCCACGGATGCACGGCTATGAGCAGCGCCTCGCCAGGCCGTACGCCCGCCCGGCGCACCGCGTACCGGTACGCGTCGGGCGCAGGCTTCCAGCAGCGCGGGCCGCTCACGCCCAGCAGGGCGTCGAACTGGTCGCGCACACCGGCGCGTTTGAGCAGCCCGTCGGTCAGATCGGGCGAGCCGTTGGTCATGGTCACCAGCCGGAACCCCGCCCTGCGCAGAGCGTGGACACCGCCGGGAACGTCGGGGTGCGGGGGCAGTTCTGCCATGCCCTCCAGAATGTGCCGGGCGGCGTCGTCCGCCTCGTCCGGGCCACGCCCGTCCAGGGCGACGAGGAGCGTTCGGATTCCGTCCCGTGCGATGTCCGCGAAGTCCGCGTACGCGCCGGCCGCAGCCAGCGCGAAACCGTCACGCAGCACTCCCGCGAACCACGTGGGCATGAGGTCCGCGGGCGCGCCGACCTGCTCGAAGCGGTCCCGCAGCGGTGTCATGTCGCTGAGGGTCTCGTTGACGTCGAAGACGATCGCCTTGAGCTGGTAGCCGGACGGCGGTGGCGGTACGGAGTCCGCCTCGTGGGGGTCGGGTTGTTCCGGGGGCATGTTCCGCAAGATACCCGCAGGCCCGCCGGCTGAGAGGCGCCACGGGTGAATCGTGTGTGACCGGCGCGCGCCGGTCGGACCTCCCGGTGCGTCTCCGACGGAGCTGCACCTTTTCGGGACGGGCGCAATTCCTCCGGAGTTATGGGCAGTTCGCGGACGCGGACGCGCGCGGGCGCGCGGGGCGTGTCCGCGACGGCCCCAAGTCATCCGGTTTGACGAGGTTGAGGGTCATGCGGAGCTCAAGTCACGTTCCACCGGCCTCAGTTGAGCCTCGCGACCCGGCGCTACGGCCTCTCGCCCCGTTGCACCGTGGGAGCCGGGCCTCGTCAGGACGGGAGCAGCTTGTCCGGTGTGATCGGCAGGTCGCGGACGCGGATTCCCGTGGCGTTGTGCACGGCGTTGACGACGGCCGCCGGCGAGCCGACGATGCCGATCTCCCCGATGCCCTTGGAGCCCATGGGGTTGGCGTGCAGGTCGGGTTCGTCGAGCCAGATCGCGTCGATGTCCTGAACGTCCGCGCAGGTGGGGATGTGGTACTGCGCGAAGTCGTGGTTGATGACGTGGCCCGTGCCGTGGTCGAAGACGCTCTCCTCGAACAGCGCCATCGACATCCCCATGATCATGCCGCCGATCAACTGTGAGCGCGCCGTACGGGGGTTGATGATGCGTCCGGCGGCGAAGACACCCAGCATGCGCGGCACGCGGATCTCTCCGGTGCCGGAGTGCACACGGACCTCGGCGAACTGGGCGCCGAAGGAGTGCGCGGCGTAGTTCTCCAGGTCCGGGTCGGACGGGGTGGAGGCACGGGTCGAGGCGCCGGGGGCCGGAGCCTCGCCGTGCTCCTCCCTGAAGGCTCGGGCGGCGGCGACCACGGTGGTGCCCCACGTGTTGATGCCGGAGGAGGCGCCGGCGACGCTCGCCGGCGGCAGGTCGGTGTCACCGATCTCCAAGCGCACATCTTCGAAAGGGCAGTTGAGCGCGTCGGCCGCGATCTGCGTGAGCGCGGTCCAGGTGCCGGTGCCCAGGTCGACCGCGCCGATCCGCACCGCGTACCCGTCGGGTGAACCCGCGCCGTCCGCCCGGCGCTCGATCTCGGCCACCGTCCCCGGCATGACGTACACGGGGTAGGTGGAGCTCGCGACGCCGAGCCCGACCAGCCAGTCCCCTTCGCGCCGGGTGCCGGCCTCGGCACGCCTGTCCCAGCCGAAGCGGTCCGCGCCGGTACGCAGGCACTGCACGAGATGGCGTCCGGACCATGGCCTGCCGGTCTCGGGGTCCGTCTCCGGCTCGTTGCGCACGCGCAGTTCGATGGGGTCGAGGCCGCAGGCGAGGGCGAGTTCGTCCATGGCGGCTTCCGAGACGGCCATTCCCGGTGCCTCGCCGGGGGCGCGCATCCAGGACGGTACGGGGGTGTCCAGTGCCGCGAGCCGGTGACTGGTGCGGCGGTTGTCCGCCGCGTACATCATCCGCGCATGCACCCCCGTCTGCTCCGCGAACTCCTTGATCCTGGCGGTCTGTTCGACGACGTCGTGGCAGACGGCTGTCAGGCGTCCCCGGGTGTCCGCGCCGAGCCGCACGCGCTGAATGGTGGGGGTGCGGTGACCGGTGAGCGAGAACATCTGCTGCCGGGTGAGAGCCAGTTTGGCGGGACGCCCTCCGCAGAGCATCGCTGCCATCACGGCGAGCACGTTGTGGGCGTGCGGCATCCCTTTGGAGCCGAAGCCCCCGCCGACGTGCGGTGAGACGACACGGACGCGCTCCGGGGGAAGCCCGAACAGCGGCGCGAGCATCTGCCGGACCAGGTGCGCGCCCTGTGTGGAGTCGTAGACCGTCAACTGCGGTCCGGTGCCAGGGCCTTCCTCCCACACCGCCACCGAAGTGTGCGGCTCCATGGGGTTGTTGTGCTCCATCGGGGTCCGGTAGGTCACGTCGATGGACACGGGTGCCGCGGCGAGGGCGGCGTCCACATCACCGTCGTCGGAGTCGGGCGGATCGCCGGGGGTGACGGTCTCCGGCCGGTAGAGGTCCGTCCGCTCCGTGCTCAACTCCGTGTCGTGGGGCTGCTGTTCGTATTCGACACCGACCAGCTGCGCGGCTTGCCGTGCCACCTCGGGCGTCTCCGCGATGACGGCGCCGATGAACTGACCCCGGAAGGCGACCTCGCGTGACTGGAGCACCGCCAGCTCGGCGTCCCCCGTGTCGGCGAGGCGGGGCGCGTTGTCCGGGGTGAGCACGGCGAGGACTCCTTCGAGCGCCTCCGCCTGTCCGGTGTCCATCACCACGACCCGTCCACGCGCGACCGCCGCCTGAAGGGGATGTACGAACACCGGGCCCGGCAGGGTGTGTTCCCAGGCGTAGGGGGCTCTTCCGGTGACCTTGGCGGGGCCGTCCACGCGCTGCGGCGAGGTGCCGACGCTGCGCACGTCGAGTGGCTTCAGCGGCTGCGAAGCGTCGGGGGCACTCATCGCCGCTCCTGTGTGGTGAGTTCGCGCAGCAGCTCGGCGAGCGCGTTGCGCGTCATCGGAATCTTGAACGCGTTGCCCCGCAGCGGACTGGCGTGCCGCAGTTCGGCGTCGGCCGCCCGCATGAAGTTCTCTTCCGTCGGTGCCGCACCGCGCAGCGCCTCCTCGGCGTGCGTCGCCCGCCAGGGCTTGTGCGCGAGACCGCCGAACGCGATGCGCGCCTCATGCACCCGTTCCGCGTCGGCGACGACAACGGCGCCGGCGGAGACCAGCGCGAAGGCGAACGACGCCCGCTCGCGCACCTTCCGGTAGCCGCTGCGGGCACCGGCGGGCAGCGGCGGGAGTTCGACGGACGTGACGAGTTCGCCGTGCGCGAGGACCGTGTCGCGTTCGGGCCTGTCGCCGGGCAGCCGGTGGAACTCCCGCAGCGGGATGCGCCGTTCACCGTCCTCGCCGAGCACGCTCACCACGGCGTCGAGGGCGCTCATGGCGACGGCCAGGTCCGACGGATGCACCGCGAGGCAGTGTTCGGACGCGCCGAGCACGGCGTGGTGGCGGTTCCAGCCGCCGACCGCCGCACAACCCGTGCCGGGCTCGCGCTTGTTGCACGGTGTCGTCACGTCCTGGAAGTAGCCGCAGCGGGTGCGCTGCAGCAGGTTGCCCGCGGTGGTGGCCGCGTTGCGCAACTGGCCGGAGGCGCCGGCGAGGAGCGCCTGCGAGAGGACGGGATAGCTCCCGCGCACCAGCGGATGTGCCGCGAGGTCGCTGTTGCGGACCGTGGCACCGATGCGCAGGCCCCCGTCCGGCAGCTCCTCGATCCGGTCGAGCGGCAGCCGGGTCACGTCGACGAGCATGTCGGGAGTGGCGACGCCGAGCTTCATGTGGTCCACGAGATTGGTACCGCCGGCGAGGAACGCGGCGCCGGGCCTCGCCGTCACGGTGGCGACGGCGCGGCCGGTGTCGGAGGCCGCCGCGTAGTCGAAGGGGATCACTTCGCGGCCACCTCCCGGATCGCCGCGACGATGTTGACGTAGGCACCGCAGCGGCACAGGTTGCCGCTCATGCGCTCACGGATCTCGTCGTCGTCGAGTACGGCCGGGGCGCTCCCGGCGGTGGGCCCGGCGTGGCCGCCGTCCGCCACCGGAGTCACGGCGCTGGGATGCCCGGCGGCCGCTTCGGCGAGCATGCCGGCCGCCGAACAGATCTGGCCGGGGGTGCAGTAGCCGCACTGGAAGCCGTCGTGCTCGAGGAACGCCTGCTGCAGCGGGTGAAGTTCACCGTCCGCGTCGGCGAGCCCCCCGGCGGTGGTCACCTCGGCTCCGTCGTGTGCGACGGCGAAGGTCAGGCAGCTCAGAACACGTCGGCCGTCGAGCAGCACCGTGCAGGCGCCGCACTGCCCGTGGTCGCAGCCCTTCTTGGGCGAGGTGACGGACAGCCGGTCGCGAAGGGCGTCGAGGAGCGTGGTCCGCGTGTCGACGGTCAGGGACCGTCTTTCGCCGTCGACCCGGAGGGTGAGGTGAGAATCCACGCCGCCCCAGTACCACCCGACCGCACAGTGCCAAACCTGGGCATCTGCGGCACGCTGGGGGCACGTACCGGTACGCGGCAGCCGTCGGCGGACCGATGGCGCGAAGGGATGGCCGGAGATGTTCGAGGCAGGCGACATCCGCGAGTGGCGGGACCGTGACGTGGTCGACCCCGGCGGCAGCAAGATCGGCAAGCTCGAGTCCGTGTATGTCGACACCCGCACCGACCAGCCCTTCTTCGCCACGCTCACGACGGGCATGCCCACGCGGCGCAAGCTGGTGTTCGTGCCGCTGACCGGAGCAACCGTGGGTCCGGAGTACGTACGGGTCGCCTACGCGAAGAACGAAGTGCGCGCCGCCCCCTGGATCGAGACGGACGGCGAGCTGCCGGCGGCGGACGAGGCCATGGTCTTCGAGCACTACAAGCTGGACTACGAGACGGGCGCGGGCGGCGAGCGCCGCCTCGCGCGCCGCTGACCCGTGCGGCCGGTCCCTCTAGAGTCGGGACCATGGCTGAAGACGCAGGGACCGTACGGGTCGACGTGTGGATCTGGTCCGTACGGCTCACCAAGACCCGCTCGACGGCCGCGTCCGCCTGCCGCGCGGGTCATGTGCGGGTGAACGGCGACCGCGTCAAGCCCGCCCATCCGCTGCGCCCGGGCGACCAGGTGCGCGTGCGGAACGCGGGGCGTGAACGGGTGGTCGTGGTCTCCCGCATCATCCGCAAGCGGGTCGGCGCTCCGGTTGCCGTGGAGTGCTACACCGACCACAGCCCTCCCCCGCCGCCGCGCGAGGCGGTCGCGCCGGCGGGCCGCCGGGACCGCGGCGCGGGCCGGCCGACGAAGCGGGACCGGCGCGAGATGGAGCGGCTGCGCGGCATGGACGGCGGGTCGCGCCCCGGCACTTCGTGAGCTGCCGGGCTCGTTGAGCTACGGCTCGTTGAACCGCCTCAAGGACTTCGGCCTCCAAGGCCGTACGGAGCTGTGCGGCCGCCCGCGTTCCGCCCGCCGGCCCGCGGCCTTCAGCCCTGGTGGCTCTCGCGCAGCTCGCGGTCCGCGGCCCGCAGCATGGTCAGCAGCAGGCGGTTGAGCGGCACCGGGATCCCGTGGCGGTCGGCGCCGCGCACCACCGCACCGGTGATGTGCTCGTGCTCGAGGGGACGCCCCGCGAGGCGGTCGTAGAACGTGGAGGTCCCCCCGTCGGGTGCCACCGCGAGGTTCCCCCGCAGTGCACGCCGTACGTCCTTCTCGTCCACCAGCGCGCCCTCCGCCTGCGCGACGGCGAGCGCTTCGAGCAGGATCTCCTCGGCCCGCTCGTACATCTCCGGGTCCTCGATGATGTGCATGCGCTGCTTGAGGAGCGCGGTCAGCGGGTTGGCGGCCACGTTGGTGAAAAGCTTGCGCCAGGCCGCCGTACGGAAGTCCGCGACGCTGCGGACCCTGATCCGGCTGTTCGCGAGCAGGGCCTCGAAACGCTCGGCGGAACGGCCCTCGGGGACGTGCAGTTCGCTGTTGAAGTGGTGCACGATCCGGCCGGGCGCGACGCGCTCGACGGCCATGAAGGCCAGCGTCGGCATGACCTCCGCACCGGCCGGCAGCAGCGGTGCGACGCGTTCGGTGTGGTCGATCCCGTTCTGGATGACGGCGACGACCGTGTCCGGCCCGCACAGTGCGTTCAGCCAGCCGGTGGCGCCCTCGGTGTCCTGGGCCTTGGTCGTCAGGAAGACCCAGTCGTGCTGCGCCACTTCCTCCGGCGCGCCGGCGAACCGCAGGGCGGGGCGGAGTACTTCACCCTCCGTGCTCAGGGTGAGCTCGTCGAGGGGGCTGCGCAGACAGAGGGTGACGTCGTGACCGGCCTCCTGGGCGAAAGCGGCGGTGAGGCCGCCGACCGCGCCGCCGCCGATCACCGCTATGCGTGCGGACGGTGCTGAAGAGCTCATACGGGCGATCGTATGTGCCCACCCGCGAGTGACCTGGCCGGGGCCACCATTACCGCGAAACCGACATAGCGGGTGCTACGCATAGATCTCGCCCACAGATCTTCAGCCGGTTCCACCGGTTCACAAGCGGGACGAGGTTCGGCCATGTACGTGCTGCCTGCAGCTCCGAGCGCACCGGTCACAGACCGCCTCAGACGCCTCCCCGAATACGGGTCAGGGCCCTCCGGTCGCCCGCTGCTCCACCTCGGGGCGGTCGCGGCGCTCTACACCTTGTTGCAGATCCTGCTCGTGCTGCCAGGCACCGGCCTCGGCTGGGACGAGTCCGTCTACATCAGCCAGGTCGACGACCAGGACCCCGTCGCGTACTTCAGCGCCCCCCGCGCCCGCGGCATCTCCTATCTCGTGGCGCCGATCGTCTCGTTCACCTCGTCGACGACGGTTCTGCGCGTCTGTCTCGCCGTGCTGTCCGGTGCGACGCTGCTCGCTGCCCTGTGGGTGTGGCGACGGCTGCTGCCTCTGCCGGTGCTCACCTGGGGCGGAGCGCTCTTCGCGGGCCTGTGGGTCACTCTCTACTACGGGCCGCAGGCCATGCCGAACCTGTGGTGCGCCTTCGGTTCGCTGGCGGCCGTGGGGTGCTTCCTTCGCTGCGCACGCGGCGAGGACAACCGCCGCATTCTCCTCGGGCTCGGCGCCTCCGTCGGCGTGGTCGCGCTGATGCGCCCGCCCGACGCCGCCTGGCTGGTGCTCGCCCTCGGCGCCGCGGCGCTGGTGGTACGCGACTGGCGCCGCCCGGTGCTCTTCGCCGCGCTGGCCTCGGGTGCGCTGCTGGGGGCCGCGCCCTGGATCATCGAGGCGTACACGGCGTACGGCGGCCTCTTCGCGCGGCTGCACCAGGGCAGCGAGATCCAGGGCGGCATGGGCTGGAACATCGCGATCGGCGACCACGTGCGGGCCCTTCAGGGCCGGATGCTGTGCCGCCCCTGCGACATGGCCTGGGAGGAGCCGCAGACCGCGGTGTGGTGGTTCGCGCTTCCGGTGCTCGCGGTCGCCGGGCTCGTGGCGGCCGTACGAGCGGGCAGACGGGACACGGCCGTACTGGCCACGGTGACGGCCGTCGTGCTCGCTCTGCCCTACCTCTTCCTCATGGGTTACGCCGCACCCCGCTTCCTGCTGCCGTCCTACGCGCTGATCGCGCTCCCCGTCGGCGAGTGCGTGCGGCGGGCGTTCGCACAGGGCCCGAACGGGCCGCGCCCGCTGCTGCTGATCCTCGTGCCGGCGCTGCTGCTGGGCGGCCACTTCGGTGTGCAGTACCAGGTGCTGGGCTCGGTACTGGAACGCAACTACACGATGACCGGCCGGCTGACGGAGGCAGCGGACGCGATGCACCGGCTCGGCCTGCGCGCACCGTGCACGGTCACGGGACCCCTCGCCGTGCCGATGGCCCACTACGCGGGATGCACTTCGCTCCAGTCCAACGGCCACGACGTGAACATCACCGGTGAGGGTCTGCGACGGCTCGCCCTGCGGAACGAGCCGATGGCGGTGACCACCCGCAACCACCGCCCGCCGCCCAGCTGGGCCCGCGGCTGGCCCTCCCTCCCGCTGCGTCAGCTGCCAGGCTACCGCGTGTACGTGACACCGGACGGCGGTCGGCCCGCTCCCGGTTAGAGGTGGTCGCGGGGCACGCGCTCGTTCCGGGTACGGGAGAAGACCCGCTGGTCGCCCTCGTAGCCGTCGAGCGTGGCGTCCAGCACGAACTCCCTCTCGGTCGAGCGCAACTCGGTGCGGGTCTCCGTGCGGACCTTCCACTCGTCGCGCTCGAACGTCATCGACCACGCGGACTCGCCCCGCACCGAACCGAAGTCGCTGCGCCGACGGGAGTTGACGGGCGCCCCGCTCCCCCGACCCCGGAGGTCCCGGCAAGGCCGGTGGCCTCGCACATGCCATGGGGCCCGCACCTGCGGTCAGGTGCGGGCCCCATGGGCGAAGCTTGTGATCAGGCCGGGGTGATGTTCTCCGCCTGCGGGCCCTTCTGGCCCTGCGTGACGTCGAAGGTCACCTTCTGGCCCTCCTGCAGCTCACGGTAGCCCTGGGCGTTGATGTTCGAGTAGTGGGCGAAGACGTCGGCGCCGCCGCCCTCCTGCTCGATGAAGCCGAAGCCCTTTTCCGAGTTGAACCACTTCACGGTGCCGGATGCCATGTCGATCTCCTTCTGAGGCAAATCTGGTGCTCCGCACCTCGCGGGGCACCGTCGCCGCCCTGACCCCATCCAGAAACACCGGAAAACAGAAATGCGCCTGAGGTCACAACCGTCAGGCGCACACAAGTAATGGGTACCAAAACTGCAACTCGTGCAACTTAGCACACCTCAGACGCCTCGGTTCACATCGGCCCATCAGTGATGGTCATGGCCGGGGACCGTGCCGTCCGGCTTGGCGACCAGCAGCATTCCCGCCATACCCATGTCCGAGTGGCTCTGCACATGGCAGTGGTACATCCATGCGCCGGCACCCGCCTCCTCGCCCGCGATGACCTGGAAGCCGAAAGAGTCGGCCGGGCCGGTGATCTTGTTGTCGACGATCCGGCTGGGGTCGCCGGGGCCCTCCAGCAGGCCCGTCCGGTTGTCGGCCCAGCGATGCCCGTGCACATGGAAGGTGTGGTAGTACTCGCCGTGCGTGATCATGATGATCTCGACGCGGTCGCCCACAGTCACCTTGAAGTCGGGCCCCTTGGGCTGGTTGTTGATCGTCATGTCGTTGAAGACGATGGTGATCTGCTTCTCCGGCAGGATGTCGCCTTCCCTGCGCACGACGAGAGGCCCGTAGAGGCCGGCGCGGATGCCGCCGGTGCCGTGCTCGGTGCCCACGATGTGGTCGTGGTAGTGCCAGTAACCGGCACTGCCCGCCCGGTACGTGCCGTCCTTGCGCTTGCCCGGCGCGTGGGTGCGCCAGGTGTACGTGCGCTTCCCGCCGGGCTCGACGACGCTGTCGTTCATCTTCGTGCCGTCGTTGGCCCTGTCGTAGTCGACGCCGTGCGGGTGGAGGCTGACCGTGGTGTCGGTCGTGTTCTCGAACTCGATGTGGAGGGTGTCCCCTTCGACGAGCTCGATGAGCGGCCCGGGCACCGTCGCCTTGCCCTTCTCCAGGCCGTAGCCGATCTGATCTCCCGCCAACTTCTGTGCGAAGAGCTTCATATGGCGCACCTCACCCCCGGGTCCGGCCCGGCGGACGCCCGCGGAGGTCTGCGGGGCGGCGGCTGCGGCAGTGGGCGCGGCCGCCGACGCGGGGGACGCGAGGACGGCTGGTCCGAGCGCGGCCGCCGCCGATCCGGCGAGGAGGCGTCTGCTGAAGCTGCGACGGGCGAGGCTGCTGCCGGACGTCTCGGACATCGGTCTCCCTTCGGCGACGGACGGAGCCGCCACTGCCTGCCTGCGTGCCTGAACTGCCCCTGCGCGCTTGGACATTGAGGTGAGCCGACAAGGACCGTAGCGCCGTCGGCCTCGTTTATCCATATCCAGGACAAAGTTCGTTGAATCGTGGTCATAGCCCTTGGCGTTCCACCGAAAGACGTCTAACTTCTTCGTCGTTTCTGTGACTTAAGAGGGGTGGATCAGTCATGCGGCTCGAACCGCTTCAAAAGCCCTCACAACTCAGAGGGTTGCGCAGGTCACGGCTTACGTTCCGGCGGATCTCCCGGCGCGGCCGGCTCGCGGCGCTGCTGGCCGGAGCGGTCTCGGCCGCCCTGCTCGGCGGATCCCCGGCCCTCGCGGGCACCCCGCAGGACCCGTCGGCCGCGAAGCTCCAACTCCCCTCCCCGCCGGGCGGGGAGGACGTCCGCGTGCTGGTCTTCCACGGCTCCGCCGGGGAGGAGCCGCCGACCGTCGACGCCGGGATCGAGGCCATCGAGCAGATCGGCCGGAGCGGCCCGGCCGCACAGCGCTTCACGATCACTGCGACGGCCGACCCATCGGTGTTCACCTCCGAGAAGCTCGGCAAATTCAACGCGGTCGTCTTCCTCACCGGCGGCGGCGACGTGCTCGACCCCGCGCAGGAATCCGGTCTGGAGAGCTACATGGAGGCCGGTGGCGGCTTCCTGGGCATCCACGGCGCGGCGGGCGCGGAGCCGTACTCCGACTGGTTCTCCGGTCTGGTCGGCGCACGTCCCGTGGCGGGCGGCCCCGGGAAGGCGCAGCGTGCCACCGTGGAGGTCGGCGACCGCCGCAGCCCGGCGGCCAAGGGCCTGCCCGCGGAGTGGAAGCGCCCCGACAGGTGGCTCAACTGGGAGAAGAACCCGAGCGGTTCGGTGCACACAGTCACCCGCGTACGCGAGCGGAGCTACGACCCCGGCCAGGGCGCAATGGGCTGGGACCACCCCATCTCCTGGTGCCGCGACTACGACGGCGGGCGTTCGTTCTACACCGGCATGGGCGGCACCGCCGACAGCTTCCAGGAAGCCGACTTCCGCACCCATCTGCGCGGTGCCCTGCTGTGGACGACGCGGCTGGCACGGGCGGACTGCCAGGCGACCATCACCTCCAACTACAAGGCGGAGCGGGTCACTTCGCCGAACAAGCCGGGCGAGTCCGACCAGATCGGCGAGCCGCACGGCCTGGCGACCGCCGACGACGGACGCATCTTCTACATCGGACGCGGCGGCGGCGACGGAGACGCTCCCGTGGTGACGGACTGGGCGGATCCGCAGATCGGCAAGGGCCAGGGCACGGTGCACGTCTACGACCCGGAGACCAAGAAGGTCTCCCTCGTCGGCTCGCTCACCGTGTTCGGCAACAAGGGCGGCGGCGACGAACTCGTCAAGGTCGAGGAGGGCCTGCTGGGCATCGCCCTCGACCCGGACTTCGCCGACAACGGCTGGATGTATCTGCATTACACGCCGCACTCGCAGCTCGACCGGGACAAGCACATGGCCGAGCGCCGCGTCTCCCGCTTCACCGTGGACGCGGAGACCGGCAAGCTGGACGAGTCCTCGGAGAAGGTACTGCTCAAGTGGCCTGTGCAGGTCCACAGTTGCTGCCACGCCGGTGGGGGGATGGCCTTCGACTCCAGGCGCAACCTCTACATCGCCACCGGCGACAACAACTCCTCGCGGTTCAGCGACGGTTACTCGGGCAACAACCCCGAACCCTCCTTCAAGGGGGTCTCCTTCGCCGACGCCCGCCGCACCGCGGGTAACACCAACAACCTCAACGGCAAGATTCTGCGCATCCACCCCGAGGACGACGGCACCTACACCCTCCCCGAGGGGAACCTCTTCACCGGCAAGGAGACCGACGAGGGCGGCGGCAAGACCCGGGGCGAGATCTATGTGATGGGCGTGCGCAACCCCGCCCGCATCTCCATCGACACCAAGACCGATGTCCTGTACGCCGGTTGGGTCGGACCCGACGCCGGCGCACCCAGCACGACGTGGGGCCCCGCCAAGTACGACACCTTCGCCCGCATCACGCACGCAGGCAACCAGGGCTGGCCGTACTGCATGGGCAACAAGCAGCCCTACCGGGACCGCAATCTGCCCGACCCGGAAACGCCGCTGGGCTGGTACGACTGCGACCACCTGAAGAACGAATCCCCCAACAACGACGGGCTGGTGAACATCCCGCCCGCACAGCCGAACAACATCTGGTACTCCCCGCAGGGCGGCGCCCCGGACTATCCGCGTGACGAGAACGGCGTGCCCAGCTACAAGACGGACGAGCAGAAGCTGCTGCTGCCGTGGCTGAAGGGCGGCGGCCAGGCCACCATGGACGGCCCTGTCTACCGCTTCGACAAGTCCGTGGCGTCGAAGGCCAAGTGGCCCGCCTACTGGGACGGCAAGTGGTTCGTGGGCGACTTCTACGACGCCGAACAGCCCAGGCACGCAGTGGTGATGCCCGACGGCGACGAGCCCGGGGCGCTGCCGGTGCACGCCGAGAGCCTGCGCAAGATCATCCCGGTGGGTGAGGGCGGCATCCGCAACCTGATGGACTGGAAGTTCGCCCCGGACGGCTCCCTCTACGTCCTCGACTACGGGCGTGGCTTCTTCACCTCCGACGACAAGTCGGCCCTGTGGCATGTCACTTACCAGGGTGGCAAGGCCACTCCCGCTGCCGGCGACGTCGTCGGCAAGAGCGCGAAGGGGGCGTCACGATGAACCCGTACGCACGCACACGCACACGCACGACGCCGGCCGCTCGCCGGCGGCGTGCCCTCCGTACCGCTGTGACGGCGCTGTTCGCGTCCCTGCTCATGGTGCTGGGCCTGACCTCGGCACCGGCGTACGGGCAGGAGGCGCCGGGGGACTCCGCAACGGCGGCCGCACAGCTGCTGAGGTGGACCGCGGGCGACGACATCACCCGCTACACCTCGGCACCGCAGACGGCGGTGGCGGGCCCGGCGACCATCGAGTTCGAGAACAGCGAGGCGACGGGCAACACCACGTCCATGCCTCACACGCTGACGTTCGTCACCAGCGATCCCGACTACAACGACGACGTGAACGTCAACATCCTCGCCAACCCCTCGGACGCGCAGGGCGGCAAGCACTCCGTCGAGGTCACCCTGACCCCGGGGACGTACAAGTACCACTGCACCATTCCCGGTCACGGCCAGATGCAGGGCACCCTCGTCGTCACCGACGGCGGCGGGGGCGATGACACGACTCCCCCGGAGACGTCCGCCAAGGTGGAGGGCGACAAGAACGCGGACGGCGCCTACGTGGGCATGGCCACCGTCACCGTGACCGCCTCCGACAGCGGAAGCGGCGTCAGCACGGTCGAGTACGCCCTGGGCGACGGTGGTTACCAGGCCTACACCGCACCCGTGATGGTGCACGAAACCGGCGCGCACACCTTCCGCTACAGAGCCACCGACAAGGACGGCAACGTGGCGGAGGAGAAATCGGTCGAGTTCACCGTCGTCGCGCCGCCCACGGACGACACCACACCACCGGAGACCTCCGCCACGGTCGACGGTGAACAGGACGCGGACGGCGCGTACATCGGTATGGCCACCGTCACCGTCACCGCCTCCGACGCCGGATCGGGCGTCAACACGGTCGAATACGCCCTGGGCGACGGGGAGTTCCAGCCCTACACGGCTCCGGTGATGGTGCACGAGCCGGGCACCCATACCGTCCGCTACAAGGCGACGGACAAGGCGGGCAACGCCGCCGCGGCCAAGTCCGTCGAGTTCACGGTCGTGGAGCAGCCCCAGGAGGACACGACTCCGCCGGAGACCACGGCGAAGACGGAGGGCACGACCAACTCCGGCGGTGACTACCTCGGCAAGGCCACGGTGACTCTCACCGCCACGGATGAGGGATCCGGGGTGGAGAAGGTCGAATACTCCCTCGACGGGGGCCCGTTCCTCGCCTACACCGACCCGGTCGTGGTGGACCGTGCGGGTCATCACAGCGTCGCCCACCGGGCGACCGACAAGGCCGGCAACACCTCACAGGCCATCGCCGAGTCCTTCGACGTCGTACCCGGCGGCGGAGTGCCCGCGCCGAACTGCCCCGAGTACGACGAGCGGGAGACCGTCTTCGTCGGCGACATCGACACCGGCGTCCCGAACCGTATGACGCGTCAGCGGTGCACCGTGGGCGAGCTGATCGAGGACGAGAAGGACTGGTCCTCGCACGCCCTGTTCCTCAAGCACGTCACGAAGGTCATCGACGCGCTGCTCAAGGACAAGGTGCTCGACGCGCGTGAGCACAAGCTGATCTACCAGGCCGCGAAGAAGTCGGGCATCGGCAAGCCCGGACAGCAGACCGGATACAAGAAGCTGTTCGACGGGACGAAGGAGTCATTCGATCGCTGGCAGCACGTCGGCGGCGGAGCCTTCTTCCTCAACGGCGACGGCACCATGACCAGCAGCACTGAGGTCGAGGGCATGGGCATGCTCTGGTACCCGAAGCGCAAGTACGCCGACTACTCGCTGAAGTTGCAGTTCCGCGACGACGCTCCCGGCAACGGGAACGCCAACTCCGGTGTCTTCGCGCGCTTCCCGTACGTCCACGACAACCCGGAGGAGTCACGGCCCGAGTGGGTCGCCATCAAGTTCGGGCACGAGCTGCAGATCCTGGACAGGCCCGAGGGCGACATGTACAAGACCGGTTCGGTCTACGGCTTCGACCGTGTGGGACTGGCCGGTGCCGGCGTCACCCCGAAGGGCACGTGGAACGACTACGAGATCAAGGTCGTCGGCCAGCACTATTCGATCTACCGGAACGGAGCACTGATCAACGAGTTCGACAACACCGGCGGCCAGGTCTTCGAGCCGCCCCGCGGCGACGACCCCGGCACCGACGGGCGCCGGTACGCCTCGGGCTACATCGGCCTCCAGGTCCACGGTGTCACGGACGTGATCTCCTACCGGGACGTGCGGATCAAGGAGCTCTGACGCGGTTGCCGTGGGCGTGATGCCCTCGGCCGAAGGAGCCCCGCCAGATGCGGCGGGGCTCCTTCGCGTGTCCTGTCGAGTTGCATCAATGCGTGGGCAGCGGTTCGAGGCCCGAACTACGCTGCCTGGCACGACGCCGCCTGCTGCCTGGCTCCGCCGCTTCGACGGCCGGCGACGCCCCGCCGGCGGGGCCGCCCGCAACGCCGTCACAGCCGACCACGTTCATTCCTGGAGCCCCATGTACTCCTTCCTGATCGTCGCCGCGTGCCTCATCTACGCCGTGGCCTTCATCGCCGCCCTGCAGCTCGGCGGACGAGACTCGCCGAGACCGACCCGGGGCCACCTGACCTTGATATTCGGGGGTCTCGCCGTCAGTGGAGCGCTCCTCATGATCGCCCGCAACGCCTCGTTCGGACCGCCGCAGGGCGACGCCCTCTGGGACACGATCCTGAACAGGGCCCCCGACTACGTACCCATGATGATCGTGATCACGGCGTCCATCGCGTGCAGCAACGTCTTCTTCGGCGGTGCCAACCGCCGCGCCGCCGACAGGCACATCGCCGTACCGGGCAAGCCCCGTTTGCCGGGAGAGGACCGCGGTCCGGCAGGCGGCTGAGCGGCTGGGACGCAGCACGACAGGGCGTCGGCGAGGGCTATCCGCCGCGGGCCCCGGTCCGCACAGCCGTGAGCACACCGTCGCCGGTCTTCTGCAGCGACACCGCGAATGAGGGGTCGTCCTCCAGGAGTCCGCGGAAGCCGGTGAGCTGTTCGCCGTGGCTCACCGCGTTGTCCACGGCGATGATCCCGTGCGGCCTCAGCACGCGCCGCAGATCGGGCCAGTACGCCTCGTACGCCGGACGTTCCGCGTCGAGCGCCACGAGGTCCAGCGAGGCGTCGCCCGCCCCGGCCAGGACCTGCCCGCCGTCGCCGTGGAGCACCTCCGCGTACTCGCTCACATCCGCCCGTTCGAGGTTCTCCCGGGCGGCGTCCACGCGTGACTTCTCGGTCTCGACGCTGACCAGCCTGCCCCCGGTGTCACGCAGCGCGTCCGCGAACCAGATGGCGGAGTACCCGTTCGACGTACCGATCTCGAGAACGTCCCTGCTCCCCTGAGCGCGGATCAGCAGGCTGATCAGGCTGCTCGCGGCGGGGGTCATGTTGCGCAGACGCTGGAGCCGGTCGGCCAGCGGCTCGTCGTGCTGACGCCCCTCCTGGTAGAGCTTGCGGAGAAAGACGGCCAGTGTTCCATCCACGTGAACTCCCCTGCGACAGCCTCAGATCCGGCTGGTGGCGAAGCGTACGAAAGCGGCCCACTGGGTGGTGCCGACGGTGAGCGCGGCTCCGCGGTGGTCCTTCGAGTCGCGGACGTGGACCGACGTCGGCGTGAGCGCGACTTCTACGCACTCCCCGCCTTCGCCTCCGCTGTAACTGCTCTTCAGCCACGAGAGGTTCGGGTCGTCGCTTGCAAGCAACACGCCGTTCATCGGTCTCCCAGCATCTTCTCGATGAGACTCAGCGACTCACGGGGTGTGAGCGCCTGTCCACGGATACTGCCGTAGCGCGCAGCCAGGGTACGTACTTGCTCCGGGCCGGTGACCAACCGGTTCTCGCCCTGCACCTCCAGATATCCGACCTGTTGCTTACCCTTCGGCGTGAGCAGGATGAACGGGCCGTCCACTCCGGCGTATCCCTCACAATCCAGTGGCAGCACCTGCAAAGTCGTACTGCGCAGGCCTGTTGAGTCAATCAAGGACTTCAGCTGACCACGTTGCACCGTCCCGCCTCCGATCGCCCTGCGAAGGACGGACTCGTCGAGGACGGCGGTCACCATGGGCGCCGGCCACTTCGTGAGGATCTCCTGCCGGGCCAGACGCGCGGCAACCCGCTGTTCGATCGTCTCCAGATCCAGCAGCGGCTGCCGCACCAAGAAAGTGGCCCGCGCGTACTCCTCCGTCTGAAGGAGGCCCGGGATGGTCAGCGTGCTGAAGAAACTGATCTCGACGGCCTCGCGTTCCAGCCGGGCGTAGTCGCGGAACCAGGCGGGGTGGCGGACGCGGGCGCGGGCGCGTGCCCGCTCGACATCGTCCTTCGTCGCTCTCAACAGGCCGTTCGCGCCCAGCAGTTCGTCCGCCGCGTCGAGGAATTCCGGCTGCGGGGTCCGCCGTCCGCGCTCCAGGGAGGAGATCAGGTCCTCTCCGTAGGCGAGCCGTTCGCCGAGTTCCCGCTGTGTGAGACCGGCTCGCTCCCGCAACAACCGCACCTGCCTGCCCACGGCACGGAAGAGGTCCGACGGCGCGTCCTCGTCCTCCGGGGGTGCGGGACGGCGCCCCGCACCGTCGCCGTTCGTCGTTGCCGCATCCGGCATCCGCTCCCCCGCTCTCCTCGCCGACGGTCCGTACACGTCGCCGCGCGTGCCGGTACCCGCACGCCGCGTACCGGGCGACTCGCTGGTCAGCGTACGGCTACGCGGACACGCTGAGTGACGTGAACCGAGAAATCACCCCTACTGAACCCGAGTTGTCCGCCACCATGCGTCACTCGTCGGTGCTGTTGTCCGCGACCCGGCGCGGGGCACGGCTGGCGCGCAGGCTCACCGTGCAGCAACTCACCGAGTGGCAGCGGCCCTTCGGGGCGGCCGAGCAGATCACGGCTGAGCTCGCGTCCAACGCCGTGCTGCACGGGCGACTGCCGGGCCGGAGCTTCCGGCTCACGCTGACGCTGCACACCAGTGGCACGCTGCGCATCGCGGTGGCCGATCCGCGGCCGGAGTGGGAGCCGCGTACGTCGGGGAGCCGGGATCCGGCCGCCGAGTCCGGTCGCGGGCTGCTCATCGTGGAGGCGCTGGCCGATCGCTGGGGCGTGGACTTCTCCGTCGCGCAGCAGAAGTCGGTCTGGGCGGAGCTGGACCTGTGCGACTTCCGAGATGGATGACCCCGACGGCGCCCACCCGCCGGGCGCGACCTGCCTGCGAACAGCCGGAACGTCGCGTGCTGCAACTGCGACCACCCTAGAGGCCTGAAGGCGCCTGTTGTGCAAACGGTGTTGAAGATCCTCAGTGCCTGCCGGCAATCGCCGATGGTGTCCTGAACCGCGGCAGTCCACCAGAACGCCAAGCTCTGTCTTGGACGCAGGGGTTATGTGGCCGCGGGTGTTCGTGGGGTTCCACCCACGGCGAGTACGGCACTGAGGACAGAGACCGCTGCCAGGGTGAGGAAGAGGCCGGGGTATCCGCCGAGGGGCCCGGCGAGGGCGGCTCCGGCGAAGGGGGCGAGGCCGGTGGCGATGGTGACGGGGGCGGTGAGGAGGCCGCTCAGTTTGCCGTAGTGCCGGGCGCCCCAGCGGTCGGTGACGGCGGTGGCCTGCAGGAGGGTGAGGTTGCCGCGAACCATGCCGACTCCGATGGCGAGGACGATCAGGAGGGTCACAGGTCCGGGGACGACCGCGAGCGCTGCCGTGGTGATGCCACCGGCCGCGATGAGAACGCTGGTACGGGTGGTGACACCGGTACGGCGTGCGAAGGGTGCGTAGAAGATGCGGCCCAGCGTCTGGCCGAGGCCGCCGAGCCCGAGTGCCCAGGCCGCCTGTGTGGAGGTGGCTCCGCGCTCGTGCAGCAGGGGGACGATGCCGATGACGACGGCGAAGGACGAGAGCGCGGACAGCGTCAGCGCGATGGCCAGCAGCACGAAGGGCCGAGTGCGGGCGACCGGCCTCGTGGGCTTCGCTCCCGTCTCGGGCTGGGGCGCCGCGTGCGGGACGTCGGGGGCCGGGGGCCAGGGGGCTCGCAGAGCCAGCGCGTGGGCGGGGATGGTGATCGCGGCGAGGATCACGGCCAGGGTGGCGTAGGCGGCTCGCCAGCTCATGTGCTCGATGAGTGCGGCGGTGATCGGGGCGAAGACGGTGCTGGCCAATCCGCCGGCGAGGGTCAGGATCGTCAGCCCGCGGACGCGGTCGGTGCCCCACCAGCGGGTGACGGCGGCGAAGGCGGGAGGGTAGAGCGTCCCGGCCATGGCGGCTCCCGCGAACAGCCAAGCTCCAGCGAACACATAGAAGTTGGGGGCCGCGGCGATGGCCAGCACCGACGCGGTGCCCAGGGCCGAACCGGCAGTCATCGCGGCGCGCGGGCCTCGCCGGTCCAGTACGCGGCCCACGGGGATGCCGACCAGGGCTGAGACGAGGAGGGCCGCGGAGAAGGCGCCCGTGGCCGCCGTGCCCGACCATCCGGTCTCGGCTGTCAGGTGAGGCAGAAGTACGGGGAAGGCGTAGTAGAGGACGCCCCAGCTGGTGATCTGGGTGATGCACAGGGCAGGCAGGACGAGGCGGGGCCGCGGCCGGTCCCCCGTTCCGGTCGCGGTCCCGTCGGCCCGAATGTCGCTCCGGGCCACCTCAGCAGCAGCCGCAGGCGACGGCTTCGCGTTGTCCGTCATCGCTGGCATCGGCGCAGCATGTGCTGCCCTTCTGCTTGCTGAGGGAGTCGGCGTCGGCCTTCACGACGTAGACCTCCCAGGGCTCATTGCCGGGGCCGTGGACCCAGACCTTGTCCTGGAGGGCGTAGCAGCACTCGGTGTCGTTCTCCTCGAAGGTCGCCAGCCCTGCCTTGCTCAGGCGGGTGGTGGCGTCGTTCACGGCTTCGGAGGATTCGACTTCGACTCCGAGGTGGTCCATGCGAGTCTCCTCTCCCGCGTTGCCCTCGATAAGCACCAACTTCAGCGGGGGCTCGGTCAGAGCGAAGTTGGCGTATCCGTCGCGGAGTTTCGCAGGTTCGGACCCGAACAGCCTGCTGTAGAACGCGACGGAAGCGTCCAGATCAGGGACTCGGAGTGCGAGTTGCAGGCGCGACATGACGCACCTCCTTCTTTCGAGAATTGCTGTCGGACTCGTCCGGCTACTGGGTTGGGACATCGGTTCCTTGGATCTCCGTGGAGGTCGGTGCTCCGCAGCATCCCCCGCCGTCACCGGCCGGTGCCGTCTGGGCGTCGGGCTCGTCGAAGAGTCCGGCACCCCCGCAAACGCCGGTCTCCGGCAGCGTCAGCTCGACGCGCTCGGCTGCCTCTCGGTCTCCGGCGAGCGCTGCTGCGATGGAGCGGACCTGTTCGTAGCCGGTCATCGCCAGGAAGGTCGGGGCGCGGCCGTAGCTCTTCATCCCGGCGAGGTAGAAGTCCTTCTCGGGGTGGGTCAGTTCGCTGGCGCCGTGCGGATGGACCGTCCCGCAGGAGTGGACGTTGGGGTCGATCAACGGGGCCAGCTCCAGGGGTGCTTGGAGGCGTTCGTCCAGGCCGAGACGGAGTTCGTCGAGGAAGGGCAGGTCGGGGCGGAGGCCGGTCAGGACGATGACCTCATCGACGGGGCCGAGGCGGCGGCCGTCCTCACCGGTGAGCACGAGCCGGCCGTCCGGGCTCCGGACCACTTCGGTCGTGCGGAAACCGGTGATCGCTTCGGCGCATCCGTCGTCGACGGCGGCCTTGGCGCGCAGCCCGAGTGCTCCGCGGGCGGGCAACTGGTCCGACTCGCCGCCGCCGAAGGTGTTCTCGCCGATGCCGCGCCGCAGGACCCAGGAGGTGTGTGTGCCCGGGTGCTCCTTGGCCAGAGTGGCGAGTTGGGCGAGGGCTGTGAACGCGGAGGTACCGGAGCCGATCACGGCGGTGCGCTTGCCCGCGTAGCGGGCCCGCACGGCGGGGTCCTTCACGTCCGGGACGCGGTAGGTGATCCGGTCTGACGCGGCTCGCTCACCGAGAGCGGGCAGGCCGTCCGCGCCCAGCGGGCTCGGAGTCGACCACGTACCGGAGGCGTCGATGACGGCGCGGGCGGTCAGTCGCTCCTGGCGACCGTCCGGCGTGACGAGATGGACGGTGAAGGGCAGTTCCTCACGGTCGGCGTCGACCACGCGATCCCGTCCGTTGCGCGAAACCCCGGTGACGCGGGTTCCGTAGCGAACGCGCTCCCCCAGGACATCCGCCAGCGGCTGGAGGTACAGGTCGGCCCAGTCGCCACCGGACGGGTAGGCGGCGCCATCGGGGCGAACCCATCCGGTCGGAGCGAGGAGCTTCTCGGCGGCCGGGTCGACGACCTCCGCCCATGGAGAGAACAGACGCACGTGGCTCCATTCGCGCACGGCAGTACCGGCGCTGGGGCCGGTCTCCAGGACCAGCGGGTCCTGGCCCCGTGCGACGAGATGAGCAGCGGCGGCCAGACCGACCGGACCGGCTCCGATCACCACGGTGGGCAGCGAGGCGGCTGACTCGTTCACGGCGACTCTCCAACTTGCTTCGACATCCGTCTATGGCTTGCACTGCCAGCATCACACCTGTTTCGATGAGTGTCAACATAGACATTCATCTAATCAAAGGTGTGATCATGGAGTTCGTCGACGTGGCGATCACCGGTGGCGGGCAGTTGGTCTGGCCGCGGCTCATGCCCTGCGTCAGCGCGGACTGAGGCCGCTCGTGGTGGAAGAGTCCGGGCGCACAGCCTCGCCTCGGCCTCCCTGCGCGGTGTCGGACGCGACGCACACCGCGTGGCCGGACGCCCGCCCGCCCACCTGACCAGAATGCAGAGGCCAGGGCCACATATTCGATGTGTGTCAAAATAGACGTATGTCGAATGCGAAGGCGTTGCCGCTCATAGAGACCGACGTCACGCCGTGCTGCCCGCCCCTGGACGAGCGGCCGCTGACGCCAGAGGAGGCGGAGCGGACCGCCGTGATGTTCAAGGCGCTCGGCGACCCGGTGCGGCTGCGGCTGTTCTCGCAGATCGCCTCGCACGCCGGCGGCGAGGCGTGCGTCTGCGACATCTCCGACGTCGGGGTCTCACAGCCCACCGTCAGCCACCACCTGAAGAAGCTGCGCGAGGCCGGACTCCTGACCTCCGAGAGGCGCGGCACGTGGGTCTACTACCGCGTCGCCCCCAGCGTGATGGCCTCCATTGCCCGCAGCTTCTCCGTCTCCGGATGACACCGGCCAGGGCAGACCGTCCGCGCGGCTGTTGAGGGTCCCCGACCCACAGGTTCGTGAGACCCGGCTGCCGACCTCGAACCCTGACGCGGAAGCCGCGCCGATCCCCGGAACCGACCGCCGACGGCCTCGAGCTGGGGGTCTGCGAGGGGACTGAGGCCGTTCGGCGGTGGGCCAGGTGAGGCTGCCGTCACCTGCGGCTACGGATGAGACGTCATCTCAGCACCCCGGCTCCACCAGCATCGCCGCTGGCTGCCGGTGACGTGCCGTTTCACTTCCAGCGTCGAGGGAGTCGTAGCGATGAAGACCATCTTGCGGTCCGGTGCCGTGGCGGCCGCGATCGGTGTGGGACTGTCCCTCGCTGTCCTGCCGGCCGTCCCGGCCGGCGCAGCAGCGGCGATCCGCGTGCCGTGCAACGACATCACCGCCCTGAAGACCGCCATCAACAACGCGAACAGCAGCGCCAACGCCGGGCGCATCGTCCTCGCGTCCCACTGCACCTACAACCTCACCGCACCCGACAACCCGGACGACGGGCTCCCGGAGATCACCGGGAACGTGACGATCACCGGCCGCGACACCACCATCCGCCGCGCACCGAACGCCACGCAGGACTTCCGTGTCTTCCACGTCGTCTCCGGCGGCACCCTCAACCTGAACTCACTCACCGTCAGCGGCGGCGCCAACGCCGGCCGTGGCGGCGGCATCTTCAATGCCAACGGCACGCTGAACCTCAACCGCACGATCATCAAGGGCAATCAGGCGTCGCAGGGTGGCGGGATCTTCAATCTCTCCGGACGGCTCAACCTCGACCGCAGCACTGTCGAGCGCAACACAGCCACCTTCGGCGGCGGAATCAACAACAACGGAGGCGGCACGGTGATCATGAAAGGCGGGTCCCTGCTCAACAACCGTGCGACGGGCAACGGCGGGGGGTTCACCAACGCCGTGGGTAACGCGTCTCTGGAATCCGTCTCGGTCAGACGCAACACCGCCCCTGTGGGTGGCGGCCTCCACAACACGTCCGCCCTGCGCCTGACGTCGTCCACAGTCAGGGACAACATTGCCGTGTCGGGCGCGGGAATCTCGAACGACTCCGTCGGCAGCCTCGGAAGTGCCCTCACGCTGGTACGGAGCCTGGTCACGCGGAACACGGCCATCACCGCCGGCGGCGGCATCCTCAATGAGGCGAGCCCAGGTGACGTCACCCTCACCGACAGCCGAGTCGTCCGCAACAGGCCGGACAACTGCAGCCCCGCGGGCAGCGTCCCCGGATGCACCAACCCCACCAGCACCGTCACCCCGCCGACCAAGCAACTGCCCCCGCCCGCCAAGGACAGCAAGTCCCGCAAGTAGGTCGCCGGAACGGAACACGGCCACGAACCCCTGACCCCGCGTGAAGAGAGCCTGACGGCTCGTCGCGCACCGGCGAACGCCGCCGAAGGACGGGACCCACTCGCTGGGTCCCGTCCTTGCATTGGTGAACGACGGGCCTGCGCGGCCGGGGCCTCAACGTGCGGAGGGCCCAGCTCAGTTCGTCCGAGTCCGTGGAATCAGCGCCTGGACCGGAAACCGCCTGCGCCAGGCCAGCGATACGTACACCAGGGCGACCAGGACCGGAACCTCGATCAGCGGTCCGACGACGCCGGACAGAGCCTGGCCCGACGTGACGCCGAAGGTGGCGATGGCTACGGCGATGGCGAGTTCGAAGTTGTTGCCCGCTGCGGTGAACGCCAGCGTGGCCGTCCGGTCGTAGGGGATGCCGAGGCTCTTGCCGAGGACGAAGGAGCCGAACCACATCAGGGCGAAGTACGCGAGCAGCGGCAGGGCGATACGTGCGACATCCAGGGGCTGGGAGGTGATCGTCTTCCCCTGCAGGGCGAAGAGGATCACGATGGTGAACAGCAGGCCGTACAGGGCGAACGGCCCGGCCTTCGGCAGGAAGCGGTTCTCGTAGGACTCGCGGCCCATCTTCTTCTCGCCGATGCGGCGGGTGAGGAATCCGGCCAGGAGCGGGACGCCGAGGAAGATGACGACGTTCCAGGCGATCTTCCACATGGAGATGTCGAGCTGCTCTGCGCCTGCGAGGCCCAGCCAGCCGGGCAGCAGATCGAGGTAGAGCCAGCCGAGCAGGCCGAACGCGACGACCTGGAAGACGGAGTTGAGGGCCACGAGGACGGCGGCCGCCTCACGGTCGCCGCAGGCCAGGTCGTTCCAGATGATGACCATGGCGATGCAGCGGGCCAGGCCGACGATGATCAGGCCGGTGCGGTATTCGGGCAGATCCGGCAGGAAGATCCAGGCCAGCGCGAACATCACGGCCGGTCCCAGGACCCAGTTGATGACCAGCGAGGACAGCATGAGCTTCCGGTCACCGGTGACTGCGTCCAGCTTGTCGTAGCGGACCTTGGCCAGCACCGGATACATCATCACCAGCAGGCCCACCGCGATCGGCAGCGAGATACCGCCGATCTCCACCTTGCTCAGCACGCTGTTCAGGCCGGGAATGACGCGTCCGAGCCCGAGCCCGAGGGCCATCGCGATCAGGATCCACACCGCCAGGAAGCGGTCCAGCGTGGACAGGCCGGCCACGACCCGGGGCACGGGCTCCGGGGTCGTAGAGGTGAACGGTTCGGTGCGGGTCACGGACAGGCCCTCTTCTTGTCGGCGGCAGCGGTGGCACGGGCTGTGGCAGCAAGGCCCGAGAAGGAACCGGCCACGGCCTCAATGACCTCGGGCCGCAGCTTGTAGTAGGTGAAGCGGCCGCACGGCTCGGTGTCCACGACACCGGCGTCCCTCAGTACCTTCAGATGGTTGGAGAGGTTCGTTTGACGCGCACAGGTCTCCTCCACCAGATGGGTCGTGCAGAGGGTCTCGTGGGCCAGGAGGGCCACGATCTGGAGCCTGAGGGGGTCTGCGAAAGCCCGGATCAGGTCAGTGTCGACTGACGTCAGCATGCGCTGATATTCTCACATCAGTCAGCGCTGACACCACCGTTCGCTGATTCATGGTTTCTCACGAAGGGAGCCGGGCCCCTTCGGGTGCTGCTCCCTGCTCCCTGCCGCCGGCCGCCGACCGCCTGAACCACCGAGGAAAGGGCCCGATGTCCAACACCCCCATCGCATCCGTGCTGTTCGTCTGCGTGCACAACGCAGGACGCTCCCAGATGGCAGCCGGATTCCTCTCCCACCTCGCAGGTGAGCAGGTCGAGGTCCGGTCGGCCGGATCCCTGCCCGCAGAGCAGGTCAACCCCGCCGCCGTCGACGCCATGAAGGAGGTGGGCATCGACATCTCCGACAGCACACCCAAGGTCCTCACCACTGACGCGGTACAGGCTTCCGACTACGTCATCACCATGGGCTGCGGCGACGCCTGCCCGGTCTTCCCCGGCAAGAAGTACCTGGACTGGGAACTCGACGACCCGGCCGGCAAGGGCGTCGAAGCCGTCCGGCCCATCAGGGACCAGATCAAGACCCGCATCGAGTCACTCATCGCCGACATCCGTCGGGAGGACAGCTCGGGCTGAGTCGACCGAAGGAGGGGACCCCGCTCCTGCAGCCAAAGCGCCGCCCCGCCAACTTCTTGTCTTTCGCCTCCACCGGGTTTCGGTCCGCGTTCTCACACCTGTCGCAGCTGAGCCTCCGCACCCGCCGCGGCCGGCGATCACAGCGACTGTGACTGGCCGCGGTAGGTGTCACCAGGTTGCGGCTGCGAGCAGGTGGTTCCGGGAGATCTGTTCGCGATAGTTGTCACCGCTTGGTCGGGCTACTTGTCATCAACCTTGCTTGTGATCGAGCACCGTCTCGCCGTCAGCCAGTTGATGCGCGGTTGGCTGACTGCACGGCTACTTCGGTTGCTTCTTCGTGACAACTTCGAGGGTGATGGTGTTGTCCTTCTTGTTCTGGTCGAGCTGAGAGCTGGTGAGCTTGGCGGTGGTGGTCAGCCGGTCGGGGGCCCTCTTCGCGACCTTGGTGCGGATGCTGATCGGCCGGTGCTGACTGGAGCCGGGGTGGATGTCTCGCAGAAGGCAGTGCACTGTACGTCCGCCGGCCCGGCAAGAGGCGCCCTCCGCTGACAGGAACGTCTGACCCTTTGACAGCTTGAAGGTGATGGGAACGTCGGCGTGGGCCAGTTTCCCGCGCATGCGAACTGTGGCCGTCTGCGTCATGGACCTGCCGCGCTTCACCTGCTGCGGCTTGCCTGGCTCGTTGTGCTTCTTCTGTACGAAGCCCAAGTTGTCGTATTGCCCTGTGGACGTTCCCCTCGGGTCGGCCCTGGCAAGAAGACGTCCGAAGGTCTCGGGCGCCAGTGGTGGAGCCTCGCTGTCGGGATCGGGTTCGGAGGCGTCGTCGCCGGCGGACAGCACACCGATGAGGCTGTACTCCCGGTAGTGCTCGACCCAGGGCCCGCCGCTGTTCCCGCCGGCGGTGGCGCAGTTGTCCGTCTTCAGTACGCGGGCGCCGTCGTCCTTGCCGTCGTCGTCCTCTGCAGGGCGGGCCCTACCGTCGCAGCGGAACATCTCGTGCCCGCCGTACGGCTCGTCGGCCGGGTAGCCGAGGTTGGTGAACCGGTACCGCCCGGCGCGGTTGAGCAATGGGGTGAAGTATCCGGTGCGGGCCTCGATGTTCTTGTCCTTGCCCTTGCCCGCTTCCCCGGTCGGAGACGGCGCCACCCTGAGGATGGTGATGTCCCTTGAGGTGTCCTTGATGCGATTTGCGTCTCCCGAAGGGCCCAGAGCGTAGATTCCGGTCACCTTCCACCGGCCGTACGGGGTGGGGGAGTCGGCCCACTTGTTGTAGGCGGGGATGAAGCTCCAGCCTGTCGGGCCCGTGTAGTTCTTTCCTTTCTCGATCGCTTCCGCGATCGCTCTCTTCTGCGGGTCCTTGGAACGGCTGTCACCGAAGTCCTCGGCACAGTGGGTGGCTGTCACCAGCAGGTCCTGTGTTCGGGACCGGATCACCGAGGCGCTACAGGACGCGCCTTCTCCGTCTGCGAAGTCGTCGTCCTCCACCAGAGCACCTGTGACCCTGGATCTGGGATCCCTGTTGTAGGGCAGGGGCATCCTCGCGTATCCGCTCTCATCACCGCCCGGAGTGATGATCCTGTCAGGAGGAACATCCGCCGCCCTCGCGGGCTCCGGCTGCCCGGGCAGGCCCAGCCCGGCCCCCAGGGACGCCGTGGTAACCGCGAGTACCGCCGGCCGCCAGCGTCGTCTGACTCGTCTCATTCGCGGTCCCATCCACTTTGTCAGCAGTCTCGATTCACTGTTTTTATAACCAGACAAAATGGGGCCAGTGTGCGAGGGCGGTCCGCGTGTCGGATGGAGGCACCCCGGCAATCAGTCTGCGAGCGTCCCGTCGCCTCCTTCGCGGTTCTGCGAGAGGGCCGCTGACCTCGGGGCCCGGTATGGCCGTTGCCCGACGCTGTTCGCAGGACCAGCGGCGATCCGTAGCGCCCCAGAAGACAGGCGACTGCCCGGTGATCCAGCCGCGCGGTGACAGCTACGGCGACAAAGTGACAACTACCTCGACCAATCACAGCGACCTCCCGCTGACTGCCGCGCGGCGGATGTGTCAGACCCTCCGGACACACTGAAGGCGCTGAGGAACCGAAACGCACGGAGAGCGCCCCCACATGATCACCACTCTCGCCGTCGAGAACTACCGCTCGCTGAGCCGCCTGATCGTGCCGCTGGACCGGCTGAACGTGGTCACGGGCGCGAACGGCACCGGAAAGTCCAGCCTGTACCGGGCCCTGCGGCTGCTTGCCGACGCCGCACGGGGTGGGGCGGTCGCGGCGCTGGCACGCGAGGGCGGACTGCGATCCACGCTGTGGGCGGGCTCGGAGAATCCGGCGCAGGGCGCGGGCAGGAGCGGACCTGTGGGACTGCGACTCGGCTTCGCCGGCGACGAGTTCGGCTACGCCGTCGACTTCGGGCACCCGATTCCCGCCGATTCGCTCTTCGACCTCGATCCGGAGATCAAGGTCGAATGCACCTGGGCGGGGCCCGTGTTGCGTCCGGCCGCGGTGCTCTCGGAGCGCAAGGGCCCCGCCGTGCGGACGCGAACCGCGGACGGCGACTGGCATCGCTCGGCGGGCGAACTGCGCCCGTACGACAGCATGTTGAGCGAGTTCGCCGATCCGCAGCTCGCCCCCGACCTGCTGCGGCTGCGTGAGCACATCAGGTCCTGGCGCTTCTACGACCACGTGCGCACCGACGCGCGGGCGCCCGCACGTTCCGCGCAGATCGGCACGCGCACGCCCGTGCTCGGTCACGACGGCGCGGATCTGCCCGCCGCCCTGCGGACGATCCACGAGACCGGCGACCGCAAGAGGCTGGAGGAAGCCGTGGACGCGGCCTTCCCGGGCAGCCGGCTGACCATCGCGAGCCAGGGCGGACGGTTCGAGCTGGAGCTGCACCAGCCGGGGATGCTGCGCCCCCTCACCGCCGCCGAACTCTCGGACGGCACCTTGCGCTACCTGCTGTGGACGGCCGCGCTGCTCACGCCGCGGCCTCCGGCGCTCCTGGTCCTCAACGAACCGGAGGCCAGCCTCCACCCCGAACTGCTGCAGCCGCTCGCGGAGTTGATCGTCTCAGCCGCTCAGGACACGCAGATCGTGGTGGTCACCCACGCCTCGGAGCTGGCCACGCATCTGGAGCGCGGCTCGGAGCGTCACCGGCTCGAGCTCAACTCGATAGAGCTGGTCAAGGACGAGTACGGGCAGACCGAGGTGGCCGGACGCGAAGGGCTCCTGGACCAGCCCGCCTGGCACTGGCCCAAGCGCTGAGGCTCCGCCTACTGCGGCGCACCCCGTCAGGGCGCGCTCACGGACGGACCAATAGGCATATTGTTCGCTTATTGGCATATACCGTTCACTCCCTGTAACCGACTCAGCGGAGGGAAGCGATATATGAAGACGAAGACGATCGGCATCGGCGTCGCGGTGCTGGCGGCACTGACCTTGGCTGGTGGGAGCACGTCGGTCGCCCAGACCAACGACGGCTTCGGCGGCGGCGACGGGCGCAAGGCCGGCCATCACAAGGCGGGCCACGACATCATCGTGAAGGGGAGCCACAACCAGATCGTGCTGGGAGACGACAACATCGTCGCCCGGGGAGACATCGAGAAGACCGAGACCGGGCCGGGCGAAGGCGAGGAGGCCGAGGCGCCAGGGAAGCCGTACGCCACGGTGAACAACCGCGTCGTCACCTTCCTCTCGGAGCGTGAACGTCCGACGACGGCGTCACGGGAGGTTGCAAGGCTCAGTCGCGGCACCCAGGTCCCGATCGCCTGCTTCGTGCCGGACGGCGACCCCGTCGACGGCAACAGGACCTGGTACCAGGTGCGGGCCGAGCCCCCGTTCGTCTACGGATACATCAGCGCCCACTTCGCCGACCTCACGGGTGCCGTTCAGGTCTGCCCGCCGACCGACTGATCTGCCCTCGCCCTGGTGTGTCGCAGGACGGGGCATGAACAGCCCGCCGGCTGACTTCCCGTGCCGGGCACAGCGGGCTGCCGGCCTGCACCCCTGACACGCTTCGCTCCGACCGACGGGAGGACCGGGTGCTGCCGCTTCCATCCGCACCCGTTGGCGTAACGACGAGAGGGCCTCGCCCGGGCCGAGTGTCATCGCCTCACACTCGGAGACCGGGCGGGGCCCTCTCGCGCGCGGACTCCTACCAGCCGTTCTCGTGCAGCACCTCGGACAGCGGCGCGCGAGGGGCGGGCTTGAAGGTGTCACCGGTGTAGTGGGCGGTGGGGATGAGCGCGGCCTGGCGGACGTTCGCGGGGAGGTTCAGGACGCGGGCGACCTCGTCCTCGTAGCGAAGGTGCAGCGTGGTCCACGCCGTGCCGAGGCCGCGGGAGCGGGCGGCGAGCATGTAGCTCCAGGCCGCCGGGAGGACCGACCCCCAGAGGCCCGCCTGGTTGCCCTCGGGCAGTTCCTCGGAGGGGAGTTGGAGGCAGGGGATCACGAGGACGGGGACATCGCCCATGCGGTCGGCGAGGTACGCGACGCTGTCGTTCACGCGGGACTGCACCCGCGAGCGTTCCGGGTCGTCGGCGTACAGGCGGCCCGCCGCGTTCGGTGAGTCGAGATAGGCACGGCAGGACTTCTGGTACAGGGCGCCGATCTCCCTGCGGACCTCCGGGTCGGTGAGGACCAGCCAGTGCCAGCGCTGAGCGTTGGAGCCGCTGGGCGCCTGCAGGGCCGTCTCGATGCACTCGTGCACCAGGGCCGGGTCCACCGGTCTCGTCAGGTCGAGCCGCTTGCGCACGCTCCGGGTTGTGGTCAGCAGCTCGTTGGCGGACAGTTCGGGCACGGTGGCTCCTCGGGTGCGGGACATGTGGCGAGGTATCGGCTAACGCACGTTAACCGCACTGCCGTTGGGGGGTCCAGTGCCCTCTGCGCCGCCGACCATGAGCAGCGCCTATGCGTCGGCTGGGGGGTTCAGGACCCGGTCGAGCCAGTCGTTGCGCGTGCGGCGGGCCGCGGCGGAGACCTTCATCTGCGGGAACAGCGCGTCGAAGCCGTGGAACCCTCCGGCCCACACGTGCAGTTCGGCCTGTCCCCCGGCGGCCCAGATCCTGGTGGCGTACTCGACGTCCTCGTCGCGGTAGACCTCGGCCGAACCGGCGTCGATGTAGGTCGTCGGCAGGCCGGAGAGGTCGTCGGCCAGCGCTGGCGAGACGTAGCGCGGCACGTCCTCGTCCCGGACGTCGCCGCCGAGGAGCGACCGCCACGCGAACTCGTTCTTCTCCCGGGTCCAGACGGCGGGTGTGCCCGAGTACTGGCGGCTGGAGACGGTGTTGTTGCGGTGGTCGAGCATCGGGCCGATGAGCACCTGGGCCGCGATGGCGGGGGTGCCGCGGTCGCGTGCGGTGAGTGCGACTCCGGCAGCGAGACCGCCGCCCGCGCTGGCACCCGCGACGACGAGGCGGGCAGGGTCGATGCCCAGCTCGTCGGCGTGCTCGGCGACCCAGAGCAGACCGCGGTAGCAGTCGTCGAGGGGCACCGATCCGGTGGCTTCCGGCGCCAGCCGGTAGTCGGCGGAGACCACGACGGCGCCGAACAGGTCGAGCCACTCCAGCGGGATGTCGATCTGCCAGGAACGGTCGCCCATGACCATCCCGCCGCCGTGCAGCCAGTAGACGCACGGCAGCATCGAGGAGCGATCGGTTCCCGCTGGGCTGAAGACCGACAGGGGGATCTGCGCCCCGTCCGGCGCGGGAACGGTGACCTCGCGCCGGTCGACCTCGCGGCCCTGGAGCAGCTCCTCGACCGGTGTCGCCGGCTGGCTGCGCAGCTCTTCCAGGATCTGGGGGTCGAGCCGGGAGGTGAAGGGCATTCCGGCGAGCTGCGCGCTGAGTTCGGGATCGATGTCGGGGCGTGCCTGCGTCACGGCAGGTCCTTTCGGGGGGGGCGTCGGGTGGTCGGGAAGGGCGTTGCCGGACGGCAGCAACGGCGGCGGGACGGTGGCGTCCGGTGGCGTCCGGTGGCGGCGTCAGAAGGTGGCCTTGCCCCCGACCGGCACGTGGTCCGTGTACTCGGCTTCCCCGGCCAGCAGCCCGTCGATCCGCGACGCGAGGGTCTGTGCGGCCTCGCCGGCGAAGATCCGGTGATGGTCCTCCTCGCTGGTCCACCCCTCCGTGAGGTGTACGGCGTCGGGATTCGACGCCGAACGGCAGACGAGATAGACGAGGCAGTACTCGCTCGCGGCGGGGCTGCCCTCGTCCAGACCGGACAGCAGCACGTCGACCAGTTGGTCGCCCATGCCGGGCCTGGCAGTCAGGGTGGCGTTGAATCCGTAGTCGGCGGTCACGGCGTATCTCCTGTCGGACGGATTGCACTGAAGATGCCGACCCTGGAGCACTGCGAGGTCCTGCAGGAATCCGGCAACTCCATGAAACCTCCGTGACCTGTGGAAACACTAGAGCGATCATCTCAGGTCCTTGCACGATCCTCCCCCATGCGGGAGGGGGCGCCTGGCCGGTGTGGTGCAATCGGGGTATGCACCTCGACGAGTTCCGTGCGCTGCTGGAGCGGCACGCGCGGCCCGACTGGACAACTGACGTCGACGGCGTCTTCGTCTCGAAGGTCGAACGGCCGAACCCGCCGTCGCCGTCCATGACCGGCACGATCCTGGCCGTCATCGCCCAGGGCACCAAGAGCATCGCGCTGGGCGAGAGGGTGTATGAGTACGGCGCCGGCCAGTACCTCGTCGCGTCGGTCGACCTGCCCATCACCGGCCACTACACCGAGGCGAGCCCGGAACGCCCGGCCCTGGGCTTCGGCCTGACGCTGGAACCCTCCGCCGTCGCCGAAGTGCTGCTGCAGGCCGAGGCCGGGGGCATCCCGCGCGCCGGTGGCGGCGCGCTGCCCGGCATCGCCGTCAGCGACGCACCGGCCCCCTTGCTGGATGCGGTGATCCGGATGCTGCGCCTTCTCGACGAGCCGCGCCGGGACCGGGCGGTGCTCGCTCCCCTCATCAAGCGGGAGATCCTGTGGCGGCTGATCAGCGGCGAACAGGGCGGCATCGTGCGCCAGCTCGGTCTGGCCGACAGTAGTCTCAGCCACATTGCGCGGGCGGTGAAGTGGATCCGCGAGCACTACGCGGAGGCGTTCCGGGTCGAGGACGTGGCGCGGCTGTCGGGCATGAGCGTCTCCGCTTTCTACCGCAACTTCCAGGCGGTGACGGCGATGAGCCCCATCCAGTTCCAGAAGCAGATCCGCCTGCAGGAAGCCCGGCTGCTGCTGGCCACTCATCCTCACGACGTCACGGGCGTCGGCCATCGCGTCGGCTACGACAGCGCTTCGCAGTTCAGCAGGGAGTACCGCCGCCGGTTCGGCGCACCGCCCAGCCAGGACGCCGAACGCCTGCACCTTCCCGCCGGGACAGCGGCTGCCGGACTGCCCTGACACAGCACGTTCGGTGCCCGCGCCCCGGAAAACCAGCCGATTTCGTCCGGCCAGGGCCCTTGCGTGCCCGGTGTGATCAGCGCTCCGCGCGCCTTCCGCCGTTGGCCGCCCTGCTGTTCGCGGGTGCAGGATCGTGCAAGTACGAAGGACGATCATTCTTCTGATTCCGCATTTCAGAGTGCTTCGATGGGAAACAGAGATTCCCGTGTGGAGATCGAGTACTCCACTGATGTGCAGGAGGACGTCATGAAGGTCGCCATCGTCACCGGCGGAAGCTCGGGCATCGGACGGAGCGCGGCGATGCAGATCGCCGCGCGGGGAAACGGAGTGATCCTCACCTACAGCGCCAACCGGCAAGGGGGCCTGGACACGGTGGCGGCGATCGAGAAGGAGGGCGGCACGGCGGTGGCACTGCCGCTCGACGTCGGCGACACGAACAGCTTTCCCGCCTTCCACGACGCCGTGTTCGCCGCGCTGCGCGACACCTGGCAGCGCGAGAACTTCGAATACCTCGTCAACAACGCCGGCTTCGGGCAGATGGCCATGTTCGAGGACACCACCGAGGAACTCTTCGACAAGTTCATGCGGGTCCTGCTCAAGGGGCCCTACTTCCTGACGCAGAAGCTGCTGCCGCTGATGGCCGACGGCGGAGCGATCGTGAACACGACCAGCAATTCCGCGCTCGTGTCCGGTCTGGAGCCCGGATACTCGGCCTACGGAACGATGAAGGGCGGCCTCATCGTGCTGACGCGCTACATGGCCAAGGAGTTCAGCACGCGGGGCATCCGCGTCAACGGCGTCGCTCCCGGCTCGACCCGTACCCGCATCGCGGACGACGCGTTCGAGCGGTTCCCCGAAGTGATCCCGGCCCTCGCGGAGAAGACCGCGCTCGGCCGCGTCGGCGAACCCGACGACGTCGGCAAGGTGATCGCCACCCTGCTCTCCGACGAGAGCGGCTGGGTGACCGCGCAGAACATCGAGGTCTCGGGCGGCTACAACCTCTGAGGCACCGGGCGCGACGACACCGGGCCGCACCTGCTGCTCCGCACCGTGACTGCCCGGCCAGGAGTGGCAGTTGGCGCCCGGCCCCGTGATGGATCTCCGGGCCTCCGGCAAGTGGGCCCGGCGCCTTCCCCGTCCGAAGCCTTGTCCCGCCGGACGGTACGTGATTCAGTGGCTCATCCACTGAGTCACTGAGGAAGGTGCCGGGCCGTGGAGACTCTGCCCCGCGAGACGATCGTCGACGTACTGGAGAACAAACTCCGCGAGGAGATCCTCACCGGATCCCACCCCGCAGGGAGTTATCTGCCTCCCGAGCGTGAGCTGGCCGACGGCTACGGCGTCACGCGGACCACGCTCAAGCACGCCTTCGGCCGGCTCGTCCAGTCGGGTCTGCTGGAGACCCGTCACGGAGTCGGCACGCGCGTACGGGACTTCGTACGTCTCGGCGGCGCCGACCTGCTGCCCATGCTGGTGCGGCACAGCCCCGAGTGGATGGGCGAGATCTTCGAAGTGCGGCGCAGCGTCGGCGCGTTGATCGCCGAACGGGCGGCGATGAAGGCGACCGCCGAGCAGCGCCAGGAACTGCGGGCGCTGCTGGCCGCCGTCAGGGAGGCCGAGAGCGGCGGCGACGTGCAGCTCGCGGACATCGAGGTGCACCGCGCGCTCGCCCGCGCCACCGGCAACAGGGTCTACACGCTGCTGACCAACACCCTCTTCAACGCCTACCTGCCGATGCGCCAGCACCTCGTCGGCCCGTTCCTGGATCCGGACGAGGCGCACGGCCGGCTGGAGCCCGTCGTCTCAGCGGTCGGCGCGGGCGACGCAAAGGCGGCGCATGAGGCGGCGGACGCGTATCTGGCTTCCACCGAGCGCATCATGCTCGACGGCCTCGGGATCGCCTGATGGGCGCCCGGGGCACGGTCTTCTCGGAGGTCATGGCCGGTTCCGTCCTTCTGTCCGGGGAGAGCGAGGCGCGCGCGATGCGCCTGGATCTGTCCGTGCGGGCGGGCGATGTGCTGCTCCCGCACCGCACCATCCGCGGTGCGGTCACCGGACGGGTGCGCATCGCCGGCTGGGCCGACGACGCGCAGGCCACGGGCGAGCTGGAGATCTCCCCGCTCGCCCGTCGCCGCATCCGCTACCGCATCGATTTCACGGCGCAGGGCCGCCGTCACTCCCTCGACGGCTGGAAGTCCATATCCCTCGGCCGGCCCGTGAAGTCGATGACCGTCCTGCCGTTCTCCTTCTTCGAGGACGGTGAGGAGGCCGGGAAGGGAACGCTGCGCTTCCCCCTCAGCACGCAGCTGCTTCCCTTCCTGGCCAGCTTCCGCTTCCCGCGTTCCGAGGACCAGGCGGCCCAACTCGCGCCGCGCTGGGACGGATCGGCGGGCCGGACGGAGGTCTGGTACACGACCGTCACCGACCCCGCCACTCGCAGCGGGCTGTGGCTGCACCACGAACTCGTCGCACCGGCCGACGGATCGGACGCCTACGCGCACGGCTGGGTCGCCCGATTCCCCGCCGACGGCGAAGGGCCCGTCGAGCACGCACGGTTCGGCCCGGAGCCCTGGAAGCAGCAGGCCGAGGCGCGTGGCTTCTCCTCGGACGGCATCGAGGCCGGCCCGGGACGGCTCCGCGGCGCGGCGGGCCCGTTCAGCTGGGACCTGGCCGAACACCCGCAGGACGAGCCGCTGTTCACCTTCCCCCGCTGGTCCTGGCGCCGTCAGCTGCTTCCGGCGGCGCAGATCGTGCCGGCACCGCATGCCTCGTACACGGGCACATTCGCCTACGACGGCGGCGAGTTGAGGCTCGACGAGGCGCCCGGAGCGACCGCCCGTATCTACGGGCACGGCAACGCACGCCGCTGGGCGTGGCTCCACGCGGGGCTCGGCGGCGGCGACGTGCTGGAGATCGTCGCCGCGACCTCGATGCGTCCCGGGCTGCGGCGGCTGCCACCTCTGGTGTTCCTGCGCCTGCGCAAGGACGGCCGCACGTGGCCGCGCCGGCCGGAGCGCACCGCGGTCGGCTGGGCGGGGCTCGGCCGCTTCAAGGCCCGTGTGTCGCTGCCGACTTGGACGGTGTCGGGCCGCTCGGGCCTGCGCCGCATCAGGGTCGAGGTCACGCAGCCCGACGAGCGCACCCTCGCCCTCGACTACACCGATCCCGACGGAAGCGGCGCCGTGTGCCGCAACAGCGAGACGGCGGACGCCCGGATCGTGCTGGAGCGCTGGTGGGGACGGTGGCGCACGGAATCGGAATGGACCCTGGACGGCACGGCGCACGCGGAGGTGGGTGACCGATGAGCGGTCAGGAACGGCTCGGCGGCCTGGTTGCCGCGCTTCTCGCGGACGACGGCAGCAAGGCGTGGCCGGGTGCCGTACCCCGCCGTCTGGGCTCCGTGCTCGGCACGATGCCCGCAGCCGCACGTACCGGAGTCCGGGCCGCGGCTGCCGCCGTCGACGCCTACGCCGCGGTCCGGACCGGGCGCCGCCTGCACGGGCTCACCCCGGACGAGCGAGAGACGGTGCTGGCCTCGCTCGCGTCACGCCGGGCGCTGCTGCCCGTGCTGGACGCGGTGAAGGTGCCGGTGATGCTCGCGGCCGGCACGGAGCGCATGATCCACGAGGAGCCCGCTCCCCCGCCGGTGTCCGCGCCGGAGGATCCGCCGCTGGACTGTGTGCCGTCCGTGGAGTGGCCCGACAGATCGACGGCCGACGCCGTCGTCATCGGTTCCGGCGCGGGAGGCGCCATCGCGGCCCGCACGCTCGCCCGCGCGGGCATGCGGGTCCTGGTACTGGAGGAGGGCCGGCGGCACACCACGGCAGAGTTCGGGCGCCGGGCGCCGCTCGACCGGTTCGGGGAGCTCTACCGCGACGGCGGCGGGACCATCGCGCTGGGCAACCCGCCGGTCGTACTGCCCGTCGGGCGGGCCGTCGGCGGCACCACCGTCGTCAACTCCGGTACGTGCTACCGCACTCCGGACCATGTGCTGACCCGCTGGCGCGACTCGTACGGGCTGGGCATGGCCGACGCGGACTCCTTCGGCGAATGCCTGGACGAGGTGGAACGCACCCTCCAGGTCGCCACCGCGCCCCTCGACGTCCTGGGCCGCAACGGGCGCACTGCGCTGCTCGGCGCCGAGAAGCTCGGCTGGCAGGCGGCACCGCTGCGCCGCAACGCGACGAACTGCAAGGGTTCTTGCCAGTGCGTCGTCGGCTGCCCCACGGGCGCGAAGCAGAGCGTGCAGCTGTCGGTGCTGCCCGACGCCTGTGCCGCCGGCGCGCGGATCGTCACGGGTGCGTATGTGCAGCGCGTCCTCGTCGAGAAGGACCGGCCGGGCGGTCCTCGGGCGTGCGGTGTCGTCGTACGCCGCCCGGACGGCAGCGAGTTGGAGATCCTCAGCCCCCTCGTCGTGGTCGCGGCGGGAGCCCTTCACTCACCGCCGCTGCTGCGCCGGTCGGGTCTGGGCGGTCACCCGCGGCTCGGACGCAACCTGGCGATCCATCCGGCCGCGAGTGTGGCGGGCCGCTTCACGGAGCCCGTCACCGCCTGGCGGGGCGTGCTGCAGAGCGTCGGTGTGGAGGAGCTTCACAGCGACGGCATCCTCATCGAGGCGACCGCCGGGCCGCCCGGCATGGGCTCGTTCGTGCTTCCCGGAGTGGGACGTGCCCTGCGCCGGGAGCTGGACGGCGCCGAGTCCCTCGCCACGCTGGGCGCGATGATCGCGGACCTGCCCTCGGGCCGCGTCATGGGAGCCCGCCGCACCCTGCTGCGCTACGACCTGGCACGCCGGGACGGGGAGCGGCTGATGCGGGCCGTCGGGGCGATGGGCAAGGTCCTCTTCGCGGCGGGCGCGGAGGAGGTCCTCACCGGCATCCCTGCCGCCCCGAAGGCACACTCGCAGGCCCAACTCGAGAAAATGCTGCGGGGGTTGACCGCCAAGCAGCTGCATCTGTCGGCGTTCCACCCCACCGGGACGGTGGCACTGGGCGCCGACCCGCAGACCGCTCCGGCCGACACCGAGGGGCGGTTGCGTGGCGTGCAGGGGGTGCTGATCGCCGACGGTTCCGCGCTGCCCAGCTGCCCGGAGGTGAATCCTCAGCTGACGATCATGGCCACGGCTCTGGCCGTCAGCGGAGCGGCCGCAACGGTGGCACAGAGTGCCTAATCCACCCCCCATCGTGCCTACCGGGGTGCGTAGTTGGCACGATGGGGGTGAAGATGTGCGCTGTGCGGTACCGATACGGGGAGAAGGATGAAGAAACGGAAACTGGCGGTTCGTCTCGCCGCACCCTGCGCGCTCGCCATAGGCGCCATAGCCATCCCCTCGGTCGGCGGCGCAGCGCAGGCGGGAGCGATCTGCCAGGTGGTGCACGACAAGGCGCCCCGTTACGCGGCTGACAGGACGGACAGCAAGGTTCTCGGCACCATGCGGGCGGGCGAGAAGGTCGCCGCCGCCGGTCCGTTCCGCCTGTGGCGTGTCTCCCGCGCGGACACCGGCAAGCCGCTGGGTCACATGCGTCAGACGGACCTCAACTGCGGGGGTTGAGGTCCGGGATCATACGGCGTCCGGACACCCGCCGTCCTGAAACCTCAGCGGATCGCGGCGAGTTGGGCGGTGCCGCTGCGGGGTGAGGTGAGCACGGGGATACCTGTGCCGTCCTCACCGAGCGCGCCGACGGCCGCCGACATCGATGCCTGCGCGAGCACGAGCACGTCGTGCCCGGAGGCGAGCCGCCGGGCCTCCTGGGCGATGAGCCGGTCGTGCTCCCCGGCGTCGCCGGCCAGCCGGGCTTCGTAGGCTCCCGGGCACGTCGTGGTGGTGACGACGGCGCGCACGCCCTGGGCGTCCGCATGGCGGCGTACGAGGTCCGCGGTCGGGGCGAGGGTCGAGTCCAGGGTGGCGAGTACAGCGATGCGCGGGCCCGCGCGCACCGCTTCGGCCGCCATCGGGTCGTCGACGCGCAGCACTGGGATCCCCACGAGCGCGCGTGCGGCTTCGGCGGCGGGGCCGATCGAGGAACAGGTGACGAGCACAGCGCGGGCACCCGCCGCTTCGGCGTGTGTCACGTAGGCGGCCAAGCGTGCGGTGGTACGGGGTAGTTGGCCGTGTTCGACGGTGTCCGCCAGCAGGCTCTCGTCCACCACGTGGTACGGACGCACGCCCGGCGCCAGCTCGCGCAGCAGCGGGGCGAAGACGCCGGGCAGCGCCGCGACCGTGTGCAGCACGCACACTCTCGCACTCACTTCGCACCGCCCGCGGTGACCGTCGCGGCGGCCGCCTCCCACCAGGGGCGGCCGTGGGCATCGACGGTCTCACCGAGCCGTCGCAGCCTCTCGGTGCAGGGCCCGTTCAGCTGTGCGTCGCGGTCCTCGGCGTCCAGTGCGTCCGTCCACAGCGCACGCCCCGCGAGGAACCCGGACGCGCCGGCACGGCAGGCGCCCTCGACGGCGCGCGGGAAGTCCGGCGGTGCGACGCCCTGGGAGAGCACGACCCACGGCACGTCCACGACCCGGTCGATCCGTTCTGCCTGTGCGGCCGTCTCGGCGACCGTGCCCTTTCCGCCGTCCGGCACCTGGCACTTGTAGAGGGAGGGACGCAGCGGCGCCAGCTCGCGAGCGGCCTCGACGATGGCGTCGTTGAGGCGGAACGTGCCCGCTGCCTCCTCCTCGGGAGTGGGGCGTGCGACGGGTTCGAGGACGGAGGCCACCCCTGCGGCGCGGCACACCTCGGTGAAGCGCGCGGCGAGCGATATGCGGCGGTCGCGGGCGCCGTCGCGGCGCCAGATGATGAGGAGCTTGAAGGCGCGAGTGCCCTCGGCGACCGCCGCGCTGACGTCGATGCGCTCGTCGAGGCCGGTGTCCTCGACGGGACCGCCTGGCCGCTGGTCGAGGGTGTCGAGGGCGAGTACCGTCGCGCACGACGGCGGAAGCACGCGTGAGTCCGTCAGGGCCCTGTAGCCGTAGTCGTCGTCGATCAGCAGTGCGGACGCGGCCCGGCCGAGGCTGCGGGCCACGTCGAGCTTGAAGGATGTGAGGGCGCTGTCGGGTACGGGCGGCCCGGAGCCGTCGGGCCGGCGCTGCGCCATCATCGTCCGGAGCGAGTCGCGCTGGTCCATGGCGACCATCGCGAAGCAGCCGGAGGGCCGGGCGAGTGCCGAGGGCGCGGGCGATCCGCCTGCCAGGGCCGCGGGCGTGGGCGTGGGCGGATGCACGGGTGAGCCGGGTGTGGCGGCACTCATCGGGGCGTTGCCTTTCCTCGTTGTCGGTGTCGTCAGGGGCGTCGGTGTGGTCGGGATCGTTGGCTGTGTGCCTGGCCCGCCGGGTCGCGTGCCTGCCCGGCGGGCCACGGTTATCCCGCCATGTCTCTGCGCTCGCGCCGTTCCAGCCGGTCCGGCCGTTCGTCCGGCGGGTCCGGCTGCCCGGGACCTGCGAACTGCCGCGTGACACGGGGCAGGAACCGGTCCCGGTAGGCATCGCGGTGTGCCGCGGCGGCTTGGCGGTCGGCCTGAACCGAGGTGGTCGCGGGGCGGATCGAGGCCGGGTCGAGGCCGATGGCGGCGCCGCCCCACGCCGCCGCTCCCAGGGCGGGCGCCTCCGGTTCGGTGCAGATCTCGGTGGTCCACGGGGTGACGGCCGCCTTCAGCGCGGTCCAGGTTCGCTGGCGTGTGGAGCCGCCGAGCAGCGTGACGGAGCGCGGCTCGGTGCCCGTCAACTCGGCCTGTACGTCGGCCATCCAGCGAGCCTGGTACGCGGCCCCCTCCAGCAGGGCGAGCGCGAGGTCGGCCGGGCCGTGGCGTGCGGCCATCCCGTGCACGGCGAGGCGTGCCGCCGGGTCGGGGTGCGGGGCGCTGCGTCCTTGAAGGTAGGGCTCGACGGTGATGCCGCTGGGCAGGGCCGGTCCGTGCCCGTTCACCCGGCGGCCGCAGCGCTCGACGAGACGGGCGAACTCCGCGTAGCGGGTTGCCGGTTCGGGTCCGCCCCCCTGCCCCTGTTCCCGCCCGACGAGGAAGCGGTCGCAGAACCATTCGACGAGCGCGCCCGAACTCGCCATTCCCGCAAGGGTGATCCAGTGTTCGCCGTCCGCATGCCGTCCCCACGACATGCCTTCGGCCGCGGCGGCGGCACGGTCCGGCGGAGCGCCCGAGACGGTGAGCACGGCTTCGGCGGTTCCCATGGAGTCGGCGGCCAGACCCGCGCGGCGTGCGCCCGCGATCCAGGCGCCCACGAGGTGGTCGTGCCCCGCGACGACGACGTGGGTGCCGGCACGCAGTCCGAGGCGCCGGGCCGCCGCCCGGGTGACGGGGCCGACGGGACAGCCGGGCTGATGGACGTGCGGCATCTGTGCGGGGGTCAGGCCGGCCTCGGCGAGGAGTTCCGCGCTCCACCGGCCGAGTGCGGCGCCGTCGGTTCCAGGTTCCCAGGCCATGCTGCGCTGGGCGAACGTCGCGTCGGTGCCGACCCGCCCGGTCAGCGCACGCGCCACGAGGTCGGCGGCGCCCGCCCACTGCCGCATGCGCTTGAGCAACTCGGGGTGGTGTTCGCGCAGCCAGCACCAGCGGGCCAGGGGAACCTTGGCGCTGGGCAGGACGCCGGTCCGTGCGTGCAGTTCCGCCGCGCCGCATCTGCGGCGCAACGTTTCGGCATGCGGGGCGGGTGCCGGGTCGTTCCAGGCGAGTACGGGACCGAGGGGTGCCCCGTGCCGGTCGAGCGGCACGCCGGTCTCGGCCATGCCGGTCAGTCCGACGGTGTGGGGAGCGCGGCCCGCGGCACGTACGCAATCGGTGAGTGCGTCGAGGGCGGCGCCGGTCAACTCGTCGGCGTCATGCGTGTGTTGATCGGGATTGCGGGGTGTGGCGCGGTGCGCCCGTGCCAGCACGGTGCCGTCGGGGGTGCAGATCAAGGCCTTGCAGTGGGTGCTGCCGATGTCGATACCGGCGAGCAGCGGCGTGCTCGCGCGGGTGTGGGGGGTGGTTCCGATGCGGGGGTTCGATTGGCTTGTCATGTCACCTCCTCCCCGTCCATACCCGCCGCCGCTCCCCTCTCCACGGATCAGAGCCAGAGCTTGCCGCTGCGCGCCACCCGGGCGTACCAGTGGCCGCTGTCCTTTACGGTGCGGCGCTGCGTGTCCCGGTCGAGATGTACGAGCCCGAAGCGCGGCCGGTAGCCCATGGCCCACTCGAAGTTGTCGATGAGGGACCAGTGGTAGTAACCCTCGACGGGTGCTCCTGCCTCCAACGCCCGGTGCACGGCGGCGAGATGGGCGCGGATGAACTCGGTGCGCCGCTCGTCGTGCACCGCGCCGTCCGGGCCCGGTCCGTCGTCGAAGATGCCGCCGTTCTCGGTGACCATCAGCGGGACCCCGGGGTATTCCCGGTGCAGGCGTATCAGCAGCGCGGTCAGGTCGGCCGGGACGATCTCCCATCCGAGGTCGGTACGCGGCACTCCCGGCCGCCCGGGCTCGACCTTCCACGGCCACGGCCCTCCCTCCGCATCCGGTTCCTGCTCGCTGCGGGCGCTGACGAGGCGCCGCGTGTAGTAGTTGACGCCGATGAAGTCGCTGCGGGCCGCGGTGGTCTCCATGTCACCGTCGCGGACGAAGTCCAGCGTCCCGGCGGCCCGTTCCCAGTGGTGGCGCATGTCCGCGGGGTAGCCGCGGCCGTGCACGGCGTCGAGGAACCAGCGGTTGACGTAGCCGTCGGAGGCGTGAGCCGCCGCGCGGTCGGCTTCGCTCGCAGGGTCGGCGGGAGTGTGCGGGAAGAGGCTGTGGGCGATGCCGGTCCGTAGCGTGGGGCCCGCCTGTGCGGCGGCAAGGCCGTGTGCCAGCAGCAGATGGTGCATCGCCCGCACCGATCCGGCCAGATCCTTCTCCCCCGGTGCGTGGATGCCGAGTTGGTGCCCGAGCAGCCCGGCGATCCACGGCTCATTGACGGTCACCCAGTCGCGTACCCGGTCGCCGAACGCTTCGAAGCAGACGCCGGCGTACTCGGCGAACGCCTCCGCCGTCCCGCGTACGCGCCAGCCGCCCCGCTCCTGCAATGGCTGCGGCAGGTCCCAGTGGTAGAGCGTGACGAGCGGGCTGACGCCGCGCTCCAGGAGTGCGTCGATGAAGCGGTCGTAGTGGGCGAGGCCGCGGGGTTCGACGCGGCCGGTTCCGTCGGGAACGATGCGCGGCCAGGCGAGGGAGAAGCGGTAGGCGTTGATGCCGAGCCGGGTCATGAGACCGATGTCCTCGTGGGCCCTGCGGTACATGTCGCAGGCGGTCTCACCCGTGTCGCCGTTCTCGACGGCGCCCGGCACCCGGCAGAAGCGATCCCAGATCGACTCGCCCCGCCCGTCGGCATCGGTGGCTCCCTCGACCTGGTACGCGGACGTGGCCGTCCCCCACCGGAAGCCCTCGGGAAAGCGGAGCACGTGCTCCTCCTGCCGCGGCGTCTCCCCCCGCTGCCCGGGCTGCGCCTGCTCGTGCGCCTCGTCCGCCGTCTCCTCCGGAGTGAACTCCTCACGCCCGTCCGGGAATTCGCCGCGGAATTCGGGCAGTCCGCGCGCCGCCTCGCACGCGTAGAGCAGCACTCCGGCGGACCAGGCGTGGGAGAGCGTGAGCAGCATGCCTTTGGCCTGGAAGCACTCCGTCTGGTAGAAGCGCTCGCTGACCATCCCTCGGTAGGCATTGAAGTCGCCGTCACGGCGGGCGACGAACTGCCGGCAGCAGTCGAGGTTCTCGCGTGCGGAGCGCAGGTAGTACGGATCGTCCAGGTGCCGCGCGAGGCGGACGGTCTCCGGCAGGCAGATCAACCCGAAAGCGTGGAGATGCTGGTTGGACGGTGACGCCTGGTCGGCGCCGCGTGTGCGGTAGCCGTACCGGCCGAGCAGGGTGTCCTCCGCGAAGTGCACGTCGTAGGTGTAGCGGAAGGTCAGCGTCCAGTCGGCGGCGCGGCGCGCGAGGTCCAGCCACCGCGGGTCTCCCGGATCGGCCTCGTGCAGCAGCGTGTAGGCGATCAGCGCGTTGTAGCCGTCCTCCGATGTGGGAGCGAGGGAGACGTCTTCCGGTGCGCCGCAGAGGAATTCGGCCCGTACGTCTTCGGCGTGGTGCGCCCCCGCCCGGCGCGCCGCCTCCAGCAGGGAGGGCTCGCCGAACGCGCCGGCGGCTTCGACGAGCGGGGCGATCCAGGACAGGCCGGCGCCGCCGTCGTGGTCCACAGCCCTGCCGGTGCGGCTGTCGAGGGCGGCGGGCAGCCGTCCGCTGACGGCGTCCTGCCCGGCCACCGCGGCGGCGAGGTTGGAGCGCACCGCGTGCTCCCATCCCGGGTGGTCCGTGCCGCGCTCGCGCTCCGCCACGAGAGCCCGCAGCAGGAACAGCGTGGCGTCGCCCAGGGTGCGGGAGTGCAGCCGCCGCCTGTCCGGGGTCCAGCCGGCGTTCCAGCCCTGCTGACGGGTCCACTGCCCCCAGAAGGTGCCGCCCGGCGTGAGGTTCCCGGCGATGTGGTCGAGCACGCCGATCGCCGCTGTCGCCTTCTCCTCGTCCGAGGTGCGGCGTGCGTACAGCAGCAGGGCGTGCGCGTACGGGACGCCGCTGATCCAGGAGACGTGCATGGCCTGGCGGTCACCGCGCTCCCCGAGCGCCTCACGGTCGAACGCCGCGGTCTCCAGCAGCACGGGCGGATCCGGCCGGTAGTGCCAGCGGTGCAGCCCGTGCGCCGTGAGCTCGGCGGTCTCCGCCAGGCCGGACCATGCGGCGGGCGCTGACGCCGGACCGGCCCGGCCCGGTCCCGTCCCTCGCTCGTGATGGGCGCGCAGCACCGGCGCGTAGGCGTGGGGGTCGGCGTCGAGGAGGTGGACAGTGAAGTCCAGGGTGTGGGTCTCGCCCGGCTGCCATGTGTGGACCGGCGTCTCGGCGGGCCGGGGCTCGGAGGAGCCGTAGTAGCTGAGGGGCTCCTCGCGGTACGGGGCGTGCAGGCGCAGTGCCGGCCGCCCGCCGGGCAGCAGCGCGAAGCCGACGCCGTTCTCACCGAGGCTGCCGCACTCGGCGCCGAGTACGAGCGCGGCGCCGCCCGCCTCGTCGCGGGCGAAGACGGCGGGCGTGGCGCACCGGTCCGCGCGGAAGGACCAGGCGTCGGCGGTCATGGACGGTACGTCGCACACGCCTGCCTCGTAGCGCGGGTAGGGGCGCGTGCAGTCTGGCAGCCGGTTGTGCCCGTAGAAGACGCCGGGGATCAGCCAGCCGGGGTCGCCCGACTCGAGGGGGCCGAGGCGCAGTTCGGCCCGCAGCCCGGCACGTGCGGCGGTCTCCGCGGTGCGGCGGACGGTGAGTTCGGCGCCGCAGGCGTCTTGGCTCGGGGGCGCCAGCCGCAGTTCCGCCGAGAAGCCGTGCGCGTGGCCGCGCGCGGTCACGCGGCCGTCGTCGTGACGGTCGGTCCCGTCGACCGGCACGGGCAGACACCGGCCGTCGTCCGTCAACACGGCTACGACGTACGGGACTTCGGCGACGCCTCCTTCGCCGGCGCGGCGCAGAACCAGCCCGCCGGATCGCTCATCGCAGTTCGCGGACACCGGTGTTCCACCCTTCTACCGCTACGGCGCGGCCCTCCCCGGGTGCCGCTCGCCATGTGACCGGCACGCGTACGGACTCGCCGGGCAGCAGGTCCAGCATGTTGTCCTCGAAGACCGCCCACCCCTCCGCCTCGATCGGGCGGGCGTCCGTCAGATACAGGCCCAGCGCCGCCGGGCCGCCCGCGTGCCGGAGGTGCACGGCGCGAAGGTGCGGTTCGGCCACGGTCTCGATGCGCGCCTCCGGAAGGTCGAGGAGCGGGGCGAGGTCGCTCGTACGGCTGTGCACCCAGCGGCCGGACGCCAGCGGTTCGCCGTCGCCGTCGCGCAACTCCAGGTCCAGCAGGAACAGTTCCCCGGGCAGCGGCGAGAGCGGTGCGCTGAAGACACCTGCCCGCGCGGCCGGCACGGAGGACGCCCATGCCGGGTCGCCGGACGGCTGCCCCGCGGGCAGCACGCGTTCGGCGTGGACGGTGCCCTCGACATCGAGCAGCCGCGCCCGGACGGTGCCTCCGGCCGGGCCGCCGGAGCCGGACGGGCCGGGCTGCTGCCGCCACGACCACAGTTCGGCGGTGAACGTCCCATGACCGGCCCAGGCCTGGGTGGCGAAGCGGGCGCAGACGTGCGCGGGCCGGTAGGCGCGCCGCACGCCGTGGTACGCGGGTTTCGGGTCGCCCCGGTGGTCGACCACCGAAGTGCACCAGGCGTTCGGGAACGGTTCGTTGAACTGCCACGGGATGCAGCCCGAAGACCGCGGTGACCGGCGCAGCGTGGCCTCGACGGCGTACCTCAGCCCGTCGTACTGGAGTTGCTGGCTGGCACGCCGCATCGTCGCCACGTCGTGGAGCCGTTCGCCGAAGGCGGCCCGCACGAGAGGCGTGTTGTTCCACCATGCGCCGAGGTGCTCCATGACGGGGTTGTCGCGTCCGGTGGGCCAGTGCTCTCCGGGCGGCACGACGGCGTCCCAGGTGCGGCGGTTCGCCATGCCCTCCACGCCGAACTCGCTGTGCAGCAGGCATGTTCCGGCGTCGTACAGCTCCTGCTGCGCGCCGAGGCCCTGGTGCTCCCACGGGCCGTGCACATCGTGCTGGCCCTTCGCCTGCGTGCCGTCGGCGTAGCCGCTTCCCGTTCCGGCGCGGAAGAGGAAGTCACGGCCGGACGGTGATCCGGGCAGCCAGGCGCGCGACGGGTCCGCGTCGGCGACAGCGGCCGCCAGTGCCGCGATGGCCGGTGAGTCCTCCTGCGTCAACGGCCGTGCGGCGGCGGTGTCGTGGAGCTCGTTGCCCGGCCCCCACACGGCGAGCGACGGATGGTGGCGCAGCCGCGGCAGCAGCGACCGGGCCTCGCGCGCCAGCAGCTCCACGTATGCCGCCTCGTCGCACGGCACGGAGTCGATACCGGAACTGGAGAGGCTGAACTCCTGCCACACGAGCAGCCCGAGCCGGTCGCACAGCTCGTAGAAGGACCCGGTCTCGATCAGCCCGCCGCCCCAGACCCGCAGCAGCGTGACGTGTGCGTCGGCGGCGAGACGCAGCAGATGTTCCAGCCGCCCGGGACGCGGCACTCCGTACTGGGCGTCGAGAGGCACCCAGTTCCATCCCTTGGTGTGGATGCGGCGCCCGTTCACCTCGAGGGTGTAGGGCAGGGCGTCCTGCGGAGCGCCGGGGGCGTGCACGAGGCGCACCCGGCGGAAGCCGGTCGTCGCGTGAAGGCTGCGGCCCGCGCTGTTCCCGTCGGTGTCCGTGAGGCTCAACGTGACGTCGTACAGGGGCTGTTCGCCGTGGCCGTTCGGCCACCACAGGGCGGGCCGTGGCACTCTGAGCTCCAGCCTCGTCCTGCCGGGGCCATGGGGCGGCACGTCCTGCCGGGCATCGGCGACGAGGGTGCCGTCCGGGTCCCGGACGGCGGCGTGCAGCACGCCCCGCGCTCCCGCCACCGCATCGAGCGTCACCTCGGCGGTTATCCGGCCCTCGTCCTCCGCCTCGTCGACGTCGGCTCCGACTGCCGCGCACACCAGTCGCAGCGGCCCGGACGTCTCCAGGGTGACGGGACGCCAGATGCCCTGGTGGATCATCCGGGGGCAGAAGTCCCAGCCGTAGCCCATGCGGGCCTTGTGCACCCTGACACGGTCGGTGCGGCCGACCTGCGGCTCACTCGGCGGTGCCGGATGCACTGCCACCGCGAGAAGATGCGGCTCGCCGTCCTCGACGTACCGTGTCACGTCCACCTCGAACGGCGTGAACATCCCTTCGTGCCGGGCGACTTCGTGACCGTCGAGAAGCACCGTCGCCTCGTGGTCGACGCCCTCGAAACGCAGCAGCGCCCGCTGCCCCTCGCCCAGCGGACCGCCCGGCAGCCTCAGCGGCCTGCGGTAGAGCCAGGTGCGCTGCGGCACCCACTCCCCGGCGAGGCTCTGCGTTCCGTGGTACGGGTCGGGTACCTGCCCTGCGCGGTACAGGTCGTCCAGTACGGAACCGGGCACCCGTGCGGCGTGCCATCCCGGCTCCTCGTCTGGCCGCCCCGGCCCGCACAGCCAGCGCCAGGTGTCCCCGAGGCAGCCGCGGAGCTGCCAGCCGGCCGTGAGGACGTCCTCCACGAGGGGCGTCATGCGGGAGCCGCGCCCTCGTCCGCATCGGCCGACCCGGTCGCCCCGCGCTCCAGCAAGTCCGTCTCCACGATCGGCAGTTGCTCGTCCAGCGGCACGCGGAACGTCTTGATCTCGCAGGGGCCGAACGCAACCTCGACGGTGCGTCCGCCGAGCATGGGCAGCGTGATGCGGGCCGTCGTTGCACGTCCCGCCGACTCGTAGGCGCGCACGACCACGTCGCCGCTCGCGTCCTCGTCGCCCTTAATGACGGTGACCAGCACGCTGCCCCCGCCGTCGTCAGCGTTGGAGACGCGCTGGGCGACGGTCCCGTCGTGGAACGTCTCCAGCAGCGCGAACGGTGGCTGGTTCAGCTCCGCCGCCCGCCGCACCGGGTCGGCGTCACGCCAGTCACCGCCGTGCGGGATCAGCAGCGTGCGGAAGTCCTGCCGGCCCTGGTCCAGGTAGTCGTAGACGCCGTCCGGGTCGAGCTGCTGCGGCTCGTGCCACGCGTAGGCGGGGCTGCGCAGCGCGGTCATGCCGATCTCGCCGCCGCGCACGTCGTGCCCGTACTTGCTGTCGTTGACCACGCTCAGCCCGGCCCGGCGGCCGTCCGGCAGGCGACCGGTGACGTCCACCCACGCCTGCGCCGGCTCCTCCGTCCCGTCGGGTGTGCGCTCCAGGTGGCCGTAGGGGATCTCGTGGGTCGCGGTGACGTCCGAAAGCGCCGTGGGGAAGCGGAGCTTGAGCAGTTTCAGCTTCTCCTGCCAGTTGACCGCGGTGCGCACCTCGACCTGCCTGGAGCCTGCCGAGAGCACGAACTCCTCGGCCAGCTCGGAGCGTCCGTACGCGCTCTCCACCCGCAGCACGGCACGCACGGGGCCGGACTCGACGAGCCGCACGCGGGTGCAGCGGAAGACGCCTGCGACCTTGTCGTAGGAGCGCACCCGGTGACCCCAGGTGTCGGACGGATCGTCGATGACGACGGCGTGCGGCGCCGGTCCGGGCGGCAGCAGCTCCACACCGGATTCCGCGTCCGCCGACCCGTCACGGTCGCTGTCGCCGCCGAGGAGCCGGAGCGAACTGAGCCATCCGGTCGCCGGGTCGACCTCCAGGCGCAGGTACTCGTTCTCCAGGACGGTGCCGTCGGCGCGTACGGGCCCCCGCCCGCCCTGTTCCGCGGCCGTGTCGCCGAGCGCGCCCGGCAGCAGGTGGTAGACGCGGTGGCCCAGCGCGGGAACGGCCGCGCGGAAGGCGATCCGGGCCCGGCTGCCGGCCATGGTGGCCTCGGAGCGGGTGTGCTGCACGGGCACGGGCGTGCCCTCGTCGTCGGTGAGCGCGGCACCGGCCGCGTGCAGATACTCCGCCTCCACGTCGGCGTGCAGCTCCCAGGGATGCGGGTTGAAGACCACCAACGGCTGCGTGCGGTGCGGCTGTTCGGGAAGCGGGATGTGAATGCGCCGGGAGATCGCCTGCACGGAGCGGTTGAAGATCTCCGCTGCGAGGGAGCGCGCACGGCCGTAGTCGTCGCGCGCGTCCTCGTAGGCGGAGCGCAGCGAGGTACCGGCGAGGATGTCGTGGAACTGGTTGAAGAGGACCAGCTTCCACGCCTCGGCGAACCGGGCGTGCGGATACTCCTCACCGGCGACGGCCGCGGCGACGCTCGCCCACTTCTCGGCGCGCTGGAGCTCGTTCTCGGCGCGGCGGTTCCACGCCTTGACGCCGGAGTGGGCGGAGTAGCACCCCGGCCCGTGGTGCTGGAGCTCGCCGCGGTGCACGGGCAGCTCCCCTCGCGCCGACCGCTCCCTGATCCGCGCGAAGAACGCCTCGGGGTGGCTGAGGGTGAGGGCCGGCAGCCCGTCCATGTCGTCGAGCCGGTGGATGCTGTCGATGTTGGCCCTGGTGGGGCCGCCGCCGTGGTTCCCGACTCCGTAGAAGACCATCAGCTCCGGTTCGCCCGCCGGCAGCATCGCCAGGGCCTTGTCGAGGTGGCCGCCGATGTCCTTGCCGGGGCTGCAGTACTCGTTGGGGAGCCGATAGGCCAGCACACGTGAACCGTCCGGCGCCTCCCAGTCGAAGAACTGGCCGGGCAGTTGCTGCTCGTGCGGCCCGGGACGCAGGAACATGTAGCCGTCCATGCCGGATTTGCGCAGCAGTTGGGGCAGCATCGCGTTGTGCCCGAACGGGTCGACGTTGCAGCCGACGGTGGAGGCGGCGCCGAACTTCTCCAGCAGGTAGCGCTGCCCGTACAGCGCCTGCCGCACGAAGGACTCCCCGGAGGGGATGTTGCAGTCCGGCTCGACCCACCAGCCGCCGACGACCTGCCAACGGCCCTCCCCCATGCGCTTCTTGATGGTCTCGAACAGCTGTGGGTCGTGGCGCTCGATCCACTCCAGGTACATCACCGAGTCGCAGGTGAAGACGAAGTCCGGGTACTCCTCCATGCGGTCCACGGCGGAGCGGAACGTCGCACGGATCTCCTGCAGCCCCTCCGGCCAGCGCCACAGCCAGACGGGGTCGATATGGGCGTTGCCCACCATGTGGAGGGTCCTCTCGGGCCCCGGGACGCCGGTCATGCGGTGGTCTCCAGCCGGTCGGTGCCGGTCGCTTCGGAAGCCTGCGCCTCCGAACCGGCGGCCCATGCGTCGACGTGCTCGCTGAGCAGGTGCAGCAGCATCAGATGCATCTCCTGGATCCGTGCGGTGGCCGTCGCCGGTACGACGAGGCTGTGTTCGGCGTGGGCCGCGGCGGGCATGCCATGCTGTTCACCCCCGCAGAACAGCACGGTCACCGCCCCGGCCCGGCGGGCCTCTGCCAGGCCCCGTACGACATTGGGCGATCTGCCGGACGTGGTGAAGCCGATGACCATGTCTCTCTCATCCACCAGGGCCCGGACCTGCCGGGCGAAGACCTCCTCGTATGAGTAGTCGTTGCCGATGCAGGAGATCACCGAGGGGTCGGTGGTGAGCGAGACGGCGGGCAGCGGGCGTCGTTCGCGCAGATAGCGGCCGATCATCTCGGCGGCCAGGTGCTGTGCGTCGGCCGCGCTGCCGCCGTTGCCGAACGTGTAGAGCCGGCCGCCCGCCCGGAAGACCCCGGTCAGTCGCTCGGCGACCGCGGCCAGCCGGGGCAGAAGTTCGCGGGTGCGCTCCGCCGCCTCCAGGTGGTCCGTCAGCTGCCGGGAGGAGGGTTCGAGGGGCGGGTCGGGTACCGGTTCCGGCGGGGTCCCCTGCGTCGGTCGATGCATGTGTCGGTCTCGCTCCACTTCACGGTTCCAGGTCAGGGGTGGGGTGCGGGCGCGGTCGCTTCGGCCGTCCGGTGCTCGTGCCACGGCAGCCGCTCGAAGGCGATGGCCGCGGCGCCGAGGACGCCTGCCTGCTCGCCCCCGGCCGCCACGACGATGCGGGCGGACTCGGCGGCCGGTCCCATGGCCAGCCGGGCGACGCTCTCCCGCAACCGCGGCAGCAGCAGATCGGACGACCGCATCACCCCGCCTCCGAGCACGACCAGCGCGGGTTCGAAGAGGTTGACGAGGGAGACGAGCCCGCCCGCGAGCGCCTCGGTCGTCTCTTCCCAGATCCGGCTGGCCACCGGGTCTTCCTTCCGGACGGCCGCGGCCACGTCGGCCGCGGTCAGCGGTTCCCTCCCGGCGAGCAAGGTCGGCTCGCCGGTGCGGGCCGCCGACTCGACGGCCTGCCGGGCCCGTTCGGCTATGGACGTGCCCGACGCGTACGCCTCCAGGCACCCCGCGCGCCCGCAGCCGGCACACCGCCGCCCGCCCGCACGGACGGTGACGTGTCCCGGTTCGCCTCCGTTGCCGGCCGCACCCCGGTAGGTGCGGCCGTCGACGATCATGCCGCCTCCGATGCCGGTGGAGACCGTCAGATAGAGCAGGTGGCGTGTGCCGCGTCCCGCGCCGAAGCGCCACTCGCCTGCCGCTCCGGCGGTGCCGTCGTTGTCCAGGACGGCGGGCATGCCGTAGGCGTCCGCCGCGAGTTCGGTGACGGGGATGTCCGTCCAGCCCGGCAGATGGGGCGGAGCGACCAGCCGGCCGCGCCCCGAGTCGAGCGGCCCGCCGCATCCGATGCCGGTGCCCAACAGCCGCTGTGGCCCGGGCAGTTCGTCCAGCACCTCGCGGCCGAGAGCGAAGAGCCGCTCCAGCCCCGCGGCCGGGCCGTCCGCCACGCCGGTCGGACAGTTCGCGTACGAGAGGACCGTCCCGTCGCAACGCACGACTCCTGCCGCGAGTTTGGTGCCCCCGATGTCGAGCGCGAGCACGGCTTCCCGCCCCGCGCCCTGATCGCCGTCGTGGTCCGGCGCCATCAACCCTTCCGTCCCTGTGTGGCGATGCCCTCGACGAAGTGCTTCTGACACAGGAAGAACGCAATGATCATGGGTACGGTGACGATGACGCTCGCGGCGGCAACGATCTCCCAGCGCATCTCGCCCCCCTCCCCGAACTGGTCGAGCACCGCCTTGAGTCCGCGCGGCACCGTGTACAGCTCCGGGTCGCGCAGATACACCAGGGGCCGCACCAGGTCCGTCCACGCCGCGTGCACCTCGAAGATGAAGGTGACCACCAGCGCCGGCTTGCACAGCGGGACGGCGATCCTCCAGAACATCCCCCAGTAGCTCGCGCCGTCGATGCGCGCCGCCTCGAACAGCTCGCGGGGCAGGCCGAGGAAGAACTGCCGCAGCAGGAAGATGTAGAAGGCGCTGCCGAAGAGGTTCGGAGCCCACAGGGGGATCTGGCTGCTCGCCAGGTGGAGTTCGTTCCACACCAGGTACTGCGGGATCGTCAGCGCCACCGCCGGCAGCATCATCGTCGAGATGACCAGACCGAACAGTACGTTCCTGCCGGGGAAGCGGAAGTAGGCGAAGCCGAAGGCGACGACCGCGCTGCTGATCGTCACGGTGACCGCCGCGGCCAGGGTGACCACCACGCTGTTGCCGACCCAGGTCAGCAGCGGCACCTCGTCCCAGATGCCGGCGTAGTTCTCCCACTGGAAGACATGCGGGATCAGCACATTGTCGAAGACACTCTCCGACGGTTTGAGCGAGGCGCTGATCAGCCACAGGAACGGATAGATGAAGATCACCGAGAGTGCGGCAAGTGCGGTCAGCCGCACGGCCCTTCCGGCGGGTCCGGCCTTCTCCCGCGGGTGCCGCACCCGCCGGGGACGGGGGTCGCGCGGCGGTGGCGCCGTCTTCGGGACGGACGGGGTGCCGGCGGGCGGCGTCGTCAGCTGTGTCATCGCTCGTCACCCTCGTAGTAGATGAACCGCTTGCTGAACCTGGCCTGGATCAGGGTGATCACGAGGATCACCAGGAAGAGCACCCAGGCCAGTGCGGAGGCGTAACCGAGGTGCATGTACTGGAACGCCTGCTGGAAGAGGTGCACGACGTAGAAGAGGGCGGCGTCGTTGCTGTACGTCTGCGCGTTGGCGGATCCGAAGAATGCCGTGTACGCCTCGGTGAACGTCTGCAGCGACGCGATGGTGTTGACGATGAGCGTGAAGAACAGGGCTCCGGAGATCTGCGGCAGCGTCACGTGCACGAACGCCTGCCAGCGGCTTACGCCGTCGATCTCGGCCGCCTCGTACAGATCCTGGGGGACGTTCTTCAGCGCCGCGAGGTAGATGATGACCGTCGAGCCCACCGACCACAGCGAGGTCAGCACCAGACCGGGCTTGATCCAGTCACCGTCGGTCGTCCAGCTCGGGCCGTCGATGCCGACGAAGCCGAGAACGGTGTTGATCAGTCCGACGTTGCCGTTGAACAGGAGCAGGAAGAGGATGCCGACCGCGACCGACGGGGTCATCACCGGCAGATAGAACAGCGTGCGGAAGAAGCCCGTGGCACGGCCCACCCTCAGCAGCAGCATGGCCATCGCCAGGGCCGCCGCCATCGACAGCGGTACCCGCAGCGCCGTGAACACCAGCGTGTTCATCAGGGACTTGGCGACGGACGGGTCCTCGAAGAGCTGCCGGTAGTTCTCGAACCCGACGTTCTGCGGCTCGCTGATCCCGTCGTAGCTCGTGAAGGACAGCCAGAGCGTCGCGATCATCGGGCCCGCGGTGAGCACCACGAAGCCGAAGATCCACGGGGAGAGGAAGCCGTAGGCGGCGAGGGTCTCCCGGCGGCGCCAGGACGCGCGCCAGCGAAGGGCGCGCTCGCGCCGGTCGGGGGCGGTCCGGAGTGGGGCGGCGGCGTTCGCGTCCGCATCGGTGCCGGTACCGGCGGGCGCCGGTGCCGGTTCGGTGGTCGGGCTGGGTACGGTCATCACTTCCGCCCCTGATCGGCGATGTCGAGGGCGCTCTGCGCCTCCCGCTGGGCCTGGTCGAGTGCCTGCCGCGGTGTCTGTTCACCGGAGAGGACGCGGTTGCAGGCGTCCTGCCACGCCTGCTTGAACTCCGAGCCCGCGGCGTTGGCCGGGATGGCGAACCCCTCGGCCTGGATGTCGTAGAGCTGACGGGTCGCCTTGTCGAAGGCCTTGTTACCGCTGGGCTTCCACACCTTCGACTCGATGATCTTGTCTGCTTCGAGGTTGCCGGTGTAGTCGCCGGTGTAGACGGCGTCGCGGCCGCGCACGTCCTTCGCCTTCGCCTCGGCCGCCTTCACCCAGGCGCGCGTGGACGTCATGGTCTTGATGAACGTGCACGCCTCCTCGGGGTGCCTGCTGCCCTTGGGGACGGCCCAGCCGGTGCCGGAGACGTAATTGACCGGCTTGCCCTTGCGGTCCTTGATGTAGCCGCTGCCGAGCTGGACCTGCGGAGAGGTGTCGCCGAGCACCGCGACGTACCAGTCCTCCATCGGGTAGGCGCCCACCTGGTGCTTGGTGAACTGGTTGGCCTTGCCGAACTGGTCGAAGGAGTCGCGCAGTGCCTTGAACTTCCCCCAGCCGCCCTGCGCGCGGATCAGCCCCGAGGTCATTTCGAGCGCCTCCACCACGCGTGGCGAGTTCAGCTTCGCCGTCCTGCCGTCGTCGCTGATGAGGGAACCGCCGTTGGCGCGCGCCCACATCGGGAAGAACTCGGGGATCTTGGGGTCGAATCCGAGCCGGGTCAGCTTGTTGCCCTTCTGCTGCTTCAACTCGAGGTTGAGCTTGCGCAGTTGCTTCCAGTCGGATGTGTCCACGTCGGAGTCGGTGGCGTCGTGTCCGGCCTTCTTCAGCAGGGACGCGTCCATGAGGAGGATGCGGCTGTCGAAGCTGTCCGGCATTCCGTAGACGGCGCCGTCGAGCGTGGCCTCCGCGATCGCCGACCGCTGATAGTCGCCGAGGTCGATGTGCTCCTTGCGCAAGCAGTCCGTCAGCGGCAGCAGCGCTCCGCGTGCGGCGTATCCGCCGATGAGTGAGCGGTCCATGTTCACCACGTCGGGCGGATCGCCCGCGGCGACGGCGGAGAGGAACTGCTGCTCGTCGAAGGCGCCTTCGTTGATCTGCAGATCCATGCCGCGCGGCGCCAGCGCCTTGCGCGCGTCGTCGATGCGGGAGGTGGCGATCGCGTCGCCCAGGCCGAACCCCATGGTGGTGAACGTGCCGGACCGGTTGTCCGCGACGCTCACACCTCCGCACGCGGTGAGCGGCAGCAGCCCCAGCAGGGCTGCGGCGGCAGCGACGGCGGGGCGGGCCGCCCGGAACCTCCCGGACCGCGGCCCGGTCGGCCGACCGGATCGCAGGCGCGGACGGGACCGGCGGTCGGTGCGCTCCGGCGGTGTGCGCCGCCGTGTGCGCCCTGGTGGTGCCGCCATGATCTCTCCTTCGGGCGTGTGGCCGGCACGGCGCGACGAGTACGGGAAGCGGGTGCGGGCGTGAGATGTCACCGGGCGATTGCGGCGTGGGGTCCGCAGGTGTGCGGGATGTGGCATCGATGCCACATGAGAACGTAACCACACCGCATGTGCCCGTCAATGCATCGGACGGAGACGCTTGAGAACGTCGCCCTGCGCCCACGGCGGCGGGTTCGCGGAACGGCGAGCGGGGTCAGCCCTGCCGCGGCGCCGCCGTCGAGCCGCGCACCATCAACTCGGGCTGCAGGATGTGGGTTTCGGTGCGTCCGGGCCCCCGCTCGACGCGTTCGAGAAGCATCCCGGCCGCTCTGCGCCCCATGTCGTAGACGGGCTGCCGCACCGCGGTCAGCTGCGGTTCGACCATGTGCATCCACGTCTGGTCGTCGAAGGAGACGAGCGACCGGTCACCGGGGACGGAGCAGCCTCTGCGCTTCAGCTCCTGCCAGACGAGTTCGGCCACCACGTTGTTGGCCGCGAACAGCGCCGTCGCACCGGGATTCGCGTCCAGCAGCGCGGCCACCGCGTGTGCGGCGTCCCGCTCGCCGCCGTCTGGGCCGGCCGGGCCCAAGCTCAGGTCCAGGTCCAGCACGCGCTGGCGCGAGTAAGGCACCCCCGCGTGCCGGAGCGCCGCCCGGTAGCCCTTGAGCCTGTCCTTGCCGGTCGCCCACTTCGTCTCGTCGACGACGACGGCGATGTCCCGGTGGCCCAACTCCAGCAGGTGCTCCACGGCTTCGCGGGACCCGGACTCGCTGTCGATGGCGACCGCGTCGCAGCCCCGCACCCCCGAGCGCCTGTCCACCTCGACCACGGGCGTGCCGTGTTCGACGAGGACCTCGGTCGCCGGCCGGCCCACCGGCGCGAGGAGCACGCCGTCCGCGCGCATCGCGAGGAAGGCCCGCGCTCCGTCGGCAGCCCGCTCCTCGCTGCCGTGGTCGTCGACGAGAACGACCTGGTATCCGGCGGCGGAGAGGGTCTGTTCGACGCCCGCCGCGAGCTGGGCGTAGAACGGGTTGCGAAGATCGGACACGAGCAGCCCCACCACCCGGCTGGAGCGGCCCTTGAGCGTACGGGCGGAGACGTCCGGCACATAGCCGAGACGGTCGGCCACCTCCTGCACCCGCTGCCTGATGTGCTCGGCCACATATCCGTGGCCGCCGAGCGCGCGTGAGGCCGTCGAGCGTGACGTGCCCGCCTCCTCGGCGACCTCGTGCAGCGTGACACGGGCACGTTTGCCCCCGTTCCGTGCGCGTGCGTTGCCCATGTGCTCTTCTTTCAGCTCTTCGGTCCTCAGCCGCCGTGACGTGCGCGACCGTCCCGCTGCGGGCCACCGGCGTCCCGCACCCCGGGGCCTTGCGCGGGTCCACCGGCGTCGGCAGCGGCCCGCCACCGGGCCCAGGACTCGCGCAGTGCCGCGTAGTCGCGCTCCTCCAGCGGCTCGCCCGTGCGGTCCAGACGGGAGACCACATACAGGGCGGGGACGCCCAGTTCGTGCTTCACGGCGTTGTACTCCCGCCACTGCCGGCGGTCCGGGGCGCACCAGTCGTCGGTGTCGATCAGCAGCCCGGGACAGCCGGCCCGGGCGACAGCCGCGCGATGACGCATCTGGGGCACGACCGGCGCGTACGGGTCCGGGTCGTCGAGGCGCAGCATGTCGTTGAGCCGGATCATATCGGTGACGTCCGCGAACGCCGGGTGCGGAGTGTGCGTGACGACCAGGGCATCGGGCTTGGCGCGCTTCGCCGCTGCGCGTATGACGGCGAGTTGGCGGTGCAGCAGTGCGATGCCCCAGTTCGGCCCCTGCGAGACGAGACTCGTCCCCGAAGGGGTGTCGGCCGTGAAATCGATCTTCAGACCGTCGGCGTCGAGGCCGGAAGGCGCCGCCGAGAGCATCCTGGAGATGTTGCCCGTCAGCAGCTTCCGCGCTCCAGGGTGGTCGGGGTCGAGCGCGACGGGCCGGCCGTCGGGAGTGCGCACGCACAGCTCTTCCGGCACCCCTTCGGTGGCCCAGGCGCGCCACCACAGCAGCACCTTCTGCCCGTCGGCGTGCCGCTTGTCGATCCAGCCGCGCAGATCGGGCCACTTGGCCGCGTCCGGTTCCCAGGAGCCGTACGCACGCTGCCACTTGTCGTCGATGACGACGGTGCCGGGGACCAGCCCGTGCGCGGCCAGATGGTCCAGGTGCGCGTCGTACTCCTCGCTGGTGCTGAGGTCGGGGGCGGCACGTCCCGTCTGCCGCGTCCGGGCCATCTGGGCGCCCCAACCGCAGAACATCGGCTCCCGCCACCAACGGGGACGCGCCGCTTCGTCACCGGCGTGGTCCGACGTGGCCCAGCCGTGCTCCGCGAGCCAGGCATGGTGTGCGCGCAGCCCCGCATACGGGTCCGGGTGCCCCGGCGAGACGAGCAGGGCGGGAGTGGTGAAGCTGCCGGACGCGGGGCTTGCGGCCGTGACGTGTGCGCCCTCGGCGCGCGTGTGGCCCTCGTAGTCCAGTCGCAGGTGGAAGCCCTGATCGGAGGGGACGTAGGCGAGTTCGGTGAAGTTGAGGCGGTGGACGGGGGCTCCGAGGCCGATGGTCCACCAGCCGCGTTCCGCAGGAGGGGTGGCTGCCGGGTCGGCGGTGTCCGGGAGTTCGTCCTCGGTGAGGGCCAGACACAGCGGGGCGGGGGTGAAGAACCAGTGGCCGCGCCCGGGACGGGCGTCTCCGTACGCACCGATCACGGCGCTCTCGCCGGCGCCGCGCGTCAGCCGCCGTGGCGGGCCCGGGTTGGGTGTGAAGAGCGTCCGCCAGTCGTGACCGCTGGGCCGCAGCCCGCCGCCGCGTCCGCCCAGGGCGGCACGCACGGCGAACGGCAGCACGGTGGTCACCGCTCCGGCGCCGGTCACCTGCCATCGCAGTTCAGGCCCGTGCGGTGTGCAGTCGATGCGGGTGACGGCATCGCGCCACGCCGTGCTGCGGCGTGCGACGGTGATGCGGGGCCCGGGGTGTTCCGCGTCGTCCTCGACCTGCGGCGCCGACACCGAGAGAGTCTCGTCGGGCCGGCCCGACCGGTCGACCACGCCGGGCAGTTGGAGAACCACCTGGGCGTTCCCGTTCGGCCCGCGGCGCTCTTCCTCCCTCGGCGTCGCGCTCAGCAGGGCCGTCAGCCCGTCGGCGGCGACCGTCATCCGGTAGGCGTCAGCGGTGACCTCGACGGAACCGTCGGCGCAGGTCACGGCCCTGGCCCGCTGCCAGCTCACCGGACGCTCACCAGTGCCTCGGCCTGCTGGCCCAGCCGTATGCGGCCCACGGTCACGTCGACGGCGACCCGCCTCCGTTCCGCCCGGGCGCTGCCGGGCGGAACGTGGACCTGGAAGTGCGCGACGGCCTCGCCGTGCGGAGGGATGTCCAGGCGCAGTACCGCCGGTTCGGCCTCCCAGCCGTGCGGCACATGCAGCACCACCTCTGCGGTCTCCCGCACGGGGAAGGGGTTGCGGACGGCTGCCGAGAGGGACTGCCGACCGCCGGGCGGCACGGAGCTGCGGTACGGGTCGATGCGCGCCGCGAATCCCTCCGCGCCCAGGTCGACGTCGCGGGGCAGCAGTTCGCGGTGGAGCCGGGCGAGCCGCTCTCCTTCCGACAGCAGCATGTCCAGGTAGTCGTCGCCGACTTCGAACGGCGCCCAGTGGCCGCTGATCATCAGCTCGGGCCGCAGCTTCCGGTACAGCTCGGCGCTGCGCACGAAGTCGTCGATGCGGAAGCGGTTGCGGTACTGGTAGTTGAGCAGCTCGGGGCGGATGCCTGGTTCCCATTCGGTGCTCTGCTGGTCGCCCGTGGCGATGACGGACCGCCCGTCGGCCGTGAAGGAGTAGGCCGCGGCGTAGAGGGTGTGTCCGGGCAGCTCGTGCACGCCGATCTCGTACTCCCGCCAGGTCAACGGCGCGCCGTCGGGGGTCAGTTCGCGGTCGACCGGGATGGGGTCGTACCAGAGACAGGGCAGGTCCCACCGCTCCGGGGATTCGAGAACGGGGGTGATGTGAGACGGCGAGTACACCTGCGTGCCGTGCACTTCACGCAGCAGGTTGAAGCCGGCCACGTGGTCGTCGTGGTAGTGGGTGGGCAGCGCGACCTCGACGCGGTCGATGCCGTGGTCGCGGCGCAGCGACTCGATGCAGGCGAGCAGCGGGCGCCGGGAGGAGCGGTCGCTCCCGCCCGCGAGGCCGGTGGTCAGGTCGTACCCGAAGTCCAGCAGCAGCGCGCTGCCGTGGTCGGAGAGCAGGGCGTAGGAGTTGGCCATGCTGGTGGTGTTGCGCAGCAGATGCGGGGTGACCTGCGTCCAGGGGCTGCGGAGCTTCTCCTCCGGGTCCCACGGGGTGCGCCGCCGCATGTCGAGCAGTTCCTGCAGGGCGCCGCGGGCCCGGGCGACGGCGCCCGGCGGGTCGGTGACGGGGTCGCCGTGCGAGGGCAGAAGCAGTTCGGGCTCACGGTCGAGGACCTGCATGCAGGAGAGCACGGTCGCGGCGACGCCTTCCATTCCGGCCGTCTCGTGGAAGCCGGTGTACGCCCACTGCGTCGCGGCGAGCGACCATACGCGGCCCTCGCCGTGGATGAGGTCGCCGGTGAAGGCCAGGCGCCGCCCGCCGATGTCGGCGAAATAGCCGACCGAGCCGACGGTGTGGCCCGGCAGCGGATGGGTGTAGATGTCGAAGGCGCCGTAGCGCTCGGTGCGGTACTCGGCGACGGTGCCTGCGACGGGAACCTGTTCCAGCAGCGAGAAGCGGTCCTGGCGCACGTCGTAGTCGTTGTCGAGGGCGCGCGTACGCCAGTGCTCGTCGACGCCTGCGATCAGGCCGGCCTCCACGGGCGGCACCCAGATCCGGATACCGGCGGCGACGGCGCGTTCCAGGCCCTGCACCTGGTCGCGGTGGTGGTGGGTGATCAGCACGTCGGTGACGCGGTCCGCCCCGAAGTCCCCGAGGTGGTCCAGCACGTCGCCGCTGCCGAAGTCGATGAGAACCGCCTGCCGGCTGTTGCGGTCGCACAGTACGTATACGTGGCAGGTGTCCTCGTACAGGAAGACGTCATCACAGATGCGGAGCCCCACTGCGGTTCCCTTCCGGAAACGTGCACGATGGCATCGATCCCATGTGGGAACGATGCCATCCACCCCGCACAGCGTCAACGAGACGCCGGGCTCCAGTCCGGGCTGCGGCCGCTCAGCGCGACGGCGCGGTCCAGAGGAGGTGCGTGGCCGGGCACGTCGACGACGGGCCCGAAGATCGTGCCCCGCATCTCCATGGAGTCGGCCTGCGAGAGCATGCCGATCGACGCCTCCAGACTGGCGGCGTCACCGCGGTAGTCCTGGCCGGTGGCGCGCGCCAAGTCCCAGCCGTGCAGGAGCACTTCGTTGAGCGCGACCACGCCGGCGAGGTCGCCCGGCAGGGTGACGCCGCCCGCCTGGGTCTCCCCCTCCCACGCGGACTCGCTGCGCCAGGCGGCGGCAAGTTCGTCGAGCTGGGCGGGCAGCCTTCTGCGCCAGTCCTCCGGGAGCGGCGGCAGGCCTCCGTCCGGGTTCTGGTCGGTGGAGGCACCCAGGTTCTTCTTCGCCGCGTCGGTGAAGGCCAGGCTCAGCCCGAGCAGGTGGCTGAGCACATCCCCCACCGAGTAGGCCTCGCACGGCGTCGGCGCCGCGAGCTGGTCGTCGCCGATCCCGTCGAGCAGCGCCTTCACCTCGCGCGTCTGCGGTCCCAGATCGAGCATCGTCGTCACGTGCACACACCTCTTCCTCCGCGCCTCCGGTGCCCCCGGGCCCGGACCCGGGGTCCCGGAAGCCCGGGTGTCAGCGGGTCCGGGGCGGCTCTTCCGCCTGGTCTCGCGTGTTGACCCGGCGAACCCGTGGAACTCATCGCCGGGGAACAAACCGGACGCCGAGCAGCGTTGTGCTGGCACCACAAGGCGGCTGTTGCGGTGACATCGGCAGAACGGGAGACCCCATGAGCGGCGTGCTCGGCTTCAATCCCCTCTCTTTCGGCGCGGAGCCCTCGGGTGCGCGGCTGGCCCGCATCGAGCGCTCTCCGAACTACGACGTGGAGGCCGGCGCTTTCCGCAATCCCCTGCCCGCCGGCCGCACGCCCAGAGCCGTGCGGAGCCGGCGGGAGATGCTGCGCGCGCTGTTCAGGCGCGAGGGGCGCAGACCCACCGGCCCTATTCCTCTCTCCCGCCCGGATCTGAGCTCACCTCCGGCATCGGGGCTGCGTCTGACCTGGCTGGGTCATGCCACGGTCCTCGCGGAGATCGACGGCAGACGTGTCCTGTTCGACCCGGTGTGGGGCGTGCGCTGCTCGCCGTTCTCGTTCATCGGGCCGAAGCGGCTGCACGCGGCTCCGGTCCCTCTCGCCGCACTGGGGCGGCTCGACGCCGTCGTCATCTCGCACGACCACTACGACCATCTGGATCTGCCCACCATCCGCCAACTCACCGCGAGCGGCGTGCCCTTCGCCGTGCCCCTGGGTGTCGGAGCGCACCTGGAGAGGTGGGGCATGGCGCCGGAGAGGTTCACCGAGCTGGACTGGCACGAGTCCACGGAGATCGCCGGACTGCGGCTGACGGCCACCCCGGCCCGCCACTTCTGCGGCAGGGGCGTGCGCAGTCAGCAGCGCACTCTGTGGGCGTCCTGGACCGTGACGGGCCCCGAGCACCGGATCTTCCACAGCGGCGACACCGGCTACTTCCCCGGGTTCGCCGAGATCGGCGCGGAGTACGGGCCGTTCGACGCGACGATGATCCAGGTGGGCGCGTACAGCGAGTTCTGGCCGGACATCCACATGATTCCCGAGGACGGGGTTCGCGCCCATCGCGATCTGACGGGCAGTGCCGGGGCGTTGCTGCCGATCCACTGGGGCACCTTCAACCTCGCGCCGCATCCGTGGGCGGAGCCCGGTGAGCGGCTGCTGGCCGCCGCGGAGCGGGCCGGTGTGCGGGCCGCGCTGCCGGTGCCGGGCGGCAGCTTCGAACCGTCCGCGCCCGTGCTTCCGCAGACTCCGTGGTGGCATGACCTCGCAGGCGAGCGGCGCGCCGCGGCCTCAGGGCCGATGGGGGCGCAGCTCGGGCAGTCCTGAGACGGCCCGCCACCCGGGGGCGCCGTCAGAGCTCGTCGATCATGCGGAGCAGGAAGGCACGGGTCTCCCGTGCCGGCGCGGCGTCGGTGACCAGGCGGTCGATGACGTGGCGGTAGTGGTCGACCTCGTTCGCCTCCGCCGGGTAGCTGGCGCCGATCAGTTGCTCCAGGTATATGACATCGGGCAGCTCCCGCTCCGGGAGGCGCAGCAGCGTCACGGGCCCGCCCGCGGCGGCGTGCCCGCCGGCCGCGAAGGGCATGACGTGGATCGTGACGTGCGGGAGTTCGCATGCGGCGATGAGGTGTTCCAGCTGACCGCGCATCGTCTCGGCGCCGCCGACGCGGCGGCGCAGCGCGGCTTCGTCGATGACGGCCCACAGATGAGGGGGCCGCATGGAGTGGAGGATGCGCTGGCGCAGCATGCGCAGTTCGACGCGGCGCGCGATCTGCGTCTCGGGGGCGCCCTGGTGTCCGAGCTCGATGACGGCGCGTGCGTACCCGGGTGTCTGCAGCAGCCCGGGGACGAACTGGACCTCGTAGGTGCGGATGACGCCGGCCGCCTGTTCCAGGCCGAGGAAGGTGTGGAACCAGTCGGGCACGATGTCCTGGTAGGCGTGCCACCAGCCGGGCGCGTTCGTCTGCGCCGCGAGGGCCTGCAGCGTGGCGTGTTCCGTCCGGTCGGTGATCCCGTAGATGGTCAGCAGGTCGGTCACGTCCCGCTCGTGGAAACCGCAGCGGCCGCGCTCCAGTTGGGCGATGGTCACGTCCGAGGTCTTGATGGCCTCGCCGGCCTCCTGGCGGGATATGTACTGTGCCTCGCGCAGTTTGCGCAACCGCTCCCCCAGCACCAGCCGCGGAACGGCCGGCCCCGGCGGACGTTCCGGGATGCGACCGTCGGGCAGGCCGCCCGAAATCTCAGTGATGCGCATGCCTCAGCTCCCCGTGCTGTGAACGCATAGGTCTCGCCACGGTGACCATGTGTCCGCTCCGGTCCACTCCTCGACGCGCTGCGCGAGGGGTACGTTTCCACGGCACTGTCCGTCCTCATTCCCGCACATGCCCCTGTCCAGTCCCCGCCACGAAGTCACCCGGAGCGGGACTGTTGCGCAAGTTGCACAAGGGAAGGAATGTACGTTGTGTGGCGTGGATCGGCCAATCCCGGAGGCCGAAAATGTTTCCTCATGAGCGGCACACCCCGCAACACCGCCGATTCCGGTCGGGCGACGGCGCGTTGACGCCCCGCGGGCCGGTGTCCGACGACCAGAACTCGAACCAGGAGCCCCGCGTGCCCACTCCCGCTCCCGCCTCCGGCAGCCCCGCACACAACTGGGCGGGCAACACCGTCTTCGGCGCCCGCCGGGTCCTGCGTCCCGGATCCGTCGAGGAGTTGCAGCAGGTCGTCGCGTCCACGGACCGCGTGCGGGCGCTCGGCAGCGGCCACTCCTTCAACCGCGTCGCCGACACCGCCGGCGACCTCGTCCGGCTCGACGGGCTGCCGCCCGCCGTGGACGTCGACGAGGAGTCCTCCACCGTCACGGTCGGTGCCGGAATGCGGTACGGCGAAGTCGCCGGCGTCCTGCACGAGGCCGGGTACGCACTGGCCAACCTCGCCTCGCTGCCGCACATTTCGGTCGCGGGATGCTGCGCGACGGCCACGCACGGCTCGGGCGACTCGGAGAAGTGCCTGGCGGCGGCGGTGACTTCGGTCGAAGTCGTCGGGGCGGACGGTGAACTCTCGCTGCTGAGCCGCGTGAACGAACCGGAGCACTTCCCCGGAGCGGTCGTCGCGCTGGGCGCCCTCGGTATCGTCACCCGGCTCACGCTCCGTGTGGAGCCGGCCTTCGACGTCTCCCAGCACATCTACACCGGTGTGCCCCTCACGGAGGTGGCCGCGCACTTCGACGAGATCTTCGGGTGCGCCTACAGCGTCAGCGCGTTCACCGACTACCGCAGCGGCGAGGCACGGGTGTGGGTCAAGCGCCGCGTCACGGAACGGGACGGCAGCGTACGGCCCCCGGGCTGGGAGGGTCGGACGCCGGCGGACGCCGCACACCACCCGATCCCCGGCATCCCCGCGACGCACTGCACGGAGCAGCTCGGCGTGCCGGGCCCCTGGTACGAGCGACTGCCGCACTTCCGGCCCGACTTCACGCCCAGCAACGGCGAAGAGCTCCAGTCCGAGCTGCTGTTGCCCCGCGCCGCCGCGGCCGAGGCGCTGGCCGAGCTGCGCGCCCTGGGGGACCGCATCGCACCGGTGCTTCAGATCTCCGAGATGCGCACCGTGGCCGCGGACGACCTGTGGCTCAGCCCTGCCTGGGAACGTGACTGCGTCGCCTTCCACTTCACCTGGGTCAAGGACTCGCAGGCGGTGCTGCCGGTGGTCGCGGCGATCGAGGAGAAGCTGCTGCCGCTGGGCGCGCGGCCCCACTGGGGCAAGTTGACCGCCATGGAGCCGGAACGGATCGCGGGGTTGTACGAACGGGCCGACGACTTCCGGCGGTTGGTGCTTCAGCGCGACCCCGGACGTGTCTTCGCCAACGACTTCGTCGACCGGGTCTTCGCGCTGGGCTGAGGTGGGCGGGGCCGTCGGCGGGCGAGCGCCGGGCCGGAACCGCGCGGGTGGCGACCATGAACCGAGGGAACCCGGGGCAACCGGACAGTGTCCGTGAGTTCCACCGGTGCTCCGAAGGGACGGTCAGATGTCACCCGTGCAGCGTCCAGCCGATGCCCGCAGGCGTCCGTCTTGGTGGGTCATGCTCTTCATGGCCCTGACCCTTCTCCTCCTGCTCCTTCTGCTCGCAGGGGTGCTCAACCTCCTGCCGAAGGCGACGAACCCGTTCGGGACGGAGACCAAGGACCGCACCGGGCCCGTGCTGCTCAAGTCGATCCAGGACATGAGCCGTTACGAGGCGGCGTCGGGCAGCTTCCAGGTCGTCGTCGACCTGGACAAGGACGCGAAGTTCCTGCCGGACGCGGTGCGCGGCAACCGCACTCTCTTCGTCGGCAAGGGCGATGTGGGTGCCTTCGTGGACCTGGGCGACGTCGGCGAGGACCAGGTCGAGGTCAGCCGCGACCGTACGGAAGCCACCGTGAAGCTCCCCCACGCCCGCCTGGAGAAGCCCGCACTGGACGCGGATCGCTCGTACGCGGTGACGAAGGAGCGCGGTCTGCTCGACCGGCTCGGCGATGTGTTCTCCGACAATCCGAACGACGAGCGCGAGGTGCACAAGCTCGCCGAGGACCACATCGGTGAGGCCGCGAAGGAGAGCGACCTCACCGACCGGGCCGAGAAGAACACCCGGAACATGCTGCGGGAGCTGCTTGTCTCGCTGGGCTACGAGAAGGTGTCGGTCCAGTTCACGGACGGCCGCGGGAAGCGCTGAGGGAGAAGCGGTGCCACCAGTGGGGCCGCCGCGGATGCACCGCGCGTCCGAGGCGGCGCCCGATGATCAGGTAACCGAGCACGGCACCGGTGCTGTTGAGGATGACGTCGTCGATGTCGAAGGCGCGGCCCTGGACGAGGGCTCCCTGCACCAGCTCCACCGCCAGCATGACCACCGCCGTCGCCAGCATCACGCGCAGCAGTCCGCGCGTGCGGGGTACGAGTGCGGGAAGCAGCGCGCCGAAGGGCATGCCCAGCACGATGTTTCCGCCGAGCTGCTTGATCGTGTCGCGCAGGGCGGGCTGCTGGAGATAGTTGCGTATCGAGTCGCCGGGTCGCAGGTTGCTGTGGGTGAGTGACTCGGAGGCGGCGGAGGGTCCCAGCGTCAGCTTGGAGAGCACGACCGCGAAGCCGACCATCGCCACGAACGCCACCAGCAGGATCAGCACGCGCCAAACGGCCGGGAGCTGCTGCTGGGTGAGCACGGCCTCGCGGGCGGTCCGTTTGCGGGCCGCGGCCTTCTTCTTGGGGGTGCTCTTCGAGGTCTTCTTCTTCGGCCTCGCGGTGGTTGACCGTTTCGATGGGCTTTTTGCCGTTTTCTTCGCGGCGTTCTTCGTCCCTGTCGTCGTCTTCTTGGACGTCTTCTTCGCCGCTGCGCGCCCGCTGTTCCCGTTCGCGGCCGCCTTCGCCTTTCTCCTCATCTCAGTCAGAAAGTTCGCCATCTGCTTGCACCCCCGGAGGGCCTAGGTACTGTCTGGCCAGCAGTTACCCCCGGCAGGGCGATGCATGCGCGGCCGCGTCCGGGCCGGCGCGGCCCACGCGATCAGGGCTTGCGCGCGACCCCTCCGTAGACGGGGAACTCCGCGTCGGTGATGTCCGGCTGGGACTCGCCGTCGTCGGGCCGCCACCGGTGGGCCACCACGACGCCCGGGTCGACGAGTTCGAGCCCGTCGAAGAACCGGCTCACCTCCGAGCTGGAGCGGATCTGGCCCTCCGCGACGGACGACTGGTACGCCTCGGCCACCCGCGTGAGCAGATCCGGATCGAAGTCGGCGGTGGCGTGCGAGACGACCAGATAGCTGCCGGACGGAAGCGCGTCCATGAGCTTGCGGACGATGTCGTACGCGCCCCGCTCGTCGGTGATGAAATGCAGCAGTGCGATCAGCGACAGCACGACGGGACGGCCGAGGTCGAGCGTCTCCCGCAGTTCGGGGGCCTCGAGGATGGTCTCGGGTTCGGTGAAGTCGGCGTGCACGTAGGCCGTGCGGCCCTCGGGGGTACCGCGCAGCAGCTTCTGTCCGTGCCGGAGCACGATCGGGTCGTTGTCGACGTAGACGACCCTGGTCTCGGGCGCGACCGCCTGGGCGACCTGGTGGAGATTGGGTTCGGTCGGTATTCCCGAGCCGATGTCCAGGAACTGACGTATCCCCGCCTCACGCGCGAGCCAGCGCGTTGCCCTGTGCATGAACTCGCGGTTGAGCCGGGCGCCGAGCAGCACGCCGGGCCACACCTGCACGACCCGGTCGCCGGCGGCCACGTCGGCCTCGTAGTGCGTCTTGCCGTTCAGCCAGTAATCGTAGACACGGGCCGGGTGGGGCCTGCTGGTGTCGATCTCGTCCTTCGCGGTCACTGCTCTCCCCTACGCGCGCGGTCGCCGGCGACACACCCTCTCACCGATGGCTCTCCCCGACAGCTAGTGAACCGGCCGTAAGTCGAGCTCTCACGTCATCGCGTTCACACCGGTCAGGCTCCGGCCGATGATCAGCTTCTGGACCTGGCTGGTGCCTTCGTAGAGCGTGAGCACTCGCGCGTCCCTCAGGTACTTGCCGACGGGGTACTCATCAATGAAGCCGTAACCGCCGAAGGTCTGCAGGCAATTGTTGCTGACCCGCACGGCGGCCTCGCTCGCGTGGTATTTGGCGATGGACGCGTCCGTCGCGTACTCCTTCGGCGAGACGCCCGCGTCGGCCATCCTCGCCACCTGATGCGTGAGCAGCCTGGCCGCCCGTATGTCCACCTCGGAGTCGGCCAGCAGCTCCTGGACCAGCTGGAACGAGGCCACGGGCCTGCCGAACTGCTCGCGCTGCGTTGCGTATTCGACGGCGGCGTCGAGCGCGGCCTGGGCCAGGCCGACGGCGCCGGCCGCCACGGAGATGCGGCCGCGGGAGAGCGCGCCGAGCGCGATGCCGAGGCCGCGGTCCACCTCGCCGAGACGGGCGGAGTCCGGCACCCGTACGCCCTCGAAGGCGAGTTCGGCCGTGGCCTGGCCGCGCAGGCCGAGCTTGCCGTGGATCTCCGTGGCCGTCAGACCGGGGGTGCCGGTGGGCACCAGGAACGCGGTGATGCCGTTCTCGCTGGTGCGGGCGAAGGTCAGCGCGACGTCGGCGACGGTGCCGTTGGTGATGAACATCTTGCCGCCGTCGATGATCCAGTCGTCGCCGTCCCGCGTGGCCCGTGTGGTCAGCGAGCCGGCGTCGGAGCCGGTGCCCGGCTCGGTCAGCGCGAAGCAGCCGAGTGCGTCGCCGCTGACCAGCCGCGGTATCCACTCCTCGCGCTGCGCCTCGGTTCCGTGCGCGGCGATGGTCTTCGTCACCAGGCCGAGGGAGACCGAGACGATGCCGCGCACCGACGAATCGCCGCGCCCCAGTTCCTCGGTCACCAGGACGTAGGAGAGCAGGTCGGCCTCGACGCCGCCGTAGCGCTCGGGGACGGTCAGGCCGAGGAAGCCCAGTTCTCCCAGGCGCTTGGGGATGCCCGGGTCGACGCGTTCGGCGCGGTCCCATTCGCGGGCGTGCGGTGCTATCTCCCGGTCGACGAAGTCCGCGGCCATCGCGCGGATGTCGCGCTGCGTTTCGGTGAGGCCGAAGTCCCTGCTGATCACGAAGTCCCTGCTGGTCATGGGGAATTCTCCTGGGTATGCCAATCGGTCGGGAGGTCCGGGGCCGTCAGCGGCAGGCCGAGCTGCGCGCGTTCCCTGACCCAGCGCGTCGGCCGGTACCGGGGGTCGCCCGTAGTGGCCAGAAGTGTGCGCTGCAGAGCGAACATCCGGGCGGCGCCGACGCGTTCGCCCCACGCCAGCGGCCCGTGCGGGTAGCCGAGGCCCGTGGTGACCGCCAGATCGATGTCCGCGGGCGACGCGATATGACGTTCCGCGATGGAGGCCGCCACCGAGACGATTGAAGCCAGCAGGCGCTGCGCCACGGAGCCCGCCGTGTCCCGGACGACCGTGACCTGCGCCCCGGCGGCGGTGAGCACCGCGACCGCGTCACGAACCGCTTCGGGCCCGGTGGCCGGTGTCACCGCGAGCACGCGGCGTCCGGCCTCCATCGAGAGCGGGTCGATGCCGAGGGTGCGGGCCGCGGGCAGGCCGTGTTCGGCCACCGCCTCGGCGACCGTGCCGCCCCACGTGGGCACGAGCAGGAGCGGCTCGGCACCGGAAGAGCCGGCCGCTCCCCCCGGTCCGGAGGAGCCGCCGGTCAGGCCCCGTACGGCGTCGGCGTCCGGTCCCCCGCCGACGACCTCCACGGCGCGCGAGGCGTCACCGCCCGCGGGGGGCGCGGTGGGTGCGGCGGCATCGCCGGGGGCGTCGGGACCGTAGGGGTAGAAGCCGCGCCCGGTCTTGCGTCCGTGCAGCCCGGCGGTGACCCGGTTCGCGGTGAGGTACGAGGGCCGCAGCCGGTCGGAGTGGCGGAATCCGCGCCAGATGGTGTCGATGACGGAGGCGGTGACGTCGAGGCCGGTGAGGTCCATGAGTTCGAACGGGCCCATGCGCAGGCCCAGGACGTCGCGGGCGATCGCGTCGAGGTCCGCGGGCGGGGCGACGGACTCCTCCAGCAGCGCCAGCGCCTCGGTGACCAGCCCGCGCCCCGCGTGGTTGACGAGGAAGCCCGGGGTGTCCGCCACGGTCACCGCCCGGTGTCCGCAGCCCTCCACGAACGCGGCCAGGAACCCGGGGATGTCCTCCCGGGTGGCGGCGCCCGGCACGACCTCCGCGATCTTCATCAGCGGTACGGGGTTGAAGAAGTGCAGCCCGCCGAGCCGGGCGGGGTCGGCGAGCCGTGCGCCGATCTCGGTGACGGACAGCGAGGAGGTGTTGGTCGCGAAGACGGTGGTCTCCGGCAGCACTTTCGCGAGCTCCGTGAAGACGGCGGCCTTCGTCTCCAGGTCCTCCCGTACGGCCTCGACGACGAGAGCGGGCGCGGAGTCCTCGCCCTCCGGCGCCGCGAAGGGCGAGGCGAGCGGCACCAGGCGCTCCCGGGCGGCATCCGCGTCGCCCTGGCTCATCCGGCCCTTCTGCACGGCGCGCTCCAGCATGCCGGCCACGAACTGGACTGCTTCGGTGACCGACTCCTCGCGCGCGTCGGCGAGTTCGACGGTGTGCCCCGCGGTGGCGGCCCACTGTGCGATGCCGCGGCCCATGACGCCCGTACCGACGATTCTGATGCGCATGCCTTCTCCGTCTCCGCTCCCCCGGACGCGCCGCCGCACCGGCCCGTCCCGGCCGGACGCCGCTCGTCCCTTTGTCGTCCCTGGTCGTCCCGTCAGCGCAGATAGACGCGCTCGGGGTCCACATCCTCGCGCAGCAGGGCCAGTTCGTCCGCCGAGGGCGGCTCGATGACGCTGAGGTCGCCGGCGACCTGAAGGTCCCAGCCGGTGTTCGCCTTCACGTCCTCGGCCGTCACGCCGGGGTGCAGGGCGGCCAGTTTCAGCTCCTCACCGACGCCTTCGCGGGCGAGGATGCCCAACTCCGTGATGACGCGGGTGACTCCGGCTCCCAGCGGGCGGATGCCGTCGGCGAGGGCACGGTCCGGGCCCGGCGAGGTGCAGAAGTCGAGCTCTTCCGTGAAGGAGCGCTGGTCGTGGCGGCGCATGACGACGAACACCTCACGGGAGCTGGCCATGACCTCGTTCGCGCCGCCCGATCCGGGCAGCCGGGCCTTGGGGTGGTGCCAGTCGCCGATGACGGACGAGTTGAGGTTGCCCCACTTGTCGATCTGGGCCGCGCCGAGGAAGCCGACATCGATGTGGCCGCCCTGGAGGACGGACCCGAAGAGCGTGGGCATCGGAATCACCGCTTCGGCCCCGGTGATGAGCACGGCGTCGGCGATGGTCTCGGGCAGGTGCGAGGGATGCGCGCCGCACACCCCGGACTCGTAGACGATCTCCAGCTTGGGCGCGACGGTGAGGTGTGCGAGCGAGGCGGCCAGAGTGGGCAGCCCGATTCCGGCGAACACCGTGCGCCTGGCCGCGAGTTCACGGGAGGCGACGACGGACAGCAGCTCGGAGGAGGTCACGGTGTCGGTGGTCATCTGCGGCTCAACTTCCGTGTGCGGAGGTGCGGGATACGGATTCGGGAGTGCGGCGGCATCGGGTACGTGACGTTCAAGGCCGCGGCCCGTTGCGGGACGGGGCGGTGGCCGGGCCGGGTCAGAGCCTGCGGCCGTAGTTGACCGGCAGGCTCATCGCCTCTCCGACGGCGAGCCCTTCCCAGAACTCCTCGCCGAGTTTGGCGACGTACTCGGCGTGGTCGGCGGTCCCGTGGACCCACTCCTCCAGCCAGGCGGTCAGCCGCTCCTTGTCCTTGCTGATCGCCGACCAGGAGCGGTAGAAGGCGTTGTCGCGGTCGTAGTAGCCCTGGGCGAACGAAGGGTGTGCACCGCGGGGGCAGACGACGACGGCGTCCACGGCGTGCGCCGGGATGACGGTGCGGTTCGGGTCGGAGCGTACGACCTCGTCCTCGACGACCTCCTCCACGACGACGACGGCCTTGCTCGCCGCGTACACGGCCTCGGCCTGGACGCCGGTCAGGCCCCAGATCTGGGTGTTCCCGGAGCGGTCGGCGCGCTGCGCGTGCACGATCGTCACGTCCGGGTTGACGGGCGGCACGACGTAGATCTGCTCGGTCCCGCCGTCCGGGCCCGGGTAGGGCGAAGTGACCTTGCGCAGCGCCGGGTTGACGCCCGGCAGGTCACTGCCGCCGTAGCTGCGCAACGGGTAGAAGGGCAGCCGCTGCGCTCCCGCGATGTAGCGGCAGATCATCCCGTAGTGGCTGTACTCCTCGAAGGCGAGCGGCTCGGGGTCGTCGTTCTCCACGCGGCGGCGCAGCTCCCCGAGGGAGCCCGCGGAGGAGTTGCCGACGAAGGAGGAGACCAGCCGCGACACGCAGCCCGACGCGAGCATCTGGTCGACGACGATGTCGGCGGTCATGCGGATCACGGTCAGATCGCGGCGGCCCTGGCGGATAATCTCGTGGCCTGCCGCGGTCGGTATGAGGTGCGTGAAGCCTTCGAGGGCGACGGTGTCGCCGTCCCTGACATAGGTGGCGACGGCCTCCCGCATCGTCATCGTCTTGTCCACGGCGGTCTCCACGGCCATCTCCAGATCTCCTCGGTGCGGCTCGATGCGCCTCGGCGCCGCTCGTCACGGCACGCCCAGCACTACGCTCCCACCCTCCATTGATTGGCGTCCAATACCGAATTAAGGTCAGTTTGAGACGTGAAACTGATAACTGACCGCCGGGAGCGTGCCGACGTGGAACTGCGCTACCTCTCCTCCTTCGTCGCCGTCGCCGAGGAGCTGCACTTCGGACGTGCCGCCAGGCGGCTCCAGATGGCACAGCCGCCCCTGAGCCAGCAGATCCGGCAGCTGGAGAAGGAGCTGGGAGTGCAGCTCTTCGAACGCAGCACGCGTTCGGTGCGGCTGACGAGCGCCGGCGAGGCGTTCCTCAAGCCCGTCCGCACGGTCCTGGAGGACATCGACATCGCGACGCGGGTGGCCAAGGCCGCCGGACGCGGCGAGTACGGGCGCGTCCGCGTCGGTTTCGCAGGAGCCTCCAGCCACACGACACTGCCCCGCCTCACCCGGGCGGTACGGGCGGCACACCCCGGCATCGAGCTGGTCATGCTGGGCCAGACATATGCGAACAGGGCTGCGGCACGGGTCGCCGACGGCACGCTCGACCTGGGCTTCGTACGGCTCCCGTTGAACCGGCCGGGAGTCGAGCACCGGGTGATCGCCGAGGAGGAGCTGGTGTGCGCGCTGCCCTCGGACCACCCTCTCGCCCGCCACGAGCGCATCTCCGTCGGCGATCTGGCGGAGGAGCCGTTCGTCAGCTTTCCGGCCCGCACCGGATCCAGCCTGCGCGACGTCACGCTGGAGACGTGCGAGCACAACGGCTTCCACCCGCGGATCGTGCAGGAGGCCCCGGACTCGTACACGATCCTCGCGCTGGTGGCGATGGGGGTGGGGGTCACGCTCACGCTCACCTCCTGCACGCACATCCAGCAGACCGGTCTCGTCTACCGTCCGCTGGCCGGCCCGCCCGTGGTGCTCCAGGCGGCGCTGGCATGGCGCACGGACAATCCGTCGGCGGCGCTGCGCAGCGTCCTGGACGTCGCCGCGGACGCGCTGCCGCCGCCAGGCTCCGCGACCGCCGCAGGTTCCAGGTCCGACTCCAGGTCCGGCCAGGGCGGCGGCTCGGGAAGTGATTGAGTACGCCCGCGTATCAGTGCGAGGCGAATCGGATATTGGACCGGAAAAGTGTGCGGTGGAAGGGTCGTAGCCAAGCGCCGTCCCCCGCCAGCGACCGCAACCAGCCAGGAAGGCCCCTCCATGTCAGCCCCCGCGCCGGATCGCACCGATGTCGTCATCTGCCACCCCCTTCGCACGCCGATCGGACGCTTCGGCGGCGCCCTGGCAGGTCAGCGGCCCGCCGCGCTGGCGGCACACGTCATCTCGGAGGTCGTCGCGCGCAGCGGCGTCGACGGCTCGCAGGTCGACGAGGTGATCCTCGGCCACGCCTACCCGAGCGCCGAGGCCCCGGCCATCGGCCGGGTCGCCGCCCTGGACGCCGGGCTGCCGGACTCGGTCACCGGCATCCAGATCGACCGGCGCTGCGGTTCGGGGCTCCAGGCGGTGCTGGACGCCGCGATGCAGATACGGGCCGGGTTCAGCGAGATCGTGATCGCGGGCGGCGTCGACGTGATGAGCGCGGCGCCCTACTACACCCACGACGGCCGCTGGGGCATCAAGGGCCCCGGGCTCCAGCTGCACGACGCCCTCGCCCGCGGACGTGTCACGGCGGGCGGCGAGCACCACCCCGTGCCCGGCGGCATGATCGAGACGGCCGAGAACCTGCGCCGTGAGTACGCCGTCTCCCGTGAGGACCAGGACGCCCTGGCGCTGCGCTCGCAGCAGCGTGCCGCACGCGCCATGGAGGAGGGCTGGTTCGCCGAGGAGATCGTGCCCGTCACGGTGCGTGGACGTAAGGGCGAGAGCACCGTGTCCGTCGACGAACACCCGCGGCCGGACACGACGGCGGAGCAACTGGCCGCGCTGCGCCCGGTGATGGGCAAGGCCGACGCGGAGGCGACGGTCACCGCCGGCAACGCCAGCGGGCAGAACGACGCCGCCGCCGCGTGCCTGGTCACCACGGCCGCGACGGCCGAGCGCCTCGGCCTGACTCCCATGGTGCGGCTGATCTCCTTCGCACGTACGGGAGTTCCCGCGAAGACGATGGGGATCGGGCCGGTGGGCGCGACCAAGGCGGCCCTGGAGCGGGCCGGGCTCTCGGAGACCGATCTGGACCTGATCGAGCTCAACGAGGCCTTCGCCGCTCAAGTCCTCGCCTGCACACGCGAGTTGGGATGGACGGAGAAGGACCACGAGGAGCGGATCAACGTGTGCGGCTCCGGCATCTCACTGGGCCACCCCGTGGGCGCCACCGGAGCGCGGATCCTCACGACGCTGGCGCACCACATGCACCGCACACAGGCGCGGTACGGACTGGAGACCATGTGCATCGGCGGCGGGCAGGGTCTCGCCGCGGTCTTCGAGCGCTATTGATACCCGCACGGTCTCACTGCGGCAGTCATTCGGTATTGGACCCGTCTAGGTCGGGGCTGGCACGCTGACCGGCATCCCACCTGCACACAAGGCGGGCGAGCGTGCCCCGGCGCCCGCCGCCCACCCATGTCCCCACCCGGAGCCGCCGCATGAGCGCCTCGCTCGCTCAGGAGCAGAGAAGGACCGCGAACCGCGCAGGATTCGGAGCCTTCATCGGCTCCACCATCGAGTGGTTCGACTTCTACATCTACGGAACCGCCTCTGCCCTCGTCTTCGACAAGGTCTTCTTCCCCGAACTCGAGGGCGCCATCGGCACGCTGGTCGCCTTCGCCACGTTCTGGGTGGGCTTCCTCGCCCGCCCGCTGGGCGGAATCGTCTTCGGGCACATCGGCGACCGGGTCGGCCGCAAGAACACCCTGATCATCACGCTGCTGCTGATGGGTGTCTCCACCACCCTGATCGGCGTGCTGCCCGGCTACGCCTCCATCGGAGTCGCCGCTCCCGTCCTGCTGGTCACGATCCGCATGATCCAGGGCATCGGGCTGGGCGGTGAATGGGGCGGCTCCGTCCTGATCGCCTCCGAGCACGCGCCCAAGGGCAAGTCGGTCCTCTACGGTGCCTTCGCGCAGCAGGGTTCCCCGGTCGGCAACACCCTCAGCACGGTTGCCTTTCTCGCCGTGAGCGCGCTCCCGGAGCCCGAATTCCTCAGCTGGGGCTGGCGGATACCGTTCCTCGCCTCCGCCCTGCTCGTCGTCGTGGGCCTCTTCCTGCGCATGAAGGTCACAGAATCCCCGGCGATGGCCAAGCTGATCGAGGACCGGGGCGTCGCGAAGCTGCCGCTGAAGGAGGTGCTGCGCACCTGCCCGGGCCTCATCGCGCTCGGTATCGGCGCCTGCACCATCGGGCTGTCGGCGACCTACTTCAAGTCGACGTTCGCGCTCTCGTGGGCGACGTCCAGCCTTGATTTCGACCGCAGTTCGTTCCTCACGATCATCCTGGTCGCGAACGTCACGCAGATCGTGGTGCAGCCCTTCGGTGCCGTGCTCGCCACCCGGATGGGCAACTGGTCGCGCGCGGTGAGCATCATGCTGCTGCCCGAACTGGTCCTGATGCCGCTGATGTTCATCCTGATCGGCACGGAGAACTACTGGCTGGCGATGCTCGGCGTCTCCGTGGCGACGGTCCCGCACTGCCTGTACTACGCGGCGCTGGCCGGCATGCTGGCCAGCCGCTTCCCCGCGAACGTCCGCTACACCGGCATCTCTCTGTGCTACCAGCTGTGCGGCACGCTGCTCGGCGGAACCACTCCCGTCGTCGGACAGTTCCTGCTGAACCGTACGGGCTCGATCACCGCGGTGATCTGCTACGCGGTCCTTCAGGTGCTCCTCACCCTGGGCTGCATGCTGTTGCTGCTCAAGCGGCCCGACCACGACCGGCCTTCGCAGGAGACGCAGGAGACGGAGGCCGGCCCGCCCTCCAGGGCTGTCACCGGCCAGGTCACGGTCTGACCCGGCACAACAGGCACCGCGCACACAACCAGGGCCCGGCAGCGACCACTTGGCTGCCGGGCCCTCGTCGGGCTTTCTGAAGAACTCGCGGGACGGACTCAGTCCTGCGCGGAGCGGCGCTTGCGCGCGACCACGACCAGGCCGGCACCCGCGACCAGGACGACACCGGCGGCACCGGCGATCATCGGGGTGGCGCTGGAGGCACCGGTCTCGGCGAGGTCGTCGCCTCCGCCCTGGGGAGCGGTGCTGGGCTCCGACGGCGCCGGGGCCTCGCTGGACTCGCTGGGCGAGGGGGCGGGCTCGCTGGGCGAGGGGGACTCCTCGCACACCGGCGACATCTTGGTCTCGTTGACGTCGAACTTGTCGTCGTCAACGGCGTCGATCGCCAGGCGCAGCTCGAGCGGAGAGGTGTGCTTGGGCAGGTTCACCTTCTTGTCGAAGGTCTTGCCGAAAGTCTCGTTCACCAGGGTCTTGTCACCCGCGGTGATCTTGATGGTGTTGCCCTGTTCGCTGTAGTTCTCCAGGTGGATGCTCGTCGTGTAGCAGTCCACCTCCCAGCCCGGAACGTGGGCGGAGGCCGGAGTGGCGACGAACATCCCGGCACCGACGAGAGCGGCAGCACCCGTGGCGACGGCGGCGGTGCGGTGCCATCTGTGGCGTATAGCGGTCATGATCTCCCTCTGCGGATGAAGAAGTGATGCGAGCGGTGGTCGTGCGAGGACAGCACGGTACTCCCCGGTACATCACTGGTCGCGCCCGCCCCTCAAAAGGCCAAGAGGCCCTGAAAAAGGGGCAGTTCAGGCGTGGTGGCGTGTGATGCGCTGAGCTCCCCCGTGCGGTCCGGTGGCTGCCCGCCCGTTCCCGCTGGAACCCGCTGACCCTACCGCCTCAAGGGAAACGGCGGGGGAAACTCACGGACATTGAGTGGTCTCAACTACGAAACGGGCCGAGCGAGTACCTGTGGAGAAACCATGGCGTGCCACTGCGCCGAGCCGGCAATGAGGCGCCGGTCCACACCCAGGGAGGTCAGTGAGTTGAGCCATCGACGCAAGGACAACAAGCGCGCGTATGTGATAGCCGGCGCAGGCACCGCGGCACTGGCGACGGCCGCGATCATGCTGCCGTACGCGAACGCAGGGCAGCAGGAACAGCCGGGTCCACGCACGATGAGCGCAAAGGCCGCCGCTGCGATGGGCACGAAACTGGCGGACGAGAACGGGGACAGGACAGCCGGCTGGTTCATCGACAGCAAGGCCAAACGCCTGGTCATGAACGTCCTCGACGAGGAGACCGCTCAGCGCGTCCAGGAGAGCGGCGCCCAGGCCAGAATCGTGCAGAACTCCAAGGCGGAGCTGAAGAAGGTCAGCGACACCCTCGCGAACGGCGCTTCGGTGGCGGGCTCGGCCTGGTCGGTCGACCCCCGTACGAACAAGGTCAACGTGCTCGCCGACAGCACGGTCGACGACGAAGAGTGGGCCTCGCTGAACAAGACGGCCGCCGGCATGGACGGCATGATGTCGGTCAAGCGGACCGCCGGTAAGTTCCAGAAGTTCCACGGCAACGGCGGTATCGGCCAGAGCGACGCCGGCGACCAGGGCGCGGGTAACGGCGCGGGCGCCGGGGACGAAGGTGCCGGCAACGGTGCGGGCCAGGGCGAAGAGGGCGCGGGCCAGGGCGACGACGGCGCGGGCGCCGGCGAAGGCGGCGACGCCGCTGCCGAAGGTGTGCTCGGCGGCGACGCCATCTTCGCGGAGGGCACCCGCTGTTCGCTCGGCTTCAACGTCCAGGTGGACGGCGCGCCGGGCTTCCTGACCGCGGGCCACTGCGGCAACGCCGCGCAGAACTGGACCTCCGACGAGGCAGGGGCGCAGGCACTCGGCTCCATCACCGACTCGAAGTTCCCGGAGACCGACTTCGCGATCGCCACGCTGGACGACGCGCAGGCCGAGGCGCCCAGCGCCGTGAACCTCGACCCGCTGGGTGAGGGCCAGGGCGGCACGCAGGAGATCACCGGTGCCGCCGAGGCCGCCGTGGGCATGCAGGTGCAGCGCAGCGGCAGCACGACCGGCGTCACCGACGGCGAGGTCACGGCCCTGGACGCCACCGTCGACTACGGCGGCGGCGATGTCGTCAACGGCATGATCCAGACGAACGTCTGCGCAGAGCCCGGCGACAGCGGCGGCGCGATGTTCTCCGAGGACAAGGCCGTGGGTCTGACCTCCGGCGGCAGCGGCGACTGCACGCAGGGCGGCGAGACCTTCTTCCAGCCCGTCACCGATGCGCTGGAGGCGACCGGCGCGACGATCGGCGACGGCGGCGGGGAAGCCGGACAGCAGGAACAGCAGCAGCTGCAGTAAGTACGGCCGGCCGGGCAGTAAGCACTGCCCGGCCGCCCCGACGGGCGTCCCGTCAGCCGCTCACGGTGAAACCTGAACTGGTGCCGGAGATGGCTTTCGGGTCGCCCGCGACCGGTTTTGCGTCGCCCTCATAGGTGATCCGGTACTCGCCGGAGGCCGTCCCCTCGGGGATGTCCCAGGTGACCGTCACCTTCGAGGCGGCGACGCCGTAGCGCTCCCAGCGGAAGGCCGTCGACCAGTCCCCGTCGTCCGCGACGGTGCGCCATTCGCCGTCCTTCCGCGCTTCCACGCGCAGATAGGTCCCGCCCCGGTGGAGCACGTTGCCGGGGTGGGCACCCGCGAACACGACCGTCACCCGCTCCCCCGCCCGGTAGTTGGCGCGCGGGGCCGTGAGCACGTCACCGAACTCGTGCGACAGGGGCGGCGCGTCCAGCACGATCGGCGGCTGCAGGGAGATCGTCTTCCCTGAGATGTCCGGAGCGACCGGCCCGAGCGGCAGGTCCTTCCCGTCCCGCATGGCACGGGCGAGCTGCGCGGCCGTCTGCTGGATCGCCGGCAGTTGCCAGCGCCCGAACAGCGTGCTCCCGCCCTCGTACTGCTGCGAGTCGTACTCGTCGGGCGTGGTGAGGTAGTGGAAGTAGGAGTTGGCGTAGCCCGCGACGAGTACGTCCTTCACCTCGGCGCCGACGGCCTCCGCGACGGTGCGGCGCAGCCGCAGCCCGGCACACACGGTCACCTCGCCGGGCACGCCGATCAGATACAGCTGCCCGATGCGCACCAGCTGCACCGGCACCTGCTCCTGGACCCACGGGTAGATGCGGTTCATCTCGCCGACGGGAGCGACGATCCCCTTCGGCGCCTGCGCTTCGCGCAGTTCGGGGGATGCCTCGTAGATGATCGAGTCCGAGATCTTGTCCCAGAGCGGGTTCTCGCCCTCTTCGAAGCCGGGGAAGGCCGGGCCGTCCTCGAGGCTGCCGGCCGCCATCGACGCGCCGATCGCAGGCTTTGCGGTCTTGTGCTGCTTGCCGTCCCCGGTGAATTCGGGCTCGACGGTCACGTCGGAGAGGTCGATGTAGACGAGCCGCGAGTCCACGCCGCCGCTCATCTTCGTGCCCCGCTGGTCGAGTTGGCCCGCGGCGGCCTTGTACTGGCGCAGGCCGCACTCGCGGGTGTGCCCGAAGTCGGCGGGCGTCGTGGGCGGTTTCAGATCGAGGTTCGGTGACATGTCGCCGGCGTTGGTCTGCGCGAAGGCGGAGACGAAGTCCGGCGTGGTGCCGTCGAGATAGTCGGCTCCCTCGACCTCGCGCTCCCAGTGGTAGGCGGCGTAGCCCTTGTTGTCGGCGCTGATCAGCTTGTTGTCGCCGGACATGCTGGTGCCGTGCACGGCGAACCAGTTGACTGCCCCGACGGCCTGCCCGTCCCGCTCGATGCGCAGCAGCGTGCTCTGCGGGTCGATGCCGTCCGGGAAGTGGCCGCGCAGGTCGGAGGGGTTGCGCTCGAAGGCCTCGCGCGACCTGTTGGCGCTGGTTCCGGTCAACTCCCCATGCGTGAGGGTGAGTTCGGAAGGTGCGGCGTCCTCGTGGGCGCGGGTCGCGGCCTCGACGATGCCGTCGGTCATCGCCTCGAACGTCTTCTTGTGGAAGCCCAGCGTGGTGAGGTCGTAGAGCAGGTGGTGCGAGGAGCCGCCCGGTCCGCAGTGGGTGTGGGTGGCGGTGAGCATGACGTTGCGGTGCGTGTAGAGGTCGCCGTACTTCTCCCCGAGTCTGCTGAGCACGGCCTGGTGCACGCTCTCGAAGATCATGGCCGTGTCGACGACGACGAGGAGCACGCGCTGCCGCGTCTCCTGGTCCGCGAAGACGAACGCACGGGCGCGCAGGCGGGTATGGAGGCCTTGTGCCTGCTGGTCGACGCGGCCGTAGCCCATCATGCCGACCTCGGCTATCTCGCCGGTGGCATCGACGACGCCGCGTCCCACGAGATAGCCGCTGCCGGCGGCTGCTTGCACGGTGTTCTGCGACTGCGAGGCCTGGGCGCCCGGCGTGATGCCGGCCAGGCCGAGTCCGGTCAGCGCGGCGCCGGCACGCAGTACGGTGCGGCGGCTGCTGCGGGGGCCCGGGGCGGGGTCGTGCTCCGGCTGCCCGTCGGACTGGGGGGTGTGGGGGTGGGTGCTACTCAACGGGTGCTCCTCGGTAGGGCTACTTCCCGGTAACTGCCCGTTGAGCATCCCACCGTGTAACACACGCCACAATGCGCGTGCGGGGATTGGTCGGAACCAATTCCGGCGAGACTCAGCCGCGTTGAGCGACCAGCGACGCGTGCGTGGGGGCGTCGGGCACCCCGGCGGGCCGGCGCGCGGCGAACTCCTTGCGCAACTCGGGCACCACTTCCTCGCCGAGCATGTCCAGTTGCTCCAGCACGGTCTTCAGCGGAAGGCCCGCGTGGTCCATGAGGAAAAGCTGCCGCTGGTAGTCGCCGAAGGACTCGCGGAAGGTCAAGGTCTTCTCGATGACCTCCTGCGGGCTGCCCACCGTCAGCGGCGTCTGATCGGTGAACTCCTCCAGCGTCGACCCGTGCCCGTAGACCGGCGCGTTGTCGAAGTAGGGACGGAACTCCCGCACGGCGTCCTGGGAGTTCCTGCGCATGAAGACCTGGCCACCGAGCCCCACGATGGCCTGCTCCGGAGTGCCGTGCCCGTGGTGTGCGAAGCGCTCGCGGTAGAGCCCGATGAGCTTCATGTAGTGCTCCTTGGGCCAGAAGATGTTGTTCGCGAAGAAGCCGTCGCCGTAGTACGCGGCCTGCTCGGCGATCTCCGGGCTGCGGATGGAGCCGTGCCAGACGAACGGCGGCACACCGTCGAGCGGGCGCGGCGTGGAGGTGAAGCCCTCCAGCGGCGTGCGGAAGCGGCCCGCCCAGTCGACCACGTCCTCGCGCCACAGCTTGTGCAGAAGCGCGTAGTTCTCGATCGCCAGCGGGATGCCCTGCCGGATGTCCTGCCCGAACCAGGGGTAGACGGGCGCGGTGTTGCCGCGGCCCATCATCAGATCGACCCGTCCGTCGGACAGGTGCTGGAGCATCGCGTAGTCCTCGGCGATCTTCACCGGGTCGTTGGTGGTGATCAGCGTCGTCGAGGTGGAGAGGACGAGGCGTTCGGTGCGGGCGGCGATGTGGCCGAGCATGGTCGTCGGCGACGAGGGCACGAAGGGCGGATTGTGGTGCTCGCCGGTGGCGAAGACGTCGAGGCCCACCTCTTCGGCCTTCAGCGCGATCGCGATCATCGACTTGATCCGCTCGTGCTCGCTCGGCGTGCTGCCGTCGGTGGGATCGGTCGTGACGTCCCCGACGGTGAAGATCCCGAACTGCACCACTCTCACCCTCTCGCCGGCTCCGCGGAGCCATTAGTTCACTGTTGAACTACACAGTCCCACCAGTCTCCCACGCGGTCTTCCTCCATGGTCGCGCGGAGGTGCCACGGGTGGCGAAGCGCCAGGGCACCCGCCGCCGGAGGGTCCGGCCGCACACATGGCGGTGCCGCCGGAGAGACGTCCTCCGGCGGCACCGCGGCGGGTCAGCCGACCCGCCCCCTTCAGCCGATGTTCACATCGACGCAGGCATAGAAGGCATTGGCCGTGTCGGCGATGTTCCAGACGGCGAGCACCTTCTGCTTGCCCTTCAGACCGCCGAAATCGACCTGGTGCGTGACGGTCTCCCCGGGCTGGGCACCGCCGTCGTCGAACTCCGCGATCTTCGAGCCGCCGACGAAGTACTGCCAGGTGCTGGTCGAATGACGTGCCGTCAGGCGCCACTGGAAGCTCGTCGAGCTGCCGACGTTCGTGGCCGCCCAGCCCTTCCCGTCGTCGTCCAGCTCGGCGAAGCGGGAATTGCCGCCGCTGCAGCTGGTGAGCCCCTTGGGGCCCTCGACGCTCTGCGGCTCCCACTTGATGTCCCCGCACTCGACCGTGCCGGCGGCGCACTGCGCCTGACGGCTCGGCGGCGAGTTGACATAGCCGTGCGCGCTGGCCGGGGACGCCGGCAGCGTGAGGACGAGCAGAGGCGCGATCCCCGCCCCGATTCCGGCCGCGAGCTTTCTCTTGAAGTTCATGGCAACTCCTTCACGGTCCGGCCGACGGCAAGCGGCGAGGAGGGGAGGGCACACAGGTGCCGCACACCCTTACGGACGGCCTCGTTGAAAGCGGAGGCGATGTGAAGGCACGCCCCGTCAGCGGCGAAGGGCAGCCGTGGGGAGTTCTGACGGCTTCGAGCTGGGGGACCCGGTATTCACGCTCGCCATTAGTCTAGACCATAGCGATTGTCTGCCCTCGGTCAAGAGTTCCGGGAGCCATTCATGACAGCGCTTGTGGAACATCGGGGCCGCACGAGCGGTTTACGCCGCGTGCGACCGTGGGAACGCGGTCCGGGACTCCCGGCACCAAGCGCCGGCCCGGCCGAGGGCCGTCACGGTCCGACACCGTCTTCAACAGCAGGAGAGCACATGAGCACCACGGAGCTCACCAAGGACAACTTCGACGACGTCGTCGCGGACGACGGCTTCGTACTGATCGACTTCTGGGCGGGCTGGTGCGGTCCGTGCCGCCAGTTCGAGCCTGTCTACGAGGCTGCCGCCGAGCGTCACTCGGACCTGACGTTCGCCAAGGTGGACACCGAGACCGAGCAGGAGCTGGCCGCGGCCTTCGAGGTCCAGTCGATCCCCACGCTCACGATCGTGCGGGACCGCATCGTCGTCTTCTCGCAGCCGGGAGCGCTGCCCGAGTCCGCTCTCGAGGACCTGATCGGGCAGGCGCGGAACCTGGACATGGAAGAGGTCCGCCAGTCCGCCGCCGCGCCGGAGGACGAGCCGTCCGGCCAGTGAGGCCGGACGGACGCGCGTGATCAGCCCGGCTGAGTGCCCCTCTCCTCCTCGGCGTCCCGCAGGACGCGCACCCGCCGGGAGATGACGCAGGCCGCGGCGGCCGCCGCGGCGACGAACGTCACCGCCGGCATCCACGTCTGGTTGAGCCGGTGCCCCAGGAGGTGGTCGAGGGAGAGGTTGCCCGGGCCCGAGAGGGCGAGCGCCGACCCTGCCAGCCCCATGAACGCCGGAAACTCCAGTCCACCCTGGTCGTTGAAGAACCCCGCCGGCACATGGATCGAGGCGGCACCCGCCATGGCGGCCGCAACGGCGGCGCCGGCCACGGGAGTTCCCAGGCCCAGTGCGAGCAGCGTTCCGCCTCCGGCCTCACCGAGGCCGGAGGCGAGGGCGTGCGCGCGTCCGGGCCGGAAGCCGGTCTGCTCCATGAACTTGCCGGTCCCCTCCAGCCCGTGACCGCCGAACCAGCCGAAGAGCTTCTGCGTACCGTGTGCGAAGAGCACGCTTCCGGTGCCGAGGCGCAGCGCGAGGAGTCCGATGTCGTGGCGGATGCTGTGGATGCGGTGACTGCGCCCGTGGTGTCTGCGGTGGCACATCAGGTGGCCCATGGCGTCGTCCCTTCTCACGTGCTCAGGTGGGGGTCTCCGGGGATTCGGTCAGCATGCGGGACAGGTCGTAACTGACGGGCTCTTCGAGTTGGGAGTAGGTGCATCCCTGCGGATCGCGGTCGGTGCGCCAGCGCCGGAACTGCGTGGTGTGCCGGAAGCGGTCCCCTTCCATGTGGTCGTAGGCCACTTCGCAGACGCGCTCGGGGCGCAGCGGTACCCACGAGAGGTCCTTCGTGCCGCTCCAGCGGCTCGGCGCGCCCGGCATGCGGCTTTGCATGTGGGCCTCCTCGCTCTGCCAGCGCGCCCACGGGTGCGCCGCGGGGTCGGACATCCGCAGCGGTTCCAGCTCGTCCATCAGCTCGCGGCGCCGCTTCATGGTGAAGGAGGCGCACACCCCGACGTGCTGGAGCGTGCCGGAGCCGTCGTAGAGGCCGAGCAGGAGCGAACCGACGCCCTCACCGCTCTTGTGCGGGCGCAGCCCCGCGAGGACGCAGTCCGCCGTGCGCTCGTGTTTGATCTTCACCATCAGGCGCTCGTCCGGCCGGTAGGGCAGGTTGGGCGCCTTGGCCACGAGTCCGTCGAGCCCTGCGCCTTCGAACTGGTCGAACCACTGCCGGGCCAGGTCGATGTCGGTGGTCGCGGGGGCCACGAAGACAGGGTCGCGAGCCGGGCGCAGTGCGCGCTCGAGGATCGTGCGGCGCTCCTCCAGCGGCGTCTCCATGAGCGAGTCGTCGCCGAGCGCGAGTATGTCGAAGGCGACGAAGGACGCCGGGGTCTCCTCGGCGAGCATCCGCACCCGTGAGTCGGCCGGGTGGATGCGCTGCCCCAGGGCATCGAAATCGAGCCTGTCGTTGCGGGCGACGACGATCTCGCCGTCCACGACGCAGCGCTCGGGAAGGTTCTCGAGCAGCGCCGTGACCAGTTCGGGGAAGTAGCGCTTGAGGGACTTGCCGGTACGGCTGCCGATCTCGGTCTCCTCGCCGTCGCGGAAGACGATGGCGCGGAAGCCGTCCCACTTCGCTTCGTACTGCATGCCCGCAGGAATCTTCGAGGCGAGCTTGGCGAGCATCGGCTTGACGGGCGGCATCACCGGCAGATCCATGCCCAGCACTGTATTCCCGCGCGGGCGCGCCCGCCTGCTCTGCGCGTAACGGGAGGAACGCCGGCAACGCGCGACGGTGTCAGTCTCCTTCGAGGGCCGCGGCCCGGCCCCGCGCAGGGCGCCGCGGCGGACGGGGCACCAAGGCGTCCTCGTCTCTGAAGAGCTCCGCTTGGCGGGCGCGGATCTTCCCGAGGTCCGGTGCCGCACCGGCGCTGCGCCTGGCGCCCGTGGCCGTGCGGCCCGAGCGGCAGGGCACGGGAGCGGGCTCCGCTGCCGTCCGCGCCGTTCTGCGGGCGGCGGAGGAGTCGGGTGAGCGCCACATCGTCGTCCTGGGCCATCCGGCCTACTACCCCAGGTTCGGCTTCACCCGGACCTCCGTCCACGGCATCGGCCTCCCCATCGAGGTCCGCACGAGGCGGTGATGGCGCTCGCGCTCGGGGCCCGGCCACCCGCTGCCGAGCAGGACCGTGCGCTACGCCGCGCCTCTCGGCATCTGAGGCCCGCCGGTGCGGGGGCCCGGCCCCCGCACCGGCCCCGCACCCCCTGCATGCGCTGCCCCGCCGCACGGCCGCTGTTCGAAGCTTTACCGTCCGCCGGGAGGCGATCCGGCACAGGGCCGCTTAGCGTTGCGGCATGGGTGAGGCGGTGGAGCTGACGGTCGGCGGGCAGAAGGTGCGGCTGTCCAGCCCGGACAAGGTCTACTTCCCTGAGCGCGGGCTCACCAAGCTCGACGTCGCCCGGTACTACGTGACGGTCGCGGACGGCGTCGCACGTGCGCTCTTCGAGCGGCCGACCACTCTGGAGCGCTATCCGGAGGGCATCGGCGGCGAGTCGTTCTTCCAGAAGCGCGCTCCCAAGAACCTCCCCGACTGGATCCCCACGGCCAGGATCAGCTTCCCCAGCGGACGGCACGCCGACGAGATCTGCCCGACGGGTCCCGCGGCCGTGCTGTGGGCCGCGAACCTCGGCTGTCTCACCTTCCACCCCTGGCCGGTGCGCAGGGCCGACACCGACCACCCGGACGAGCTGCGCATCGACCTCGACCCGCAGCCGGGCACGGACTTCGACGACGCCGTACGCGCGGCGCAGCAACTCCAGCCGCTGCTGGAGGAGTTGGGGCTGCGTGGCTGGCCGAAGACCTCCGGCGGCCGCGGGCTGCACGTCTTCGTTCCCATCGAGCCCGAGTGGAACTTCGCGCAGGTTCGGCGCTCCGCCATCGCCATCGGCAGAGAACTGGAGCGCCGCGACCCGACCCGCATCACCACGGCGTGGTGGAAGGAGGAGCGAGGCAGCCGCATCTTCGTCGACTACAACCAGACCGCGCGGGACCGCACCATCGCCAGCGCCTACTCCGTACGCCCCAACCGCCGTGCCACCGTCTCCGCGCCGCTGCGCTGGGACGAGCTGGGCAGCGCGCATCCCGACGACTTCGACGTGGTGACCATGCCGCTGCGGTACGCCGAAGTCGGCGACGTACACGCGCAGATGGACGCGCACCGGTGCCGCCTGGACGCCGCCCTGGAGCTGGCCGACCGGGACGAGCGCGAGCACGGGCTCGGCGACCTCCCCTATCCGCCCGAGCACCCGAAGGTGAAGGGCGAGCCGAAGCGCGTACAGCCGAGCAGGGCGAAGCGCACCAACACCTCGGAGTCCTCCGGCAGTTGACGCTCCCTGACGGGCCGTCGGCGAAGCGGCGCCAGAGCTCCGATCGCCGCCGGTCAAGTACCGACTGTCCGGTCCGCCGCCCCACCCCCCGTGCGGGCAGCTAGGGTTCACCACTGGAACGGGTGTTCAAGGGGGATCGGGGAGTAAGAGGTGACCGACGAGGACCGGCTGCTGGCGGGGAGGTACCAGCTCTCCCGGCAGCTCGGCCGCGGGGGCATGGGGACGGTGTGGCTCGCGGGTGACACGCTGCTGGACCGGCACGTGGCCGTCAAGAAGCTGCATGTACCGCCACATCTGGACGACGACGAGCGGACCAGGCTCTACGAGCGCACGCGCCGCGAGGCGCGCAGCGCGGCCCGGATAAGCCATCCCGGGGTCATCGTCGTGCACGACGTGGTGGAGGAGGACGGGCTGCCGTGCATCGTCATGGAGTACGTGCCCTCCCGTTCGCTCAGCGATGTCCTGCGCGAGGACGGGCCGTTGGCGCCCGAGGCCGCGGCCCGCACCGGTGTGGCGATGGCCTCGGCGCTGCGTGCCGCCCACGCGGCAGGGGTGCTGCACCGCGATGTGAAGCCCGCCAACGTCCTGCTGTCGCGGGACGCGGAGCGCATCGTCCTCACCGACTTCGGCATCGCCGCGGCCTCCGGGACGACGACCCTCACGCGAACCGGGGAGTTCGTCGGCTCCATCAACTACGCGGCCCCGGAACGGATGCAGGGCGGCGAGTCGGGCCCGGCCGCCGACGCCTGGGCGCTCGGCGCGACGCTGTACGAGGCGGTCGAGGGCATCGCGCCGTTCCACAGGAACACCTGGGTGGAGACGGCGTACGCCACGGCGAGCGAACCGCCGCGCCCCATGGAACAGGCCGGCGCCCTCGGCGAGTTGATCGAAGCGCTGCTCGCGAAGGAGCCCGCGGACCGTCCGACGCTCCAGCAGGCGGAGGAGTGGCTCGCGGGCGCGACGGGCACCGTGGCGCTGCCGCAGGGCGCACCGTGGAACGAGCGTGAGCAGACGGCGGCAGGCCCGAGGCAGAACGGGGCACAGGAACCCACGCCTCCTCCTGCCTCCACCCCCGTCGCTCCTCCGGCTCCCGCCCCGGCCTCCGCCGTTCCGCGGCGGCGCCGGTCGCGCGCTGCCGCCTGGGCCGTGTGCGCGGTGGTGGCCGTGGCCGCCGTCGCGGGCGGCGGCTGGTGGCTGAAGCGGGAGGCCGGAGGCTCGGAGGGCGGCCCCGGCAAGCCGGGTCCGTCCGCCTCGCACTCCGGTCCGTCCCAGTCGCAGCCCCCTCCGCGTCCGCCGGTCGCGGACGGGTACCAGCGCGTCAAGGAGGACCTCGGCTTCTCCGTGGACGTGCCCGAGGGCTGGACGCGGCAGGACAGGCCCGGCGGCCAGGAGATCGACTTCCTGGGCGGCCCGTCAGGTCGTACGGACCTGAAGTTCAGCGTGCTGGACTTCGCGGGCAACAGTCCGCTCAAGCACTGGCGCAGGCTGGAGCCCGAGGTGCGGGCGAAGTCGCCGGGCTACCGCAACCTCCGTATGAACGCCACGACTTACCAGGGCCGGAAGGCCGCCATCTGGGAGTACACCTGGCAGGGGCGTGCACGGACCTACCACGCCGTGGACCTGGGCTTCGGCGAGGAAGGCCAGCAGCACTACGCGCTGTACCTCTCGGCGCCGGACGCCGAATGGGGCGCTGCCAAGAAGCACTTCGACACGGCGGTGAAGACCTTCCGTATCAGCAAGGGCAGTTGACGGGCGGCGTGGCCGGCGGCCCGCCGGCCACTGCTCAGCCGTCCTGCCAGTGCCGCCTTCCGGTGCTGATCAGCAGCAGCTGCCGCCGTGCCGTGTGCGCGACGCTCTCCTCGTCCGGTCCCTCGCCGAGCGTGGCGTCCAGGAACGCCGACGCCGTCATCACCATGTGGTCGACGAAGAGTTCGCCGAGCATCCGGATGTCCTGAGCGCTCCATCCGGCCGAGACGTCGTCGGCGGCCAGCGCGTCGGCGACCTCCTCGGCGAAGCGGTCCAACTCGGCGCCTATGGCGGCCCGTACGGCCGGTACACCGCCGTGGCGTTCCCGCACGACGAAGCGGATGTGCGTCGGGTGCTCGCGTACGTAGCGGGCGATCGCGGTGACGGTTCGCTCGATCCGGGCGGCCTCGTCGGCGGGGCCGGCGAGGATCTCGCGTACGACGCCGTGCAGTGACCCGAGCGACTCCTCGACGAGGGCGACGCCCAGATCGCTCATGTCCCTGAAGTGCCGGTAGAAGGCGGCCGGAGCCACTCCCACGACGCGCGTGACCTCGCGCAGCCCGAGGCTGCTGAGGCTCTGGTGCTCCAGCAGCCCCAGGCCCGCGTCGAGAAGGGCGCCGCGGGTCCTGGCCTTCTGTGTCTCCCGGGCGGTCGGCGTGGAGGTGTGGCTCATGTCATTGAGTAAACAGGTGTTCTCGCTCCTCTGCCAAGGTAACCTGTTCTCAGTGAACAGTTGTAACTCCAACTGTTCACTGAGAAGTGGGGAGGCGGACGGTCCATTCCGCGATCACCGTCCCTCCGAGACGAAAGGGCAGACATGATCTTCATCGTTGCCGCATTCCTCCTGCTGGGACTCCTGGTGGGAACCGCGGCGCACATCCCGCTGCCGGCGACCCTCGCCGCAGCCGCGGCGATCGGCGCCTGGCTGCTGATCTTCGCCGTCCGTGAGCGCAAGCACCACCGTCAGGGGAGCTGACCGTGAACGCCATGAACACCCTTGTCCGGCCCGGCACTTCGGACCCGAAGGCACACAAGGTGAATGCCTCGGGCACTGCCGGCGAACAGCCCCGCGCCGCCGCCGCGGCACGCCTGCGTGACGCCGACGGCATGGCCGTCGCCTCGTTCGTCATGGGCCTGGCCGGGCTGCTCGTCTTCAACCTCGTCCTCGGCCCGTGCGCCCTGGTGCTCGCCGGCCTCGCCCTGATGCGCGGCACGACGCGCCGCACCCGGGCGGTGCTCGGACTGACGCTCGGCGTCGCCGACCTCGCCGTGCTCGCGACGGTCGCCGCCGCCGACCAGTCGTTCTCCTGGAGCATCACCGGCTGAGCGGCTGCGTTCCGGGCCGGGCCGGCGACGGCTCGGCCAGCAGGAGCGCGAAGCGTCCCTCCTCGTCCGTCCACCAGTGGCTCAACGCGAAGCCGCCACGAGCGAGTTCGTCCGTGAACGGGGCGCGGCGGAACTTCACGGCGATCTCCGTGAGGATCTCCTCGCCCTCCTCGAACTCCGCGGTCATGCCCAGGGCGGGCAGCTCCACGGCCTGCGCGCGGAGCGAGCGCAGCCGCATCTCGATCCGCTCCTCCTGCTCGTTCCACACCGCGACGTGCTGGAAGGCGTCCGGGTCGAAGCCGGCGCCGAGTTCGCGGTTGAGTACCCGCAGGACGTTCTTGTTGAACTCGGCCGTCACGCCCTGGGCGTCGTCGTACGCCGGGACGAGCACCTTCGGGTCCTTGACGAGGTCGGCGCCGAGCAACAGGGCGTCCCCCGGCCGGAGTTCGGCGCGCAGCGCGGCGTAGAACGCCGGCCGCGCCTCACCGTCGAGATTGCCGAGGGTCCCCCCGAGGAAGGCCACCAGACGCGGCCCCGGGGCGGCCTCCGGGTCCGGCATCCCGAGGTCCGTCTCCAGGTCGGTCACGCAGCCGGTGACCCGCAGGTCCGGGTAGTCGCGGCACAGCTGCTCGCCGGCCTCGCTCAGCGCGTCGGCGCTGACGTCGAGCGCGGCGTAGGACTCCAGGGTGCCGCGGCGCAGCAGGCTGTCGAGCAGCAGCCGAGTCTTGCGCGACGAGCCGGAACCCAGCTCGACAAGGGTGCGGGCACCGGTCGCCGCGGCGATCTCGTCGCACCGCTCGGCGAGGATCGCGTGCTCGGCCCGCGTCGGGTAGTACTCGGGCAACTGTGTGATCTCTTCGAAGAGTTCGCTTCCGCGGCCGTCGTAGAACCACTTCGGCGGCAGCGTCTTGGGGCGGCCGGTCAGCCCCTTGAGCACGTCGGTGTGGAGCGCGTCGGTGAAGTATCCGTCGGGCAGACGGCGGGTGAGGTCGAAGCAGCCCGTCATCAGGATCTCCTCGCGTGAATGCCGGTGACGCCCCCGGACACATGTGCCGGGGGCCGCTGTGCGGTGTGGACCAGGGGGACGGTGCGTACGGACGAGACGGTGGCCACGAGCAGCGAGTCCTCCGGGACTTCCTGCCAGCCGGCCTCGGATTCGTCGGCGGGGGCGTCGTCCGGTTCGGAGGCGACGCGCACGCTTCCGGGCCCCGTGCGATACCAGAGGGTGTCGCCGCAGCGGGTGGCCCAGATGGTGCGGCCGTCCGTGAGAAGGAAGTTGAGCCGGGCGCCCGTGCGTATGCCCCTGATGCGCACCGCGAGCCACGCGAGGGCGTCCTCGGCCGGCTCACCCGCGCGGATCCTGTTCGTCAGCAGCGCCCACAGCAGCGCGGAGTCGCAGCGGGCCTCCAGCCCGAGCAGTTCGTCGGGCTCCATGGTCAGGCCGAGGTCCTGAACGAGGCGCTCCCAGTCGCGCACGGCGCCGTTGTGGCTGAAGAGCAGCCGTCCGTCCGCGTACGGTGCCGGGGCGGTCTCGTCCTGAGCGGTGCCCTCGGTGGCGTCGCGCACTGCGGCGAGCACTGCTGTGCTGTGCACCGCCCGCGTGAGGTCGGGAAGGTTCACGTCGGCCCAGACGGGAACGGCTCGGCGGTAGCGAGCGGGGAGTTGCTCGTCCTCCGCTCCCGTGTGGTCGTCCCGCGACCGCGGTGCGGGGTACCAACCCAGCCCGAAGCCATCGGCGTTGACGGTCCCGTACCGCTGCATGCGGGGAGCCCACGACTGCTCGTACAGTCCGCCCGGGGGACGGATCACGAGGTCGGCCAGGGACGATGCCGGCCCGAGGTAGGCGAGATGGCGGCACATCAGTCCGCTCCCCCGCTGCTGCGCGCCGTGCGGAACCCGGCGAAGATCTGGCGGCGCACCGGCAGGTCCCAGTTGCGGAACGTGCCCCGGCAGGCGACCTCGTCGGTCCCGAACGACCCGCCGCGCAGCACCTTGTGGTCGCTTCCGAAGAAGACCTCGGAGTACTCGCGATACGGGAAGGCCTTGAAGCCCGGGTAGCCGGTGAAGTCCGAGGCGGTCCACTCCCACACGTCGCCGATCATCTGCCGGGCACCGCACGGTGCGGCACCGGCGGCGTAGGCACCGACCGGTGCGGGACGCAGATGGCGCTGGCCCAGGTTGGCTCGTCCTTCGTCGGGTTCGTCGTCGCCCCACGGGTAGCGGCGGGATTCACCGGTCTCCGGGTCGTGGCGGGCGGCCTTCTCCCACTCGGCCTCCGTCGGCAGCCGGCGCCCTGCCCAGCGTGCGTACGCGTCCGCCTCGTACCAGCACACGTGCATGACCGGCTCCCCGGGCGGGACTCGCTCGGTGTAGCCGAAGCGGCGCCGCAGCCACGTCTCCCCGTCCCTGCGCCAGAACAGGGGGGCGGTCAGCTCCGTCTTCTGCACGTACGCCCAGCCCTCGGGATCCCACCAGCGCTCGTCCTGGTATCCGCCGTCCTCGATGAAGCGCTGGTAGGCGCCGTTGGTCACGGGCACGGCGTCGAGGTCAAAGGCCGCGACGTCGACGGTGTGCGCGGGACGCTCGTTGTCCAGCGCCCACGGCTCGGTGGAGGTACCCATGGTGAACGGGCCAGCCGGCACGTGCACTTCACCGCGCCTCGCGTCCGTGGCCCTGGAGGTGGGCGCGGGAGGATCGGGGGCGTCGAGCACGGCACGGCCGCGGCGCAACTGGTGCGTGGCGAGCATGGTCTCGTCGTGCTGCTGCTCGTGCTGGGCGACCATGCCGAAGACGAAGTCGCCCTCGAAGAGGGCACTGTCGACGCCGTCGGGCGGCGGCGCGGAGAGCACCTCCAGCGCGCGGGCGCGCACTTCGGCGATGTAGGCGCGGGCCGCGTCGGGCGAGAGCATCGGCAGGGTGGGCCGGTCGGCGCGCGGCGTCCGGAACGCGTCGTAGACCGCGTCGAGATCGGGACGCACTCCGCTCGTGCCGCCCGCCTCGCGCAGCAGCCAGATGTCCTCCTGATTGCCCACGTGCGCCAGGTCCCACGCGAGCGGTGACATCAACTTGGAGTGCTGCGCCGTCAGTTCTGCCTCGTCCAGACAGTCCGTGAGGGCCTCGGTCCGCCGCCGCGCCCGTTCCAGGGCCGCGAGCGCACGCTCACGGCCCGCGGGCGCCGCCTCGGCCGTGGTGGCCTGCGCGGCTGAGTGTTCGGACATCTTCGGGTGTCTCCTCTCATGTGTGCACGACGGGGGCGGGCGCGAAGGCGCGCGGCGATCAGCCGCCGGTCTCAGCCGCGCATCGCGTCCAGTTGGTCGTGGGCGGGGCAGCGTCCGCGCTCGGAGTAGCGCTCGGCGAATTCGGCGACCGCGTCGTGCACCACGCTGCCGTGGTCGTTGCGGGAGAGCGCGGACTCCGCCGCCGCGACGCAGCGGCGCACCACCGGTCCCAGCAGCGGGTCGGCGGGCCCGTCCCGCGCGGCGCGCTGCCAGGCCACCGGGTCGCACTCGAGAGGTTCCGTCGCCTCCCAGGCGGAGTCCGCGGCGACGGGGTCGTCCAGCAGGGTCGCCGCGACGGCGGTGGCCGCGATCCAGCCGTCGCCGCACTGAGCGTCGATCATCCGCAGCTCCAGCCAGCCGCGAGGGCGCACCGGCGGGAAGAGCGTGCCCAGGTGATAGTCCAGATCGTCGCGCGTGGGGCGGCGTTCACCGTGGGCGCCCTTCAGCCAGGCGCGGAAGGAGAGCCGGGGCGGCGCGGTCCATTCGGCCGGCGGGTCCCGCCGCAGGCAGAGAAGTTCGGCATCGAGCGCGTGCCGTGCCCAGCCTTCGCGGGGGTCGCTGTGCGGGCGCGGCGGGCCGGTGCGCGAGGGGTCGGCACGGGCCCACACGCTCTGCCGGGTGGAGACCCACCCGGTCGGACGGGAGCGCCACAGCGGCGAGTTGGCGAACGCCGCCACCAGTACCGGACCGAGCCGGTGTGCGAGCCGCCAGCGGTAGCGGTAGCCGGAGGGCCCGTCGGAGTCGTCACCCGCGTCCAGGCTGACCTGGACGGCGGCGGTGGCCCTCATCATCATCCGGCCCCAGGGGCCGGAACGGTCGAAGTGCGCCTCCATGGCGCGGTAGCGGGGATCCTCCAGCACCCGTGGTGGGCTGAGATACGGGTCGAGGCCCCGTCCGTAGAGCAGCGCCCCGGAGCTGCGAACCCGGTGACGCAGTACGGTCAGATCGGCGGCGGTGACGGCGATGCACTCGGAGAGCGTCTCGCCCGGCGGGGAGGAGACTTCGAGTTGACCGCCGGGTTCCCGTGTCAGCCTGCTCCCGCCCGGCAGGCCGCGGGTCCACAGCGGGTCCAGCGCCTTCTCCAGCCTGCGGGGAGCGACGGCGCGGGAGGGCGCTGACCGGTCGCGGATGAGCCATTCCAGCTCCACTCCGACGCGGCGCGGCGGCCCGGTCTTGAAACAGATCCCGCCGACGTACGCGGCTGCTTCGTCCTCGTTCAGCACGGCATCCATGGGATCCGGCGCCTCCTGTGGATACGGACGGTGCGTGTGCGTTTGGTCCTGTGGAGTCCGAGACTGCTTCGGGGACGGGCTGGGCGCAAGACGGCAGCACCCGGCGGGGTGCGCCCCGGGTGGCCCGCGGGTGACGGACGAAAAAACGCATGGCGAGGGCCGAATGGCGGTTTGCGCTCCAGGGAGCGGTCAACTCGTCGCGGCGTGAGAGACATCGAGATCAGCAGACCGGAGAAGGTGCTCTTCCCGGACGACGGCATCACCAAGAGCGAACTCGCCGAGCACTACCGGCGCGTGGCCTCCCGCGCCATACCACGGCTGCGCGGCCGTGCCCTGATGATGGAGCGCCATCCGGACGGCATCGGCGGCAAGCCCCTGATGCAGAAGAACGCCCCCGACTACTTCCCTGACTGGGTGCACACCGCCGAACTGCCCAAGGAGAACGGCACGGTGCGGCACGTGGTGTGCGACAACGCCGACACCCTGGTGTATCTCGCCGGGCAGGCGTGCATCACCACGCACCGCTGGATGTCGAGGACGGACCGGCCTCACCATCCGGACCTGCTCGTCTTCGACCTGGACCCCAGCGGCGACGCGGACTTCGAGGACGTGCGGTGGGCGGCGTCGTGCGTGGGCGGACTTCTGGAGGTTGTCGAGTTGCCGACGCAGCTGATGACGACGGGCTCGCGCGGCCTGCACGTCATCGCCGCCCTCGACCGCAAGTCGGACTTCGACTCCGTGCGGGAATTCGCCCGCAGGGTCGCCCGTGTACTGGTGGCGCGCCACCCCGGACGGCTCACCGACGAGCCCCGCAAGGCCGACCGCGGCGACCGCATCTACCTGGACATCCAGCGCAACGCCTACGCGCAGACGGCCGTCGCTCCCTACTCGGTGCGTGCACGTCCCGGCGCACCCGTCGCCACGCCGATCGGGTGGTCGGAGCTGGACGACCGGAAGCTGCGCCCCGACCGGTGGAACGTCCGCAACATCGCCGACAGGCTGCGCGAGGACGACCCGTGGGACGGAACGGCCACCCGGGGCCGGTCGGTGCGGGCGGCGGACAGGCGCCTGTCGGCGAGGATCTGACGCCCGCACGCCCGAATGACCGCGCGTCCGGCCGGCCGGAGGCGCCCGCGTCAGCCGCGGCACGCCTCCAGCAGCCGCAGCCACACCTCGCTGACCGTCGGGTACGAGGGCACGGCATGCCACAGCCGCTCGAGCGGCACCTCGCCGGCCACGGCGACGGTCGCGGAGTGCAGCAGTTCGCTGACGCCCGGACCGACGAAGGTGACGCCCACGACCACCTCGCGGTCGATGTCGACGACCATGCGGGCGCGGCCGCGGTAACCGTCCGCGTAGAGCGCGGCCCCGGCGACCTCCCCCATGTCCAGGTCCGCCACGCGCACCCGCAGCCCCCGCTGTTCCGCATCCGCGGCGGTCAGCCCGACCGACGCGGCCTCGGGGTCGGTGAAGACGACCTGCGGGACGGCGTCGTGGTCGGCGGTGGCGGCGTGCGCACCCCAGCGGTCGGTCTCCAGCAGCGGCACGCCCGCGGCCCGCGCACCGATGGCGCTCCCCGCGATGCGGGCCTGGTACTTGCCCTGGTGCGTGAGTAGTGCACGGCCATTGGCGTCGCCCACGGCGTACAGCCAGCCGCCGTGCACGCCCGTCACCCGGAGGCTGTCGTCCACCGCCAGCCAGCCGCCCGGCTCGCAGCCCACCGTCTCCAGGCCCAGATCGTCGGTGCGTGGCTTGCGGCCGGTGGCGAAGAGCACCTCGTCGACCTCCAGCCTGCTGCCGTCGCTGAGTGAGAGCGTGACCGGCCGGTCCGGGGAGGGCCGCTCCAGGCTCTCGACGGAGACACCGGTACGCACCTTCGCCCCGGCCTCGGTGAGCGATTCGGCGACCAGCTCCCCGGCGAAGGGCTCCATGCGGGGCAGCAGCCGGTCGCCGCGTACCAGCACCGTCACGTCGGAGCCGAGCGCCTGCCAGGCGGTGGCCATCTCCGCCCCGACCACTCCCCCGCCGACGACCGCCAGGCGCCCCGGCACCTCCTTGGAGGACGTGGCGTCACGGCTGGTCCACGGCCGCGCATCGGCGATGCCCGGAAGGTCCGGCAGGGCGGCGCGGCTGCCCGTGCAGACGGCGACGGCATGCCGGGCCGTGAGTGTCCGGGCCGAGCCGTCCGGGGTCTCGACGATCACGCGGCGGGGGCCGTCGAGGCGGCCGTGACCGCGTACGAGGTCGACCGCGACGGAGTCCAGCCAGGCGACCTGGTTCCCGTCCTGCCAGTTCGAGGTGAACGAGGTACGCCGGGCCAGGACCGCGTCCGCGTCCAGCCCGCCGTCCACGGCCTGCGCGGCACCGGCCACGCGCCGGGCGTCGGCGAGTGCGGCGACGGGACGAAGCAGCGCCTTGCTGGGCATGCACGCCCAGTAGGAGCAGTCGCCCCCGACGAGTTCGCTCTCGACGACGACCGCACCGAGCCCCATGGCATGCGCCCGCTCGGCGACGTTCTCTCCCACCGGGCCCGCTCCGATCACGATGACGTCGAACTCGTCGCCGTCAGGGGCGCCGGTGGTCGGAGCGGTCGCCTCGGAGCGTGTCATGTCGGCCTCCACGTGCTCGGTGCTGGAGTGGTGCGGGTGCGCGCAGGCGATGGTCGTAAACGGTTCTGGAGGCCGGTGGAGTATTCGAGCGCCGGCAGGTGCGGCTCGGCTCGCCCGGGTGGGCTCAGCCCGCCTTGGTGGGCACCATTACGACCGGGCAGTGGGCGTGGTGCAGCACCGCGTGGGCGACGGACCCGAGTTGCAGTCCGAGGCGGCGCTGCTGATGACGGTGCACGGCGATCACGAGGACGTCGGCGGCGCGGCTGGCCTCGATGAGGGTCGCCGCCGGGCTGCCGCCCTGTTCGTCGGCGCTGACCTTCACCCCCGGATGGTCCTTGGAGAGCGGGTCGACCATCTTGCGTACGAGGTCCGAGGCGGCGGAGCGGGCCTGCTGGGCCTCGCTGGGCGGCACTTGGAGCCTGCCGGGCATGCGGGGCTGGTTCCAGGCGTGCAGCACACGCAGCGACGAGCCGCGGCGGGCGGCCTCCTCGAAGCCGTAGCGCAGCGCGGGCTCGTCCGAATCGGAGTGCATGCCCACCATGACGGTGCCGCGCTCGGCACCGTCACTCTTCCGGCTGTCGCCCACGACGAGCAGCGGGCCCTCGCAGTGCGTGGCGACGCGGAGGCTGACCGAGCCGATGAGCAGCCCGGCGAATCCGCCGTGCCCGCGGGTTCCGACCACGGTCAGCGCGGCGCTCTTGCTGGCCTTCACGAGGGTGTCGGCAGCCAGTGCCTCGGTGTGGATCTGCGCCATGACGCGCAGTCCGGGAACGTGCTCATGGGCGCGCTTCCCGGCGTCGTCGAGGACGGTCGCCGCCGCGGCCCTGATGCGTTCGGTGTCGGCCTCCGTAACCGGGACCCGGGAGCGGCGCGGCCATCCGGCGGAAATCACCATCTCGAGCGCGACGCCTCTCCGGCCCGCCTCCTCCGCGGCCATGTCGAGGGCGCGCAGCGAAGGTTCAGATCCGTCGACGCCGACGATCACGCGGCCTTCGGCGGCTGGGGCTGCGGAGCGGTCATTCATCTGGCGGCTCTCCTCGGGTCGGCTCGTGCGTATGTCCCAGTGTGCGGGATTCGCGCGATCGCCGGGAGAAGGCGTGGCGACGCAGTGGGACGAGGGGACGCGTCCGAACCGAGTGTGACGGCGAGAGATTGACACGGAGTGAACTGGCGCCCTGTGGACGTGAGGTCTCGTCCCGCCCGTGTTCCTGGGTCCGCGGGTGGTCAGCTGCCCGAGGAACCGCCGGAGCCGCCGCGCTGGGCGCCGCGGGCGACCTCACGCAGCCAGGCCGGCCGGTCGGCGATCTCCAGCAACAGGAGCAGCCGCGTCAACGGGGCGTCCCAGTCGCAGTGTTCGAGCTCCGCGATGGCTGCCTGGGCGTCCAGCGGCCCGGCCGAGGCGGGACGTTCGAATCCGTATGAGGTCACCAGGACTCCAGAGTGAGGGACAGATGAGCCGAACTGCGGTGAAGCCGGGGCACGTTCACCGTTTCCAGTACCGCTGCGTGAGCCATTCTCCCCGCGCGTACTTACGGCTGCAAGTACATCTGCAATTACAGATGCAAGAACGCCCGGCTGTGAGACAGTACGGTCCAACACCCCCCGTACGGCTGTCAGATGGAAGTGACAGAGAGGCCATTCATGCAGATCGACAACGGAATCGAGGCGACCCGTCTCGAGGGCGTCACGTGGCGCAAGAGCGGGCGCAGCAACCCCAACGGCAACTGCGTCGAGCTCGCGGACCTGCCGGGCGGTCACGTCGCCGTGCGCAACTCGCGCCATCCTTCCGGCCCCGCGCTGATCTACACGCCCGCCGAGATGGCGGCGTTCGTACAGGGCGCCAAGGACGGCGACTTCGACGACCTGCTGACCGTGGGCAGCTGACCCGGCAGCGGCCGGAGCACACAGCGGGGGGCGCGTGACCCCCGGCCGTATGCGGCACCTGACGGTGTGGCACATGGCCGGGGTATGTGCAAGCAGCATGACTGTACGGGCCGTTGACCGAGTGGGACACTGGGCGCTCGGCTCGTCACTCACGGGAGCAGGGAAGACCTGATGTCAGCAGAGCAGGGGACCGATTCGTCGGTCAGGCGGATCCTGGACCATCCCCGCGGTGGGCCGACGATTCTGCGCATCGTGCTCGGCACGCAGCTGCGGAGGCTCCGCGAGGGATGCGGCATCACCCGTGAGCAGGCCGGGGACGCGATCCGCGGATCCCACGCCAAGATCAGCCGCCTCGAACTGGGCAGGGTGGGCTGCAAGGAACGGGACGTGGCCGATCTGCTCTCGCTCTACGGCATCACGAACGCACAGGAGCGCGAGGAGTACCTGGTGCTCGCGCGGCACGCCAACACCCCTGGCTGGTGGCAGAAGTACAGCGACGTGATGTCGCCGTGGTTCGACAGGCTCATCGGCCTGGAGGAAGCGGCCTCGGTCATCCGCATGTACGAAGTGCAGTTCGTCCCCGGGCTGTTGCAGACGGAGGACTATGCCCGTGCCGTCATGAGACTGGGGCATCCGCGCGCGTCGACGGAGGAGATCGACCGCCGCGTGGAGCTCCGCCAGGACCGGCAGGACATCCTCACCCGGCCGCACAGCCCCAAGCTCTGGGCCGTGGTCGACGAAGCGGCGCTGCAGCGCCCCCTCGGCGGGGCATCGGTGATGCGCGAGCAGATCAAGCGGCTGCTATGGGCGACGGAACAGCCCAACATCACGGTGCAGATCGCGCCGTTCGCGATCGGGGGCCTCGCCGCAGCCGGCGGGCCCGTGACGATATTGCGCTTCCAGGAGCCGGACCTGCCGGACATCGTCTACCTGGAACAGCTCACCTCCTCGCTGTACTTGGAGAAGCGCGAAGAGGTGGAGAACTACATGGTGGTGATGGACCGCCTGTGCGCCACCGCCGAACCGCCGTCGATGACGGTCGAGTTCCTGGAGCGGCTGCTGAGCCGCTTCGAGCGCCAGTCGAGCTGACGGAGGGCCCGTTGGGCACCGCCGAACGGGCCTTTCCGTGTGGCGGGGCCCGCCCGGTGGCGGCCCCGCCCCGCCGTCAGCGCTTGCGGGCCACACCTCCGAACTCGTACCACTCGTCCGTGAGTTGCTTCGGCCCGAGCTCCGAGTCGGGCCGCCAGTCGTTGATCTCCCCCAGGCCCGGCTCCAGGATCTCCAGCCCGTCGAAGTAGCGCTCGACCTCGTGCGCCTGACGCACCCTGCCCCAGCGGTCGCCCGTCGCCTTCGCCATGAAGTCCGTGACGAAGTCGCGAGTCGCCTTGTCCTCGCTCACCAGCTGGTTGATCACGAGGAAGCTGCCCGAGGGCAGACGTTCGACGATCCCGCGCAACAGCGCCGCGGGGTCGGAGGAATCGGGGATGCAGTGCATGACGGAGACGAAGAGGGCGCCCACGGGCTGCGAGAGGTCTATCAGCCGGCCCACCTCGGGGTGCTCGAAGATCTTCTCCGTGTCCCGCAGATCCGCCTGGATGACGGCGGTGTTGGCGTTCTCCTCCAGCAGCGCGCGTCCGTGCGCCAGCACGATCGGATCGTTGTCGACGTAGACGACCCGCGCCTGCGGATCGATGCGCTGGGCGACCTGGTGCACGTTGTCCTGCGTGGGCAGGCCTGACCCGTGGTCGAGGAACTGCCGTACGCCGTAGTCCTCGGCGAGGACGCGTACTACACGCTGGAGGAAGCGGCGATTGTTGACGGCCAGCGGCCGCGTACTCGGTACTACCTTGTCGAGTTCCTCGACGGCCTGACGGTCGACTTCGTAGTTGTCCTTCCCGCCCAGGTAGTAGTCGTACATACGCGCCACACTGGGAGTTGTGACGTCCACTCCCTGACCTGCCGCGACTTCGTCTTCGCGCATGCGTCCCTCACCGTCCCGCCGTGCACGCGTCCCGTTGCGTACACGTTCCGTTACAGCGAAGCATCGCACGACGATGTGGCGCAGAGCACCGCAACTACCCAGTAGGCAAAGGAAATTCGCAAGGCGTGCGACTGCTGCTGCGGCCGGGGCAGGAGTGACGGGAGTGGCCGGCGGTCACAGTCCCGGGAGAGTCAGCTCCGCCCATACGACGCGCCCGGAGTCCGAGTCCTCCGAGCGCACTCCCCATGTCTCCGCGACGGCGTTCACGAGCTGCAGCCCGCGACCGTTCACGTCTTCCGCGGCCGCCTGGCGGGGGGTCACCGCATCGCATCCGACGCCTTCGTCGCACACCTCTATGCGCAGCCGCTGCTCGTGCACCTGGAGTCTGCAGCGGACGCGGCAGCTGTCGGTGTGCACCACGGCGTTGGTGAAGAACTCCGAGACGACGAGCTGCGCCGTCCGGCCCAGTTCCTCCGGCAGCCCCCAGCTGAGCACCTGGCCACGCACCATCTCCCGGGCATCCGCGACGGCCGTCGCGTGCGCGGGCAGCTCGAAGCCCCCACGACGCACAAGCGCCCCGACCGGTTCGGACGGGGAGAGCGGTATGACGGGGCGGGACAGAGCCACGGTTGGTTAAGCCTTCCGACTACCTGCTGGGGGAGGGACAGGGCCCGGAGGCAGCACCATGCGGGGCATGAGCTGTATCACGTACATCACTATGCGCCGTGCCCGTCACAGTTGGCAAGAGCCGTTCTGCGAATTGCAGAATCGGAGGGAACAGAGTGGTCCATGCACTGATCGCGTGGCACACTTCTAGCGCAGCAAGTCCGGTGGAAGGGAGGCGTCTTGGCCGACGGCCGTACCGCACCGACCGTGGGCCAGATGGTCCTCGGAATGCGGCTGCGGGACCTGCGTGAAGCCGCCGGACGCTCCTTCGCCGAGGCGGCCGCGGCCCTGAGCGTGAACGCCACGACGGTCCGCCGCATGGAGAAGGCCGAGGTCGGCCTCAAGCCGCCATACGTGGAGAAACTTCTCAAAACGTACGGCATCCCCGAGAACGAGATCACTGCCTTCCTCGAGCTGGTGGACGAAGCCAACCAGCCGGGCTGGTGGCAGGGATTCCGCGACGTACTGCCGTCGTGGTTCAGCCTCTACGTCAGCCTGGAGGGCGAGGCGAGCCTGATCCGCGCGTACGAGCCGCACTGCGTGCACGGGCTGCTCCAGACGGAGGACTACGCACGAGCTCTGCTGCGCACGGGGTTCCCCAACGCCGCGGACGAGGAGCTGGACCGCCGGGTCGCCCTGCGCATGGAGCGGCAGGAGCTGCTGCGGCGGGACGACGCCCCGCGGCTGTGGGTGCTCCTGGAGGAACAGGTCGTCCGTCGGCACGTCGGCGCTCCGCACGTGATGCGCGCCCAGATCGACCGGCTCATCGAGTGCGCCGCCCTGCCCCACGTCACCGTGCAGGTCATCCCGTTCGCCTCGGGGGCGCACCCCGCCATGTTCGGGCCCTTCCAGCTCTTCCGGTTCGAGATCCCCGAACTGCCCGACATCGTCTACGCCGAGAATCTCAGCGGCGCCGTCTACTACGACGAACGCCGCGACACAGCCGTCTACCTGGAGGCACTGGACCGCATGGGTGCGCAGGCCGCACCGGCACAACGCACCGAGGCTCTCCTCGGTGAGATCCGCAAGGAGTTCTGACTGCATGGGCCGCGATACGACACAGCACATCTACAACGGCATGCCCTCCCGGGAGCTGGGCTCCGAGGGCTGGCACAAGCCGTGGAGCGGCCCGAACGGCGGCAACTGCCTGGAGGCCATGAAGCTCGGGGACGGCCGCATCGCGCTGCGGCAGTCCAACGACCCTGACGGTCCGGCGCTGATATACGACCCCGCCGAGATCGACATCTTCATACGCGGCGCGAAGCGCGGTGAGGCCGACTTCCTGCTCACCCACGGATGACCACGACCGCCCAGTACGGAAACGGAGACACCGTTGACTGGAGTGACGAGAACGCCGGGAGGGACGGGAGCGGTGCGGTCCGCGGGAGTCTCCCGCGGCGGCAGCACCAGTGGCCGGACCGTGCCCGCGCAGGAACCCGGCAGAGCGCATCCGGCCCGCATGTACGACTACTACCTGGGCGGCCGTGACCACTCGGACGCCGATGTGCGGGCGGCGGAGGCCGTGGCCACCGCGCTGCCCGGAGTGAAGGCGGCGGCACAGGCCAACCGGGCCTTCATGGTCCGGGCGACCCGCTGGCTGGCGGCCGAGCGCGGCGTCAGGCAGTTCCTGGACATAGGGTCCGGCATCCCCACCGAACCCAATCTGCACCAGGTCGCCCAGGGGGTCGCGCCCGAGGCGAAGGTCGTCTACAGCGACAACGACCCCCTCGTCCTCCAGCACGCCCGGGAGATGCTCCACGGCGACGAGGAGGGGACCACCGCATACGTGCACGCGGATGTCACGGACCCGGAGAGCATCCTCGACGCCCCGGGCCTGAGCGACACCATCGACCTGGGCCGCCCCGTGGGCCTCTCCCTCAACTCCGTCCTCCACTTCGTGGCCGACGAGCAGCATCCGTACGACATCGTCCGCACCCTGCTCGGCGCGCTGCCCGCCGGCAGCCATCTCGTTCTCACGCACACCACTGCCGACTTCCTCGACGCCGCCGGCGCGCAGCGGGCCGAGACGGTGCTGAAGACGTACGCGAGTGACGGCTGCCCGCTGCGGCCCCGCACGCGCACGGAGGTGGCCCGCTTCTTCGACGGCCTGGAGATGGCCGGCCCCGGGCTCGTACTCCCCCACCGCTGGCGCCCGGACCGGGACACTCCCGCGCACCTCCCCGCCGAAGAGGTGCCGGGCTACGCCGGGGTCGCCCGCAAGCCGTGACCGTGAGCCCTGACCGCAAGCCCTGACCGTGAGCGTTGATCGCCAGCCCTGGCCGCGAGTACCGCGGTAAGGGGGCCGTTGACACGGGACACCGCCGGGACGCACGATAAGCAAGCGCTTAGGTATGCGCCCGTACGCCGTCGACCGTGATCGGATCACGCCTCATGGCCACTTCGTCCCTCCTGCTCTCCCGCCGGGACCTGGACTTCCTCCTCCACCAGTGGCTGGACGCCGAGGAGTTGACCAGGCGCCCGCGCTTCGCCGAGCACTCCCGCGAGACCTTCGACGCGGTGCTCGACCTCAGCGAGCAGATCGCCACGCGCCACTTCGCGCCGCACAACAAGAAGAACGATCAGCAGGAGCCCCGTTTCGACGGCGAGCGCGTACACACCCTGCCGGAGGCGAAGGAGGCGCTGGACGCCTTCACCAAGGCCGACCTGCTTGCCGCCCCCATGGACGAGGAACTGGGCGGCATGCAGCTGCCCCAGCTGATCACGACGGCCTGCTTCAGCTGGTTCCAGGCGGCGAACGTCGGCACGTCCTCCTACGTCTTCCTCACCCTCGGCAACGCCAGGCTCCTGTGCGAGCACGGCTCCCCCGAGCAGATCGACACCTATGTACGGCCCATGCTCGCCGGCCGCTTCTTCGGCACCATGTGCCTCTCCGAGCCGCAGGCGGGCTCTTCACTGGCCGACGTCACCACCCGCGCCGAACCCCAACCGGACGGCACCTACCGGCTGTTCGGCAGCAAGATGTGGATCTCGGCGGGCGACCACGAGCTGTCGGAGAACATCGTCCACCTGGTCCTCGCCCGCATCCCCGGAGCGCCCCCGGGCGTCAAGGGACTCTCGCTGTTCATCGTGCCGAAGTACCTCGTCGGCGACGACGGCTCCCTCGGCGAGCGCAACGACGTCGTGACGGCCGGGCTCAACCACAAGATGGGCTACAGGGGCACGACCAACACGCTGCTCAACTTCGGTGAGGGCGCCCACACTCCGGGCGGGGCTCCGGGTGCTGCCGCGTACCTCGTGGGCCTGCCGCACTGCGGGCTCAAGTACATGTTCCACATGATGAACGGCGCCCGCATCGGCGTCGGCGCCGGTGCGATGGCCCTGGGCTACACCGGCTATCTCAAGTCGCTCGAGTACGCGCGGGAACGCCCGCAAGGCCGGCCCGTCGCCGCGAAGGACCCCTCCGCCCCGCAGGTCCCGATCATCGAACACGCCGACGTGCGGCGGATGCTGCTCGCGCAGAAGTCGTACGTCGAGGGCGCGCTGGCCCTTCTGCTCTACTGCTCACGGCTCGTCGACGAGCAGCACACCGCCGAGCAGGAGGAGGAGCGCTCACACGCACGCCTGCTCCTGGACGTGCTCACGCCGATCGCCAAGAGCTGGCCCTCGCAGTGGTGCCTGGAGGCCAACAACCTCGCGATCCAGGTGCACGGCGGCTACGGCTACACCCGTGAGTACGACGTCGAGCAGCACTACCGCGACAACCGCCTCAACCCCATCCACGAGGGGACGCACGGCATCCAGGCCCTCGACCTGCTCGGCCGCAAGGCCGTCATGGACGGCGGCGCCGGCCTCGTCGCGCTCGGCGAGACCATCGGCAAGACGGTCGAACGGGCGCTGGCCACCGACGGCGAGGCCGCCGAACTGGGCGCCGCGCTGCGGGAGTCGTGGGAGCGGGTCTCCAAGGTCACCGCTCGGCTGTGGGGCACCGGCGATCCGTCCGTGGCCCTCGCGAACGCCTCCGCGTACCTGGAGGCGGTGGGCCACACCGTCGTGGCGTGGATATGGCTCGGCCAGTTCCTGGCGACGGCCGGACACGACGACGCCTTCCACCGGGGCAAGCGGCAGGCGGCGCGCTACTTCTTCCGTCACGAACTGCCCCGCACGGGGCCGCAGTTCGACCTGCTGGAGTCGCTCGACACCACGACGCTGGACGCCGAGCCGGACTGGTTCTAGGCCAGGGCCTAGTACTCCCGGCGGTGGACCGGGATCCTGAAACGCGAGATCACGGTCCGCCGCCGGAAGCCAGGTCGCGCTGATACCAGGTTCCCGGCTTCCCACCGAGGTCTGCCGGGTCCGCCGGGCCGGCCGGGACGAACCCGGCCTTGGTCAGCACCTTCCGGGACGCGGCATTCCCGTGAGAGGTGGCTGCCCTGAGTGTGTGCAGGCCGTGCCGCCCCGCCGCCAGCCGGCACAGCTCCCGGACGGTCGCCGTCGCCACGCCTCGGCCGGTGGCAAGTTGCGCGACCCGGTAGCCGAGTTGCGCAGCGCCGTCCTCGATGTCGACCAGATTGAACCTGCCGAGTACCGAGCCGTCCTCGGCGACGAGCACGTAGAAGGCGCAGATGCCCGCCTCCTGCTCGGCCAGCCGGGCGTCGTACCGGTCCGCGAACCGGTCGAAGAAGTCATCGCCGCGGTCGGAGACCGAGGCAGCGAAGTAGGCGCGGTTCTCCAGCTCGAACGCCAGAACCGCTGGACCATGGTCGGCATGCAGCCGCTCCAGCTCGGGCACCGACCAACCCTACGCAGACGGCGCGTCGAGCCCAACTGAGTTTCCGCCGCGCTCGGAAGCCCCGGGACCGGGGCACATGACGATCAACGGCCGGAATACCAGGGGCGGTTCTGTTCGCCACCGCACCTCGCAGTTCCCGGCGGCGGATCTTGCCGCTGGCCGCACGCGGCACCGCGGAGAGAGAGAGTCGACCTGCCGGACCTTCAGCATCACGCCCTTCGGCAATTCGGTCGTGCCCGAGGAGTACGGCAGAACGGCCAGGTCCTCCGGGTCGGTGGTCACGTCCCGGCTCGGGAGCGATGCGAACCCCGGGAGTCCGGAGGCCGAAACACGGCGCGGGTCCGGCCTGCTGACCGGACCCGCGCCGGAACTGCCTCTGCCTCAGCTCCTGTTGTGCTGCGTCCGCCCGTCACAGTCGAGTTCGTCGCCGCGTACCGGGGCGCCCTCGACACTGCTGCGGTCGTAGACGACGTCGGCCACGTCGGTGCCCTCCGTGCCGGGCCGCACCGTGAAGACGTCCGAGTGCTTCGTGCCCGTAACCTTCTGGGCGCGCATCACCGCACCGGGCATCGCCGCCGAGACCGTGCTCGCCTTGCGCTGCCAGTGGACGTCATAGGTGATCTCCGTACGGCCGCCGCGCGGGCCGGCGGCGGAAGCCCGCCGCGGGTTCATGACCTTGAAGCCGTTGTCCCGCAGCTCCTGCTCGATGTGCGCGGCGGTATCCCCGCTCCCTTCCACCCGGACTGTGACCTCCTCCGGCCTGTACGGGACGGGCGTGGCTCCGGGCGCCGGGCCGGTGACGGTGCTGCCGGTGATGGGCCGGTCGGCACGCAGATCGGCGAAGAGGGCGCGTGCGCGCGGACCGTCCCATCTGAGGGTGGAGCCCCACACGGGCGAGCGGTGGTCGAAGTCGAGGATCGGCACGGTCGCGAACTCCGTGCGCTTCGCCGTCAATCCCTGCAGATCACGTGCGAGCCGTGACAGCCGTGCGGTCGTGAAGCCCTTGTCCCAGCGGACCGAACCGCGCAACGCGGCGGCGGCACGCAGCACTTCGAGCGGCTGCGCGGCCGTGCCGTCGCTGGTGAGGGTGCGCAGCAGCTCGCCGACCACGTGCTGCTGACGCCGTGCCCGGCCGAGGTCGCCGGGCGGGTCGACGTGCCGGGCGCGTACGAACCTCACCGCCTTGTTGCCGTTCAGGACGTGGGTGCCCTGCGCAAGTTTCAGTCCGCTGTTCTTGTCCTCCATCGGCTTGGCGGAGCACACCTTCACGCCCTTGAGCCGGTTCACGGTCTTCTCGAACCCGGGGAAGTCGGTCTCGGCGTAGTGGTCGATGCGGACCCCGGTGCTCTGCTCGACCGTGCGGATGGTGAGCGCCGGGCCGCCGTGGGCGTATGCACTGTTGATCTTGCCGAGGTGGCGGGTGGTGCTGTCGGTGATCTTGCCGAAGCCCTTGCCGTGGTCGCGGTGCTTCGCGAAGCGGACGTAGGAGTCGCGGGGAATGCTCACGACGCTGACACGGTCGCGGTCGGCGGAGACGTGAAGCAGCATCATCACGTCCGTGCAGTCGCACTGCTCGCCGTTCACATGCAGCCGGTTCTTGGTCTTCTTGGAGAGCCCCTCACGTCTGTCGAGACCGGCGAGAAGGACGTTCGTGCCGGGGCCCTTGGCGGGGCGGCCGGACTCGGGGAGCTTGTCGAAGGCGTTGCTCACACGCTCCGAACCCCCGGGCGGGGCAGGCGCGTTCGTCGCGACCGTACTCGCGTCCAGCGCGGCGCCGCAGGTGAGCGCGGCGCAGACGGCGCAGGCCAGAGCGAGCATCCGGCGAGAGCGTGGGGACCGGGCGGGGCGGTAGAGAGGGGACATGAGCCAGTGCACCTCCGCGGAATGTGGGATTCCGCATGCTGGCACGGCCCGTGCCCGGACCTCCGGCGCTACGTCGTGCTCACCCGTACGGCTCACCCGGTCAGATGAACGCCAGCGCCTCCCGTCCGCTCGTCCCGGTCACCAGCCCCCGTATCCCGTCCCGGCCCCGGCCGGCCACCTCTCACGTCACGTCGTCGCGCCGCTCCAGCGGTCTGGTCGCGGGCCCCTGGATCACGCGCCCCTCGGTGTCGAAGCGCGAGCCGTGGCAGGGGCACTCCCACGCGCCCTCGGCGTCGTTGAAGCGCACGAGGCAGCCCAGGTGCGTGCACCGCGGCGAGAGGGCGCGCACCTCACCCTCGGCCGTGCGGTGCACCGCGCAGCGCCGGCCCCGCACGCGGACGATCGCGCCCGTACCCGGAGCGATCTCGTCCACGGAGTCGACGTACGACGAACGCAGCCGGTCACCGACGAAGCGGCCCGCGACCGCCGTCTGGAAGCGCAGCATCGCGGGCGCCTCTCGGGGGCTCAGACGGCGCGGCTCGTACAACTTCGCCCAGGGCGGCAGCGGTTCACCCGTGATGTACGCGGCAAGAAGCTGCCCGGAGAGCACCCCGCCGGTCATGCCCCAGCCACCGAAGCCGGTGGCCACCCAGGTGTGCTGCGCAGCCGGGTGGAAGGCCCCGATGTAGGGGACCCGGTCCGTGGTGTCGTTGTCCTGGGTCGCCCAGCGGTGCACGAGCCGTGCGTCGGGGAATCGCTCGTACGTCCATGCCGCGAGCCGCTCGTAGCCCGCCGCCACCGAGCCCTGCCCGCCGGTTCCCGGGGTGAACTTCTCGCCCGTGACGATCAGCAGCCGCTTCCCCCTGCCGAACGGATAGGGAGCAGTGCGCACCGAGCGCGCGCCGCGCTCCGGCGTGAGGTAGGCGCCCTGCGGGTCCTGCTCTGCGGGCAGCAGCGCGGAGACGACGAGTTCCCGGCGCGGCTCCAGCCGGGAGAACATCAACGCGCGGTCGAAGACGGGATAGTGAGTGGCCACGACGACGTCCCGCGCGACGACCTCGGCGTCGTTCTCGGTGACCACGCGGCAGGGGTCGCCCTGCTCCAGACCCATGACGCGGGTGCGTTCGTGGATGCGTCCGCCGCGCCTGAGCAGGTCCTCGGCGAGCGCGAGAAGGTACTTGCGCGGATGGAACTGGGCCTGGTCCTCGACCCGTACGGCCGCGCACACCGGGAAGGGAAGCCCGGTCTCCGTGACGAGGGAGGCGGGCAGCCCGGCCTCGCGGGCCGCCTCTGCCTCGGCCCGTATCTCTTCGGCGTGGTGCTCGGACTCGACAAAGGTGTAGGCCGGAACACGCTCAAGGTCGCAGCCGATCCCCAACTCCCCCGCCACGGCCTCGAGATGGTCGATGGCCTGTTGCTGGGAGGAGGCGTACAGGCGGGCGCCGTCCGCGCCCCGCTTCTCGCGCAGATGCGAGTAGACGAGACCGTGCAGGGCCGAGACCTTGCCGGTCGTGTGGCCCGTGACACCGGCGGCGATGCGGTCGGCCTCGAGCACGGCGACGCTCCTGCCCGCCCGCGCCAGCTCCCACGCGACGGACAGGCCGGCGACACCGCCGCCCACGACCGCGACGTCCACTTCCGTCACGCTCCCGGCCGGAAGCGGCGGATGGGCGGACGCCCCTGCCGACAGCATCCAGTAGGACTCGTAACCGACGGGCAGTGTGGTCACCGCTGCTCCTCATGGTCGTCCACGGCTCGCCGGCTCCTCCGGCTCGTCCGGGTTCGTGCTGCTCGCTCGCTCGTGACACGCACTGTGCTCACCGCCGCACGCACGTCAGGCGGGCCAACCCCCGTGGTTCCCCGTGATCGCTGTCGAGCTGTTCGACCCTGCTGTGATGCCCGGCACCGCACGTGTCACGCGTGACAGCCGGGTTTCGCACCGCGGCCACGTGTCCGGGCTCGGCACCGCGGGTACCCGGCCGCTCCCCACGGAGGTGATGGCGAATGAAGGCAGTCGTCTGGCAGGGAAAACGGAATGTGCAGGTCATCGACGTGACCGACCCCGCGGTGCAGGAGCCGACCGACGCGGTCGTGAAGATCACGTCGACCGGGCTGTGCGGCTCGGACCTGCATCTCTACGAGGTACTGACACCGCTGATGACACCGGGCGACATCCTCGGGCACGAACCGATGGGCGTCGTCGAGGAGGTCGGCAGCGAGGTGACGCACCTGAAGCCCGGCGACCGCGTGGTGGTGCCGTTCCAGATATCGTGCGGCTCCTGCTTCATGTGCGACCAGGGCCTTCAGACCCAGTGCGAGACCACGCAGGTACGTGAGCACGGCATGGGTGCGCCGCTGTACGGCTACACGAAGCTCTACGGCTCCGCGCCCGGCGCACAGGCCGAGTATCTGCGCGTACCGCAGGCCCAGTACGGGCCCATCAAGGTCCCCGAGGGCCCCCACGACGACCGCTTTCTTTTCCTCTCGGACGTTCTGCCGACGGCCTGGCAGGCAGTGGAGTACGCGGACGTGCCCAAGGACGGCACCCTTGCCGTCATCGGGCTCGGCCCGATCGGCGACATGGCGTGCCGGATCGCGCTGCACCGCGGGGCCCGTCAGGTCATCGGCATCGACCTCGTTCCCGAGCGGCTGGCGCGGGCGCGTGCCCGCGGGGCGCAGGTCCTCGACGTCAGCGAGCACGACGAAATCGGCGCCGCCGTACGGGAGATGACAGATGGCCGCGGCACGGACGCCGTCATCGACGCCGTCGGCACGGAGGCGCACGGCAGTGTCGCCGGCAAGGTGGCACAGACCGTGGGCGGCATGCTTCCCGGGAAGCTGGCGGAGAAGGCCGTCGCGAAGGCCGGGGTCGACCGGCTCTCCGCCTTCCGGGACGCGATCGACATCGTGCGCCGCGGCGGGACGATCTCGATCTCCGGCCTGTACGGCGGCGCCGCGGACCCCCTGCCGATGATCACGCTCTTCGACAAGCAGATCCAGCTGCGCATGGGGCAGGCGAACGTCAAGCGCTGGGTGCCGGACATCCTGCCGCTGCTCGCGGACGAGGACGTCCTCGGGGTCGACGACTTCGCCACCCATCACCTGCCGCTCGCGCAGGCACCGGAGGCCTACGAGATGTTCCAGAAGAAGGCCGACGGCGCGGTGAAGGTCGTCATGCGGCCGTGAGCACCAACTCGCGGCGGCGTGCATACGGCCCCGGCAGCCCGGAAGGGCTGCCGGGGCCGTCCTCGTCGCCGCGCGTCACCTCGTGACGTGCAGGATGTCCAGCACCTCGTCGTCGGTCAGCTGCGGGAAGCTCGCGTACCAGAAGCCGACCGAGCCGAAGGCCGGCGGCACGTACGCGCAGACGATCTCGTCGGCGTCCCCTGCCAGCTGCTCCGTCGCCTCCCGCGAGCACACGGGCGCGGCGAGAACCGTCCGTACGGGACCTGCCTCCCGTACGGCGCGCAGCGCGGCCCGCGCGGTCGAGCCCGTGGCGACGCCGTCGTCGACGACGATGGCGGAGCGGCCTTCGAGCTCCAAGGGGCCGCGGCCTCGCCGGTAGGCCTTCTCACGGCGCTTGAGCTCGGCCTGCTCGCGCTCGGCGGTCTGTGCCAGATCGTGCTCGCTCAGCCTCAACTTCCCCAGCAGAGCGTGGTCGTAGACGGGAGGAGCGTCACCCGCCACGGCTCCCACGCCCAGCTCCGGCTGGAAGGGAGCGCCGATCTTGCGGGCGACGACGACATCCAGCGGGGCACCCAGCGCTCTGGCGATCTCGTCGGCGACGGGCAGGCCGCCGCGCGGCAGCGCCAGCACGACGGGGTCCGGCAGCCGTCCTTCCTGCTGCTGCCGGGTCAGCTTCTCGGCGAGCGCCTTCCCTGCCTCCTGGCGGTCACGGAACTGCATGACGGCCTCCTCCCTCCATGCGGGGAGCTGTGCTGGTCGCGGTACCCGCCTTCGGTGGAACTACACAGTCCCCCACCGCGGAAGTTCCCCTTCCGGCACCGGAATTCCATCGAATCCGCTCCCGTGAGCGTGCCCTCAGGACTACGGTGTGTGGCTGCGGGGATCGTCATTTGCCATATGCCGGGAGGGGCTCCGCCATGGGCGTGCAAGCAGTGCCGACGCCTGCTGTACATGTTCGTGAACTGCTGGCGCGGGCCCGGAATCCGTTCGACGTCTCCGACGCCGTGCTCGCCCGCGTCGAGAACGCCCTGCTGTGCCATGTGGAGCTGCACGGCTGGCGGCAGCGCAAGGCACCGGCGCCCAGTCTGCGGTGCACCAGTCACCGGCACGTCTTCCTGCTGCCCGACGGCGACCTTCTCTCGCTGTGGGAGCTCAGCTACGACAGCGACGACGGCAGCGCCGCGGGTGACCGCGTTCTGCACGAGGTGTACGAGAGCGAGGAGGCGCTGGTCCGCTCGGAGCGCCGCGTGCACGACGCGCACCGGTCCGCGGCGCACGGTCCGCGCGGCAGGCGGGGCAGCCGCGAGGTACCTGTCGAGCTCCTCCTGACGGCGGACCATCCCTTCGGCCGGCGTACGTACAGCGAGACCGACTCCCCCGACCACGCCCGCCGGCTGCTGCGCCGCGCGGAGAACGCGGACCGCCCGGGTGAGGCGGTCGTACGGCTGCTGGAGACGGCCCGCGGCCACGAGATCCTGCCCGTGCCGAGGCCGCAGGTGCTGGCCCACGAGCGGCACGTGTGGTGCACGGTCTACGAGCACGCGTTCCTGCTGGCCAACGGCTCCGAGATCAGCCTGTACGAGGTCGAGCACGACCTGTCCGGCACGGGGGCACTGGTCTGCGAGGTCTACCTGGAAGAGGGCTTCGCCGACCGTGCCGTGAACCGTCTGGTGCGCGACCGCGGCTTCGGTTCCTGAACATCTGAGCACCGGGCCTGTCCGGCGACAGCACAACTGTGTGCCTCTGTGCGACTTGTCGTGACCCCTTGTGACTTTCCGGGCGCCGAACGTATCGTGGGCGCGCTCCGCTACCCCACTGACGCTCCGTAACTCCCATGACGGGGTGCCCACTTGACCCGGAGGTCCCGCCATGGCCGCTCGCGGACGTCACCGCCGCAACCGCACCGGCACGCTCTCCCGTACGTCGCTCAAGGTCACCGCGGGCGGTGCCGGCGTCGCGTTACCCCTGATCGGGGCGCAGCTCGTGCATGCCGCTCCGGACGACACCTGGCAGAAGGTCGCCGCGTGCGAGAGCGGCGGGAACTGGGAAATCAACACGGGCAACGGCTACTTCGGCGGGCTCCAGTTCTCGCAGAGCACCTGGGAGGCGTACGGCGGCACCGCCTACGCGGCACGCGCGGACCTTGCGACGAAGGGCCAGCAGATCGCCGTGGCCGAGAAGGTGCTCTCGGGTCAGGGCCCCAAGGCGTGGCCCAACTGCGGGCCGCGGGCGGGACTTTCACATGCAGGCGCACGGCCTCTCGCGGAACGGGCGGTGACGGGCGCCGAGCGGCAGGCGGAGAGCGGGAAGCACAATCCGAAGACGGACGAGGCGGAGCGCGCCGAACAGGCGGAGCGGGCCGAGAGAGCCGAACGGGCAAGAGCGGACCGATCGAAGAAGAAGACGACGTACGAGGTCGTGGGCGGTGACAGCCTCTCCGCCATCGCGGAGAAGCACGAGGTGAAGGGCGGCTGGCCGGGCCTGTACGAGCGCAACCGCAAGACCGTCGGCGGCGATCCGGATCTCATCCTCCCCGGTCAGCAGCTGCGTCTGGACGGCACGCACCGTACGGGCAAGCCGCAGGCAAAGCCGTCACAACCGAAGGAATCCGAAGCGGCCAAGGGCTCGCAGCGCTCCGGCCAGTCCCCGAAGAAGGCACATGGCGACGCCAAGCCCGGTGCGAAGGCGGAGACGGAGCAGAAGGCCGACGCGAAGGCGGAGACGAAGCAGAAGGCCGACGCGAAGGCAGGCACGAAGAAGGCCGACGGGAAGGTGGGGGCCGAGCAGAAGACGGCGGCACCGGCACGGAAGCCCGCGTCCACCGCCGCGTCCGCCCCGGTCAGCGGCGTCGCCCCGGGCACGGCGTACCGGGCGGCAGGCAGCAGCTGGTCATCCGGCCACCACACGGGCGTCGACTTCCCGGTCCCGACCGGGACCACGGTGAAGGCGGTCTCCGCGGCGAAGGTCGTCTCGGCGGGCTGGGCGGACGCATACGGCTATGAGGTGGTCCTGCGGCACCGCGACGGCAGGTACAGCCAGTACGGGCACCTCTCGGCGATCTCCGTACGGGCGGGCCAGACCGTCACCCCCGGACAGCGTCTGGGCCGCTCCGGCTCCACGGGCAACGCCACCGGTCCGCACCTGCACTTCGAGATCCGTACGGGCCCGGGCTACGGCACGGACATCGACCCGCTCGGCTATCTGCGAGGGCGCGGCGTGCGCCTGTGACGGCGCAGTATGCGGCTTCGGTCGCAAACCTTCGTCAGACGACGCCAGGCTCTCGCAGCTGCCCGCTCGTCACTGGTCCTCATCCGTGTCCAGGTCGACCTGCTCCGGTCCGGCGAGGCGCTCCGGCCGCTGGTCAATGCCCTCCGCTGCCTCCTCGATGTCCTGGAGGTCCAGGCCGAGTTCACGCTCGTCGTCCTCAGCGACGTGCATCGCCGTCTCCTCGCCCGACAGTCCCCGCGCCGGTGACGCGGTCGAGAAGGAGTCCTGGTTGGCGCTCCGCCACGACAGCGGATCGTCGCTGAGCTGACCGGCCGGTTCGTCGGGGAGTTCCTCGGCGCCCTCGTCGCCGACATCGGGCTCCTCCTCGGCCAGGCGCTCGTCCAGGGACTCGCCCGCGACCTGTTCGTTGAAGGTCGTGCCGTAGCTCTCGACAGCCACGGGCTCGTCCCCCGGAACAGGCGCCTGCTGGGGGTCCTCCGCCAGCGCCGACTCGGGCGATGCGTCGTCCTGAACGTCGGGGATGCCCTCGTCCTCCGGCTCCGCGCCGGGGTCGTGGCCCTCGTCCTCTGTCATGCCACCCGGCGGTACCCGTGTGGCCCAGTCGAAAACGTCCATGACGGCCTCACCGGGAGGGCGGCGGACGCCGCCTGCGCCTGCGCCGCAGCACGATGATCAGGTCCGTGAGGGCGAACAGCGACAGGCCGGCGCAGATCGCGGTGAGGGTCTGCAGGGAGTCCGCACCGGGCACGTCACCGGGGCCCGTCTGCGTCGCCCAGAACCAGAACAGCGCGGTTCCGGCCAGGAAGACGGGTGTGAAGAGCGCCGCGAGTATCAGCCGGACGCCCATCGCGCTACGGGCCGTGACAGGTTCGGTTCCCGTGCGTGACCAGTAGCGTTCGAACGGCTGGGGCGGCTCGGGGCGTGGCGTCCCGGCCCGCTGTCCGGGCCGGCGAAGGGTCATTTCTCTCGCCTCTTCCCGTTCTGGCTTCCACTTCCAGTGTCCTCCAGCCCGGGCCGCCCGGTGGCGGACCGGTGGCGGACCGGGCCGTGGCAGGGACGCCGGAGGCCAGAATGCCGCGCCCGCTCAGGCCTCGGCCTCGTGGCACACACCGCAGGTGAGACGCCGTGCGTTCGGCGTGTGCGTGGACCTGCCCGTGCCGGCAGCCTCGTGCACGGTCTGCGGCGCCAGATGCGCATGGTCCATGCACAGCCCCGCACCGCAGCGGCTGCAGACGGCCACCGCGACGGTGTTCTCCTGCAGTGCCAGGCAGTCGTAGCAGTTCATGACCGGACTCCCTTCAGCCGCCCGCGGCGGGCCGGGCGGGCCCGCCGCCAGCCCCGGGTTGCCACCGCCGGTGGCGCGGAAACGGCACACCCTCCGCTACGGTCCGTGACGGAAACGGAAGGGCACGGGAGGGCACGGAAGGGCCCGGGGTAACGGGGGCGGAGGCAACGGCAGGCGAGGCCACCGACGGCGACGGATTCGGGACCCACGACGAGCCACCCGGGCGGATGCATCGTCAACCGCCCGCCCCGCGCGCCGGGTTGACGCCCGCCCGAGCACGCACTCCGCGCGGATCATGCGGCACGTGCCGACTCGTACGGGATTCGTACCGAAGGTCTGCCGTTCTACAGCGCCCACGTGAGGAAGGGGTTACGGTGCCATGCATCCGCGCGTCGCATCCGGCGCCGCCGGACGATCCGGAAGCCAACACAGGGGCAGGGCGGCCCAGTTCGTCCCGTTCTCGGGGTCCTCATCCGGCCGGGGGTAACTTGCCGGGGTGCTATGCCCCAGAAACTCCCGTACCAGCGGACAAGATCAAGCCGTAGAGTTACCGATTCCTTCCAACCGCCCGGCACCTGTCAGTAGCCTCATGACCCAGCGGCAATCGGCCGTGGAGTTGAACGAGCTGGAGACCCAGATGGAGCGTCCTGCCTGGGCCCCGCAGGGCATAGACCTGACGGTGCCGAGCGTGTCGAGAATGTATGACTACTACCTGGGCGGCTCGCACAACTTCGAGGTGGACCGGGAAGCGGGGAAACGCGCCATCGAAGCCTGGCCGGGGCTGCCGAAAATAATCCAGGCGAATCGTGCCTTCATGCGCCGCGCCATCCGCTATGCGATCGGCGAGGGCGTCACCCAGTTCCTTGACATCGGCTCGGGCATACCGACCTTCGGCAACGTCCACGAGGTCGCGCAGTCCGCGGACTCCTCCGCCCGCGTCGTGTACGTCGACAACGACCCCGTGGCCGTCGCGCACAGCCGCGCGGTGCTCGACGGAAACGAGCTCGCCGACGTGGTCTCGGCCGACTTCCGCTCCCCGCAGGACATCCTCTACAGCGCGGAGGCCGACCGGCTCCTGGACTTCGGGAAGCCCGTCGCGCTGCTGCTCGTCGCGGTCCTGCACTTCGTCGAGGACAAGGACGATCCCTGGAAGACCGTCAGAGAGATCAGTGACTCCCTGGCACCCGGCAGTCTCCTTGTGGTGTCGCACAGTTCGGCGGACGAGGGCCCGATGCGCACCCTCGGCACGGGCGTCCGGGACGTCTACAGACAGACGAGCTCACCGCTGATCACCCGGACCCGATCGGAGATCAAGCAGTTCTTCGACGGCTTCGATCTCGTCGAACCGGGGCTGGTGCCGCTGCCCCGCTGGCGCCCCGAGGACATGCCCGAGGCGGAGGACCCCCTGCTCCTCAGCGGCTACGCCGGGGTGGGCCACAAGGCGGGAAGCGCCGGGTGAATCCCGGGCCGCACGAGTCCGAAGGGCTCGAGAAGGACGGACTACGGCGCTTCGCGACGATCTGGAGCCGCGCCGTCTACCCGGTCACGCAGACCTCGATGACGCGTGCCGAACTGGAGGACTACCTCCACCCGTTGGCCGTGCAGCTGTGCGAAGCGCTCCACGCCCATCCCTTCACGCCCGCCGTGGGCCGTGACGTCGGGGCGGCGCTGGTGGACGGTCACTGCACCAGCCCGGACGCGCTGCCGCATCTGCTCGGCGTCATCGACTCCTATCTGGTGCTCTACGGGCGCGACCCTGAGAGCACCACTCTCGACGTCGACGAGGCGCGCGCCCGGTGCTCCCGGCTCCAGCACTCCATCGCCGCGGGCTTCACCCAGGCCCTTCGCGATCGCACCCTCAGCGAGCAGGAGTCCCTCTCCCGGGCCGCCCTCGCCGCCCAGACCGCCGTCGAGGAAGCGCTGCACGCCAGTGAGACCCGCTTCCGCGCCGTATTCAACGACGCCACCATCGGCATCTCCATCGCCGACATGGACGGCCGCATCCTGGACGCCAACGGCGCGCTGGCCCGGATGTTCGGCCGCTCCGAGGAGGAGATGCGCCGGCGGAACGTGAACGAATGGGTGCACCCGGACGACGCTCCCCATGTGTGGCGCATGCACCGCCAGTTGGTCCGCGGAGAGCGCGACCACTTCCGCGTGGAGAAGCCGTACCACCGTCCCGACGGCACCGTCCTGTGGACCAACCTCACCGTGTCGCTGCTGCGCGACGCCGACGGCGAACCGCGCTACCAGCTCGCGCTGCTGGAGGACATCACCGAGCGCCGCCTGCTGCACCTGCGTCTGCGCTACGAGGCGACGCACGACGAGCTGACCGGGCTGCCCAACCGCACCCTGTTCGCCGAGCGCCTCGACCGGCTGCTCTCGGCGAGCGGCGACGTGAAGCGCTTCGGGCTGTGCTACCTCGACATCGACGGCTTCAAGGCCGTCAACGACAGCCTGGGGCACGCGGTCGGCGACCAGTTGCTGATCGCCGTCGCCGAGCGGCTCCAGTCCTGCACGGCCGGCTCGGGCCATCTCGTGGCACGGATAGGCGGCGACGAGTTCGCCGCGCTCGTCACCGACCCCTCGGGCTCCGAGGAGGTCGCGGAGCTCGCCAGGCAGGTGCTGGCGGCCCTGGCGACCCCGATCGGCGTCGACGGACGCGAGCTGTCCGTACGGGCGAGCATCGGCATCGTCGAGGGCCCGAGCGGCGAACTGCGTCCCGAAGAAGTGATGCGAAGCGCGGACATCACGATGTACCGCGCCAAGGACGCCGGTGGCAACCGCTACGAGCTGGCCGACCCCGACTCGGACGCCCGTGCCATAGACCGGCACAGCCTGACCAACCGTCTGCCGGCGGCGCTGGAGCGTGACGAGTTCTTCCTGGAGTACCAGCCGCTGATCCGTATGAGCGACGGGCACGTGGACGGCGCCGAGGCACTGGTGCGCTGGAAGCATCCGGTGCACGGTCTTCTCGGCCCGGACCGCTTCATCCCGCTGGCCGAACACACGGGCCTCATCGTCCCGTTGGGGCGCTGGGTGATGGAGCAGGCCGTTCGGCAGGCGTGCGCCTGGCACGAGGAGCGCAACAACGCGGGCAAGAAGAAGGGCCGGGCCAAGGGCAAGGGCAAGGACGCTTCCGAGGGCGACCGCAGGCCGCTGCGGGTCAATGTGAACCTCTCCCCCAGGCAGCTGCACCACCCCGATCTGGTGCCCGACACGGTGGCGGTGCTGGAGGCCGCGGGCATGGCGCCCTCGTCGCTCTGCCTGGAGGTGACGGAGAGCGCGCTGATCGGGGCGGACGAGGACGAGCTCAAGCCGCTGCGCCAACTCGCCGAACTGGGTGTGGAGATCGCGCTCGACGACTTCGGCACGGGCTACTCCAACCTCGCCAACCTGCGCCGTCTGCCCGCCACTACGCTGAAGCTGGACCGGTCCTTCACCCGGGGTCTGCAGCAGCACCCGGCGGACCCGGCGGACGTCACCTTCGTCGAGGGAATCGTGACGCTGGCGCACGCGCTGGGCCTTGCCGTGACCGTGGAGGGCGTGGAGACGGAGCACCAGGCCTCGAAGCTGCGGGACCTGGGCTGCGACACCGCTCAGGGCTGGTACTACGCCCGTCCCGGGCCGCCCTCCAGCTTCCAGCAGGGCTTCGCGGTCCTTCCCTGACCCGCGGGGCGGGCCGGCGGCCGCGGGGCGACCGGGTGGCCCTCAGCCGTTCAGCCGCTTGGGCGCCGCCTGCCGCCAGGAGTCGAGAAGGATGACGCGGAGCTCCTCCACGTCCTCGAGCGCCTCCAGACGGACCCTCACGAGGCTGTAGTTGTCGTCATGTCCCGGCTTGATGAAGAACTTCGCGGGTTCGGCGGCGATCAGTTCGGCCCGCTCGTCCCTGGGGCACTTCACGCCGATGGTCGTGTCGTCGTCGCCGAGCGAGGCGAACATCTTGCCCGCGACGCGGAACGTCGGCTGGCCCCAGGCGAGCTTCTCCGTCGTCTCGGGCATGGACAGGGCCACTTCGCGGACGTCCTCGGCAGAGACCGCGCCTGGTCTTTCACTCTCCCGGTTCACTTCTGCCGCTCCCTCCGGGCCTGCGTGCGCGCGCCTCACACGTGCGCATCGATCCATTGCAGCAGGTCGGTGTGGACCTCGTCGCGGTTCGTCTCGTTGAGGATCTCGTGGCGCGCGTCCGCGTACGCCCGCCAGTCGACCTCGCGCATCCCCAAGTAACGGAAGTCCTCGAGGAGTTCGTAGACGAGCGTCATGCCCTGGTTGCACGGGTCCTGGTCGCCGACGGCGATGTGCACGGGAAGGTCGCGCGGGATCCGTCCGAGCTGCGCGGGGTCGTTGATCTTGCGGCTGCCGAGCACCCAGTCCAGTGAGAGCCCGGCGCTGAAGGCGAACCCGCAGCGCTCGTCGCCGGCGTAGACGTCGACCTCTTCCTCGTCGCGGGAGAGCCATTCGAATCCGGTGCGGTGCGTGTACGGGTCGTTGAACGAGCTGAACAGATCGGGCACGAAGTCCGAGACGGCGTCACGGCCACCCTTGTCGATCTCGCCCTCGAGCTGCCGGATCGCCATCTCGGCCTCGCAGCCCGGCAGGGAGCGGAACGTACCGGAGAGGATGAGCCCGGCCACGCCCTCCCCGTACTCCTGGACGTAGTCGCGGGCCAGCTGCGAGCCCATGCTGTGCCCGAAGAAGACGAACGGCGTGCCGTCGGGCAGTTCGGCCCGCACCCGGTCGCCCACGGCCTTGAGGTCGTCGACGGTCGCCCGCCAGCCGCTCTCACCCACCACGCCGTATCCGCCGGTGTGCTCGGCGGTGGCGCCGTGGCCGCGGTGGTCGGAGGCGACGACGGCGTAGCCGAAGCGGCCGAGGAAGCGGGCGAACCGGTCGTAGCGCTGGGCGTGTTCGGCCGCCCCGTGGGCGATCTGTACGAGGGCGCGTGGGACCCTGCCCGCGCCTTCGGCGTCATCGGGGTGCCAGGTGTAGGTGGCGATCGTGGTGCCGTCCGCTGCCGTCGTGTGGTCCTGCCGTACGCCGCCCACGGTCCCTGCCTCCTCGCTCGCCTGGTTCGCTCGCAGACGGTAACCGTACTGTCAGGTTCCTCCGGCGTGAAGGTCGCCACCAGGGCATGAGGACGGCTACAGCGTGCATGGACCGCGCTGTCCCACCCATGACGTAGCGGCCGTACTCGTCGCACGGTCGGGGCCGCCGCGCATCCGGACGACGGGACTCGCCGGACCGATGCAGCGCGCGTCCGCCGGCTCACGGGGGCGCATGCGCCGCGCACGCCCGTGCATCACCGGCCGTGCGGAAGTTCCGATCAGCACCGCACCACCGCCGGACCAGCACAAACCGCTACACACTCTGACGATCACTGCCTCATCCTTACGAATCCCGACCGGTCTCGTCCCGTGTCAAGTTGCCGCCAATCGCCGCGAATTGCTGACCGCAGGCCGTAACGGTGCTATGCCATTGGGTAATGCTCATGGGGCATCCCCGCATGCACCGACCGCCGTCGGCGTCATCTGCCCCTTTGCACCGGCCAGTTGAAGTTGCACCAGGGAGTGTTTCGGCCAAAAGCTGTGATCGATCTTGTACTGACCGTGAAAGAGTGGGGGATAATGCGGTCGGCCTATGCCAGGGGCGGGTCAGCTACCGATGCACGACTCCGCCCGAACCAGAAGCGGAGCCACCCGCGGAGAAGGGCTCGTCATGGAACGCTACTTCACGGACCATCGCCACGAGCATTTGCGGACGGCGGTCCGGGAGTTCGCGAAGAACGAGGTCACACCCCGAATAGCCGAGATGGAAGCCAGCCGCACCGCGTCCGTCGGGCTGTCGCGCCTGATCGCCCGCCAGGGGTGGATCGGGGCCACGGTGCCGGCCGGATACGGAGGCATGGGTGTGGGTCACCTCGGCAAGACCGTGGTGATCGAGGAACTGTCCAGGGTGAGCGGCGCGATGGGCGCCATGGTGCAGGCATCACAGCTCGGTGCCGCCAAGATCATTCACTTCGGCAACGAAGAGCAAAAGAAGATGTGGCTGCCTGCAATTGCCTCCGGCGATTGCCTGCCGACGATAGCGGTGACAGAACCCGGATCCGGCGGCCACGTACTCGGAATGACCTCCTCCGCCGTCCGGGACGGCGACGACTACATCCTCAACGGCAACAAGGTCTACGTCGGCAACTCCCACGTCGGCGACCTCCATGGCGTCGTGGTCCGCACCGGGCCCGGCTCCGGGGGCCTCACCGCCTTCCTCGTGGAGTCCGGCACCCCGGGCTTCTCGCTGGGCCGCCAGCGGCCCGCGATGGGGCTGCACGGTTTCAGCTTCGGCGAGCTGATCTTCGACGACTGCCGGGTGCCCGCCGCCAACCGGCTCGGCGAGGAGGGTGACGGTCTCGCCGTCGCGTACTCCTCCAGCGTTCTGTACGGGCGCGCGAACCTCACCGCCGTCTCCCTCGGCATCCACCAGGCGATCCTGGACGAGACCTCCGCGTTCTGCTCCGAGCGGCAGCGCTACGACGCTCCGCTCGGCGAGCTCGGCTCCGTCAAGATGAAGCTCGGGCAGATGCAGTCACGGCTGATGACGGCTCGTCTGGCCGCGTACCACGCCGTCCATCTCCTCGACCAAGGGCTGCCCTGCGACGCCGAGTTGATGAACGCCAAGCTGGTGAACGTGGAGTACGCCCTCGACTCCGCGCGCGACGCCATGGAGATCCACGCGGCGTGCGGCCTCTTCACCGACCGGCCCGTCGAGCGGTACCTGCGCGACGCCCACCACATCTTCGCGCCCGCCGGCACCTCCGACGTCCAGCGGCTGCGCCTGGGAGAGGTCGCCCTCGGAACCGCCAAGGGCTCCTGGTCCGAGCGGCTGAGCGAACTCGTGCGCTGCGGGCCCGAGCCCGACGGCTGACCAGGAGCGGGGCCGGCACCGGTGGCCGGCGCCCCGGCACGTCCGGGAGGGCGGCGCCGGGGAGTCAGGGCCCCTGGTGCTCCCGCCGGTGGATCTGCTCCACGAGGTCCGCCGCCATCGACTTGATGGTCTCCAGCCCCTGCCGTCCCCACGGCCGCGGCTCCTGGTCGACCACGCACACCGTGCCGAGGGCCATGCCCGTCCGGTCTATGAGCGGGGCACCGAGGTAGGAGCGGATACCGATCTCGTCGACGACCGGATTCCCCGCGAAGCGCGGGTAGTCGCACACGTCCTCCAGCACCAGGGCCTTGCGCCGCACGATGACGTGCGGGCAGTAGCCGTGGTCGCGGGCCATCACGCGGCCGACAGAGCCTCCGGCGTTCGACGAGGGGTCCAGCTCCACGGCCTGGTCGGAGCCGGGTGCGTACAGACCGGCGAAGTACTGCTGCTCCTCGTCGATGAAGTTCACCATGGCGTAGGGGGCGCCGGTGACGCGCGCGAGATGGCGGGCGAAGTCGTCGAACTCGGGGACCGGAGCCTCGCCTAGGCCCAACTCCCGCAGCCGCACGACCCTGTTCGGCGCCTCGGCGTCCTCGGGGGTCAGCAGCAGGTGGCTGGTCGGGTCAAACGACATCGGTGCCATGGGAACTCCTCGTGTTGAGCAGATGCTGGACAAGTGAGACGAGAACCTGCGTGCCGGAAGAGGCCTGCCGGGCGTCGCACAGCACCACCGGTACGTCGGGCTTGAGGTCGATCGCGGCCCGTACCTCGTCGGGTTCGTAGCGGTAGGAGTTGTCGAACTCGTTGACCGCGACGATGAAGGTGATCCCCCGCCGCTCGAAGAAGTCCACGGCGGCGAAGCTGTGTTCGAGACGCCGGGTGTCGGCGAGCACCACCGCGCCCAGAGCGCCCTCGGACAGCTCGTTCCACATGAACCAGAAGCGCTCCTGCCCCGGAGTGCCGAAGAGATAGAGCATGTGCGAGGCGCTGAGCGTGATGCGGCCGAAGTCCATGGCCACGGTGGTGGTCGCCTTGTCCTCGACGCCGTCCAGGCTGTCGGTGGCCGCGCTGACCTGAGTGAGCAGCTCCTCCGTACTGAGCGGCTCGATCTCGCTCACGGCGCCGACGAACGTCGTCTTGCCGACGCCGAAGCCGCCGGCCACGAGGATCTTCAGCGCGGTAGGGAACGGATCGGCACGGCTCGCCTCAGAGTCGTCTACGGAGCCCATCCAGCACCGCCTCCAGCAGGTCTCGATCGGTCGGGTCGTTTCCCAGCGGCGCACGGCCCGGGGCACGCGAAGTGATGGCTCCGCAGTCCACGAGGTCGGACAGCAGCACCTTGGTGACCACTGCGGGCTGGGCTATCTGTGCGGCGATCTCGGCGACGGAGACGGGCCCGCCGCACAGCTTCAGCACATGGCTGTGGTCCGGGCCCAGGTAGTTGTTCGGGCGGTCGCCGGTGGCCATCACCAGTGTCAGAAGGTCGAATTGGGACGTGGGCTTGGTGCGGCCGTTGCTCACGGTGTACGGGCGGATCAGCCGCCCGGCGTCGTCGTCGAGCCACGGCCCTTCTAACGGTTCCTGTCTCATCCGGCCGCCTCAGTGGCCGGCAGGCTGTCGCGCCGGTGTGCCCAGATACGGACGGACGCTCTTCACCAGCATCGCCATCTCGTATCCGAGTACGGCGGCGTCCGCGTCGCTTCCGGCGAGCACGGCGAGGCAGGCGCCCTGCCCAGCGGTCGAGACGAAGAGCAGCGAGGTGTCGAGTTCCACGACCACTTGGCGCACCTCACCGCCGTCGCCGAACCGCACGCCGGCGCTGCGCGCCAGGGAGTACAGGCCGGACGCCAGTGCCGCCATGTGGTCGGCGGTGTCGGTCTCCAGACCGTGTGCGGCCTTGACCAGGCCGTCGGAGGACAGCAGCAGCGCGCTGCGCGTGTGGGGAACACGCTGGACGAGTCCGGTCAGCAGCCAGGAGAGGTCTGCCGTGTGGCCGATGGGGGCTTCGCTCACCATGATCGCGTTCTTCTCCTTCAGGGCGGGAACCGCAGAGCGGGCGGGACCAGGGCCGCTCCCGGCCCGGTCCTTCGGAATCTCTTGATCGGGCCCGCGGCGTGCGGTACGTAGCGCCGCGGGCTCGGGGACGTGTGATCCGCCGTGCCGGTGGACAGGTGGGGATGCCCATACCGAAGGCCGGAGGATCGCGGAAGGAGCACCGGCCGGGCCCTAGTTGGCGGGGTAGGCGGTGTCGGTGCCTGTGCCGTCGGCGTGACCGTTCCTCGCGCCGTCGGTGTTGCCGTCGGAGTCCTCGGCGAGGCTGGTGCCGCGCCGGAACGCGGCCAGCAGGCCGGGGTCGTGGCCCTGAACGGCCTCGTCCCAGCTGCCGTCAGCGCCCTCATCGCTCCGGGCGGCGGGTGTCTCCCGCAGCTCGGGGACGAGGTGCTCCTGGCGCCGGCGTCTGGGGAGTTCGGGGCGCTCGCCGTTCGTGGCACCCGTGGCCGGCGCCGAACGCTGCTGGGACGCCTGGAAGTTGGGCTGCGGACCGGGCCGGGCCCCGGCGGGCGAGGGTGGGGCGGGTTCCGGCTGCGGCTGTCGTTGCGGCTGGTGCCGCGAGGGCGGCCGGGGCTGGGACTGCGCATCCGGGTGCGGCTGCGGGACGGCAGCCTGTGCAGCCGGCGACCCGGCCTCCGGCCAGGGCGTCCGGGAGGGGACGCCGCCCGCCGGCTCGGCGGCAGGCTGCTGCGGATGTTCCGAACTCTCGGTGCGTGCGCGCGGCATGCGGGCGCCGACAACTGCGCGGCCGCCGCCCCCGGCGGCGTTCGCACCGGCGGCGACCGCGGCGCCGGACTGCTCGACGGCGCCCGGATCGTCGCCGAGCACCTCACGGGGCAGCACCAGCACGGCCTGGATCCCGCCGTAGATGTTGCTCTGCAGCTGTACGACGATGCCGTGCCGCTGCGCGAGCGCCGAGACCACGAACAGCCCGATGCGCCCGTCCTGGAGCAGCTCGCCGACGTCGATGCGCTCGGGGTCGGAGAGCACGGCGTTCATGCGGTTCTGCTCGGCGGCGGGCATGCCGAGTCCGCGGTCCTCGACCTCGATGGCCAGGCCCGCGGTCACGTGCTGCGCGCGCAGGAGCACCTGGGTCTGCGGCGCGGAGAACACCGTGGCGTTCTCGACGAGTTCGGCGAGCAGGTGGATCACGTCGGCGACGGCGTGGCCGCGCAGAGTGCCCTCGATGGGCGGTACGAGCTTGACCCGCGGATACTGCTCGACCTCGGCGATGGAGGAGCGCAGCACCTCCGTCATCGTGACCGGGCGGCTCCACTGGCGGCGCGAGACGGCGCCGCCGAGGACGGCCAGGTTCTCCGCGTGCCGGCGGATGCGGGTGGCGAGGTGGTCGACGTGGAAGAGCCCCTTGAGCAGATCGGGGTCCTCGACCTCGTTCTCCAGCTCGTCCAGGAGCTCGATCTCCCGGTGCACGAGGGACTGCAGACGCCGGGCGAGGTTGACGAAGACCTCGACCTTCTCCTCGCTGCCGCTGGAGTTGCTGCGTACGAGTGCCACGACCTCGGTCACGGCGGTCTCGGCGGCGTGCTGGGCGAGGGTGAGTTCGTGGGTGAGCAGTTCGAACGCGTCGGCTTGCGGGTCCGGTTCGGCCGGTACGGGCAGCTGGCGGGGACGCGGGCGTTCGCCCTGTTCCAGGCTGCTCACCAGGGCACGGATCTGGGAATGCCCCCGTGCGACGGAGCGGCGCAGCGCGGCCTGGCGCTCGAGGGCGCGGCGGGACTGCGCGGTGGCGGAGTGTGCGGCACCGAAGATGACGCCGCAGACGAGTAAGAGTGCCGCCCCGAGGATGCTCCACAGGACGATGTCGTCGGTGCCCTGTGCGGATGCGCCGGACGCGCCGGTGCCCGCCTCCGCGCTCATCACGTATGCGACGACCGCGGCGCCGGCCACGGCGATGACCCCCGCGGGGAGCACCGCGAGGCGCACCATGCTGCGTCTGAGCGCGGCGTCGCCCTGGCTCTGACGTACCGGGGTGCGGCCGTGCCGTCGCCGGGAGCCGTTGGCGGCGCCGGTCACCGTGTGTGCCGCCGGCGCGCTGTGCGGTGCTGCACCACTGGGCCCCTGGAAGGCGACCGGGAGCGGAGCGTTCCCGGGGTGGGGCCCTGTGAGGTGTGCGGGACCGGTCGTTCCCCTTCCTGTCTGCACCGCGTGGCTCGGGGGTTCAGGCATCGGATTCCTCGGTTGACTTGAGGTCTGCTGGTGGGCTTCTTCGAAGCACGAGCACAGTGCACGTCGGCTCCTGCAACGCCACGGCCACGCTAGTGCTCACAACCACTCATGGCGGACGCCGATGACATATTCGCCACCCTTCGCCAGCTCCTAACGAGTGAAGATCGCAACCGTGGGTGCGGGGTGCGCGAGGTGATCGTAACTCCCTTCCGCAGCACCGCGGTTACTCTTCGCCACCCCCGGCGCCGCCCCACCCCGGGTCCGCCCACGAGCGGTCAACTCACCGGCCGTGACGTCGAGTTCACTCCGACACCGGCGCTGAGCTGCGAATACGCCGTAGCGGACGGCAAGTTGGGGCAGCGCGTCCGGGGTGCGCCACCGCGCCGCCGTCATCCTCATGAACCGATTCACAAACGGAATCGGTTCGACTGCCGGGCCGCCCGAACCGATTCGGGCGAAGAGCTCATACGCGCATATGCAGGACCGGTACTCGACGGCTGACACCGGCATATTCCTCGCGCGCCCTTCCTCGCCGCGCCCGAGTCACAACTCCGGATATCGGGCCGGAATTCGACCCCGGCGAAACGACCGGCTCGCGGCGCCGTCACGGGGCCAGCCCCAATCACCCTCCGCGTGCAGGAGAGTGCTCTGCGTGACAGCACGTCGCCGCTCTTCCGTCCCCGCACTCCCCCATGTCGTATCGTCGGATCGGGCATCGGCTGTCGCGCAGACGAGGAGCATCCGTGAGCCAGCAGTCCACCGAACCCGCGTTGACCGGGGTGCGCAATTTCCGCGACGTAGGCGGAGTACCGACGGCGGACGGGCGCCGGCTACGGCACGGAATGCTCTTCCGCAGCGGTCACCTCGCCCACGCGACGCCGGAGGACGCGACCTTCCTCGGCGGTCTGGGGCTGCACACGGTCTTCGACTTCCGCAACTCCGCCGATCAGGCTCTCGAAGGCCCGGACGTGGACCTGCCGGGCGTGCGCAACGTGAACATCCCGCTGTCCGACCCGGCCGACGGCGCGGAGTTCTGGAAGATGGTTCGCGACGGCGAGCTGGAGCAGCTGCGGTCGGTCCTCTCCGACGGCAAGGGCGCGGCGCGCATGATCGCCTCGTACCGTTCCATGATCAAGAACCGCACGGCCGAGCACAGCCGGATCCTGCACGCCCTCGCGGAGGACAGCGTGCCCGCGCTGATGCACTGCGCGGCGGGCAAGGACCGCGCCGGGCTCTCCATCGCCGTGACGCTGATGGCGCTGGGCGTGGAGCAGGAGGCCATCGAGGAGGACTATCTGCAGTCCAACTCCCCGCACCGCCGCTACAAGATGCACCGCGGTTCGAAGGGCAAGATCTCCCCCGAGGTGGCGGAACTGCTCTCGCCGCTCTTCGACGCGCGCGTCGCGTATCTGCACGCCGCCCTCAACACCATCGACGAGATGTGGGGCGGCGTCGAGCGGTACCTCACCGAGGGTCTCGGCCTGGACCGGGCCACGCGTGAGCGCCTTCAGGAGAGGATGCTCGAGGACGGCTGACGCCGGGCGCGGCCGGCGGGCTCAGCGGTTCGCCGCCGCCTGCTTGATCAGGTTCCGCCCGAACTCCCACATCAGGCCGCCGCCGTCGTGCGCCTCGTCCATGATCTCCTTGAAGGCGCGGACGAACCTGTCCGCCTCGGGCTCGCCGATCACCAGCGGCGGGGTGAGCTTGATCACTTCGAGTTCGTCGCCGGATACCTGGGTGAGGATGCGGTGCCGCTGGAGCAACGGCACGACCACCATCTGCGCGAACAGGCCCCTGCGCGCAGCCTGGAGCATCGTCCAACGCCCTCGCAGCTTCAGGGACTTGGGCCTGCCGAACTCGATGCCGATCATCAGCCCGCGCCCGCGCACCTCGTGCAGCATCTCGTAGTCCCCGACGAGCGCCCCGAGTCGGTCGCGCAGCAACTCGCCTGTGCGGCGGGCCTTCGCGGTGAGGTCCTCGTTCTCCAGCACTGAAAGGGTCGCCAGCCCGGCGGCCATCGCCTGTGCGTTGGCCCCGAAGCTCGCCGAGTGGACCTGCACCCGGTCCATCGAGGAGTAGATCTTCTTGAAGATCCACTCCTTCCCCATCGTGGCGCCGATCGGCACGTAGCCGCCGGAGAGGGCCTTGGCGACACACACGAGGTCCGGACGCACGTCCTCCTCGTGCTGGTAGGCGAAGAAGTCGCCCGTGCGCCCCAGACCCGTCTGCACCTCGTCCACGATCAGCAACGCGCCGTGGCGGTGCAGCAGTTCACGGGCGGCGGCCAGATAGCCGGGCGGCGCGGGGTGCACGCCCTTGCCCTGGATCGGCTCGACGATGAGTCCCGCGACCTCCCCCTTCTTCAACTCCCGCTCCAGGGCGTCCAGATCGCCGAGCGGCACGGCCGTGTCCGGCAGGAGCGGGTCGAACCCGCGCCGGAAGGCGGCCTCCCCGTTGACGGAGAGCGAGCCGGTGGTGAGCCCGTGGAAGGCGTGGTCGCAGTAGAGGATGCGCGGGCGGCCGGTGGCGTAGCGGGCGAACTTCAGCGCCGTCTCGACTGCCTCCGTGCCGCTGTTGCCGAAGTAGACCCTGTCCATGCCCGGCGCGTGGGCGAGCAGCCGCTCGGCGAGCAGCCCCGGCAACGGGGGGCAGTCGAAGCGTGTGAGGTCGGCGAGTTGGGCCTCCAGCACGTCGTGCAGAGCCTGCCGCACCACGGGGTGATGGCGTCCGATCCCCATCACGCCGAACCCGGCGAGCATGTCGAGGTAGTCGTTGCCCTCGGCGTCGAAGAGCCGTGCGCCCTCCGCCCGTTCGTAGACCTTGTCGAAGCCGATCGTCCGCAGCATCCGCGGCTGCTGATGGTTGAGGTGACGCGCGTGCAGCTCGTACCGCTCGGCACCGCGCTCCGCCAGCAGCTCGGTGAGGTCGAAGTCGCTCATCCCCCAGCCCCCTTCCCGGTGTCGGTTGCCCCGTGGTGATGTGGGCGGCCCTGCGGAACGCGGCGCCGCAGAGGTACGGCGTCAGGCCCGCGCGGTGTCACGGGCCGCTCGGAGCGACTCCTTGAGGGAGCCCATCGTGGCCAGCACGGCGGTGGGCTCGTAGCCGCAGTGCGCCATGCAGTTGGCGCAGCGGGCGTCACGGCCGCGGCCGTAGGCCTCCCAGTCTGTCTCCTCGACGAGCTCCTTGTACGTGGGCACATAGCCGTCGCTCATCAGGTAGCAGGGCCGCTGCCAGCCGAAGAGGGAGTAGTTGGGGATCGCCCAGGCCGTGCAGGGGAAGTCCGCCTTGCCTTCGAGGAAGTCGAGGAAGAGCGGGCTGTGATTGAGCCGCCAGCGGCGCCTGTTGCCACCGGCGAAGGCCTTGCGGAACAGCTCACGGGTCTGCTCGACGCCCAGGAAGTGCTCCTGGTCCGGGGCCTTTTCGTATGCGTAGGCGGGCGAGATCATCATCTCGTCCACCTTCAGGTCGTCGTTGAGGAAGTCGAGCACCTCGATGACGGTCTGAGGCGTGTCGGTGTTGAAGAAGGTGGAGTTGGTGGTGACGCGGAACCCGCGCCGCTTGGCCTCCTTCATCGCCTCGACCGCCTCGTCGAAGACGCCTTCCTTCGCCACCGATTCGTCGTGCCGCTCGCGCAGCCCGTCGATGTGCACCGCGAAGGCGAAGTAGCGGGAGGGCGTGAACTGGTCCAGCTTCTTGCGCAGCAGCATGGCGTTGGTGCACAGGAAGACGTACTTCCTCTTCGCCACCAGCTGGCGGACGATCTCGCCGATCTGGGGGTGCATCAGCGGCTCGCCGCCGGCGATCGAGACCATCGGCGCGCCCGACTCCGTCACCGCACCCACCGCCTGCGCGACCGGCATCCGCTGCTTGAGCACTCCCGCCGGGTGCTGGATCTTCCCGCAGCCCTCACACGCCAGGTTGCACGCGTACAGCGGCTCCAGCTCGACGATCAACGGGAACTTCTCGCGGCCTCGCAGCTTCTGCTGGAAGAGATAGCTGCCGATTCGGACGGTCTGACGCAGAGGCATGGCCATGACTCGCTCACCTCCAGGGGAGCAGCAAGGATCGGTGCCATTCGAGGAATGCGGGCATAACTCCGCTGAGCATGCGGAACGCCGATATTCCACCTCGCAGTGTCCCGAGACGGATCAGTTCATGTCCGGGCGCGTCGACCACCACCCGTACGGCCGCAACGGGACGGCTTCGCTCCGGCGCCGTGGGCTGCGTCCCCCCGGAGGCATCGGGGCGGCCGGCGGGCATCGTCGCGGTGCGGAGCGTGGCGGCCGACTCCATGTCGGCGGCCACGGCGGCGGTCGTGGTGCGCAGAGCGGCACGCGACGGCCCGTGCACGATGTGCGCGGAGCCGGCGAGCGGTCCGACGTGCACGGTTCCGTAGGGGCGCAGCGCGTCGGCCAGCAGCTCCGTGCCGGCGCACTCCGTGCGTCCCGAGGCGTCCCGGGTCTCGTCGGCGACGACCAGGTCGCCGGGATGCATACCGGGCAGAAGCCCCGCGCAGAATCCCGTCGCGACGACGGCTGTCCTGCCGGGCTCGGGCTCGTCGCGCAGCGCCCTGGCGACCGCGCGTCCGGCGGCCAGGGGGCCCATGCCGGTGCGCAGTACGGTGACCGGGCCTGCCGCCCCCGCCGGGGCGTCGCCGAAGCGCCGTAGCGCGAGCCGCTCGATGCCGAGCGCGCAGGCGATCAGCAGGGGGCCGCGGTCACCGGAGAGCGTCATCTCTCTTCCTGCCGCCCGGTTCCGGTGCCCGGACCGTACAGATACCGGCCGAGCGCGGTGAGCGGGAAGACCTGCCGGTAGAGGTGGTAGTTGATGGAGAAGTCCCAAGGGAAGCCCGTGCCGGTGAAGTGCGGCTCGTCCCAGGAGCCGTCGTCGCGCTGCGTCCGCACGAGCCAGTTGATCCCCTGCTCCACCGCCATCGAGTCCCGCTCCCCCGCGGCGAGCAGCGCGAGCAGTGCCCAGCCGGTCTGCGAGGCCGTCGAGGTACCGCGTCCGGCCCATTCGCGCTCGTGGCCCGGCCGGTAGGAGCGCAGGTCCTCGCCCCAGCCGCCGTCGCCGTTCTGGACGCTCTCCAGCCAGTAGACCGCGCGGCGGACCGCCGGGTGGGAGACGGGCAGCCCCGCCGCGACGAGAGCAGGCACCACGGAACCGGTGCCGTAGATGTAATTGACGCCCCAGCGGCCGAACCAGGCGCCGCTGACCTCCTGTTCGGACAGCAGCCAGGACACGGCCCGTCGCACCCGGGTGTCGTCGCGGCGGCCCTCGGCCGAGAGCATCTCGACCATGTGCGCGGTGACGTCGGCGGAGGGCGGGTCGATGACCTCGCCGAAGTCGCAGAACGGAAGCCGGTTGGGGAAAGGGCTGTCGTTGTCGGCGTCGAAGGCCCCCCAGGCCCCGTTCCTGGATTGCATGCCCAGGCTCCAGCGAACGGCTCTGCGTACGGCGGTGTCCACGCGCGTCCGGTCGTGGTGGCGTACGCGGCGCAGTGCGAGGACGACCTCGGCGGTGTCGTCCGTATCGGGGTAGTTGTCGTTGTGGAACTCGAACGCCCAGCCGCCCGGCGGCAGTTGAGGCTTGCGTACGGACCAGTCGCCCCGGCGCAGCACCTGCTCGCCGAGCATCCAGTCGGCAGCCTTGACGAGCGCCGGGTGGTCGGGGGCCACGCCGGCGTCGGCGAGCGCGATGGTCGCCAGGCAGGTGTCCCAGACCGGGGACTGGCACGCCTCGACCATCCGCATCGGACCGTCGTGCGCCTCACCGGGGTCGCCGTCCCGGCCGCCCTCGTAGCGGACCGTGTAGCTGTCGAGGGCCGACAGGCCCGCCCGCATGACCGGATGGTCCAGGTCATAGCCGAGCAGCCGCAGCGCGATCAGCGAGTACACGGCGGGAGGCTGGATGCCGCCCCAGCAGCCGTCGTTCTCCTGCCGCTCGATGATCCACCGGGCGGCGCTTCGCAGCGCGGCCCTGCGCAGCGATCGGGAAGCGACCTTGCGGTAGGCGTGCAGGCTCCGGTCCAGGCGCTGGAAGAAGCCCTCCCAGCTGGCCGCGGGCGCCATGCCGCGGGAAGGGTTCGGATCTGCCGGGTCACGGTGCAGCTCGTCCAGTGAGAAGGGCGCGGCCCGTACGGGGCGCTTCGCACACACGACGGTGAGCGGGACGATCGTCTGCCGTGCCCAGCAGCCGAAGTCGTAGATGTTGAGCGGGAACCACTTCGGGAACCAGATCATCTCGGGTGGCATCTCGGGCAGGTCCGCCCAGCGCCACCAGCCGAAGAGCGCCAGCCAGATCCGGGTGAAGACCCGGCTCGCGGCGACACCGCCCTGCTCGCGCACCCAGGCCGCGGCGCGTTCCATGTGCGGTGCGTCCGGCCGGTCGCCGGCGAGCCGGAGCGCGACGTACGCCTCGATGGTCGTGGAGAGGTCTCCGGGCCCGCCGTGGAAGGTCGCCCAGGTGCCGTCCTGGCGCTGCTGGGACCGTACGAAGCGGGCCGCCTCCCGCGTTGTCTTCTCGTCACGGATGCCGAGGAACTCGCGCAGCAGCAGGTCCTCGGCATCCATGGTGACGTTGGTCTCCAGGTCGCCCTTCCACCAGCCGGCCGCGTCCTGCCTGGCGAGCAGGTTCTCCACGGCGAGGCCGGCCGCCCGCTGCGCGCGGCCCGGGAGGCTCTCGGGACCCGCCGACACCGCGGTGGCCATCGCCCCGGCGCCGCTGTCCGTCGTAGCTGTCATCTCACTACCTTCCGGAGGTTCCGGCGGCGCACCGAGCGCCGGGGCCGGGTGGTCATCGCTGGCGTACGACGACGAAATCGGCCAGCGCGGTCAGCTGCTCCCGCACGTGCGGGGGCAGGTCGAGGGGTTCGAGAGCCGCGAGGGCGGTGGCGTGCTGCCGCTGCGCCTCCCCCGAGGTCCACTCGCGGCCGCCCGCCTCCTCGATCAGTGCGGCACGCGTGGCGAACTCGGCCTCGTCGAACGCCTCGATCTCCGCCTGGCTCTTCTTCGCGTCGCCCCTCATCAGCTCGGCCAGCCGGGTCGCGGCCGGGTCCGGTGCGGCGAGCGCGGCAACCACGGGGAGGGACTTCTTGCGCTGCCGCAGGTCGCTCCAGGCCTGCTTGCCGGTGGCGCCCGGGTCGCCCCAGATGCCCAGCAGGTCGTCGACGGCCTGGAAGGCGAGACCGAGGTGGTAGCCGTAGGACTCCAGCGCGTCGGCCGTGCGGTCGTCGGCCCCGCCGAGCACGGCGCCGATGGAGACGGCGCAGGCCAGCAGCGCGCCGGTCTTGTTGCCCTCCATCTCCAGGCACTCCTCGACCGTGACCTGCTCGCGGTGCTCGTAGGAGATGTCCTGCGCCTGCCCGTCGATGAGCTTGCGCGTGGCCCGCGTCAGCCGCCGCGTCGCGCGGCCCGCCTCGGCGGTGCCCGGCTCCAGCAGTATTTCGTTGGCCAGGGCGAAGAGGGCGTCGCCGACGAGGATCGCCTGCGCCGGGCCGTGCACCTTCCAGACGGTGTCCCGGTGGCGGCGCTGCTCGTCGCCGTCCATCAGGTCGTCGTGCAGCAGCGAGAAGTTGTGCACCAGCTCGACGGCGACGGCGCCGGGAAGGCCGGTCTCCGGTGCGGCCCCGGTGACCTCGGCCGAGAGCAGGGCGAGCGCGGGGCGTACGGCCTTGCCGCCGTCGGCCTCCGCCGGGCGGCCGGCCTCGTCGATCCACCCGAAGTGGTAGGCGGCGACGGTGTCCATCGGTGGAGCGAGCCGCTCGACCGCGGCGCGCAGCAGCGGGGTGGCGAGCCTCTTGCCTCGCTCCAGCAGAGCGCTGACGCTCGTGTTGTCGACGACGGTGTGCTGGTTCGCCGTTGTCACGGGGTCTCCTCTGCGTTCTGTGCCGTTCGTGCGTCTACCGCTGTCCGCGGTGGTGGAGTGGGGGAATTCTGCGGTGCCGTCCGGCTGCGTAGGCCGGACGTGCCGCCTGTGTCGGCGCTGCTCATGCCACCGCCCTTTCGTGTGGTGCTGGGCACCGGATCATTGTCGTACGGGCGGCCCATGACAGTGAGGGCTTCCCGGGCGGCGGTCATTCCACTCCGTACGGCGCTCTCCATCGTGGCCGGCCAGCCAGTATCCGTCCAAGCTCCGGCAAGGCAGACACCGGGCACCGCGGTGCGGGAGGCGGGGCGCAGCCGGCCCACGCCTGGGCGGGGATCGAAGGTGGCCGTGCGTTCACGGGTGACGAAGAAGTCGACGACGCGGGCGGTGCGGGCCGCGGGCAGCAGCCGCGCCAGCTCCGGCAGGTAGCGCTCGCGCAGCGCCGCGACGGACTCGTCGATCTCCCCGTGCGCGGCCGACTGGGACACGGCGAGGTACTGGCCGCCGCCGAGGCCCGAGGGGCCGGTGCGGTCGAAGACCCACTGGACGGGCGAGCCGAGCGCGGCGAAGAAGGGACGGCGCAGCACACGGCGGTCGTAGACGACGTGCAGGTTGAGGATCGGGGCGGTGCCGATCTCCAGAAGCCTGCCGGGCGCCGGCAGCGCCCCCTCCGGCAGCAGTCCGTTTGCCTCGCGCTGGGGCACGGCGAGCACGACGGCGTCGGCGTGGTGTTCCGCCGCGCTCCCCTGCCCTTCGCCGGCCGATACGGTCCAGCCCCCGCCGGACGCCGCGGTGACGGCACGGACCCGGGTCTGAGTGAGGACGTGCACGCCCGCCGCGCGCAGGGCTTCGCGGGCGAGGGTGTCGTGCAGGTGTCCCAGCGGGACGCGGGAGACCCCGATGTCGGCGGCGCCGGGCGCGGAGAGCAGCCCCGTCCTGAAGACCATCGCGGCGAGGCCCAGGGAGGCGTGCGGGGCGCGGGCGTTGAGCGTGGCGGTGCCCACCAGGTCCCACAGCGCGCTGATCGCACGGTCGCTCTGGCCCTGCCCGTGCAGCCAGGTCGCGAAGTCGACGTCGTCCAGGGCGGGATCGGCCGGGTCGAGCGCCTTCAGGGCGAGAGCCGCACCGGCCGCGCGCGCTCTCTCGGCCGGCGTCAGGTGCCGGTAGTTGGCCAGAGAGGCGGCCAAGTGCATCGGTACTGGCAGGAAGTTGCGCCGCAGCCTGCTCAACCGGGGCCGCACGCCTGCCACATCGAGGACCGGTACATCGAGGCGGCGCTGCAACGGCGCGAGCCCCGATCCGCCGATCCGCCGCAGGAACCACGTGTAGGCCGTGCAGCAACGCAGGTGCACATGCTGCCCGTTGTCGACGGAGAGCGGGCCCGCCGGGGAGTCGCGGCGGAAGGAGAAGGCGAGGCCGCCCAGGCGCGGACGCGACTCGAGAAGGGTGGTGGCCACGCCCGCGTCGGCCAGGCGGAGTGCGGCCGTGGTTCCCGCGATTCCTCCGCCGACGACGAGGGCGCGGCGCTCGCGGGAGGCGCGGCTGCCCGCCGCGACGGCGTCAATCCCGGTCATGCGCGTGCGCTCCGCCTCGCGGCGTTCCGTGCGTCGATGCCGGTGAGCCCGCGCACGGCGACGTATGCCTTCTGCCTGTTCGGGAGCGAGACGCGCTCGTGCAGCACCGCGTACGGATCCGCGGCGATACGTTCCAGCAGACGGTGGTAGATGCCGGCCATGGCGGCCACACAGGCGCCGGATCTGCGGTCGAGCAAAGGGAGCAGCCGGTAGCCCTGGGCGAACAGGGCGCGGGCGCGCTGCACTTCGTGGTGGACCAGCCCTCGGAAGTCGCTTCCGGGTTGCGCCTCGCCACTGTGGAAGTCAGCGGAGCAGCCGAATTTTTCAAGATCCTCCGCAGGCAGGTACGTACGTCCGTGATCAGCGTCTTCCCGAAGATCCCGGAGGATATTGGTCAGTTGGAGCGCGAGGCCGAGGGTGTTGGCGTACTCGGGGGCGCGGACCGCGTCCCGTACACCGGGGAGAGTTCCGAACACACCGAGGGAGAGCCGGCCGATCGCACCGGCCACGCATCGGCAGTAGACCTCCAGCTCCTCCCAGCTGCCGTAGCTGGTGCCGCGCACGTCCAGCAGGACTCCGTCGATGAGTTCGTCCAGCCCGCCCATCGGAACGGGGTAGCGGCGCGCCGCGTCGCTGAGCGCGACCGCCACGGGGTCCGTGTCGTCCTGTTCGATGCCGCCCTCGCGGATACGGCCCAGCAGCTCCCGGGTCTCCTCCAGCCTGGCGATCTTGACGGACTGTTCGAGAGGGCCGTCGCCGATGTCGTCGACCCGCCGGGAGAATGCGTAGAGCGCGGACATCGCCCGGCGCTTGCCCGTGGGCAGCAGCCGGATTCCGTAGGCGAAGTTGCGGGCCTGCTGGCCCGTGACGGACTCGCAGTAGTCGTACGCGGCGGCCACCGAAGGTGGCACGTACGGTACGGGCCGGGCTCTGTCCACGGTCCGCTCACCCCTCTCGTCGCAGGGTTGCGGCCACCTCGCGCAGCAGCCCGCGCGTGGTGGCCCGGGGAGGTCCTGGGAGTACGTCGTATCCGGCACGGCCGATGGCACGGAGGACGGCGCGTCCACCGCCGGTGAATCCCGCCAGCAGCAGCTTCAGACGTCCGCGGACGCTGGCGACGAGCGGATCGCCCGACGACAGCAGCGCGCGGGCACGGTCCGCCTCGAAGGCCAGCAGCGCGCGGACCGACGCGTTGGCGCTCGGGGCGGCGAGGTCGGACTCGGAGACGTGGAAGCGGGCCATGTCCTCGGCGGGCAGGTAGATGCGGTCGCGCCCCAGGTCCTCGGCGACGTCCTGGAGGTGCTCGACGATCTGGAGCCCGGTGCACACGTCGTCGGCGTACCGTTTCCGCTCGGGGGTCACGGTTCCGGTAATGGCGAGGACGAGGTGGCCGACGGGGTTGGCCGACAGCTCGCAGTAGCCCAGCAGTTCGGCGTAGTCGGCGTAGCGGCGGATCTTCTGATCCTGGCGGTTGGCCTCGATGAGCGCGAGGAACGGTTCGGGAGTGAGCTTGCGGCGCCGCACCGTCGGTGCGAGAGCCCTCAGCAGGGGGTGGCCGGGTGCGGGACGTCCCGGTTCGAAGAGGCGGCACAGGTCGGCCTCGAACGCGTCGAGCATCGCGAGCCGGTCGGCGCCGGGTTCGCTGCCCCATTCGGGGCCGAGCCCCAGATACTTCGCGTCGAGACCGCCGGGGGCGAGATCGCCGTCGCCGATGTCGTCGACGAGCCGGGCGTAGCCGTACACGGCCATCAGGTCGTAGCGCCATTCGCGCGGCAGGAATCCGGGCGCCACTGGGAAGTTCTCCCGCGTGGCCTTGGCGAGGACGGCACGCGCATGGGCGTCCGCCTCCGCGCTCACCACGTGCTGCCAGAAGCCATTGCCGTCACATCTCCGTTTCTACACCGCTGGGCGAAAACATCCTATTTCGGACACGCCGCTCCGGCACGACGGCGAGAGGCGGCCCGCGGCGGCCGTGCGGACGCTGTGAAACGGCGGGCGAAGAGCGCGATCCCGGCCCGGACGGACCTGCCGGGGACGGGGTTGGCGCCTCGTCAGCGCGCGGGCGGGGCGGTGAATCCGCCGATGAGGACGTCGAACGCGCGCTCGGCCACGGCGTGCGTCTCTTCGGGGGACAGCTCCCCGAGCGGACCGTCCAGGAAGAGCATGGCGAGCCCGTGGACGGTCGCCCAGGCCGTGAGCTCGGCGCCCGGACGCCGCTCCGGGGGCATCCTGCCGTGCTCGACGAGGGCGTCCAGGGTCTCGACGAGGATCTCGAACGAGCGGAATTCCCAGCCGTCCTCGCCCTCGTGGTCGAAGGTGCCGCTCACGGGGCCGAGATGGAGCGTGTCGTGGCAGAAGGCGGCCCGGAAGAGGCCCGGCTCGGACAGCGCGAAGGACAGGTATCCGTGGCCGAGGGCCCGCATGCGCGCCTCCGCGGCCTCGCCTGCGCTACCGAGCGGCGAGGCAGAGCGGCCGCCGGCCTCCATGCTCACGGCCAGGCGCTCCTGGCCCAGTTCCTTGACGGCATGGAGCAGTTCGGCCTGGCCGGCGAAGTGCCGGTAGGCGGCGGTCGGTGAGACGCCGACGCGCCGTGCCGCGGCGCGCAGGACGACCGACTCGGGGCCGCCCTCGCGGGCGAGGTCGGTCGCGGCCTCGATGAGGGCGTTGCGCAGGTCGCCGTGGTGGTAGGCCCCCTTGCCACCGGCGCCGGACCGACTGCCTCCGCGCTGGGCTCGCTCCCCCGCGGGGCCGTTCGCGGCCTCGGTCGCGCTCGCGCCGGTCTTCGCCTCCATGTCCGCCATGCTTTCATCCTCCCCGATGTTGACACCATTAACATTCACTGCCAGAGTCCATGTTGACGCCGTAAACATCGGCGCGCAACGCCTCATGGGGGGATTAGGACAGTGCTGAGACGAATCGCGGAGCTGGCCCTGCACCGGCCTCGGGCTCTGCTCATAGCGAGCCTGATCGCGGTGGTGGCGATGGGCGCCATCGGTTTCGGAGCGTTCGGGAAGCTGCAGGCCGGTGGCTTCGAGGATCCGGACGCACCATCGAGCCGCGCACAGACCCTCATCGCCGACAAGTTCGGCGGCGAGGACAACCTCGTTCTGCTGGTGCGGGCGGAGAGCGGAAGCCTGGACTCGGCTGCCGTGCGCGAGGCCGGCGAGAAGCTGACGAAGGAGCTGAAGGCCAACTCGCAGCTCTCCCACGTCTCCTCGTACTGGGACGCCGGCGGCTCGGCGCTGACCTCACGGGACGGCTCGCAGGCCCTCGTGCTGGCGCATGTGCGGGGCGACAGCAGCGACGTGGCCGACCACACCAAGGAGATCACCGACGAGTGGAGCGGTGACCAGGGCCCCGTGGATGTACGGGCAGGGGGCGGCGCGGCACTCAACAACGACATCTCCGAGCAGGTCTCCGCGGACCTGGCCGTCGCGGAGTCCATCGCCGTGCCGCTGACGCTGGTGCTGCTCGTCATCGCCTTCGGCAGTTTCGTCGCGGCGCTGCTGCCGCTGGCGATCGGGCTGATCGCGATTCTCGGCACCTTCGCCGAACTGTTCGTACTGGGCAGCGTCACGGACGTCTCGGTCTTCTCCGTCAACCTGACCACCGCGCTCGGCCTCGGGCTGGGAATCGACTACGGGCTGCTCATCGTCAGCCGCTTCCGCGAACGGCTCTCCGAGGGCGACGACGTCGGGGACGCGCTGCGCACGACCGTGACGACGGCGGGACGCACGATCGCCTTCTCCGCGGCGACCGTCGTCGCGGCGCTGGCGGCGCTGCTGCTCTTCCCGCCGTTCTTCCTCCGCTCCTTCGCGTACGCCGGGATCGGAGTCGTGGCCATCGCCGCCATGGCGGCACTGATCGTCGTACCGGCGCTGCTGGCGGTGCTCGGACACCGCGTGAACAAGGGCCGGCTGCCATGGGCCGACGCGGTCCGCCGTCCCGACGCACCCATGTGGGGCCGGCTCGCGCGTACGGTCATGCGCCGCCCGGCCCTGACCGCGCTGCCCGTGCTGGCGGTGCTCCTGCTGGCGGCGAGCCCGCTGCTGGGCGCGCGCTTCGGGATGCCGGACGAGCGGGTACTGCCCGAGGACGCGCAGAGCCGGCAGGTCAGCAGCGTCCTGGACACGCAGTTCCCCGGAGGCTCGACGGAGGCCCTCCAGATCGTCACCACGGCGGGGGTTCCCGGGGACGAGCTCGACGCGTACGCGGGGCGGATATCGGGCCTGGACGGCGTGGCCCGCGTACAGGCGAGCAGCGGCGTCTACGCCGACGGTAAGAAGGCAGCACCGGCAGGGCCCGCACAGGCCGCGCTGGGCAAGCCCGACGCACAGCTCCTCACCGTCACACCGGAACGGGGCTCAGCGGCGGAGGAGCGGCAGGACACCGTTCGCAGCATCCGCGACGTGGCCGCTCCCGGCAGCGGCGAGGCCCTCGTCGGCGGACGCGACGCCCAGCTCGTCGATACGAAGGCGTCGATCGGCGACCGGCTGCCCGGCGCCATCGGGATGGTCGTCGGCTCGACCTTCGTGCTGCTCTTCCTCTTCACCGGCAGCGTCGTCCAGCCGCTGCGGGCCCTCCTGCTCAACACGGTGAGCCTGACGGCCTCGATCGGCGCGATGGTGTGGATCTTCCAGGACGGGCACCTCTCGTCGGCGCTGGGCTTCACGGCCATGCCGATGGACACCTCGATGACGGTGCTGATGTTCTGCATCGTCTTCGGACTCTCCATGGACTACGAGGTCTTCGTCACCAGCCGCATCAAGGAGCTGCACGACAGCGGTGCCCCCAACGCGACGGCGGTCACGCGCGGCCTGTCCCGCACCGGGCGCATCGTGACCATGGCGGCGGGACTGCTGGGCGTGAGCTTCTTCGCCTTCGCCACCAGCGAGATCAGCTTCCTGCAGATGTTCGGCCTGGGCAGCGGGCTGGCGATCCTCATCGACGCCGTCGCCGTGCGCGGAGTGCTGGTGCCCGCCGCGATGCGCCTGCTGGGCCGCGGTGCCTGGTACGCGCCGCGTGTGCTGCGGAAGCTGCACAGCAAGGTCGGCCTGGAGGAGACGCCCTCCGAGGGGCCCGGGGCGCCGGAGTCCCAGGCGTCGGAGCGAACTCCCGCGGGGGTCTGACACGAACGGCCCCCACAGGAACAACGGTCAGCGGCTGATTCGGAACGGGGGTCCGGATCAGCCGCTGACCGTTGTGTGTGCGGCTCGTGTGGTGTCCGCCGGGGCTACTTGCCCGTGAACTTCTCGTATTCCTTGAGGACTTCCTCGGTCGGCCCGTCGTGCACGAGCTCGCCCTTCTCCAGCCACAGCGTCCGCTCGCATGTGTCGCGGATCGACTTGTTGTTGTGGCTCACGAGGAAGACGGTGCCTGCCTCTTCCCGCAGTTGGCGCACGCGCTGCTCCGAGCGGCGCTGGAACTTCTTGTCGCCCGTCGCCAGCGCCTCGTCGATCATCAGCACGTCGTGGTTCTTGGCGGCGGCGATGGAGAACCGCAGCCGCGCGGACATGCCCGATGAGTACGTGCGCATCGGCAGGGTGATGAAGTCGCCCTTCTCGTTGATGCCGGAGAAGTCGACGATCCCCTGGTAGCGCTCGGCGACCTCGTCGCGGGACATCCCCATGGCGAGCCCGCCGAGCACGACGTTCCGCTCGCCGGTGAGGTCGTTCATCATCGCGGCGTTGACACCCAGCAGTGAGGGCTGGCCGTTGGTGTAGACACGGCCGCTCTCGGGGGGCAACAGGCCCGCGATGGCGCGCAGCAGCGTGGACTTGCCCGAACCGTTGGAGCCGATCAGGCCGATGGCCTGGCCGCGGTAAGCGGTGAAACTCACGCCCCTGACCGCATGCACCTCACGCAGGCTGCCGCCACCGGGCTTACGGCGGATGATGCGGTTCAGCGCCGCGGTGGCGCTGCCCTTGCCCTTCGCGCCGCCGTAGACGCGGTAGACGATGTGCAGGTCCTCTGCGATGACGGTGGGAATCCACGCCTCCTGCGCCGGAGGCCCCTCCACCTGGGGGACGATCTCTGCCTTCTCCTGGGTGTCCTCAGCCACGTCCATAACGCTCCTCCGACTTCCAGAAGAAAACAAATCCGCCGACACCGATCAACAGACCCCAACCCAGCGCGAGTGCCCAGACGTGCGGCGGAAGGTCCGCAGGGGTGTAGCCGTCGATGAACGAGAAGCGCATGAGGTCCATGTAGACGGCAGCGGGGTTGGCCTGGATGAGATCAACCAGCCACGGCTGCGCCCCCGCGCGGTCGCGCAGCATGGGCTGCAGCGGGAACATCACGCCGGACCCGTACATCCATGTGCGCAGGATGAACGGCATGAGCTGGGCCAGGTCGGGGGTCTTGCTGCCCAGCCGGGCCATGATCAGTGCCATGCCGGTGTTGAAGAGGAACTGGCAGGCGAGCGTCGGGAAGATCAGCAGCCAGGACCAGGCCGGGAAGTGCCCGAAGCCGACGAGGATGGCGACCAGCACGATCATCGAGTACAGAAGTTGCTGGAGCTGCTGCAGCGAGATCGAGATCGGCAGTGATGCGCGCGGGAAGTGCAGGGCGCGCACGAGACCGAGGTTGCCGGAGATCGCACGGACACCGTTGAGCACCGAGGTCTGGGTGAAGGTGAAGACGAAAACGCCGGTGACCAGGAAGGGAATGTAGTTCTGATGGCCGCCGGGCGTTCCGTTCCTGCCGCCGAGCAGGAGACCGAAGATGAAGTAGTAGACCGTGGCGTTCAGCAGTGGCGTGGCCACCTGCCACAGCTGTCCGAGCTTCGCCTGGCTGTACTGCGCGGTGAGCTTGGCCCGCGAGAAGGCGAGGATGAAATGCCGTCTCCCCCACAGCTGCCTCACGTACTCCGGCAGCGAGGGACGCGCCCCGCTCACCGACAAGCCGTACTTGGCCGCGAGATCGGCCGGGGACAGACGGTCGTCCGGTGTGGGCGGGGGCTTCACGCCCACCGCACCGCCGTGCGTTGTCTCGGTCACGTTTGAAACTTTCGTCCTCACACGCGCAAGTGAACTGGAAGTGATGATGGTGCTTGAGACGAGCTTGTCAGATCACGGGCGGGCGACCTAGTCGGGTCAGCCGCCACACGGTACGCCAGCGCATCGGCCTGCGCGCACCGCACGGTTTGGTCCACCCCTCCCGGAATCCGCCGAGCCACGCGCGCAGCGCCGGGCGCGAGGGGCGGCGGGCGAGGGTGAGGACCAGCCAGACGCCGAGGTAGACGGGTACGAGCAGGGCCGGGAGGTTCCGGCGGGCGAGCCAGACGCGGTTGCGGGCGACCATGCGGTGGTAGACCGCGTGCCGGCTCGGAGCCGTCGTGGGGTGGTGCAGCACCATGTCTGCGCGGTAGTCGATCGACCAGCCCGCATCCAGGGCCCGCCAGGCCAGGTCCGTCTCCTCGTGTGCGTAGAAGAACTCGTCAGGCAGTCCCCCGACCTCGGCGATGACCCTCGTACGCACGGCGTTGGCGCCGCCCAGGAACGTGGTCACCCGGGAGGAGCGCATCGGGTCCGCGGCCCGCAGCCTGGGCACATGGCGGCGCTGGGTCTCACCGGTGTCCGGGTCGGCGATGCGGAAGCTGACGATGCCCAGCGACGCGTCGGCGGCGAAGGCCTCACGCACGAGCTCGGCGGTGCCGGTGTCCGGCAGCAGCCCGTCGTCGTCGAGGAAGAGCAGGGCATCGACCTCGGCGCCGGACGGGCCGAAGGCCTCGATGCCTACGTTCCGGCCTCCGGGGATGCCGAGATTTTCCGGAAGCTCGACCGTCCGTACACCTTCCGGCAACGCGGGCAGCGGCGCGCCGTTACCCACGACGACGGTCTCGATCGGATCCCCGTCCTGTTTGGCCACGGAGTCGAGCAGCGCCCGCAGCTCCTCGGGCCGGTTGCCCATCGTGAGGATGACGGCGCCGAGCCTCGGGGTCGGTGCGGACCGCTCCGGGCTCTGCTGCGGCATGGTGGCTCCCTCCGTCACTTGAGCCTGCTGGAGGCCAGGATGGACACCAGATGCAGCAGCGTCTGGACAACGGCGATTCCGGCGAGCACGGCGACACCGAGCCTGGTGAAGAAGAGGTCGCCTCTGATCTCGTCCACGACCGCCAGGACCAGGATGAGCAGCGACGCCTCGATCCCGAGTATCAGGCGGTGGAACTTCAGCGCCGCGGCGGCCTTGCGGGCCAGCGCCACGCCGGACGAGCGCGGCTCGCTCGCGGCCTCCTTCACGGGCGGCAGCCCGGTCTGGTGCCGGGCCACACCGACCAGGTCGGTCTCGGCCTTGATCAGTACCGCCCCGAGCGCGGCGAGGGTGCCGAGGAAGGCCCACAGCCAGTCCACACGGCCCCCGCCCCACAGGTCCGCGGCACGCAGGCCGAAGCCCAGCAGCACGGCGGCGTCGCAGAGGTAGGCGCCGACCCGGTCCAGGTACACCCCGCCGAGCGAGTACTGCTTCTTCCAGCGCGCGAGTTCGCCGTCCACGCAGTCGAGCAGCAGGTAGAGCTGGACCATCACCACGCCGAGCACCGCCCCGCCGATCCCCGGCAGCAGCAGTGCCGGGGCGGCGAGGACACCGGCGACGGTCATCAGGTAGGTCAGCTGGTTCGGCGTGACCTTCGTGTTCACCAGGTGCTGATCCACGCGCAGGGAGACCTCGCGCATGTAGAGCCGCCCGGCCCAGTGCTCACCGCTGCGCCTGTCCTTCACGCCCTCGGGATGAACGACCGGACGGAGTTCAGCTACTGATGGCTTGTGCATAGTCGCGGTATGCGTCCCTGATCTGGTCGGCGGACAGGTCGAGGTGTTCGAGAATGGTGTACCGCCCGGGCCTGGTCTCCGGGGCGTACTCCACTACTTTCACGAACTCGTCCTCGTCGAAGCCGATTTCGTGAGGCAATACGGGAAGGCCGTGGCGCTGGAGCACCTCGACCATCAGCATCGACATCTCCCGGTCGCCCCGCAGGAACGTGGCGAACGCCGCCCCGAGACCGCACTGTTCGCCGTGACTGGCGGCGCGCTTGGGGTAGAGCAGGTCGAAGGCGTGGTTGATCTCGTGGCAGGCGCCCGACGCGGGCCGGCTGTCACCGGCGACCGACATCGAGATCCCGGTCATCACCAGCCCCTCGGCGAGGACTTGGAGGAACGCGTCGTCGCCGACGCCGCCGGGGTGCCTCAGCACGGCCTCCCCCGCCTGGCGGGCCATGGCGGCGGCGAGGCCGTCGATGTCCTCGCCGCGCACCGTGTGGGCGAGTTCCCAGTCCCGCACCGCGGAGATGTTGGAGATCGCGTCACCGATCCCGGAACGAACGAACCGGGCCGGGGCCTCCCTGATGACGTCGAGATCGATGACGACGGCGATCGGGTTGGGCACGCCGTACGAGCCGCGCCCCGCGTCATTGTCGAGGGTGGCGACCGGTGAACACAGGCCGTCGTGGCTGAGGTTGGTGGCGACCGCGACCAGCGGCAGGCCGATGCGCGCCGCCGCGAACTTGGCACAGTCGATGATCTTGCCACCGCCCAGGCCGACGACGGCGTCGTAGCGCCCGGACTTCATGGAGTCGGCCAGCTTGATGGCGTCGTCGATGGTGCCGCCGCCCACCTCGTACCAGTCGGCGCTGGGGAGGGCGGGGGCGAAACGCTCACGCAGAGCCGCGCCCGAACCACCACTGATGGCGAAGGCGAGCCTGCCGTTCGAGGAGATCCGCTGATCGGCCAGCAGGCCCGCCAGGTCGTCCAGGGCGCCGCGGCTGATGTCGACGACGACGGGCGACGGGATGAGGCGGGTCAGTACCGGCATGCGATCTCCCTGCCCTTGGCGAGGTCGTCGTGGTTGTCGATCTCGACCCACTGCACGTCGCCGATCGGCGCGACGTCGATCTTGAAGCCGCGGTTGACCAGTTCCTGGTAGCCGTCCTCGTAGTAGAGCTGCGGGTCGCGCTCGAACGTGGTCTTCAGCGCGTCGGCCAGCTCCTCGGCGGCCTCGGGCTCGATGAGGGTGAGGCCGATGTACTCGCCGCTCGCCGTGGACGGGTCCATCAGCTTGGTGATCTGCTGGACGCCCTTCTCCGGGTCGGTGACGACCTTCATCTCCTCCTCGTCCAGGTGCTTGACCGTGTCGAGGGCGAGGATGATCTTCTGGCCGTTGCCGCGGGCGTCGAGGAGGGTCTTCTCGACGGAGAGGGGGTGGACGGTGTCGCCGTTGGCGAGCAGCGCGCCCTGCTTGATGACGTCGCGTGCGCACCACAGGGAGTAGGCGTTGTTCCACTCCTCGGCCTTGTCGTTGTCGACGAGGGTGAGCTTGACGCCGTGCTTCTTCTCCAGGGCTTCCTTGCGCTCGTACACCGCTTCCTTGCGGTAGCCGACGACGACGGCGACGTCGGTGAGGCCGACGGCCGCGAAGTTGGCCAGGGCGATGTCGAGGACGGTCTGCGACTCCTCGTCGCCTTCGGGGCCCACCGGCACGAGGGCCTTGGGGAGGGTGTCGGTGTAGGGACGCAGACGCCGTCCGGCGCCGGCGGCCAGCACGAGGCCGATCATGCGGGTTCTCCTGTTTCGTCGTGTACGGCGGGTGCTTTGGAGGACACCCAGAAGCGGATGCTCTCGACGAGCACCACTGCCGCGACGACCACGGCGAGCGTGGTCAGCGCGATGGTGAAACCTTGGCCCTGGTCCGGGCCGCGGCCTGCGCCGGAGGCCCAGAGGGCCGCGGCGAGCGCGACGACCAGGGTTCGTCCTTCGTGACCCCCGGTCGCACGGACAAGCCAGTGCGGAGGCGCGCCGGTGCCGCCGCGGATGCGGTACACCGTGTCGTAGTGATGGTAGGCGACCGCCGCCACCAGCCCGAAAGCGGCGGGCAGCGCGCCGTTCACCCCTGATTGTTCCGCGCGTGCCGCGAGGACAAGCACGAGCACGTATTCCGCAGTACGGAAGAAGGGCGGGGCGAGCCAGTCCAGCGCGCCCCTCAACGGGGCGGCGACGGCGAAACCCGAGGTCAGCGCGTAACCGAGGGCGGCCACGCACGGCCAGACGCTGCCCAGCGGTGTCCACAGCGCGGTGGCCAGCAGCGCGGCCGTGCCGAGGAACGCGACGACGGGCCCGTAACCGGGCAGCTGAACATGTGCGCGGCGGGCCAGTGCCGCGAACCCCGCGGCGAGAGGGCCGCTGTCGGCGAGGTCGGCCAGCGCACGGGCGGCGCGGTCGGTCCGGTGCGCCTTCCGGGTCAGCGAACGCAGCACGCGCCCGGCCGTGGTGTAGCAGGCGGCGAGGGCGCAGCCGACGAGGAGCACGACGAGGGTGATGCGGGGAGTGGTGCAGGCGGTCAACACCGCGATGAGGGCCCAGCGTTCGCCGATCGGGAGCACGATCATGCGGCGCAGCCACACCGTCCATCCGACGCTGTCCAGTCTCGTGGACAGGGCCGCGGTGGGGCTGGTGTTGGCCGCGGCGTCGTGGTTGGCCTCGTTGAAGGAGAAGTCCACGACGTGGCGGGCGGTCTGCAGCACCATCGCGCCGAGGGCCAGCGCCCATACGTCGTCGCCGCCGCGCGTGGCACCGAGGGCGAGGCCCGCGTAGTAGGCGTACTCCTTGGCCCGGTCGAAGGTGGCGTCCAGCCAGGCGCCGAGGGTGGAGTACTGCAGGTCGTAGCGTGCGAGCTGCCCGTCGGTCGCGTCCAGCACGAAGGAGGCGATCAGCAGCACCCCGGCGGCGACGAAGCCGCCCCGCGTGCCGGTCGCGGCGCAGGCGGCCGCGATCAGGGCAGTCACGAGCGACGCGGTGGTGACCTGGTTCGGGGTGAGGCCGCGGCGTGCGCACCAGCGGGCGATGTAACGGGAGTAGGGGCTGACGCAGAAGGTGGTGAAGAAGCCGTCCCGCGACTTCACCGCGTTGCGCAGGCGCACCGCCTCGTCGTCCACGCCGTCGACGGAGGCACGTGCGGCCGCGCGTGCCTCCTCGCCCACCGGCACGGACGCGACGAGCGGGCCCAGTTCGGGACGGTGCACGTCGAGGTCGCCTGCTTCCAGCGCGTCGGCCACGGCGTCGGGCAGCGTGCGCGGCGGTGCGGTGACCGCGCCCTCGTCATCGGGCCCGCGGGCCGCCACGTCGGCTGCGGCGCCTGCCGCCGCCGAGTCCGCTTCGTGCAGGGCACGTGTGAGCGCACCGCGGGCCTGAGCCTGTACGGACAGTGCCCCGGTGACGGCGCCCGCCGCGAAGCGGGGGTCGGTCAGCGCGAGCCGGAGGCTGTGGCGGTGGCCGACGAAGTGCGGGTCGACGAGCGCGACCCTCGCTCCCGCGGGGGCTGCGGACACTGCCGCAGGCACCTGGCCGGCCTCCGCCGCGACCTGGACGTCGAACCCCAGCGACCGCAGGTCGCCCTCCAGCGGCGACCCCGGGACCGGCGGACCGGTGAGGATGGCGGTCGACAGTCGAACTCACTCCTTGGACGCTGGCACAGCGCGTCTTCCGGCCGGGGGACGGCCGGGCAGCGGGCAGGGTGCGCCGTGGCCCGTACGGTGGCGGGCGGCGCGTCGGCAGAGGCTATCGGATCGAACGGGCGGGCTTTCATCGCGCGTTCACCGTGCGGGGGTTGCACTGCCGGAGCACAGCATGGTCGATCTTGGACGGAGCGCAAAATGCGCTGTCCCTACGCGGCTCCCGGCTCCGCGGTGCCTCCGTACCCGGCGTGAGGCCCGTACGGACTCGTTCGGGTGGTGTCCTGCGGCGGGCTCGCGCCGAGCGGCGTCCCGGCCTGCACCGGCGTGATCCGCGCCCGGACCGGCCCGTCACGGCGGCGGATAGGCTGCCGTCATGACGTGGTTGATCACAGGTGGGGCGGGCTACATCGGGGCGCACGTCGCGCGGACGATGGTGGAGGCCGGGGAGCGGGTGGTCGTCCTGGACGATCTCACGGCGGCGGTGCCGGAGCGGCTGGAGGCGATGCCCGAGCCGCGTCCCGTCCTGGCGCGGGGTTCGGTGCTGGACCGTGAGCTGCTGGACCGCACGTTCGCCGAGCACGACATCACGGGCGTGGTGCATCTCGCGGCCCGCAAGCAGGTCGGGGAGTCCGTCGAGCAGCCGCTGCGCTACTACCGGGAGAACGTGCACGGGCTGACGGTTCTGCTGGAGGCGGTCGTCGCGGCGGGGGTACGCCGCTTCGTCTTCTCCTCCTCCGCGGCGGTCTACGGAACGCCGGACGTCGGGCTCGTCACGGAGGACACCCCGTGCGTGCCGATGAATCCCTACGGTGAGACGAAGCTCACCGGCGAATGGCTCGTGCGCTCCACCGGCCGGGCCGCCGGCATCGCCACGGCGTGCCTGCGCTACTTCAACGTCGCCGGCGCCGCCGAGCCGCGGCTGGCGGACACCGGGGTCTTCAACATCGTGCCGATGTTCTTCGACGCGCTCACCCGCGGCGAGGCACCGCTGATCTTCGGCGACGACTACCCCACGGCGGACGGCACCTGCGTGCGCGACTACATCCACGTCCAGGATCTGGCCGAGGCGCACCTCGCGGCGGCGCGCAGGCTCTCGACGGCCGGCAGCGGCGGTGATCTCACCGTGAACATCGGCACCGGCAACGGGCTCTCGGTGCGGGAGATGGCGGATCTCGTCGCCGAGATCACGGGGAAGCGCGAGCCCGCCGCGAGGGTCGCGCCCCGGCGGCCGGGCGACCCGGCGCGTGTGGTCGCCTCGGCGGAGCTCGCGGAGAAGGAGCTGGGGTGGACGGCCCGCCACAGCGTGCGCGACATGATCACCTCGGCATGGGAGGGCTGGTGTCTGCGGCACCCCGGCGCACGCTGATCCCGGGCCCCGCCCGCTGATCCTCAACACCGTCCGGCCCCGGACAGAAATCCCAGGTCACGGCACATGACAACGGTGTTCAGCGTCGCGTTGCACCTACCCGTCCGGCGTAGTTGACTTGCCACCGACAGGCGCGTGACGCGCAGGACCGAGGACGCGGAGGCTCACAGCGATGGGCGCTGGGCACGCTCACGGAGGGCCCGTTCCGGCGGCAGGCGGCACCGCGTCCGCCGCGTACCGGAAGCGGCTGCGGGTCGCGCTGTTCATCACGCTGACCGTCCTGGTCACACAGATCGTCGGCGGGCTGCTCGCCGATTCGCTCGCCCTGCTCGCGGACGCCGGGCACGTGGCGACGGACGCGCTCGGGCTCGGCATGGCGCTGCTGGCGATCCACTTCGCCAACAGGCCTTCGAGCGAGCGGCGCACCTTCGGCTTCGCGCGCGCCGAGATCCTCGCCGCGCTCGCCAACTGCCTTCTGCTGCTGGGTGTCGGCGGATACATCCTCTTCGAGTCGGTCGAGCGCTTCATCGAGCCGGCGGGGACCGACGGCGTCCTCACCGCTGTCTTCGGCGGCATCGGCCTCGTGGCGAACGTCGTCTCGCTGTCACTGCTGCTGCGCGGCCAGCGCGAGAGCCTCAACGTGCGCGGTGCGTTCCTGGAGGTGCTGGCCGACGCCCTGGGTTCGCTCGCCGTGCTGATCTCCGCCTTGATCGTCGCGACCACGGGATGGCAGGGCGCCGACCCCGCCGCCTCCCTCCTCATCGGCGCGATGATCGTCCCCCGCACGCTCAAACTGGCGCGGGAGGCCCTGGACGTGCTGCTGGAGTCGGCTCCGCGGGACGTCGACATGGCCGAGGTGCGCGAGCACATCCTCGCCGTGAACGGCGTGGTCGGCCTGCACGATCTGCATGTGTGGACGATCACTTCCGGCATGCCGGTGCTCTCGGCCCACGTGGTGGTCACTCAGCAGACGCTGGACAGCGTGGGGCAGGAGCGCGTGCTGCACGACCTGCAGCTCTGCCTCGGTGACCATTTCGACGTCGCCCACTGCACGTTCCAGCTGGAGCCACGCGGACATGCGGCCCACGAAGCGAAGTTGTGCCACTGATCTACGGCAGACTGGGGCACATTGCCTGCCGGCGGACGACGGACAGCCCCGATAGAAGGATCAACATGGCGAACAGCGCAGCGGCACCGATCATGCTCGAACTGGTCGACGAGGACGGGACCACGATCGGTACTGCGGAGAAGCTCTCCGCACATGTGGCACCGGGCCGGCTGCACCGCGCGTTCTCCGTCTTCCTCTTCGACGATGCGGGACGGCTGTTGCTTCAGCGCCGCGCGCTCGGCAAGTACCACTCCCCCGGTGTGTGGTCCAACACCTGCTGCGGACATCCCTTTCCGGGCGAGTCACCGTTCGCCGCGGCGGCACGGCGCGTGAGCGAGGAGCTGGGGGTGGCACCCTTCCTGCTGCGTGAGGCCGGCACGGTCCGCTACAACCACCCCGACCCCGACTCGGGTCTGGTGGAGCAGGAGTACAACCACCTCTTCGCGGGTCTTGTGCGCGACGAACTGCGCCCCGACGCCGACGAGATCGCCGAGACGGCCTTCGTCACCTCGGGCGAGCTGGACCGGCGTCAGGCCGAAGGGGCGTTCTCCACCTGGTTCATGACAGTGCTCGACGCGGCACGTCCCGCGATCGGCGACCTCACGGGAGCGGCGGCCGGCTGGTGACCTCGGGCGGCAGTGCCCCGCTGACAACGGGGATCGGCAGAGCGGCCCAGATCACCTTTCCTCCGGTTCCGGTCTGTTCGACGTCGCACACGCCGCCCGCCTCCGACGTGATCACCTTCACCAGGAGCAGGCCCCTGCCTCCGATGTGTTCCTGATCGGGGTCGGCGTCCAGGGCCTTGGGTCTGTAGGGGTGGCTGTCCTCCACGGCGATGCGCAGCCACCCGTTCCGCAGGCCCACCTCCACTCCGATCTCGGGTGACAGCAGCGCCGCGTGCCGTACTGCGTTCGAGGCCAGCTCGGAGAGGATCAGCAGCAGGTTCTGCAGGACCTCGTCCGGCACGGCGCCCTGGCGCCGGATGAGATCGCGTACGGCGTGCCGCAGTTGCGGCACGGAGGAGTCCAGCGCAGGGGCCGTGAACCGCCAGTTCCCCTCACGGACCGGCGCTTCTGCCCGTTCCTGCACCGGCAGGGCGACCGGGGACACTCCGCCCGCTCCGGGCCCGATGCCCCCGCGGTTCTCCATCTCCCGCACCCCCGATCCTCTCCGAGCGTTCTTGCACGCGAGCGTTCTTGCATACGTACGTGCATAGAGTGTTGGTATGCCGGAGGCCAAGTCCTGCCCACTGACCGCAAGTCGGCACTTATCGATGGCAATTGACAGAAGACTTACGTGCGGGACGGCTCTGTGACAGAGCTTGCATCCATGCTCCGGCAGTCGCAGGCCACCGCCCGGCTACGATCCGTGCATGGAGCGAGCACGACCCGCGCAGCAAGGACAAGCGGCCCCGCAGACACCCCCGACCCCTCAGGCACAGCAATCGCAGGGGGCGCAGCAGGCACAGCCCACGCTGCTCACCGAGTACGCGGACGGCGTGGCCACCCTCGTCCTCCACAACCCCGCCAAACGCAACGCGATGACCGAGGCGATGTGGCGCGAGCTGCCAGGGGTGCTCTCGGCCCTCGCCGACGACGCGTCCGTGCGTGTCCTCGTCGTCACGGGCGCGGAGAACACCTTCTGCGCGGGCGCCGACATCTCAACGCTGCGTGATTCCGTGGAGTCCTCGCAGGGACTCGCCGTGGCTGCCGAGGAGGCACTGAGCGCTTTCCCCAAGCCGACACTGGCCGCCGTGCGCGGCCACTGCGTGGGAGGCGGCGCCCAGCTCGCTGCGGCGTGCGATCTGCGGTTCGCGGCGCAGGGTTCGCTGTTCGGCGTCACCCCGGCGAAGCTCGGCATCGTCTATCCGGCGTCGTCCACACAGCGCCTCGTCCGGCTCGTGGGGCCTGCGACGGCCAAGTACCTGCTCTTCTCAGGCGAGTTGATCGACGCGGACCGTGCGCTGCGCAGCGGGTTCGTGGACGAAGTGCACCCGCAGGACAGCCTGGACGAGCGGGTCAGCGCCTTCACGCGCACGCTCGTGGAGCGCTCGCAGCTGACGCAGGCGGCCGCGAAGGAGTTCACGCGGGACACGGTGGACGCGTCCCGTACGGAGTACTGGCGGCGGGTGGCCGCGGAGAGCGGCGAAGCGGCCGAGGGTGCCGCCGCGTTCATGGAGCGGCGCTCCCCGCGCTTCCGCTGGACGCCGGGCCCGGCAGGTCCGGCAGGTCCGGCAGACCAGGAGGATCCGGAAGGCCCTGATGACCCGTAGTGCCGGGGCCGGGACTCTCCGTCCTGGTTGTCGGCACTGCCCGGCTGCCGCGGGGAGGACCCGGGACAGGACACTTACCTATCGGTAACGTGTGGTCATGACGTCTCTCCCGGAACGCGCCGCCCGCCGGTGCCACAACATGCTCAACCCACTCCACTCGGCCATCTACTTCTCCCCCACGCTGGCCAAGGAGCTCGCCCCGTACGGCATCGAGGACACCGGCGCCGTCTACCTCGCGGGACGTGCCGCGCCTCTCGGTGCGGTGAGCGCCGGCACGGTCACGGCCACCTTCTACAACTTCAGCCACGCCCTCGTCACGCGCTTCGTGCCGGCCGTGTGGGAGTCCGCCTCCCCCGCGACGGTGCTCGCCGCGCGGCTGCGCGCCGTCGATGCGATGCTGCGCGAGCTGCTCGGCGAAGAGGTCATCTCCTCCCCGGAGATGAGCGAGGCCGCACAGCTCGCGCTGAAGGCCACCGAGGCGTGCACGCGCCCGGGCCGTCCCCTCTGCGCCGCCAACGCCGAACTCCCCGTGCCGGAAGCACCGCACCTGGCCTACTGGCACGCCGCGACCGTGCTGCGCGAACACCGCGGTGACGCACACATAGCCGTGCTGCTCTCGGCGGGTCTGGATCCGCTGGAGGCCCTCGTCAGTCACACGGCCAGCGGTCGCGGCATGGCGCCCAAGTGGGTCCTGGGGACCCGCGGTTACAACCAGCAGGACTGGACGGCGGCCCAGGAGCGGCTGCGGGAGCGGGGCCTGCTGGACGCCGAGGGCGAACTCACCGAGGAGGGCACCTCCCTCCGCAAGGAGATGGAGTACAGCACCGACCGCATGGACAGGGCTCCCTACGAACACCTTGGTGAGGCAGGCGTGGCGCGGCTCACCGAACTGGCGGGAGGCTTCGCCGCGTCGGCCGCGAACGCGGGCGCGTTCCCTGCCGACCTGTTCAGCAAGTGACACAGGCCAAGTGACAAGGGATAAGGGCCGGTTGGCCGCGACGGGCCCCCTGCGGTGACCTGAGTTTGCGTCCGGCGCACGGGGCTACCCGGCTTGCATGTTCCGAGCAATCGCAGACGCACTCCGCATGGTCGGAGGTGCCATCGCGACCGTGGTGACCCTGCCCTTCCGCCTGGTGGCCCGCCTCTTCGGCGGCGCATCGAGGGCGGGCCGCAGGGTCTGAACCCCCGTATCACCTGACAGGACAACGGGAGACGGCACAACGACCGGGCCCGCGTGCGGAGTTTTCCGTACGCGGGCCCGGTCCGTACCCCCGCCTGGTGGTGCCACCTGCCACAATGCAGGCTCACCGGGGACACCCAGCACCAAGAAGGCGGACCAACCATCGTGACGACGACCATCGAAGGCAGGATCGCCGAGGAACTCGGCGTACGGGAGCGCCAGGTCAAGGCCGCCGTCGAGCTGCTCGACGGCGGGTCGACCGTGCCGTTCATCGCGCGCTACCGCAAGGAGGCGACGGAGCTCCTCGACGACGCGCAGCTGCGCTCCCTCGAGGAGCGGCTGCACTATCTGCGGGAGCTGGAGGACCGGCGCGAGGCGGTTCTCGAGTCCGTGCGGTCGCAGGGCAAGCTCGACCCGAAGCTGGAAGAGCAGATCCGCACGGCCGAGACGAAGGCCCGCCTGGAGGACATCTACCTGCCCTTCAAGCCCAAGCGCCGCACCAAGGCACAGATCGCCCGCGAGGCCGGACTCGAGCCTCTCGCCGACGGGCTGCTGGGCGATCCGAGCGTGCAGCCGGAAGCGGCCGCAGCCGCGTTCGTCGACGACGAGAAGGGTGTGGCCGACGCGGCCGCGGCGCTGGAGGGTGCCCGTGCCATTCTCTCCGAGCGCTTCAGCGAGGACGCCGACCTCATCGGCGAACTGCGCGAGCGCATGTGGCTGCAGGGCCACCTCGCCGCCAAGGTGCGCGAGGGCAAGGAGGAGCAGGGCGCCAAGTTCAAGGACTACTTCGACTACACCGAAGCCTTCACGGAACTGCCCTCGCACCGGGTGCTGGCCATGCTCCGCGGCGAGAAGGAGGAGATCCTCGATCTGACGCTGGAGCCGGAGGAGCCGGGAGAGTCGGCGGCGCGGGGCGCGCCCAGCTCGTACGAGACCACCGTCGCGCAGCATTTCGGGGTGCGCGACGAGGGACGGCCCGGCGACGCCTGGCTGCTGGAGACGGTGCGCTGGGCGTGGCGTACGCGCATCATGGTGCGCCTCGGCCTGGATCTGCGGCTGCGGCTGCGTACCGCCGCGGAGGACGAGGCGGTCGGCGTCTTCGCGTCGAACCTGCGTGATCTGCTGCTGGCCGCGCCCGCGGGCACGCGCGCCACGCTGGGCCTCGACCCCGGTCTGCGTACCGGCGTGAAGGTCGCCGTCGTCGACGCGACGGGCAAGGTGGCGGCCACGGACACCATCTATCCGCACGCCCCGCAGAAGCAGTGGGACCAGTCCCTGGCGAAGCTTGCCGTGCTGGCGCGGGAGCACTCCGTGGAGCTGATCGCCATCGGCAACGGCACGGCTTCCCGCGAGACCGACAAGCTGGCGGCCGAACTCATCGCCCAGCAGCCGGAGTTGAAGCTCACCAAGGTCACGGTCTCGGAGGCGGGTGCCTCCGTGTACTCCGCCTCGGCCTACGCGTCGCAGGAACTGCCGGACCTGGACGTCTCGTTGCGCGGCGCCGTCTCCATCGCACGGCGGCTCCAGGACCCGCTCGCGGAACTGGTCAAGATCGACCCCAAGTCGATCGGCGTGGGTCAGTACCAGCACGATCTGTCCGAGGTGAAGCTGTCGCGCTCGCTCGACGCCGTGGTGGAGGACTGTGTGAACGGCGTCGGCGTGGACGTCAACACGGCGTCCGCGCCGCTGCTCTCCCGCGTCTCGGGCATCGGCACGTCGCTCGCGGAGAACATCGTCGCGCACCGCGACGGCCAGGGCCCCTTCAAGAGCCGCCGCGAACTGAAGGACGTGGCGCGGCTGGGCCCGAAGGCGTACGAGCAGTGTGCGGGATTCCTGCGCATCCGGGACGGTGAGGACCCGCTGGACGCCTCCAGCGTGCACCCCGAGTCCTACCCGGTCGTCCGCACGATGGTGAGCACCACCGGCACCGATGTGCCCTCCCTCATCGGCAACACGGCGGTGCTGCGCTCGCTCGACGCGAAGCAGTTCGTGGACGAGACGTTCGGCCTGCCGACCGTCACGGACATCCTGCGCGAGCTGGAGAAGCCCGGCCGCGACCCGCGTCCCGCCTTCAAGACGGCCGTGTTCAAGGAAGGCGTGGAGAAGCTCACGGACCTCGAAGAGGGGATGGTCCTGGAGGGCGTCGTCACGAACGTGGCCGCGTTCGGTGCCTTCGTCGACGTGGGCGTGCACCAGGACGGGCTCGTGCATGTCTCCGCGATGTCGAAGTCGTTCGTGAAGGACCCGCGGGACGTCGCCAAGCCCGGCGACATCGTGAAGGTGAAGGTCCGCGAGGTCGATGCGGCACGCAAGCGCATCTCGCTGACGATGCGTCTGGACGACGACACTTCCGCGGGCGGTTCGGGTTCCGGCGAGGGCGGTGGTGGTGAGCGCCGGAAGCGCCAGGGCGGCAACGACCGCGCGCCCGGCCCCCGCAAGGGAGGCGGCGGACGGCAGGGCGGAGGCCGCCCCGAGGGCAGGAAGCAGGGCGGGGGCGGCAACGGCGGCAGGCAGCAGCGCCGCGACGCCGCGCCCGCGAACAGCGAGATGGCGGACGCGCTGCGCCGGGCCGGGCTGCTGGGCGGCGACGGCAAGAAGAAGCGCTGAGCGCACACGGCCGGGCCGTTCCAAGGGAGTGGCCCGGCCGTCGCATGCGCGGAGCGCCGACCGAGGCGGGTCCGGCTGACCGGTGGGACCGTGCCTCGCACCTCGCAGACGCCCCGACCCCTCTCTGCAGCGCCCACTGGCTCTTCCCCCGCTCCCGCGCCGGCGAGCCCATGACGCCTCACAGCCCTCGGCGCCAGCCTTCGTGTCGCTGACGTCGCGCCCCAGCACGCACGCCAAGCAGCTCTGCGTCACCTTTTGACGCACGCAGCCGCCCGCCCTGTGATCGCGAAGTCCCTCGGCTACTGCGACGTGACCACGACGAACGTTGCCGCCGAGCCCGGCTCCTCCTGGGCCCGGCATGCCCCCGGCGACCACATGCGGTGACACCTTCCGTTTAGCGGACAAGCCACCGACGTGCTTGCTCCAAACGCTCCTCGTTGCCCGCGCGGTCCGCGACGCCGGTCAGGTCGTCGCGCAAGATCCGCCCGGCGTAGAACAAGGTGTTGATGGCGTACCGGAAGTCCAGCAGCGGAAGCAAGGCTTGGCCGACTTCGTCAGGAGGGAGCGCCCCGTGCTCAAGGTATGCCCGGATCAGGGGACGGGCAGCGTCTGGGCCGCCCGCGTCCATCACAACCGTGGCCAAGTCGTACATCCGGGCCCAGGGACTCGAGGCGCCCCAGTCGATGAGACCGCACAGGCCGGTGTCAGGATCGAGCCGGAAGTGTTCGGGAGCCGGGTCGCCGTGAACGGGGCCCCACGTCAGCGTCTCCGGACGGAGGCGGCGCAGCCGCGTGACAACCCTTTCGACCGCGGGCCGAATCCACGGACGCGCATGAAGGACGGCAGTGTCTTCGATTCCGGCTAGAAGGTCGAAACGCGACCACGCCTGGTCCTCGGTGACTGGCTCGGTGCCGAGCGCCTGGTGCGCGCGGGCGAGGGTGACGCCCATGAGCGCCATGTCGCCCTCGTTGCGATCGTTCAACTCCCTTCCCGGAACCCATCGCAACAGCGCCAACTCGTGACCGACGATACCGACCGTCCGTCGGCCGTCCTTCGACCTCACCGGCGCACCGCAAGGGATGCCGGTCTCCTCGACACGTGAGGCCAGTTCCAGTCCGTAGCGGAACTGCTCTGCGGGCGGTCCGTCAGGGACGGCCTTCGCCGCCCACTCGTCACCGTGGCACTTCACGTGCCAGGTCGCGGAGTTCATGCCTCCCATGAGAGGAGTGACCTCGGCGTTGCCAAGGTCCCAGTGGAGGGACAGGGCGGCAGTGATCGTTTCACTGTGGGGTACTGCGGGGTGCTTGGTGCCCGACGAGGCAGGCGAGGTGACGTCCGAGCCAGTGCGGTCACCGGCCGCAGGACATGGGGATGGCGTGGTGCGGTGCGTCATGGGTGAGCGTCTCCAGGAACAACGAAGGAACCGCCCGATACGGCGGCTTGATTCGACCTCGTGGACGGCGCGGCACTGCGCCGCTGGAGACTCATCGCACGCGCCAGACACTACCGGCATGGTCGACGCATCGACCACGGAGTATCGGTCCAAGGCTCCATTCGGGCGGAAAGGAACGATCACCCCGACCGCGCCAAGTGATCACCCTGCTCCTTCGGTCGGGCATTGGCGACATAGGAAAACGCGAGCACACCAGTAACCCGAGCCGGTCCGAGGCCGGATCGGGCCTCACGGCGAAAGGTGAGTTGACGGCTCATCAGCGGAGAGAGCGACGCGCTGCGAAGACCTACTGCGGGCGCTGGACTTCCCGCACAGCGCCGCCGGACACCTCGATGTGCCGCGTCGTATGAACGGCGTCCAGCATGCGGCGGTCGTGAGTGACGAGCAGCAGCGTGCCCTCATAGGAGGCCAGCGCCGATTCCAGCTGCTCGATGGCCGCCAGGTCGAGATGGTTCGTCGGCTCGTCCAGCACCAGCAGGTTCACGCCGCGCCCCTGAAGCAGCGCCAGCGCCGCCCGGGTCCGCTCGCCGGGTGAGAGGGTCACCGCGGGGCGCAGCACATGGCGCGCCGAGAGCCCGAACTTCGCGAGCAGCGTGCGTACTTCCTCGGGTTCCGATCCCGCGGCATCGCGGAAGGCGTCCAGCAGGCTCTCCTCCCCGTGGAAGAGGCGGCGTGCCTGGTCGACCTCGCCGACGACGACGCCGGAGCCCGAAGAGGCGCTCCCTGCGGCGAGTTGGGTCCTGCCGAGCAGCGCGGCGAGCAGCGTCGACTTGCCGGCGCCGTTGGGTCCGGTGACGGCGACGCGGTCGCGCCAGTCGATCTGGAGGTCGACGGGTCCCAACACGAAGTCTCCGCGGCGCACTTGGGCGCCCCGGAGGGTGGCGACCACGGATCCGGAGCGCGGTGCGGCGGCAATCTCCATGCGCAGCTGCCACTCCTTGCGCGGCTCCTCCACGGCCTCGGCGTCGAGGCGTTCGATCATCCGGTCCGTCTGCCGTGCCTTGGAGGCCTGTTTCTCCGTCGCCTCGATGCGGGCGTTGCGCAACGTCTTGTCGTTGTCGGGCATCTTCCGGCGGGCGTTGCGCACGCCCTTGTCCATCCAGCCGCGCTGCTGCCGCGCACGGGCCTCCAGTCCGGCACGGGTCCGTGCGAACTCCTCGTACTCCTCGCGTGCGTGCCTGCGTGCGCGTGCGCGCTCCTCCAGGTAGCTGTCGTATCCGCCGCCGTACTGGCGCACGAGCTGCTGGACCAGGTCGAGTTCGAGGACGCTGTCGACGGTCCGGGAGAGGAATTCCCGGTCGTGGCTGACGAGCACCGTGGCGGCGCGCAGGCCGTTGACGAAGGTCTCCAGGATGTCGAGGCCGTCCATGTCGAGGTCGTTCGTGGGCTCGTCGAGCAGGAAGACGTCGTAGCGGCTGAGCAGCAGGGACGCCAGAGAGGTACGGGCGGCCTGACCGCCGGAGAGGGTCGTCATCGGACGGTCGAGGGCCACGTCGAGGCCGAGCCGGGCGGTGACTTCCTCCGCCCTTTCACTCAGGTCGGCAGCTCCGAGGGCCAGCCAGCGTTCCAGTGCGAGGGCGTAGGCGTCCTCGGCTCCGTTGCGGTTCTCCTCAAGGGCGCGCGTGCTCTCGTCCAGCGCCGTCTGGGCCGCTGCCACGCCGGTGCGGCGTTCGAGGAAGGCGCGGACGCTCTCGCCCGCACGCCGCTCCGGTTCCTGCGGAAGGTGTCCCACGGTCGCCGTCGGCGGGTTGAGCGACACCTCCCCCTCCTCGGGCCTGACCAGCCCGGCGAGCATGCGCAGCAGGGTGGACTTGCCGGCACCGTTCACCCCGACGAGGCCCACCACTTCTCCGGGGGCGACGACGAGATCCAGTCCGGAGAAGAGCGAGCGGTCGCCGTGACCGGCCGCGAGTGCCTTGGCGACGAGAGTGGCGGACATGGCCGCCGATGTTACGGGCACTTCCGCCGGCGGTCGCGCGCATTTCGGGGTGCGGCGGAAGCATGGCCCGCCGAGGGAGACGGGCCGCCGCGCCGCGTCACTCCCCGGGATGGGTCTCCAGGTCGAGCGCTGCCGCCCGGACGTCGGGCACGTCGTGACGGCGCATCGACCGCAGCAGGTCACGCCACGGCTCCGCCCAGCCCGACGCCGGGTTGACGGCGGCGGCCAGCGTCACGGCCAGCAGCCCCGCCGCGGTGCCGCCGTCGTCGGCGAGCTCCTGTGCCACGGGCAGCAGCCGCTCCCTGGTCTCCGACGGGCGCTGGACGGGGCGGAGGGAACGGCGCAGCTCCTCCGCCGTCCGCCAGGCCAGCCCGGGGCGGTGGGTGTGCAGACCGGCGATGCCGCGCAGCTGCCGGCCCAGGGTCTCCGCGTCGCTCTCCAGGGTCACCGCCGAGCAGAGCAGCCTCGCCGCGATCGGCACGAACTCCTCGTGCCCGGCGAGGAGTACGCCCGTCCGTCCAGCGGGGCGGCGGGCGACGCCCCGCTTCTTCGCGCACTCGCCGAGGGTCAGCGCGAGGTGTTCGACGCGGCGCCTCGCCGGGCGGTCGCGGTCGGCGCGGGCGTCGGGGGTGTCGGGCGCGGAGTCCGCGGCGATGAGCCCGGACAGCACCTGTTCGAGTGTGCGGCCGGTGCCGGGCAGCGTGATCACCAGCTCGATGAGTCCCTCGGCGGCCTGCCGCCAGGTACCGCGGTTGCCCAGGTCGGTGACGGCCGAGGAGAGAACGGCCGCCGCGTCCGGTGCCCACAGCGCCCAGTCGGCCAGCGAGGAGTAGACGGCTTCGGTCACGCCCCGGTCGTCCGCGTGGCACAGGCCGCTGATCATCCCCGCGTACCGCTCCCGGTGCCGCTCGGGCAGATCGAGGGGGCGGGCACGCAGCAGGGCGTGGCGCAGTACGGGCACTCCCTGCGCCGCGGATTCGACGAGCTCCCAGGCGCGGTCGTCGTCCAGCAGCCGCGGTGCGCACGTGACGCAGGCCGCCTTCACATCCGGGTGCTGGCCCGGCAGCGAGTAGACCTTCAGCAACAGCTCAGCGGCCTCGGCGAGGGGCAGGCATTCCACGGCGAGCCGCACCGCCGCCTTGTGCCCGGCGACCGGCGCCGCTCCGGTCCGGGATTCCTCCGCCCCGCCCTCGGCACCCTTGCCGCCCTGTTCCTCCGCCTGCTGCTTCCGGGACGCCGGAAGCAGCAGGCGGTGCAGCACGTCGGACAACCGCCACGGGTCCGTGTAGCGGAACGCGCGTCCCAGCGCCGGGACGGCGATGCGGGCGCGGCCGTCCCGGACGTGCTCCAGCAGCAGCGACAGCGCCTCGTCGGGGCGGTCGGTCCGGACGGTGGCCGCCAGCGCGGTGTCGGCGAGTTCCGACTCGGCCTCGACGGGGTCGTTCGCCCACAGCCGCAACTCTCTGCCGCCCTCGCCGGGGATCGCGGCAAGCCGCCGCAGCGCTGCCCGCCGGGTGTGCATGTCGCTGGTGTTGTCGTCCGCCTCCTGCGCCAGAAGCTTGGCGGCGGCGCGCAGTTGGCGGGGAAGCCAGCGCGCCGTGCACTTCCCGACGGGGGGCTGCGGACGGCGGCTCTCCTTGCTGAGGAAACGGCCGCAGGGCGGTGTGGCGTCCAGGACGGGGTCGAGCAGATCGGTGCGCCGTGTCGTGATGGTCCGCGAGATGCTGGGGAGGAGGGCCGCGGAGCCGTCCACGGCGAGCACACGCTCGGCTCTCTCCGCCCTCGTCGCCGGCTCGGCCATCCACAGTTCGACGGCGGTACGGGCAGTGGACTCGGTGCCGAACTGAACGGCCTGCCAGAGCAGTTGCTGAAGTTCCGGCATTCCGGCCGCGCGTCTGCCGACGGCCCGCGCGAGCGCGAACGTCAGGCCGTGGTCGTCGTTCTCGGCGCCCGCCTCCAGCCAGTACCGCAGCGCCTCGAAGACGGCGTACTCCCCACCGCGCGGCAGTCTCCGGTCGAGATGACCGAGGTCCGCCTCGTCGGTGTTGCCCGTGAGCCGGACGATCGTGCGCAACGCCCAGCCGGTCAGGCCCTGTTGGGAGCCCGCCACGTGTTCGCGCAGCACGGCACGGGCGAGGCGGCCGAGGGCGGCGCGGCTCTCGTGCGAGGAGCCCGCCGCTCCCACGGCGTCACCGGCCACACGGTCCAGATGCTCGACGGCCTCGTCCTCGAAGAGCCCTGCCGGCAGGTCCGCGAGCGCGCCGAGCGCCGCGGCCCTTACGGACTCGTGCTCGTCGCGCAGCCGGGCCATGTCCGCCACGAGGGCCGTCACGACGGTCTTGTTGCCGCCGTGACGCTGCGCGGTGTTTTCGGCCTGGCGCACCAGCATCGGCCAGGCGAGCGCCCTGTCCTCGGTCGAGGGACGGCGGGTGGCGGCGGTGACCTCCGCGTAGGCCGATTCGTCGGGCAGATGGGCGAGCGCGGCCATGACGGTGGACCAGTGCGCTCCGCGGGCCCGCGCCTGCAGCGACATCCGCCGCGCCTCGTCCTCCCGGAGGTCGTGCGGCAGAGCCCGGAGCACATCCTCGTGGACGGGTGCGTGGGCACGTTCCTCGGCGTCGGTCACCGCTTCGTAGAACTCGGCGCGGCGGCCGGGCGGCAGCGCGTGCAGCAGCTCCGCGAGGCGGGTGGGGTTGCCGCTGAACACCCTTCCCAGATCCTCCAGTTCGGACGGATCGACGTGCACGAGACGCCTCAGCACGGGCGCGGGCAGCCCGGTCTCGCGCAGCCGGTCGATCTGCGCGGGGCGCAGCAGCAGCCGGAGGGCGCGACCGGCGTCGGCCGAGACGAGCCGCACGAGGTGCGGGAGGAACTCCGGATCCAGCAGGCCGCCTTCGCGGTACTGCTCCAGCAGATCCAGCACGCGCCGCGGCCGGTTGTCCGCGGTGCGGGCGACGCCCGCGCCGTACCGCCGCCACCACTGCTCGCGCAGCACGTGCGGCAGATCCTCCAACTGCCGTCCCGCCTCGGCCAGCAGGATGTCCGGGTGGCGGGCGGCGAGCGAGCGCCAGCCGGTGACGGCGTGGAAGAGCGCCGGCAGCAGGCGGGCCGCCGTGTCCGGTCCGCAGGCGGGGAGCAGCCGCGCGGCCTCCTGGTCGCCCCAGCGGCCGCGGACGGCGTCGACCAGCCCGTCGGCGAGCTCCGTGCGGCGGCCCCTGACGATGGTGCGCGCCAGCTGGGCGCGTACGGCGGACGGCGCGTCGTGCAGGGCCACCCACAGCGCGTCGTCGCTGACGCCGGCGGAGGGCGCGGCTGCCGCGCGCTGGGCGTGACCGCGAATGAAGGGGTCGGGGTGTGCCAGCCGTGCGGAGAGGTAGTCGGTGTCCTGGGCCGCGCACGCGGCGATGACGGCGATCCGCTGCCCGTACGTGCCGTACTCCTCGAGCCCGTGCAGAAGACCGGTCAGCTCCTCGCGGTCGGCGGCCCGTGCATGGGCGGCGACCTGCCGGGTGCGCTGCGGATATGCGAGCGGCTCGAGTCCGTCGAGAAATTCGGTGGCGGCTGCACGGGACATGGCCGGGATTCTGCCCGCTGTCTGTGCGCTGCGTAAGAGTTCTTCGCAGGGATGTGCAGGACGTGAGTGTTTTGCGGCCGATACGTGTGCACGGGAGCGCCCGCGGGAGCGCGCTTCCCGTCGAACGGTGCCCACGCGGCGCAGCGGGATAACGTCGCGGCATGGATGAAGTGATCGTCGTGGGCGGCGGGGTGAGCGGACTGACGACGGCCGTGCTCCTCGCCGAGCGCGGCATGAACGTGCGGGTGTGGAGCCGTGACCGGGACGCCGACACCGCGTCGGGCATCTCCGGCGGCCTGTGCTGGCCGTACCGCATCGAGCCCAGGGAGAAGGCGCTTGAGTGGGCGGTGCGTTCCTTCCGGAAGTTCGCGTGGCTCGCCGAACAGCCGTCGCTCACGGGGGTGCGGCTGATGCGGGGGACCCTGGAGGGCGGTGCCTCCTCCTCGGTGCCCCCGGAGTGGATCTCACTCATCGGGTCACCGCCCCGCACGCCTCTTGTCGACATGCAGACCTATCTCCCTTATCTGCGGGGGCGGTTGACGGCCGCCGGCGGCCGCTGCGAGCAGCGCTCGCTCGCCTCCCTGGCCGAGGCGTCGGCCGAGGCGCCGGTGGTGGTCGACTGCAGCGGACTCGGCGCGCGCGAACTGGCCGGGGACACCGGCATGCGGCCCGTGCGGGGCCAGATCGTCGTCGTGGAGAACCCGGGCATCGAGGAGTGGTTCCTCTCGTCCGAGGCGGGGACGAGTGACACCACGTACATGTTTCCGCAGCCCTACGGTCTGCTGCTGGGCGGCACGGCCGATGAGGACGCGGAGGAGACCACGCCCGACCCGGCCACCACGCGGGCCATCGTGGAGCGGTGCGCCCGCGTCCACCCCGAGATCGCGCGGGCGCGGATCCTCGAGGTCCGCGTGGGCCTGCGCCCGTACCGCCCTCGCGTGCGGCTGGAGACGGAGACGCTGCCTGACGGCGCGCTGTGCGTGCACAACTACGGCCACGGCGGCGGCGGTGTCACGGTCTCGTGGGGCTGCGCCCTGGAGGCGGTGCGGCTGCTCGGGGCCGCCGGCCACAGGACCGGGAGCGGCTGAGCAGCAACGGCTGATGCCAACCGCATGGCATTCATGTGTAGATGCGTACGAAACAGATACGGCGTTCGAGCGGAGTACATACCCTGCGACTGTTCACATCGCGCATCTCTGCGCTGTCGCAAGGGAGTTGGAGGACTCGTGCGTCAAAGACTCATCGTTACGGGCGCGGTGGCTGCCGTTCTCGCGTTGACGGTCCCGGCCTCGGCGGCGGACGGACCCTCACCCGGCGCGCCCGGCGCGGGAGACTCCTACTACCCGGACTACGGCAATGGCGGCTACGACGTCTCGCACTACGACCTGCGGCTGAAGTACCAGCCCAAGACGGACGAACTGAGCGGGACGACGACGGTCCTCGCCAGGGCCGAGCAGGATCTCAGCCGGTTCAACCTGGACTTCGCGCTCGACGTGAAGGAGGTGCACGTCAACGGACGCAAGGCGAAGGTGAGCGCCACCGGTTCCCACGAACTGGAAATCACGCCCGCCGAACCGCTGAAGAAGGGTGAGCGCTTCAGCGTCGTCGTCCGCTACTCGGGCGTCCCCTCCGAGGTCGAGGTCGGCGGCTACACCTCGTGGCAGCGCACCCCCGACGGAGGGGTCGCGGCCAACGAGCCGGAGTCGGCGTGGTGGTGGTACCCGAGCAACGACCACCCCAGCGACAAGGCGACCTTCGACATCAGCATCGCGGTCCCCAAGGGCTACAAGAGCCTCAGCAACGGCGACCTGGTCTCCGAGGAGCCGGCCGGAGGCGGCTGGACCCGCTCCAACTGGCGTTCCGGCCAGCCGCAGGCCACGTATCTGGCGACCATGGCCGTGGGCAAGTTCGACGTCACGAAGAGCAAGACGGAGAGCGGCATACCCGTCGTCAACGCCTACAGCGAGAGCCTCGGCGACGAGGACGGTTCGGCACGCGCCAGCATCGAGCGCACCGCCGAGATCACCGACTGGCTGGAGACCGTCTTCGGCAAGTACCCGTTCAGCTCGGTCGGCGGCTATGTGCCCGCCACCGGCGCAGGCTTCGCCCTCGAGACCCAGACGCGGCCGTTCTACGGCAACGCGCGCTTCAAGAAGGGCACCGACGTCTCCGTCGTCGTGCACGAGCTTGCGCACCAGTGGTACGGGGACAGCGTCTCGGTTCGCAAGTGGCGTGACATCTGGCTCAACGAGGGCTTCGCCTCGTACGCGTCATGGCTGTGGTCGGAGAAGGAGGGCGAGGGCACGGCACAGGAGATCGCCTCCGAGGTCTACGAGTCGTATCCCGCCAACGACCCGTTCTGGAAGGTCAGCCCCGGCGACCCGGGAGCGGAGAACCAGTTCCACGGCGCCGTCTACGACCGTGGCGCCATGGCGCTCCAGGCGCTGCGCAACAAGATCGGCGACAAGGACTTCTTCAAGATCCTCGAAGGCTGGCAGACCGAGCGCAAGGGCGGCAACGCGCGCGTCGAGGACTTCATCGAGTACTCGGAGAAGGTCTCCGGCAAGTCCCTCTCGTCGCTGTTCGACACCTGGCTGTACAAGACCTCCAAGCCCAAGAAGCCGGCACTCGGCGGCGAGGTGAACGCCACGAACGGCAAGCAGGACCGGCCGAAGTCGTGGGACGAGATCCAGGCCGTGCACGGCGCGCACCGCCACTGAACCACCGCACGCCGCACCAGCACCCACGCCCCGCACAGCACATGGCCCGGCCCCGAAGCGCTGTCCGCTTTCCGGGGCCGGGCCGTGTGCCCGCCGCATGCGGCCGGGTCAGGCGTTCCCCATCGGCACGGGCTTGATGAGCGCGAAGACCGCCCCCTGCGGATCCTGAACGACCGCCATCCGGCCCGCCATCATGTCGAACGGCGGAACGAGCACCGAGCCGCCCGCCCGGGTCAGGGCATCGACCGTGCTGTCGGTGTCGTCGATCGCGAAGTAAGTGATCCAGTGCGAGGGCGTCCCGGGCGGTGAGTTCTCCAGGCCCTGCATGCCGCCGATCGTCCGGCCCCCGACGTTGAGCGCGTGGTAGCCGGGCGCTCCCTCCATCGGCGCGGTCTCGATGCCGAGGTTGCGGTAGAAGGACTTGGCGGCGTCCAGCCCGGAGGTGTTGAGCTCGCTCCAGATCACGGCGCCGTGCTCGTTGACCGTCCTCGCGCCGATGAAGTCCTTCGCCTGCCACAGGCCGAACACCGCACCCGTCGGGTCCTTGGCGACCGCCATGCGCCCGAGGTCCATCACGTCCATGGCCGGCACCATCAGCGCCCCGCCGTTGTCAGTGATGCGCTCCGTTGCGGCGTCCGTGTCCTCCGTCGCCAGGTACATGGTCCACGCGGGCGGTGGCGGCGGCTGGTCGTCGGGGGCCGTCGCGGCCATGATGCCCGCGACGGGCCTGCCGTGCTGGGTGCAGACCGAGTATCCGCCGGTGTCCGGCGGCCCGACCTCACCCTGCCAGCCGAAGAGATCCTTGTAGAAGTCGAGGGCCGCCTGCTGGTCGGGGACCATCAAATCGACCCAGCACGGGACGCCGGGTTCGTACCTCTCAGTTACCTCGGGCATGACAGCTCCTTGTCGGGACTCGATGGCGGTCACTGTGCCGAGACAGCCCTGTCCGGCCCCCTCCGCCACGCCGCCCCGGGGCCCGGCGGGCACCGAATTCACCCGCATCCCCGCAACCGCCCGACGCCGCCGGCGTCAGGTGCGCGCGGCCTCCCGGTGCGCCTTACGGGCCGCGTACGCCGGCGGCAGGAACCGCAGCCGTTCCGGCAGTCTCGGCACCACGGCCCCCACCACCCGCCCGAGTCGCACCAGCCGCCGCTCCTGCCGCGCCGACCACGGCAGGCCGATGGCCTCGCGGGCCTCCGGCGGCATGAAGCCGATGGTCACGAAGCGCTGGAAACGGGCGAACGCGGGCCGCACGATGGGCCACAGCGGCGTCAGCAGCAGGCGCAGCGGGCGCGGACCGCGGTCGGGCGGTGGCACCCTGCGGCCGAGGGAGATCAGCTCCTCCACGACGGGGGTCCTCTCGACCTCCTCGGAGAGCCTTTGCCGGAAGTACGGCCAGAACTCCTCGACGGTCTGCGGCATGTCCCGGTCCCGGATGCCGAGGATCCGCCCCACCTGAAGCCACTCCGCGTACAACTGCCGCTCCTCCTCCGGCGTGTACGGGCGGGGGCCGAGGTAGCGCCGTGAGTGCTGGAAGACGGGGAAGCCGGTCGCGTGCACCCACGCGTAGTTGGCCGGGGTCAGGGCGTGGTACTCGCGTCCGTGCGCGTCGACCCCCTGGATCCCACGGTGCAGGCGCCGCAGGCGGCGGCCCTCCTCGACGGCCTCCTCGTCGCCGTAGACCCACAGCTGCACGCTCTCGACGGAACGCTCGGCCCGGCCCCACGGGTCGGTGCGGAAGACCGAGTACTCGTCGACGCCGGCGCTGACGGCGGGGTGCGCGACCTGCATGGTCAGGGCCGCCGGCAGCGTCAGCAGCACCCGCACCTCGCCCGCGAGGTCCCACAGCATGCCGTCCGCAGGGGGCGGCAGGGGCTCGTCGCGGGCGGTGCGGCCGCCCTCGGAGCCCGTGCTGCCGCCCCGGTCGCTGCTCGTGCTGCTCATCTTGTTCATGATGCTCCCAGCGGATTACGAATGCCCGTACGTCTGCGGGGCGGCCATTGCGTTCCTTCCAGGCACTGCGCCACCGTCTGGCCGATTTGGCCACGGAATTGGAGTGCGCCCGGCTTTCTGAGGGCTCCCCTTCGGTCCGCAGGCCCGAGGGGGAACCAGGAACCGGGCAGCAGTGCGATGCGGAACCTTCCGAACTCTTCCCACGGGAGGCATCCATGGCCAGACTGAGGAGGCAACCGGCCGAGCACACCGCCCCGGTAGGAACGCAGTTGACGGGCGGTTACGGCCACGACCGAACAGGACATGGAACGGCATTTGCGCGCACTGGCCCCTTTCACGGTCCACTGCGCCGGGAATGAGATCCAACGGGACGCAATCGGCAGGATTTACCGCCCTCGAGGCCGGTCCTGCGCCCGGAAGATCTGAACGGGCGGACGTATGTGAGCGATTGATCGGATGTTTTCGGCCTGCGGCTATGAATGATCGCTGCCTCCCCTATATTGGTGCGGCGCTGACCGGACCGTCGTGGCTCACTTCTCCTCCCTGCCCGGACCTGTCCCCACAAGGACCCTGATTGATGACCCCCGAGACCTCTCCACCCAAGAAGCGCTCCGCCCACGGCGCAGCGGCACCTGGATCCGGGCAGCCGCCGAAGAAGCCGAGAGCGGGGACGGGCACCGCGCTCGCTCTGCTCATAGCCGTGCTCGTCACCGGTCCTGCATGCCTGCTCGCCGTCTACGCGGCGCCCCAGTCCGTGCGCCCCGGCATCGCCTGGGGCAGCGGCGCGGCAGCACTCGCGCTGAGTATCGCGGTCGCCGTCGCCACACGCAGCATCCTCGTCTCGCGCGGGCTGCGCGCAGTCGTCGCGCACCAGAACTCCGAGGCCGAGGCCGAGCGGGCGGTCGCCGCCCACTTCGCGGACGTCGTCGTCCCGATCCTGGTGGAGCGGCTCCGCTCCGGCGCCTCCGCGCAGACCGCCCTCGCCGCCGTGCCGACGGTCGCCAACCCCACTCACCAGCGCGTCCTGCACTCCCTCGCCAACGAGGTGCACCGCGGTGAGGGCATGCGGGCCGCAGCGATGGCCGCGTGCGCCAACGCGGCGGGCCGCGTACAGGCGCTGGCCACGAGCATGGCGGCGGACCTGCGGGAGATGGAGCACAAGTACTCCGACGAGGACGTCCTGGGCGACCTGCTGCACCTGGACCACCGCACGGCGCAGACGGGACGCCTCGCGGACTCCATCGCCGTGCTGACCGGCGCCCGCACCGGGAGGCGCTGGGCCAAGCCCATCGTCATGGAGAGCATCCTGCGCGGCGCGATGGGACGCATCAGCGGCTACCAGCGCATACGCCTGCACTCCTCGTGCGATCTGGCCGTGGCCGGCCACGCTGCCGAGGGCGTGATGCACGCGCTGGCCGAACTCATGGACAACGCCGCCAACTTCTCGCCGCCGACCTCCGAGGTGCACGTCTACGTGGAGGAGGCCTCGGCAGGAGTCATCATCACCGTCGAGGACGGCGGCCTCGTCATGGGTGACGTCGCCCTGGAACGCGCCCAGCAGGCCGTCTCCTCGGAGTCGCTGGACCTGACCAACCTCTCCGGCACGCGTCTCGGCCTCGCCGTCGTGGGCCGGCTGGCCCACAAGCACAAGCTCTCCGTCTCCTTCCGCCCGTCGGCGCACGGGGGCACCGGCGTGCTGCTGATGATCCCTCAGACGCTGATCACCCAGGCGAAGCGGGAGCCCGAGACGCCGCCCGCACGGACCCGCGAGTCCGGTGCGGGCGCGGGGCCGCGTTCCTCGCCCGCGGCCGTCCCTTCGTCCGGGCCGCGTCCGTCCGAGCCGGTCCCACCGTCCGGCGGCGAGACGTCGCTGCCCGGCCGGGAGGCTGCGGGCACGAGCGGACTGCCGCGGCGCAGGCGCCCCGAGACCACGCCCGTGAGCGAGGGGACGGAACAGACCGAGCCGGCCCTGGACTTCTCGTCCGGGAACTCCGCCGAACCGTCCCCGGAGCACACCTCCCTGACCGAGACCGGCCCCAGCGGCCTGCCCAAGCGGCGCCGCGGACAGACGCTCGCCGCGTCACACCGGCGCGGCGCGTCGTCCGAACCGGGGAACGCGGCCCAGCCGGCCAGATCGTCGGAGCAGTCGGGGTCACGCTTCGGTGACTTCCGCCGCGCTGTGCAGGGCGGTTCGACCGCCCGGGAGAAGAAACCCGACGACGACGCTTCTTCCGTGTCCCCCTCCACCTCCTCTTCACGTCCGGAGGACAACACCGAATGATCACCGACGGCAAGCTCGACTGGCTGCTGGAGAGTCTGCTTCGGCGGACCCCGGGGGCACGGCACGCCCTCGTGCTCTCCCGCGACGGACTCAAGTTGTGCAGTTCCTCCGAACTCGACATGGACCAGGCCGACCAGCTGGCCGCCATCTCCGCAGGGATCCAGAGCCTCTCCCACGGCGCGTCGGTGGAGTTCGGCAACGGCACCGGAGGCGTGCGGCAGGCGATGGCCGAGTTCTACGGCGGCATCCTCTTCGTGGTGGAGGCGGGCTCCGGAGCCCACCTGGCTGTCGTGGCGACGGAGGACTCGGACGTGGGCCTCATAGGCCACAACATGAACGAACTCGTCGAGCAGCTCAGCGAGTACCTCACCACGCCGCCCAGGCAGCAGGACGAGACCAGAGACCCCGCATGAAACGGCCGGGCCGGGACGACGACCCGGACCGGCTGTACACCGTCACGGGTGGGCGCAGCCGGTCCGGCACCGACGCCTTCGACCTGGTGACGCTGGTGGTCAGTGAGTGCGAGCCGACCCCCGGGATGCAGTCGGAGCACGCCTCCATCCTGCGGATCTGCCGCTCGCCGACGGCGGTGGTCGAGATCGCAGCGGATCTCGGGCTGCCCGTGAGCATCGTCCGGATCCTCCTCGGCGACCTGCACGCCACAAACCGGATCACCGCCCGCCATCCGCGTACGGCCGCAGCCGCGGATCAACTCCCCGATCCAGAAATCCTGAAGCAGGTGCTCGTTGGACTCCGCAACCTCTGATCTGACCGGAACCCGCCCGCCACTGCGCAGCACCGCCGACAACGGCCTCAAGATCGTCATTGTCGGCGGTTTCGGTGTCGGCAAGACGACGATGGTGCGCTCCGTCAGCGACATCCGTCCGCTCAACACCGAGGAGACGATGACGCGGGCGGGAGAAGGCGTCGACGACGCGGACGGCGTTCCCAGCAAGACGACGACCACGATCGCCTTCGACTTCGGGCGCATCAGCCTCAACGACCGTACGGTGCTGTACCTGTTCGGCGCGCCGGGCCAGGAGCGCTTCTGGTTCCTGTGGGACCGGCTCTTCACCGGCACGCTCGGCGCGGTGGTGCTCGTGGACACGCGCCGGCTCGTCGACTCCTGGTACGCGATCGACCGCCTCGAAGCGCACGGCATGCCCTTCATCGTCGCCCGCAACGACTTCGGCGGCCCCGAGTACTCCGCCGAGGACGTGCGCGAGGCGCTCGATCTGCCCGACAACATCCCGCTCATCGAGTGCGATGCCCGTTCCCGTGAGTCCAGCAAGGAAGTGCTGATCACCCTCGTCAATCACCTGTACACCCTGTCCTCCTCCGCCCGGGAGAGCGCTCAGTGACCACGCCAGACCCGCAGTCCGCCTCCGACGAGTCCCGGGCGTCCGGTGACTCTGCCGACGGGCGGGCCGCGCCGTCGTCCGGATGCCCCGCGCACCCTGACGCCGTCCCCATGTTCGGGACCCGCTTCATCAGCGAGGACCGGGGGAAGCTCTACCGCGAGATGCGCGAGCAGCACGGTCCGATCGCTCCCGTGACCCTCGTCGGCGACGTACCGGCCTGGCTGGTGCTCGGCTACCGCGAGCTGCACCAGATCACCGGCAACCCCGGTCTGTTCACCCGTGATTCGTCGGTGTGGAACATGTGGGACCAGATACCGCCGGACTGGCCGCTGATGCCGATGGTGGGCCGCCAGCCGTCGATCCTCTACGAGGTGGGCGACCGCCACGAGCGCCGCTCGACGCTGGTGAGCGACGCGCTGCGCGACGTCGACCCGTTCGAGCTGCGCACCCACTCCGAGCAGCACGCCGACGAGCTCATCGACGCCTTCTGCGGAAGCGCCCGGGCCGACCTCGTCGACGAGTACGCCATGCAGCTCCCCGCCCTGGTGCTGGCGCGGATCTTCGGCTTCACCGGCGAGGACGGCGCCGCGCTCGTCCCGAGCATCAACGCGGTCGTCGACGGCTCCGACGGGGCGATCGAGGGCCGACAGTATCTCCAGCGGGCCATGGGAACGCTGCTGCGCTCCCGCGCCATCGCGCCCGCCGGCGACGTCGCCACGCGGATGCAGACGCATCCCAACTCGGGCGAGTTCTCCTCGGAGGAGATCCTCGAGGACATGATGGTCGACCTGATCGCGGGCCATCAGCCGACCGCCGACTGGATCAGCAACTCGCTGCGGCTGATGCTCACCGACGACCGGTTCGCCGCCTCCCTCGGCGGAGGACGTGCCAGCGTCGGCGAGGCGATGAACGAGGTGCTGTGGGAGGAGACGCCCACGCAGAACATCGCCGGACGCTGGACGACGCGCGACACCCAGCTCGGCGGCAGGCGCATCCAGGGCGGTGACCTGCTCGTCCTCAGCTTCGCCGCCGCCAACGCCGACCCGCACATCCGCCCGGACCAGCACTCCTTCACCGGCGGCAACAGCGCCTTCTTCTCCTTCGGGCACGGCTCCCACCGCTGCCCGTACCCGGCGCAGGAGATCGCCGAGGGCATCGCGCGTACGGGCATCGAGGTGCTGCTGGACCGGCTCCCGGACGTCGATCTGGCCGTGGACGAGGAGGAGTTGGCGTGGCGGCCCTCCCCTTTCCTGCGCGGTCTTGAGTCGCTGCCCGTCACCTTCACGCCCACCTCCGCCGTCGGCGGGCGGTGACGCTGCCGGCCCGTCGACGGGGAGCGGCGCGAGGCGGGGCAGGGGACGGCAGCGGATCAGCCGTCCGGCGTCCGCCCGCCCTGTCCGTACAGCTCCTCGATGACGGGCCCGTACTTCTCCCGCACGGTCGCGCGGCGCAGCTTCAGTGAAGGCGTCAACTCGCCCGTCTGCGGCCCCCATTCGTCAGCGAGCAGCCAGTACCGCTTGACCTGTTCCGTGCGGTTGAGCTGCGCGTTGGCCGCCGCCACGGCGCCGTCGGTCTCGGCCAGGACCTCGGGGTGTGAGGCCAGCGCGGTGAGCTCCGCGTCGATGCCGTTGGCCGCCGCCCAGCCGGTTGCCGTCTCGGCGTCCAGGACCAGCAGCGCGACGAGGTAGGAGCGGCCGTCTCCGTGCACGAAAGCCTGGCCGATCAGCGGATGCTGCTTGAGGGTGTTCTCGACCAGGGCAGGTGAGACGTTCTTGCCCGTCGAAGTCACGATCATTTCCTTCTTGCGGTCGACGAGCCACAGGAAGCCGTCCTCGTCGATCCTCCCGATGTCGCCTGTCGCGAACCATCCCTCGTCGTCGGTGGCGGGTTCCACGGAACCGTCCGGGCTCAGATAGCCCTCGACGACGGTGGGCCCGCGCACCTCGATCTCGCCGTCCTCGGCCGTGCGCATCTCCATGCCTTCGAGCGCCCTGCCGACCGAGCCGAGCCGGAACCCTCCCGGGCTGTTGGTCGTGGCGACACCGACCGTCTCGGTCAGCCCCCAGGCGTCCATGATCACGATGCCGAATCCGGCCCAGAAGCGCACCACGTCCTGGGGCATCGGAGCGGAGGCGCTCGCCGTCCATACGAGCCGGTCGAAGCCCGCCATGGCCAGCAGCGGCCGCAGGATCTCCCGGCTGACCCGCTCGTACGAGGCCGAGACCGCCTCGGGCGGCTCCTCGCCCCGTTCGAGGTGTGCGACGTAATCACGGGCCACGTCGCCCGCCTGCTCCACCGCCCGGCGTTGCTCCTCGGGAAGCTGCGCGAGCGCCGCCCGTACGGACGCGGCGAGCTTCTCCCACACCCTCGGCACCCCGAAGAACTGCGCGGGGCGCAACTCCCTTGCCGTCGCGGCGACTTGCAGGGGGTCGGCGCACAGATGGACGTGTGCGGCCCGGTGGACCGGCAGATAGATGCCCAGCATCCGCTCGGCGATGTGGGCGAAGGGCAGATAGGAGATGTGCTCGACGTGCTCGGGCAGTTCGACGACCTTCTCCAGGGCCTGGCAGTTGAGGGCGACGTTGCGGTGCGAGACGACGACGCCCTTGGGGTCGCCCGTGGTGCCGGAGGTGTAGACGACGGTCACGGGGTCAGCGGCCCGTGTCTCGCGCCAGGTGCGCTCGAAGAACTCCGCGTCGTACGGGCGGTCGAGGTCGGCGTAGGGGATGTGCCCGTCGGCGGCGTCCGGTTCGACGACGACGAGGCGGCCCATCAGCGGCTGCCATGTCCGCACCTCGCCGGCTCCCTCGATCACGGCGAGCCGTGCGCGGCTGTGCTCGATGATGTGCGCGATCTGGCCGGGCGCGGCGGTGCCGTAGACCGAGACGGGTACGGCGCCGAGATGGGTGAGGGCGAGATCGGTCAGCCAGTGCTCGGGGCGGTTGCCCATCATCATCAGGACGTGGTCGCCGCGGCCGACGCCGAGATCGGCGAGGCCGGCTGCGAGCCCGGCGATGCGCTCGCGCGCCTCGGCCCAGGTGAGCGTGGCCCAGTGGGTCTCCCCGCTCCCGTCGGTCTCCCGCCAGGAGAGGGCGGGCAGGTCTCCGTGGTCCTCGACGTTGCGCAACAGCAGCGCGGGGACGGTGAGTTCGGCCGGGTCTGCTTCGGGGAGTCGCAGGGTGCTGGTGATGGCGGCCTCCGGGGCTGGCTACAGCTGTGCCTGGGACACGGCCCTCAGGGCGGGCCGGGGGGTGCCGGGAACTTCCCTGGGAAAGCATTGCAGTACAAGGGTGGTGAGACAGCAATACTGTTGAACACAGTTCGAACGGACCGTGTCAGGGAGACAGGCGCATGGAGCAGCAGCAGCCGAACGGCCAGGGAGGCGCGGACAGTCTGACCGTGGACGAACTCGCCGCGCGGGCGGGCGTCACGGTCCGCACGGTCCGCTTCTACAGCACCCGCGGTCTGCTCCCGCCACCGACCATCGGGCCCCGCAGGGTCGGCCGCTACGGCCCGGCACACCTGTCCCGGCTGGCCCTTATCGAGGAACTGCAGAACCAGGGCATGACGCTCGCGGCCATCGAGCGCTACCTGCAGCGCCTGCCCGAGGACACCGACCCCCACGACCTGGCGATCCACCGCGCCATGGTCGCCTCCTGGATGCCCGACACCGTCGACGAGGCGACGCGCGAGGTCCTGGAGCGGCGGGTGGGCCGCGAGCTGACGGGCGACGACCTGGAGCGGCTGACCGCGATGGGCGTCTTGGAGACCACGGACGACCCGGCCCGCTTCCTCGTGGATCCCGCCCTGCTGCACCTCGGTGTGCGGCTCCTGGACATGCCGATGTCGCAGGAGACGATCCTGGCCGCGCGCGAAGCCATGATGGAACACGCACGCGCGGCGGCGCGGGAACTCAGCCGCCTCTTCAAGGACGAGGTGTGGGAGCCCTACCGGGCGCGCGAGGCGGACCCGGAGCAGGTCGAGCGGATGAAGTCCTTGTCGGCCCACATGCAGCCGATGGTGGTGCAGGCGCTGATGACCGCCTTCCAGCGGTCGCTGAAGGAGGAACTGCGGGGCGCGTTCCCGAAGGGACGCCCCCCGCAGTCCTCCGACTAGGCTTTGTCAGACAGGGCCCAGTGGCGTCAGTCCTTGAAGGACTCACCCTTGGCGGCCTTGTCCGCCAGCAGGTCCGGCACGGCGAAGCGGTCGCCGTAGCGGTCCTGGAGTTCGCGGGCGCGGGCCACGAACCCGGCCGGGCCGCCCTCGTAGCCGTTGATGTACTGGACGACGCCGCCCGTCCACGGCGGGAAGCCGATGCCCAGGATGGAACCGATGTTGGCGTCGGCGACCGAGGTCAGCACGCCCTCCTCGAAGAGCCGGACGGTGTCCAGCGCCTCGGCGAAGAGCATCCGCTCCTTCATGTCCTCGAAGGAGATGCCGGGGTCGGCGTCCTTCATGAAGTGCTCGCGCAGGCCCGGCCAGAGCTTGCCGCGCTTGCCGTCCCCGCCGTAGTCGTAGAAGCCGGCCCCGCCGCTGCGGCCCGTACGCCCGAACTCGTCGACCATCCTGTCGATGACCACGTCCGCCGGGTGGGCCTTCCACTCGACGCCCTCGGCCTCCAGGCCGCGCCGGGTCTCCTCGCGGATCTTGCGGGGCAGGGTGAGGGTCAGCTCGTCCATGAGGGAGAGCACCTTGGCGGGGTAGCCGGCCTGCGCCGCTGCCTGCTCCACGGTCGCGGGCTCCACGCCCTCGGCGACGAGGGCGACGCCCTCGTTGATGAAGTGCCCGATGACCCGCGAGGTGAAGAAGCCGCGGGAGTCGTTGACGACGATCGGGGTCTTCTTGATCTGCTGCACCAGGTCGAAGGCGCGCGCGAGGGCCTCCTCCCCCGTGCTGCGGCCCTTGATGATCTCCACCAGCGGCATCTTGTCGACGGGCGAGAAGAAGTGCAGTCCGATGAAGTCGGCCTGGCGCTCCACGCCTTCGGCGAGGGTGGTGATGGGCAGCGTCGAGGTGTTGGAGCACAGCAGCGCGTCGGGCTCGACGATGTCCTGGATCTCCTGGAAGACCTTGTGCTTGAGCGCCGGGTCCTCGAAGACCGCCTCGATCACGGCGTCGCAGCCCGCGACGTCCTGCGGGTCCGCGGCGGGCGTGATGCGGGCGAGCAGCTCGTCCCGCTTCGCCTCCGTCGTACGTCCCCGCTTGAGCGCCTTCTCCAGCAGTCCCTCCGAGTAGCGCTTGCCCTTCTCGGCGGCCTCCAGCGACACGTCCTTGAGGACGACGTCGATGCCGGCCTTCGCGCAGGAGTAGGCGATGCCCGCGCCCATCATGCCGGCGCCGAGAACGGCGACCTTGCGTACGGGCCTGGACTCGATGCCCTTGGGGCGGCTGCGCCCGGCGTTGACCGCCTGCATGTCGAAGAAGAACGCCTGGATCATGTTCTTCGAGATCTGGCCGGTGACCAGCTCGACGAAGTAGCGGGCCTCGATGACCTGGGCGAGCTCGAAGTCGACCTGCGCGCCCTCGACGGCCGCCGCCAGGATGTTGTGCTGGGCGGGGTAGGGGGCGCCGCCGGTCTGCTTCCTCAAGTTGGCGGGGAAAGCAGGGAGGTTGGCGGCGAGCTTCGGATGCGACGGGGTGCCGCCGGGAATCTTGTAGCCCTTCACGTCCCAGGGCTGCACGGACTCCGGGTTGGCGTCGATGAAGGCGTGGGCAGCGGCCAGCATGGCCTCCTCGCTGTCCACGACCTCGTGCACGAGGCCCTTCTCCTTGGCCTTGGCCGGGAAGTACTGCTGGCCCTGGAGCAGCACGTTGAGGAGTGCGTCGGCGATCCCCAGCAGACGGACCGTACGGGTCACGCCGCCGGCCGCGGGAAGCAGGCCGAGGGTGGCCTCCGGGCAGCCGATCTTGGAGCCCTTCGCGTCGAGGGCGACACGGTGGTGGCAGGCGAGCGTGATCTCGAAGCCCCCGCCGAGCGCGGCGCCGTTGATCGCCGCGACGACGGGCTTGCCGAGGGTCTCGATGCGGCGCAGGTCGCGCTTGAGCTCCATGCTGCTCTCGAAGACCTGCTGGGCGTCCTCGGGACGGGCACGGATCAGGTCGTTGAGATCGCCGCCGGCGAAGAAGGTCTTCTTGGCCGAGGTGAAGATGACGCCGCGGAGGTTGCCGGCCTCGTTCTCGCGCTCCAGGCGGTCGGCGATGACGCCGAGCGACTCCTTGAACGCGGCGTTCATGGTGTTCGCGGACTGGTCCGGGTCGTCCAGTACGAGGGTGACGACGCCGGTCCCGTCCTGCTCCCAGCGGATGGTCGTGGACTCAGGCATGGTGGGTTTTCTCTCCGTACGTGAAGGCGAGGTGCGGTGGGCGCGTGGGTGCCGCGGCACGGGAGCGGGTGCTCCCGTGCGGACGGCGGGTTACCGGTTCGGGCCCGGTCAGAGCCGTTCGACGACTGCGGCGCTGCCCATGCCTCCGCCGACGCACAGGGTGACCAGGCCGTAGCGCTGGTCGCGGCGCTCCAGCTCGTCCACGAGGGTGCCCAGCAGCATCGCGCCGGTCGCGCCCAGCGGGTGCCCCATGGCGATCGCGCCGCCGTTGACGTTGATCTTCTCCAGCGGCAGTTCCATGTCGCGGGCGAAGCGCAGGACCACCGCGGCGAACGCCTCGTTCATCTCGACCAGGTCCATGTCGGCCGCCGTCAGCCCGGCCTTGGCGAGGGCCTTGCGGCAGGCGGGCGCCGGACCGGTCAGCATGATGGTGGGGTCGGCGCCTGAGACGGCGGCGGAGACGATGCGGGCGCGGGGGCGCAGCCCGAAGCGCTGCCCGACCTGCTCGCTGCCGACGGCGACGAGGGCGCTGCCGTCGACGATGCCGGAGGAGTTGCCCGCGTGGTGGACGTGGTCGATCTCCTCGACCCAGTGGTACTTCTGCAGCGCCACCGCGTCGAAGCCGCCCATCTCGCCGATGTCCTTGAAGGACGGCTTCAGCCCGGCGAGGGAGTCGACCGTGGTGCCCGGCCGGATGTGCTCGTCGCGGTCGAGCACGGTCATGCCGTTGCGGTCGAGCACGGGGATGACGGAGCGGTCGAAGCGCCCGTCCTTCCACGCCTCTGTGGCCAGCTCCTGCGAGCGTGCGGCGTACTCGTCGACGTCGCGGCGGGAGAAGCCCTCGATGGTGGCGATGAGGTCGGCGCCGATGCCCTGGGGCACGAAGCCCGTCTCCAGGCTCGTCATGGGGTCCATGTGCCAGGCACCGCCGTCGGAGCCCATCGGCACGCGGGACATCGACTCGACGCCGCCCGCAAGGATGAGGTCCTCCCAGCCCGAACGCACCTTCGCCGCCGCGAGGTTGACCGCTTCGAGGCCGGAGGCACAGAAGCGGTTCTCCTGGACTCCCGCGACGGTGACCGGGAGTCCGGCGGCGATGGCCGCGGTCTTGGCGATGTCGGAGCCCTGGTCCCCGATGGGGCTGACGACGCCGAGAACGATGTCGTCGATCGCGGCCGGGTCCAGGTCGGGGTGACGGCGGCGCAGTTCGTGGATGAGGCCGACGACCAGGTCGATGGGCTTGGTGCCGTGCAGGGCGCCGTTGGCCTTGCCGCGGCCGCGCGGGGTGCGGATCGCGTCGTAGATATACGCTTCGGTGCTCAAGATCGGCAGCCTTTCGGTGCGTACGGGTCGGGCGGGTCGGGGTCGGTTCAGTCGAGGATCGAACGGCCGATGATCTCTTTCATGATCTCGGTCGTGCCGCCGTAGATCGTCTGGATGCGTCCGTCGGTGTAGGCACGGGCGACGGGGAATTCGTTCATGTAGCCGTAGCCGCCGTGGAGTTGGAGGCATCGGTCGGTGACGCGCTTCTGCAGTTCCGTCGACCACCACTTGGCCATGGAGGCGTGTGCGGCGTCCAGTTCGCCCTTCGAGTGGTCCTCGATGCAGCGGTCGAGGAAGCTGCGCGTGACCGCGCACTCGGTGGCGAGCTCGGCGATCTCGAAGCGGACGTGCTGGAGTCTGGCGAGCGGACGTCCGAACGCCTCGCGCTCCTTCACGTACCTGGTGGTCTGCTCGAGGATCTCCTCGGCGGCGGCGATGGCTCCGACCGCGATGGCCAGCCGCTCCTGGGCGAGGTTGGTCATCAGGTGGATGAAGGCTCCGTGCAGTTCGCCGAGGAGGTTCTCCTTCGGCACGTGCACGTCGTTGAAGAACAGCTCGGCGGTGTCCTGCGACTTCTGCCCGATCTTGTCGAGGTTGCGGCCGCGCTCGAACCCGTCCATGCCGCGTTCGACGACGAGCAGGCTGAGGCCCTTGGCGCCGCCCTCGGGCTTCGTACGGGCCACGACGATCACCAGGTCGGCGAGGATGCCGTTGGAGATGAAGGTCTTGGAGCCGTTGAGCACCCAGTGGTCGCCCTTGTCCTCCGCGGTCGTCCTGATGCCCTGGAGGTCGGAGCCCGCGCCGGGTTCCGTCATGGCGATGGCGGTGATGATCTCGCCGGAGCAGAAGCCGGGGAGCCAGCGGCGCTTCTGCTCGTCCGTCGCGAGAGACGTCAGATACGGGCCGATGATGTCGTTGTGCAGGCCCAGGGCGATTCCCGCGGCACCCGCCCGGGCGAACTCCTCGCCGAGCACGGCCGCGTAGCGGAAGTCGGCGGTGCCGCCGCCTCCGTACTCCTCGGGGACGGCGAGCCCGAGCAGGCCCTGGCGGCCGGCCGCCAGCCACGCGTCGCGGGAGACGATTCCGTCCTTCTCCCACTGCTCGTAGTGCGGCTCGACCTCCTTGGCGAGGAAGGTGCGGACGGTCTGCCGGAACGCTTCGTGGTCCTCGGTGAAGATCTGGCGTTTCATGTGGTCGGTGCTCCCCTTCGGGCCTTCGCGTGGTCGCTCTTCACGTCTCGCCTGCTCACCCGTACGCCGTGCCGCGCACCGCGGGGACGGCGGCTCCGTCAGAGCCAGCTCTTGACCTTTTCGATCAGCTCGGCCGGGTCGGACCCGACGGGCGTCACGTTGAGCATCGTCACCCCGGCCTCGCGGAACGCCTCGATGCGCTCACGCACGTATCCCTCGGGGCCACAAAGGGAGACCAGCTCGCAGAACTCGGCGGGGACCGCGGCCTCTGCCTCCCGCTTCTTTCCCGCGAGGTAGAGGTCCTGCACCTTCTCGGCCGCCTCCTCATAACCGTACGCCCGGGCCACATCGTTGTAGAAGTTCTTGCCCTTGGCGCCCATGCCGCCGATGTAGAGGGCGATCAGCGGGCGCACGTGCTCCCGTACCGCCGCTGCGTCCTCGCCGATCGCCAGGAGCGTGCCCGCGGAGATCTCCAGGGGGCCGCGTTCCGGCGCCCGCAGTGCGGTGCCCTCCTCCAGCGCGGTCCCCCACACCTGCTTCGCCTTCTCGGGGACGAAGAGATGCGGCAGCCAGCCGTCGGCGATCTCGGCGGTCATCCGGACGTTGGCCGGGCCGAGGGAGGCGATGTAGAGGGGGATCTCCTCCCGCTCCGGGCGGTTGAGGAACTTCAGGGGCTTGCCGAGCTTGCCGCCCTTCTCGGCGGGCAGCGGCATGTCGGTGATGCCGTGGTGGTCGATGACCTCGCGCCGCCAGATGCGCCGGCACAGTTCGACGGTCTCCCGGGTGCGCCCCAGCGGCTTGTCGTAGGCCCGGCCGTGCCAGCCCTCGATGACCTGCGGGCCGGAGGCGCCGAGCCCCAGCAGGGCGCGTCCCCCGGAGAGGACGTCGAGACCGGCGCCGGTCTGGGCGATGAGGGCCGGGGTGCGTGAGTAGACGTTGAGGATGCCCGCGCCGATGAGCATCCGTTCGGTGCGGGCGGCGATGTAGCCCATGACGGTGGGCGAGTCGAAGCCGTATGCCTCGGCGACCCACACCGCGTCGAGGCCGGCTGCCTCCAGCTTCACGACCTCCTCGGCCGCGGTGCGGGGGTTGTCTGCGTACTGGAGGGGCGTGGCGATCTTCATGCGTCACTGTCCTTGGCGGGGTCGGAGGGGGCGTGCTCGGCGAGTGCGGGCAGCTGCCAGTCGCGCGCCACCTCGGCGGCGTCGGCACCGGGCAGCGCGGGCGGCCGGGAGACGGCGGTCGGGGTCACGGAGAAGCGTGGCGCGGGGGCGGGCTGGGTGATGCCCCCGTGCTCGACGAAGGTGCCGCGGGCGGCCAGATGCGGATGGCTGGGAGCTTCCCGCAAGGAGAGCACTGGGGCGACGCAGGCGTCCGACTCCCGGAAGACCTCGTCCCACTCGTCCCTCGTACGGGTCCTGAAGCGGTCCGCGACGGCGGCGCGCAACTCGCCCCAGGCGGCCGGGTCGTCGCGCCCGGGCACCTCTCCTTCGACGCCGAGCAGTCTCGTGAACTCCCCGTAGAACTGGGGCTCCAGGGCGCCCACGGCCATGAAGCCGCCGTCGGCCGTCTCATAGGTGCCGTAGAAGGGTGCACCGCCGTCCAGCAGATTGGCACCCCGCCGGTCCTGCCAGACACCGGCCGCGAGCATCCCGTGGATCATGGCGGTGAGATGGCTCGTGCCGTCGACGATGGCGGCGTCGACGACCTGGCCGCGCCCGCCCGGGGTGCGGGCGTGCTGCAGGGCGGCCAGCACGCCGATCACCAGGTAGAGCGAACCCCCCGCGTAGTCCCCGAGCAGATTGGCGGCGGCGTAGGGAGGGCCGTCGGCGGGGCCGGTCATCCCCAGGGCACCGGTCAGGGCGATGTACCCGATGTCGTGCCCCGCGCGCGGGGCGAGCGGTCCGTCCTGGCCCCAGCCCGTCATGCGTGCGTAGACGAGGGCGGGATTGCGGGCGAGGCAGGCTTCCGGGCCGACGCCGAGGCGTTCGGCGACGCCGGGCCGGTTGCCCTCGACGAGGACGTCGGCGCGCTCGACGAGATCGAGGACGGCCGCGAGGCCGTCCGGATCCTTCAGGTCCAGCGTGACGGAGCGCTTGTTGCGGTTGGTCACGTCGCTGGACGGATCGATCCCCAGGACGGGGCCCCCGGGGCGGTCGACGCGCACGACATCGGCGCCCAGGTCGCCGAGCAGCATCGCCGCGAAGGGACCGGGGCCGATCCCGGCCAGTTCGACGACGCGTACACCGCGAAGCGGGCCTTCGCCGCCCGACGCCGCTGCTGTCATCACGCCCGTCCCCTGACACTTTGACACAACTGATGTAACACCGGTGATGCTAAGGACGCGTTGCACATTCCACAAGCCCGGACGGCAGGCGGAGCACCGGCCGTGCCGTGGCATGCGCCACACGGGAAGCAGGCACGGCGGGCGGCGCCCGGGACTGCGCCGAACAGGACCCGCGGGCGTCAATGCCGTGCGCGCCTGCTCACCCATACGTGGCCTGGCACGGTGGCGAGGTCATGCGCGATACTGATTGAAGCGCGGTGGAAACGTGCATGTTCGCGCATCCCGCCGGGTGCGGCATCTCCGGACCACCGCCGGACGACCGGGTGAGCGGATTCCCGGACAAGCAGACGGGGCGGAGACGGCGCCGGGCAGGCACGGAGAGGTGGAGTCGATGGGCGAAACCACGCACATGGAGCGGGAGTTGCGCAGCCAGCCGGAGACGTGGCGCGCGGCCGCGCAGCTGGCTACGGGGGCGCCGCTGCCCCGCAGCGGAGAGCGGGTGGCGGTCGTCGGGTGCGGCACGTCCTGGTTCATGGCCCAGGCGTACGCCGCGCTGCGTGAGAGCGCGGGACTCGGCGTGACGGACGCTTTCGCGGCTTCCGAGGCGATGCTCGGAGCCGGCCGGCGCTACGACCGGCTGCTGGCCATCACCCGCTCCGGCACGACGACAGAGGTCCTCCGCCTGCTGGAGGCGGTGCGGGGACGCATCCCCACCGTCACCCTCGTGGGCGACCCGGACACCCCGGCCACCGGAGTCTCGGACGAGACGGTCGCGCTGCCGTTCGCCGACGAGGAGTCCGTCGTGCAGACGCGGTTCGCCACGAGCGCGCTCGCTCTGCTCCGGACGCACCTCGGCGAGGACGTCACGGCGGCCGTGCGGGACGCCGAGGAGGCGCTCGCTGCCGAGGTCCGGCAGGAGTGGGTGGACGCCGAGCAGTTCACGTTCCTGGGCACCGGCTGGGGAGTCGGTGCGGCGCACGAGGCGGCGCTGAAGATGCGTGAGGCCTCGCAGTCCTGGACGGAGTCCTACCCGGCCATGGAGTACCGGCACGGGCCCATATCCATCGCAGCCCCCGGGCGCGTGACCTGGCTGTTCGGGCCTTCACCGGAGGGGCTGGAGGAGGAAGTGGCGCGCACGGGCGCCCTGTTCGTGAACCACGAGCAGCGCGATCCGATGGCGGAACTGGTCCTGGCGCAGAGGGTGGCGCTGGCGCGCGCACGGGCGCGCGGGCTCGATCCCGACGCACCGCGCAGCCTGACCCGGTCGGTCATGCTGGAAACCCCCTGACCGCGGGGACGCAGCTCGGCCGGGCCCACTCCCCCGTCGTTTCCTGGCGCTCTTCCCCTTCCTGATACCTGCACGTTCCCGCTCCCAACGGAGGTCGCGGCATGCCCCTTGTCTCCACCGACGCCGTCGTCGGTCCGGCACGTGCGGCGGGCGTCGGCGCTCCCGCCTTCAACGTGCTGCATCTGGAGACCGCCGAGGCACTCGTCGCCGCGGCGGAGCGCGCGGGCGTCCCGCTCATCCTCCAGATCAGCGAGAACTGCGTCCGGTATCACGGGAGTCTGCTGCCGATCCTGCGTGCCACGCTCGCCCTGGCGGAGGCATCCGAGGCCGACGTCTCCGTGCACCTGGACCACATCACCGATGCGGCGCTGGTGCGGGAGGGCGTCTCAGCGGGAGTGCGTTCGGTGATGATCGACGCATCCGCCCTGCCGTACGAGGAGAACGTCGCCACCACCGCGGAGCTGACGGACTGGTGCCACCGTGAACAGGTCTATGTCGAGGCCGAGTTGGGCGAGGTCGGCGGCAAGGACGGCGTGCACGCACCCGGCGCGCGCACGGACCCGGAGGAAGCACTGGCCTTCGTCGACGCCACGCGGGTGGACGCCCTCGCGGTCGCCGTCGGCTCCTCGCACGCGATGCGCGAGCGGACGGCCGTGCTCGACAAGGAACTGATCCGCGCCCTGCGGCAGCGGCTGCCCGTACCGCTGGTGCTGCACGGATCGTCAGGGGTTCCCGACGACGAACTGCGCGCGGCCGTCGCCGCCGGCATGACGAAGATCAACATCTCCACGCATCTGGTCTCGGTGTTCACCGGCGAGGTGCGCAGAACGCTGTCGGGGAGTCCGTCGCTCATCGATTCCCGCAAGTATGTGGGCCCTGCCAGGGACGCGGTCTCGCGAGAGGCCGAGCGGTTGCTGCGCCTGCTGGGGGCACCGGCCTCATGAGAAGGCACGAGCGCATGAACGCCCTGCTGGAACTCCTCGGTGAGCGGGGGCGGCTCGACGTGGCGGAGGCCGCGACATCCCTGGAGGTGTCGGTCGCGACGATGCGCCGCGACATGGACGCGCTGGCCGAGCAGCAGTTGCTCAAGCGGACCCGTGGCGGCGCCGTGCTCGCCCCTGTCGCCTACGACCTGCCGATCCGCTACAAGCGCGGTCACCATGCCTCGAAGCACGCCGTCGCCGAGACCGCGGCGGCGATGGTGGAGGAGGGCGACGTCGTCGGGCTCAGCGGTGGCACGACGACGACGGAGATCGCCCGGTCGCTCGCGACCCGGCCGGAGTTCGCGGAGGCGGGCCCGCAGGCGCGTCTGACCATCGTCACCAACTCCCTCAACATCGCGAACGAGTTGGCGGTCCGTCCGCAGATCAGGATCGTGCTGACGGGCGGCGTGGCCCATTCCCGTTCCTTCGAACTCACCGGTCCCTACAGCGAGATGGTGCTGCGGCAGCTCACGCTGGACATCGCCTTCATCGGTGTGAACGGCATCGACGCGCAGTGGGGCGGCACCGTCCACGACGAGGCCGAGGCCAGCACGAACCGGCTCATGGCCGAGCGGGCGGCCCGTGCCGTTGTCGTCGCGGACTCCTCGAAGCTGGGCCTGCGCTGCTTCGCCCGCGTCGGCGGGGCGGACGTCTTCGGCACGCTCGTGACCGACGCGGCCATGGACGAAGCCTCCCGGCAGAAGTTCACCGACCAGGGGCTGCGTGTGGTGACGGCGGCGCCGCCCATGGCCGGTGGCTGAGCAACAGCCCGGAGGCGAAGCCTGCCGCGTGCGCATGCGGCGTGCGCCCGTCCGGCGCCCGCCCGGTTACGTCGTCGCTGGCGACGCGGGCCGACCTGCGAGTCCGTTGCCACGGGACAGCGCACGGCCAGTGCCAGAATGCCCAGCATGGAACGATCTTCCTCAGCGGCAGTCGGCACAGCGATCCCCTCCGGCCCGGCAAGCGATCCCGGCAGTGACCCGGTGGGTGCGGAACCCGCCCTGGCACAGGCCGAGGCAGCCGCTGCCGGCACCGATGCCGGTCTTCCGGGCATCGCACACGCCTGGGCCGCGCTGGGAGGTGACGGCGCGCTGCTCGAAAGGATCTCCTGCACACAGCGCGCGGTGCTGCCGTCCCGGCTGCCGGTGCTCGAACTGGCCCGCGCATCGGTCGCTGTGTGCTCACTGGCCGCGGCCGAGCTGTCGTCCGTACGGGCCGGGGGGACCGGGACGGGCACCACTGCGGGCGGTGGCGGTGGCAATGAGAGCGGCAGCCGGGCGGTGCCGTCCGTACAGGTGGACGACGGCGCCGTGGCGACCTCCTTCACCAGCGGGCGTCATCTGAGAGCGGACGGACGCGCCCCGGTCACGTTCTCCCCGCTGTCCCGTTTCTGGCGCACCGCCGACGGCTGGCTGCGCACCCACGCGAACTACCCGCACCACCGAACCCGGTTGCTGTCCGCCCTCGGCATCTCCGTCGAGGACCGCGACGACACCACGCTCGCGGAGATCCTCGCCACGGAACTGGCCCAGCGTGACGCCGCCGAGGTCGAGGAGACGGTGCATGCGGCGGGCGGCCTCGCCGTCGCGGTCCGTACGGCCAAGGAGTGGGCGGCGCATCCTCAGGGCCTGCAGGCGGCCCGCCGTCCGCTGCTGACGACGGCACGCATGGACCAGGCGCCCGTCCGCACCCTGCCTGACCCCTCGGGCAAGGGCCCGATGCACGGGGTGCGCGTGCTGGACCTCACCAGAGTCCTGGCCGGCCCCGTCGCCAGCCGCGCGCTCGCCCTCTTCGGCGCTGACGTGCTCCGCATCGACGCCCCGCAGCTTCCCGAGAACCTGGACACGCACGCCGACACCGGCGCCGGAAAGCGCTCCGCGCTCCTGGACCTCTCTTCCCGGTCCGGGCAGGCGGCCTTCGACGAACTGCTGGCGGCGGCGGACGTTGTCGTGACCGGCTACCGCCCCGGCGCACTCGACCGCTTCGGGCTGGCACCCGAGTCGCTGGCCGACCGCCGCCCGGGAGTGGTCGTGGGCCAGCTCAGCGCCTGGGGCGCGTACGGGCCCTGGCACAGAAGGCGCGGCTTCGACAGCCTCGTGCAGGCGGCGAGCGGAATCTCCATCATCGAGGGGCAGCAGGACGAGGCGGGCGAGGGGATCCCGGGCGCCCTGCCGGCGCAGGCCCTCGACCACGGCACCGGCTATCTGCTGGCAGCCGCGTTGATGCGGGCTCTCACCGAGCAGCGGCGCGGCCGGTGCGGCGCGAGGCTGGTACGGCTGGCCCTGTCCCAGACTGCCAACTGGCTGATGAACGGGCTGACTTCGCAGATCTCACCCTACGCACTGTCCCAGGCGGCGGAGGCCGCAGCTCAGGAGCCGGTGGATCCGGCGGCCTGGCTGGCCGAGACGGACAGCCCGCTGGGCCGTCTGCGCTATGCGCTGCCACCGGTCGCCTACGACGGCTCCCCCACCGACTGGCCGCACCCGCCCGGCATGCCGGGCACGGATCCCGCTGCCTGGTGGTGATCAGGGGGCCGGTGGTGATCAGGGCGGGCCGACCGCCCGCCGGTCACCGAACATGCCGACCGCCCGGAGGCCGTCGACCTCCCACTACAGGGACTTGCCGCCGTGGTCGCTGCTCCCGTGGCCCCCGTGACCACCGTGGTGCCCGCCGTGGTGCCCGCCGTGGTGCCCGCCGTGTCCGCGGCGCCGGTCCCGCCCTTCCCTGCGCTCGCGGCGCTCCAGCTCCCGCTGCTGGCGCCGCTCGGCGCGCAGCTCGAGCTTCTCCTCGCGCGGGATCTTCCGTACGACTCCGACGCCGCCCATCACCGTGACGCCGGTGATCACCACGCGCGGTGCGCCGGCGTCGCCGAATCCCGAGGCGGAGGAGTCGAATCCGCCCATGATGCCGACGCCGCGGACCTCGACCCCGACGCCCGGCGGCACGGTGACGCTGAAGCCGCCCATCAGCGCGAAGCAGCGGATGACGACGTCCCGGTCCTCGAAGCGGGCCTCCCGCAGGTCCAGTTCACCGCCGCCCATGATGCCGATGCCGGTGAAGACGCGCGGCACGGTCCACTGTCCGCGGCGCCCGAACCCGCCCATGATTCCGATGCCCCAGCGTGAGGTGGCCCTTCCGCCGATCCGCTCCGCCCACCGCCGCGTCTTGCGCAGCGAGGGAGCCGTCGAGGCGTCCTGCGCTCCGGAGACCTCCGGCGAGCGGTCACCGGAGGTGTCCTCCTCCGGGTGGTGCGGGAGATCGCGTACGAGAGGAACCAACTCCCCGCGCGTGCGGGCCCGGTAGGTGCTGTCGAGACGTTCCTGGAACTCGTCCATGCCGAGCCGCCCCTCGGCCAGCGCATCGCGCAGCACGTCCGCGATGCGCTCCCGCTCGGCGTCCGAAGCGCGCATGTCGGGGAGCTCGTCACTCATGCGGTCACCCTATTACGCACAGTGGCCTCCGGAACCGGCTACTGGACGGACGCGAGAAGCCACTCGGCCAGGGCGACGGCCGCGAATCCCAGCACCAGCACCCCGGTGGCGACCCGGGTCCGGCCACGTCGGCTGAGCACGATCGCGGTGCCGGAGAGGATGAGCGCGATGCCGTAGAAGCCCATGGTGAGCACCGAGGGCGCGCTGCCCAGCCGTACGACGAGTGCGACGGCCACGGCCACCATGACCACGCCGGAGACGACGATGCGGACCCTGCGTGCCTGCCGCGGTGTCAGACCGGTACGGGCGGCCGGTTCGGTCTGCTCGGCCGGCTCCCCCTCCTCACCCGGCGCGGGTCCGGGCTCTTCTTCCCCGGTGACCGCGGCGGTCCCGTCCTCGGTCGTCTCGTCTTCGGTCGGCGGGCTTATGTTCGCTTCGGGCATGCCGGGAGGTTATCCGCATTCGGCACCGCGTGTCGCGCGAGGGCCGTCCAGGGCACCGGAACGAACGGCCCGCCGGGGCGGGAACCCGCGCGGCGCCCCAACTCCCCGACTGCTAGGGCTCCTTGTGCGTCCACTTGCGCAGCTCGGCGCGGGTGTCGAACTTGGCGAGGTTCGTGTCGATCGGGTCGTTGGTGTACTGGTGGAAGCGCCACGAGTGCTTGATTCCCGGCTTGCCGGGCTTGCCGTTGTAGTGCGCTATCCACAGGCCGTCACCGGCGAACGACGTCGTGTCGTGGTTGAACCAGAAGTTGGTGTTGCAGTACAGCAGGACTCTGGTGTGGGGGCGTTCCTTCTGGACGTACTTGATGAAGTAGTCCTTCTCCGCGTTGGTGACCTCGGAGTCCTCCCAGTCCAGGACGAGCATGTCGCCCTTGACCAGGTTGATCTTCGACATGAAGTAGTCGGCCTGCTTCTTCATGCTCCCGGCGCGGCCGAAGTGGTAGAAGCCGGTGACGAGTTCGGCGTCGCGCGCGGTCTTGCGCTGGGCGACCCATTTGGGGTTGGTGTACGACGTCCCCTCCGTGATCTTGATGAAGACGAAGTCGAGACCTTTCGTGCTGTAGTCCGACGGTTGGTAGCTCGAGACGTCGACGCCCTTGATCACCATGCACTCCTTCTGCCGTCCGGCCACGCGGTCATCAGTTCCGATACCCGTAACCCGGCGCACCGTACCCCGAACGGGCCGCCGTGGGGCCCCGATCGGTCGCTCCGGGCGACCACTCGACCCTGCCCGCGCGCCCTCCTCCGGCGCGTCCCCCGGCGCCCGTGACGCCGGGCGGCGAGGATCGGTGCGGGTGCGGCAGCGGCCGCACCCGGCACACTGGTAGAGACGCACAGGCGACGAGGAGTACGACCATGGCGACGACACGCACCGCTCACACCGTGTGGAACGGGGACCTGAAGAAGGGGTCGGGTGAGGTCACCTTCGACTCCTCCGGCATCGGTACGCAGTCCGTCACCTGGGCATCGCGAGCGGAGGAGCCGAACGGGAGGACGAGCCCGGAGGAGCTGATCGCGGCCGCGCACTCCAGCTGCTTCTCGATGGCCCTGTCCAACGGGCTCAACTCCGCGGGCAAGCCCCCCACCCGGCTGGACACCCGGGCCGACGTCACGTTCCAGCCGGGCACCGGCATCACAGGCATCCACCTCACCGTGCAGGGCGAGGTCCCGGGCATCGACGAGGCCTCCTTCACCGCCGCGGCGGAGGAGGCCAAGACCAACTGCCCTGTCTCCCAGGCCCTTTCGGGCACCACCATCACGCTGACCGCCAAGCTGAGCTGAGCCGGGCGGCAAGCGGGCACGAGCCCCCGCTGCCGCACGGGAGCGGAGGAGAGATGCCGGAACTGCCCGAGGTCGAGGCGCTGCGCGACTTCCTGGACGACCGCCTCACGGGGCGCACGGTGGAGCGCGTCACGCCCGTGGCGATCAGCGTGCTGAAGACCTACGAGCCGCAGCCCTCCGCGCTGGAGGGGCAGACGGTCACGGGAGTGTCCCGGCACGGGAAGTTCCTCGACCTGGAGGCGGGCGGCCTGCATCTGGTCGTGCACCTGGCCCGGGCGGGATGGCTGCGCTGGCGCGATTCCGTCCCTCCGGGTCCGCCCCGCCCCGGGAAGGGGCCGCTGGCTCTGAGGCTGTCGCTGGCCGGCCCGGAGCAGGGTGGCGAGGGCGGTGGGTTCGATCTCACCGAGGCCGGGACGCGCAAGCGCCTCGCGGTCTACTGCGTGCACGATCCGTCGGAGGTGCCGGGCATCGGGCGGCTCGGCCCGGACCCGCTCGCCGACGACTTCACCAGAGAGGTCTTCGCCGGCCTCGTACAGGGGCAGCGCCACCGGATCAAGGGGCTGCTGCGCGACCAGAGCGTGATCGCCGGGGTCGGGAACGCCTACTCGGACGAGATCCTGCACGCGGCACGGCTGTCACCTTTCAAGATCGCGGACGAGCTCACGGAGGAGGAGATCACCGGCCTCTACGAGGCTCTGCGCGCCACCCTCCGCGATGCCGTGGAACGCTCGCGGGGGCTGGCCGCCGGGAAGCTGAAGTCGGAGAAGAAGACGGGACTGCGGGTACACGGCCGCAAGGGCGAACCGTGTCCTGTGTGCGGCGACACCGTGCGCGAGGTCTCTTTCAGCGACTCCTCCCTGCAGTACTGCGCCACCTGCCAGACCGGCGGCAAGCCGCTCGCGGACCGGCGCATGTCGCGGCTGCTGAAGTAACCCCAGGCCACGATCCCTGACGGTGCCGGGACCGGGCATACTGTTCGCACCTGGGGAGGGGCGCCGCCATGACGACTGATGAAAGTACAGGTATGTCCGCCGACGAGCTGGAGGAGTTCGCCACAGGCCTGGCCAACATGGCACGTGACCTGCTCGCTCAGGACTCCGTACAGAAGACCCTCGACCGCATCGTGACGCACGCCGTGGAACTGGTGGACGGGTGTGAGGCCGCAGGCGTGATGACCGTGGAGAACAGGCAGGTCAAGACGCTGGCCACGAGCAGTGACGTCGTACGCGCCTCGGACCGCCTCCAGGGCGCTCTGGACGAGGGCCCCTGCTTCGACGCGGCGCGGACGCCGAAGGAGGTCTACCGCGTCGCGGACATGACCGAGACCGTCACGCGGTGGCCCCACTACGCGCCCGAGGCCCGCAAGCTGGGCGTCGGAAGCATGATGGGCTTCCTGCTCTACACCGACGAGGACAACCTCGGGGCCCTCGACCTCTACTCCTCGACGCCGAACGCCTTCACGCGGCAGTCCGAGCACGTCGGCTGGCTGCTCGCGTCGCACGCGGCGGTCGCCTTCTCCAGCGCACGTACGCACGCGCAGCTGCACACGGCGCTGGAGACGCGGCACAACATCGGCGAGGCCATCGGCATCGTCATGGAGCGCTATCACCTCGACGAGGACCAGGCCTTCTCCGTGCTGAAGAAGAGTTCGCAGGACCGGAACACCAAGCTGCGCGAGATCGTGCGCATCGTCACCGAGACCGGTGAGATCCCGGGCGCGAAGCCCCGCTCCTAGTCCCTGGCTCTGACAGGGACTAGTGCTTCCCGCCCCGCAGGGCCCGGGTGAGGGTCTTCAGCTTGCTCCCCCGGCTGGTCCGGCGGCTGGAGGAGGAAGAGGTGGTGTGCCGGTAGCCGAACGGGCCCGGCAGGTCCATCGACGTCGTGCGGCGGCCGTCGGAGCTGACAGTGCGGCGCGGGCCGTGCTTGCCACCCGTCGTCACCGACCACGACTTGCGGTTGATGTTCACCTTGACCCCGGGCAGTACCCGGAAGCTCTTACGGAACGTCAGCGGCATGATCGCCTCCTTGTGTATCAGGGCCGCTGCGGTCCCTGGTGCCCGTGACCGTTCACTCCATGCTCCCGGCGTCCGAACCGGCCGAAGAGGTCTCGCCCTGCGGCCGGAAGACCAGCTCGTCGGCCTCCGCGTCGACCAACAGCCCGGTGTGCGGCTTCAGTTCACCGCTGAGCAGCATCCGCGAGAGCCGGTTGTCCACCTCGCGCTGGATGGTCCTGCGCAGGGGCCGCGCCCCGTACTCGGGCTGGTAGCCGCGCTGGGCGAGCCAGTCGACGGCGGCCGGGGTGAACTCGACGGCCAGGTCCTGTGAGTGAACCCGGTGCCGTGTCTCGTCCAGCATCATGTCCGTGACGGTGCGCAGTTGCTCGTCGGAGAGCTGCCGGAAGATGACGATCTCGTCGATGCGGTTGAGGAACTCCGGGCGGAAGTTCTCCCGCAGCGGCCGCATCACGCGCTCGCGCCGGGCGTCCTCCTCTTCCTCCTCGTCCCCGCTGCCGAAGCCGAGGACGGCGCCTCGCCCGGTGATGGCCTCGGAGCCGAGGTTGCTGGTCATGACGATGACCGTGTTGGTGAAGTCGACGGTGCGGCCCTGGGAGTCCGTCAGGCGTCCGTCGTCGAGCACCTGGAGCAGGAGGTTGAAGACGTCCGCGTGCGCCTTCTCGATCTCGTCCAGGAGCAGCAGGGAGTACGGGTTGCGGCGCACGGTCTCCGTCAGCTGGCCCGCGTCCTCGTGCCCGACGTAGCCGGGCGGGGCACCGACGAGCCGGCTGACGGTGTGCCGCTCCTGGTACTCGCTCATGTCGAGGCGCACCATCCGCTCGTCGGTGCCGAAGAGCGACTCGGCGAGCGCACGGGCGAGTTCGGTCTTGCCGACGCCCGTGGGGCCGAGGAAGAGGAAGCTGCCGATGGGCTTGGCCGGGCTCGCCAGTCCGGCGCGGGAGCGCAGCACGGCGTCGGCCACGGCGGAGACCGCTTCGTCCTGACCGATGACGCGTTCGCGCAGCCGGTCCTCCATGCCGAGCAGCCGCTCCCTCTCCTCCTGGGTGAGGTTGCTGACGGGGATGCCCGTCTGGCGGGCGACGATGTCGGCGATGTCCTCGACGGTGACCTCGGCGATGCGCCCGTTGGGGTGCTGCTTGCGTTCGCCGCGGCCGATCTCCTCCTCCAGCTCCGTGAGGCGGTCCCGCAGCTGAGTGGCCCGCTCGTAGTCCTCGGCCGCTACGGCCTGGTCCTTGTCCCGGCTGACCCGTTCCGCCTCGCGTTCGAGCGCCCGCATGTCGGTGCCGCGGGTGGCGGTGCGCAGACGTACGCGGGCACCGGCCTGGTCGAGGAGGTCGATGGCCTTGTCCGGAAGGAACCGGCCCGTCAGGTAGCGGTCGGACAGCTCGACGGCGGCGATGAGCGCGTCCCCGGTGTAGCGGACCTGGTGGTGCGCCTCGTAGCGGTCGCGCAGGCCCCGCAGGATCTCCACGGCGTCGGGCACGCTCGGCTCGGAGACGAGGACCGGCTGGAAGCGCCGCGCGAGCGCCGCGTCCTTCTCGATGTGGCGGCGGTGCTCCTCCAGCGTGGTGGCGCCGATGACGTGCAACTCGCCCCGGGAGAGCGGCGGTTTGAGCATGTTGCTCGCGTCCATCGAGCCGCCCTCGGTCCCGCCTCCGCCGGCACCGACGACGGTGTGCAGCTCGTCGATGAAGACGATCAGCTGCTCGGAGCGCTCGCGGATCTCGTCGATGATGGCGTTGAGGCGTTCCTCGAAGTCGCCGCGGTAGCGGGTGCCCGCGATGACGCCGGAGACGTCGAGCTGTACGACGCGGCGGCCCAGCAGGCTGTCCGGCACGTCGCCGTCGGTGATGCGCTGGGCCAGGCCCTCCACGATGGCCGTCTTGCCGACGCCCGCCTCACCGATGAGGACGGGGTTGTTCTTGCCGCGCCGGGCGAGGATCTCGATGGTCTGCTCGATCTCCTCCTCCCTGCCGATCACGGGGTCGATGCGCCCGTCGTGTGCCATCTCCGTCAGGTCGGTGCCGTACTTGTCGAGGTTGGGTGTCTCGGAGCGCTGCTTGCCCTGCGGTCCCCTGCCGGGAGGCGCCTCCGGTCCGGCGGCCTGCGCTCCCGGGTACTGCGGCCCGCCCTGGCCGGGGTGTCCCGGCTGGCCGGGCTGGCCCGGATGGCCGGGGAAGGGGCCGGAGGAGGCGGCACGCGGGTCGAAGTGGGCCGCGCCGAGGATCTGCCCGGCGGTCGAGTCGCGGTTGGCGGCGAGCGCGATGAGCACGTGCTCGCTGCCGATGTAGGAGGCGCCCCGCGCACGGGCGATGTCGTGGGCGTCCAGCAGCGCGCGCTTGACGGCGGGGCTGACGGCGATGGACTTGCGCGGCGTGCCCTCCCCCACCTCGCGGTCGATGTTGTGGGCGAGCGCGTCGGTGTCCGCGCCCGCGCGGTTGATCATGGTGCGGGTCGGTTCGGTGGTGAGCGCCGCACGCAGCAGATGCTCGGTGTCCAGATCGCTGCTGCCGCGCTGTGCCGCGTACGAGGCCGCTTCGGAGATGAGCTGCCGGGCCGGTTCGCTCATCAGACGGAGGAAGTCGTAGTAGCGGGGGTCCCGGCTGCCGCCGCCGACCGACGAGTCGGCGCCCCCCAGGATCCGCCGTATGTACTCTCCGAACGGGTCCCTGCCGAAGTCCTCGGGACCCATGTACCCGCTGGTCATTGGAATCCGTCCCGCTGACCCGACCTGGCCGGGCCACGCTGTGTCGGCTTCATGAAGCTTCCGGTGCGGAGTTCCCCCGAAAGGCCCTGCAACACGTCCGCGGCGGCTTCCCGCAGCCCGTCCCGGGCGGCTTCAGCCCGCGGTGAGCAGTCCCGTGGCGACGGCCGCGCCGAGGAGCCCCGCGGTCTGCAGCCGGGTGGGACGTTCACGCAGGACGGTGAGTCCCAGGAGCGCCGGGATCGCGGGATACATCGAGGAGAGCACGACGGCGACCGTGACGATCTGCTCCCGCGTGGCCAGCAGGTAGAACACCAGGGCCAGCGTCGCGGCCGCGCCCGTCGCGGCGGCCCCGGCCGCCTGGCGCAGCGGCAGCACGGACCATGCGGCCCGGCCCGTCCTCCCCGTCCGCCCGGAGGGCCCGGCCCCCTGCCGGGTCAGTGCGGCGCGCAGCGGCGGCAGCGCGGCGGGCAGGATCACGGCGAGGGCGGTGAGACGTCCCGCGGTGACGGGCCAGATGCCGGAGTCCTGGCCGGCCTGGGCGAGTGCCGCGTACTGGAGGGCGATCCCGGCCCCGGCGGTGAGTCCGTCCAGGGAGGCCGCGGGCGCGGTGGAGAGCGCGGGAGCGGTGCGTGAAGCCAGCCAGAGGGACGGCACGGCGACGAGGATGCCCAGCCAGGACAGCGCGGACGGACGGTCACCGAGGACCGCCACTCCGGCAAGCACGGGCAGTGCCAGGCCACCCACGGCGCTGACGGGCACCACGACGCTGATCGCGCCGCGGGTCATCCCCCGGAAGAGGAAGATCATGCCGAGGCCGGTGCCGACCCCGGAGAGCGCTCCCCAGGCGAGATCGGGGAACGCAGGCGAGGGGGCCGGGTACAGCGGCGCGGCCGCGAGGGCCAGCACGAGTCCTCCGGCCTGACCGGTGAGGGCGACCAGGGCGAAACCCGCACGGCGGGAGAGCAGGCCGCCGGCGAAGTCGGCCATCCCGTAGAAGACGGCGGAGGCCAGCGCGAGGAGGGCACCCATCAGCTGCCGCGCGACGCGGCGGCTTCACCGCTCCCGCCGCTCCCGTGGTCCCCGCCGCTTCCGTCCGGCTGGTCGCGCTGTTCGTCGCGCTCGGACTGTCCGACGGGACAGATCGCGCCGCCGTGCACGCAGCCCGCGCGGTCGCAGAGGCGGCACAGGAGATCCGCGTTGCCGACCTCCGCGTAGAGCCGCGTCAGCAACTTGGCCAGGAGACCGTCGAGTTCCTCCCGTTCGGACTCGTCCAGTACCTCCACGATCCCGTTCAGCGGGGTTCCGCGGGCGGCGAGCATCGTGCGTGCGGTGCGGGCGCCGGCGGCGGTCGGCGTCACGGAGACCCAGCGTCCGGGTCCCGGGCGCCGCTCGACGAGCCCGGCCGACTCCAGCGAGTCGACCATGCGGGCCGCGGCCGGCTGTGACAGGCCGACGCGGCGGCCGAGCTCGGTGACGCTCAATCCGGGCGACGCGGAGAGCACCACCAGTGCGGCGGAGCCACTGGTGCTGGTCCCGGCCGCCTTGGTGGCACCGGTGAGAGCCAGGTCGGTCACGGCGAGCGCGGTGGCGCCGAGGAGGTTGGCCGTGCGGTTTGTGTCATGCATGACTCATGCATACCGCGGACGGAGATCCCTCTCAACCCCTCGGCCCGGGCGACCGTCGATTCGCATGACATCCATCGCCGCATAACGGTTCAAGTAGGACAATGGAGGCGTCATGGATGTACTGAGCAGGAACAATGTGGTGATCACCGGCCGGGGCGACGGCCCCGTGCTGATGCTGGCGAACGGCTTCGGTTGCGACCAGAACATGTGGCGGCTCGTGACCCCGGAGCTGGCGCGGCATTTCAAGATCGTCCAGTTCGATCACGTCGGCACCGGGCAGTCGGATGTCTCAGCATGGAGCGAGGAGCGCTACTCCGCCTTGGACGCCTATGCCGAGGACATCCTGGAAATCTGCCATGAACTCGACCTGGGGCCGCTCGTACTCGTCGGGCACTCGGTGAGCGCCGTCTTCGCCGTCCTGGCCGCGGCATGGGAGCCCGGGCTGTTCGAGAAGCTCATTCTGCTCACACCTTCGCCCCGCTACATCGACGATGCCGGATACCGGGGCGGGTTCAGTGCCGAGGACATCGACGAGCTGCTGGAGTCCCTGGACAGCAACTACCTCGGCTGGTCCGAGTCGCTGGCGCCCGTCGTCATGGGCAACCCCGAACGGCCGGAACTGGCCGAGGAGTTGAGCAACAGCTTCTGCCGGATCGACCCGGCCATAGCCAGGGTTTTCGCCCGCGCGACCTTCCTTTCCGACAACCGCGCGGATCTCGGGCGCGTGTCCGTGCCGACGCGGGTGATCGATGTCGCCCAGGACGTCATCGCGCCCCGGGAGGTCGGACAATTCGTCCACGAGTCGATCCCCGGCAGCGAACTGGTGACTCTGGACGCGGTGGGCCACTGCCCGCAGTTGAGCGCGCCGGCCGCCACGACGGAGGCCATCGCCGGGTTCGCAGCCCGTGACGGATGATGCCGGGCGCGGACCACGCGGAGCAGGGACCTCCGCAGCAGCAGCGCACCGCCGACGGCAACGGCGCACAGGAGCGGGCAGGGTACTGGGGGCTGCCGGAGGACGACCCGGAAGACCTGTACGAGAACGCTCCGTGCGGCTACCTCTCCACGCGGATGGACGGACGGATCGTCAAGGCCAACCGCACGCTCCTGGACTGGCTCGGCCGCTCGCACGACGAAGTCGTCGGACGCATGCGCTTCGCGGACCTGCTGACGGTGGGCGGGAAGATCTATCACGAGACGCACTTCGCACCGCTGGTCCACCTTCAGCACGAGGTCAGCGGGATCGCCCTGGAGTTGAGGACCGCCGACGGCACCCGGCTGCCCGTGCTCGTCACCTCCGTCGTCAAGACCGACAGCAGCGGACAGCCACAGCTGATCCGCACCACCGTCAACAGCGCCCGGGACCGGCGAGCTTACGAAGCGGAGCTGCTGCGCTCACGCGAAAAGGCCGAACTCGAACGCGAGCATTCCCAGCGCCTGGTCAGCACGCTGCAGCAGACCCTGGTGCCGCCGGCCCTGGCGTCACCCCGGGGAATGGAGGTGACCGCGCACTACCACGTCGCCTCCCCCGACGAAGTCAGCGGAGACTTCTACGACTTGTTCCCCCTCGGCAAGGACGCATGGGGGCTGTTCGTGGGCGATGTCTGCGGCAAGGGCGCGCCCGCAGCGGTGCTGACGTCGCTCGCCAGGTACACCCTGCGGGCCGCGGCCGTCTACAACCCCGACCCCGTCGCGGTGCTCACGAATCTCAACACCGTGCTGAACACCGCCGATCACGAGCACGACCCCCGTTTCTGCACCGTGCTGTTCGGTGTGCTCAAGCCCGAGGACGACGGCTTCGCCATCACGCTCGCCAGCGGCGGACATCCCGACGCCCTGCTGCTGCGGCACTCCGGAAGCGCCGAGTACATCCCCACCCCCGGCGGACAGTTGATCGGTGTGCTGGCCGCACCGGACGTCGCGACCACCAGCGTGCATCTGTCGCCCGGAGACACCCTGCTCCTCTACACCGATGGGCTCACCGAGGCCCATACCGCCAGCGATTCGGGCGACCGCTACGGCGACGAAGCGCTGCTGGGCTACGCCGACGTGCTGGCGCCCTGCACGGCCAGCGACGTCGTCTCCGCCATCACCCAGCTGCTGGACGCCTTCGGCGAAGGACTGGTCGACGACACGGCTGTACTGGCGCTGGGGGTGCCTGCCAGGAACTGATCGGCGTGAACGCGCGCCGTGAACCGGCAGGCCACAGGCGGCCGTTCAGACGGGCAATCCGCCTCCACGCGCCAGGCCGCCTCGTGTACGGGCGTCGCCGGGTGTTGTACGGGCCGCTGCCCGTAGCCCCGGCGCGCACGGAGGCGTTGGACCTCACATCTTCGTCGACGACGTGAGGCGCGCATGGGCGGCACGAACGGCAAGCAGACCGGCAAGAGGAACGACGACCGGCCCTCCATCTGGGTCGGCTACGGAAAGCTGCTGAAGCTCTTCCGCGAGAACGCCCGGCTGACACAGGAGGAGTTGGCCGAACGGATCAGTTACTCGCACGAGTCGGTCGCATCGGTCGAGCAGGGCCGCCGTCCGGCGAAAGCGCCCTTCACCGCTGCGGCTGAGCGGGTGCTGGAGGCGGGCGGTGCGCTGCACGTCCTCCAGGAGGAGGTGGATTTCGCCAAACTCCCGGCGTTCTTCCGGGACTTCGTCCTGATCGAGATGGAGGCGGTGAGCCGCAGCTCGTACGACCCGCAACTCGTTCCGGGGCTACTGCAGACCGAGGACTACGCACGTACCGTGTTCGAGGGCAGATGCCCTCCCCTTGAGGACGAGGTCGTCGAACAGCACGTCGACGCCCGGCTGAACAGGCAGCGGCTCCTAACGAAGCGCCCGGCCGTCAACTTCTCCTTCGTCATCGAGGAGGCGGCGCTGCGCAATCCACTCGGGACTCCGGAAAGCATGCGGCATCAGATCGATCATCTTCTGACGCAGGGCCGGTTGCGCAACGTGGAGATCCAGGTCATGCCTCTGGGGCGCGGCTTCCACCCCGGGCTCAACGGGCCCATGGTGCTCATCGAGACGGGAGAGCATCAGCACTTCGGCTACTTCGAATCGCAGGGCATCGGTCACGTCGTCAGCGACCGCGCGCACGTGAGTACGTTCTCTCTCCGGTATGGCAAGCTGCGCTCGATGGCCCTGAACATCAGGGAGTCGACGGCATTCATCGAGCAGCTTGCGGGAGAGCTATGAACACCGAGCAGCACAAGGCCGGTTCCGGCGAGCTGCGCTGGTTCAAGAGCAGCCACAGCGGTTCGGACGGCGGTGACTGCCTCGAGGTCGCGGCCGGTGCGGGCACCGTGCACGTGAGGGACTCGAAGTGCGCGCAGGGGCCGGTGCTTTCGGTTCCGTCGCAGCAGTGGACGACCTTCGTCGGGTTCGTCGCGGACGCTGCCCGCCGCTGAGGACGGGGCGGGCCCTCAGCCGTCGCCCTCGCGCCGGATCTTGTCGAGGTCCTTGGCCGACTGGTCGAGGAGGGCCCGCATGGCCGCCTCCGCCCCGTCGGCGTCGCGCGCCCGTACCGCGTCGAGGACTGCCACATGGCTGGGCACGGGGTTCTGCGGGCGGTGCCCGGAGGCGTGGACGAGCCGGTCGCGGAAGGCGAGGCCCGTGGCGATGACCATCTCCATCCGCTCCAGCATCTCGTTGTGCGATGCCGCGAGCAGGGCGCGGTGGAAGGCGAGGTCCGCGTCTACCGCCTCGTCGCCGACCTCGGAGGCCTGCGTCATCGCGTCGATCGCGTCGTCCAGCGCGGCGAGGTCCGCGTCGGTGCGGCGCTCCGCCGCGAGCCGTACGGCCGCCGGTTCGACGATGCCCCGCACCTCGCCGAGGTCACGCAGCAGGGGGTTGCCGGCGCCCGCGTCCGGGCCCTCGGCCGACTCGAACTGCCAGCGCAGCACGTCCGCGTCGAGGAAGTGCCAGTCGGCACGCGGCCGTACGAACGTGCCGCGCTTCTGGCGCGCGTCGACCATGCCCTTGGCGGCGAGCACCTTCAGCGATTCGCGCAACGCGGTGAGGCTGACGCCGAGTTCGCTCTGGAGCGCACCCAGGTCGAGCGTGTCGCCCTCACCGATGCGGCCGCTCAGCACCCGGTGTGCGATGGTCTCGACGGTCTGGCCGTGCACCCCTCGCCGCGCGTAACCCGACATTCCCTGGCCTTCTCTCATGGTCGATCCACCCGCCCCGTGATCTCGGGCCTGCGTTCGGCCCGGCACCCCGCTCCCCCGGTTCCCCCGTCATGCCGAGGACTTCATGACGCTCCATCCCCCGTCCACGAGCAGACTCGCTCCCGTGACGTACGACGCCTCGGGCGAGGCCAGGTACGCGATCGCGGAGGCGACCTCCTGCGGTGTGCCGAACCGGCCGGCCGCGGTCTCCGCGACGCTGGCTGCCCTCTCATCCTCCGGCACGCGGTCCCACAACCCGGTGAGGACCGGTCCCGGCAGCACGGTGTTGAACCGCACCTGTGGTCCGTACTCGACCGTCAACTGACCGCTCAGCGACAGCAGTCCGCCCTTCGCCGCCGCATACGCGGGGTGCCCGGGGATCCCACGGTGTGCGTGTACGGAGGAGACGAGGACGACGGCTCCGCCCACGGCCCGCAGATCGGCCAGGCAGGCGCGCACGCCGAGGTAGGCGGCGGTCAGCCCGACGTTGATCTGCCGGTTCCAGGATTCCGGCGTCGTCTCGTGCGCGGGGGCGAGTTCGACCTTCACCGCGTTGCTCACCAGGACGCCGACGGGCCCGTAGGCGTGGGCGGATTCGAGGATGCGCCGCCAGCCGTCCTCGCTTCCCACGTCGGCACGGACGAACACGGCGTCACCGCCGCTCCCGCGTATGTCTTTCGCGACCTGTGCGCCCCGTTGCTCGTCGACGTCCGCGACCACGACGGCGGCGCCCTCCTCCGCGAGGCGCTGTGCGGTGGCGGCGCCGATTCCGGACGCGGCTCCGGTGACGACGGCGGTCAGGCCACGGAAGCGGGCGGCGGGGGCTGCGGCGCCGGACTCGGCCACGGCTGGGGCGTCCTGCGTCGTTCCCGGCAACTCTGACGTCCCCGTCGCGCCTGTCTCCGGACCTGTCGCCGGGTGCTCCGTCGGCCCCGTCATCAGTCTTCTCCTCGCGTCGGTACGGACCGTCGCCGGGAGGGTTGACCCCCACCCGAGCTGCGCTTACGTTAATTCATAATTAATGGATTGAACATTCCTGCGTGCGACAGCCACCCACGACCCGAAGGTGCCCCGCAGCATGAAGAGGTCAGACAGGCAGATCCATTTCGGCGGCGACTACTACCCCGAGCAATGGCCCGAGGAGGTCTGGGCCGAGGACACCCGGCTGATGAAGGAGGCCGGGGTCACCTTGGTGACGGCGGGGGTCTTCGCCTGGGCCCAGGTCGAACCGCGCCCCGGTGAGTACGACTTCGGCTGGTTCGACCGCGTGATGGACAACCTCGGGCAGGCCGGTCTCCGCGTCTGCCTCGCGACGATGACCGCGTCCCCGCCGCCGTGGCTCAGCCGCTTGCACCCCGAGATCCTTCCGGAGACGGAGGACGGCCGCCGCAAGTGGCCGGGCGGCCGGCAGCACTACTGCCCCTCCAGCCCCGTCTACCGCGAATACGCCACGCGCCTGGTGGAGCAGGTCGCCGGACGCTACGCACAGCACCCGGCGCTCGAGGTGTGGCACGTCGGCAACGAGTACGGCTGCCACATCCGCCAGTGCTTCTGCGACGTCTCCGCCGCGGACTTCCGCCGCTGGCTGCGCGAGCGCTACGGCACCGTCGACGCCCTCAACGAAGCCTGGGGAACGGCCTTCTGGTCCCAGCGCTACGACTCCTTCGACGAGGTGCAGCCGCCGCGCCTGGCACCCACGTTCGGCAACCCCTCCCAGCAGCTCGACTACTTGCGCTTCAGCGACGACGCGCTGCGCCAGTGCTATCTCGCCGAGCTGGCCGTGCTGCGCCGTCTCACGCCCGAGGTACCGGCGACGACGAATCTGATGGCGCACCACAAGCCGGTGGACGCCTTCGAGTGGGCACGCCACCAGGACGTGATGTCCCTGGACTTCTACCAGGACCCCTACGACCCGGACGATCACCTGCGCGCCGCGTTCAACTTCGACCTCATGCGCTCGGCTCTCGGCGGGCAGCCGTGGATGCTGCTGGAACAGGCGCCCAGCGCGGTGAACTGGCGTCCGCGCAACAGCCCGAAGCCCCCCGGTGTGATGCGGCTGTGGAGCTGGCAGGCAGTCGCGCAGGGCTCCGACGCGATCATGTATTTCCAGTGGCGGCAGTCGCTGGGCGGCGCGGAGAAGTTCCACTCCGCGATGCTTCCGCACGGCGGCACGGACACCCGCATCCACCGCGAAGTGAGCGAGCTGGGCCGCGAGTTGGGCTCCGTACCGGAGATCGCGGGCACCCGCACGCACGCGGACGTCGCGCTGCTGACCGACTGGAACAGCTGGTGGGCGCTGGAGCTCGACTCGCACCCCTCGACCGCCCTGGACCAGGCGCTGATCAACCGCGCGCACCACCGGCCGCTCTTCGAGGCCGGCGTGGCCTGCGAGATCCTTCCGCCGGCGAGTGAACTGTCCGGCTACAAACTCGTCGTCGTCCCGAACCTCTATCTGCTCCGTGCGGACGACGCCCGTCGTCTGGCGCAGTACGTCGAGGAGGGAGGGCAGCTTCTCGTCTCGTTCTTCTCCGGCATCGTCGACGAGCGCGACCGCGTCCACCAGGGCGGATACCCGGCGCCGCTGCGGGAGTTGCTCGGCCTGCGCGTCGAGGAGTTCTGGCCGCTGGACGAGGGCGCGAGCGTGCCGGTCCAGGGTGTGGCGCCCGCCGGGCCGGTCGACGAGCAGGGCACGCAGGGCGATCTGTGGTCCGAGGCCGTCGAGTTGGAGGGCGCGGAGGCCCTGGCGGTCTTCGGCGCGGGCGAGTTGGCGGGGCGTCCCGCCGTCACCCGGCACCGCTACGGCCGCGGCGCCGCCTGGTACGTCGGCACGCGTCTCGGACGGACCGCGATGCGCCGCCTGATGGACCACGTGCGGCAGGCGGCAGGTGTGGAGCCCGTGCTGCCCGGACTGCCCGAGGGCGTCCAGGCCACGGTCCGCGAGGACACGGAACACAGCTTCCTGTTCCTGCTCAACCACGGCGACGACTCGTCCGTCGTGGAACTCCCGGAACCGATGCGTGACCGTCTGAGCCCGGATTCCGGCGCGGTCACCTCTGTTTCGCTTCCGCCGCGCGGCGTCGCGGTCATGGAGCGCTGATCGTCCGACGGTCCCCCCTCGGCCTCCGGCTTGGGGGGACCCCCTGACAAGGAGGTCAGATGCCGGTCCGAAGGAAGGTCCTCACCTGGGGCGCCGCCGCTGCCGCCACGCCCCTGCTCGCCGCCTGCGGCGAGCAGGCGGGCGCGGCCCGGCTCACGAAGCAGGCGCCGCGCAGGGACGGCCAGAAGGTCAACCTGGTCTTCTGGACGTGGGTGCCGCTGCAGAAGGCCGTGGCCCTGTGGAACAAGACGCACCCCGACATCCACGTCGAGCTGCAGATCGTGCCGAACGGCCTCAACGGCGGCTACCAGAAGATCCATTCGTCCCTGAAGGCAGGCAGCCCGCCGGACCTGGCTCAGGTCGAATACCACACGATTCCTGAGTTCATGCTCGTCAACGGCCTGACGAACCTGAGCAAGTACGGCGTGGACAAGCTCAAGGACCAGTACGTCGACTGGCAATGGAGCCAGGGCGTCTTCGACGGGCAGCTCCATGCGATGCCGCAGGCGTCCGGCCCGATGGGCTTCTACTACCGCAAGGACATCTTCGAGCGCTGCGACGCCGAAGTCCCCAGCACCTGGGACGAGTTCCGCGCGGCTGCCATCAAGATCAAGAAGCGCGCGGGTGGCTCCCTCATCGGCAGCTTCGCGCCCAACAGCGCCCTGTGGTTCGCCGCCTTCTCATGGCAACGGGGCGCGCGGTGGATACGTACCGAGGGCGACACCTGGATCGTCGACATCGACTCGGAGGCGTCGCGCGAAGTCGCCGACTTCTGGGACGGACTGCTGCGGGACGAACTCGTCCTCGCGATGCCCGACTTGACCAGCGGCTGGTACAGGGCGGCACAGACGGGCCGCATGGCCAGCTGGCCCGGACCCCAGTGGGGCGACGCGCTGCTGCGCGGCAACACCCCAGGCACCAAGGGGAAATGGCGGGTCACCACACTCCCCCAGTGGGAGAAGGGGGACAACGCCTCGGCCAATCAGGGCGGTTCCGCCACCGCGGTCCCCCAGGGCAGCCGGCACCCGGTCGAGGCCATCGAGTTCGCGCACTGGCTCAACACCGACGCCAAGAGCATCGACCTGCTCGTCGAGGCGGGCTACGGCTGGCCGGCGGCCCGTATCGACCTCGGCGACTCCGCGCTCGGCAAGCCCGACGCGTTCTTCGGCGGCCAGCGCTACAACGAGGTCTTCCAGGAGTCCGACGGCAACGTGGACACCTCGTGGAAGTGGGCGCCGACCACCAGTCAGTCCTTCGAGCACATCAAGGACGCGATGGGGCGGGTGGCCGCCGGGAACGGCACCCTCGTGGAGGCTCTGGGCGACATACAGGGCCGGTTCATCGACGACTTCAAGGCCAAGGGCCTCAAGGTGAGGAGTGCATGATGGCCGCCACTGCCCACTCGCCGAGCAAGACCCCCTCAGCCGGCTCATCCGGCGCAACCGGCTCCACATCACGCAACGCCCGCCGTTCCGCCCGGCCCGATGGTGCCGGCTGGTACTTCCTCGGCCCGTTCCTCCTGCTGTTCCTCTTCGCCTTCGTCCTGCCGATCGGCTACGCGATCTACCAGAGCCTCCTGACGGTGGAGCGCAGCGGGCCGCTGGGCCTCGGCAAGCCCGGCGTCGGCTTCGCGGGCCTGGAGAACTACACCCTCGCCCTCCAACAGGCCGACTTCGTCGACAGTTTCGGCAGGGTCCTGCTCTTCGGCGTCGTACAGGTGCCGGTGATGCTGGTTCTCGCGCTCACTCTGGCTCTGATGCTCGACCAGCTCTCCAACCGGTGGGCGGGTCTGCTGCGCGCCTCGTACTTCCTGCCGTACGGCATTCCCGGCGTCATCGCGACGATCCTGTGGGGCTTTCTGTACGTGCCGGGAATCAGCCCGATCACCGAGGTGCTCGGCAGCGCCGCGCCCGACTTCCTCGGATACGACAACGTGCTGTGGTCGATCGCGAACATCGTGGTCTGGGAGTTCGCGGGCTACAACATGCTGATCATCGTCGCCCAACTGAAGTCCATCCCGCAGGAGTTGTACGAGGCGGCGAAGATCGACGGAGCGGGACCGTGGCAGACGGCGCTTCGGATCAAGATTCCGCTGGTGCGCCCGGCACTCGTCCTCACCTGCGTCTTCTCCATCATCGGCACCATGCAGCTGTTCGCGGAGCCGCTCGTGCTCAAGGTGCTGACTCCGGCAGTGACAAGCACCTTCACGCCGAACCTCAACGCCTACAACGACGCCTTCGCGAACGCCAACATCCATCTCGCCGCCGCCAAGGCGGTCATCCTCGCCATCGTGGCCTGCGCCCTGTCCTTCGGGTTCCTCAGCCTGGTCACCCGCAAGCAACGGAGGCAGCGGTGAGTGCCACGACCACCCCCGAAGCGACCGTGACGCCTCCGGTCGCGCCCGTACGCAGCACGCCACCGGGCCCGCGTCGAGCACCGAGCCCCGGCCGAGTCCTGCTCATCGCCTCGCTGGCAGCCGCCTCCGTCTACTTCCTGCTGCCCGTCTACTGGCTGATCATCGCCGCCACCAAGAGCACGGACAAGATCTACGGCAGCAACGGACTCTGGTTCGACAATCCGCATCTGCTGGAGAACATCGGCAAGGTCCTCACCTACGACGACAACGTCTACCTGTACTGGGTGGCCAACACGCTGTTGTACGCGGGAGTCGGCGCCCTGCTGGCCACTCTGCTGGCGGCCGCGGCCGGCTTCGCTCTCGCCAAGTACCGCTTCCGGGGAAGGGAAGCGGTGTTCAAGACCGTTCTCGCGGGCGTGCTGCTGCCGCACACCGCACTGGCGCTGCCGCTCTACCTGCTGTTCAACAAGGTAGGGCTCACCAACACGTACTGGGCTGTGCTGATCCCCAGCGTCGTGAGTCCCTTCGGTGTCTACCTGTGCCGGATCTTCGCCGAATCGGCCGTCGACGACACGCTGCTGGAGGCCGCGCGGGTGGACGGAGCGAGCGAGGGCCGGATCTTCTTCGGGCTGGCGCTGCGCATCATGTCGCCGGCGCTGGTGACCGTCTTCCTCTTCCAGTTCGTGGGCATCTGGAACAACTACTTCCTGCCCCTGGTCATGCTGTCCGACGACCGCATGTACCCGATCACGCTGGGTCTGACCACGTGGCAGACCTCCCAGGACCGGATCCCCGAACTCCTCCAGTACACGGTCGGAGGCGCCTTCCTGTCCGTCATCCCGCTCGCCGTCGCGATGCTGGTGCTCCAGCGCTTCTGGAGGACCGGTCTGACCGAGGGGAGCCTCAAGGGATGACCTGCCGGGGCGCCCCGGACAGCGGGGCGCCCCTGAACACACCGTTTTGGAGCACCACTTGAAGATCACCCGAGTCGAAACCTTCGCCGTTCCGCCGCGCTGGCTCTTCTGCCGTATCGAGACCGACGACGGCCTCGTCGGCTGGGGCGAGCCCGTCGTCGAGGGCCGGGCGGAGACCGTACGCACCGCCGTCCGCGAACTCGCCGACCAGTTCCTCGTCGGCGCGGACCCCTCGCGCATCGAGGACCTGTGGCAGGTCATGACGAAGGGCTCCTTCTACCGCGGCGGCCCGGTCCTCTCCAGCGCGGTCGCCGGCATCGACCAGGCGCTGTGGGACATCGCGGGCAAGGCGCTCGGCGCTCCCGTCCACCGGCTGCTGGGCGGCCCGGTACGGGAGCGTGCCCGCGCCTACTGCTGGGTGGGCGGTGACGAACCGGCCGCCGTACGGGACCAGGTGGCCGCCCAGGTCGAGGCCGGTTTCACCGCGGTGAAGATGAACGCCTCGGGGAGGATGAGCCGGCTGCCCACCGTCTCGGAGCTGAACGAGGTGGCGGCGCGGGCAGAGGCAGCGCGTGAAGCCCTCGGCCCCGAGCGGGACTTCGCGATCGACTTCCACGGCCGCTTCTCGACGGCCGGCGCTGTCAGGGCGGTCGGCGTGCTCGAACCGTACGCGCCGATGTTCGTCGAGGAGCCCGTGCTGCCCGAGTACACGCATCTGCTCGGGCAGGTGACCGACTCGACGGCGCTGCCCGTCGCCACGGGTGAGCGACTCTTCTCCCGTACGGACGTGCTGCCGGCGCTGCGGGCGGGGATCGCCGTGCTCCAGCCGGACCTGTCCCACGCAGGCGGCATCTCGGAGTGCCGTCGCATCGCGTCGCTCGCCGAGACCTTCGACGTGGCGGTCGCACCGCACTGCCCCCTGGGGCCGCTGGCTCTTGCTGCGTCCCTCCAACTCGCCTTCTGCACACCGAACTTCCTCATTCAGGAGCAGTCCATCGGCATCCACTACAACAAGGGTGCCGAGCTGCTCGACTACGTCGCCGACCGGTCCGTCTTCCGCTTCGACGACGGTCATATGCTGCGGCCGACGGGACCCGGGCTCGGCGTCGAGATCGACGAGCAGGCGGTCCGGGACGCGGACGGCACCACGGAGAGCTGGCACAACCCGCTCTGGCGGTACGGGGACGGGGCGTTCGCCGAGTGGTGAGCGCGGTCCGGTCACCGGGGGTGCTGACCGGGTCGTGAACGGGGGCGGCCGTGCGTCAGGAGCATGCCGATTCTCCAGGAGTCACCGCAGGGGTCACCGCGACGGGCGGGTCAGGGACTCCAACAGCAGTCTGCTCAGCCCCGGTTCGACGGTGTTGCGGTCGGGCACGACGGCCGCGCGGAATCCATGCGAGCCGAGCTGGGACATCAGCCACCACGCCCCTGTCACCGGATCGAGGTCGGGCCGGATGTCACCGTCCGACTGCCCTTGGCGGAGCAGGTCGGCGAGGCCGGTGGCCATCTGCGCCATCCCTCACCCGCGCGGCTACGAAGTCCTCAGCCGGCTCCTCACCGCCGGGCGACGCCCACGGCTCCACGGGCAACTCGTCGAGCTCAGTGGCGCCCGCCCCGGTGAGCGCGTGATCGACATCGGCTGTGGCACCGGCTACCTGACGCGCCTGATGGCCCTGGTAGTCCGACGTGAGTGATCAGTTTCAGCAGCCGCAAGACCCAGGCGGTCACCGCCACCCCGCCCGCGGCCCGGCCACGGGCACACCCACGACCACGCCAGGTGACAGATCTCTGGTCGCGCCCCTCGGTTCCGTACCGGCTCACTGCCGACCGGTGCTCGTGGGGACGGTCGTGCGGACGGCGAGCATGCCGTCCCGGCCGACGTCGACCCGTACGCCGAACTCCCCGCTCACGCGGTCGAGGACGGCACGCAGCCACTCGGTGTCCCCCGACGCGGCACGCGACAGCCGCATGCGCCGTGCCTGGAACGGAGCCATGCGCAGGGCCGTCAGTCCGCCCGTCTCCGAGTCGATCGACGCGAGATAGAGGAGCCGCAGATCGTCGCGGTACTCCTCGTGGCCTTCGACGCCCTCGTAGTCGTCGATGAAATCGCCGCAGCCGTACAGCACGAGCTTGCCCCGGTAGACCTCGATCGGGCGTGGGTGGTGCGAGGAGTGCCCGTGTACGACGTCCACGCCGCCGCCGTCGATGAGCGCGTGCGCGAAGGCCCTCTGGTTGCGGGGCACGCCGTAGCCCCAGTTGGAGCCCCAGTGCACGGAGGCGACCACCACGTCGCCCGGGCGTCTCGACTTCAGCAGGCGGCGCGAGATCAGGGCGGCCGCGTCGCGGGTGGGCCGGTCCAGGAGGTTCACGCCGGGGCGGTCCGGCCGTGCGGCCCAGTCCAGGGGGATGCCGCTGGACGGCGTCCCCATCGAGAGGACGAGCACGCGCCGCCTTCCACCGTCGAGCGGCACGACGGCGGGATCGCGCGCCGCGTCGGCGTCCCGGCCCGCGCCCGCGGCGCGCAGGCCCGCACCGGCGAGCGAGTCCAGCGTCTCTTCGAGGCCGGAGCGTCCGAAGTCCAGCACGTGGTTGTTCGCCAGCACGCACACATCGGGCCGTGCGACCGTCAGGCAGCCGATGTTCGCGGGGTTCATCCGGTAGTGGATGCCCTTGTGGGGGTCGAAGTCCCCGTGCCGGGTCACGCTCGCCTCGAGGTTGATCACGCGGACGTCGGGTGCGGCCTCATCCAGCACGTCCAGGACGTCTCCCCAGGGCCAGGAGAATTCGACCGGCGAGGGGATGCTGCCGCTCACCGTCTCCGCCAGCTCGACGTAGGCCCGCGCGTCGCGCATGAATCCCTCTCGCAGCTCCGGGGCGCCCGGATGCGGAAGGATCTGGTCGACGCCGCGGCCGGGCATGACGTCGCCACACAGGGACAAAGTGACCGATTCGCCGCTCATCGCCGCAATATTTCATGCCGTCACGGGCCGAACCGCGAACTCCTCACCGTGGCCTCCCCTTGCCGGCGTCGCGGAGACCGTGACCCTCCGCGCGGAAGGGGACCGGGGGACGGTGGTCTACCGCGGAGGGGACGGGCACGGCACGCCCCGGCGGGGGCAGGCGAGAACCGCCCTTACGAGGAAGCGGTCATGAGCCGTGTAGTAGCCGACGTACGCGTCCGCTCCGCGGCGCAGCGCCTCACGGGCCGGTTCCATGTGCCGCGCGACCGGGAGCGCGGTGTCCGGTGGCGGTGACTCCTTCAGCTCTTCCTCCAGCCATGCCGCGGCGGCCGGGGCCTCCGTGAAGGTCCCGTCCATCATCGAACGCGGCTTGCGGAACCACATGTTGAGCTCGATCGGCGGCGTCGGGGACTGAGGGTCGCGGGCCTCACCGTCGCTCGGTCTCGCGTGGCCGGTGTAGCTGAAGGCATGCCAGTGGGTGTCCATCGTCCGTGTCCTCCGGGGCCCGTGCTCCTCCGGGGCCGCACGCGGGGCCCACGGTCCGCGCATCGTGCTCCCCCGGGACCGCGCCCTCCTGGGAGACCCGCCCGAGCCGGGCCGGGCAGTCACGCGATGGAGTGGACGCGCTCGCGTGACTGCGCGGACTGGGCGGACTGGGCGGCTGGGCGGCTGGGCGGGACCGCAGCACAACGGGATTGCCACACCTGCCTGCGGATTAGTCAGCTGCCGCTAAAGACCGACTGCCGCCGCACGCCACGTCCTAGCGTGACGAGCCCGATCCATCACCAGAGGATTCAGATGATGCGTGCCGGTCGTACCCGTGTAGCCCTCACTGCCCTGCTCGTGGCGAGTTCACTGTCCCTGGCCGGATGCGGCATGGACGACGGCGGCTCGGCCTCCTCGAAGCCCGCCGACAAGGCCGCGGCGGACGATCAGAAGGCAGACGACGAGAAGAAGGCACCGGACAAGGACGCCCCGGAAGGGATCGCCCCGGGCGAGAAGGATCCGAACGGGAAGGCCACACCCGCGAAGTTGCAGTTCACGAGCCAGACGCTCGACGGGAAGGCCTTCAAGGGCGCGTCGCTCGCGGACAAGCCTTCCGTGCTGTGGTTCTGGGCGCCGTGGTGCGGGACGTGCCAGGGGCAGGCGGCGCAGACCGCGAAGCTCGCCGACAAGTACAAGGGAAAGATCAACTTCATCGGCGTGGCCGGCCTCGACAAGACCGAACCCATCAAGGGCTTCGTGAAGACGCAGAAGGTCGGCAACTTCCCGCATCTCAACGACCAGAAGGGCGCCGTCTGGAAGAAGTTCGGGATCACGCAGCAGAGTTCGTTCGTCATGCTCGACAAGAACGGCAAGACGGTCGAGCAGGGCGCCGCGACGACCCCGGACCAGCTGAGCGAGCAGGTGGCCGGGCTCGCCGGCTGACCGGTCGGACGCCCCATGGACGACCTGCCCCTCGCTCTGGCGCTGACCGCGGGCATGCTCGCGGCGGTGAACCCCTGCGGCTTCGCGCTGCTGCCCGCGTATCTGTCGCTGCTGGTGCTGGGCGAGGACTCGCCCTCGCGGGGCGCGGCCGTGGGGAGGGCCCTGTCGGCGACCGCCGCGATGACTCTCGGATTCGCGGCGGTCTTCGGGCTGTTCGGCCTGGTCGTCGCTCCCGTCGCGGGCCAGGTCCAGCAGCATCTGCCGTGGTTCACAGTGGTGTTCGGGCTGCTCCTCGCGGGCGTCGGCGTGTGGCTGCTGGCCGGGCGTGAGCTGCCCACGCTGCTGCCCAAGGTCCGCCGCGCGCCCGGCGTCACGCGCTCCGTGCCGTCGATGGCGCTCTTCGGCGGCGCGTACGCCGTCGCCTCCCTCGGCTGCACGATCGCGCCGTTCCTCGCGACCGTCGTCTCGGCGTTCCAGAGCGGTTCGACGGCGGGGGGCCTGCTGCTCTTCGGGGCGTACGCGGCCGGGATGGGCGCGGTCGTCGGTACGGCCGCGCTGGCCGTGGCCCTGGCGCGCACCTCCGCCCTGGGCCGTCTGCGGCGCATGGGCTCAGTGGCCTCCCGTGTGGGCGGGGGCCTGCTCGTACTCGTCGGCGCGTACACGGCGTACTACGGCTGGTACGAGATCCGGTCGCTGAGCGGCGGTGCGACGAGCGACCCGGTCATCGAGACCGCCGGCACGGTTCAGCGGACGATCGCGGCGGCCCTCGAGTGGACGGGGATCCCCGTCGTGGCGGGCGTGTTCGCGGTGCTTGTGATCGTCGCGGTGGTGCGGGTGAGATCCCACAGGCGGGCGGCTGAGTCCGCCCCAGCCCGCCAGGAGCGCGTCGCCCAGCCCGACGGGACCTGACGGAAGCCGAGCAGTCCGGGTCGGAGGTCCGTGTCCGTGAAGGTGATGCCGGACGCGGGACGGGACGTCGGCTCACTCCGTGGCGTGCCCCAGGCGCTCCGCGGCGAGCTCGCGGACCGCGTGGCGGCGCAGCTTTCCGCTCGCGGTCGTGGGGAGTTCGTCCACGACGAGCACTTCGCGGGGACGCTTGAAGGCGGCGAGTCCGTCGCGGCAGAACTCGATCAGTTCCTGCGGTCCGGCCTGTGCGCCGTCCGCGAGCACCGTGCATGCCACGGGTTTGTCGATGCCGTCCTCGTCCGGCAGGCCCACCACCGCGGCCATGGAGACCGCCGGGTGCTGGAGCAGCCGGGCCTCCACCTCGGAGGGGGCGACCCAGATGCCGCCGGCCTTGAGCATGTCGCCGGTCCGTCCGAGACAGGTGTAGTAGCCGTCGTCGTCGACGACGTAGGTGTCGCCGGTGTGCAGCCATTCGCCCTGGAAGACCTGCCGCGTGACGCTCGTCCTGCACCAGTAGCCGGTCGCGATCGACTCGCCCTTGACCAGCAGCGACCCCGGCTCGCCCGCTGCGCAGTCCCGGCCCTCGCCGTCGACGACGCGCAGTTCGTAGCCGTCCACGGCGGTTCCCGTGGTGCCGGGCCGGGAGAGGCCGGGACGGTTGGAGAGGAAGATGTGCAGCGCCTCGGTCGAGCCGATCCCGTCGAGGATCTCGACGCCGAACCGGTCGGCGAACCTGCGGCACAGGTCGGCGGGCAGCACCTCTCCAGCCGAGATCGCCAGCCTTACGGAGTCGAACGCCTCGCGCGGCACGTCGGAGCGCAACATCGCGGCGTAGAAGGTGGGCACGGCGAAGAAGAGCGTGGGCCGGTACTCGGTGAGCCGTTCGGCCACGGACTGCGGTGTGGGCCGCTGCGGGTCGAGTACGGTCTCGGCACCGGCGGCCAGCGGGAAGAAGAGCGAGTTGCCGATGCCGTAGGCGAAGAAGAGCTTGGCCACGGACAGGCACCGGTCGGCGGAGGTGATGCCCAGCACCTGCCGCGCGTAACTCTCCACCACATGACGGATGTTGGCGTGCCGGTGCATCGCGCCCTTGGGCTTGCCAGTGGTTCCGGAGGTGTAGAGCCACAGGGCGGCTGAGTCCTCGGAGGTGATGTACGGGTCCTGCAGCTCGCCGCCACGCCGCCTGCCTTCCTCGACGAGTTCGGAGAAGGGGCGCAGCCGCACGCCGGCGGGGACGGCCGGTTCCGTGCCCTCGGCGGCTCCTGTGACGGCCACGTACCGGATCCCCGGCACGCGCGCGACGGCGGATTCCGCGGCGGCGGTGAACTCCTCGCTCACCAGCAGCACCCTCGCCCGCGAGTCCCCGAGGAGTTCGGCGAGCTCCGGCCCGGTCAGCATCGTCGAGACCGGAACGGGGACGGCACCGAGCCGCATGGCCGCCAGGATCGCGGCGGCCGTCTCGGGGCCGTCGGCCATCAGCAGCATGACCCGCTCCTCGGCGCGCACGCCCCACGCCCGCAGCCCCGCGGCGATGTGGCCGACGAGTTCGGCGAGTTCTGCGTACGTCAGCTCTCCGGCCGGACCGGTGACGGCCCTACGCCCGGCCGTCACGGGGTCGACGGCGGCCTGGAGAAGGTAGTCGGAGGCGTTGAACATGTCGGTGACGGCGGCCGTGGCGGGAGTGACGGGCGGAGTCACGCCGTGGGCGGTCATCGGGTCTCCCCTTCGCCTGGAACAGTGGCGTCATGCTCTACACGTTCTGGACGATCGTCAATAGCAGTGTGGAATGATTGGGCAGGCCAACGGCTTCGCGGCGCACGCTGGCCCTCCACACGGAGCCGGGGCAGGACAGGGCGCGGGCCAGGACTCGCAGGGACCGGAGCCGGCCGGCCGGATCGGGCCCGGCGGTGGGGTGAGGGGCGCGACGTAGCCGGTCCGACCTGGGACTCGACGCGGCCGAGCGGGCCTGCGAGGCTTCCTCGACGATGCCCGCGCCGTCGAACACGGGGGTCGATGCGGAGACGCTCACTGCCCACAGCAGACTGGTGCGGGAAACGGAGCCGCTTCCCCCACCTCCCTGCGGGTCCGACCTACCAACGCTGCCCCGGGAGCGGCGCCGAGCTGAGGCACCCGCGCTCGTCAACGAACGCCACAGCCTCCGGCGGCACGACGCGGGTCCGCCACTGGAAAGCCCTCGACCACGGAGAGACTGAATGAACGATTTCGGCACGGGCTTCGAGAAGACCGTCGGCATGGAGTTCCCCGAGCTGACGGCCGACAAGGTCGTCGTCACCTGCGAGATCACGCCCGAACTCCTGCAGGCCTACGGCATCGTCCACGGCGGCGTGTACTGCTCGATGGTCGAGACGGCCGCCAGCGTCGGCGCGGCGATCTGGTACGCCGACCGCGGCAACGTCGTGGGTGTCTCGAACCACACCAACTTCCTGCGGGCCATCGGCTCCGGCACTGTCACGGCCACCGCGACCCCGATCCACCGCGGCCGCACCCAGCAGCTCTGGCTCGTCACCATCACGGACGACACGGGCCGCGACATCGCACGCGGCGAGGTGCGCCTGACCAACCTGCCCTCGGACGGCGGCGGTTCGCAGAAGGACGGAGCCAAGGAAGAGGTGCAGGAGCAGCCCGCCGAAGGCGCCTGAGGGCGGGAGGGGGGGTGGAAGTTCCCCTCCCCCGGCCGAGGTTCGTGTCCCGCGCGTGGGAGTTCGCGTCCCCCGCGTAGGAGTGCAACTCCCCCGTGTGGGAGTTCGCCTCCCCCCGTGTGGGAGTTCGGTCCTCCCCGCCCCTCCCCCGTGGGCACGGCCTCCCCCGTGGGCACGGGCCGTCACTTCGGCGGGCGCCGAAGTTTTCCGCGCCCACACTGCTGCGATGCGACTGAAGAAGAACACGCTCACTGCCGGGGGAGGGTCCGACGGAACCGGCTCCCAGCCCGGACGGACGTTCTCACCCGCGCTCGTGGCCGTGTGCCTGGGCTACTTCATGGTCATCCTGGACACGACCGCGGTGAACTCGGCGTTGCCCGCGGTTCGTGAGGATCTGCACACGGGGGTGTCCGGCCTTCAGTGGGTGGTCGACGGCTACATGCTGACGCTCGCCGCGGGGCTGCTCACCGGCGGTGCGCTGGCGGACCGGGCCGGCGCCCGCCGCGTGTTCCAGACGGGACTTGCTCTCTTCGCCCTCTCCTCCGTCGCGTGTGGACTCGCGCCGCAGACGTGGCTGCTCGTCACCGCCCGGCTCGCGCAGGGCGCCGCCGCGGCGCTGAGCGTGCCGGCGTCGCTGGCGCTGCTGCGGGCCTCCTTCCCCGGACGGGCCTCCAGGGCCCGCGCCTTCGGTGCCTGGGGTGCGATCGCCGGGCTGGCGGCGGCCTCGGGGCCGATCGTTGGCGGCCTGCTCGTGGGTCATACCGGCTGGCGGCCGGTGTTCTTCGTGAACGTGCCCGTCGCCCTGCTCGCCATGGTGCTCACCGCCCGGTACGTTCCCGCGCCCGCCCCTCAACGCCGTCCGCTCGATCCTTGGGCGCAGATTCTCGGCGCCGTGGCTCTGGCGTCGCTGACCTTCGCTCTCATCGAGGGCGGACGGGCCGGCCACCGTACACAGGTGCTCGCGGCGGGAGCGCTGTGCGTGGCGGCGGCAGCCACCTTCGTCGCCGTCGAACGCCGCGTCGCGAGGCCGATGCTGCCGCTGGAGCTCTTCCGCGACCGCGCGTTCGCCGGCGGCACCCTCGTCGGGCTGCTCATCAATCTCGGCTTCTACGGCGAACTGTTCGTGCTGAACCTCTACTTCCAGCAGATACTCGGCCACTCCGCCCTCGTCGCGGGTATCGCGCTGCTCCCGCAGCTGGGCATGGCGACCATCGGCTCCGCCCTCTCCGGTCGCTTCACCGCACGTGCCGGAAGCCCCCGTCCGACGATGCTGGCCGGGCTGCTGACAGGGAGCGCGGGCTTGTTCGGTCTGACCGCCGCCGGGACCGGCTCCGGGTATCCACTGCTGGTGGCGCCGCTGATCGCCGTCGGGTTCGGCATGTCGTTCACGATGCCCGCGGCCACCACGGCAGTTGTGGAGGCGGCGCCCGCCGAGCGTGCAGGGCTGGCGTCGGGGGTGATCAACTCGGCGAGGCAGACCGGCGGCGTCATCGGGGTGGCCCTCCTCGGTGCTCTGCTGCACGGCAGCGGCGCGTCGTTCGTGACGGGGCTGCGGGTGTCCCTGATTGCGGCCGGATTCGCGTTCCTGCTGGCCGCGGTGCTCACCGCCTGCACCGTCCCGCGACGCGTCACCGGCTTGCCGAAGTGACCTCGCCGGCAGGGAGGTTGGCACTCACATCCGGCACCTCGCAGATGTGGGGCCATGCGCCACGCGGAAGGGGGCCTCAAGAAGGAATCGACGCCGCGTCCACGGCGGATTTCCGCGCCGGACGTCAGGGCAGTGGCAGACCGGGCCCTGGAGGGGCTGGGGAGCCAGGGACGTCCTTCCCGCCCTCCGGGAGCGCGGCGTGACCGAGGAGCAGATCGCGACGATGATGACCGGCAACCCGCGGCGGATACTCCAGCGCGGCGCTCCTTACTGAGGCCTGCCCGCCAGGACGGGCCCGGTCGCTCCTCCCCCGCGGCAGCCCGCCGCCACCCGGTCGTCGTCAACTCACCGCCACCCGCGTGCCGTTGCGCGAGGCCGCGCCGGACTCGGAGTCGTACTTGTGCAGTTCGCGACGGGCGATGGCGCGCTTGTGCACCTCGTCCGGCCCGTCGGCCAGGCGCAGGGTCCGTATGTGCGCGTACATCGAAGCCAGCGGGAAGTCCCCGGTGACGCCACCGCCGCCGTGCACCTGGATGGCCCGGTCGATGATCTTCAGGGCCATGTTCGGGGCCGCGACCTTGATGGCGGCGATCTCCGTACGGGCCTCCTTGTTGCCGACGGTGTCCATCAGATGCGCCGCCTTGAGCGTCAGGAGGCGGGTCATCTCGATCTCGATGCGGGCCTCGGCGATCCAGTCCTGGACGTTGGAGCGTTCACTGACGGGCTGCCCGAAGGTCGAACGGGAACGCGCACGCACGCACATCAGCTCGAGGGCACGCTCGGCGGCGCCGATGGTGCGCATGCAGTGGTGGATGCGCCCCGGACCGAGGCGGGCCTGGCTGATCGCGAAGCCTTCGCCCTCCCCCTTGAGGACGTCCCGTTCCGGCACCCGCACATCGTCGAAGGTGATCTCGGCGTGGCCCTCGCGGTCGTCGTAGCCGAAGACGGGGAGGTTGCGCACCACCGTCACGCCGGGGGCGTCGATCGGGACGACCATCATCGATTGCTGACGGTGCACGGGCCCGGCAGGGTCGGTCTTGCCCATCACGATCAGCACCCGGCAGTCGGCGCGCATCGCGTTCGACGCGAACCACTTGCGGCCGTTCAGCAGGTAGCCGTCCTCGTCGCGTTCCATGCGCAGTTCGATGTTGGTGGCGTCCGAACTGGCCACCTCGGGCTCGGTCATCGCGAAGGCGGACGCCATCGTGCCCTCGAGGAGCGGCCTCAGATACTTCTCGTGGTGCTCCTCGGTGCCGAAGAGAGTCAGCACCTCCATGTTCCCGGTGTCGGGCGCATTGCAGTTGCAGGCCTCCGAGGCGATGCGGCTGCGCCCCATGATCTCCGCCAGCGGCGCGTACTCGAGGTTCGTCAGCCCCGGGCCCCACTCCGGATGCGGATGGAAGAGGTTCCACAGGCCGCGCCGCCGGGCCTCGGCCTTGAGGTCGTCGAGGACCGGCGGGTGGAAGTGCGGGTCGCCCGACTCGCGCATCTGCCGCTCGTACACCGGCTCGGCCGGGTAGACGTGCGCGTCCATGAAGGCGAGCAGCTCATCGCGGTACGACAGCGTCCGGGCGGACATCTCGAAGGGCGACGCGGGGAGGGACGAGGGCGACGAAGACACAGCCATGGGGAACTCCTGTCGGCCGGCGGCGGGTCGGTCGGTCATGGATGCCGGATGACGGCCGTGGCCTGCCCGGAGCGTCGTCGTGACGTCCCGGGCAGGCCACGAAGAGTGGTCAGGCGTGCAGCAACTCGCCCGGCACCGCGTCCGGGTCGTTGCGCACCTCCGGGGGATTGGACTCCCGCAGGGCCCAGGTGCAGCAGAAGGTGATCAGGCCCATGAGGGCCACGAAGACCGACACCAGCGTCGTCGAACCCGTCTCGGCGATGAGCGCGGTCATGACGAGCGGAGTCGCACCGCTGACCGTGATCGCCGCGAGCTGGTAGGACAGCGACGCACCCGAGAACCGCACCTTCGGCGCGAACATCTCTCCGATGTAGGCGGCGACCGGCCCGTAGGTCATCGACTGGAAGATGCTGCCGACGGCGAGCGCGACGAAGAACAGCAGCAGGCTCCTGGTGTCGACGAGCCAGAAGTACGGGAAGGCCCACAGCATCAGCATGGCCGAGCCGATGAGGATCATCGGGCGGCGGCCCATCCGGTCGGACGCGGCGCCGGACCAGAGGATCGCGCCCGCTCCGATCAGCGAGGTGAGCAGCGAGACCGAGAGCAACGACTCGTGGCTCATGTGCAGTTCCTCGGTCGCGTAGCTGAGGACGCCCGCGATGCTGATGTAGAAGAGGCAGTTGGTCGCGGCGAGTGTCCCGCAGGCGAGCAGGATCTTTCGCCAGTCGTTGCGGATGGCCTCGCTCAGCGGGGCCCGTGCGACCTTCTGCTGCTTGCTCTTGGACGCCTCCTGGAGCGCGCGGAACTCGGGGCTGTCCTCGACCTTCGTCTGGATGTACAGCACCACCGGGAAGAGCAGCGCGGAGAAGAAGAACGGAATCCGCCAACCCCAGCTCATGAACGCCGACTCCGACATGACCGCGGTCGACGCCAGGAAGGCCACGTTGCCGAGGATGACTCCGAACGGAACGCCCATCTGCCCGAACGTGCCCGCGAATCCCCTGCGTTTCGGGTTCGTCGATTCCGTCAGCAGCAGCACGATGCCGCCCCACTGCCCTCCGCACGCCAGCCCCTGGATGAAGCGCAGGGTCACCAGGAGTATCGGCGCGAGCACCCCGATGCTCCCGGCCGAGGGAAGACAGCCGATCAGGAAGGTCGCCACGCCCATGCCGAGCAGGCAGGCGACGACCATGGGCTTGCGTCCGTAGCGGTCACCGAAGTGCCCCGCGAGGATGCCGCCCAGCGGCCTCGCGATGAAGCCCGCCCAGAAAGTGCTGAACGAGAGCAGCGTGCCGGTGAGCGCCGAGCTGGACGGGAAGAAGACGTGCGGGAACACCAACGCGGCGGCCGTGCCGTACAGGAAGAAGTCGTACCACTCGATCGAGCTGCCGATCAGCCCTGCTGCGAGCAGCTTGCGATGGCCCCTGGGTTGGACGCCGGGCTGTGCGGCCGTTGCCGCATCGCTCGGTTCCGCCGTTTCAGTCATCGAGCTCTCCTTTGAGGCGGTGGACTGCAACTGGTCCCCGTAAGCTGACGTCAAGTTCAACTTGTGGGGCGAAGCCTCGGTGAAGGCCCTTGTGCTGTCAACCACCTGGACAGAACCGGTCTGCGCTGGGACGACATCCGCCGTCCGCACCGCTGCCCCGGCTCCTCGTACGCACACGGACACGGCGGGAGGACGCAGGAACGCGAAGGGAACCCGATCACCCGGCCCCTGTCGGGAGTTCGGACGAGGGCTACCGGCGAGGACGCGGAAGAGGAATCAGGCGTGGCCCGGGAACCGCAGCCCGTTGGCCCAGATCCTCGTCACGGTGAAGACGACCTGCTCGAAGTCGACCGGCTCCCGGCCGCTGCCCGACCGCGCGAAGAGGCTGAAGGCGACGCGGCTGACCATGCTCGACAGGGCACGCGAGGCCAGCATCGGGTCCAGGTCCGGGTCGGCATAGCCGCGCTTCTGCAGATCGGCGATGCCGCGTGCGTTGCGGTGGATGAACGCCTCACCCCGGCGCCGGCGCAGCTCCCTGAAGGTCGGGTCCACGTTGGCGACCTGCTCCAGCAGGGCCATCAGCTTGGCGTTGCGACGGTAGGCCTCCAGATAGGCCCTGTTGCTCGCCTCGAGGACGGCATAGGGATCGTCGCTGTCCGGTACGCGGTCCATGCCCGGGTGCAGCATGTCCTGCTGGGCGACCTCGAGGACCGCCGCGAAGACCTCTTCCTTGTTCTTGAAGTAGGTGTAGAACGAGCCCGTCGAGCACTTCGCCTCTTTGGTGATGTCCGTGAGGCGGGCATCCAGATACCCCGAGCGCTCGAAGACCTTGCGCGCGGCGGCCACGAGCTCCGAGCGGCGGCGGGCGCCGCGCTCGGTGGCGGGCGTGTCGCGCAGCAGGGCCGGGTTCACCATGGACGGCAGCGGCGAACCCTCCCAGTCGTCGGACGCGATGGATGCCATGGTCAACTTATACATGAACTCGGCTTCACCTCCAACTTCGTCCCTGCCGTACTGCCTCCGACCGGCACGGACCGGCACGGCCACGGGCTGACCAGCCCTTCCCCGTCCGCAGGACCCCGGTCCACCCGGCCGTGACACCGCGGACTACCTGCCAGTAGCCTTCTGGCCGGACCAGCCGGCGTGCAGGAGGACAGCCGTGACAGAAAAGACCAGTTGCGCCGAGGCCTTCTTCGAGCGGGTGGCTGACGACCGGTATCTGCCGACCGAGAACACCCGCGGCCCCTGGTCCGCCGACAGCCAGCACGCCGGTCCGCCCGCCGCGCTCCTGGGCCGGGCGGTGCAGACGCGTACGGGCGCCCGCGAGGACATGCGGCTTGCCCGCATCACGTTCGAGATCACAAGTCCCGTGCCCCTGAAGCCGCTGGCGGTGACGACGAATGTGCTGCGCGAGGGACGCAGCGTGGAACTGGTCGAGGCCTCGCTCGCCCCGGAGGGCGGCCAGGAGGTGATGCGGGCGCGGGCACTGCGCATCCGTACGGAACCCGGCTCGGTGCCCCAGGAGACGCCGGGGCCGGAGATCCCCGCCCCCGGCAGTGCGGAGAGCGAGCCCTTCTTCCCCGTTCCGTGGGACGTCGGCTATCACACGGCCATGGAATCCCGGTTCGCACACGGCTCGTTCCTCGGGCGCGGACCCGCGGCGTGCTGGCTGCGGATGAGGGTTCCCCTGGTCGAGGGGGAGAAGGTGGCGCCGCTCGACCGCGTCCTGGTGGCGGCCGACTCCGGCAACGGCGTGAGCAACGTGCTGGACTTCTCCCAACACCTCTTCGTCAACCCCGACTTGACCGTGCATCTGCACCGCCATCCGGCCGGGGAATGGGTCTGCATCGACGCCCGTACAAGCATCGACTCCGCCGGTGTCGGCATGAGCGAGGCCGCCATCCACGACGAGCAGGGGCCGATCGGCCGTGGAGTGCAGAGCCTGTTCGTCGCTCCCCGGCGCTGAGGCCACTCCCCCGCCACAGCGGTTCCAGGGGCAGGAGCGGGACGAGTACGCGGTCACATCCGGTCGCGGTGGTGCTGGGGACTGATCCCACGGGCTCGCTTGAAAGCGGCGCTGAGCGCGAATGCGCTGCCATACCCGACCTGACGGGCCACGGAGTCGATCGTGGCGTCCGAATTCCTGAGAAGATCCGCGGCAAGGTCGATGCGCCACCCGGTGAGGTATGCCATTGGTGGCATACCGACGAGGGCTGTGAAGCGGCGTGCCAACGTCGCTCGGGACACCCCGGTTTGCCCGGCGAGCGCGCCCACCGTCCAGGGTCGGCTCGGGTCGCCGTGTATGAGTCGCAGGACGGGCCCGACGACGGGATCCCCGCCGGCCCGGTACCAGGCCGGTGCATCGGCATCCGGCCGGGTGCACCACGTGCGGAGCATCGCGACCAGCAGGAGATCCAGAAGCCGGTCGAGCACGAGATCCTGGCCGGGCTCGTTTCGCGCGGCTTCCTCGGCGAGAAGCGACACCAGCGCGGACTCGACGTGGGCGGCCCTGGGGAGGACAAGGAGCGGCGGCAACGCGCCGAGCAGGCGCGTGGTGATCTCCCCCGGTCCCCGGTATTTGCCGATGAGCAGCACTGACGAGCCATCCGCGCTGTCGTCGTCGTAGGTCCGCATGCCGTTGGCCCAGGTGCGTACACCCGTGTCCGCGGCCTCGGGCAGCTCTGCGCCGGCTGCCGTCGTCCGTCGAGGGCCGGGATGGATGACCACCTGGATCGGAGTGAGGGGATCATCGGCGAAGGTGAACGCGTCCGGGCCACGCATCATCGCGATGTCGCCTGCCTCCATTCGCACCGCGTCGCCGGCGACGGGCACAACCCAGGGCGTCCCTCGCAGGACGGCCACAACGCTGAGCGGCGCCCTGTCCCGAACCTGAACAGACCAGGGCGGGGTCTGGATGGTGCGCAGTACGAACGCACCCCTCGCCCTGGCTCCGTCAAGCAGAGTCGACAAGGGGTCCATGGGCGGAGTGTAAGACTCGCCATTATGGACCTGCGCGCCTCGACCATGGCCCGTAGCCAGGCCCTCACGTGTGCTGTGGTTCATGACACCGACTGCACCGAAAACTTTGGTCCTCGCGGGGACCGGCAAGACCGGACGCCGGGTGGCCGCCGGGCTTCTGGCGCGCGACGTGCCGGTACGGGTCGGCTCACGACGTGCTGAGCCGCCGTTCGACTGGCAGGACGACACGACGTGGGAGCCCGCACTGCGGGGCGTCGACGCGGCTTATGTGGCCTTCTATCCGGATGCGGCGTTCCCCGGCGCGGCCAGGGCCGTGGGTTCTTTCGCAGATCTGGCGGTGGCCTGCGGCGTCCGGCGACTCGTCCTTCTCGCTGATCGCGGTGCGCACGAGGCCGAGCGGTGCGAACAGGCGGTACGGGACTCGGGCGCGGAGTGGACGATCGTGCGGGCAGGGTTCATCACGCAGAACTTCAGCGAGGCGTTCCTCGTAGAACTGGTCCGGGCCGGTGTGGTCGCGCTTCCGGCCGGTGACGTCGCGGAACCGTTCACCGACGCAGAGGACATCGCGGATGTCGTGGTCGCGGCGCTCACCGAGAACGGCCATGGCGGCCGGATCCACGACGTGACGGGACCACGACTGATCACCTTCGACGAGGCCGCCGGCGAGATGACGAGGGCGGTGGGCAGAGAGGTTCGCTATCTGCCGGTGACGCCCGGGCAGTTCGTCTCATCGCTGACCGGACGAGGCGTGCCGGAGGAGTACGCGACGCAATTGGCCGGCCTCATGGTCGAGGTCTTCGACGGGCGCAGGGCGAACGTGACCGACACCGTCGAGCGCATTCTTGGCAGACCGCCCCGCGACTTCGCGGAGTATGCCCGGGAGGCCGCCGCCAGCGGTGTCTGGGATGCCCGTGCTGAGTCCTCAGGCGGAGCCTGACTTTGTGGCCGATTGCGCGTCGGCGCAGGTAGGCGTGGAACCCCCCGGCCGTGGAGGCCTTGTCGGCCACCAGATGGTCCGGACTCCCGATCCCGGTCGGTGAGTTCATGCCGAGCACCAGACCGTGATCCATCACCCAGTGATCTTTGAGGACGGACCCTGGTAACTCCTCACGCCGTACGCCTCCGGGCGTCACTCGGCGCATGCCGCCGAGGGATTCAGCCTGGCCCCGTCCGCGGGGCCTAACACGCGGCGACCCCCGTGACCGCGGCAGGCCGGTGGCATCCGCCGGGAGGCACGGGGCCCGTGGTGCCGGACAATGTCTGCATGCGGATCTCGGCGAGAGCGGACTATGCGGTACGTGCCGCGCTGGAACTGGCGGCCGCGGGCGACGAATGCCCCGTCAAGGCCGAGGCGATCGCGGAGGCCCAGGGTGTCCCCCGCAAGTTCCTCGAGGGCATCCTCAACGACATGCGCAGGGGCGGGCTCGTGGTCAGCCGCCGCGGCGGCCAGGGCGGCTACAACCTGGGCGCGCCCGCCGAGACGATCACCATCGCCGACGTGATCCGCGTCGTGGACGGGCCGCTGGTCTCCGTGCGCGGTGAGCGTCCGCCGGCGCTCTCCTACACCGGGCCGGCCGAGTCGCTGCTGCCGCTGTGGATCGCCGTGCGCGCCAACGTGCGCGCGATCCTCGGCCAGGTCACGCTCGCGGACGTGGCACGCTCCGACCTTCCCGAGCGCGTCCACAAGCTCGCGGAAGAGCCCGAGTCGTGGACCAACCCCTGATCCTGCGCGGCCTCCTGACCGTGGACTATCCCTGATCGTGTCCACGTGACGAGACGGTCTTGACCCGTTCTGCCGCCGTCGGGCAGATTTCCCTATCAAAGCGGTAGGAATACTAGGGATCCAGATCGGGGCAGCATGCGTACGCTCATCCTGTTGGCGCTGGCGGGCCTGGGCGCCCAACTCGTCGACGGCAGCCTGGGAATGGCCTATGGCGTCACGTCGACGACCCTGCTGCTCGCCGTGGGCACCAACCCGGCGGCCGCGTCGGCCACGGTGCACCTGGCCGAGATAGGCACGACACTCGTCTCCGGCGCCTCGCACTGGCGCTTCGGCAACGTCGACTGGCGCGTCGTGGCGAAGATCGGTGTGCCGGGCGCGATCGGCGCGTTCGCCGGCGCGACGGTGCTCTCCAGCCTCTCCACCGCCGTCGCCGAGCCCGCGATGTCGCTCATCCTGCTGGCCCTGGGCCTCTACCTGCTCGGCCGCTTCACCTTCGTCGGCTTCTCGTCCCGCAATCTGGGCAAGCCGCTGCGCAAGCGTTTCCTCTCCCCGCTGGGACTCGTCGCCGGATTCGTCGACGCCACCGGCGGAGGCGGCTGGGGTCCGGTCGGCACCCCTGCCATCCTCGCCAGCGGACGGCTGGAGCCCCGCAAGGTCATCGGCTCCATCGACACCAGCGAGTTCCTCGTCACCGTCGCCGCGAGCATCGGCTTCCTCGCGGGACTCGGCTCCGAAGGCGTCAACTGGACGTGGGCGGGCGCCCTTCTGCTCGGCGGCGTGATCGCCGCACCGCTCGCCGCATGGCTGGTGCGGCATGTTCCGCCCCGCATCCTCGGGTCCGCCGTCGGCGGCATCATCGTCCTCACCAACACCAAGACACTGCTGGGCAGCGACTGGATCGGCGCCGGCGGGGCCGTGAGCACGACCGTCTACGTGGTGCTCTACGCGGTCTGGGCCGCGGCACTCGCGTACTCGGTGCGTGAACACCGCCGCAACGCCGCACGCGAGCGGGAAGAGGAGGCGGCGGCAGCCGCCGGCACGGACGTGAAGGAGGGCGCGCCCTCGGCGTGACCCGCGGCCCGGGCCAGGGGGCGAACGGCTCCCTGGCCCGGGCAACGCACAGACCCGACCGTGTGCCCGAGTGGTTCAGGGGCTCGCCTGCAAAGCGAGTTACGTGGGTTCGAATCCCGCCACGGTCTCCATGTGATGTCGCAGGACATCGGAAGGTCCGCTGACTGTTCCGACCCTCACGTGAGGAACAGCGATGTCACCGCGACAACCACTGCCGCAATGGCAGGCGCACCCCAAGGCACAAGGTGCTCTTCGCAGTTGAAGGTGTGGGGGCAGGCGTTGAGGCCTTCCAGGGTGGCGCGCCCTGTCCGGCCACGTTCTGCCGTCTCGATGAGCTCGGCCCGGAATTCGTCAGGCGACACCTCGAGCCGGATCAGGCGGTGATCGAGTGCCGGCACCCGGCCCCGTTTCACCGGTCAGCGGCCAGCACTGCCGCGAGGCCCTCTCGCAGGTCTTTGACGAAAAACTCGGGAACCTCGAGCGACGGGAAATGCCCCCCGATTTCGGGCGCCCGCCACCGGACGATCTGCCGGTACCGCTCCCGTGCCCAGGGGCGCGGGCACTTCTCGATGTCGCGGGGATAGATACTGATCGCTGACGGGACGTCGACCCGGAGTTCGGGGTCCAGCGAGTTGTGGCTCTCGTAGTAGATGCGGGCCGACGATGCGCCGGTCCGCGTCAGCCAATACAGGGTGACGTCATCAAGGACGCGGTCTCTGGAAATCGTCTCGAACGGGCTGTCTTCGGTGTCCGACCACTCGGCGAACTTGTCGAGGATCCAGGCGAGAAGCCCGACCGGTGAGTCGACGAGCGAGTAGCCGATGGTCTGCGGCCGGGTCGCCTGCTGCTTCGCGTACGCCGCGCGGTGACGCCAGAAATCGCGGGTTTCCTCGGTCCACCTGCGCTCGACCGCCGTCAGCCCGTCCGTCGTCAAACCGGGCGGCCCCTCCGCGAACGTTGTGTGGATGCCGAGAACATGCGCCGGGAACCTGCCGCCGAGGACCGTGGTGATATTGCCTCCCCAGTCGCCCCCGTGGGCTGCGAACCTGCTGTAGCCGAGCCTTCCCATCAGTTCCACCCAGGCGGCCGCGATCTTTTCGGTTCCCCACCCGGTGGTGGCCGGCTTGTCGCTGTAACCAAAGCCCGGCAGCGACGGAACCACGACGTGGAACGAAGGCGCGTCTGCATCCCTCGGGTCTGCCAACTCGTCCACTACATCGACGAACTCGGCAATGCTGCCTGGCCAGCCGTGCGTGAGGATCACAGGAGTGGCGTCCGCGCGCGCGGATCGGCGGTGCAGGAAGTGGATTCCCAGACCATCGATGGTCGTGCGGAACTGGCCGATCCGGTTGAGGCGCTCTTCGAGCGACCGCCACTTGTAGCCGGTGCGCCAGTAGTTCACGACATCGACGAGGTCGGCGAGAGGAACGCCCTGCTCCCATCGGCGAGAGTCGGGCGCGGCGCGATGGACCGTCTCGGCCTCCGGCAGCCGCGCGGCGGCCAGTCGTGCGCGCAGATCGTCGAGGTCAGCGTCAGTCGCGTGGGCTTCAAATGCTTGCACGTCGCTGGTTGGACGGGGCATGAGACCTCCTGGCCATCGCGGCACCGGCTGCGACCTGTCGAGAACCGGCTAAGACGGTTCTAACAGTTCTCCGGGCACGCCGCAACCGGCTAAGGTGGTTCCATGCGTGCTCGGCTTCCTGACTTCCGCCTCGGCAACGTGCTGGCGACCAGCTTCACGGGGACTCTCTCGGAGCGTCACGGCGACGCTGTGGAGCGCATCCCCACGCCGCAGCGACTCGTCGACTGGCTGGCAGTGAACGGCCTCGCCGTGGACTCCTGCACCACTGCCCAGCTCGACCTCGCCCGGGAACTGAGGGAGTCGATTCACGCCGCCGCGAGTGCGGCCGCGATCCAGGACGCTCTCCCTGCGTCCGCGGTCCAAGTCATCAATGACTGCAGCGCTCAGGGCCGGGCCGCGGCGATCCTGACGCCCGAGGGCACTCGCCGATGGCGGCTCAGCTCGGCTTCCTGCGTGGAAGATGCCCTGAGCGTGATCGCCGCCGATGCGATCAGCATCATCGCAGGCGAACGGGACGGGAAGTTGGCCTTGTGCGCATCATCGACCTGCCAGGCGGCCTTCTTCGACACCAGCCAGAGTCGCACCCGCAAGTGGTGCGACATGAACACGTGCGGGAATCGTCAGAAGAAGGCGCGCTTCAATGCCAACCAGCGCAAGAACCGTGGATCCGGGGGCTGAGAACATCCCTCGCCCCCGCGAGGGGTCACTCCGTCGCGGCAGTCTCCTCGTCACCGTCGAGGCAGCCGCGGTCGCGCAGCGCCGCGAGGAAGCGGCCGTAGGAGGCCTCGAGCGCCTCGCTCTGGCTCTCGTCCGGGTCGACGGTGTGGGATGGACGGACCATCTCGGCAACGGATTCGGCGAGCGATCCGTGAACGGTCGCGGACGCGGCGAGGACCGCGGCGCCGAAGCCGCTCGTCGGATGTTCGGGGACTGAGACGGTTCGTCTCATGACCGTGGCACGGATGCGCAGCCATACCTCGCTCCGGCTCGCGCCGCCGACCGCGCTGAGGGGGCGGGCGGCGAGATCTCCGGCCCGGCCGAGCACCGTGAGGGCGAGGCGCTCGGTGAAGGCGACGCCCTCCAGGAGGGCCCGGTGCTCCTCCACGCCGTCGCGGGGCTCCCCCGTCCAGAAGCCGTCGGCGTCGGGCCGGGCGAACGGGAAGCGCTCCCCGCGCCGCGTCAGCGGATAGCAGCACACGCGGGCGGGTCCGTGGCGGTCGGCCGCCAGGTCGAGCGCGGCGAGATCGGCACCCGGAGATCTCGCGATGAGCACGCCCGCTCCGACGTTGCTCGCGCCTCCGGGCCACCAACGCCCGTCCGGTGCGCGGTGGCTGTAGACGGCCGTCCCCGGCAGGTGAGGCCGGGTGTCCGTGACGGCCTTCACCACGAGGGTGGTGCCCAGGACGCTCACCGCATCGCCGGCGGCGACGGCGCCGGCCGCGATCTGGCCGGTGCAGCCGTCGGTCATGCCGAGCACGACCGGGGTTCCCACCGGCAGCGCCGTGCGGGCCGCCGCCTCCGCGCAGACCTCCGCGACGACCGCACCGGGACGCTCCAAGGCCGGCAGCTTCTCCTCGTCGACGCCCAGCAGCGGCAGCAGCCGCCCCGGCCAGGAGAGTGTCTCCGGATCGGCGCCACCCTTCAGCGCGTGGCTGGTGTCGGTCGGCTGGATCCCTCCGGCGAGCGCGGCCACGACGACGTCCGCGACGTGCAGGTAGCGCGGCGCGCGCCGATGCCTCTCCAGCCACGCGATCCGGCCCAGGGCCGCGGGCAGTTCGTCCGTGGGCACTTCGTCCGGTGCCGGTGCCTGCTCCGATGCCTCTGCCTCGTGGCGGTGTGCGTCGCGCCGTGCGCATTCCGCCCGGGCGAGCAGAGCCCCGTCCTCCGTGGCACGCCTGTCGTCGTAGAGCAGCGCGTCGCCCTCGGGCACGCCGCGAGCGTCGCAGGGAACGACCGTTCCGGACGTCGAGGTGACGGCGAGACCGGCGACGGGCCGACCGCCGAGCTGCCCGGCCAGCGTGCGGAGCACCTCCAGCGCCACGTCCGCATAGGAGGCGGGCTGTTCGGACCAGCCCGGCCGCGGACGCTGCGGTGCGGGCAGCGGGCGTGCCACGGTCGCGACCACGGCGCCCGACGGATCGACGGCGGTGGCGCGTACGGCGGCCGTGGCCACGTCGACGCCGACGACCACCGTCACAGCGGCCCGCCCTCGGGTCGGGACGCTGCCGTGCCGGCGGCGGCTCCGGGAGCGGGCAGCCGGAACAGCAGATCTGGCAGCGTGCTCAAGTCCCGTACGGCGGCGTCGGGTTCGGCGAGCTGCTGCTGGGTCGGCTCGGGAGGGGCCTCGCCGCGCAGCACCCAAATCGTGCCGAGGCCGAGCGCGCGGGCCGGCCGTACGTCCGTGTCGAGCCGGTTGCCGACATGGACGGCGTTGCCCGCGGCGGCACCCGCTTCCCGCAGCGCCCAGGCGAACAGCTGCGGGTCCGGCTTCTCCACGCCGACGATCCCGGACACCGCCCATACATCGACGTACGGCGCCACGCCGTCGCGTCGCAGGGGTTCGAGGACGGTGGCCTCCTGGTTCGCCAGCACGCCGGTACGGACCCTTCCGTGCAACTCCCGCAGACAGGGCAGGACATCGGAGTGCAGCGTGCCCTCCGGGTGTGTCCAGTACGGGCCGGTCCGCTCGTGCAGCAGCTTCCGGTGCCCGGTGTCTCCGAGGAACTCGGCGGCCAGGGCGCCGCGCAGCGAACCGTGCTGCCGGGCCCGTGTCTCGTCGTAGATCTCCCGGAAGCGGGCTCTGCTCGCCGGTGGCAGGTCGCGTTCGGCGCGCAGGTCGTCGATGGCGCTCAGCACCGCGCGGACGAAGTTCTCGTCGTCGTACAGCGGGCCGCCGATGTCGAAGAACACCGCCTCGACGCTGCGGAATCCGCTCATCGCGCGGCGCCGAGCCGGGCCCAGCGCTCCGCCTCGTCCCCGCGTCCGGCCAGGGCCGCGGCGTGTGACGCATCAAGGGGTGCCAGGCCGCCGGCCCCGAGCGCGACCGAGCGCACCCGCGCCGCCTTCACGCACATCGCGGTGACCGCCTCGACCTCGGCCGCGCTCTGCCCGAGAGCGACGATGCCGTGGTTGCCCAGCAGCACCAGCCGCGGCGGCACACCCTCCTCCTCGCGGTGGCGCACCAGCGACTCGACGACGGCGCGGCCGAGTTCGAGCCCGGGCGGCGTGTAGGGGACCCAGGCGGGGCGGCCGAGTACGACCGCTTCGTCCGGGAAGAGCGGCGCCTGCCACAGGTCCTCGGCGGAGGGGCAGGCGAGCAGACCCACCACTGCGGTCGGATGGGTGTGCGCGACCCAGGTCGCTCCCGCGTATTCGAGGGCGGCGAGGTGCACCAGCGTCTCCACGGAGGCGCGCCTGCGGGGGCCCTCGTAGGGGCCTTCGACGGCCAGTGCCTCGGTGACGTCGTCCTGTGTCGTCCCTGCGCCCGGTCCGCCGCGCATCAGTTCCAGCAGTTCCTGCGGGTCGACGACGACGAAGTCCTTCTCGTCGGCGGTGTCCATGCGTGCGCCGCTCGTCTTGACCGCGAACGTGCCGTCCGTCAGCCGCATCGAGGTGTTGCCTTCGGCGAGCACGACGAGGTCCGCCGACGGGTCGCCGAGGCGGCGCGTGAGCCCGACGAGTCCGGGCGGTACGGCGTCCGGCTTCCACAGGGCGCTCATCGGCCACCTCCCAACCGGCGTGCCGTCACCGAGTTCAGCAGCGCCGAGCACACCAACAGCACGCCCAGAGCGAGGAGTTGGGTGCGGCTGCCCTGCGAGCCCTCGAAGGCCAGCAGGATCCCCGCGTTCAGCCAGGCGACCAGCAGCGCCGCGACGACGACGCCGCCCACCCGTCCGATCCCGCCGGTGATGGCGACACCGCCGAGCACCGCGATGGTGATCGCGGGCAGCGCCATGCCGTTGCCGACGGTGCCGGCGTCAGGGCGGGCGGAGGCGAACTGCCCGACCGTCACGATGGCGACCACCGCCGAGAGCAGCCCGGAGAGCATGAAGGCGCGCAGCCGGACGGAGACGACCGGCACGTTGGCGAACCGCGCGGCAACGTCGTTGGTTCCGACCCCGTACAGCTTGCGGCCGAACGTCGAGCGGTTGACCAGCAGCCACACCAGCACCGCGCAGGGCAGCAGGAATGTGAACACCTGCATCGGCAGAGCCGGCAGACCGGGCAGCGGGACGCGGCTCGTCAGATCGTGCAACTCCCGTACGGGCGCTGTGGAGATGGGCCTGTTGCCGCTGCTGACGAGGGAGAGCGAGCTGTAGGCGTAGTACGTCGCGAGCGTGGCGATCAGCGCGGGGAAGCCGAGCCGGGCCACCAGGAATCCGTTGACCGCGCCGAGCAGCGCCCCGGCCGCGAGCGTGGCCGGGACAGCCATGAGCGGGGACCAGCCCCACTCGCTCACGGTGTATCCGAACGCCATTCCGGTGAGGCTGACCATCGCGCCGACGGACAGGTCGATGCCTCCCCTGCCCGACACCATGACCAGCAGTTCGGCCAGTCCCAGGATGCACAGAGGCACCATCGTCTCCAGGGCGGAGGCGAGATAGGTGAGGTCGTAGGGCGCCAGCAGATAGCCACCGGAGTCGAGGACCTTCATCCAGACCAGCAGCACGGCGAGCAGGGCGCCGAGCAGGACGACTCGTTCCGTGAGCAGCACGGTGACGGCCCGGCGCAGACGCCCGTCACCGCCCGCCCGGTCCTCGGGCGTTCCGGAGCCGCGCCGTGTCCCCGTGGTCCCCGTCCCCTCCGGCGGTGTGTCTCGGGTCGAAGTGGTCACAGGGATCGCCTCCTTCGTTCGCGGAGGAGGTCTGCGCCGACCGCCGCGACGATGAACAGACCGATGAACAGCTGGGTGAGTTCGTTCTGCCAGTTCAGCAAGGTGACGGCGCTCGTGATGGTGCTGACGAGCATCGCCCCGAGCAGGGTTCCGACGACGCTGCCACGGCCGCCGAGGATGCTGGTCCCGCCGATCACCACCGCCGCGATGACCTCCAGTTCGAAGCCGGTGCCGATGTCCTGCCCGACGAGGCCGCCCGATCCGATGCGGACGCACGCGGCGAGGCCGACCAGCAGGCCGACGAGCACGTAGACGCTGATCTGGCGGCGCTCCACCCGGACACCCGCGAGCCGCGCGGCGGAGGCGTCGCCGCCCACGGCGTACAGGTGTCTGCCGGTGGGCACGTAGCGCATGTACGTCCAGGCCCCGGCCGCGAGCACGAGCGCGAGGACCGCGGCGTGCGGCACCCCGAGGGACAGCCCGCTCTCCCCGCCGCCCAGCACGCCCAGCGTGCCCGGAACGCCCGAGACCTGCTTGGAATCGAAGATCTGCAGGGCCACGAAGCGGAACACGTTGAGTGTGCCGAACGTGACGATGATCGGATGCAGCCGTCCGTACGCGACGAGCAGGCCGTTGACCAGTCCGAGGACCGCCCCGGTCACGACCGCGACGCCCACCGCCATCAGCAGCCCGGCGCCGGCGTCGCGCAGGAGCTTGGCCACGACGACGCCGACCACGGCGAGCGTGCCGCCCACGGAGACATCGATGCCGGCGGTGACGATGACCGCCGTCATGCCGATTCCCGCGATCGCCACGGGCGCCACGGTGAACAGGATGTTCTGCAGATTGGACGCTGCGAAGAAGGTGTCCGTGCTCAGGGCCAGCGCCAGCCAGAGCGCCACGAGCAGCGCGGCAAGCACCACTTCCTGGCCCTCGGCCAGGCGGAGTGATCCGTGCCGTGCACGCGAGGGCGCCCTGTCCTTTTCGAGGGTGGCCGATGACATCGTCAGGGCACCTCCTTGGTGATGGCCGCCCTCGCGGCGTCCAGTTCCGTCGACTCCTCCTCGGCACCGCCGGCCGCCGCGGACAGCAGGTCCGCCTGCGAGGCGCCGCGGGCGAACTCACCGGCCACTTCTCCCTCCCGCATCACCAGCACCCGGTCGGCCAGGCGCTGGAGTTCGGCCAGGTCGGAGGAGACGACGAGCACCGCGCTGCCCCGGTCGGCGAGGGAGAGCACGATGTCGTGGATCTCGTCCTTCGCCCCGACGTCCACGCCCTGGGTGGGCTCCTCCAGCACGAGGATGTCCGGCCGTTCGACGAGCGACCGTGCCAGGACGACCTTCTGCTGGTTGCCGCCGGAGAGCGTTCCCACCAGCGTCTGCACCCCGGGGGCCTTGATCGCGATGCGCTGGAGGAATTCCGTCGCGACGGTCCTCTCACGGCGGCGGTCCATCGCCACGCCGAGCTTGCTCAGCATCGGCAGGTGCCCTATCGAGATGTTGAAGCCGATCGACTTGGACGCGAAGACGCCCTGGACCTTGCGGTTCGCCGGCAGCATCGCGACACCCGCGCGCACGGCGTCCTGGGTGCTGCGCAACCGCCGCCGCTCGCCGCCGACGACGACCGTGCCGGTGTCCGCCGGATCGATCCCGTAGAGGGCCCGTGCCACCTCGTTCACGCCGGAGCCGACCAGCCCGTACAGGCCGACGACCTCACCGCGGTCGATCACCATGTCCACGTCGCGGAAGGCACCGCCGCTGCCCAGTCCGCGCACTTCGAGCACGGGATCGGAGGCAGGGGCGTCCCTGGTGATCTGCCGGGAGTCCAGGGCGTGCCCGACCATCAGCTCGGCTGTCTGCCGGACGGTCAGCTCCCGCGCGGGCCGGGTGGCGACGACCTCACCGTCGCGGAGCACGGTCACGCGGTCGGCGACCACGACGAGTTCGTCGAGGCGGTGGCTGATGTAGATCACGCCGACACCCTCCGCCTTCACCGAGTCGATGACGCGGAAGAGTGTCTGCACCTCCTGGTCGGTGAGGATCGCCGACGGCTCGTCGAGGATGAGGACGCGCACCTCGTGTGCGAACGCCTTGGCTATGGACACCAGTTGCTGCTCGGCCACGGGCAGGTCCGCGGCGCGTTCGTCCGCGAGCGCCGGATCGAGGCCGAGGCGTTCGAGCAGTCCGGAGACGCGCCGGCGCTGTCCGCCCCAGTCGATGAGGACACCTCGTCTCAGCTCCCGGCCGAGGAAGATGTTCTCCGCGACCGTCAACTCGCCGAACAGCTGCGGTTCCTGGTAGACGGTCGCGATCCCGGCGGCGAGTGCCGAGTTCGTGTCACCGGCCGACAGCGTCGTGCCGCCGACTCCGACCGTTCCCTCGTCCGGGGCCTCCGCACCTGAAATGATCTTGATGAGCGTGGACTTGCCGGCGCCGTTCTCGCCGACCAGGGCATGCACCTCGCCCGCGCGCACATCGAAGTCCACGCCGCGCAGGGCCTGTACACCGCTGTAGCGCTTGCGTATCCCACGGGAGACCAGAAGCGTCTCGGACTCGGTCATCTCACTCCTCGGCCCCGCCCCGTGAACCGGCCGCGGGCGTGCGGCCCGGCGGCCGGTTCGCGGAGCGCGGCTCGTGACGGCGTCAGTAGTCGTAGTCGTCCACGTTGTCCTTGGTGATGCGCAGCGGCTCACCGAGGAGCAGTTCCTTGCGGTCCGGGAAGTACTTCACGGCCGGGAGCTTGTCGTTGACCTTGTTCGTCTTCTTGAACGACTTGCCCTCGCTGAGCTGCTTGCCGGCCCACACCGTCAGATAGCCCAGCTCCTCGACGTCCCACAGGACCGAGCCCGCGGACGATCCGTCCTCCAGGTAGGGCTTCATCGACTTCGGGGTGCCGACGCCGGTGGTGGCGACCTTTCCGGTCTTGCCGGCCTCACGCACGGCCTTGGCCACACCGGGCGCCGAGGTGGTGCACTCGCCGACGAGGCCCTTCAGGTCCGGGTGGGCGTTCATCAGGTCCTTGGCCATGGACACGGCCTTGGCCTCGTCCTCGCCCGCGTACACGATGTCGACGATCTCCGCCTTCGGGTACTTCTTCTTCGTGTACTTCTTCTGCTCCTTGATCCAGGAGTTGAGGTTCTCCGCCGTCTGCCCGCAGGAGACGATCGCGTACTTGCCCTTGCCGTCCATCTCCTTCATCAGCGTGTCGGTCAGCGCCGTGCTGATGCCTTCCGGGGTGGCCTGGTTGACGAAGACCTCGCGGTCGGAGTTGGGGGCGTCGGTGTCGGACGTCATCGGGTGGACGCCCTGGTCCTTGGCGTCGCGCAGGATCGGCGGCATGGAGTCGGGGTCGTTGGGCGCCACGGCGAGCACGTCGACGCGCTGCTGGAGAAGCGACTTGACGATGTCGGTCTGCGCACCCGGATCGGCCGTGGTGGGCCCCTTGTAGATCCACTGGGCGCCCAGGTCCTTCGCCGCCTTCTTGCCGCCCTTGTTCATGGCCTCGAAGTACGGAATGCCCTGGACCTTGGGCACGAACGCGACCTTCGGCTTGTCACCGCCCGACTCCCCGGACCCGTTGTTCTTCTTGCTGCACCCTGCCAGCGTCATCGACGCCGACAAGGCCACCACGACACCCGCGGCGACACCTCGCGAAATACGCATCCTGCCTCTCCTTCTCTGGGGCGCCCGGCCCGAAGGTCCGGGCTGATCGTTCAGTCCGTGATTCCCGCCTTTTCCGAATCGGCCGCGACCCGCTGCCGGTAGCGGCGCACCTCGTGCGTCCGGCCGCCTGACTGCCTGATCCGCCGAGGTCGACGCTCCCGCCGTCCGCTCGGGGGTCAACCGCAGGGGCCCGTCTCCTGGTCGTCATGTCGCGCCTTCCGCCGATACGGCGGCACGGCGCACCGGCACTCCCACCTCGCGCCACCGGCCGACGAGTTCATCGGAGGCGTCCGCGTCGGTGATCAGTCCCGTGACGTGCTCGGAGCCGACGAAGGGGTGCAGGGCGAACCTGCCGACCTTGCTGGAGTCGAAGAGGCCGTACACCTCGTGGCAGAGCGACACGAGCATGCGCTTGGCCTCGGTCTCCTCGGCGGACAGCTCCATCAACCCGAGTTCGGGCGAGAGGGAGCGCACTCCGAAGAACCCCCGGGCGACCCGGCCCCGGCCGCTGAACGCCTCGCCGATGTCGCCGACCAGCGACCACGAGGACCTGCGGAGCGTGCCGCCCGGCATCACCACCGTGGCGTCGGACTCGCTGAGCACCTCCGCCGCGCGCAGCCCGTTGGTGACGACGATCAGGCCGCCGCGGTCACGGATCTCGCGGGCCAGGTGGTAGCAGGTCGTGCTGCAGTCCAGGACGATTGCGTCGCCGTCGTTGACCAGTTCTGCCGCGGCCCGTGCGATCGCCTGCTTCTCCGGCACCCGGTAGCGCACCCGCATCTCGAAGGCACCCTCGTCGGCGCCCCGGACGGCCACCGCGCCACCGCGGACCCTGCGCAGGATCCTGCGCCGCTCCAGAGCGTCGAGGTCCTTGCGCACCGTCACCACGGAGACGCCCAGGCGCTCGGCCAGTTCCGGGACGCTCACCCGTCCCGTCCCCTCGAGCAGCCGCAGCACCTCCTGCTGGCGCTCGTGCTCTGCGATACCCGGCATGTCTCACTGCTCCTCGCACGAGGCGAAAGCACCCGGCGGTCTTTCGAATCGCTGCGTGAGACTAGAAATCACAAAGTCGGAAAGTCAATGAATGAAACAGAAGCCGCACCCGAAACGCTTTCTTTCGAAAGCGCGTGGTGACGGGATGCTTACGAAAGATGTGACGGAGCCGTGGAGAACCGGCCTCACATCCCGTCCGACCTGTGAATTTCAAGAAAGGTGTGCCCCGATCGGGTGCCCGTGAGGAATACCGCCGGCGACCCTCGCCGCTGTCCCGGCATGACGACGAACGAACACCCCGGGCACACCCAGCGGTTCGGCCGGATCGGCGTGTGGAACACGGCACTGGGCTCGACAAGCCCCTCACGCCGCACGGAAATCGAGGAAACGGCAGCGGAACTCGAGGAGTTGGGCTTCGGCGCCCTCTGGATCGGCGGCAGTCCGGCTCCGGAGCAGGCCGAGCCCCTGCTGGCCGCCACATCGACGGTCACCGTCGGCACCAGCATCATGAACATCTGGCAGCACACGGCGGAGGAAGCCGCGACCCAGCACGCCCGGCTCAACATGGCGCACGGCGGCCGCTTCGTGCTCGGAATGGGCGTCAGCCATGCCGAGGCCGCGAAGGATGACGCCACACGGGACGAGCTGCGCCGGCGCCCGTACAGCGCGATGCGCACGTATCTCGACGGGCTGGACGCCGCATCGCAGCCCGTACCGGCAGGCGAGCGTGCCCTGGCGGCCCTGGGCCCGAAGATGCTGGAACTCTCGCGGGACCGAGCCCTGGGGGCTCTGCCGTATCTGGTGACGGCGGAGCACACCGCCCGGGCCCGTGAGGTGCTCGGCACGGACGCGCTGCTCGCCCCCGAGCTCAAGGTCGTCCTCGACGCCGACCGGGATCGGGCCCGCGCGAGGGCCCGCGACTACCTGCAGCGCTACCTGGCCCTGGCCAACTACCGCAACAGCTGGCTGCGCATGGGCTTCGGCGAGGACGACCTGGCGGACGGGGGCAGCGACCGTTTGCTGGACGCGGTCTACGCCTTCGGTGATGCGGAGGCCGTACGGACCCGTGTCGGGACGTTCTTCGACGCGGGCGCCGATCACGTGGCTCTTCAGGTGGTCACCGAGGACACGTTCAACGCGCTGCCGCTCCCCCAGTGGCGCACGCTCGCGGAAGCACTGCTGCCGGGCTGAGGCCGGACGTCGACGGGCGGCGCCGCCGATGGTGGCGCCGCGCGGGATGGGGCTCTCGTCGATGTCCTTGCCGGAGACGGCCCTTCTCGGGCGCCCGCCGGCCTGTGGCGGGCACCCCGAGGAGGCGCCGGCCTGGGCCGGTTGACCTGGGGAGGCCGTCCCGTCGACGCTTGCCATGTGAGCAGCGACAGACCGAATGTGAGGGTGACCAGGCGGGTCCCGCGGGTGTGGGGAGCGCGCGAGGAGGAGGTTCGCAGGGCCTACCCGTGCGACGCCCTCCTCGCCGAGCCGGAGGAAGAGTGGTTCCGCGCCGTCACGGTCGCCGCCGACCGCGCCACCGTCTTCCGCTGGCTCTGCCAGCTCAAGGTCGCTCCCTACAGCTACGACCTGCTGGACAACTCCGGGCGCCGGAGCCCGCGGCACCTCACACCCGGCGCCGCGGACCTGGAGGCGGGGCAGCGGGTGATGACCATCTTCCAGCTCGTCTCCTTCGCCGAGGACCGGCACATGACGCTGCTGCTGGACGACCCCAGAGGACGGCGGCTCTTCGGGACCTTCGCCGTCACCTACGCGGTGAGCGAGGAACGACCGGGCACGACCAGGCTGCTGGCGAAACTGGTCGTGGGTGGCGACGAAGGCGAAGGCGTGCTCGGCCGGCTGCGCCGGCGCTTCCTGGCGTGGGGTGACCTGCTGATGATGCGCCGGCAGCTGCTGACCCTGAGGAAGCTGGCCGAGGGGCGCTGACCGTACCGGCGCGGCACCGGCCGCGCCCGACTCGCAGTGCCGGCGCCCCGTAGGGCCAACGCCTCGTATGGCCCGCGCCTCGTCGGCGCCCCTCGCCCCCGCCCGTCACTCAGTCGCCTGACGCCCCGCCCTTCACGTCGCCCTTCGCCTCGGTCCGCATGGCCAGGACGGAGTGCCGGCGTCCGTAGAAGAGGTAGATCAGCAGCCCCAGCGCCAGCCACACCCCGAACCGCAGCCACGTGAAGACGTCGAGGTTGGCCATCAGATACAGGCATGCGGCAGCGGTGATCACCGGCAGCACGGGCGACAGCGGCACGCGGAACGGCCGCTCCAGCTCGGGGTTGCGGCGCCGCAGCACCGGCACCGCCAGGGCGACGATGAGGAATCCGGACAGGGCGCCGATGCTGACCATGTCCGCGAGTTCGGCGATCGGGACGAACCCGGCCAGCAGCATGATCAGTACGGCGATCGCGATGGTCATCCGGTGCGGTGTGCGCCACCGCGGATGCACCTCGGAGAGCCTGCGCGGCAGCAGGCCGTCGCGGCTCATCGCGAAGCCGATCCGCCCGAGGGTGACGAGCTCGACCATCATCACCGACGTCAGACCGGTGATGGCGCCCAGTCCCACGAGCGCCCCGACCCAGGGCGCTCCCGCCGACTGGAACGCCGCCGCGATCGGCGCGCCCTCGTCGATCTTCCGGTAGTCGACGACGGCGGTGAGCACCAGCGCCACGGCGACGTAGAGCACCGTGCAGATCGCGAGGCTGCCGAGAAGGCCCCGGGGCAGGTCCCGCTTGGGCTCCTTGGTCTCCTCGCCGAGATTGGCGAGCGCCTCGAACCCGGTGTAGGCGAAGAAGACGACCGCCGCGGCCGTGAGGACGCCTCCGAATCCGAAGGCGGACTGCTCCAGCCCCGCCAGGGCCTGGATCAGCGGCTGGTCGACGACGCTCGCGGTGGCCTCGGCGGGCTGCGCCGGCGGGACGAACGGGTCGAGGTTGGCTCCCCGCGCGAAGAAGAGGCCGGCGACGACGATCAGCACGCACACGGACACCTTGATCACGACGAGTGCGTTGGTGAGCCTCGAGGACTCGCGGATGCCCGCGACCGCTACGACGGTGAGGACCGCGATGATCAGCACCGCGCCTATGTTGACCGTGGCCTGCTCGCCGAACCACTCCGGCGGCAGGTGCAGCAGATTGGCGACGTAGCCGGACCAGCTGCGCGAGACGACGGCGGCGCCGAGCGCGAATTCGAGCAGCAGATCCCAGCCGATGATCCAGGCGAACAGCTCTCCCAGAGTGGCGAAAGCGTAGGTGTAGGCACTGCCCGCGGTCGGGACGGCGGAGGCGAGCTCGGCGTAGCACAGGGCCGCCAGAGCGGCGACGACGCCCGCGACCACGAAGGACACGACGACCGCGGGCCCCGCGTGCTGCTTCGCCTCGACGCCGACCAGCGTGAAGATGCCGGTGCCGATGATGACTCCGACGCCGAAGCCCGCGAGGGATATCGCGGACAGGCGGCGTTTCAGCGTGTTCTGCCGGCTTCGTTCGAGGACGTTCTCGACGGGCATCTTGCGCAGGATGTTCATGGTGCGACTCGCTCTGTCGGGGCCCCGGGTGATCCGGGCTGGCGCGTTGTGACCGCGGTCGCCGGCCGGGGACGCCGCCTGTCGATGGGATGTGGGGGTCCGTCGTGCTGTTGAGCAGGACAGTGCTGTCGGCCGACCGCCAACCCTGTCATGCGTCGCCTCCGCCCGTGAACCCGGCAGGGGCCGCCCGGTGCCGGGACACAGGAGGTGCCCACGTGGATCCCGGCCCGAAGCGGGATCGCGGGCCGGGAGGCGCCGAGTTGAGTACGAGTACTCATGTACGCGGCTCGGCGTCTTCGGAAGAGTGCCCTGGTGTGAGGGCCCAGCAGGTTCTCTGCCGCCGCCGTCACGCGGCAACCGACAGCAGCACACTCCGGGATGACTCTGATGACCTCGTCCGCCTCGTCCAACCCGCCCGGATCGTCCACTTCGTCCGATTCGGCCGTGGAATCCGGCTCAGCCGGCCCGTCCGCGGGCTCACGCGGCCGCTTCTCCCTGCCCGCCGTGCTGGTGATCGTGGTGGCGGCAGCGCTGATCGTGTCGGGCATCGATCCGTACGACCGTGCCACCTGGCTGATGGAGACGTTCTGGATCATCCTCGGGCTGCCGCTCGCCGTGCTGGTGTGGCGCCGCTTCCCGCTGACGGGGCTGCTGTGCTGTCTGCTCGCCCTGCACGCCCTGATCCTGGTTCACGGCGGCCAGTACACGTATGCGCGGACTCCCGTGGGCGAGTGGCTGCGGGACTGGTTCGGGCTGGCCCGCAATCCCTACGACAGGGTGGGCCACTTCGCGCAGGGGTTCGTTCCCGCGGTGCTCGTGAGGGAGATCATGGTCCGGCGCTCGCCGCTGAGCGGCAGCCGCTGGCTGGCACCGATGGTCGTGTGCGGCTGTGTGGCCTTCAGCGCCTTCTTCGAGATGATCGAGTGGTGGGCTGCGCTGATCGGGGGTTCGGCAGCGGACGACTTCCTCGCCACACAGGGCGACGTGTGGGACACCCAGTGGGACATGTTCCTCGCCCTCGTCGGCGCGACGTCGGCGCTGCTTCTCCTCAGCAGGGTGCACGACCGGCAACTCGCCGGCCTCCAGAGGCAGTTCGCCGCTGCCGGTCCGGAATGTCCCCCGTCGCTCAGCGGGGCTCCCGGTGGGCCGGGCCCTGCTGGCCGTGGTCGGTGAGCCAGGCCGGGTACTGCGGGTTGTTGCCGATGGCGTCGGCGTAGGCCTTCTCGGCGTGTTCGACGAGCGCCGCCCCGTGAGCGGCCAGGGCGCTCTCCCGGTGCCATACCAGGGAGTGCCGCAGCCGTAGCGGTGTCCCCTTCAGCGGGCGCGGCACGATGCCCGGAGTGCTGCGGAAGGTGGCCTGACCGAGGCCGATCGCCGCCCCGGCCACGATGAGTTCGCGTGCCGCGGCCGCCTCCGCCTCGTGCTGGACGACGGCGGTGAAGCCGGCACCGGTGCATGCCGCGGCGAAGGCGTCGTGCAGACCGCTCCCCTGGCTGGGTGGCAACACCCATACGTCCTCAGCCAGTTCGCCCAGCCCGAGCATCGGCCGTCCCGCCATCGGATGCTCCTCGGGGAGGAGCACGAACGCCGGCTCGATCGCCACCACACGCTGCTCCACCTCACGGCGCGGTGGCCGCGCGCTTCCCTCGTACTCGACGAGCGCGCCCAGGTCCTGCTGCCGCGCGGCGACGAGGTCGAGAACGGTCGCGACGTCGGGCTCGGTGCGCAACTTCGCCTCCGCGCCGGGGAAGAGGGACCGCAGAGGGCCCAGCAGCCGCACCATCAGCGGCCCCGGATTGGCGACGTAGCGCAGGGACAACCGGCCGTCCGAGAAGCCGAGATGGGACAGGACCTCCTGCTGCACGGAGTCCAGTTGCGGCAGAAGCTCGCGGGCCTTCGCGACGACCAGTTCCCCCAGAGCCGTCGGGCTGGCACCGCCCCGATGCCGTACGAACAGCGGGCCGCCCAGCATGCGTTCGATGCGCTGCAGCTGCGCGGTCAGGGACGGCTGGGAGAGTCCGAGCACGGCAGCCGCCCTGGTCAGGCTCCCCGCGTCCGCCACGGCCCGGATCACTCGGAGGTGGCGCACTTCGAGGTCCATCACACGATGCTATGTCCAGGTGGGATGGGCAGGGAGCGGGCGTCGGCGGGCATCGTGAGTTCACGGCGCACCAGCCACCCCCCACCACATCCGCGAGGAGCCGTCGCATGCTCACTTCGCATGCCCTGCCCACATCCGGCGCCAGGGAGCGGGCGAACGAGATAGCCGGACTGCTGCTGGGCCACCAGCGAAGACCGGACCGTAACCGGCACCAACAACCCGGGGACTGCCGGGAGTTACCCTGCGCCGACTGCCGGGCCACCCAGGCCCGCGTGATCGAGGCGTTCGTGCTCGCCGGGCAGCCTGTACGTCTCGTACTGCCCGCCTTCCCCGGCAAGTCACCGAACCGCGCCAAGGTACTGGGGACCCTGCCCGACATGGCCGAGGAACGGGCCCTGGAGTACCTCGACTCCCTCACCGCCTCGATCCGGGAGATCCATCCGCCCGGCGCGGAGATCGTGATCTGTTCCGACGGCCGTGTCTTCAGCGACGCCGTCGGCATACCGGACGACGACATCACCGCCTACCACCGGGAGTTGCGGACGATGATCGCCGCGCTCCCCCACGTCGGGGTCTCGCTCTTCACGCTCGACCAGGTCCCCGAATTCGCGGGACTTCCGCACGACACGATGCGCAAGGTGCTCACCGAACGCCACGCCGTTCCTCTGGACCGACTGCGCGACGGCGTGCGGCGCGGCGAGGAGCTGCCGCTCTACAGAGCCATCACCCGCTTCCTCTTCGAGGACGGCAACACACCTGAATACAAGGGAAGCAGGGCCGCACTGCAGAGGGACGCACGGGCGCGTGCCTACGTCGTCATCCAGCGCAGCAAGGCCTGGGGCGAGTTCCTCGCTCAGCGTTTCCCCGGCTCCGTCCGGCTCTCCATCCATCCCCAGCCCTGTTCCGCGCTCAAGCTGGGCATCCGGCTGGGCGAGTCGACCGGCACCTGGCTCACCCCGTGGCACGGGGTCGCCGTCGACCTCGGCGGACGGCTGGTGCTGATGAAGCGGTCGGAGGCCGAAGCCCTCGACTGCGACGTCGTCGAACGCGGGGGCCGCCCGAGCCACTTCGTCCTGCGGGGGCCGGCCCGCTCCGCGCACGAGGACCTCCTCCGGCACCCCGCGGCACGTACGGGCGCCGCCACCGCACCGAGCGCGTCCACCGCATGCGCCGTACCCACCGAATCGAAGGAGTGGTGACCTTGACCATCAGCACCCCTGCCCGTCCGCCCCTCGCCGGCTTCGGAGCCGTCGTCGAGGCCGCCTCGCCGGGCGAGCGGCTGGAAGCGCTTCCCGTGGAGGAACTGCGCGAACTGGTCCGCAGCCACCACCTTCTGCTGCTGCGCGGCTTCACACCCTTCGCGGACGGCGAGGAACTGGCGGCGTACTGCGCGCGCTGGGGTGAGATCAGCATGTGGCCGTTCGGTGCGGTGCTCGAACTGGTGGAGCACGAGAACCCCGAGGACCACATCTTCGACCACCGGCACGTACCGCTGCACTGGGACGGCATGTACCGCCCCCAGGTGCCCGAGTTCCAGCTCTTCCACTGCGTCGACGCACCGGGCCACGACCAGGGCGGCGGGACGGTCTTCTCACAGACCTCGGCCGTGCTCCGGGACGCGGAGCCGGGCGCACGCGCGCTGTGGGAACAGGTCACCGGGATCTACCGCCGCAAGATGGAGTTCTACGAGAGCACAGCCGTCTCGCCCGTGGTCGGCGAACACCCCGTCACCGGGGAGCCGGTGATCCGCTACAACGAACCGGTCGCTCCCGACGACGAGTTCATCAACCACCCGGTCCTGGAGTTCACCGGAGTGCCCGCCGCGCGGCTCGAGGAATTCCACCGCGGTCTGAGCAAGGCCCTGCGCGCCCCCGGTTACGCGTACACGCACCAGTGGCGCACGGGCGACCTCGTCGTCGCCGACAACTACACGCTGCTCCACGGCCGGGAGGCGTTCACCAGCCGTGCCCCCCGCCATCTGCGCCGCGTGCACGTGCTCGGTGACCCGCCGCTGGAGAATCCGGCGCTGCGTGCGGGCGGCCGGCCACCCGGCAGCTGACCACGGCTCACGGACGCAACGACGGCACCTGCACCCCCACCCCTGCAGGGTCCCCCACGCCGGCGTTGCGTCCGTGCCCGTTGTGCTGGAAGCTCTCCGCGCGTGCCGATGGCACGGGAGTGCACGGACGAAACAGGGGGAGCCCGTGGGCCGTTGGGAGACCGAGCTGCTCCACCAGGAGCAAGTGGGCCGCCCTGTGCGGGAGTCGGCGGACCTGCTTGCTGTCCTCGGCGGGGACCGGATCGTGGCCGACGGGGAGCATGTCGCCCGCCTTGGCTGCGATGGGAACCCCAAGTGGCGCCGCGGATACGGGAGTCGGCCCCGTTCCGGCCACATCTCCGGTGACCGGCTGCTGGTGCTCTCGGACTCCTTCGACTACCACGCCTGGGGGCATCTCGGCCCCGCACTGCTGCTCGATCCGGACGACGGACGGCTCGTGGCCGAGCTGCGCGGCGAGAGGGCCGCTTCTCTCGGCGGCGGCCGCTTCGTGCTGGGCCTGGAGGGATACGACGTCTTCGACACCTGGCTGCATGAGCGGGACGGTTCGCAGTCGGGGACCTGGCGCAGCTACGGGCACTACGTCCCCGATCCGGACGGCACCATCCGCGTCGTCGAGTGCGACCGGAGGACACCGACATCCTCCCGTGTGGTCCGGCTGCTGAAGGACGGCGGGATCGAGCGCGGCACGCGCCTGTCCGGCGGTCAAGTGCCACCGCCCGTCGTGCTCGCGGACGGAACCCTCGTGGTGCTCGACGCGGGCGTGCTGCGTGCCGTCGGTCGCGATCTCGACGACTCGATCCTTGCGGAGCTGCTGCCGGTGCCGCCCGGCGAGACGTGGCGCTTCCGGGGCGAACTGGCCCTCTCCGGCGACCGGTTGACCGTGACCGTCGAGGAACGGCACGCCGGGGAGGCCACCGGCAGTACCCGGCGGAGGTGGACGCTGCGCGTCAGCAGGCGGCCCTGAGAATGCCGGGAGGGTGCCCGCGTCCTGCTCGCGCCGCTGCGGGCCGCTGCGGGCCGCACACGCCGAACGGCCCCGAGTCCGCGGCTGAACGTCTCTGGAAGGAACCGTGAACCCGATCGGGGGTTCGTGCGGAGTAGGGAGTGACCGGGCTCTGTTCTCGCCCGGCCAGGCGACGAACGGAGCCCGATGTGACAGCGCCCTCCCGAGTGGAGCGCCGGCCGGACCCTTCGGAGGACTCGGTTCTGGTGCAGGCGTCACAGACCGATCCGCAGAGGTTCGCCGAACTGTACGACCGGCATGCGCCGGACATTCACCGGTACGCCGCACGACGCCTGGGCCACTCCGCGGCGGACGACGTGGTGGCGGAGACCTTCCTGGTCGCGTTCCGCCGCCGGAACCGCTTCGACCCGTCGCGGGGCTCCGCGCGCCCGTGGCTGTACGGGATAGCGAGCAACTTGATCGCCGGACACCGCCGTTCGGAGGTCATGCAGTACCGGGTACTGGCGAGGACCGCGGTCGATCCCGTGGTGGAGGGGCATGACGACCGCGCCGACAGCCGGGTGGCCGCGGCCGCGGTGACCCGTCAGCTCGGCGCGGCGCTGGCCCGTCTGTCCAAGGGCGACCGGGACGTGCTGCTGCTGGTCGCGTGGGAGTCGCTGACCTACGAAGAGGTGGCGCAAGCACTCGCGATTCCCGTCGGGACAGTGCGCTCCCGACTGAACCGGGCTCGCAAGAAGGTCCGGAAGGCGCTCGGTGGGGCCGACCCCACTGCGGCACGCGAGGAGTTCACACGTGGATGAAATGACAGAACTTCGGCGCATGCGGGCTGAGGTCTCCCACCCCGACCCGGAACGGCTGACCACCGGCCGGGAGCGGCTTCAGGCCGCGATCAACGAAGAGAGGCCGGCTCTCCGGGACGCCTCGGACCGGCCGCAGACAGGGGGATTCATGAATGACATCAAGATCACGGGCGACAGAGGGCAGGGCTCCCGCGGCCTCCTGGTCCGCCGGCCGGTGCTGAGCGCCGTGGTGGCCGCCACCGCAGCGGTCGCGGTCACGGCCACGGTCGTCATCGCCGGCAACCTCGGTGACCGGCAAGGACGTTCGGGACCGTCAGTCTCGGAAAGCTCCACCACGCGGGTCAGCGCGAAGAAGGTGCTCAACGATGCCGCGGACCGGGTGCGCGAGGAGGAGAAGGACGCGAAGACCGACGTCCCCCGCGACGACCAGTTCATCTACATCAGGAACATCGTCAAGGAGACCAACCGCAAGACCGGCAGGACCGACGTCAGGGAGGCCGAGAACTGGGAGTCGGTGGACCGCTCCAAGCGCGGGTGGGTGAACGAGATCGGCGGCGACGGCACCTGGGACGAGCCACTGGGAAAGAACGAGTCCACGTTCCCGCCCCCGGGCTGGGAGGCGCAGAAGAAGATTCCCACGGACCCCGTCGAACTGATCCGTTACCTGGCGAAGGGGCTCGGCACGTCGGGCAAGCCCGATTCGCTGAAGGAGATCAAGAAGCGCGACTGGTACATGGTCCAGTTCTCCCTGAAAGGGCTGGCCACTCGGCCGATCTCACCCAAGGGCCTGCGGCCCGCCGCTTTCGAGGCCCTGGCCAAGGTCCCGGGGATGAAGGCGAAGGCGGGCGTGGAGGACAGCAGGGGACGACCCACGGTCGGTGTCTCGTACGACCACAAGTTCACCAGGAACCAGATGCTCCTCTTCGACGAGGACAGCCACGCATACCTCGAAGACAGGGACATCCGCGCCACGTTGGACGGCAAGAAGAGCTACGACCAGTTCATCCGCCTTGCCGAAGCCGCCGTAGTCGACAAGGTCAAGCAGCGGCCGTGACGTCGAGGGCGACCCGGTGGCCGCTACGGGGGTGCGGCCGGCGGACACCCGGGAGGTCCGCATCCCGATGGACGCGGGCCTCCCGGATGTCTCAGAAGCGGCCGACGGCGACGAGCACGCAGAGCGCCAGGATGACGACGTTGGCGGCGACGTTCACGGCTTCGCGCGAGCCGCGTCCGGCGGCACGGTCGGCCCTGAGCAGTGAGCTGTGGCTCATCAGGGCCCCGACCATCACGATCGCCAGGCCGGCCGCGGCCAGCGGCGTCAACTGAGGGGCCACACCGGTCGGTCGGGGCAGAATCAGACCGGCCACGGCGAGCAGTTCGCAGACGGCTGTCGCCTTGATCACGGCGGGCGGGAAGGGTGCCACGCCGGTCTGTCCCGTGGCGATCAGCCGGTCCTTTCTCATGCTGACCTTGAGCGTCCCCGAAACGAGGAAGAGGACTGCAAGCAGGATCTGCACGGTCCACAGGGCGGCATTCATGGGGAGGCTCCGGGTCGGGAACGAGGGGTCACACATCACGACGGGACGGCGGACCCGGATGTGACATCCGCGTCGGGCGACGTGACGGCGACGCCCGGGGCCTCGGAGGGGTCAGGTGCCGCGTTTCCAGTTGGCGGTCCTCGCGGCGCCGGTCTTCCCGGAGCCCTCCGTACCGTCCCTCTGCCTCTCCCGCAGCACGGCCGCCGTGCGCCGGCACCAGTCCCGGTGTCCCTCTTCGAAGGCCAGGCCGCGCATGCAGGTCAGATACGGGCCGATCCGTCCGCCGCGGCGCAGGAACTCCTCCTCGTCCGCACCGTCGCGCATCCGCCGCAGCAGCTCGCCGAAGAGCCCGATCCTGGCTTCGGCGGCTGACGCGCGCTCTTCGAGCTGTTCGATGACGGGCCCCGCGCCGACGCGGTCGACGGCCTGGACCTTCACGAGCAGGTCGTCGCGGATGAACGACGGCTTCGACGCGGCCTGTACGAACTCCTCCAGCTCTGCCAGTCCGGCCTCGGAGACCCTGAAGAGACGCTTGTTGGGCCGGGTCTCCTGGACCACCTGCCTTCCGGTGACCAGCCCCTCCTTCTCCAGCTTGGCCAGCTCGGCGTAGAGCTGCTGGGGCAGGGCGTGCCAGAAGTTGGCGACGCCGACGTCGAACGCCTTCGCCAACTGGTATCCGCTGTACTCCCCGTCCAGCAGGGCCGCCAGCACCGCGTGCCTCAAGGCCATCGATGCGCCCCCTTCCCGCTCGTCGTCCCTCCGATGCATCATACTCAAGAAACTGATTAGTCATATCCTTGAATATGGGAGTTGGGGAGGAGAGCCATGGAGACCGCGACACGCTTCCGCGCCGCCGTCGAGACACGCGACCGGGCCGCGCTGGAAGAGCTGTTCACGGAGGACATCCGCTTCTACAGCCCGGTGAAGTTCACGCCCTTCGAAGGCAGGCCCATGGTGCTGGGGCTCTTCGACGTCCTGCTGCGCACCTTCGAGGACTTCCACTACACAGGGGAGTTCGACGGCGCGGCGCAGACCAGCACCGACGGCACCGATGCCCCGGCAGCGGTCCTCGTCTTCCGCGCCACGGTGCAGGGCAAGCAGATCCACGGCATCGACATGCTCCAGTTCGACGAGGCGGGCCGCATCAAGGAGTTCACCGTCATGGTCCGGCCGCAGTCCGCCGTGCAGGCGCTGGGTGAGGCGGTGTTCGCGGGACTGGTCGCCGACGGTCTCGTGCCCAAGTCCGGCTGAGAGCAGGCGACTTCGTACCGGCATTGCGCCGCCTTCGGCCCCATCGCGCCGTGAGGCCGGGGGCGGCGCGGCGAAAACGGGATGAGCGGGCGAGGGGCCCGCGGATAGCCTGCCGCCCGGCGGAACCACCGTTGCGGCGCCCCGAGTCGGGCTCCGCGGCCGTCGCTACGGGTCACTCCCCGTACGGCGCCCGGTGGTCGCACGGACCCGCGCGGCTCGCCGCCGGAGCCGGCGCGTGCGCCGACAGAGGAGGACCCGTCAGCCCCGAACTCCGCATCAACGAACGGATAGACGCCACTGAGGTGCGCGTCGTCGGGCCCAGAGGCGAGCAGATGGGCATCGTCCCACTCGCGAGGGCCCTGGAGATCACACACGAATACGGCCTGGACCTGGTCGAGGTGGCCGCGACGGCTCGCCCGCCGGTGTGCAAGATCATGAACTACGAGGAATTCAGAGCCCGTCCGCCCCGCCCTCGCAGACCACGCGGCCTCGGCTGGTGAACAGCCCGTACGGACAACCCCGAGGCCCGATGTACCGGCACGGCGGCCGGCGGGACAGGCCCGCGACCGCCCGTCCTTCTAGGTGCCCCCCTTGAGGTTCCGGCGCAGCAGCGGCAGCAGACGCTCCCAGTGCCGCTCCAGCGCCACGGGGCTGTACGCGGAGGTGTCGGACATGGTGAAGCCGTGAGGCCCCGGATAGACCTCGGAGGTGTAGCGGACTCCCGCCGCGTCCAGGGCCTCGTCCAGCCGCGCGATGTCCTTGGGAGGCATCGCGTCGTCGTTCTCCGCGTGGCCGAAGTGGAGTTCGGCGGTGACGGAGCCGACGTCCAGGTGCGGGCTGTCCGCCGCGTCGGTGGCGAGCCGGGCGCCGTGGAAGCCCGCGGCCGCGGCGACCGTGCCGGGGTGGGCGGACGCGGTGCGCAGGGCGAGCATCGCGCCCATGCAGTAGCCGGTGACGCCCACCGCGCCGGGGCTCACCTGCTCCTGCTGCGTGAGGAAGTCGAGGTAGGCGCCGGAGTCGGGGACGGACTTGTCGGGGGTGTGGTCCGCCATGACGGGCCTGACCTTCGCGATGAAGGCGTCGCGCGCCTCGGGCTCCCGCATGTCGGGCAGCGGGAACAGCGGTGCCCGGCCGTGGCGGTAGAAGACGTTGGGAGCGAGCACGTAGTAGCCGTGCGAGGCGAGCTTCATCGCGAGCCCCCGTATGACGGGCCGCAGGCCGATCACGTCCATGTACAGCAGGACGCCGGGGTGCCTGCCGCCCTCGGCGGGGAATGCGGCGAACGCGTCCGCCGTGCCGTCCGGGGCAGGGATGTCGAGGTCGAGGGACGTGATTTCCATCGTCTGTGATCCTTCCGCCGCGAACAGGTGCCCGCCCGTCCTATCACCGCCTCCGGCTCAGCGTCCTCACCGCCTCCGGCTCAGCGTCCTCACCGCCTCCGGCTTGGGCACGCGGGCGCCCCATGAGCCGTGAAGCCCCCTCGTCGATGCTTCACGGTCCATGGGGCGCCGGTCGGTGCGGGCGTGCGGCGGCCTACCGGGAGGTGGGCACGCGCTCCGCCTTCTCCTCCCGGCCGTGTGCGGCAGCGGACTTCTCGATGCTGCGCAGCCTGACCCATCCACCTGCGAGCAGCACGGCCCAGATGGCACCCACGTAGAGGGAGATGCGGGCCTCCGGGTCGTAGGCGATGAGGCCGGTGACCATGAGGAGGAACAGCAGCGCGACCGTGCTGGCCACGGCACCGCCCGGAGCGGGGAACGAGGACTCGCGCAACTGGCCCGCCTTCAGCGCCCGGCGGTAGCGGATGTGGCTGCAGAGGATCATCATCCAGGTCCAGATGCCCGCGGCGGTCGCCACCGACGTGACGTAGCCGAACGCCTTCTCCGGCACCAGGTAGTTGATGACGACGCCGATCCCCATCAGCGCGACGGATGCCGTGATGCCGACGGCGGGCGACTTGCGGGAGTTGAGCCGCGCGAAGATCTTCGGCGCCTGGCTGTTCGCCGCCAGGTCGCGCAGCATGCGCCCGGTGGAGTACATGCCGGAGTTGCACGAGGACAGGGCGGCCGTCAGCACGACGAAGTTGACGATGCCGGCGGCCAGCGGAATGCCCATCTCGGAGAAGGCACGGACGAACGGGCTCTCCCCCTCCGAGTACTGCGTCCACTTCACGACCGACAGGATGATCAGCAGCGCACCCACGTAGAAGAAGATGATCCGCCAGGGCAGCGTGTTGATGGCCTTGGGGAGGGTCTTCTCCGGGTTCTCCGACTCACCCGCGGTGACGCCGACGAGTTCCACGGCGAGGTAGGCGAACATGACGCCCTGGAGCGTCATCAGGCTGGAGCCGATGCCGTTGGGGAAGAACCCGTCGTGCGCGTACAGGTTTGCCGCCGAGGCGGTGTCGCCCACCTCGGAGAAGCCCAGGGTCAGCACACCGAGACCGATCACGATCATGCCGATGATGGCCGTGACCTTGATCATCGAGAACCAGAACTCGATCTCCCCGAAAATCTTGACGGAGATGAGGTTCACTCCGAAGAGCACCACCAGGAACACCAGTGCGCTGACCCACTGCGGAATCACCGGGAACCAGAAATGGATGTAGATCGCGGCGGCCGTCAGTTCGGCCATGCCCGTGACGACCCAGAGGAGCCAGTACGTCCAGCCCGTGGCGAAGCCGAAGAACGGCCCGAGGAATTCGCGGGCGTATTCCGCGAAACTACCGGACACCGGCCGGTAGAGAAGGAGTTCGCCGAGTGCCCGCATGATGAGGAAGACGACCACACCCGCGAGGGCGTACATGAGAATGATGCTGGGGCCGGCCTTCGCGATATTCGCTCCGGCTCCCATGAAAAGGCCGACACCGATGGCGCCGCCGATCGCGATCATTTGAACCTGACGCGAACCGAGACCGCGCTCGTATCCCTCTTCGGAACCGCTGCTCGCAGCCCCTCCGGCGTCTTCAGGCTGCCTGGTTTCCACCGAGACCATTACGTCCGTGCCTTTCTCCACGTCCGGCCGCGCATTCGAATCGGGCCGGATCCGGCTCTCCCGGGAATGAATGGAGGTGCTGGCCGGCAATCTGCCAGCACTGGTCTCCTGCACAGCAGGAGGGACGCCGTGCAGGAGATCGTGAAGATTTATCACGGCCATGGGACCGGCTCCCGCGGCGAAGTGTGGCGGGCGTCACAGGGAGAACCGCCCATAGTCGGCGTGCCGCCCCAATTGGCTCGCTCCTGACACCCGGATCGTTACCTCGATTTGAGGATTGATTAAGGAATCCCCCGTTGACTTGAGCTGGAATTGAGGAAGCGATTGAGCTCGGCTTGAGGGTCCGTCAGGTGTCCTCGTCAGAAATTTGAGGATCACTTGAGGAAAGCCGCTCCACGGGCGGTGCTCGCGGCACCCGTGGAAGAAAAGGCCGACGCCGCAGCCGTCGCCCGGAACCCGGGGGAGGCGGGCCCGGCCCCGGCGTCGTCCGTGGTCCCGTCCGGGACTGTCGCCGCCCGGCTGACCAGCGGGCTCGCTGTGCGAGACTACGCCGCATGGCGCGTGTGTCTTCGGATCCCGGGTGGCTGGGGAGCGCCCCTGATCTGACTGCTCCGTCCACGCTTCCCGCGCACACCCGTATCGAGCGGTGGCTGATGGGCGTCATCGAGCGGCGCGATCTCGTACCCGGCGACAAGCTGCCCGTCGAGGAGCGGTTCGCCGCGAGTCTCGGGGTGAGCCGGATGACTCTCCGGCAGGCGCTCGCGAGCCTGGAGAAGGCCGGGACCGTCGTACGGAAGAGGGGACGCGGCGTCGGCGGGACCTTCGTCTCCGAGGCAAGGATCGAGTGCGATCTTACGGGGCTGGCCGGGTTCACCGAGCAGATGCAACGGGCCGACGTCCGGGCGGGCGCCCGGCTCGTCAGCGCGGCGACGATAGCAGCCGACCGGGCAGCCTCCGACGCGCTGTCCCTCCCGCCCGGTGCCGCGGTGCACGAAGTCGTGCGGGTGCGGACGGCCAATCGCCGGCCGCTTGCGCTGGAGCGTGCGTACTTCCCCGCAGAAGTGTTCCCGGACCTGCTGGAGCAGGGCCTGACCGGGTCGATCTACCGGCTGATCTCGCGCCGCTACGGGCAGAGGCCCCAGGTGGCGTCCGAGAGCCTGGAGCCGGTGATCCCGACCGAGGAGGAGGCCCGGCTGCTGCGCGTGGAGGCCACCACGCCGCTGATGCTGATCGAACGCACCGCGTACAGCGGCAGCGGGCTGGCACTGGAGTACGCGCGGGATCTGTTCAGGTCCGACCGGGTGCGCATCTCCTTCCGCACGGGAATCGGCCAGGCCGACGGCGCGAAGGGGACCGCCTCCAACAGCTAGCCGTGGCGGCGGACTCCTCTGTCAGGGCTGCTGTCCCGAACGGCCGGGCGGGCCGGACTCCACGGGCGCTCACGGAAGTCGGCGGCTCCTCTCCCCCGCTGCTCATCGGCCGCCGTTCGCCCGCGACCAGCGGGTTTCCCTCCCGACGACCGGGCTTCACCATCCGGATGGCCTCCGCGCATTCACGACCCGAGGCGGATTGCGTCTAGACCTTTTATGAGTCCGGGCCCGGTGGTAGCGTCCGCCGTCTATCGGTCCGCGCCCGCCTCTCGGCCGGGCGCCGCAGCCAGCATCGCCATCTCGATCCCCAACGGCCCGCCTTCCGCGATCTACACCACGGGATGTTCATGGCACTGCCCGATCGGAGCCGAGTGGTCGTCATCGGTGGCGGCGTCGTCGGCTGCAGCATCGCTTACCACCTCGCGGGGCGCGGGTGGAGCGACGTCCTGCTGGTCGAGCGCAAGAACCTCACCCACGGCAGCACATGGCATGCCGCCGGACTCGTGGGCCAGTTGAGAGGGTCCAGCAACCTCACGCGGCTGATGCGCAAGAGCGTGGAGACGTACCGGACCCTGGAGGAGTCCACGGGTTGTGCCACCGGATGGCGCGGCGTCGGCTCCGTACGCGTCGCCGCCTGCGCGGACCGGTGGGAGGAGCTGAAGCGGCTGGCGACCGCGGGCAAGAGCTTCGGCTTCGACGTCCACCTGGCCTCGCCCTCGGAGGCGAAGGAACTGTTCCCGCTGCTGGAGACCGACGGCCTGTACGGGGCTACGTGGGTGCCCGGCGACGGCTACGTCGACCCGAGCCAGCTGACCCAGGCCTTCGCCACGGGAGCCCGCGCCGCCGGTGTGCGCATCGTCCAGAACTGCCGCGTGGAGGCCGTCGAACGCCGGGGCCGCAGGGTGACGGCTGTGGTCACCGAGCAGGGCCGCGTCGAGTGCGACGTCGTCGTGAACGCAACCGGGATGTGGGGCACGGAGACGGCGCGGCTCGCGGGAGTGGACGTCGCCGCGGGAATGGTGGAGCACCAGTACGTGGTGACGGAGAAGACGCCCGAGGTGCCACCGGACCTGCCGACGTTCCGCGACCCCGACGCCCGCATCTATCTCAAGCCGGAGACCGGAGCCCTGCTCGTCGGTGGCTGGGAGGACGGAACCCGCGTGCCGTGGCGCACCATCCCGCGGGACCTGGGGCCCGAGCTGTTCACACCGGACATGGACCGCTTCGCGCCGCTCGCGGAGGGCGCCACCACCAGAGTGCCGGCGTTCGGCGACCTGGGGATTCAGACGTGGGTCAACGGGCCGATCCCCTTCTCGCCCGACGCGGAACCCTTGATGGGCGTCACCGAGGGCCTGGACAACCTCTTCCACTGCTGCGGATTCTCAGCGGGCGTCGCGGCGGCGGGCGGTGCCGGTGACGCGATGGCGAACTGGATCGTCGACGGCGATCCGGGCATGGATCTGTGGCCCTTCGACGTCCGCCGCTTCGGAGCGTCGCACAACGTGCCCGCCTATCTGGAGCAGCGCGTGGTGGGCGCGTACGAGAACTACTACCGACTGCACTACCCCAACAGCGAGTTGGCGGCCCCGCGCGGTCAGCGGCGCAGCCCCCTGCACGACGTGCTGCTCTCGCGCGGCGCGGTCTTCGGCACCAAGTACGGCTGGGAGCGGGCGAATTGGTTCGCGCCGCCCGGTGTGGACCCGGTCGAGGAGCCGACATTCGGACGCAGCAACGCCTGGCCGCACATCGGGGAGGAGCACCGCGCGGTGCGCGAGGGCGTGGGAGTGGTCGACCGGACGTCGCTCGCCAAGGTCGAGATCTCGGGGCCCGGCGCACTCGCCCTGATGCAGAGGACCGCCGGCGCGGACCTCGACGTCGCGCCGGGTCGCGTCGTGCACACCCAACTGCTCAACGTGCGGGGCGGCATCGAGGCGGACGTGACGGTCACCCGCCTCGCGGAGGAGCTGTTCCTCCTCGTCACGGGGAGCGCGTCCGGACGCCACGACCTTACGTTCCTGCTCCAGAACGCGCCCGACGACGGTTCGGTGACCGTACGGGACGTCACCTCCGCCTGGGGCGTGCTCGAGGTGTGCGGGCCGCGGGCGGGCGATGTCGTGCGGCAGTTGAGCCGATGCGACTTCGGCGACCACGCGTTCGGGTTCATGACCGCCCGGGAGGCCGATCTGGGTTTCGCACCGGTGCGGGCTCTGCGGGTGACGTGCGTCGGCGAGGCCGGCTGGCAATTCCACATCCCCACCGAGTACATGCGGGGCGTGTACGACCAACTCCTGGCCGCCGGCGCGGAGTCCGGGATCCGGGACGTGGGCTGGAGGGCGGTCGACTCGCTGCGTCTGGAGAAGCAGATCCCGCTCTGGCCGGCCGACATCGGCAGCGACCACAGCCCGTACCAGGCGGGGCTCGGCTCCGGGGTCCGTCCGGACAAGCCGGGATTGCTGGCCGGGCCGGCGCTGCGCAAGCTGCGGGACGAGCGCCCGGCGAAGAGGCTGTGCTGGTTCTCCACCGACGCGGACGTGGTGATGCACGGCGGTGAACTGGTGACGCGGGCCGGCACGGATCTGGCCGCGGGTGTGAGGAGTGCGGGCTACGGCTGGACGGTGGGCAGAACCATCTTCAGCGCCTATGTGCCCGAGGAGTCCGCTCACGGCTCGGCCTTCCAAGTGGAGGTCGCGGGGCGCAGGTTCGACGCGACGCGCCACGACGCACCCCTCCACGACCCCGACGGGAAGAACTTCCGTACCTGAGAATCCGATCAGCACGAGGACACGAGGAGCGACCGCGAATGGACAAGCAGGACGCCGGCATCGTGGAAGACCTCTCCCGGACCGGGACGGAGCCGCTGAAGGATCTGCTGGAGCGGATTCCCTCTCTCGCAGGCCGGTCATGTGAGGTCTCGGAGCTCTCCGGCGGGCTGACGAACCGCAACTACCGGGTCGTCGCGGGCGGAACCGACTGCGTCGTACGGGTCTTCGGCAACGAACCCGAGTTGCCGATCGACCGTGACCACGAGCACCTCAATTCGACTGCCGCGGCGTCCACCGGTGTCGGCGCACCCGTCCTCGACTACATCCCGGACCACGGAATGCTGGTCGTCGGCTACATCGACGGCGTGACCATGTCCGACGAACTGATCAAGAAGCCCGGCAACCTCCGCCGTGTGGCGGAGTCCTGCCGCCGACTGCACCAAGGGCCGCGGTTCGTGAGCGAGTTCGACATGGCCGACGTGCAGGACCGGTACCTGGCGACGGTGCGGGAGCGTGGCTTCCGGCTGCCGGACCGCTATCTGGAGAACATGGAGGCCGTCCACCGGGTGCGTGACGTCCTGGCCGCGACCCCGGTCGAGACGGTGCCGTGCAACAACGACCTGCTCGCCGAGAACTTCATCGACGACGGCGAACAGATCTGGATCATCGACTACGAGTACGCGGGCAACAACGACCCCTGCTTCGAACTGGGCAACATCTGGAGCGAATGCCACCTGTCCGTCGAGGAGTTGGAGGAGCTGATCACCGCGTACTTCGGCCGCCCCAGCCCCGGCAAGGTCGCACGCGCCCAGCTCCAGGGACTGATGTCGAAGTACGGCTGGACGCTGTGGGCGTCGATCCAGCAGGCGACGAGCAGCATCGACTTCGACTTCTGGACATGGGGGATGGAGAAGTACGACACGGCCGTCGGGATCCTCTCCAGCGGCTCCCGCTTCGAGCGTCTGCTGGAAGACGCCCGGATCGCCGACTGACCACCGCGGCCGGGCGCCGCCTCTGGAAGACCACGGGATCCTTGCCCGGCCCACGGCCACCTCCGAAAGGTCTGCCATGCGCAAGAGCGACGCAACAACAGACAGCCGATCAGACACGGTGGACTCCGACGACCTCGCGACGCTCGGCTACCGCCAGCGACTGCACCGCGGCCTCGGCGGCTTCTCCTCCTTCGCCGCGGGATTCAGCTACATCTCGATCCTCACCGGCATGTTCCAGCTCTTCGGCCTGGGTTACGGGTTCGGCGGACCGCTGATCTTCTGGGCCTGGCTGCTGGTGTTCGCGGGGCAGTTCTGTGTGGCCCTGGTCTTCGCCGAACTCAGCGCGCGGTTCCCGATCGCGGGCTCCGTCTACCAGTGGTCGAAGAGGATCTCCGGCCGGGGCGGCGCCTGGATGGCGGGGTGGACCATGCTCGTCGGCTCGCTCGTCAGCGTTGCCGCGGTGACCATGGCGATGCAGGTCGTGCTGCCTCAACTGTGGTCGGGATTCGACGTGTTCGAGAACGACACGCACAACGCCGTGTTCCTCGGCACCGTCTGCATCGCGCTGACCACGCTGATCAACGCGCTCGGCGTGAAGGTCATGACCAAGGTCAACAACATCGGCGTGGCCGCCGAGTTGCTCGGCGTCGCGGTGGTTCTGGTGCTGCTGGCGGTGCACGCCGTGCGGGGGCCGCAGGTCGTCGCCACGACGCAGGGCGCCGGGCCGGGCACCCCCGGCTGGGAGGTCCTGGGCTACGGCGCTCCGCTGCTGATGGCCGCCATCATGCCCGCCTGGGTCATGTTCGGCTTCGACACGGCGGGTTCACTCGCCGAGGAGACCCGCAACCCCCGCAAGCGCACGCCCGTGGCCCTGCTCCAGGCGCTCGGCGCCGCGGGAATCGCCGGCGCGCTGCTGCTCCTGTTCGCGCTCATGGCGACCCGCACGCTCGACCTCGAGAAGCTCGGTACGGCCGGTCTGCCGTACATCCTCCAGACGGTGCTGGGCTCCACGATGGGCAAGATCATTCTGCTGGACGTCGCGATCGCCGTGTTCATCTGCACCCTCGCCATCCAGACGGCCACGATCCGGATCGCTTTCTCCATGGCGCGCGACAACAAGCTGCCCTTCGGGGAGAAGCTCTCCCACGTCACCGACACCAGGCAGTCCCCGGTGGCCCCGGCGATCGTCTCGGGCCTGGTGGCAGCGGCGATCCTCATCGTCAACGTCGGCAACCCCCACATCTTCACGATCGTCACCTCCGTCGCCATCGCGATCGTCTACGCCGCCTATCTGCTGGTGACCGTGCCGGTGCTCAGGCGCAGGCTCGGCGGCTGGCCGCACGACCGGGGCGGCACGGGCCTGTTCACGATGGGACGCGCTGCCGGAATGATCGTGAACGGACTGGCCGTGGCCTACGGCCTGTTCATGACCGTCGATCTGCTGTGGCCACGCCAGGACGTGTACGGCGAGGGCGGCTACGCCTGGGGCGGAGTCGTCAGCTTCGTGGGGGTCGCGGTGCTCGGCGGCGCGTACTACCTGCTCGTGCAGAGGCACAAGTCCGACCAGGTCGCCGGCGAACATCTCCTTGTGACGGATGACGCCGGCTCCGGCAAAACCGGTGGAACCGGTGATCTGGAGACCCAGCATGCGGACGGATGACCCCGCCTCCGCCCCCGCGGAATCCGGTGTGAGCGACGGCGACCACGGCAACCTCGACGAGGGGACCCTGCAATGAGCCCGGCAATGCCCGACCGCGCACGCGTGGTCATCATCGGCGGCGGCGTCATCGGCACAAGCGTGGCCTACCACCTCACCGAGCTGGGCTGGACGGACGTCGTCCTGCTCGAACAGGGGCAGCTCTCCTCCGGCACGACGTGGCACGCGGCGGGCCTGGTCGGCCAGTTGCGCGCCTCGCAGAGCGGCACCCGCCTCGTCCAGTACTCCACGCAGCTGTACGAGCGGCTGGAGGCGGAGACCGGCCTGGCCACCGGATACAAGCGCTGCGGCGGGGTGACCGTCGCCCGCACCGAGGACCGCATGACACAGCTCAGGCGGACGGCAGCCACCGCCGAGGCCTACGACCTCGACTGCGAACTGATCGGTCCGGCCCGCGCCAAGGAGCTGTATCCCGTCCTGGAGACCGAGGACCTGCTCGGCGCGATCTGGCTGCCGGGCGACGGCACCGCGAATCCCACCGACCTCACCGCCTCCCTGGCCAAGGGCGCCCGCATGCGCGGCGCACAGGTCGTCGAGCGGACCAGGGTCACGGGGATCTCCACGCGCGGCGGCACCGTCACCGGAGTGACCACGGACAAGGGCGACATCGAGGCGGAGTTCGTGGTCAACTGCGCCGGCCAGTGGGCCAAGGCCGTGGGCGAACTGGCCGGTGTGACCGTGCCGCTGCACTCGGCCGAACACTTCTACGTCGTCACCGACCGGATCGACGGCGTGCACCCCGCTCTGCCGATCCTGCGTGACCCGGACGGCTACACCTACTTCAAGGAGGAGGTGGGAGGGCTTGTCGTCGGCGGCTTCGAACCGGAGGCCAAGCCATGGGTGGCGCCCGACGAACTGCCGTACCCCTTCGAGTTCCAGCTCCTGGAGGAGGACTGGGACCACTTCTCCGTCCTGATGGAGAGCGCCCTGCTGCGCATCCCCGCGCTGAGCGAGACCGGCATCAAGAAGTTCTACAACGGTCCTGAGAGCTTCACCCCGGACAACCAGTTCATCCTCGGCGAGGCGCCCGAGCTGCGGAATTTCTACGTGGGGGCGGGCTTCAACTCCGTCGGCATCGCCTCCGCTGGCGGCGCCGGACGCGCCCTTGCCGAATGGATCACCGAGGGCTCCCCCACCTGTGACGTCGCCGGCGTCGACATCCGCAGGTTCGGGCGCTTCAACGGCAACAACCAGTGGCTGCGCGCCCGCGTCGGCGAGATCCTCGGGCTGCACTACGAAGTGCCGTGGCCCAACCGCGAAGTCGGCACCGCCCGTCCCTTCCGCCGCTCGCCCGTCCACCATCTGCTGGAGAACGCGGGCGCCGTCTTCGGTTCGAAGATGGGCTGGGAGCGCGCCAACGTCTTCGCTCCCGCCGGCACCGAACCGGCCCTTGAGTACTCGTGGGGCAAGCAGAACTGGCAGCCGTGGGCGGACGCCGAGCACCGGGCCGCCCGGGAGCGCGTCGCCCTGTTCGACCAGACGTCGTTCGGCAAGCTGCTCATCAAGGGCCGCGACGCGGAAGCCCTGTTGCAGTGGCTGTGCACGGCGGATGTCGCCGTGCCGCCGGGCAACACCGTCTACACCGGGGTCCTCAACGACCGCGGCGGATACGAGGCGGACGTGACAGTCACCCGCCTCGCCCATGACGAGTTCCTGTGGGTCACCAGCTCCGGGGCCGTGCTGCGGGACCTCGACCATGTGCGCAAGCAGACCGGCGAGGACGCCCATGTCACGGCTGTCGACGTCACTTCGGCGTACGCCGTCTTCGGGGTGATGGGGCCCCACGCCCGCGATCTGCTGCAGGGGCTCTCCCGCAGCGACCTCTCGCACGAGGCGTTCCCCTTCGCCACCAGCAGGGAGATCGACCTCGGCCACTACACGGTGCGCGCCACCCGCATCACCTACGTCGGTGAACTCGGCTGGGAGTTGTACGTGCCAGTCGAGTTCGCCGTCGGCGTCTACGAGCTCCTGACCTCCGCAGGCGAGCAGTTCGGTCTCGCCGAGGCCGGGTACTACGCGATCAATTCACTGCGGCTCGAGAAGGGTTACCGGGCCATCGGCAGTGATCTGACCGCTGACCACAACCCGCTCGAGGCGGGACTGCTCTTCGCCTGCAAGCTCAAGAAGGACATCCCGTTCCGGGGACGCGAGGCCCTGGAGAAGGCCAGGGCCGCCGGCGCGCGGCGGAAGCTGGTGTCGTTCGTGCTCGACGACGCCGAACCGATGATGTGGGGAGGCGAGTTGGTGATGCGCGACGGCGTCGCGGTCGGCCAGGTCACCTCCGCCGCGTGGGGGGCCACCCTGGGCGCGTGCGTCGGCCTGGCGTACATCTGGCGCCGCGACGGCGAGCCCGTCACCAGGGACCATCTGACGTCCGGCACGTACGAGATCGACATCGGTGGCCGGCTGCACGGTGCGGCTCTGCACCTGCGCGCACCGTTCGACCCCGGTTTCAGCCGCGTCAAGCAGTGAGGGGCGCGCGGCCGGCGGCGCACGGGCGGGCCGGGCCGGGCCGACTCCAGCGGGCTTCCGCTGCCCCTCGTCACTGGTCCTTGCGTGCCTGCGAGGTGAAGTTCATCAGCCACGACACCGTACGGCTGATGTCGCTGGAGGTGAGGATCCCGACGACCCTTCCGCCCTCCGCCACCAGGACGCGGTTGTGCGCGCCGGGCTCGATGCGCGGCACGAGGTCGGCCAGCGAGTCCTGCGGTGCCACGACGGAGACGTCCGTGAGCGGCACCATCACCTCGTCGACCTTCACCTCCTCGGCGCTGTCCCACGGCACCTTCCTGGCCGCGTCCAGCGTCAGCAGTCCAGCAGGGGTCCCGTCCTCGTGGACGACGGGGAACGCGGAGTGCCTGTACCGGTAGGACGGGCCGGAGAGGAAGTCGGCCACGGAGAGTCCGGACGGCGCGGTGACCGGATCGGACGTCATGGCGTCCCGTACCGGCACCCCGGACAGCACGCCCCGCAGCTGCGCCTGCCGCCCCTCGGCGGTCGCGGCCGCGATGAGGAACCATCCGACGACCGACAGCCACAGCCCGCCGAACGAGCCGCTGCCCAGGAAGAGGACGACCCCCAGCAGCACGAGCAGCCAGCCGAAGACGCGTCCCGCCGCGGTGGCCCCGGCGGTCGCCTTCAGCCGGTCGCCCGTACGCCACCACAGGAAGGCGCGGAGCAGCCGTCCGCCGTCGAGGGGAGCGGCGGGAACGGCGTTGAAGACGGCGAGCAGCACGTTGATGGCTCCGAGCCAGGCCACCGACTCCACGACGAGCCCGGGAACCGGGCCCAGGCTGAGCAGCCAGGCCAGCAGCACGAAGAGTCCGCCCAGCAGCAGGCTGACGAGGGGGCCGATCCCGGCGATCCTCAGCTCCGCGGCGGGGTTGGACGCCTCCGACTTCAGCCGGGCCGCGCCTCCGAGGAGCCACAGGACGATGTCGTCGACCCCGACACCGTTGCGGCGGGCCACGACGGCGTGAGCGAGTTCGTGGGCGAGGAGGGACGCGAAGAAGACGATCGCCGCGAGGAACCCGGCGACCCAGATCGCGGCCACGGGACTGTTCGGATAGGCCACCGCGAACCGGCCCTGGGCCAGGCCGAAGGCGATGAGTCCGAAGATGAGCAGCACGCTCCAGTGGACACCGATCCGGACACCGGCGATCCGTCCCAGTACGAAGGTCGCCCGCACGTCGTTCTCCCCTGCTCGAAGCGTCTCCGAACAGTCAGTCGTCCCACGGATCCGGGCGCCTGAACCGCCGATGGGCCGTCGGTGTGCCGTGCCGGGCGGGAGTGCGTCCCCGGGGGGCTCGCGCCGGGGCGCCTCCTGGCACCTCGCCGTCCTGGCCGGCTCGCCGGTGGGCATCCGCACCACAGCCACCGCCTCCGGGATGTGGCGGTGCTCCATCGTCAGCGTGCCCGGGCGGCGCCGACGATGGGTGCGGCCGGCAGGTGCGGGCGGCGATGCAGCTGATGGGGACGCCCCGTACGGTCGCTGCCGGAGACCGCGGGGCGCCGGGTCCGGGCCCGGGTCCGGCTGACGGCCTCCGCCAGCCCAGGACGAGGGGAGAACGCATGGCAGCGATCACTTACGAAGAGCTCCAAGTCCCCGTATCAGGGGGCCACCTGACCGTGCTGCACTGGCCCGCGACCGTACGGCCGCAAGGGGACGGACCTGCGCCCACGGTCCTCGCCCTGCACGGGATCACCTCGAACGCCATGTCGTGGGCGGGGGTGGCCCACCACCTCGGCGGCCGCGTCACACTCGTCGCCCCGGACCTGCGCGGCCGCGCCGGGAGCAGCGACCTGCCCGGTCCGTACGGGATCGCGGTGCACGCCGACGACGCGGTGGCGCTGTCCCGTGCGCTGGGCCTGGGGGACGTCATCCTCGCGGGTCACTCCATGGGCGCGTTCGTCGCCGCGGTCGCCGCGGTGCGGCATCCCGGGCACTTCCGGTCGCTGCTCCTCGTCGACGGCGGAGTCGGCTTCCCCGTCCCGGAGGGCCTGACGTCCGACGAACTCGTCACCGCTGTGATCGGACCCGCGATGGACCGGCTGAAGACGACGTTCCCCGACCGCGACGCCTATCGCGCCTTCTGGCGCGGGCATCCGGCGTTCGCCTCCTCCTGGGAGCCGTGGACGGAGGCACACATCCAGCGAGACCTGGTGGGCACGGAGCCCCAGTTGCGCTCCTCGTGCCGGATCGACGCGGTGCGCACCGACGGCGCGGACGCGCTGGGCGAGGAGACCACGGCCGCGGTGCACCGCCTCGCCGTCCCCGCCGAACTGCTCTGGGCCGAACGCGGCCTCCTCGACGAACCGCAGGCCCTCTACGACGACGAGCGGCTGAAGGCCGCCGGAATCGGCGACACGAAGATCCGCACCCGCATGGTTCCCGGCACCAACCACTACACCCTGCTGCTCGGCGACGACGGCGCCAGGACGGTCGCCGGCAGCCTCCTCGCGGCGACCGGAGCGGCGGACCCGGACGGCTCGTAGGCGGAGCAGGTCACACGGGGTCACACGCAGAACGGGCGGGATCAATTCCGCAGTGCGTGACAATACGGTGCACACAGGATCCGCGAACCGGAGGTTGCGCCATGTCCGAGCGGACGGGACCGTTCTGGGACGCCGTCGCGGGGCGTGCTCCGATGCCCCGCGCCGCCGCCACGCTGGGTCTCGAGTTCGTGGACGCCGATCCCGAAGAGGGCACGATCGAGCTGGCGTTCAACGCGACGGAGGCGTTCACCAACCCCATGGGCAACGTCCTGGGCGCGTTCCTCGCCGCCATGCTCTACGACACCGTGGGCCCCGCGCTGCTCGCCACCGTCCGGCCCGACCAGTTCCAGTCCACGCTGGAGCTCAAGGTGACCTTTCTGCGTCCGGTCCGGCCCGGCCGGCTCGTCGGGAAGGGCCGCGTGCTGCGGCGGGACGGGGATCTGGCGTTTCTTGAGGCGTCTCTCCTCGACGGCGAGGACCTGACGGTGGCAACGGCGTCCGCCACGGCCCGCGTCATCAGCCTCGAGGACGCGGCGACGGCCGTGTGAGAGCGGGCATGCGGGCCTCAGGGCAGTGAGTTCCCAGCACCGTTCGCGGCACCGTTCACGCCCGGCAGTCCGGGCGCACGGGCGATCTCCTCCTCGGCGCTTTCGATGATCGCCAGGATGGCCGCGGCCGCATCGGAAGGCCGGCAGCCCTGGACGGCCTCGGCCAGCGCTCGATGGGAAGGCAGTGAGGCCTCGACGGCGCCCGGTTTCTGCGAACTCACGGCGAAGCTGTGCTCCAGCGCGACTTCGAGAGCGCGGCCCAGCGAGCCGAGCAACCTGTTGCCGCTGGCGTCCAGCAGCGCTCGGTGGAAGGCCATGTCGGCCTCGACGAACTCGCCGAGCCCGGGGCGCGCGGCGGCGGTCTCCATCGCCTCCAGCGCTTCGAACATGGCCCGTATATGGCCGGGTCCGGCACGTCCCGCCGCGAGCCGTGCGGCCTCGGGTTCGACGGCGCGGCGCAGTTCACCGGTGTCACGCAGCAACTGCCAGGGCTCACAGGTCTGTTGCCACTGCAGCAGGTCGCGGTCCAGATGATCCCAGTGGCTGCGGGGCAGTACGTGCGTGCCGGTGCGTGGCCGGGTCCGCAGCATCCCCTTCGCGGCGAGGACCTTCACCGCCTCGCGCAGCGCGCCACGGCTGACACCGAGGTCGGCGGCGAGCGTGTCCTCGACGGGCAGTGGCCGGTCCGGGGCGAGCAGGCCCTTCACGATGCGACGGCCGAGCTCGTCGACGACTCGCAGGTGCTTGGTCCGGTGCTGCTCCACGATCTTTGTCCACCCCCTGGACGCCTCCATCGAATCATCCGATGATTGCCGCCACATTACGCGCCGCCCCCCGACCGGCCCGAGAGAGGCGTTCCCCATGACGCACACGGACGACCGAAGCGGCACCGGCAGCTCTGCCGACAGCCACTTCTCGCTGAGCACACGCAACCTGCCACCGCCCGAGGTACGGGAGATGCCGCCGCCGCCCAGCAAGACGTGGCGGATCATCGGGCCCGGCATCGTCGGCGCAGGGGTGGGCCTGGCCTCCGGCGAGTTCATCCTCTGGCCGTACATCGCCTCGCAGGCCGGACTGGTCTTCCTGTGGGGAGCGGTCGTCGGCGTCGTCACCCAGTTCTTCCTGAACATGGAGATCGAGCGCTACACGCTCGCCACGGGCGAGACCGCCATGACCGGCTTCAACCGGTACTGGCGGCACTGGGGCGCGGTGATGGCGCTGCTGACGTACGCGGCGAACCTCTGGCCCGGCTGGGTCACCAGCTCCGCCACGATGGCCTCCTACGTGTTCGGAGGTAACCCCGCGTACATCGCGATCGCGCTGCTGCTGTGCATCGGGGCGATCCTCACGCTCGCCCCCGTCGTCTACACGGCGCTGGAGGGCCTGCTGTTCGTGAAGGTCGCGGTGATCGGCGGGTTCTTCACCCTCGCTGTGATCTTCGCCGTGAAGGCGTCCAGCTGGGCGGATCTGCCGCAGGGCGTGACCCACACCGGCCAGTTCCCGAGCGACCTGGGCGTCGCCGTGCTGATGGGTGCGCTGGCCTACGCCGGCGCGGGCGGCGGACAGAACCTGTGCCAGAGCAACTGGATACGCGACAAAGGCTTCGGCATGGGCCACTACGTGCCGCGACTGGTCAGCCCCCTGACCGCCAAGAAGGACGAGGACGCCGCGGCCACCACCGGCTACGTCTTCGTCACCAACGAGGAGAACATGGCGCGGTGGAAGCGCTGGTGGCGGTTCGCGAACACCGAGCAGGCCATGACTTTCGTCCTGGTCACCATCGTGACCATCGTGCTCTCCTCGCTGCTCGCGCACTCCACGCTCTTCGGCACCGAAGGCCTGGCCAACGACATCAGCTTCCTGGAGAAGGAGGGCGAGGCCCTCAAGTCGCAGGTCGGCGAGTGGTTCGGCACCCTGTTCTGGCTGATCGGCTCGTTCGCGCTGTTCACCGCGGCGGCGGGCATCGTCGACTACACGAGCAGGCTCGCCTCGGACGTGCTCAAGTCGACGTACATGCGCAGGTCCCGGCTCTCCGAGAGCCGGCTGTACTTCTTCCTGGTGTGGGCGATCGTCCTCGTCGGCATCTTCGTCCTGCTGACGGTGACCGACCAGCCGCTGGTGCTGCTGGTGATCTCCGCCTGCGTGGCCGGGATGATGATGTTCGTCTACGCGGGCCTGCTGCTCTACATGAACCGCAAGGCGATGCCGGCACCGCTCAAGGTGCGCGGTGTCCGGGTCGCGGCCCTGATCTGGGCGATCGTGCTGTTCGGTGTGCTGACCGTCCTGACGGTGCGGCAGCAGATCCTGGACATCTTCGGCTGACGCGGGGGCCCTCGGGCGGCCGGCTGCGGAGCCGGCCGCCCGGGGTCGGCCGCCTGAAGCCGGCGGCGCGGGCCGGGGGGGGGAGCGCGCGAACGGGCAACGGTCAGGGGGCACGTGTCCCGTGTCCCGTGTCCCGAGACGGACCTCGCGACCGACGTCAGCGCCCCCACAACGCGTACGACAACGCGCGCCTCCGCGGGTCGGGACAAAGCATGATCCCAAAGTTCACCGGACCCCCCTGAGCCCACCTCACCGGTGCCTTAAGGTGACCCGCATGTCAGACGCCGCCTCGTTCCCCGCCGACGCCGATGTGGCCGGGATCGGGGCGCGGATGCTGCAGCTGCGCGCCCAACGGGGGCTGACACAGACGGAGTTGGCGGGCGAGCGGTTCACCCGGGCGTACGTGTCGTCGATCGAGGGCGGCAAGCGCACCCCGTCGCCGGCCGCGGCGACATATTTCGCCGTCCGGCTCGGCACCGACCTCGAAGACCTCTGCTTCGGCTATCCCCCCGGCCGGCGCCGCGAGTTGCAGGCCGAGGCCGCCGAGGCGCGCATCGTCCTGTCCGGCGGAGACACGGAACGGGCGTCCGCCGTGTACGAGGCGCTGTCCGCCGAGGCGGAGGAGCACCAGGACCGGACCCTGAGGGCGCTCGCCCGTTACGGACTCGGCCTCGTGGCCCGGCACCAGGGCGATCCCGCCGCGGGCCGCATGCTGTTCGAGGAGGCGGACGCGCTGCTGCGCGAGCGGGATCTCGCCGAGCGGCTCCCGGCGCTGATGGGCCGGATGTGGGCCCTGTTCGCCGGCGGATCCATCGACGATGCTCTGACCCTCGTCGAGGAACATCTGCGCGAGGCGGTCCGGACGTCCCAGTCGACGGTGGAGTTCGCGCTGCTCGCGGCATGCGGCCTGCCGCATGTGGAGCGCGGGGACCTGGGCCGGGCCGGGGCCGTCGCCGACGCGGCGCTGACGCGGGCTCCGGATGTGAGCGCGCCCGACGTACTCGCCCAGGGCTACTACCACATCAACCGGGTTCTGGTGGCGCAGGGCAGATACGACGAGGCGGAGCAGACGATCGTGCGGGCAACGGCCCTGTACGAACATCTGCGGCTGCGCACCGAAGTGGGCATGTGCCGGTTCGCCCACGGCTTCCTGACCGCGCGCCGTGGGCGGCTCTCCGAGGCCGAAGCGCAGTTACGTGAGGCCCGGGGCATCCTGAGTGAAACCGGCGCCGTTCAGCGCCGGATCAACGCCACAGCCGAACTGGCCGACGTCGTACGCAAGTTGGGTCGGCCCGAGGAGGCTGCCGACCTCGTCGGCGAATGCCGGTCCGTTCTGGCCCCCAGCCGCCAGGACCCGGAGCAGGCCGCCGAACTGGACCGCATCGAGGCACGGATCGCCGTCGACCGGGGTGACGCCGCTGCCGCCGAGGCCCTCTTCCGCTCCGCCATCGAGCGCTACCTGCAGGTCGGCGCCACGCTGGAGGCCATCGGAACGTGCCGTCTTCTCGGTGACCAGCTGCTGCGCAGGGGGCGCTCCGAAGAGGCCGCGGAGGTCTACCGGCAAGGACTGGCCGCGCTGGAAGGCGTGTGACGGAGCGCGAGGCCCGCTGTCACACGGCACGGCCCACCGGCCTCTCCTCGTCGAACCGCTCAAATCCCTTGCCCCACAAGGCTCTTGACGCGGTCTGCGGCGCCCAGCACACTTCTCAGCAGCAGGGTAACAGCTTCCATAACTCCTGTTGACAACTCCGGCGCGCCCCCCACCAGCCCGTCTGCTCGAACCCACCACGGAGCAGCGGAGCCCAGCTCGACGGCGCACCGGACTCAACTCGGCGGGAAGCAGCCCCAGTTGCCCCGTGTACCACCTGACCAGTCGCACATCTGCGTGCCGTACCGCGCCCTGCCCCGGGCGGGGCACGCAGCAGTCCGGTCCGTACGTCCGAGATCCGGTCCAGGAAGGTCTGGTGCACTACATGCGATCTGTGACCCGTCGTCTGAGCGCTCTCGTTCCAGCAGTTCTGCTGCTGACAGGCATGCAACTGGCCGGCTCGCCGGCCCACGGCGCAACACCCCCCTCCGCCGACGTCCGGCCGGCCGCCACCGGGACAGGGATCCCGGGCAGCTGGATCGTCACCCTCAAGGACGGCACCCGGTCGACGAAGTCTGTCGCGGGTGAACTCACCAGGCGCAGCGACGGCCGCGTCTCCCACGTCTACAAAGAGGTCCTGAACGGCTTCTCCGCGAAGATGACCAAGGCTCAGGCCCACAAGCTGGCCGCCGACCCCCGCGTCGCCCTCGTGGAACAGGACTCGAAGGTCACGGCCAGCGACACCCAGCCCGACGCCACCTGGGGAATCGACCGCATCGACCAGCGGGACCTGCCCCTGAGCGGCACGTACACGTACAACACCACGGCGTCCAACGTGCACGTCTACGTCATCGACACCGGACTGCGCACCTCGCACAGCGAGTTCGGCGGCAGGGCGTCCATCGGTACGGACACCGTCGGCGACGGCCAGAACGGGAACGACTGCAACGGGCACGGCACTCACGTCGCGGGCACCACTGCCGGGTCCACCTACGGCGTGGCCAAGGCCGCCTCGATCGTCGGCGTCCGGGTTCTCGACTGCGGTGGTTCCGGCAGCACCGCCGGCGTGATCGCGGGGGTCGACTGGGTCACCGCCAACGCCGTCAAGCCGGCCGTCGCCAACATGAGCCTCGGCGGCGGCGCCAGCGACACCCTCGACGCGGCCGTGCGCAACTCCGTCTCCTCCGGCGTGAGTTACGCCCTTGCCGCCGGCAACGGGGACTTCCTCGGGAATCCCGTGGATGCCTGCACCGTCAGCCCCGCCCGGGTGACCGAGGCGATCACCGTCGGCGCCACCGACAACACCGACACGCGCGCGTCCTTCTCCAACTACGGAACATGCGTGGACGTGTTCGCCCCCGGCGTGGACGTCACGTCGTCCTGGAACACCGACGACAGCGCCACGAACACCATCAGCGGCACCTCGATGGCCTCGCCCCACACGGCAGGCGTCGCCGCTCTCTACCTGGCCGACCACCCCGACGCCTCGCCCACCGAGGTCCGGGACGCTCTGGTGAACAACGCCACGAACGACAAGGTCCAGGACCCGATGGCCGGTTCTCCGAACAAGCTCCTCCACAGCCTGTTCTGATCCGCCGGGCCGGTGCGAGGAACGTCCCCCTCCTGGCACCGGCCCGCACCCCCGGCCCGGTGGGCGCAGCCACGACTGTGCCCACCGGGCCGGGACAGCGCACGACTCGCAACGCCGGACCCGTAGTGCGCGGAACCCGTCAGCGCACTACGGGCGCCCCCCTGCTCCCGATCCCAGGAGTTGCCATGCGACTTCGTACACAGCGAAAACGAACCTCCCCCTGCCTTCGGCGGGCGGTACCCCCAACCTTCGCGGCCCTGCTGGCGCTGGTCCTCGCGGCACCGCTCACCGCCAGCACCAACGCCACCGCCGCTTCCCCGGCCCGGGCGTCCACGGCGACCGTCGACGAGGACATCAGGCAGTACGAGATCCACGGGCCGTCCTCGGTCGCCGACCGGACCGCGATCGCCACCACCGGGGTCTCGGTGGACGAGGTCCATGACCACTCCGTGGTGGTCAGCGCCGACTCGTCGCAGGCCGGCAAGCTGCGGAAACTCGGACACACGCTGAAGAAGCTGAGCGCGCCACCCGCCCGCACCGGCGGAGAGGCCCGCAAGCCCGGCGACTTTCCGCCCTCCGACTCCGGCTACCACAACTACGCCGAGGCGATGGACGAGATCGACCAGCGCATCGCGCAGAACCCGTCGATCATGAGCAAGCAGGTCATCGGGAAGTCCCACGAGGGCCGCGATCTCATCGCCGTCAAGGTCAGCGACAACGTCGCCACGGACGAGGACGAGCCCGAGATCCTCTTCACCCACCACCAGCACGCCCGCGAGCACCTCACCGTCGAGATGGCGCTCTACCTGCTGCGCGAGTTCGGCGAGGACTACGCGACGGACTCCCGGATAGCGGACGCCGTCAACGGCCGTGAGATCTGGATCATCCCCGACCTCAATCCGGACGGCGGCGAGTACGACATCGATTCCGGCTCCTACCGCAGTTGGCGCAAGAACCGGCAGCCCAACTCCGGCTCCAGCTCCGTGGGTACGGACCTGAACCGCAACTGGGACTACAAGTTCGGCTGCTGCGGCGGCTCTTCGGGCAGTCCGAGCTCCGAGACCTACCGGGGCGCGGCCCCCGAGTCCGCACCGGAGGTGAAGGTCGTCGCCGACTTCGCGCGCTCGCGGGTGGTCGGAGGCGAGCAGCAGCTCAAGGCGGCCATCGACTTCCACACCTACAGCGAACTGGTGCTCTGGCCCTACGGATACACCACCGACGACACCGCCGAGGGGCTCACCCAGGACGACCACGACGCCTTCGCGGCAGTCGGCGAGAAGATGGGCGCCAGCAACGGCTACACCGCCGAGCAGTCCAGCGACCTCTACATCACCGACGGGTCGATCGACGACTGGCTGTGGGGCAACCAGAAGATCTTCGCCTACACCTTCGAGATGTATCCGACGAACATCCTCGAAGGCGGCTTCTACCCGCCCGACGAGGTCATCGAGCGCGAGACCGACCGCAACCGCGACGCGGTGCTCCAGTTGATCGAGAACGCCGACTGCATGTACCGCTCCATCGGCAAGGAGGAGCAGTACTGCAGCGGTAGCTGACTCCCGGCCCGGCCGGTGACTTCAGTCGCGCTCCGGCCGGGCGGCGGTGCTGGGCACGCACTTCGCGTGCCCAGCACCGCATTTCACGTTCCCGGCGCCGCCGTCCCGCACCGGACGCCGAACCGGCCGAACCGTTCGTCACCGCCCTGCCGTCGTCACCGCCCGGCCGTCGTCACCGCCCGGCGGCCGTCAACGCCTTGCGGTCGATGCCCAGTTCGCGGGCCAGGGCGTCGTCCGCCCACCGCAGCATGGCCGCGCGTGAGAGCGACGTGTACGAAGTCGTGTGCACCGCAAGACCGTCGAGGAGCGCCGTCAGCCGCCAGGCCGTGGATGCGGGGTCCTCGCAGTGGAACTCGCCTGCTCTCACCCCTTCGGCGATCACCTCGGTCAGGGCCGCCTTCCACTGCTGATCGAGGTCACGTGCGACCTCCCGCAGCGACGGCTCGCGAAGTGACGCGGCCCAGCCCTCGATCCACAGCCGCCACCCCTTGGCCTGGCCCGTCGGCGCGTACCAGCGCAGGGCGGCGCGGAGCCTGCGCAGGGCGGTGGTGCGACGGCCGAGGAGTTTCCGCAGATGGGCCAGATCGCTCTCGGCGGCGTGCGCGTAGGCGGCGGCGACGAGCTTCTCCTTCGTGGAGAAGTGGTAGAGCACAAGGGCGTTGCTCACGCCAAGGCTCGATGCGACGTCGGCGATGCGGACGGCCGACACGCCTCGGGCCTCGATCTGTTCCACCGCGGCACGCAGCAGTTCCTCGCGGCGCTGCTCGACGCTCAGTCGCACCCTGGTCACGGCGTCACCTTACGCCGCCGGCGGCAGCCGGCGGCCGGAACGGCTCTCCGGCTCCCCGCCGCCACCTGCACCTTTGCCCACCTCGGCAACGGCTCGAGCGCCGGGCTCATGGCCTGAGTTCGACGACGGCGTGTGCGTCGAGCGCGATCGCGCCGTCCGGGTGCACAAGCAGCGGATTGACCTCCAGCTCCGACAGCTCGGCGTGCTCGACCGCGGCTCTCGCCAGAGAGCACAGTGCACCGGCCGCCATGTCCAGCCGCACCGGCGGTGCGCCGCGCCATCCGGTGAGGAGCGGCGTGTGGCGCAGCGACAGCAGCATCTCGTGGGCCCGCTCGGGGGTGAGCGGTGCCGTGGCGAGCACCGTGTCGGCGAGCAGTTCCGCGGCCACTCCCCCGATGCCGACCATGGCGACGGGGCCGAATGCCGGGTCCCGCCGTACACCGGCGATGAGTTCCACCGCGTGCCGGGGCGTCGCCATCGCCTCGACCGCGTACCGGGGGGCGCCGGTGGCCTCCCGCATCCGTGCGAATGCCGTGAGCAGCGCCCGTTCTCCCTCGATGCCGAGGGCGATGCCGCCGGCGTCGGTCCTGTGCGGCAGCCCCATCGCCTTGAGGACCACGGGGTAACCGACGCGGTGCGCGGCTTCCACCCCCTCCTCAACGGAGGTGACGAACTCGGCCGCCGGCGTGGCGAGTCCGTACGAGGCGATCAGCTTGCGCACCGTCTCGTAGCCGCCGTCGCTCAGCGGCGCCTGAGCCGGGGTCCGGGCCCGGACCGTCGGCTCACACCGTGGCTGCGGCCGGGCCGCGCGCAACTTCGCGGCGCCGGCCAGTGCGCGGGCGGCCTGCTCGATCCGCTCGTACACGGGGATTCCCCGGCGTCTGAGAACGTCGATCGCGGCCGTGTCGCGGGCCATGGTGTGCACGACGAGTGTCCGGCCCGAGGAGGCGGCGGCGTCGGCGAGTTCACCGGCGGTCTCGCACTCGCGAGCCGTCTGCGCGGGGTCGGCGGTCGCATAGTCGCCGAAGTATCCGGTGAGGACGACGGCATCGACGTCGCCACCGTGCAGTAACACCCCGGCGATCCTTGAGTAGTTGCCGAGGTCCCGCTCGCCCGCACCGGCCAGGTCGACGGGGTTGCCGCAGCCGGCTCCGTGCGGCAGATGCGCCGCGACAGCGGACGCCGTGGCCTCGGGGAGTGCGGGTACGTCCAGCCCGTGAGCCGCGAACGTGTCCGCGGCGAGGGCGCCTTGACCTCCGCTGTCTCCGACGACGGCCACCCGGGCGGGGCCCGGGTCCGGCTCCGGCGACCGGACGCGGATCCCGTCGCGCGTACCGGCCTCCCCGCCGGCACGGGCAGCCAGTAGGCACACGGCCGTGTCCACAAGCTCCCCCGCCGTGTCGAGCAGAAGCGCACCCGACTCCCCGCACACCGCCTCCACGGTGGCGCGGGCACTGACGAGGGCCCCGGTGTGCGATGCCGCGGCACGCTCCGAGGCGTCGCTCCGGCCAACTGTCAGCAGCAGTACGGGCTTTCCGGCCGCGTGCGCGGCGGCCATCGTGCGGGCCAGCCTGCGTCCGTCGCGGAAGTCCTCCACGTAGGCGGCGAGTGCCCGCGTCTCCTCGTGTGCGATGAGGGAGTCCAATGCGTCCGCCGCGTCGATGTCACGCTGGTTGCCCAGTGAGACGAAGCGCGAGAAGCCCTGTCCCGCCCTTGCCAGCAGCCGTCCGATCTCCAGTGCCAGATTGCCGCTCTGGGAGACGAGCCCCACCGTCCCGGCGGGGAAGTCTCCCCAGCTGAGCCGGAGTTCGCTGGTGGTGTCGAGTACGCCCATGCAGTTGGGGCCGAGCAGCCGGGCGCCCTGCCGGGTCACGAGGTCTGCCAGCTCTCTCTCCTCCTGGCGGTTGCCCGCGCCGGAGCTGATGACGGTGAAGCAGCGCGCGCCGCCCGCGAGACCGGCGGTGACAATCGGACGGACCTCCTGCGAAGGCACCGCCACCACCACGTGCTCCGGCATGCGCGGAAGGGCGTCGAGCGCCGGCAGGAAGGGCGTGCCGAGCAGCTCGCCCCCGCGCCGGTTGACCAGATGGACCGTACGCCGGTGCGCTCCGGCCAGCGCTCCCTTCGCCAGCCAGTAACCCCACTTGGCGGGGTTCTGCGACGCTCCGACCACGGCGACGGACCGTGGATCGAAGAGAGCGTCGAGCCCCGTTGCCGACCCCCCGGGCGGAGGGTCCGTCCCGCTGCTCACCCGTACCAGCCGAAGCGTTCGGCGATGAGGGGCAGCCGGTCGGCCACGATCGCGTGGGCTGCCGCACGTGGGCTGGTGCCGTCGGCTTCGGCCCGTGCCAGCATCCGCTCGACCAGCGCACGCATCGAGCGGCGGATGTGGGCGAACGCGGCGTCCGCGTCCGCGCCGATGTCGCCGAAGAGCGTCCACCACCACCAGGCGTTGGTGCAGGAGTTGACGACGACGTCCGGCAGGACGGTGATTCCTCGTGCCGCGAGCAGTTCCTCCGCCTCGGGCAGTACGGGCATGTTGGCGGCCTCGACCACCCAACGGGCCTTGATCCGGTGCTGGTTGACCGTGTCGACCGCGTAGGAGACGGCAGCCGGGACGAGTACCTCGGCGTCCGCCGACAGCCATGCATCGCCGGGCAGCCGCTGGTCGTCGGGGGCAAGGGCGGAACGGTCCACGGTGCCGTGCGCGTCGCGGGCGGCGAGCAGCGTCTCCACGTCCAGCCCATTCGGGTTGGCGACGGTTCCCTCGACGTCGGCCACGGCCACGATCCTCAGACCCGCCCGGGAGAGGAAGCGCGCGGTGGCTCCGCCCATCGTGCCGAAGCCCTGCACGGCGACCCGGGTCCCCTCGTGTCCGGCTCCCGCGCCGTCGAGGCCCGCGAGCACCGCTTCGGCGACGCCGCAGCCGCCCACGAGTTCGTCGAGCCCGATGCCGTCCACCTCGATGGCGAAGGCGTCTTCGAGCCGTTGCCGCGCGGCGCGCTCGTCGTCGAGCAGGGGGTGGACGGCCTGGATGGTGGAGCCCAGACCGGCCTCGGCGGCGGCCGCCTCGACGGTGTCCTGGGTGAGGCCCAGGTCCTCGCCCGTGGTCCAGAAGTGCTGGATGTGCGGGCGCATGGCGCGCAGATAGCGCACCAGGACGCCGTGGGCCTCGGGGTCCCGGGCGTCGCAGTCGATGCCGCCCTTTGCGCCGCCGAGGGGTATGTAGCGGGCCCGCGGGTCGTAGTGCAGGGCTTCCTTCATCGTCATCCCCCGTGCCAGACCGGCCACTTCGTCCAGGGTGCAGCCCTTACGCATCCGCAGTCCGCCGCTGGCGACACCGCGCACGAGACGGTCGATGACCAAGTACCCCTGGCGGCCCGTCACATGGTCGGTCCAGGTGAGGGAGACCAGCGGGGTGTGGGCGGTCATCGGATGCCCGCCGAGATGATCAGTCGCATGATGTCCGAGGTGCCTTCCTCGATCTCCTCCAGCTTGGCGTCGCGCATCCACTGCTCCACCGGGTGTTCGCGCGAATAGCCCCAGCCACCCAGGGTCTGCACGGCTGCCCAGGTGCACCAGGCCGCGGACTCGGACGCGGTGAGCTTCGCCATCGCCGCCTCGGTCCGTGCGTCGAGTCCGGCATCGATGCGCTTGGCGGCCCGCCAGGTCATCAGCCGTGACTGCTCGATGCGGGTGCGCATGTCCGCGAGGCGGAAGGCCACTGCCTGATGCTCGATGACGGGCTTGCCGAACTGCTCGCGTGTTCTGGCGTAGTCGGCGGCGTACTCGTACGCGGCCCTGGCCACTCCCGTAGCGGCTGCCCCCAGCACGGTGCGGGAGATGTCGAAGGTGCGCATCAGTCCGTAGAAGCCCCGCCCCTCGGCGCCGAGGCGCTGCTCCTCCGGCACGAAGGCGTCGGTGAAGAAGATCTCGCGGCAGACGATGGCGCGTTGACCCATCTTGCGCATCGGCTCGCCGAAGGCGACGCCCTCGGTGTCCTTGCGGAAGAGGAACGCGGTGACGCCCCGGGATCGGGCGGCCGGGTCGGTCTTGGCGAAGACCACGTACTGCTCGGCCTCGCCCGCGTTGGAGATCCACGCCTTCTGGCCGTTCAGCCGGTAGCCGCCGTCGACCCGCCGGGCCGTCGTGGTGATCGAGGCGGCGTCCGAGCCGGCACCCGGCTCGGTGGTCGCCAGCGCTGTCATCGGCGTACCGGCGGTGGCCAGCGGGGTGAGCCATTCGCGCTTCTGCTGCTCGCTGCCGAGCTCCAGCACGGGATCGGCGAAGAAGCCGTTGGAGCACAGCAGGTTGCCGATGCCGAGGTCTCCCACGCACAGCTCCTCCTGTACGAGGCACTGCGTGAACACGTCGGTGAATCCGCCCCCGCCGTACTCCTCGGGGAGCATGAATCCGGTGATGCCGACATCGGCCGCCTTGCGCCACAGGTCCCACGGGGTGACGGTGTCCGCCTCGTCCACGTCGCGGGCGCGCGGGCGGATCTCCGCGCCGGCGAACGCCCTGCTGAGCTCGACGATGTCCCGTTGCTCGGTGGTGAGGGGAACCAGCTCGGCGGGGAGGTCTGTCATGGTGCCTCCGGCAGCAGCGGTGGCGCTCGTCGTCGCGGAACTCATTACCGAATTACTGAATCATGAGTCAGTATCCGGACGGGTTCGCGGCCATGTCAACGAGGCGTGAACACCAGCCCTGTTCGGCAGCGCGGGCCCGTCGCCATGCGCACAGGAGCGCCCCCTGGCCGCGGGGTGCGGCGACCAGGGGGCGAGTCTCCTTGCGTCAGGTCCCGTCAGGACGGAGCGGCGCCTGTGTCCGGCCGGCTACCTCCCCGCGCCCGCAGGCTGCGCCGTGCCGGCGCCGCCGCCGCTCGCCTGCACCGTCCCGGCTGACATGGCGTCGTCCAGGGCGCGGAGGATGTTCTCCACGCTCTGCTTCGCGTCGCCGAAGAGCATGCTGGTGTTCTCCCGGAAGAACAGCGGGTTCTGAACTCCCGCGTATCCGGAGGCCATCGAGCGCTTGAAGACGATGACGTTCTCCGCCTCCCAGGCGTGCAGCACCGGCATGCCCGCGATCGGGCTGGAGGGATCCTCGGCCGCCGCCGGGTTGACGGTGTCGTTGGCGCCGATCACCAGCACGACGGAAGTCTGCGGGAAGTCGTCGTTGATCTCGTCCATTTCGAGCACGATGTCGTAGGGCACCTTCGCCTCGGCCAGCAGCACGTTCATGTGGCCCGGAAGGCGGCCGGCGACCGGGTGGACGCCGAAGCGCACCTCGACGCCGCGTTCGCGCAGCGTGCGCGTCAGTTCCGCCACCGGGTGCTGGGCCTGGGCGACGGCCATGCCGTAGCCGGGCGTGATGATCACGGAGGTTGCCGCGCCGAGGAGTTCGGCAGCCTCCTCCGCGCTCGTCTCGCGGTGCTCGCCCTGATCGTCGTCGCCGCTGGAGGGGGCCTCGATGCCGAACCCGCCGGCGATCACCGAGATGAACGAGCGGTTCATGCCCTTGCACATGATGTACGACAGGTACGCACCCGAGGAGCCGACCAGCGCACCCGTGACGATGAGCAGGTTGTTGTCGAGGAGGAACCCGGCGGCGGCCGCGGCCCAGCCCGAGTAGCTGTTGAGCATCGAGACCACGACCGGCATGTCACCGCCGCCGATGGCCGCGACGAGATGGAGGCCGAGGGCGAGCGCCAGCACGGTCACGGCGATCATCAGGCCCAGGCTCGGGGCGATCGTGAACCAGACCGTCAGGACGAGGAACGCTGCGAGGGCACCGAGGTTGAGCAGGTTCTTGCCCGGCAGCATCAGCGGCTGCGACTTGATGCGCGCCGACAGCTTGAGGAACGCGACGACCGAGCCGGTGAAGGTGACGGCGCCGATGAAGATCCCGATGAACACCTCGGCATGGTGGATCGACAGCAGCTCGGCGGGGACGACGTGCTGGGCGGCGCCCTTCGCCTCAACCTCGAAATAGCTGTTCCAGCCGACCAGCACCGCGGCCACGCCGACGAAGCTGTGCAGGATCGCGATGAGTTCGGGCATCTCCGTCATCGCCACCTGCCGCGCGCGCCACAGCCCCGCGGCACCTCCGATCGCCATCGCGACGAGGATCAGGAGGATGGCGGTCGCGGAGATCTCGAGCGCGGCGAGTACGACGGTGGCGAGCAGCGCCAGCGCCATCCCGGCGATGCCGAAGACGACCCCGGCTCGGGACGTGCGGTGCTGCGAGAGCCCGGCCAGGCTGAGGATGAACAGAAGGGCCGCTACGAGGTGCGCGGCCTGGGCGGACGTGGTGGCAGTCATGTGGCCTCAGCCTTTCGAGAACATGCCGAGCATGCGACGGGTGACGGAGAAGCCTCCGAAGATGTTGACGCTGGTGAGCAGGATCGCCACGAACGACAGGACCGTGACCGCCGGTCCCACGTGACCGATCTGCACCAGCGCCCCGACGACGACGATCCCTGAGATGGCGTTGGTCACGGACATCAGCGGTGTGTGCAGGGCGTGGTGCACCTTGCCGATGACGTAGTAGCCGATGACCACGGCCAGCGCGAACACCGTGAAGTTCTCGGCCAGTTGGGTCGGCGAGAAGGCGATCAGCGCGAACATCGCGGCCATCCCGGCGCCGATGAGGCCGTACCGCGCCGCCGGGGACAGCTTGGGCTTGGCCGGTTCGGCGGCGGGTTCCGCGGCCTCGGCCTTGGGAGCTGCCTGGGCGGACACCTCCACGGGGGGCGGTGGCCAGCTCTTCTCACCGTCCCGCACGACCGTGACGCCGCGCTGCACGACGTCGTCGAAGTCCAGCGTCAGCTGCCCGTCCTTTTCCGGCGTGAGCAGCTTGAGCAGGTTGACGATGTTGGTTCCGTACAGCTGCGAGGCCTGCGTCGGCAGGCGCCCGGCCAGGTCCGTGTAGCCGATGATCGTGACGCCGTTGTCGGTGACGATGGCCTTGCCGGCGACGGTCCCGTCGACGTTGCCGCCCTGCGAGGCGGCCATGTCGACGATGACGCTGCCGGGCTTCATGCTCGCCACGTCCTCCGCCGTGATCAGCCGCGGTGCCGGCTTGCCGGGGATCAGGGCCGTGGTGACGATGATGTCGACGTCGGCGGCCTGCTCGCTGTAGATCTCCGCGGCACGCTGGTTGTACGCGTCGGAGGTCTGCTTGGCGTATCCGTCGGTGGAGGCCTCCTGCTCGACGTCGACGGCGAGGTACTCACCCCCGAGCGAACGGACCTGGTCGGCGACCTCCGGACGCGGGTCGGTGGCCCGTACGACGCCGCCGAGGCTGCTCGCCGCGCCGATCGCGGCGAGGCCCGCCACACCCGCACCGGCGACGAGAACCTTGGCCGGAGGCACCTTGCCCGCCGCGGTGACCTGCCCGGTGAAGAACCGCCCGAAGACGTGTGCCGCCTCGATGACGGCCCGGTATCCGGCGATGTTGGCCATGGAGCTGAGCACGTCCAGGGACTGTGCACGCGAGATCCGCGGCACCGCGTCCATGGACAGCGCGGTGAGGGAGCGCTGGGCGAGGTCGTCCAGCAGCCCGGGGTTGAGGCCGGGAGCGAGCATGCCGATCAGCGTCGCGTCGTCCCGCAGCCGCCCGATCTCCTCGCGCGAGGGTTCGTTGATCTTCAGGACGACGTCCGCCTGCCAGGCGTCGCCGATACGCGCGCCCGCCTCCGTGTACTGCTCGTCGGAGAATCCCGAGGCAGCGCCCGCTCCCGATTCGACGACGGCCTCATAGCCGAGCTTCAGGATCTTCCGGATGCTGTCGGGTGTGGCCGCGACCCGGGTCTCCCCGGCCTTCGACTCTGCGGCGACACCCACCTGCTGCGGATGTGAATCTGACATCGATCTCCCTTTACGGGGTGTTGGGCGGCTCCGCGGTCCGTTGTACTTCGGGGCCGGACGGCGGTGAGGGGACTGCTCAGGGGCTGCTTATTTAATGTCAGTCTGACGGGCTCTGTGCAGGGACCATTCCTAAGTGAGTTCTCCGTGGCTCCTCCCGCGGTCGCGGGGTGCGCTGCCGGTGACCTCTGGTGAAAGGACGAGCGGCCGGAAGCGCGGCATCGGACTGATGTGAGGATGCACGCTGTTGCGCGGCGTAAACGGAGGCTGTCGCGGGGTGGACCACCCACGGGACGCAGAGGGGAAAGCTGCCCGGCAGAGAGAAATCCGCGGGCGCCGGCCGGACGGAGGCCGACGCCGGCAGGCGCAATATCTGTGTCCGAGGGGGGACTTGAACCCCCACGCCCGATAAAGGGCACTAGCACCTCAAGCTAGCGCGTCTGCCATTCCGCCACCCGGACAAGGGTCGTCGCCCGGCTCTGCCGTGGCGACGCGGACAACCATACCAAGCTCCGGCAGCGGTGTTCACCTCGGTGATCCCCGGTGAGCGGGCGGCCCGGCGGGGATTTTGCCGGGCCGCCCGCTCTGGCGGTAGGTCAGGCCGCCGTCCGGTGGGATCCTCCTGGCCCCGGGGGCGGTGAGTACCGCCGCCGCGGCCCACGCGGTCTTCGCCGGACGGGCCGCAGGCACGTGTACCGGCCGTGTCTGCGGTGTTCGTCGCGGCGACCGGCTCCGCGCCGGTGCCGATGCGGACGACGCCGTCGAACTGCCCGGACAGCGGCGCGCCGTGCCGCACCGCGGACGATGAGGGCGAGAGCGGCGCCGCCTCGGGCACCGGGACGGCCTCCCGTGCCGGGCCGCGCAGCTCCTCGGCCCCCGCCGCGCCGGCCCGCGCCCCGAACTCCGGGGCGGGCAGGGACTTTCCGGCAGGGTCGGGGGGCGCCCAGGCGGTACCGGGCTCGGGTGTGAGGTTGTGTGGACCGTTCGGCGTCGGGGGTGGGAGTGACGAGGGTGAGGGTGTGGTGCCCATCGTTCTTCTCCGCTCTCGTTGCACATACGGGGCGGGTTGCTGAAGCCGGCGTGGACTTATTACTGGACAGTAGTGAGTTGGCGGGCGCCTTGACACCCGCCCCCGCCCAGATATGCGGAACGTCACGTCGTTCCGCGCAGTTCACACCGGCCCGGTCAGCTCCGGCCCGGTCAGCTCCAGGGGGTGTCCCGACGACACCCCCTGGTCGGCTCACGCCAGCCGGTCGAGTACGAGGCGTGCCGTCTCGGTCGGGGTCTCGCCGACGCGTACGCCTGCCGCCTCTAGTGCCTCCTTCTTCGCCCGCGCGGTTCCGGAGGAGCCGGAGACGATGGCACCGGCGTGCCCCATGGTCTTGCCCTCGGGAGCGGTGAATCCGGCGACGTAGCCGATGACCGGCTTCGTGACGTTCTCCTTGATGAAGTCCGCCGCGCGCTCCTCCGCGTCACCGCCGATCTCGCCGATCATCACGATCAGGTCGGTCTCCGGGTCCTCCTCGAAGGCCGCGAGGCAGTCGATGTGCGTGGTGCCGATGACGGGGTCGCCGCCGATGCCGACACAGCTGGAGAAACCGATGTCCCGCAGCTCGTACATGAGTTGGTAGGTGAGCGTGCCGGACTTGGAGACCAGGCCGATACGGCCGGGCTCCGGTGCGATGTCGGCGGGGATGATGCCGGCGTTGGACAGCCCGGGGCTGATGAGACCGGGACAGTTGGGGCCGATGATGCGCGTGCCGCGCTCCTGCGCGTAGGCGCGGAAGGCGACCGCGTCGTGGACGGGGATGCCCTCGGTGATGGCGACGGCAAGCGGGATTCCCGCGTCCGCCGCCTCCTCCACCGCCGCCTTGGAGAAGGCCGGGGGTACGAAGAGGACCGACACGTCGGCCTCCGTCGCCTCGCGTGCCTCCGCCACCGAGCCGAAGACGGGCACGGAACGCCCTTCAACGTCCACGTCCTGACCCGCCTTGCGCGGGTTCACGCCGCCGACGATGTCGGTGCCGGACGCCAGCATCCGGCGCGTGTGCTTCATGCCCTCGGAGCCGGTCATGCCCTGGACGATGACCTTGCTCGCCTTGTTGAGGAAGATCGCCATGGTCTCCCGCCTCCCTATGCGGCCGCAGCCGCGGCCGTGGCCAGTTCGGCGGCCCGCTGGGCGGCGCCGTCCATGGTGGTCCGCTGCTCCAGCAGCGGGTGGGGGTTCGCCTCGAGGATCTCGCGTCCGCGCACGGCGTTGTTGCCGTCGAGCCGTACGACGAGCGGCTTGGTCAGCCGTATCTGCCCGAGGGCCTGGGTGATTCCGTCCGCGACCGCGTCGCAGGCTGTGATGCCGCCGAAGACGTTGACGAGGATGGACTTCACGGACGGGTCGCCGAGGACGACGGAGAGGCCGTCGGCCATGACCTGCGCGGACGCGCCGCCGCCGATGTCGAGGAAGTTCGCGGGCTTCGCGCCGCAGCCGGCGACGACGTCGAGTGTGGACATCACCAACCCCGCGCCGTTGCCGATGACTCCGACCTCGCCGTCCAGCTTCACGTAGTTGAGGCCCTTCTCGGCCGCCTGCGCCTCCAGCGCGTCCTGGCCGCCGCCCTCGTCCTGCTCGCCCCAACGTGCCTGCCGGAAGCGGGCGTTGTCGTCGAGGGTGACCTTGCCGTCGAGGGCGACGATCGTGCCGTCGGCCGTACGGACAAGGGGGTTGACCTCGACGAGTAGCGCGTCCTCGGCCTGGAGGATCTGCCACAGCTTGCGCAGTACCGGCGCCACATTCGTCGGCAGAGCCGCCGCGGCGACGATCTCCGCGGCCTTCTCGTCCGTCACGCCCTCCGCCGGATCGACGGGAATGCGTGCGACCGCCTCCGGCCGCGCCTCGGCAACTTCCTCGATCTCCATGCCGCCTTCGGCGGATGCGATGGCGATGAAGCATCCCTGCGCACGATCCAGGACGAAGGAGACGTAGTACTCCGTATCGACCTTCACGGGCTGGGCGAGCATCACCTTGTGCACGGTGTGGCCCTTGATGTCCATGCCGAGGATCTGGCGTGCGGCGACCTCCGCGGCAGTGGAGTCGGCCACGAGTTTCACGCCGCCTGCCTTGCCCCTGCCTCCTGTCTTGACCTGCGCCTTGACCACGACGCCGTGCTGATCGGCGTCGAGCTTCAATGCCGCCTCGCGGGCTGCACTGCCCGTCTCCACGACCTCCGCTTCAGGTACCAAGACGCCGTAGCGCTCGAAGAGTTCCCTCGCCTGGTGCTCGAAAAGGTCCACATGTGCTCCCTGGTCGATCTTCGAAACGATCGGTGCACGCCCCCTGGACATCGGTCTCTCGATGCGGGATAACAAGGTTCATACAGTATTCGTCGACTGTATGCAATCTGCTCTGACCAGAGCTCACACCCGACGAAGGGACTCGTAAGTCATGCCCGAGGACAGCCAGGAGAGCCGCGAGAGCGTCGGCGACAAATCCTCGATGAACCAGATCCGTTACGGCCGGAAGGCCAGGTACGGCGAGGAGCGCAGGCGGGTCGGCAACACCCTCGGCGACGTTCCCTACGAGGAGTTCGCGCGGATGCCCTGGGGCCGCGGCGAGGCCGTGCGCGAGCCCTCCGGGATCAGGCCCGGGCTGGAGCGCACCCGCGCCTCCGGCAAGCCTGCCCTGGTCAATGTGCGGATCGACCCGGACGCGTACGCGCCCGGAGCCATGAACCAGACGATGTACAAGTGAGGTGACCGCGGTGACCGAAGTGACCGATGTGACCGGCACGACGACGGTGACTGAGAAGGCGCTCGACGGGATTCGTGTACTGGACATGACGCATGTCCAGTCCGGGCCCTCGGCCACTCAGCTCCTCGCCTGGCTCGGCGCAGACGTGATCAAACTCGAGGCGACCTCGGGCGACATCACCCGCAAGCAGTTGCGGGACCTCCCGGACGTCGACTCGCTCTACTTCACGATGCTCAACTGCAACAAGCGCAGCATCACGCTCAACACCAAGAGCGACCGCGGCAAGGAGCTGCTGACGGAGCTGATCCGGCGCAGCGACGTACTGGTGGAGAACTTCGGCCCCGGAGCGGTGGACCGGATGGGCTTCACCTGGGACCGCATCAAGCAGATCAACCCGAGGATCGTCTACGCCTCCATCAAGGGCTTCGGCGAGGGTCCGTACACCACGTTCAAGGCGTACGAGGTCGTCGCCCAGGCCATGGGCGGCTCGATGTCGACGACCGGCTTCGAGGACGGGCCGCCGCTGGCCACCGGAGCGCAGATCGGCGACTCGGGCACCGGTGTGCACACCGTCGCAGCGATCCTCGCCGCGCTGCTGCAGCGTGAGCGTACGGGCCGAGGCCAGCGGGTCAACGTGGCCATGCAGCACTCGGTTCTCAACCTGTGCCGTGTGAAGCTGCGCGACCAGCAGCGGCTCGCACACGGTGCGCTCGGCGAGTACCCGAACGAGGACTTCGGCGACGAGGTGCCGCGTTCGGGCAACGCCTCGGGCGGCGGCCAGCCCGGCTGGGCGGTCAAGTGCGCGCCGGGCGGGCCCAACGACTACGTCTACGTGATCGTGCAGCCCGTGGGCTGGGAGCCGCTGACGAAGCTCATAGGCCGTCCCGAACTGGCCGACGACCCGGACTGGAACACGCCGGAGGCGCGGCTGCCCAAGCTGAACAAGATGTTCCAGCTGATCGAGGAGTGGTCGTCCACCCTGCCCAAGTGGGAGGTGCTGGGCGCCCTCAACGCCCACAACATCCCCTGCGGGCCGATCCTCTCGACCAAGGAGATCGTCGAGGACGAGTCCCTGGCCGCCAACGGGATGATCGTCGAAGTCGATCACCCCGAGCGCGGTTCCTTCACCACGGTGGGCTCCCCGATGAAGCTCTCCGACTCCCCCGTGGAGATCACCTCCTCACCGCTCCTGGGCGAGCACAACGAGGAGGTCTACATAGGCGAGCTGGGCCTGGGCGCGGAAGAACTGGCACTGCTCAAGACGAACGGAGTGATCTGACCGATGGCGCAGGGTAAGAACGACGGCCTCGCCACGCCGGACAAGGAAGCGGTACGGGCGGTACTGGATGCCGCACGCGCCGAGGGCCGCACGTCGCTGACCGCCCCCGAGGGCAAGCGCGTCGCGGACGCATACGGCATACCGGTGCCGGACGAAGGGCTCGCGGAATCCGCCGACGAGGCGGTGCAGCTGGCCGACAGGCTCGGCTTCCCCGTCGTCATGAAGATCGTCTCGCCGGACATCCTGCACAAGACCGACGCGGGCGGCGTCCGCGTTGGGGTGTCCTCCTCGGCCGAGGTGCGCAGCGCGTACACCGAGATCGTGGGCAACGCCCGCAAGTACGACGCGAACGCGAACGTGCTCGGCGTGCAGGTGCAGCAGATGGCCAAGCCGGGGCAGGAGGTTCTGGTCGGTACGGTCACGGACCCGACCTTCGGCAAGGTCGTCGCCTTCGGTCTGGGCGGTGTGCTGGTGGAGGTCCTCAAGGACGTCACCTTCCGCCTCGCGCCGGCGTCCCGGGAGGACGCGGAGTCGATGCTCGACGGCATCGGTGCCTCCGAGATCCTCAAGGGCGTACGCGGCGGCGACCCGGTCGACCGTGAGGCGCTGACACAGGTCATCACCTCCGTCTCGCAACTGGCGCACGACTTCCCCGAGTTGGTGGAGGTCGACCTCAACCCCGTCTTCGCGTCGCCCGACGGTGCGATGGCGGCGGACATCCGCATCCTGCTCAGCGAGGGCCAGCCGGCGGAGCGCCGTCGCTACACCCCCGAGGAGATCCGCACCTCGATGAAGCGGCTGATGCAGCCGTCGTCCGTCGCCGTGATCGGTGCCTCCAACGAGCAGGGCAAGATCGGGAATTCGGTCATGCGGAACCTCGTCGACGGCGGGTTCCCCGGGGAGATCCATCCCGTGAACCCGAAGGCCGACGAGATCCTGGGGCGCAAGGCCTACAAGTCGGTCGCCGACATCCCGGGCGACGTCGACGTGGCGGTCTTCGCCGTGCCGGCGAAGTTCGTCCCGGACACTCTGGAGGCCGTCGGCGCCAAGGGGATTCCCAACGCCGTGCTCATTCCGTCCGGTTTCGCCGAGACGGGCGAGGTGGAGCTCCAGGACAAGATCGTCGCCATCGGCGAGAAGCACGGTGTGCGGCTGCTCGGGCCGAACATCTACGGCTACTACTCGACGTGGCACGACCTGTGCGCCACGTTCTGCACGCCGTACGACGTCAAGGGCGGTGTGGCGCTCACCTCCCAGTCGGGCGGCATCGGCATGGCCATCCTCGGCTTCGCGCGCAGCACCAGCACCGGTGTCTCGGCGATCGTGGGGCTCGGCAACAAGTCCGACCTCGACGAGGACGACCTGCTCACGTACTTCGCGGACGACCCGAACACGAAGTGCATCGCGATGCACCTCGAAGATCTCAAGGACGGGCGGGCGTTCGTCGAGGCGGCACGGGCGACCGTGCCGAAGAAGCCGGTCGTCGTGCTCAAGGCGGGCCGCACGAGTGCGGGCGCCAAGGCCGCCGGTTCGCACACGGGTGCTCTCGCGGGCGACGACGCGGTCTACGACGACGTCCTGCGGCAGGCCGGCGTCATCCGGGCGCCGGGTCTGAACGAAATGCTGGAGTACGCGCGGGCGCTGCCCGTGCTGCCCACCCCCCAGGGCGACAACACCGTGATCATCACCGGCGCCGGCGGTTCGGGAGTACTGCTCTCGGACGCCATCGTCGACAACGGGATGTCGCTCATGGAGATCCCGCCGGACCTGGACGAGGCGTTCCGCGCCTTCATCCCGCCGTTCGGCGCCGCGGGCAACCCGGTGGACATCACCGGTGGTGAGCCGCCTTCCACGTACGAGGCCACGATCCGGCTCGGCCTGGAGGACCCCCGCATCCACTCCCTCGTGCTCGGCTATTGGCACACGATCGTCACTCCGCCCATGGTGTTCGCGGAGTTGACGGCCAGGGTCGTGGCCGAGGCGCGGGAGAAGGGCATCGAGAAGCCGGTGGTGGCGTCTCTCGCGGGCGACACCGAGGTCGAAGAGGCAAGTCAGTACCTCTTCGAACGCGGCGTGGTCGCCTACCCGTACACGACGGAGAAGCCGGTCGCGGTGCTCGGCGCCAAATACCGGTGGGCGCGGGCGGCGGGCCTGCTGCGGTAACGCCGCGCAGGAGACGACAAGAGCCGCACATCTGAAAAGAGCCGCAATGCCGTGGGCTTCCCCCCCGTGAGGGCGGATGTTCCTCCCTCCGCCGCTACGGCGGGAAGCCCCGGCAGGGCTCTGGCGAAACCGCGGTCGCCGGAGCCCCTACACCGACACAGGACGAGCTGAAAGGCAGGACACAGCACCAGAGCTAGGGATCCGGACAGGGGGCGCTGGCCAGACTCTCTCCACGCAAGGGGTGCAGAACATGACAACAACAGAAGCGCCGTCGGCCCTCCCGTACAGGGAGGTGACCGACCGCAACGGACGGACCTACCGAATAGGCGAGTCCGACATCGACATCATGGGGCGCCGTCGCCGCTGGATGGTCATCCTGCCGTGGATCGGCATGATGGGCATTTCGTCGGCGGAGTACGCGTTCGCCTCCGCCGAGGACACGCTCCATCACGCGCACGGCTGGAACAGCCTGCACATCTTCTGGATCATGGGTGTCTGGGTGTTCTTCCAGGCCGGCGTGGCCATGCCCGTCGGACATCTGCGCGAGTCGGGCAGGTTCCCGGCACGCCTGGCGATGATGTGGGGCGCCGTCGGTACGTTCCTGGGCTATCTCTCGCTCGCATACGCGGAGAATCCCATCTGGGCGTACATCGGCTTCGGCGCCTTCAGCGGTATGGGCGCGGGAGCGGTATACGCGACCTGTGTGAACATGGTCGGCAAGTGGTATCCGGAGCGGAAGGGCGGCAAGACGGGCTTCGTCAACGGCGGTTTCGCCTATGGCTCGGTGCCCTTCGTGTACATCTTCACCGGGTTCATGGACCTGCACAACTTCAAGTGGGTCCTGGTGAGCGTGGGCGTCTTCCTGGCCCTCGTGGTCGCCGCCGCCGGATTCTTCTTCAAGGACCCGCCGAAGAACTGGTGGCCGGCGGACGTCGACCCGCTGAAGGCACCGGACGACCCGCGTGCCCGCCGAGCCCTGGAGAAGAACCCGCCGGCGGTCAAGCAGTACACGCCAAGGGAGGCCCTCAGGACCGGCCGTGTGCCGATCATGTGGTTCTGCCTGCTGTGCACCTCCGGCGTGAACATCTTCGGAATCGCCTTCCAGGTGCCCTTCGGTGACGACATGGGCTTCGCCGGCGGCATCGTCGCCACCGCCATGTCGCTGAAGGCAATCGTCAACGGCACCGGCCGCGGCGTGATCGGCTGGCTGTCCGACAGGTACGGCCGCAAGCAGTGCCTGATCTTCGTCTGCCTGGTGCTCGGTCTGTCGCAGTTCGGCGTCCTGCTGTCCGGACAGGCGGGGTCGATGCCGCTGTTCCTGATCTGCTCGATGATCTCCGGTTTCGGCGGTGGAGCGATCTTCCCGCTGTTCGCGGCGCTGACAGCCGACTACTTCGGTGAGAACAACAACGCCACGAACTACGGCCTGATCTACAGCTCGAAGCTGCTGTCCGGCCTGGCGGGCGCGGGCCTCGGCTCGCTCGTGGTCGCGGCATGGGGCTACGGCGGTGCGTTCGGCCTCGCCGGTGGCACCTCATTGCTGGCAGGCGCGATCGCCCTGTTCCTGCATCAGCCGGGACGGCCGAAGAGGTCCTTGATCAAGCCCAATCCGCAGCCGATAGGCGGCGAATGAGGTAACTGAGGAGGACAGAACCAGCAGCTGCCGGGCCACCCGCTCCCCATGGGTGACCCGGCAGCTGTCTTTGTGCTCAGTGCCCGCGGGTCCGAAGTGACCGCAGGTGCTTCGCCGAACGGCGGGCGGTCCTGAAGGAGTCCTCCGGCTGGTCGTGCTCGACCAGCCAGTTGTGCTTCTTCCCGCCGTGCGTCCGGCCGACCTTCGTCAGGAAGCGCTTGTAGTCGATGTCACCGTCGCCGACGTCCACCATCCGGTAGCCGTCGTCGGACGTCTCGTCGTGCTCCCCGTCCTTCACGTGGAAGAGCGGATAGCGCTCCGGCTGCTTCAGGACGTACTCGACCGGTTCGAAGGGCGCCGGCGTGCCGTCAGGGCGGACGCTGAAGCGGTACTGGCCGGCGTAGGCCCAGTAGATGTCCATCTCCAGGTACACCAGGTCGGGGTCGGTCTCGGCGAGCAGCACGTCGTACAGGCGCACGTCCGGGCGGTCCTCGGCGAAGCCGAACTCCATCTGGTGGTTGTGCTGGTAGAACTTCAGGCCGCGCTTCCTCGCCGCGGCCCCGTATCTGTTGAAGTCCGCCGCCGCGCGCTTCCACCCGTCGACGGTGCGGCCGTAGCGGTCGGGGCTCGATGCCGTGCCCACATGGGGCAGCCCGAGCGCGGCGGCGTCGTCGACCACCTTCTCCAGCTGGGTGTCGAAGGTGTAATCGTCCGGGTTGCCGGAGTAGTAGCCGACGTGACTGCCGATGCCGCGCAGCCCGTACTCCCGCAGCAGCTTGCGCAGTTCGGCGAGTGAGATGTCCCCGGTCCCCTGGGTGTAGCCGGCGAACTCGACCTGTTCGTAGCTGTAGCGGGACAGTTCCTCGAAGACGGCGGCGAAGCCGAGCGAGGCCACCTTGTCGCGCAAGGTGTAGAGCTGGATGCCCAAGCGGCCCTTGGGAACGACCGGTTCGCCGCGGCCGTGCGCCGCGCCGGTGCGGCTCGCGGCGTGTGCCGTGCCCTCGGCGCTGCCCAGCAGCGATGCCGCGGCGGCGCCGGCGGCGACACCGAGGAAGCCGCGGCGGCGCAGTCGGCGGGACAGTTCGGCGTCCGGGGTGTTCGTCGTGCGTCTCATGTGTGCTCTCCCAGTGCGAGGTTGACGAGCAGGGACTTGACGTCGGTGGCGGGAAGCAGACCGGGGCCTTCGGCCACGCCGGGGCGTGAGCAGATGAAGACGGGCCCTTCGTCGCTGCGTCCGGGGAGCCGGCCGTGGCTGCCGCGCACCGGTGAGGGGTCGAGGGGTACGACCGCCATGCGGTAGCGCATGCCGGTCTTCTTGCGCGCGAGCGCGGTGGCGGCGCGCAGACGCACATACGGGTCGAGGGGGTCCATGAACAGCTCGGCCGGGTCGTAGCCCGGCTTGCGGTGGATCTCGACCAGCCGGGCGAAGTCGGGGGCGTGGGCGTCGTCGAGCCAGTAGTAGTAGGTGAACCAGGCACGGGGCTCGGCGACGGCGACGAGTTCGCCGGAGCGCGGGTGGTCCAGGCTGTGCGCCTTCTTGCCGCGCTCGTCGAGGACTTCAGCGACGCCGTCCAGGGACTCCACCACGGCCCGGGCCGCGTCCAGGTCGGCGGGATCGCGCACGTAGATGTGGGCGAGCTGATGGTCGACGACGGCGAAGGCACGCGAGGTGGTGGGGTCCAGGTACTCCATGCCGTCCTGGGTGTGCACTTCGAGCAGGCCCTCGCGGCGCAGCGCCCGGTTGATGTCGACTGCGCGGTCGACGCGGGTGATGCCGTACTCGGACAGCGCGATGACCGTGCGTCCTTCGGCGTCCGCGTCGTCGAGCAACGGGGCGAGTACGGCGTCGAGTTCGGCGGCGGCGCGGTGGGAGCGAGGGTCGTCCGGTCCGTAGCGCTGGAGGTCGTAGTCGAGGTGCGGGACGTAGCACAGCGCGAGATCGGGGCGGCGGGTGCGCAGCAGATGCCGCGTGGCCTCGGTGATCCAGCGGGAGGAGACGATGTCGGCTCCGGGTCCCCAGAAGTGGAAGAGCGGGAACGTGCCGAGGGCGTCGGTGAGTTCGTCGTGGAGTTCGGGCGGCCGTGTGTAGCAGTCGGGCTCCTTGCGTCCGTCGGCGTAGTAGACGGGGCGCGGGGTGACCGTCCAGTCGGTGCCGGCTCCCATGGCGTACCACCAGCAGACGTTGGCGACGGTGTAGCCGGGGTGGCGGGCGCGGGCGGCGTCCCACAGCTTCTCGCCGGAGACGAGGGCGTTGTGCTGACGCCACAGCAGCACCTCGCCGAGTTCGCGGAAGTACCAGCCGTTGCCGACGATTCCGTGCTCCTGCGGCGTGAGGCCCGTCAGGAAAGTGGACTGGGCGGCGCAGGTGACGGCCGGCAGCACCGTGCCCAGCGGCCGGTAGCTGCCCTCGCCTGCCATGGCGCTCAACCGGGGCATGTGGGCGAGGAGTTGGGGGGTCAGTCCGACGACGTCCAGGACGAGCAGCGGATTCGGCGCCTGGCCGTGCCTGCGGGGCCGGGGGGAACTCGACTCCTGCCGGGCCTCGTTCATGGCAGCTCCTTCAGGCCGAGGGCGGTCAGCATCTCCCGGGCGACGTCGAGTTCGGCCGCGATGCCGTCTGCCAGCTGTGAGCGGGTGCGGGGCCGCAGTCCGTGCGGGAGGGCCTGCCAGGTGTAGGTCTCCACTTCCAGATGGCGCGTCAGCGGGACCGCACCGCCGACGAGCCGGGTGAGCGCCGCCTCCAGCACGTCGAGCGTGGAGGTCAGCGGAGGCTCGGGCGGCGCGTGCAGCGGTACGTGGAAGTGCGATCGCCAGGGGACGGAGTCCGGCAGGGCTCCGGGCCGCAGGGCGTCGCCGAGGTCGTCGGTGCCGCGCACTCCGGCGGCGGTCAGTGCGCGGGTCTGGTGGAGGAAGCGGGGTTCGTCGAACGCCCCGAGTGCGGCCGGAACACCGTCGGCCGCGGGGTGTTCGGCGTGGAGCGCCGCGGAGAGCTGACTCTTCACGACGGGCACGCGGGCTTCGGCGAGGGCGTCCAGGGCCCGGCCGGGCTCCTCGAACTGGGTGGCGAGATGGCAGGTGTCGACGCATACGCCGATGCGGTGCGCGGGCGGGGCGTCCTCCCCTGCGAGCACCTCCAGCGCGTCGGCGATCGTCTCCACGGTGCAGCCCGGTTCGGGTTCCAGGCCGACGCGAATGCTGCGTCCGGTCGTCTCCTCCAGCGCGTCGAGGCGTGCCGCGAGGGTGCCGAGGGCGGACAGGGCCGCGCGCCGCCGCGCGGGTGTGAAGCCCTTGCGCCAGGCCAGCGGCAGCGTGGAGACGGTGCCTTCGGTCACGTCGTCCGGGAGCAGCGCGGTGAGGAGCCGTGCCAGGTCGGCGGTGTGCTCCAGCCGTTCGGGCTCGGTCCAATCGGGCCTGTAGACACGGTACTTGACGCGTTCCGCCCCGAACCCCTGGTAGGGGAAGCCGTTGAGGGTGACGACCTCGAGGCCGCGGCGGTCGAGTTCGGCGCGCAGCGCCCTCACGTCCGACGGGTCTGCGGTGAGTCTGCGTACGGCGTCGCGGGCCAGCCACAGGCCGATGCCGAGGCGGTCGCGGTGCAGTCGGCGGCGTACGGGTTCGGCGTGCTCGCGCAGTTGGTTCATGACGCCGTCGAGGTCCTCGGCGGCGTGCACGTTGGTGCAGTAGGCGAGATGGACGGTCGAGCCGTCGGGGTGCCGGAAGCGCATGTCAGCCGATCCCCCTCATTCCCCGCCGCGCAGAATGGAGTTGCCCTCGTGCGTGGCCGGTTCCGCCGGCGGCGCCGGTTCGAGTTCTGGTTCCAGACGGCCGCTCTGCCCGTAGAAGGCGACGGGGTTGCGCCACAGCACCTGGTCGACCTCGTCGTCGGTGAAGCCGGCGTCGAGCATCGCGTCGCCCACGGCGCGGGTCTTGAGCGGATCGCTGCGGCCCCAGTCAGCAGCGGAGTTGACCAGGACGCGGTCGGTGCCGTGCAGGCGCAGCAGCCGCACCATGCGGACCTCGTCCATCTTGGTGTCGGGGTAGATGGAGAAGCCCATCCAGCAGCCCGAGTCGGCAGCTTCCCCGACCGTGGCCTCGTTGAGGTGGTCGAGCACGACGCGCTCCGGCGGCAGGGAGGACTCACGGAGCACGTCGAGAGTGCGCCTCAGGCCCGCGGCCTTGTCGCGGTGCGGGGTGTGCACGAGGGCGGGCAGGCCGTGGTCGGCGGCGAGTTGGAGCTGCACGGCCAGCGCGGTGTCCTCGGCCGGCGTCATCGAGTCGTAGCCGATCTCGCCGACGGCGACGACGCCGTCCTTGACGAGGTAGCGGGGCAGTTCGTCGAGTACGGGCACGCAGCGGGGGTCGCCGGCCTCCTTGGGGTTGAGGGCGATCGTGCAGTGGTGGGCGATGCCGTGCTGGGCGGCACGGAAGGGCTCCCAGCCCAGGAGGGAGTCGAAGTAGTCGTAGAAGGACCCGGGCGAGGTGCGGGGCTGGCCGAGCCAGAAGGAGGGTTCGACGAGGGCGCGCACGCCCGCTTCGTACATGGCGGTGTAGTCGTCGGTGGTCCGCGAGGTCATGTGGATGTGCGGGTCGAAGATGCGCATCAGGACTCCTCGGGCGGGTGCGCGGGGGCGGGTTCCTCCGGTGCGCCGGTGCCGGCGGGCGGGCTCGCCGATCCCGTCAGGTCGAGGGCGCGGTGCAGATCCGCGGGTACGGGACGGCCGGCGGCGGTGCATTCGTGGGCGAAGTCGGTGAGCATCCTTGCCAGTTCGGCGTCGCCGCCGGCACGGCGCGCCAGCCCGGCGACGGCGCCGAGGGGGACGGAGGTGAACAGGCACTTCAGCACCGCGTGCCGCCAGCCGTGCGGATCGAGATGCGCGGCTGCGTACGGGCCGACGGCGGCGGCGACGAGAGTGGTGTCGTTGGCGCGCAGCGCGTCCTCGACCAGCGGCAGCGCCTCCGGTGCGGCGCCCGCGGGCAGCAGGGGCAGTGCGTGCAGCACGGCGGCGCGTTCGGCGGCGGTGCCCTGCCGGTACAGGCGCGTGAGCGTGTCCGTGCCCGCGGCTGCCGCGTGCAGGAGAAGGACGCGGGCGTCGCCTGCGGCCCTGCGTCCGCAGTGGCGTCCCGCGGAGGCGAAGTGCAGCTCCCAGGCGGCCTCCCCGGGCGCGCGCGCCGCATCCGCCAGCGCCTCGCGGAGCCAGTTGCGGCCGGTGTCGTCCAGTTGGCAGTCGAGCCGGTCCTCGATGCCCTGGAGCGTGGGGTGTTCGTCCGCGTGGGGAAGCCGCGGGGCTGCGGGATCCGGGTCGTGAGGGGCTCTGGGATTCAGCATGGTGCGGCTCCTCTCTCCTTCCCGGGCAGCAGGTCTTCCGTGGCTCCTCCGGGGCTGGTTCCGCCCCCTGGACCTACCGCCTCGGCCTCGGCCCGCCGCAGGAAGCGGAGTGCGTCGCGGGCGCAGTCGGGGCCAGCGTGGGAGTGGCGGGGCAGTTCGACGGTGACCAGTCCCCCGTACCGCGACTCGCGCAGCGCGGCGAGGACCGGCGGCACGTCCAACTCCCCCTCGCCGAACGGGAGATGTTCGTGCACGCCGCGCCGCATGTCCTCGATCTGCACATGCCGCAGCCAGGGGGCCGCGGCCCGTACGCACTTGTGCGGCGCCTCGGACTCCAGGCACAGGCAGTGCCCGACGTCCAGGGTCAGACCGAGGCCCTCCGGCTCGCCGAGTCCGGAGCGAAGCCGGTGGAACGCCGCCAAGTCGCCGAGCAGATGGCCCGGTTCGGGCTCGACGGCCAGCGCCACGCCCGCGGCCCGTGCCGCCGAGAGCAGCGCGTCGACGCCGTCGACGAAGCGGGGCCAGGCGCTGTGCACGTCGGCGCCCTTCGGCAGGGAGCCGCTGAAGAAGTGCACGGCGTGCGCGCCGAGATCGGCGGCCACGCGTACGGCTTTGAGCAGCAACTCCAGTCGGGCCGCGCGTGCTTCGGGGTCGGGGTCCAGGAGGGTCGGGTGGTGCTTGCGGCGGGCGTCGAGCACGTAGCGGGCTCCGGTCTCCACGGTCACCGACAGCCCGTGCCGGCCGAGTGCCCTGCCCACGGCGGCCGTCCGCCGCGCCAGGTCGGGTGCGAGCGGGTCGAGATGCATGTGGTCGAGGGTGAGTCCCACGCCGTCGTAGCCCAGGTCGGCGAGGAGGGCGAGAGCGTCCCCGAGCCTGAGATCGGCGAGGCCGTTGGTGCCGTACGCGTAGCGCAGGCCTGGGTGCTGCGAGTCCTGTGCGGGCGCGGTCATGTGGGGCTGACCTTCCGTGAGAGCCGGGCGGCCGACGGCAGCAGCGCGAGGACCAGGGCGGCCGCTCCGGGCCGTCCCGCACGCGCACCCAGCGCGGCCTGGAGCGGGATCGTGGCGCGGATTCCGCCCCCGACGGCGCGCTGCAGCAGCGGGGGCGACGGGTTGAGGACGGCGTGGACGAGCGGGCGCGCGGCTGTGGCTGCGTACGCCGCGGCCATCAGCGCCCCGGCTCTCCCCGTCGTCCCGCCACGAGCGCCCCCCAGGGCTCCCCCGGCGCCGGCCGCGACCGCTCCGACGGCGCCCAGCGCCGCGAGGGGCACCGCCGATGACGCGCCGAGCGTCTCCCGTCGCGAGACCGTGGTCACGGCGAAAGTGTGGGCTCCGAGGAGTCCGGCGGCCTGCAGCACCTCGCGGCGCACGCCGGGCCGGCGGCGGACCGGGTGCGCGGAGGCGGACGCGGTGGCCGCCGCGCCCATGACGAGGTCGAGTCCGCGGGCGGCGGACATCGCGGCGGGCCCGAGTGCGGTGTGCTTGAGCCGCAGGTCGTAGGCCCAGACGGTGCCGGCCAGCGCGGTGGCCGTGAGCAGCGCTCCGCGGCCCGCTGCGGCGGCCAGGCCGAGTCCCGCGGCCGTCAATACGGCACCGGCCGCCAGCGCCCGTGCCGGGGTGATGCGTCCGGACGGTATCGGGCGACCGGGGCGTTCGACCGCGTCGATGTGCCGGTCCGAGTAGTCGTTGAGGGCCATGCCCGCCTCGTACAGGCACAGCGACGACCCGGCCGCCAGCACCGTGCGGCGGTTCGGCCGGTGCCCGGCTGCCGCGGCGCCCGCGACCGCGTCGCCGGGCACCGTGAACAGGGCCGATACACGCAGGAGTTCGGCCCAGGCGGCAGCACCGGTGCCGCTGGGTTCGCGGGTCGCGCTCCCGCCCCTCACGCGAGCGCCCGCAACCGGCCGGCCAGGGCGAGCAGTTCGTGCCACTGTCCCGGCAGGTCCGCGGGTCCGCTGTCGGGATCCTTGAAGTAGAAACCGAGCCCGCCGACCGCTCCCCCGATACCGGCCTCGTGGGCGCGGGCGACGATGCGCGCGAGGTCGAGCACGAGGGGCGCCGCGAGCGCCGAGTCGCAGCCCTGCCAGATGGTCTGGAGGACCATGCGGGAGCCGAGGAAGCCGTCGAAGGCGACGTGGTCCCAGGCCGTCTTCCAGTCCCCGAGCGCCGGAACGTCGTCGATGTGCAGCCGGCCCTCCGGCAGTCCGCCGAGGTTGTCGGCGAGCACGCGTTCCTTGCCGGCGTTCTTCGCGGCAGCGGCGCCGGGGTCGGCCAGCGACGCCCCGTCGCCCCCGCCGAGCAGATTGGTGCCCGACCAGGCGCGTACGGGCAGCGCGCGCTGCCCGAACATCGGCGCGAGCACGGAACGCAGCAGCGTCTGACCGGTCTTGCCGTCGCGGCCCGCGTGCGGCAGTCCGCAGCGGCGGGCCTCCTCACGCAGCGTTGGGTGGTGCAGCCCGGTGGACGGCGTGAAGTTCACGTACGCGCATCCGGCGCGGAGGGCGGCGGCCGCGTAGCGGGAGCTCGGGGGCAGCGCGGGATCGTCGTCGCCCGAAATGCCTTCCGTGGAGGCGACGTTGACCACGACCGTGCGGGCGAGCCCGTTATCCCGGGCGAAGTCCCTGAGGTCGGCGGCGAAGGTGCCGATCAGTTCGTCCTCGTCGCGGGGGTCCTGAGGCAGCGGGCCGCCGGGACGTATGCACGCGTCGGCGGCGGCGAGGCAGTCGTGCACGGCGGCGGGGAGGCCGTGCGGGAGGACACCGGCCGCGACGAGTTGTTCGGCGCGCTTGGGCAGCGGGCACGACGCGGTGTCGTGGCCGCCGAAGACGAGCCGCCCGAGCGGTGGCAGGCCGCATCCGGCGAAGGCGGCGGTCTCGGTGACCATGCCGGTCGGGGGATGCATCCCGGAGGCGAGAGCGGCGCAGCCGGCGATCGCCGTGGTGGCGACGGAGCCGCGTGCTCCGATGAGCCACACTCCGGTGCGGGCGCCGTCCGGGGTGGCGTCGGGCTGGTTCGCATTGACTTCGGTCACGGCCTGCCTCCGCTGTGAGGGGGTGTACGGGTGGACCGGGTGTCGCGGCGTGTCGCGGTGTGTCGCGGGATGACGCAGTGAGGGGGCCGAACGGCGCCGCACGGAACCGGAGTTGAGGAGTTGCACCTGCCGGAGTCGTGACGGAGCCGGGTCGGGACGAGCGGGCGCCGGGCCGGTGCCGTTCCGGTTCGGCGCGGTCGGGGGGTGCGGCACCCGGGTCGGGCACCGCACCGTTCACGGCTGGGGCGGCGGGGAGGAGTCGGCGTTCTCCTCGCCCGCCGCCTGTACGGGTCCGCGGCCCCCCTCGGACCTGCGGACACCGTGTGGACGGACCGCAGGCTGCGGCCAGTCATCCGGCGTGTGCCGGACGGCGGTTCACATTCGGGCCCGGTCCCGCCTGCCACCGGGCGGTGGGGCGCGGCCGGGCACTCGGCTCAGTGCTCGCCTCCCTCGTGAGCCCTGTCGCCGGAGGCTGTGGCGGGCGCCAGTTGGCGCAGTCTGATGTCGCGGAAGGCCACGTCGTCGCCGTCGCCGTGGTTCTGCAGGCCGATGTGGCCGTCGGTGAGGCTGCGTGCGGGGTCGGTGTTGGTGAAGTCGTTGATGCGGGTGCCGTTGAGCCAGACCTGGAGACGTTCGCCCTCGACGCGGATCTCGTAGGTGTTCCACTCCCCGGGCGGGTTGAGTGCCGCGTCACGGGCCTCGAGGTCGGCCGACTGGAATCCGTAGACGGAGCCGGTCGTCTTCTCCGGTACGTCCGTCGCGTCGATCTGGATCTCGTAGCCGTTGTCGACCGCCGACCACGGGTCGTCCGAGGCGGGAAAGCCCACGAAGACACCGGAGTTGTCGTCCCCGGTCATCTTCCAGTCGAACTTCAGCGAATAGCTGCCCTGTTGCTCGGCCTGGTACCACAACAGGCCCATCCCGCCGACGGTTAGGAGGGTCCCGTCGTCGCTCTCCTCGAAGTGACCGGGCCCGGCCTGCTTCCACTCGCCGAGCCCGGTGCCGCTGTCGTAGACGGCCGTGTAGCCGTTCTCCGGACGGCAGTCGGCCTGCGCGGCCCCCGTCGCCCAGCGCACGCCGCCGAGCAGATGCGCGCGGAAGGCGTCGTCCGCGTAGGACTCCTTGATGTGTCCGCCGCCGGTGTAGAAGGCCCGGCCGCCGCCGTACTCCTGGCACCAGGCGATGGGATGGTCGCCGCCCATGGTGCCGCCCGTGTACGAGCCCTCGTCGAGGGCCGCCAGGACGTGGACGTTCTCCCGCGGGTTCGAGCGGTAGTTGTACCACTCGTCGGTGCGTTCCCAGACGGTGCCCAGGTGGGCGGTGGCCGGGTTGGCCCTGTCCTCGACATCGACCGTGGCGGGCTGGATCGCCGGGTGCGAGTCGAACCACGCGCCCACGAGCCCGCCGTACCACGGCCATTCGTACTCGGTGTCCGCCGCCGCGTGCACGCCGACGTAGCCGCCCCCGTCCTCGACGTACCCCTCGAAGGCGGTCTGCTGTGCCTCGTTGAGCACGTCACCGGTCGTGGAGAGGAAGACCACCGCGTCGTAGGCGGCGAGACGTCCCGGGGTGAAGTCGCCGGCATCCTCCGTGGCGTCCACGGTGAATCCGTTCTGCTCACCGAGCTGGCGGAGCGCCTCGATCCCGTCGGGGATGGAGTCGTGCCGGAAGCCGGCGGTCTTGGAGAAGACCAGCACGGATTCGCCCTCGTGCGGCGGCTTCTTCTGCGCCGAAGCCTGCACCGGCATCGCTGCCGTCGCCGTCAGCAGCAGCGCCGAGGCCGCGGTGAGGGCCGCACGTGTCGTGCACGCCCTTCGTGCCGGACGAGCGGTGCGTGCCGGCCGAGCGGTGCGTGATCTGCGTGTTCGTCTCATGTGCTCTCCTCCTCTCAGCCGGTGGTGACCTTGAAGCTGTCCAGGTCGAACAGGTCGCCCGCGCCGCCCTTGAACACCAGGCAGAGCTTGCCGGTGCCCTGCGGGGCGTTCTCGATGGATGTGGTCACGTCCCGCCAGCCGTCGCCGGTGCCGACCTCGGCGGTGCCCAGCAGGGTGCCGTCCGGGCCTCCCGCACGTACCTCGACTGTGCCGCTCGCGCTGCCGCTGCTCTTGACGCGCGCGGACAACTCGGTGACGTGCTCGGTGACATACGGGTCGAAGGAGATCCACTGGCCGTCGTCCACGCCCGTCACCGCGCGTCCGCCCTCGGCGCCCTCGGCGTCGGCAACGGTCACACCGTCGGCCGATGCGGTGAAGTGCTCGGCCTGCCGGTGCTCGGGCTGGAGGATGCTCTGGTCGTGACCGGTCAGCGGGTCCTGTCCGCCGCCTCCGTTGTCGGTGTACTCCGCGTCGAAGACCCCGAAGATGTCGGCGTTCGGGTCGTGTTCGCCGTCCGCGCTGGTCTTGATGGTCCCGGAGCAGCCCTTGGCCGAGGTGATCGGGTGGCCGTGGCTGTCGTGGCCGAGACCGTAACTGACCTCGACCTTGGAGCAGTCGATGTCGCCGTCCTCCGGGTCGGTCACCTCCACCTTGAAGGGCACCTCGTCACCGAAGTTGAACGGCTGCCCGTCTTGCGGGAGTTGAAGCTGCACCGTCGGCGCGGTGTTCCCCACGGTGACGATGACGCTCGCGCTGCCGGTGCGACCGCCGGGGTCGGTGGCCGTCACGGTCGCGGAGTACGTGCCGTTCTCGGTGTACGTGTGCGTCGGGTTCGCCTCCTCGGAGGTGGCTCCGTCACCGAAGTCCCAGCTGTAGCTGAGCTCGTCGCCGTCGGCGTCGCTGCTGCCCTCGGAGGAGAAGGCGACCTCCAGCGGCGCCTGCCCGCTGGTCCTGTCCGACTTGGCCTCCGCGATGGGGCTGTGGCCGTCGGTGGCGTTCTCGATCCGGTAGACCGCCGAGTGCTCGTCACCGTTGAAGAAGCCGGTGCCGTAGTCGAGCACGTAGAGCGCACCGTCCGGGCCGAACTCCATGTCCATCACCTGAGTGCCGCTCCAGGGGAAGGAGTTGATGGACGTGACACCTCCCGAGCTGTCCTGCTCGATCCGCTTGATCCAGCGCCGCCCGAACTCGCCGGCGAAGAAGTCCCCGTCGTACTCCTTCGGGAACTTCACAGCCGAGTCGAGGTCCTTGTCGTAGCGGTAGACGGGGCCTCCCATGGGCGACTCGGAACCGTCGCCGAACTCCGGTACGGACGCGCCGTCGTAGGGGATCCAGGCCGCCTGCGCGGGGGGCAGATCGGTGAGGCCCGTGTTGTTGGGCGACTCGTTCTTCGGGGCGGCGCAGTCGAACTTCCCGCCGGACCCGCCGCTGCCGAAGTCGTAGTCGGTGTAGGCATCGTTGTCGCCGGTGCAGTACGGCCACCCGTAGTTCCCCGCCTCGGTGACGCGCGCGAACTCCACCTGTCCGGCGGGGCCGCGGGCCGGGTCAGCAGCGCCGGCGTCGGGGCCGTAGTCGCCGACGTAGACGATGCCCGTGGGCTTGTCGACGGTCATGCGGAACGGGTTCCGGAAGCCCATCGCGTAGATCTCGGGACGCGTCTTCTCGGTGCCCGGCTCGAAGAGGTTGCCCTCCGGGATGCCGTACGAGCCGTCACCCTTCACCTTGATGCGGAGGATCTTGCCGCGCAGGTCGTTGGTGTTGCCGCTGCTGCGCTGCGCGTCGAACGCCGGGTTGCGGTCGGCGCGTTCGTCGATCGGCGAGTAGCCGTCCGACTGGAACGGGTTGGTGTCGTCCCCGGTGGACAGCAGCAGGTTGCCGTCGGCGTCGAAGGCGATGTCGCCGCCGACGTGGCAGCACAGACCGCGGCTGGCGGGGACTTCGAGGATCTTCTTCTCGCTGTCCGCGTCGAGGGTGCCGTCCTCGTTCAACACGTATCTGGAGAGGCGGTTCACTCCGTCGAACGGCCTGAAGTCGTCGGGATTCCCGGTCTCGGGGGCGTCGCCCTCGGGGGTGTTCAGGGGCGGCGCGTAGTAGAGGTAGACGAAGCGGTTGTCCTTGAAGCCGGGGTCCACGCCGACGCCTTGGAGCCCTTCCTCGTCGTGGCTGTAGACGGGGATCTCCCCGGCGACCTTTGTGGCGCCGCCCTTGTCGGTCAGCCGCAGGGTGCCGTCGCGCGAGGTGTGCAGCACGGAGCTGTCGGGCAGCACGGCGAACGTCATCGGCTCGCCCGTCTCGGCGGCCCCCTTCGCCAGGGTGACCTGCTGGAAGTCGGCGGCCTTCTTGGCGGCGGCCGCGCCCTGCGGCGCTTCCAATGCCGAAGCCGGGGTGGCCGGGGCGGCACCGAGCGTGAAGCCGCCGGCGATCAGGACGCCGGAGACGAGAAGGGCAATGCGGGAGCGGAACGCGGCGCGTGGCCGTCGCGGCAGCCGCGGCAGCAGCAGGCGTCGCGGCCTGGTCGGCGACAGGCGCTGTCGTGGGTGTCTGTGGGGTCCGTAGGGCAGGGATGAGTAGCGGGTGATCCTGTGCACGCGACTCCTCCTGAGAGGGAGAACGGTGGGTGACCGAGGTGTCGTAGACCGTCGTGCTGGCACAGGCGCGCGCCGTCGCGCCGACTTGATCGCCGGTGTGGGGCCCGGGATCACCGGATTGCGGATGTACCGGTCGTGCATGCGATCGAGGGGGAAAGCGGCTCATGTCCGGTACACCACAAGGACGTTAGCCATCTTCGTCCAATACGGAAACCCCTTTGGCACCGTCCAAGTCGGCTTCTTCCACGAGGTGGACAAAGTGTGAGGGAGCGTGAACTCACGCAGGGTTGCGGGTGGTTGGGGTCCGTCGAGCTGTGCCCCTGTCTCGACACGGGTTGCCGCACGGTGACGCGGGCCAGGTCACCTGGCGACTACGCGGGGCCGGCCTACGGGTGCGGGTGATGGACAGGGGGGGTCACGCTTCGTGACGATGCGTGAGTTCGAGGTGCGCGGCGAACGGGGCGGTGGCCACCGGAGATGGCGGAAGGATTGGACGGACTCGTGCCGACGAAAGCCGCGGCCCGCGGGCGGGCGGCGGTTGATAGCTCTGCTTCGCGAACTCCGACGTCTTGTCGGCCGACACACTCATGGTGGTCGGCCCGCCGTAACGTCGGCTGCTCACCACTCTTCGGGAGACGAACGCTGATCGTGGATCAGTCCTCCGCTTCGCGGACGTCCTTACCCTGCTCGGCGAAGGCCTTGAAGTCCTGCATGTGCTGTTGCGACTGTTTGCGGAAGGCGCCGGGCATCAGGAGCCCCACCAGCCGCATCAGCAAGCTGTTGAACCTGTATTCGCTCTCGCTCACCCAGAGCGTCGTCTCCGGACCGGCTTCGGTCAGCCGGTCGCGCACGGCACTCCACATGCCTTCGCCGACGATCTCGCGGTCGAGGTGAACGACGCTCCCTTTCGGGATCCCGCGCAGGTCTGCCGGTTCCCGGCGCGTGATGGTCTCGGTGCACTCGATCTTCTGCTTCCCCATCTGCATCACGACCCGCGATTCGGTACCGACCTGCCCGTGCACCCCACTCAGCGGCTCGTGCAGTACCAGACCTCGCAGCCACTTCGACATGTGTGCCGGGTCGGCGAGCAGCTGCACCACCCTCTCCCGCGGCAGGGCGATCTCGATGGAGACGGTGTACCTCATGGCGAAGTGCTCCAGGTTCCCGACTGAAAAGGCATGCACTTGCAGGCTCGCCTCATACTATTCAGTCACGGCATGTCAACGTTTGCCCCGGCCCGCACGCTAGAAAAGCTCACTCTTCCTTCCTGGTCTTGAGTTCCTGCGAGCGGGCCAGCAATTCCTCGGCGTGATCATCCCAGTCCGGGCCGAAGCTCAGGAGGTCCGATCCGGCTTGTCCGAGAATCTCGGCGTCGTCAGGTCGTTGCAGGCACAGGAGGCGGAAGGCAAGATTGCGTGCCCAGACGGGCAGTGCCATCCAATCCTCGCCCATGGATTCCTGCAGCGACTCATGGATGTCCTCAGGGTCTGCAAAAGTCAGCTTCTCGATAAAGCGCTGGACCTCGACCGGAATCCCCATGGCGCCGCCGTTCACCCCACCCGTCGATACCTGCGACATGAGTTGAGTCAGGTCAGACACGATCAACCTTTCACTATGGGTTCAACCAGTAGGTCGCTACTCGGTACGTACCGTCCGGAGTCTGCGTCACGCGATATCCGATACTGTTCCCATCCACATCTACGGCGCCTTCCAGGGGGCGAACTCCTGGACCGGGTTGCGGCACCTTCCCTCCGCTGTTGACGAGATCGTATACATCTCCCGCGATCGCCTTCTCGACCTGGTCGGCTGAAAGCCCCGTGCTCCGCACATCGTTCTGCACTCCACCAGGACCTGTGTGGGTCCGGTCGTATCCGTGGCCGGTGTTGAACTGCCAGTCGTCATCGCCGACTTTGGCCCACCGCTTGAGGTTCTCGCCCTCACCCTGTGTCTTTCCGTAGGTGACGTCACACCCCGCCAACCCCAGCGGGTCGACCCACGTGTGCGGATTGTGCACGTACGTGACCGGGTTCGGAGCCGGGTCCAAGCCGAGCGGGTCCTGGGAGAGGTAGCGGGCCGTCGTGGGGTCGTAGTGGCGGTGGAAGTTGTAGTGCAGGCCCGTCTCCGGGTCGGCGTACTGGCCGGGAAACCGCAGCGGCGTGTACGCCGTGGCGTCCGCGTTCCACGTCGTCGTGCCCCACAGCGTGCGACGCGTGCGCCAGGCGATGCCGCCGCTCTCGTCGAGGAGCTCCGAGGGCGCACCCACCAGGTCGGTGGCGATCGCGAAGAAGCGTGAGTCGATCTCGGCCTGGGTCGTCTCGTTCGTGATGCGCTCGGTCTGCGTCAGCGGTCGCAGGCCGTCGTGGTCCCAGGTGAGGGTGACGGGATCGGGCAGATTCGGAGCGGTACTGGTCTGCTCGATGAGGATGGAGCCGTCCCAGGTGAAGTCCACCTGCTCCAGCACCTGTTGGCCTTCGCCGCCAACGCTGCCGCTGCCGTCGTCACCGCTCCCGTCGCCGAGCCGCTGCTTGGCGATGCGGCGCCCCAGCGGGTCGTACAGGTACCGCCACCGCGTACCGTCGGGCGTGGTCACCGACGTCAGACGGTCCTCGCCGTCCCACACGTAGCGCCACGTGTCCGGCTTCTTCGACAGCCGCGACTTCTGCCGCAGCACCGCGCGCCCCGCCTCGTCGTACTCGTAGCGGACCGACCCGGCCGTGAGCAGCTTCGTGCCGCTGTAAGCGCGCTCGCCGCGCGCGTCCGAACCCGCGTGCTGCGCGGGCCAGTCGGCCCTGGTCTGGTTCCCGGCCGCGTCGTACGCATACGACTCCGACCAGTCCTCGGCGCGGACCTCGGTGACCCGCCCGGCCGGGTCGAGGTCGAAGTGCTGCGAGCCGTTCAACCGGTCCTCGACGCCCACCAGATGGCTGTCGGCCCGGTAGCGGTACGTCCGCTGCTGCACCGTGCCCGCCGAAGGGCCCGCGATGGTCTGGGACGCCAACCGCCCTGCCGGGTCCCAGAGGTTGGTGAAGGTCAGGGCACCTTCGGATTCGCCGACGCTGCGGCTGATCTCGCGGCCCGACTCGTCGTGGTCGAAGCTGAGCGTGTGGCCGTTCGTCGTGAGCGAGGTGCGGTTGCCGGCCGCGTCGTACGTGTACGTGGTGACGGTGCCGGCGGGGGTGACGCGGCGGGTGCGGCGGCCGAGCGCGTCGTAGTCATGGGTGAGGACGCGGCCGTTGACGACTTCGTCCTTGACGCGTCCGAGCTTGTCCCGGCGGCAGATCAGCTCCGCGTCGGGGCCGGAGGCGGATATGAGACGCCCGGCCGCGTCGTAGGAGAAGTCGGTCGCGTCACCGTCGGCGTTCTTCCTGGTGACGCGGCCCATCGCGTCCCGGGTGAAGCTGATCGTCTGGCCCGCGGGGTTGGTGCGGAAGGCCAGGCGCCCGGCGGCGTCGTGACCGTACTGCACGGTGCGGCCGTCGAAGTCGGTCTCGGATATCAGCCGGCCCGCGGGGTCGTAGGTGTAACTCCAGGTCAGCTCTTGGGGGTTGGCGACCTGTACGAGCCGCAGCTCGGTGTCGTAGGCGAAGGTGTGCCGCACTCCGTCAGGGCCGGTCCGGGCCGTGCGCAGGTCGAAGTGGCCGTACTCGTAACGGGTTTCGCCCCCGACCGCGTCGGTGTGCGTGAGGCAGTTGCCCTCCCCGTCGTACGTCCAGCTCTGCACCTCACCACCGGGGTCGATGCGACGGACGAGACGGCCCTCCGGCGTCCACTCCAGCCGGGTGACCGCGCCGGAGGGATCGGTGACGGTGACGGGACGCCCGAAGGCGTCGCGCACGTACGTGGTGGTCCCGCCGATGGAATCTCCCCGGCCGGAGGCTGGGGAAGGGCCGGTGATCTGCAGCGGCAGCCCGGCCGCGTCGCAACGGACCGCGCTGGTGGCGCCCTTGGGGTCTCCCCGGCCGGAGGCTGGGGAAGGGTCGGTGACGGAGGCGAGATGGCCGCGGGCGTCGTAGCCGTACGTCGTCGTGGAGCCGGCCGGGTCGGTGACGGCGGTGAGCAGCCCGCCCTCATCACGGGCATACCTCCACTCCGCTCCGTCCGCGTCCGTCCTGCGGACGGGACGGCCCCCTTCGTCGTACTCGACGGAGATCTCACCGCCGTCGGGCAGCACGACACGCAGCGGGCGTCCGACCTCGTCGTAGACGTACTCGACGCTGGCACCGAGCGGGTCCGTGACCGTCAGCGGCCGGTGCTCCTCGTCGTACGTCGTGCGGGTGGTCCGGCCGGCACGGTCGGTCTCCGCGACGATCCTCAGCCGGGAGTCGACGGTGAACAAGGACGCGTGGCCGAGGGAGTCGGTGACCCGCGTCGTCGTGCAGCCGGGCTCGGGGCTTTCCAGGCCGTATTCGAAGCGGGCCGCGAGGTGCCCGGCCTCCCCCGCGTGGTGAATGCAGCGGTCCTCGTCGTCGTAGGTGTACGAGAACGAACGGCCGTTGCTGTCGGTCCACTTGGCGATGCGGCCGCGCTCATCCACGTCGTACCGGGTGGCGCGGTCCTCGGAGTCGGCGACGGAGATGAGGAAGCCGCGGTCGTCGTACGCGTAGGAGCGCAGCCGTACCGGGCCTTCCGGCGTGCCCAGCGACAGGGCCGTGATGCGGCCCGCCTCGCACGTGAACCGCAGCTCGTAGCCGCCGGAGTGCGTCATGGAGTGGGGATGTCCCAGCTCCCACTCGACGGAGACCCAGTTGCCCTGTGCGTCGGACATGGATGCCAGCTTGGCGATGCCGTCACCGCCCGGCTCGACGCCCGCGGGCGCCTCGAAGGTGCGCGTCGTGCGGCTGAGGGGATCGACGAGCTCGTACGAGCCGTCCGGGTGCCTCTCCAACGACCACGGCACCCCCTTCTCCGGGGTGACGGGCAGGCCGGGGGCGGGATGCGGGTAGGCGCGCACGCTGCCGTCCGCGGCGACGTGCACGACACCCTCGGCATCGACCTCCAGGCGTTCGTCGATGGTGGAGGCCCAAGCGGGCCCGAAGAAGCCGCCGTTGCGGTACGCGGACTCGAAGGTGCGCGTGAAATCCAGCGGGAACGTGCCCGGCAGGCTGACGTCGGTCTGCGGCAGCACCATCCGGCCCGTGGCCATGTCGACGGGCTCATTGCGCAGAACCTTGCAGTTCAGGTCCCGTGCGAGGTCTTGGATGCGCTCCTTGACCGATCTCCTGGCGCCTTGCTTGGCGCCCTGCTCGATGGCCTCCTTGCCCCCGGTCTTCAGCGCGCCCTTGAGACCACCCTTGACCGCGCCGCCTGCGCCCTTGCCGCCGATCAGGTCGACGGCGACCTTCCCGATGGCCTCTGCGGGGTCGCGCCAGTTCTGGTTCTTGACGATGCCGACGAGGCGTTCCGGGTGGGCGACGGTGGAGGCCAGGCCGGTGGCGACGCCGTTCATGTTCTGCAGGTACTGGCCCGGGTGGGTCATGTTGTACGGGTCCTGCGGGTTGAGCATCCGCACCAGGCCCGCCGTCTCGCCGAGACCCTTCAGGGCCCCGCCGAGGAGGTGCATGCCGTTGAGGGCCATGCCTTCGGACATGGACTTGAAGGCCAGCTTGGCCATGTCCCAGGCGCCGGGCAGCTTCGGGGCCTGCTCCACCAGCCCCTTGACCACGTCCTTCGCTCGGCGCGCGGCATCGTCGCGCTGGCTGCGGGCCTCCGTCACCATGTGCTGGGCCCGCTCCAGCCCTTCCTTGCCCGGGTCCTGGAACGGCCCCGGCTTCGGACCCGGGTCCTGGCCGGACTCGTTCTTGCGGTTCCAGTCGTCGGCCTTTGCGTTGTAGTCGTCGACCGCCTTGTCCGAGGTCGCCTTCGACTTCTTGTACAGGGCGATGGCCTCCTTGGCCTGGCCCTGTGCCCACTGCACGGTGGAGGCGTACTGGACGAACTGCTTCGCGGCGGACTCGCAGGCGTCCGCGGCCTCGATCCAGAACTTCGGCTGCGGCGCGAACTCGGCCCGGAACCCCTCCCCGGCCTCGCCCTCCCAGCCGTGCACGTCCAGGCCCTTCAGCCCGGAGCCGAGCTTGTCGAACGCCTTGAAGAAGTCCCGCAGGTGCTCGGCGCGTTCGGTCAGCTTCTCCACGTCGCCGTGGATGATCTCCTTCGGGTCCTCCGTCTCGCCGAGCTGCCGTTCGGAGACGTCCGCACCGAGCTTGTCCGCCGTCCACTCGCCCGCGTCCCGTACGCCCTCTGCCGCGCCTTCCAGACCCACGCTGTCGAGGCCGTCGGCGGCCTTGTCGCCGACCCACTCGGCTCCGTCACCGACCGCTTCGAACGCGTCCCCCAGACCCACCGGTCAGTTCCCCCCGTTGCCCCTGTCGTTGCCCTGGCCGCCCTGCTGCTGTTCAGGGGGCCCGTCCCACTGCCAGTCCGAGTCGTCCTGCCGGTCCGGTCCGGCCACGTCCTGCCACGGGGAGTTCCCGAAGTCGTCCCCGACCTGCCCCCACTGGTCGCCCATCTGGTTCCAGTCGGGCTGCGAGGTATCGACCTCAGGCATCCGCGGCTTGACGTCGCCCCACACCTCGCCCCAGGACTTCTCCCCGGCCTTGTCGCCCTCCGCGACGCCCTGCTGCGGGTTGTACGAACCGGCAGTGACGACGACCTCCTTGAGGGTGTCGTTCACGTACTGCTCCTGCTCGTGGTACAGCCCCGCCGACAGGCCGAGCTTGTCCGCGATGTCGTTCAGGTGCTGCATCTTCTCGTGGATCGCCATCCCCCACAGGCCGCAGAACTGCCCGAACACCTCGGCCAGTTCGCCGTTGCCCATCTCCATGCCGGACATCATCAGGAACTGGAAACCCTGACCCTGCTGCGCGGTGATCGAGAAGAAGCCCGTCTCCTCCAGCTCCGCCGTCGCGGCCTTCATGCCCTGCTCGACCTGCTTCGCCGCGGCCGGGTCGAACTTGTAGCCACCGCTCATGACGACGCCCTCTCCGACTCCTCGGTCACCGCCACCTCATCGGGCACGATCCCCTTCGCCGGAGGCAACAGGAACGCCCCCTCGCTCCCGACATCGACCGCGATCCCGCACGGGACTCCGACCTCGGCCACCGTCTCGTCCAGCAGCCGGGCCCCGTAGACCCGCCGGAACTCCCACTCGCCGCCCTCACCACGTGCCTGCGCGAATGCCGTCAGCGTGTCCGTGTCCGTGAACGCATAGATCCACCGCAGACCGCCGTGGTCGCCGGCGAGGATCCCGCCGTCCCGGATCGGCACCACCAGCAGCGAACGGCGGAACTCCCCCAGATCGGCGAGCACTTGCTCCCGTGCCGCATCGATGTCCCCGTCGCCCTCGGCGTCCTCGATGTCCTCCGTCAGCATGACAACCCCCCGGTTCGATCAGCCGTTCCGACCGTAGGGGACATGACGCATCCTGCGACAGGTCCCGTCGCGGCCCCCCCGGCTGCGCGTACATCAACTCGCCGTCGAGCAACGGCACCAGCACCAGGCGATGTCTGAACTCCCCCACCGGCGCCGCCACTTCATGCAGCTCAGCCGCCCGGTTCGCGGCCGGTGCCGCCTCCCCCTGCACATCCGTACAACTCCCCGTCCCCCGACGTCCTTACAGTCCTCATCACCGTACACAGCAGGCACGCGAGGTACCCGGTGACGGGGGCAGGATGAGGCAGTGATCACTTCCGGCGGCGGCATGGTCGGGGGTCCCACCGGGGAAACGCATCTCGCCACGTCCCTCCGGGCCGATGGCACGGAGCGGACGTGGCGAGGCAGTACGCGAAGTGGTGGGTCAGAGCCCGCAGGTGGGCGCCGACCAGAAGCGTCCGTCGCCGCCCGCGACGTGCGTGTGGTCGTCGTGGCCCGGGTAGCCGGGACCGAGGATCTCGGTGAAGCCGTGGTTGCGGGCCGCCAGCGCCAGAGCGCAGAAGCCCTGCGAACCGGCACCGAGGTCTGCCGCGTGACCGTACATGTGGCGGCTGTTGGCCGCGCCGCCGACCGCGCTGTTGCAGGCGACGCTTCGGAAGCCGCCGTTGACGGTGATCGGCTTGTCGCCCATGGCGTGGCGCATCGCCTGCAGCTTCCACATGGTGACAAGGGCGTTGGCACGGGCGACGGACGCGCCGACCTTGCCCCCGGACCAGTCGGAGTTGCAGTTGTTCAGCTCGTCGTAGCTGAAGTTGACGGGCGTGCAGTCGTCGTCCTGCAACTCGTAGATCTTGTTGAAGGTCTGGGCGCCCGCGACTCCGTCGGCGGAGAGGCCGTATGCCGACTGGAAGCGCTGCACCGCGGCCTTGGTGGCCGGGCCGAACTGGCCGTCGATGGCAAGCTGATTGCCGGACCCCGGGTATCCGGCGACCCGGATCTGCAGCTGCCGCACGGCCTCTCCGGACGCGCCCTCGCTCAGCGTTCCGCTCCAGCTGTAGCAGGCGTCGGCAGCGCTCGCGTCGGCGGCGGCCGCTTCGGCGGGGGCGGCCGATGCGGAGCTCGCGACGGCGGGAGTGGCCGCGGGGGCGACGAGCATCAAGCCCGCTCCTGTGAGAACCGACAACAGCACTCTGACGGGACGTGAACTCATGACGGACGCTGCCTCTCCCTGGTCGGTGGCACAGGCTGGAAGAGCATGAGAGTGACCCCGTTCACAGAAAGTGTCAAGACACGTCATGACATACGTCATGACGCGTTCCGGCGTCCGTGCTACGGCAGTTGACGCCGACGGGGCGCAGCCACGGACGCTCGTTCTCCTGACCGCCGGCCCCCGCCGGACCGCCGTGGCGACGGTCCCACACACGCCGCACCGCGCCCCGGGCAGGCGGGTTGCCCGGGGCGCGGCGGCTCGGCGGGGACGGGGCCCGGTGGACGGGGACGCGGCTGCTCAGCTGCTGAACGCCGCGTCGAAGGAGGAGGACGGCGGGTCGTAGTCGTAGGCCTTGAGCCTGCGCAGCGCCTCCGGCGCTCCCGCGAGCCGGTCCATGCCCGCGTCCTCCCACTCCACGGAGACGGGACCTTCGTAGCCGATGGAATGCAGCATCCTGAAGACGTCCTCCCACGCCACGTCGCCGTGCCCGGCCGAGACGAAGTCCCAGCCGCGCCGGGGGTCACCCCACGGCAGGTGGGAGCCGAGCCGGCCGTTGCGGCCATCGAGGCGCTTGCGGGCCTCCTTGCAGTCGACGTGGTAGATCCGCTCCCGGTAGTCGTAGAGGAACCCCGTCGGGTCGAGGTCCTGCCAGACGAAGTGGCTGGGGTCGAAGTTGAGCCCGAACGCCGGGCGGTGGCCGATGGCCTCCAGCGCGCGGTGCGTCGTCCAGTAGTCGTAGGCGATCTCGCTGGGGTGGACCTCGTGCGCGAAGCGCACGCCCTCCGCGTCGAAGACGTCCAGGATCGGGTTCCACCGCTCGGCGAAGTCCTCATAGCCCCGGTCGATCATGTGCGGCGGGACCGGCGGGAACATGGCGACCAGATGCCAGATGGAGGAGCCGGTGAAGCCGACGACGGTGCGCACGCCGAACGCCGCCGCGGCGCGCGCGGTGTCCTTCATCTCGGCCGCTGCGCGTTGCCGCACACCTTCGGGGTCGCCGTCGCCCCAGATGCGGGAGGGAAGGATGCCCTTGTGCCGCTCGTCGATCGGGTCGTCGCAGACGGCCTGTCCCACGAGGTGGTTGGAGATCGCCCAGCACTTCAGACCGTACTTCTCCAGCAGGGCATGCCGTCCGTCGACGTAGTCCGGCTCCGCCAGGGCACGGTCGACTTCGAAGTGGTCGCCCCAGCAGGCGAGTTCGAGTCCGTCGTAGCCGAAGTCGCGGGCGAGTGTGCAGACTTCCTCCAGCGGGAGGTCCGCCCACTGGCCGGTGAAGAGGGTGAACTGTCGGGGCATGTGCGCAGCCTCCTGATCCGAGCTGGGCCGATTGATCCGGTCCGGTCTCCCGGCCGGGCTGACGGTCTCGTCAGCCGGCGTCGACGCTGATGTAGGTGCTGTGTTTTGCCGCGCTCTCCTCGACCGCGGCCAGGACACGCTGGACCTGGAGCCCGTCGGCGAAGGACGGCTCGGGGTCCGTGCCGGTGGCGATCGCGTGCAGCAGGTCGCGCGCCTGGTGCACGAAGGTGTGCTCGTAGCCCAGGCCGTGCCCCGGCGGCCACCACGCCTCCAGGTAGGGGTGTTCGCCCTCGGTGACGAGGATGCGCCGGAACCCGGATTCGGACGCGGTGTCGGTCTGGTCGTGGAAGTGGAGTTCGTTGAGGCGTTCCAGGTCGAACTCGACCGATCCGAGGGTCCCGTTGAGCTCGACCCGCAGCGCGTTCTTGCGTCCGGACGCGACGCGGCTGACCTCGAACGACGCCAACGCCCCTGATTCCAGACGCCCGTTGAAGATGGCGGCGTCGTCCACGGTGACGGGCCCGAGAGCGCCGCCCGGTGCCTCGCCGGGCAGCGGACGCTCCGTCACGAAGGTCTCCGTCTGCGCCGAGACCCCGGCGACGGGCGAGCCCGCCAGATGCTGTGCAATGTCGATGGCGTGCGCGCCGAGGTCCCCCAGCGCACCGGATCCGGCGGCCTCCTTGCGCAGCCGCCACGCCAGCGGGAAGGCAGGATCGACGAGCCAGTCCTGCAGATAGCTCACGCGCACGTGCCGCAGCTCGCCCAGGCGTCCCTCCGCGACCATGTGCCGCGCGAAGGCGAGTGCGGGCGTGCGGCGGTAGTTGAAGCCGACCATCGTCAACTGGCCCCGCTCGCGGGCCGCTCGCGCCGCCGCGGCCATCTCCTCGGCCTCGGCGACGGAGTTGGCGAGAGGCTTCTCGCACAGGACGTGCTTTCCGGCCTCCAGCGCGGCGACAGCGATCTCGGCATGGCTCTCACCGGGTGTGCAGATGTCGACGAGCTGGATGTCGCTGCGGGCTATCAGCTTCCGCCAGTCGGTCTCCGCCGCCGCCCAGCCGAGCTTCCCGGCCGCCGCCCGCACGGCGTCCGGGTCCCGTCCGCACACGGCGGTCATCGCGGGCGTGAGCGGCAGGTCGAAGACCCTGCCGACGGTGCGCCACCCCTGGGAGTGCGCGGCTCCCATGAAGGCGTAACCGACCATGCCCACGCCGAGCGGTGGCGCCGATCCGCCCTGATCGGGGCGTACGGGCGCGGGTGCGGGCGCTGTGTCGTCGGACATGGGGCTCCTCCCTGTCGGGGGTACAAGTGGGGGGTGGGGCACGGCCTTGGCGTGGTGCGTGGCGTGGTGCGCCGGTAACGGGGCCAGGGCCGGGCCTACTTGAAGCCCGTCGGCAGGTATTCGTCGACGTTCAACCTCGTGACGACGGCCGAGTAGAGCGTGATGGACGCCGGGATCTCGAACTCGGCGAGACCACCGACCCCCTTGCTCTGGCCCAGCGCGCGGGCGAGGTCGATGGCCGAGGCGGCCATCGTCGGCGGGTAGAGGACCGTGGCCTTGATGACGCTGTTGTCGGCCTTGATGGCCTCCATGACGCGCTTCGACCCGGCACCGCCGACCATGAGGAAGTCGTCGCGGCCCGCCTGCTTGATGGCCCGCTCGGCGCCCACGCCCTGATCGTCGTCGTGGTTCCACAGCGCGTCGAACTTCGGCTCGGCACGCAGCAGTTGGGCCATCTTCGACTGGCCCGACTCGACGGTGAACTCGGCGGCCTGACGGGCGACCTTCTTGATGTTCGGGTAGTTCTTCAGGGCGTCGTCGAAGCCCTCCGTACGCTCCCGGGTCAGCTCCAGGTTGTCGATGCCCGCGAGTTCGACGACCTTCGCGTTCTTCTTGTCCTTGAGCTTCTCCCCGATGTACCGGCCGGCGTTGAGCCCCATGCCGTAGTTGTCGCCGCCGATCCAGCAGCGGTAGGCCTGCTGCGAGGCGAACACCCGGTCGAGGTTGACGACGGGGATGCCCGCACGCATCGCCTTCAGGCCGACCTGCGTCAGCGCCTTGCCGTCGGCGGGGAGGATCACGAGGACGTCGACCTTCTTGTTGATCAGCGTCTCGATCTGGCCGACCTGCTGGGCGTTGTCGTTCGACCCCTCCGTCGCCTCGAGGGTGACGTCCTTGTACTTCTTCGCCCGCTCCTTGGCCTGCTCGTTGATGGCGTTGAGCCAGCCGTGGTCCGCCTGCGGCCCTGCGAAGCCGATGGTGACTCTCTTGCCGGGCTTGTCGTCGGCGACGTTCGCCTGCCCTGCCTCGGCGTCCTTCCCGTCGTTGCTCTCGTTGCTGGTGCAGCCGGAGAGGAAGGCGGCACCGGCGGCGGCGCCGAAGAGGACGTTCCTGCGGGAGGCGCCGAACGCACTCAGCGAAGACGCGTCTGTACGGGGCGAGTTGGGGTTGGGGTTCTGTGGATTCGGGTTCTCGGGTGATTCGGTCATGACGTCTTCCGACCCTTCTGGACCAGGACTGCGGCGACGATGATCGCTCCCTTGGCGATCTGCTGGACGTCCGTCTGGAGGTTGTTGAGAGCGAACAGGTTGGTGATCGTGGTGAAGACGAGCACTCCGAGCACGGAGCCGGTGATGGTCCCCCGGCCTCCGCTGAGCAGGGTGCCGCCGATGATCGCGGCGGCGATGGCGTCGAGTTCGTAGAGGTTGCCGTTGGTGTTCTGACCCGAGCCGGTGAGAACGATCAGCATGAACGCGGCGATGCCGCAGCACAGGCCGGAGAGCAGGTACAGCAGCAGCCGCTGCCTGCGCACCGCGATGCCCGCCAGCCGCGAGGCCTCGGCGTTGCCGCCGACCGCGACGGTTCGTCGCCCGAAGGTGGTGCGCCCCAGGACGAGCCAGCCCAGCACCGCGACGGCCGCGAAGACCAGCACGAGAGGCGGGATGCCGAGCACGTAGCTGTCGGAGACGCCGAGGTCGAGCACGGAATTCACCGTCACCACCTGCGTCTTGCCGTCGCTGATGAGCAGCGCCAGCCCGCGTGCCGAGGCGAGCATGGCCAGGGTCGCGATGAAGGGCACCATCGGCCCGTAGGCAATGAGCACCCCGTTCACCAGCCCGCAGCCCAGCCCCACCGAGAGCGCGCACAGCAGCATGCCGCCGAGCCCGAACTCCTGCGTGGCGACGGTCGTCGCCCACACGGAGGCGAGCGCCACGATCGCTCCCACGGACAGGTCGATGCCGCCACCGATGATCACGAACGTGACGCCTACGGTGACGACCCCGATGACCGAGGACTGGGTCAGGATCAGCTGGAGGTTGTCGGAGGTCAGGAACTGCTCCGGCTTGGTGAACGCGCCGACGACGACCAGCGCGACGAGCACCCCGACGAGAGAGAGGTGCCGCACGCCGCGACGTGGGGCGCTGATGCCGCGCCGGGACGGCGGTGCGGGCGGCTGCGACGCGGGCTCCTTGACCGCCTCGGCACCGGTTGGGCTCAGCACGACGGGCTCCCTTCCATGACGAGGTCGAGCACCCGGTGCTCGTCGAGCTCCCGGGCGGGGGCGGTGTGCACGACGCGGCCCTCCCTCAGCACCAGCACCCGGTCGGCCAGTCCGAGGACTTCGGGCACTTCGCTGGAGACGAGAAGGACGGCGACGCCGGAGTCGGCGAGACGGCGGATGACGGTGTAGAGCTCGGCGCGTGCCCCGACGTCGACGCCGCGGGTCGGCTCGTCCAGCAGCAGCACCCGGCACTCGCGCAGCAGCCAGCGCGCGAGGACGACCTTCTGCTGGTTCCCTCCTGAGAGGGTGCGCACCGCCCTGTCGGGGTCGTCCGGGTGCAGTGCCAGGTCGCGGGTGCGTGCGCGGGTCTCGGCGCGCTCGCGGGCACGGTCGAGCCAGCCGCCGGTGGAGAAGCGGGGCAGCGCCGAGACGGACACGTTGCTGGTGACGGGCTCCAGCATCAACAGCGCCTGGGACTTGCGCTCTTCGGGTGCCAGGCCGATGCCCGCCCGTACCGCCGCGGTGACGTCGCCGGGGCGCAGCGGCTTGCCGTGGACGAGGATGCGCCCGGCGGTGGGACGCCGGGCTCCGGCGAGAGTCTCCAGGATCTCCGAGCGTCCGGAGCCGACGAGGCCCGCGAGTCCGGTGATCTCACCGGCGCGCAGTTCGAGGTCGAGCGGTTCGAACTCGCCCTTGCGGGCGAGTCGTTCGGCACGCAGCACGGGTGGCCGGGGCGCTGCGTGAAGGACGCGGTCCTCCAACGGCTCGGTGTGGACCGGGCGTTCGGGGAACGCGTACTGCACGTCGCGGCCGGTCATCAGGGCGACGAACTCCCGTGTCTCCGTCGTGCGGGCCGGCAGTCCGCTGGCGGCGACACGGCCGTCCTTGAGCACGGAGACACGGTCGCCGACGCGGCGGATCTCCTCCAGGCGGTGGGAGATGTAGACGACGGCGACACCCTCGGCCGTCAGCCCGCCGACGATACGGAAGAGGTTGGAGACCTCATCGGGGTCGAGCGCGGCGGAGGGTTCGTCCATGACGATGAGTCGCACGTCGTGCGAGAGGGCGCGCGCCATGGAGACGATCTGCTGCCCGGCGGCCGGAAGCGCGCCGACGGTCACGTCCGGGTCGATCTCCGGGTGGCCGAGGCGGCGCAGTAGCGCGGCGGCGCGGGTGCGGGCGTCGCGGGCGCGGATGAAGCCGCGGGCGGACACCTCGTTGCCGAGGAAGATGTTCTCCGTCACCGACAGGTGCTCCACCAGGTCGAGTTCCTGGTAGATGGTGGCGATGCCGAGACGCATGGCGGCCATCGGCGTGGCCAGCCGTACGGGCTCCCCCTGCCAGCGGATGTCGCCCTCGTCCGGCTGGTGCGCGCCGGCGAGAACCTTGATCAGGGTGGACTTGCCCGCGCCGTTCTGCCCCAGCAGGCAGTGCACTTCGCCGGCCTGTACGTCCAGGTCGACGCCGTCCAGCGCCCTCACGCCGGGGAAGGTCTTGGTGATGCGGGACATCGTCAGCAGTGGAGTGTGTGGAACCTCTGGAGCCATGGCGGGGCCTCCGTGCGTACTGCGTACGGGCAGGCGGGACCGTGCTCGGTGCCGTTGCGGGACGGTGGTGCCGGGTGCGGTGGTGCCGGGTGCCGAAAGGCGGGTGCGGTGGTGCCGGGTGCCGAAATGCGGGGCGGTGCGCGCGCTGTACGACGGGCCTTGGGGCCGTTCGGACCGGCTCGGGCCGGGCCGATGAGCCGGTCAGGCCGGTGAGAAGAGGTGGTCGCTGATGAGGCGGGCCGCTCCGGTCACACCGGCGACGGGACCCAACTCGCCCAGGACGATGGGGAGATTGCCGGTCGCCAGGGGCAGCGACTGGCGGTAGACCTGTGTGCGGATGCTGGCGAGCAACGTGTGGCCGAGCCCGGTCACACCGCCGCCGATGACGACGAGTCCGGGGTTGAAGAAGCTGACGAGGCCGGCGATGACCTGGCCGACGCGGGCGCCGCCGTCGCGGATGAGATCGAGAGAGGTGCCGTCGCCCGCGGCGGCCGCGGTGGCGACGTCCTCGGCGCTGAGCCGACCGACGGCCTCGAGCCGGGTCGAGAGTTCCGGCGAGAGCCCGTCGCGCGCGGCGGCCTCGGCGTCACGTGCGAGTGCGGCACCCCCGAAGTAGGCCTCGAGGCAGCCGCGGTTGCCGCAAGGGCAGGGGCGTCCCTCCAACTCGACCTGTATGTGCCCGATGTCGCCGGCGCTTCCGGTGGTGCCGCGGTGCACCTCACCACCGGCCACGACACCGCATCCGATGCCGGTGCCTATCTTCACGCAGAAGAAGTCCCTCACGGAGCGGGCGACTCCGGCCTGCATCTCGCCCATCGCCATGAGGTTCACGTCGTTGTCGACCATGACCGGGCAGCCGAGTTCCTGGCTGAGGGCTTCCCGCACGGGAAATCCGTCCCAGCCGGGCATGATCGGCGGCGCGACCGGGACGCCCTCCGGGAAGCGCACAGGCCCGGGGACACCGATCCCCGCACCGGCGAAGCCGTCGGCGACGCCGGAGTCACGGAGCTTGGCGACCAGGGCGAGCACCTGGTCGAAGACGGCGACGGGGCCCTCACGCACGTCCATCGGCTGGTTGACGTGCCCCAGTATTTCCAACTCGGGGTTCGTCACTGCCACATCGACGGAGGTGGCGCCGATGTCGACGCCGAGGAAACGGAGTTCCGGAGCGAGGCGCACATTGTGCGAGCGCCGACCGCCGCGGGAGGCCGCGAGCCCGTCGGCTACGACGAGCCCCGTCTCCAGCAGCCGGTCGATCTCCACGGCGAGCTTGGAACGGGAGAGGTCGACGTGGTCGCCCAGTTCGGCGCGGGAGTTCGGACCGCCGTCACGCAGCAAGCGGAGCAGTCGCGCCTGGTGCGCGTTCGCGGGCCGAGCAGTCATGCGCCTCACCGCCACCCTCCCTCCCCTGGTAACCGTAAGCCGGCTCTGGGAAGCCACCCGGCCGACGGACAGGGCAACAACTCCCCTGCCTCCGGCCGGACTTCTCATCGACCTCTCCCGCGGAAGCGTGGGTCGCTCCCCGGGGATTGACTGGGAACGTACCAGCGCTCTGCGCAATGGGGAAGAAGTTCTGCACAAACCCCTTCGACTTTTTCCATGCACTGGACAAAGGCTCGGCATATGCACGCAAGAAGGGCAGATGCACCGGTCCCTGGGCCGGGGCGGGCCCAGGGACCGGGAGACGTGGCGCGCGGGGCGGCCGCGCACAGCAATGTCCGGCTCCTCGGCCGAGCCGGGAAGCCGGAGCGGAACGCCGATGAGAGAGGGCGGCCGGGAGAGAGGAGCGGGAGCGAGGGGAGACGGGTGTCAGCCGCGCTCACGCTCGTGGTACGAGCGCCGCGTGTGCTCCGTGTGCTCCCGCATGACCTTGGCGGCCGAGTGCTCGTCGCCCTCGGCGATGGCCGCGATCAGCTCGCGGTGCTCGATCCAGGACTGCGCGCCGCGCTGCCGCGCGACCGGCGTGTAGTACCAGCGCACCCTGCGGTCGACCTGCCGGGCGAGTTCAGCGAGGACGGCGTTGCCGGCCAGGGCCATCACGCGGGCGTGGAACGCCGCGTTCGCCTCCACGACCTTCTCCACCTCCTCGCCGCCGACTGCCGCCTCGCCGCGCGCGCACAGGTCCTCGAGCTCCGCGACACCGGCCGCGTCAGCGTTCGCAGCGGCGAGCCGGGCGGCCTCGGCCTCCAGCAGCGTGCGCACGGTCAGCAGCTGGTCGGCCTCCTCCTCCGTGGGCTCGTGCACGAACGCGCCCTGCGCGGGACGCAGGTCCACCCATCCGTCCGTGTTCAGCCGCTGCAGCGCCTCCCGTACCGGCTGGCGGGAGACACCGAGATGCTGGGCGAGCTCGCTCTCGACCAGGTGCTGCCCGGGCCTGAGCGAGCGGGTGGTGATGAGCTCCAGCAGCGCTTCGTAGACCCGCTCGCGGAGCGGCCCCGGCCGCTCCAGCTTGGGCATGGTGCCTTCCGGCAGTCCGGCGGACAGCATTCTGCGACTCCTGACCTTCGGGGACCCTGCACCCTGAAAGATGGGAACCCTGAAACTCTTGGCTATTGAATACAGTCTACGGAGTGCACTCGAATTGTGGTGGGGTCGTGAGCCACTTTCGCATCTCTGTGACACGTCACACGCGGGCGGCGGGTCAAGGCGCGCCGGCCCTCAACGGCCCTGGCACCACCGGATATTGGCGCGCGCCCGCCACGTCGGCGTGCCAGTCTCTCCTTCCATGGACCGCGACTGGATCCCCGACGAGCTCGCGCACGCAGGCCCCGAGCACCTCGACGCAGCGTTCGTCGGCGGTTTCGACCGAAAGCAGGGGCATCCCGACCCGGGCGAGGACCTGGCCCTGCTCCGTTCGCACGGGCTCACGGCGGACTCCGTGGTCGTCGATCTCGGTGCCGGAACGGGCCAGTTCGCCGTACCGGCGGCGCGGCACTTCGGCCGCGTGATCGCGGTGGAGATCTCACCGGCGATGCGGGACGTGCTGCGCGAGCGCGCCGCCGCCGAGGAGCTGGCCACGCTCGAATGCGTGCCGGGCGGCTTCCTCACCTACGAGCACTCCGGAGCCCCAGCGGACGCGGTCTTCACCCGGCACGCGCTGCATCAGCTTCCCGACTTCTGGAAGGTGATGGCCCTGCGCCGCATGGCCGGGATGCTGCGGCCAGGCGGCATCCTCCGGCTCCACGACTTGGTATACGACGTCGCCGCGCAGGACACGGAGACGTTCCTGGAGGACTGGCTGGCCGCCGCTCCGAAGGATTCCTCCACCGCCTACACACGCGAGGACCTCGCGGAGCACATCCGCACCGAACACAGCACGTTCCGCTGGCTGTTCGAGCCGATGCTCACGGCCGCGGGCTTCGAGATCACCGATGCCTCCTACCGCGGCTCCGCCTACGCCTCGTACACCTGCGTAAGGCACTGACGGGAAGCCGGACCCAGGAAGACCCGGGCAGGCGCGGCGGGAGCCCGGAGGAAAGGGCCTCAATATGGAACTGACCGTACTCGGGGGCTGCGGGGCGTGGCCGACGAGAACGCAGGGATGCAGCGGTTACCTGCTCGTCTGCGAGGGCTTCCGGCTGCTCATCGACCCGGGATACGCCACGCTGCCCGCGCTCCTGGAGCACGCGGACCCGGAGCAGGTCGACGCGGTCCTCGTCAGCCACGGACACCCGGACCACTGCGCGGATCTCAATCCGCTGCTGCGCGCGCGGGCGCTGGGCGATGCCTCTCCCCCACCGCTCCCCTTGTACGCGCTGCCCGGGGCCCTGGCCCCCGTACTCGCTCTCGACCGGCACGGCATGCTCGCCCACGCCTGGAGACTGCACGAGTTCACCGCCGGAGCACGCTTCGAGATCGGCCCTTTCACGGTCACCACCCTGCTGCTCCCGCACTTCGTGCCGAACGCGGGCATCCGCATCACCGACCCTCGGGGCGCCGTGCTCGCCTACACCGGTGACACGGGCCCGAGCCCTCAGGTGCCGCTGCTCGCCCGGGAGGCCGGCCTCTTCCTCTCCGAGGCCACGCACCCCGAAGCCGTCCCGCCCGCGGACGCGGAGCATCTGCTCAGCGCCCGCCTCGCCGGCCGGTACGCCGAGCAGGCCGGCGCGGCCCGGCTCGTGCTGACCCATCTGTGGCCCGGCACCCCGCACGAGGAGGCGTTGCGCGCGGCCCGAGCCGGCTTCTCCGGGCCGATCGCCGTCGCCGTTCCCGGGCAGATACTGGACGTCGGCACCGCGAGGCACTAGCTCACAGGGCCATGAACCCGGTCCTCCCGGGCGGGGCGGCCGGGCAGATCGGCGTGCGCCGCGGCGCGGGAAAGCGGGGGTGAGAGGGCGGGGCGGATCACGGACCCATCACGCCCAACACACCTGGCGCACCGGCCAGTCCACATACAGTCGACGAAATCTGCCGCGGCTCTGGTCATCCCCACTTCAACTACCTACTCTCCTGGCCATGGCACTCGGGTTTCTTGATCGCTCACGCACTGTCGCGCCGCCCGGCTGGAGCCGCTGGCTGATACCCCCGGCCGCACTGTCGGTCCACCTCTCGATCGGGCAGGCCTACGCGTGGAGCGTCTTCAAACCCGCGCTCGAGTCGTCGCTCGACCTGTCCGGGACGGCCAGTGCGCTGCCCTTCCAGCTGGGCATCGTCATGCTCGGCCTCTCCGCGGCCTTCGGCGGCACCCTCGTGGAGCGCAACGGTCCGCGCTGGGCGATGACGGTGTCCCTGCTCTGCTTCTGCTCGGGCTTCCTCCTCGCCTCGCTGGGCGCGGCCGTCGAGCAGTACTGGCTGGTGGTCTTCGGCTACGGCTTCGTGGGCGGCATCGGCCTCGGAATCGGGTACATCTCCCCCGTCTCCACGCTGATCAAATGGTTCCCCGACCGTCCCGGCATGGCGACCGGCATCGCGATCATGGGATTCGGCGGCGGTGCGCTGATCGCCTCGCCGTGGTCCGCGCAGATGCTGGAGAGCTTCGGCAGCGACAACAGCGGGGTCGCCTCCGCCTTCCTCGTGCACGGACTGGTCTACGCGGTCTTCATGTCGCTCGGCGTGCTGCTGGTCCGCGTACCGGCGGAGGGCTGGCAGCCGCCCGGCGGGAAGAAGCCGCAGGAGCAGCAGGCGAGCAAGCCACTGGTGACCACCGCGAACGTCTCGGCGCGCAACGCCGTGCGGACACCGCAGTTCTGGTTCCTGTGGGTGGTGCTGTGCATGAACGTCACCGCCGGCATCGGAATCCTGGAGAAAGCCGCGCCGATGATCGGCGACTTCTTCGCCGACACCCCCACCCCCGTCTCGGCCTCCGCCGCGGCCGGATTCGTCGCCATGCTCTCGCTCGCCAACATGGGCGGGCGCTTCGTGTGGTCCTCGACATCGGACGTCATCGGCCGCAAGAACATGTACCGCTGCTACCTGGGCGTCGGGGCGCTGATGTACCTGGGGATCGTGCTGCTCGGCGACTCCTCCAAGCCGCTGTTCATCGCCTGCGCGCTCGTGATCATCTCTTTCTACGGCGGTGGCTTCGCGACCGTGCCGGCGTATCTGAAGGACCTGTTCGGCACGTACGAGGTCGGCGCCATCCACGGGCGGCTGCTGACCGCGTGGTCACTCGCCGGGGTGCTCGGCCCGCTCATCGTCAACTGGGTCGCCGACTCGCAGGAGGCGGCGGGCCGCTCGGGACCGGGGCTCTACGGGCTCGCCCTGTCCATCATGATCGGACTGCTGGTCGTCGGCTTCATCGCGAATGAGCTGATACGGCCGGTGAATTCCAAGTTCCACGAGCCCGCGGCGGCGACAGCCGCCGGACCCGGGAGCGGCGAAGAGCGCAAGGAGGCGACGGGGCGATGACGACCGGCGAGAACAGCACACCCGCAGCGCCGGCGACCGCGGACGGGCCCCCCGCGGCCCTGTTCGCGTTCGCCTGGCTCTGGGTCGGCGTGCCCATGGCGTACGGACTGTACGAGCTGATCCTCAAGGCCGTGCAGCTCTTCACCGGCGGCTGACGGGTTCCTCGGGGCCCTCACGACCGGATAATTCGGACGAGCATGTGCGCCGCAACTGCCGCACAAGTCTTGTCGGTCGATGAATGTATACAATATTCTGTCGACTATCTCAGGTTCCATCCCACGCTCGGTCCCCTCAACCGAACGGAGAGCGGATATGAAAGTTGCAGTCGTCGGCGCTGGAGCAATCGGCGCCTATGTCGGAGCAGCCCTGCACCGAGCGGGCGCCGATGTACACCTCATCGCCCGTGGACCGCACCTGGCCGCCATGAAGGAGAACGGCGTCCAGGTCCTCAGCCCTCGCGGTGACTTCACCGCACGCGTACACGCCACCGATGACCCGTCCTCGATCGGACCGGTCGACTTCGTCTTCCTCGGGCTGAAGGCCAACTCCTATGCGGCGTGCGGGCCGCTGGTCCATCCCCTGATGGGCGAGAAGACGGCCGTGGTGGCCGCGCAGAACGGCATTCCCTGGTGGTACTTCCACGGTCTCGAAGGCCCTTACAAGGGCAGGCGCGTCGAGAGCGTGGACCCCGACGGAGCCGTCAGTGCCGTTCTGCCCCCCGAACGCGCCATCGGCTGCGTCGTCTACGCCGCGACGCAGCTCAAGGGCCCAGGCGTCGTACAGCACATGGAAGGCACCCGCTTCTCCATCGGCGAACCGGACAAGACCGACTCCACGCGCTGCGAGGAGTTCAGCGAAGCCATGATCGCCGGTGGCCTCAAGTGCCCGGTCGAGGCGGACATCCGGAACGACATCTGGATCAAGCTGCTCGGGAACATCGCGTTCAATCCGCTCAGCGCGCTGTCCCGGGCGACCATGGCACAGATCTGCCGCCACCAGGACACCCGCGCTCTGGTGGCGACGATGATGCGCGAGACCCTCGCGGTGGCCGAGGCCGTCGGCTGCCGTCCCGAGATCTCCGTGGAGAAGCGACTGGCAGGAGCCGAACGCGTCGGCGAGCACAAGACCTCCACCCTCCAGGACCTGGAGAGCGGCAAGCCCATGGAGCTGGACGTGCTCCTGGCCGCAGTGGTCGAACTCGCCGCGCTGACAGGCACACGCGTTCCGAAGCTCTGCGCCATCCATGCCGTCACCGACCTGCTGGCACAGACCGTAAGGAGCGCAGCATGAGGCAACGCGACCGCGGGAAGCCGACGAAGGAGTACCCCCGCCTGACCCATCCCCTGGTGCGGGACGAGAAGGGTGGCCCGCTCCGCCGGGCGACGTGGGAGGAGGCGCTGGAGAAGGCCACCGAGGGGTTCCGCCGGATCAAGGCGGAGCACGGTCCGGACGCCTTCGGCATGTTCTCCTGCGCCCGGGCCACGAACGAGATGAACTACGTGGCGCAGAAGTTCACCCGCGTCATCATGGGCACGCACAACGTCGACTCGTGCAACCGCACGTGTCACGCGCCCAGCGTGGCCGGGCTCTCCGCGGCCTTCGGCTCGGGCGGCGGCACCTCCTCCTACGAGGAGGTCGAGTCGACCGACCTGATCGTGATGTGGGGCTCCAACGCCCGCTTCGCACACCCGATCTTCTTCCAGCACGTACTGCGCGGGATCCGCAACGGCGCGAAGATGTACGCCGTCGACCCGCGCCGCACGTCCACAGCCGAGTGGGCCGAGAGCTGGCTCGGGCTGAACGTGGGCACCGACATCCCGCTGGCGCACGCGATCGGGCGCGAGATCATCCACTCGGGGCTGGCCAACCACACCTTCATCGAGCGGGCCACGACCGGCTTCGAGGAGTACAAGGCCGAGGTCGAGCCGTGGACTCTGAGCGCCGCCGAGAAGGTGACCGGCGTACCCGCCGACGCCATCCGGGACCTGGCGCACGCCTACGCCACCGCCGAGCGTGCCCAGCTGTGCTGGACGCTGGGCATCACCGAGCACCACAACGGCACCGACAACGTGCGCGCTTTGATCAACCTGTCGCTGCTGACCGGGCACGTGGGCCGTTACGGCGCCGGCCTCCAGCCGCTGCGCGGGCAGAACAACGTGCAGGGCGGCGGCGACATGGGGGCCATCCCCGACCGCCTTCCCGGATTCCAGAACGTCCTCGACCCGGAGACCCGGGCGAAGTTCGAGGCCGCCTGGGAGACCACTCTGGAGCCCCGCCACGGACGCAACCTCACGATGATGTTCGAGGCCATGGAGACGGGTGAGTTGAAGGCCGTCTACTGCATCGGCGAGAACCCGGCGCAGTCGGAGGCCGACACCGGTCAGGCCGTCGAGCGGATGCAGAAGCTCGAACACCTCGTGGTGCAGGACATCTTCCTCACGAGGACGGCCGAACTGGCCGACGTGGTCCTGCCCGCGACCGCCGCGTGGTGCGAGACGGACGGCACGACCACGAACAGCGAGCGGCGTGTGCAGCGCGTACGCAAGGCGGTGAACCCGCCCGGCGAGGCCCGCGAGGACATCGACATCATCTGCGACATCGCGGCCCGGCTCGGACACGAGTGGAAGTTCGCGGACTCAGAGGCGGTCTGGGACGAGCTGCGTTCCGTCTCGCCGCAGCACTACGGCATGACGTACGACCGTCTCGCGGAGCACCAGGGCATCCAGTGGCCCTGCCCCAGCACCGACAAGCTGGAGCCGACGTACATGCACGGGCGGCTGTGGGAGACGGATCCTGCGAAGCGCGGCACTCCCGCGCCGTTCGGCATCGTGAAGCACGATCCGCCGGTCGACCTCACCGATGAGGACTACCCGCTGCGGCTGACCACGGGCCGCCGCCTGGACTCGTACAACACCGGTGTGCAGAGCGGGAGTTACGCCTCGCCGCTGCGGCGCGGCGAATACGTGGAACTGTGCCCGGAGGACGCCGAACTGTACGGCGTCGAGGTCAACGAAGAGGTGCAGGTGACCTCCCGGCGCGGCTCCGTCGTGGCGCCCGTTTGGATCGACCGGGCGCTGCGCCCGGGCCTGGCGTTCATGACGATGCACTTCCCGGACGAGGTGGACACCAACCAGCTGACCATCGAGTCCAACTGCCCCATCGCAGGTACCGCCGAATTCAAGGCATCCGCGATACGGATCGAGAAGCTGCCTGTCGAAGCAGCCGTGAGGAGCTGAGACCTGCAATGGATCTGCGCTTCGGTGACAGCAAGCCGACGGACGAGGAAAAAACAGCCGTCGACGACCTGCTCGGACCTCCCCCCAGCGCCTGGGAAGGAGCGGACGACCGCACTACGGGCGACCTGCGCTGGGCATTGGGCGGCCGGGACGCACGGGAGCGGCGTGACCTGCTGTTGCCGGGGCTCCACGCGGTGAACGACCGCGTGGGATGGATCAGCGAAGGAGCGCTCACCTACCTGTGCCGCAGGCTGACGGTGCCGCCGGCCGAGGCCTACGGGGTGGCGACGTTCTACTCGATGTTCTCCATGCGTCCGCGTCCGGCCACCGTCGTGCATGTCTGTACGGACATCGCATGCGCGGCGGCGCCGGGCGCGGACGCCTTCCAGGCCGAGGTGGAGCGCCGCCTCGGCCCGGCGGGTGAGCCGCGCGACGGCGCGGTCTGGCAGCCCAGCCCCTGCCTGGGCCTGTGCGAACGCGCTCCGGCCGCCCTGTCGATACGTGCCGGGCACGGCTGCCCCTCGGCGGCCGGGCCCGGAGGCGGGGTCCCCGCCAACGGGGCCTCGCCCAACGGGAGTTCACCGGCCCCGAGTGGGCCCGCCCCCGGCGAGGCGACGTACGCGACCGCTGTCGTGGCACCCGCCACCGCGGAGGCCGTGGAGGCCGCGGCGCGCGCCCCCGAGGACGCGCCCGAGGAGCCTTCCGCCGCTCTCGCCGTACCGCAGGCGGGCGAGCCGGGTCTGAGGCTGCTCTCCCGCATCGGGGTCGCCGACCCCGAGTCGCTGGACGAGTACCGCGCCAACGGCGGGTACCGGGCGCTGCGCCGCGCGTTCGCCCTCGGCCCGGCGGGGGTGCTGCGCGAGGTCACCGACTCCGGGCTGGTGGGACGCGGCGGGGCCGCCTTCCCCACGGGCCGCAAGTGGCAGGCCACGGCGTCGCAGCCGGACCAGCCGCACTACGTGGTGTGCAACGCCGACGAGAGCGAGCCGGGCACCTTCAAGGACCGGGTGCTGATGGAGGGCGACCCGTTCGCGCTCATCGAATCCATGACGATCGCGGGCTACGCCACCGGGGCCCACAAGGGCTATCTGTATCTGCGTGGTGAATACCCGCGTGCGCTGCGCCTGTTGACGAACGCGATCACACAGGCACGCGCCCGCGGCCTGCTCGGTGACGACGTGCTCGGCATGGGCTACGCCTTCGACATCGAAATCCGGCGCGGTGCCGGCGCCTACATCTGCGGCGAGGAGACCGCGCTGTTCAACTCCCTGGAGGGCCACCGGGGCGAGCCCCGCTCCAAACCGCCCTTCCCTGTGGAGAAGGGCCTGTTCGGCAAGCCCACAGCCGCCAACAACGTCGAGACGCTCGTGAACGTGCTGTCCGTCCTGGAGTTGGGCGCCGAGGCGTACGCCGCGATCGGCACCGGGAAGTCGACGGGACCGAAGCTCTTCTGCGTCTCCGGCAACGTCGAGCGCCCCGGCATCTACGAACTCCCCTTCGGCGCCACGCTCGGCGACCTGCTCCGGCTCGCCGGTGCGACCGACGATCTGCGTGCCGTGCTGCTGGGCGGCGCCGCGGGCGGCTTCGTACGAGGGGACGAGCTGGACATCCCGCTCACCTTCGAGGGCACGAGAGAAGCCGGCACGACCCTCGGGTCCGGCGTGGTGCTCGCGCTCGACTCGTCCGTGCCGCTGCCGCGGATCCTTCTGCGCATCGCCGAGTTCTTCCGCGACGAGTCCTGCGGCCAGTGCGTGCCGTGCCGCATCGGCACCGTGCGTCAGGAGGAGGCACTGCACCGGATCGCCGAACGCGTCGGGACATCGGGCGGGGCCGAGGGAAGCGCCGACGACATCGCGCTGCTCCGCGAGGTGGGAGAGGCGATGCGCGACGCCTCGATCTGCGGTCTGGGACAGACCGCCTGGAACGCCGTGGAGTCCGCCATCGACCGACTGGGAGCCTACGCATGACCGCAGTACCGCTGGATCCCCCGCGCCGCCTCGTCGAGTTCGAGCTCGACGGCGAGCCGACCCGGGTCCCCGACGGGTCCACGATCCTGGACGCCTGCCGCTCGGCGGGCAAGGACATACCCACGCTCTGTCAGGGCGAGACGCTCGAACCGAAGAACGCGTGCCGCGTCTGCGTGGTCGAGGTCGAGGGCGCCCGTACCCTCGCCCCGGCCTGCTCCCGCAAGGCCGAGCCCGGCATGACGGTGCGCACCGACACCGAGCGCGCCCGGCACAGCCGCAAGCTCGTCCTCGAACTGCTCGCCTCCGCAACGGACTTGTCCACGACGCCGCGCGCGTCCGAGTGGATCAAGGAATACGGTGCGAAGCCGGACCGGTTCGGCGCGGAGGCGGCCACGATGAACGAGCCGCCGAAGATCGACAACGATCTTTACGTCCGCGACTACGACAAGTGCATCCTCTGCTACAAGTGCGTCGACGCCTGCGGTGAGCAGTGGCAGAACAGCTTCGCGATCTCCATGGCGGGCCGGGGCTTCGACGCCCGTATCTCCACCGAGCACGATGCGCCGCTGACGGACTCCGCGTGTGTCTACTGCGGCAACTGCATCGAGGTGTGCCCCACGGGCGCGCTCTCCTTCAAGTCGGAATTCGACATGCGGGAAGCAGGCACATGGGACGAGGAGCGGCAGACTCAGACGACCACGGTGTGCGCATACTGCGGTGTGGGCTGCAACCTCACGCTCCATGTTCAGGACAATGAAATCGTCAAGGTCAGCTCACCGCTCGACAATCCGGTGACGCACGGAAACCTCTGCATCAAGGGCCGATTCGGCTATCAGCACGTCGGCGGCGGGAACCCGGCCGGCGCTTGACGGACCAGGTGGGCCCCGGCCAGCCCCCACCCCCGGGGGCAATCCGGGGCCACCGCCCACACGACTCACCGACAGGACGGACCGAATGGGACGGGTCACTGAGCGACGGCGTGTGCTGCGTATCCGCGACGGTGCGGTCAGCACCCGCCCGGACACCCTCGTCGCCGAGGAGCCACTGGAGATCCGGCTGAACGGCAAGCCGCTCGCCATCACCATGCGCACCCCGGGTGACGACTTCGCGCTCGCCGCGGGTTTCCTCGTCAGCGAGGGCGTGCTCGGTACGGCCGAGGAACTCGCGAACATCGTCTACTGCGCCGGCGCCACCAGCGTGGGGGACCCCCCAGCGGTAGCTGGGGGAGGCTCCAACACCTACAACGTGGTCGACGTGCGCCTGGCGCCCGGAGTCCCCCTCCCGGACATCGCCTTGGAGCGGAACGTCTACACCACCTCGTCGTGCGGTCTGTGCGGCAAGGCGAGCCTCGACGCCGTCCGTACGACAGCCCGCTGGAGCATCGAGAATCCGGAGGACCCGGACGACCCCGCCGGGCCCCGGGTCCGTCTCGACCCCTCCGTGCTCTCCTCTCTGCCCGACACGTTGCGCGCGTCCCAGCGGGTCTTCGAACGCACCGGCGGGCTCCACGCCGCCGCCCTCTTCACCCCCGAGGGCGAACTCCTCGACGTACGGGAGGACGTGGGCCGCCACAATGCCGTCGACAAGCTCGTGGGACGGGCACTCCAGCAGGGCGGACTTCCCCTGCGCGACGCGGTGCTGATGGTCTCCGGACGTGCGTCCTTCGAGCTGGCGCAGAAGGCGGTGATGGCGGGCATCCCCGTGCTCGCCGCCGTCTCGGCGCCTTCGTCACTGGCGGTTGATCTGGCCGCGGAGACGGGGCTGACCTTGGTCGGCTTCCTCCGCGGATCCTCCATGAACGTGTATGCAGGTGAGCACCGGCTCGCCCTGCGCACAACGGCCGGCCGGGCCTGACGGCCTCGCCTGCTGCACGGGATAGGGGCTCGGTCGGCGGGAGGCGCCCCCTGCGCCGGCCGGGCCCTTCCCCATGCCTGGGCCTTCCCGCGGGGTCCCTGCGCGCCCGCGCCCGTCTCAGAGTCCGAGGCGCTCCTCGGCGCCCGCGCAGGCGCCTTGCTCACCGGGCCCAACGCGGCCTCCGGCGCACCGCAGGATCTGTGAAGGGTGCGGCTTGGAGTGGCTCACCTCTCGGCAGCCTGCTGCAGATGCAGAAAGTCAGTTGTGCAGAAAGTCAGTTGTGACGGGCGAGCTTGACCGCGGAAACGAGCAGGATCACCGCCAGCAATGGAATGAGCACCAAGTCCGGGAACACGCCCAGGAGCAGCCCTCCCAGCACCGCTCCGACGACGGAGCCCGAGGCCATGACCAGCGTGAAGCGGCGGTTCGCACCGAGCACCGCGAAACTGCCGTCACGGCTGTACCGGGCGAACGCCACCAGCATCGTCGGGAACGACACCAGCAGCGCAAGACTTCCCGCGGTCTTGATGTCCTCCCCGAACAACAGCACGATCGTCGGGATCAGCAGCTCGCCTCCGGCCACGCCCATGATCGCCGCTACGACCCCGATGCCGAACCCGGCTATGACCCCGCAGGGGACCTGCGACCACAGCGGCAGTGCGAGCGTTGCCAGGGTGGTGGCCTGCGTCACCACCACCAGGGCGATCGCCATGAGCACCAGCAGAGCCGCCAGCACCTTGTAGAGGGTGGCGGTGCGCATGCGCACCGCCCAAGTCGCCCCGGCCCAGGCACCGAGCAGACTGCCGGCCAGCAGGTTGACCGCTACGGGCCAGCGTGCGGCCACCTCGCCGGCCGGGACCGCCGCCAGCCTGGCGGGCAGCGCGACCAGAACCACGACCAGACTCATCGCCTTGTTCATGATGACGGCTGATAGCGCAGCGAACCCGAAGAGGCTGATCAGCAACGGCAGGCGGAACTCCGCCCCGCCCAACCCGATCATCCCTCCCACAACGCCGATGGCCGCTCCCGCACCGAACACCACGGGTGCTGAGCGCGTCGAGCGAAGAGGAACGAGGTTCTGATCATTGGACATGACCGGCATCCTCGCTGGTTGCCCCACCTGCCTGCCAGGGCACGACCCCACCTTCGGAGATCAGATACCCACTCAGGATTCGGCTCCCGGACCTCAGGCATCGCCATTGGCGCCCCGAGCCCTCTCCGCGCTGCCACGCCCCTGTGACCGCACGGGCCTCAGGGGCGAACTGCCGGGGTTACTCAGGTGCGATGGAGCGACTTTGAGCTGGGTTGCATTTGCTGCATGAATGCCTCCGATGTCTTGCGGATGCGAGATCGCGCGCTTAGCTTGCCCGGGTGCACAGCTACACGATCGGTCAAGCGGCTCGTCTGCTCGGGGTGAGCCCTGACACGGCCCGGCGCTGGGCCGACGCCGGCAGAGTCGCAACCCACCGAGACGAAGGGGGGCGCCGTCTCATCGACGGCAAGGACCTTGCTGCCTTCTCCGTAGAGGTCGGCCACGGCGGCTTCGGCGAGGACGAAGCCTCCTGCACCTCGGCCCGCAACGCGTTCCCCGGCATCGTGACCGCCGTCAAGGTCGGTGATGTCGCGGCGCAGGTGGAGATCCAGGCCGGTCCGCACCGGCTGGTGTCCCTGTTGACGCGGGAGGCCGTCGAGGAGCTGGGCCTGGAGGTCGGCATGCGGGCCACCGCCAGAGTGAAGTCGACCAGCGTGCACATCGACCGCACCTGAGCAGACCGTCCCCGAACGCATCTGAGCGCATCGTCCCCCAACCCCGTGCCGCCGCGGCATGCCCGTCCGCCGCCCTTCCGCCTCCTCTCCCCGCGGGCCCGTCCCCCCGTTCCGCCGCATCCGCCCCCCCGCACCGTTCAAGGAGCCTCAACTTCATGTCGTCCACAGTCACTTGGCGGCGTGCCGCCGCCGCGATCACCACTGCCTCACTCCTCATACCGCTGACCGCCTGCGGCGGTGAGGAGAAGGACGGCGGCAGCTCGAGCAGTGCCTCGAAGGCCGAACTCACGGTCCTGGCCGCCTCTTCACTCACCGACGTGTTCAAGACCGCGGGGAAGACCTACGAGAAGGAACACCCGGGTACGAAGCTGAAGTTCTCCTTCGCTGCCTCCCAGGAGCTCGCCGCACAGGTCAAGCAGGGTGCCCCCGCCGACGCACTGGTCACCGCCGACACCAAGACCATGGACGGGCTGAAGTCCGACGCCGGCAAGCCGACGGTCATCGCGAAGAACCGGCTGGTCATCGCCACCGGCAAGGGCAACCCGGAGAAGGTGGAGAAGCTCAAGGACCTCGCCGACTCCGAGCTGAAGGTCGTACTCGCCGCTCCCGAGGTCCCGGTCGGCCGCTACAGCCGGCAGGTCCTGGACAAGCAGAACGTCGGCGTGAAGCCCGTCTCCGAGGAAGCCAACGTCCGGGCCGTTCTGAGCAAGGTCGAACTCGGGGAAGCGGATGCGGGCATCGTCTACAGGACCGATGCCGCGACCGTTCCCGGCAAGATCGAGGCCGTCAAGATTCCCGACGACGAGAACGCCGTCGCCTCATACCCGGCCGCCGCCCTGAAGTCGTCGGAGAACTCGAAGGCGGCCAACGCCTTCGTGAGGTGGCTCAGCACCCCCGAGGCACAGAAGCTCCTGCGCGACGCCGGCTTCCAGAAGCCGTAACCCTCTGCGCTCGAGGAAGGGCTGTCCGGCTAGAGCACGGACAGCCCCTCGCCACCCTTACTCGCCAGCTTCAGCCCCCGACCTTGGAACCGCCGATGAGCCGCCCTCGCACCCGCGCACCCGGAACGCGCACCCCTGCCGCCCTCGCGGTGCCGGCGTTGCTGGCGATCGCGTTCCTGCTGCTGCCGCTGATCGGCATCCTTGCCCGGACCCAGTGGCACCAGCTCGGCTCGCATCTGACCGACCCCGAGGTCACCGAGGCGCTGCGGCTGTCACTGCTGGTGTCCTTCTGCGCGCTCGGGCTGTCCCTCGTCCTCGGCGTGCCGCTGGCCTGGCTGCTGGCCCGTGTCCGCTTCCCCGGCAAGGCGCTGGTGCGCTCCCTGGTGCTGTTGCCGATGGTGCTGCCACCGACCGTCGGCGGTGTCGCACTGCTGCTGGGATTCGGACGGCGCGGACTCCTCGGACCGTGGCTGGAGAACGACTTGGGCATCGTCCTGCCGTTCCACACCTCGGGCGCTGTCGTCGCCGCGACGTTCGTCGCGATGCCGTTCCTGATCATCAGCCTCGAAGGCACCCTCGCCGGACTCCGGCCGAGCTACGAGGAGACCGCGGCCTCACTCGGAGCGTCCCCGGCACGGGTGTTCTTCACCGTCACCCTGCCGCTCGTCGCCCCCGGGCTGGCCGCGGGGGCCGCCCTCACCTGGGCCCGGGCACTCGGCGAATTCGGCGCCACCATCACCTTCGCCGGCAACCTCTCGGGGACCACCCAGACTCTCCCGCTGGACGTCTACCTGCTCCTCCAGGAGCAGCCTGAGGCCGCCACCTCTGTTTCCCTGCTGTTGCTCGCCGTCGCCACGGCCGTCCTCGTCGCCCTTCGCGGCCGCTGGACAGGCGCCACCGCAGCCCGGCGCGTGAACGCGAACGACCGGCGGGCGGACGAGAACGGGAAGCTGACGGAAGACGCGACCGACGCACCGGTCGCCACCGCGGCGGAGCCGCCGGCCCCGCAGCAGCAGTCGTCCCTCCACGCGGAGGTCACCGGCTTCAACGACATCACCCTCGATGCACCGGCCGGCACCACCGTCGCCGTCGTCGGACCCAACGGCGCCGGCAAGACCACGCTCCTGCGCGCACTCCTCGGACTCACCCCACGGGCCCACGCCCAACTGCACCTCGGCGGCACGGACGTCACGAACCTGCCGCCGCACCGCCGCGGCGTGGCCTGGGTACCGCAGGACGGGGCCCTCTTCCCTCACCTCACCGCACTCGCCAACACCGCCTACGGGCTACGCACTCAGGGCGTCAGCCGGGCCGAGGCGCGACGCACCGCACAGGACTGGCTCGACCGGCTCGGCGTGGGCCACCTCGCCCGGCGCAAGCCCTCGCAGCTCTCCGGCGGACAGGCCCAACGCATCGCCCTGGCAAGGGCATTGGCCGCCCGCCCGCGGTTGCTGCTCCTCGACGAGCCCCTCGCCGCACTCGACCAGACCACCCGCGCCCAGGTCCGCCACACGCTGCGCACCCACCTCCAAGGCTTCGGCGGCGTCTGCCTGTTGGTCACTCACGACCCCGTCGAAGCCATCTCGCTCGGGGACCGCGTACTCGTCCTCGTCGACGGACGGACCCTTCAGTACGACACACCGGGCGAGGTCTCCCGCCACCCGCGCTCCCCGTGGGTGGCCCGCATGCTCGGCCGCAACGCCTGGCCCGGCACGGCCAGTTCGGACGCCACGCTCTCCCTCACCGGCGGAGGCACCCTCGTCGTCGCCGATCCCCCGGCGGAAGGGACGGACGCGCTGGCGATCATCACCCCCGAAGCCGTCTCCCTCCACCGGGAACGTCCCGCCGGCAGCCCACGCAACAACTGGCCCGGAACCGTCCGCGAGATCACCGCCGCAGGCAGCCGCCTCCGCGTCGTCATCGCCTCCGACGAAGTCCCCGACCTCGTCGCCGAGATCACCCCGCAGGCCGCCGGCGACCTCCAACTCGCGGACGGCACAGCCGTATGGACCAGCGTCAAGGCCACCGAGATCACCGTGGTCACCCCCTAGAGATCCATCTGGCAAGCAAGCTCTGCAGCACTGTCTCAGAGAGGCATCAAGACCCCGGGCCCGGTGGAAGCGATACGTCACCTACGAGGACCCGGACCACCATGATTCGCGCGATACGCACGATCGGGGACGGCGGACTGCGCGGCCCGTCCGCTCTCACCGTGATTTGTGTATCGCGATTACCCTTCACGGGATGCAGACCGAAGCGGGTGTCGTTCTGGCGGGCGGGCGTTCATCGCGGATGGGCGAGCCGAAGGCCGGACTGGAGTGGCACGGTTCCACATTGCTGTATCGGACGTGCGCGCTGCTGGGCCGCGTCATCGACGGTCCGCTGGTGGTGGTCGCCGCTCCCGGTCAAGTCTTGCCGGGCCTGCCGGCGGGGGCCGAAGTGGTCGAGGATCCGGTCGAAGGTCTCGGGCCTATGCAAGGCATCGCGGCGGGCCTGGCGGCTCTGACCGGCCGGGCAGAGGTTGCCTTCGCGTGCTCCACGGATGCGCCGTTTCTGCATCCGGCGTTCGTGCGGCGTGTGCTGCGGGGCGCGGAGGAGACCGGCGCGGACATGGTGCTGCCGGTGGCACGGGGGTTCCGTCAGCCCCTGGCGGCGGGTTACCGGACCTCGCTGTCGGCTCTTCTCACGAAACTCATCGGGGAGGGCGACCTGCGACCCGGGATGCTGTTCAAGCACTGCGAGGTCGCCCAACTCGACGACGCGGAACTGCTGGCGGACAGCGCTTTGGCCCGTCTCGACCCCGAGTTGGAGTCGGTGGTCAACGTCAACACCCCGGAGGACTACGCCGAGGCGAGGAGCCGCCCGGCGCCCGAGGTCACGATCGAGCGGTTCGGCGCGCTGGCCCGTGATGCCGGGCATCGACCGCGCACCGGCCGGGCCGCGACGTTGGGAGAGGCCGCCGAGCTGGCCGGGCTGACGCTGGACCGGCATGTGGTCGCCGCGGTGAACGGTGATCAGGTCACGCGTGATCCGTTGTTGCCCCTCGTGGCGGGTGATTCGGTGGCGTTCCTGTCCGCGGACGCCGGCGGCTGATCGTGTCGCAACCGCCCGGATGGGCCTAGAGTCGTGGTATGGCACCAGGTGGCTTCTTCGGGCGGGCACTGATCGTCGACGTCGGCGACGACGCGGCCACGGCCGCGGTGTGCGAGCTGGACGACCAGGTGTTGCGCGCTTACCTCGGCGGCGCCGGGCTGGGCACGTGGCTGCTGCACAGGTTCGCGCCGCCGCGGGTCGATCCGCTGGCGCCGGAAGCACCGTTGGCGTTCGTGTTCTCTTCCCTGGTCGGAACGCCGCTGACCACCAGCGCGAAGTTCGCCGTCGTCGCCAAGTCCCCGTTGACCGGGTTGCTGACCGACGCGCTGGCGTCGAGCCAGTTCGCCATCGCCGGCAAGCTGACCGGGCACGACGCCCTCGTCGTCCGCGGTCGCGCCGCGCAGTTGTCGGTGCTGCTCATCGACGGTGACGGAGTCCGGCTCGAACCGGCACCGGAACTGGCCGGACTGCCCGCAGCCGAGGCTGAGACGCAGGCCCGGCAGCGATTCGGACGCGGCTGGCGTACGGCGGCGATCGGGCCTGCCGGTGAGCGCCAGGTCCGCTACGCGACGGTCAGCCACGATGGCCGGCACGCCGGACGCGGTGGCCTCGGGGCAGTGCTGGGCGCCAAGAACATCAAGGCCGTCCTGGTCCGGGCCACGACCAAGGTGGGCGTCGCGGACGAGGCCGGGGTGCTGGCCGCGTCCAAAGACCTGCGCCGGCGCAGTTTCGGCCCCGCCACGGCCAAGTACCGGGAACTGGGCACGCTGGCGAACCTGCTGGCCTTCAACGCGGTCAGCACACTGCCGACCCGCAACTTCACCGCGGCCACCTTCGAAGGCGCGCCGAGGCTGGCCGCCGAGGAGCTGCACGAGATGCGCGGCGTGGCGCGCAACAGCTGCGCGTCCTGCTCGATCGGGTGCGAGCACATCTACTCCCGCAAAGGCGGCGGCAGCCAGCGCATGGAGTACGAGAACGTGTTCGCGCTCGGCCCGCTGTGCGGCGTCTCGGACCCCGACGATGTCTTCGCCGCCAGCGCGAAGTGCGACGAACTGGGCCTGGACACGATCTCGGCCGGCGGCACCATCGCGTGGGCCATGGAGTGCGTCGAACGCGGCCTGATCGACGAGCCCTGGCTGAAGTTCGGCGACGGTCGCGTGCTGCTGCGGGCACTCGAGGCGATAGGCGCCCGTTCGCCGGGGCTCGGGGAGCTGCTGGCCCAGGGGTCATGGCGGGCAGCCGGGATCGTCGGCCAGGGCTCGATCGACTTCGCCCCGCAGGTGAAGGGCCTGGAGCTGCCGGGTTACGAGCCACGCAGTCTCCAGTCGATGGCGCTGGGCCTGGCGGTGAACTCGCGCGGCGCCGACCACAACCGCTCCGGTGCCTACGAAGCCGACCTCTCCGGCGAGGTGAACCGGTTCCGTGGCGGCGACGCCCACGTGAGTGCGGCCGTCGGAACGGAGGACCGGGCCGCGGTGATGGACTCGATGATCCTGTGCAAGTTCCTGCGAGGGGTCTTCGAGGACCCGTTCACCGAATGGGCAACGCTGTTGTCGCTGGTAACCGGATGGGCGGTGGACGCGGATGAGCTGCGCGGCACGGCCGCGCGGATCGTGCGTGCCAAGCGGGCGTTCAACCAGCGCGAAGGCGCCACTGCGGCGGACGACACCCTGCCGGCCCGCATGCTGGAAACGCCTTTGCCGATGGCGTCCGGCCGCACAGCGACGTTGACCGCCCAGCAACTGCAGGCCATGGTCGACAGCTATTACGTGACTCGTGGGCTCGACGAGGAGGGACGGGTACGCCCGAGCGACCTTCCCGATCTTCTTTTCGACTAGCTGTATGGGATATGTTGTATACAGCTCTTTTGTATACAACATACGCTCGCTTGTGACGGAGGTCAGTGATGACGGTAGTCGACGAGCCGGACACCGCTGTGCGCACGGTCACCACGACGATCGACGGCAACTCCGTGACGGTGCCCGAGGGGACGAGCATCTACACCGCGGCGCAGCAGGTCGGCGTCGACATTCCCGTGTTGTGCCACAACGAGCGCTACGACCCGGTCGGCGTCTGCCGCATGTGCGTTGTCGACACCGGCGGCCGCGCGTTCGCCGCCGCGTGCGTGCGCCCGTGCGAGGACGGCATGGAGGTCAGGACCAGCACGCCGGAGGTGGAACGCAGCCGCGCCACCTTGACCGAGTTGCTGCTGTCGGACCAGCCGGCCCGCGAGGAGGACCCGAAGCAGACCACCACCGGGGACAACCTGTTGCTGGCGCTGGCCGACGGCTTCGACCTCTCCAAGGAGACCACCGACCTGCCGTGCGGATCCGGCCGCGGCAAGGACTCGTCCAACCCGGTCATCAACGTCGACCACGACGCCTGCATCCTGTGCGACCGGTGCGTCCGGGCCTGCGACGACATCCAGGGCAACGACGTGATCGGCCGCTCCGGCAAGGGCTACTCCACGAAGATCGCGTTCGATCTCGATGACCCCATGGGCTCCAGCTCCTGTGTCACCTGCGGCGAGTGCGTGCAGGCTTGCCCCACGGGCGCGTTGACCAACAAGCCGATCAACCTCATCCCGATCCAGCCCCGCGAGCAGTTGGACGCCGTGGACAGCGTCTGCCCCTACTGCGGCGTCGGCTGCGCGCTGACCTACTACGTCGACCGCGACCGCGGCGGGATCTCCTTCGCCGAAGGCCGCGACCAGCCGGGCTCGAAGAGCCGGCTGTGCGTCAAGGGCCGCTACGGCTGGGACTACGCCGCCTCGCCGCAGCGGCTCACCGTGCCGCTCATCCGCGTCGACTCGTCGTACCCGAAGGGCCCGCTGTCCGCGGACGTGCGCGGTGACGCCGACAACGACCGCGGGCGCTCCGGAGGTGGCGGGAACCGCAGCGGTGGCGGACGGAAGCAGAAGCGCGGCCGCGACGGCCGGCGCAAACCCGGTGGCTTCGTCGACTACGAGGAGGTGCTGCCGCACTTCCGGGAAGCCACGTGGGAGGAGGCGCTCGACCTCGTGGCGCGCCGGCTCATGGAGATCCACGCGACCGGCGGTCCGGGCGCGATCGCCGGGTTCGGCTCGGCGAAGTGCTCCAACGAGGAGGCGTACCTCTTCCAGAAGCTGATCCGTGCCGGGTTCAGGACGAACAACATCGACCACTGCACGCGGCTGTGCCACGCTTCCTCGGTCGCCGCGCTGTTCGAGGGCGTCGGCTCCGGCGCGGTGTCCACGACCTACGGCGACGTGGCCAACGCGGACATCGTGATCATCACGGGCTCCAACCCGACGGCGAACCATCCGGTCGCCAGCTCGTTCTTCAAGCAGGCCCGCCGCCGCGGCACCAAGATCGTCTATGTCGACCCGAGGGCCAGCACGGTCGCCGAACACGCCGACTACCACTGCCAGGTCAAGCCCGGCACGGACGTGGCGTTCTACAACTCGATCATGCACGAGGTGATCCGGCTCGGCCTGATCGACAGGGAGTTCATCGCCCAGCGGGTGTCCAACTACGACGAGTTGGCCCGCACGGTCGCCGACTACCCACCGGAGCGCGCTGCCCAGATCACCGGCGTGGACGCGGACCTGATACGCGCCGTCGCCCGCGAGTGGGGCGAAGCCGGCGCCGGCGTCATCTACTGGGGCATGGGCATCTCCCAGCACACCACCGGCACCGACAACGCCCGCTGCCTGATCGCGCTCTGCTCGATCACCGGCAACGTCGGCCGGCCCGGCACCGGTCTGCATCCGTTGCGCGGTCAGAACAACGTGCAAGGGGCGTCCGACGCCGGCCTGATCCCGATGTTCTACCCGGACTACCAGGGCGTCGACCTCGAGGGCACCCGCGAACGGTTCGAGCAGGCTTGGGGCACGACGCTCGATCCGAACCGGGGCCTCACCGTCACCGAGATCATCGGTTCGGTGCTCGAACCCGATGGCGTACGCGGGATGTACATGCTCGGGGAGAACCCGTTCCTGTCCGACCCGAACATCAACAAGGTCCGAAAAGCCCTGGCGGCGCTGGACTTCCTGGTCGTGCAGGACATCTTCCTCACCGAGACCGCCGAGTTCGCCGACGTGATCCTGCCCGCCTCGTCCTACCTGGAAAAGGACGGCAGCTACACCAACACCGACCGCCGCGTGCAGCTGGGCCGCAAGGTCATGGATCCGCCCGGTCAGGCCCGGGTGGACTGGGAGATCGTGCAGGACATCGCCCAGCGGATCGGCCTGGACTGGAACTACGGCTCACCGAGCGAGATCTTCGACGAGATGGTCGCGCTGATGCCCTCGTACAAGAACCTCGCCCACGACAACCTCGGCCTGTCCGGGAAGCTGTACCCGAACGACGACCCGGAGCACAGCGACGGCACCGTGGTGCTCTTCGACGAGCGGTTCAACACCGACGACGGACTGGCGCACCTCGTCGCCGCGCAGTGGTTGCCCGCCAAGGAACTCCCGGACGCGGAATACCCGTTGGTGCTCAACACCGGCCGGTTGCTCGAGCACTGGCACACGGGGTCGATGACACGGCGGTCGTTCGCACTGGACTCGATCTCACCGATCCCAGAGGTGTACATGCACCCGAAGGATGCCGCGGACCGCGGCCTGTCCCACGGTGAGCTGGCGCAGGTGCGATCGCGGCGCGGCGTGATCGAGCTGCAGGTCCGGATCTCCCACCGCGAGCAACTGGGGAACTGCTTCATCCCGTTCCATTTCCGGGAAGCGGCGGCGAACCTGCTGACCATCGACGAGATCGACCCGTTCGGCAAGATCCCCGAGTTCAAGTTCTGCGCGATCCAGATCGAGGCCCTGGATGCGGTGGACACGGAATCCGTCTCAGCGGCAGGAGTGGCGGAATGACCTTCAGCCCCGAACGGGTTCCCGGTGTGGAGGCGCGGGCGGGCAAGTTCCCGGGCCCGTCGCTGATTCCGGCGCTGAACGCGATCCAGGCCCGGCTGGGCTGGCTGCCGCGGGAGGAACTGGAGGAGCTTGCCCGCGAGGTCCGTCGGCCGCGGTACGAGATCGAGGGCCTGATCTCCTTCTACCCGCACTTCCGCACCACACCGCCGAAGCCGGTGCAGGTCAGCGTGTGCCACGATCTGTCGTGCTGGCTGCGCTCGGGTGCGGACCGGATCGCGGAGATCAAGCAGCAGTACGGCGAGGACACCGATGTCGAGCTGACCCAGGTCTCGTGTCTGGGCCGGTGCGACATCGCGCCTGCGGCGGCGGTGAACGAGCACCCCGCCCCCGTGTCCGAGGTGGACGATCTGGTCACTGCCGCCCGCGGTGCCGGAGTCGGGCACGCGACCGCGTCGCGCCGCGACGAACCGTGGCCCAACGACCCGTACCCGGCAGGATCGGAAGTGGCCGGCCGCTACCGGTCGTTGCGCGCGGTGCTGGCCGGCGAGATCAGCACCGAGTCCGTCGTGGCGACGCTGAACGACTCCGGGCTGCGCGGCATGGGCGGCGCCGGGTTCCCGACCGGGAAGAAGTGGGGCCTGGTCGCTGAGGCCCAACCCGGCACGGTGAAGTACGCCATCTGCAACGCCGACGAGTCCGAACCCGGCACCTTCAAGGACCGGAAGATCCTCGCCGACCAGCCGCACCTGGTGCTGGAAGGGCTGCTGCTGGGCATGGTGGCGGTCGGCGCCGAGCAGGGCTGGGTATTCATCCGGCACGAGTACGGACCCGAGGAACACGTCCTGCGCGAAGAGATCGCCGCGCTGCGGGACGCCGGAGTGATCGGGCCCGACGCGTGCGGCAGCGGGCGCACTCTGGAACTGGACATCTTCGTCTCCCCCGGCGGATACATCCTCGGCGAGGAGACGGCGCTGCTGGAGTGCATGGAGGGCCACCGCGGCGAACCCCGCAACAAGCCGCCGTTCCCCGGCAACTACGGCCTGCACGGCCGCCCGACGCTGATCAACTCCGTGGAGACCTTCGCCGACGTACCGGTGATCCTGCAACGGGGCGCGGAGTGGTGGCGCTCGCAGGGCATCGGCGAGTCGGTCGGCTGGAAGTTCTTCGCCGTCTCCGGGCACGTGAGCAACCCGGGCGTGTACTGCGTGCCGATGGGCACGACCGTGCGGGATTTGATCGACACCGCCGGTGGTGTGCTCGACGGCGCACCGGTCGGTGCGGTCCAGCCCGGCGGGGCGTCGTCCAACTTCATCAGCCCCGACCGGCTCGACCTGCGACTGGACTTCGGCACGCTGGCCGAGGCCGGCACGATGCTCGGATCCGGCGCCCTTGTGGTGCTGGCCGAGGGCACCGACCTGCTGGCCGCGGCGACGAACGTGCTGAGGTTCTTCCGCAACGAGTCGTGCGGCAAGTGTGTGCCGTGCCGGGTCGGTTCGACGAAGGCGCACACGTTGCTCCGCGGCGTGCTCGACTCCGGATCCGCTTTGGACGATGCTGGGCGCGGGAAGATCCTGCAGCTGGAAGAGGCCATGCGGAAGACGTCTATCTGTGGACTCGGCCAAGTCGCACTCGGGCCGGTGGTGTCGGTGCTGGGCTTGGACAACGGCGGTGCCGTGGCGCGCCCGCAGCCGAGGCCCGAAGGATCGAAGGACCAGCCGCCCCGGTGAGCGGACGCGAGTTCTTCACCACCCGCACCGTCGCTGAGGCACTCGCCGGTTTCCGGCCGGCGCACCGCACCGCGATCGAAAGTGTGCCGTTGCCGGCGGCGCTGCACCGCGTGCCCGCCGCCGAAGTCCCGTCGCCGCACTCCCTGCCCGGCTTCACCCGGTCCACTGTGGACGGCTTCGCGGTCCGGGCGGCGGACACGTATGGCGCGTCGGACGGCCTGCCGTCGTATCTCGACCTGCTCGGAGCGGTCGACATGGGCGCAGCGCCCACGGTGTCCGTGCGGCCGGGCGGATGCGTGGCGATGCCGACCGGCGGTTCGCTGCCCGAGGGGGCGGACGCGGTGGTGATGGTCGAGTACACCGCTGAGACCGTGCCCGGCACGATCGAGGTCACCCGGCCGGTCGCGCCGGGCGCCGGAATCGTGCGCGCCGACGACGATGTGGCCACCGGCGCACCGCTGGTCCCGGCCGGACGGCCGCTGCGTGCACCGGACCTGGGGCTTCTGGCCGCCGCCGGAGTGGTGTCGGTGCCTGTGCACGCGCGGCCCCGGGTCGTGATCATCTCCACCGGCGACGAGGTCGTCCCGCCCGAGACCGCTTCGCTGACTGCGGGCCAGGTCCGGGATGCCACCGCGTCGGCGTTGGCGGGCCTCGTACTCGATGCCGCTGGTGAACCCGTCGTCGCCGGCATCGTCTCCGATGAGCCCGGCGCGCTGAAGGACAAGCTGACCGCTGTGCTTCCCGAGGCGGACCTGGTGGTCGTCTCGGCCGGATCCTCGGTCGGTGCGCGGGACGAGACCATGGGAGCCGTAGCCGCGCTCGGAGACGTCTGGTGCCACGGGCTCGCGATCAAGCCCGGGAAGCCGACCCTGCTGGCCGAATGCGGCGGCATCCCGGTGATCGGTCTGCCGGGTAACCCTCTGTCCGCGCTGGTGGTGTTCGGGCAGGTCGGGATTCCCGTGCTGTGGCGGCTCAGCGGCTGCGAGACCCCACCGGCCCGCCCGACCACGAGGGCCCGGCTGTCGCGAGACCTGGCCTCGGCGGCCGGGCGGCTCGACGTGGTCCAGGTGCAAGTCAGGGACGGCGTCGCGGAACCGCTGTTCGGGCCGTCGGCCCTGCTGTCGGTGCACACCCGCGCGGACGGATACGTGATCATTCCCGAACCGGCCACCGGGCTCGACGACGGTCTCGACGTCGATGTAACCCTGTACGCATGAACAGTCCGTTCGTCTCCGACGTACCCGCCGCTCAGGCCCATGCCGCCTGGCGGGAGGCACGGGCTGCCACCGGCTGCCCGGCCCGGGTCGAAGCGGTCCGGGTACCCGTCGGCGCCGCGGTCGGCCGGGTCACCGCGGAACCGGTGTGGGCCCGCCGGTCCTCACCGGGGTTCGACTCGTCCGGGATGGACGGCATCGCCGTGCGCGCCGCCGACACGGTGGGTGCCTCCGAGACCACCCCGGTGGTCGTGACGGACTTCGAAGTCGTCGACACCGGCGATCCGCTGTCGCCCGCATATGACGCGGTGGTCATGCGTGAACATGTTCACCGCACTTCCGACGGCGCCGAGCTGCGCGCCGCGGTGCCGCCCTACCAGCACGTGCGCTCCATCGGCGAAGACATCAGCGCCGCCGAACTGCTGCTGCCCGAAGGTCACCGGCTGCGCCCGGTCGACGTCGCCGCCTGCGCCGCGGCCGGCCTCACCGAGCTGTCCGTCCGGCGGGCGCCGCTCGTAATGATCATCCCTACCGGCGACGAGATCCGGCCCATCGGAACCGAGCTGCGTCCCGGGGAGATCGCGGACACCAACTCCTTGATGCTGGCTGCGCAGGCCCGTGAGGCCGGTTGCGACGCCCGGGTCACCGACATCGTCGTCGACGACCCTGCGGCCATCACCGCCGTCGTGCGCGCAGCCGCGGAAGAAGCCGACCTGGTCATGCTCATCGCGGGGTCCAGCGCGGGCCGCGACGACTACACCGCGCGGGTCGTCGCCGAAGCGGGAAGCGTTGCCGTGCATGGCGTTGCTGTGCGTCCCGGGCACCCCGTGGTACTCGGGACGGTCACGGGCCCGGCCAAACCGGTGCTCGGCATCCCCGGATACCCGGTCTCCGCGGCGCTCACCTTCGACATCTTCGCCGCGCCGCTGCTTGCCGAACTCGAAGGCGCCGCGCCCCGCGAGCGGCCCTCGACGACAGCCCGGCTCGCCCGGAAACTGCCGTCGGTGGTCGGGATGGACGACTGGGTCCGCGTCCGGCTCGGCCGCGTGCAGGATGACATCGTCGCGACGCCACTGCCCCGCGGCGCTGGCGTGCTCACCTCGCTCGTGCGCGCCGACGGCCTCCTCGTCGTCCCGGCGGGTGTCGAAGGACACCACGGCGGAACCGAGGTCCGGGTGGAACTCCTGCGCGGGCTCGCCGAGATCGACCGGACCATCGTCGCGATCGGCTCGCACGACCTCGTGCTCGACCTCGCTGCCTCGGCGTTGCGCGCCACCGATCCCCTGGTGACACTCGCCTCCTCCAACGTCGGCTCCCTCGGCGGACTGGTAGCCCTGCGCGACGGGCTGTGCCACCTCGCCGGCTCACATCTGCTCGACCCCGCCACCGGCGAGTACACGCTGCCCTACGTCGACAAGCTCCTCGGCGCCGACGCCGCCGTGATCCGGCTCGTGCACCGGGACCAGGGGCTCATCGTCGCCCCGGGGAATCCGTTGGGCCTCAAGGGGATCGACGACCTGCCTCGGCCCGGTGTGCGCTACGTCAACCGCCAACGCGGCGCCGGCACCCGTGCCTTGCTCGACCACGAACTGTCCCGGCGTGAGATCGACCCCGGCACCATCCCCGGCTACGACCGCGAGGAACACACCCACCTCGCCGTCGCCGCTGCGGTGTCGGCCGGCCGTGCAGACACCGGCCTGGGCATCTTGGCCGCGGCCCGCGCCTTCGGCCTCGACTTCGTGCCTGTCGCTCAGGAGCCCTACGACCTGGTGCTTCGCTCGGACGACGTGTCGCAGGAACTGCTCGCACCCTTGTGGGCCCTGCTCGACAGCCCGGACTTCCGGGCCCGCGTCGAGGACCTCGGCGGCTACTCCTGCGCCGAGACCGGCAAACGCATCCGCTGACTCTCGCGGCCCGCCGGCCCAGCAACCCCCACTTGAGAGCCGTCCATGTGGCCATGTGACGGAACGCCGCGGGCGCCCCTGCCCGTCCGCGTCCGTGTCCGTGTCCGTGTCCGGCGAGTCCCTGCGACTCCACGCCTCCGGCTCCACGTGCGCTCCTCGGCGCGCCCGTACCCGCGTTGTTCACCTTCGTCCCGACGTAGCCCGGGGCACGGCCGGGCATGGTTACCCCCAGTGCATCCGGACATCCCGCGAACCGCCGATCACGGCCCGTGCCTCGCGGGCCGCGGAAGGGGCGTACATGAGTCCTGGTCTCTCAGCCTTACGTCACGGAGCGTTCCTCAGAACCGGACTGCTGGTCTCCCTGTGCGCCGCCTTGCTGGCGGTTCCGCAGCCCGCCGCGGGCGCGGAAGCGTCCGCCCGCAGCACCGAGCCGCCCTTCACCCAGCAGGTGCTCTTCAAGGCGACGCCGGATCAGGGCTACAGGTGCTTCCGCATCCCCGCCGTCGTACGCACGGTCAAGGGCACACTGCTGGCCTTCGCGGAGGGAAGGGTGCGCGACTGCGGCGACGCCGGTGACATAGACATCGTCGTCAGGCGGTCCTCCGACGGGGGCCGCACCTGGGGCCCCCTGCGTGTGGTCAGCGAGGGCGGCGGCGACACCCACGGCAACCCGCAGCCCGTCGTGGACGAACGCACCGGGCGGATCCTGCTCGCCCAGACGTTCAACACCGGCCGTGCGGACGGGAAGAGCTGCGAGTCCCCCTGCGACCGCACCCCGCACCTGCAATACAGCGACGACGACGGCGAGAGCTGGTCGCCGCCGCGTGACCTGAGCTCACAGATCCGGCCCCCGGACTGGAACTCCTGGTACGCGACGGGCCCCGGGCACGGCCTTCAGCTGCGCCACGGACGGCACGGGGGCCGGCTCGTCCTCGGCGTCAACGGTGAGACCTGGCGCGACGGCAGGAACACCCGGAACCATGCGGCGCTGGCGATCAGCGACGACGGCGGCCGCAACTGGCGGCTCGGAGCCAGGGACAGCCATCGGCACTCGGACGAGGGGGCCTTCCGGCAGAAGCCGCAGGAGATGAGCCTCCACGAGCGCCGCGACGGCTCGGTCCTCGCGAGCGCCCGGGAGACCGAGGGCACCGACCTCGGTCACCGGGCCACAGCGGTCGCCCGGGGCGGCGGAGAGTTCTTCACCACCCCGTTCCGCGCACTGCCCGGGCTCTACACGCCGCAGGTCCAGGGCTCGGTACTGAGTTCCGGCGGCACGGACAGGCTGCTGCTGTCCGCGCCCGCCGACCCCGACCGGCGCCGCACGATGACGATCCGCTCCTCCTACGACGAGGGCGCGACGTGGGAGGGCGTGGACCGCGGCCGCACCGTGACCACCGACTGGTCCGGCTACTCCGACATGGTCCGCGCGAGCGGCGAGCGCATCGGCCTGCTCTACGAGGGCGGCCCGGTCGACGCCCGCGACGAGATCCGGTTCGCCGCCTTCACGGAGGACTGGCTCGGCCCCCGCAGGGGCCCGGACCCGGTGACGGCCGACCGCGCTCCCCACGCCGGGGACGCGGCGGTGCTGGGCGGTGCGCAGCAGGTGCCCGGGCACCACGGGAACGCCCTGGCCTTCGACGGCCGTGACGACGCCGTGCGGCTGCCCCTGCGTCGTGGACTGCCCCTGGGAGAACGGGACTTCGCGGCGCGCCTGTGGTTCCGCTACACCGCCGGCACCGGGGAGCAGCCGCTGCTGTGGATGGGCGGTGTCGGCACCGCGCAGCCGCAGGTCCGGCTCGTGGCCGACCCGACAGGCGGCCGCATCACAGCGGCGGTCACCGCACGACAGGTCCCGGCGCCGAGCACCACGGCCCAGGTGTCCACCGCGAGCGCGTACAACGACGGACGGTGGCATCGGGTCGAACTGCGCCGGGAGGACGGCCAGTTGCGGCTCACGGTCGACAGCGAGAGCGTGTCCGCGCCTGACGTGCCGGGCTCGGTGAGCGTCACGTCACCCTTCGGCGTGCACCTGGGTCAGAAGGTCGACAGCCGGGCGCACTTCACCGGCGCTCTGGACGAGGTGCGCGTCACTTCCGGCGGGCGCTCAGTGCTGGATATCCCGCTGGAGAGTGTCGGCTCCCCTCGCGGACGCTGAGCGGTTCGCGCGCCGCACGCCCCGCGCCGTCGCCGGCGGTCCCCCCGCCGCGACGGTGCGGGTCGTGCCATCGGTGACGGGTGCCTCCGGTGCCGTCCTGGCCCAGCGCCGGGCGAGGAACGCGCAGACGACGAGCTGCATCTGGTGGAAGAGCATCAGCGGCAGCACGGCGAGGCTCGCCTGCGCTCCGAACAGCACGCTGGCCATGGGCAGTCCGGCCGCGAGCGACTTGTTGGACCCGGCGAAGACGGTGACGAGGCGGTCGGCACGTGTGAAGCCGAGCCGGCCCGCCCCCACCCACGTGAGCATCAGCATCAGCGCGAGCAGCGCGGCCTCCACGCCGAGCAGCGCCACCAGTCGCATCGGCGTGATCCGGCCCCAGATCCCCTCGATCATGCCCTGGCTGAAGGCCGTGTAGACCACGAGCAGCACCGATCCGCGGTCGACGAAGCCGAGGATGCGGCGGTGCCGCGTGATGAAGCCGCCGATCCAGCGGCGGAGCAACTGCCCTGCCACGAACGGCGCGAACAGCTGGCAGACGATTCCCACGAGCCCCTCGGCGCCGAGCGCCACGTGACCGCCGATGAACCAGGCCGCGAGGAGCGGAGTGGCCACCATTCCGATCAGGCTGGAGTAGGTGCCCGCGCAGATCGCGGCGGGCACGTTGCCGCGTGCGACCGAGGTGAAGGCGATCGACGACTGGACCGTCGAGGGGACCAGGCACAGGAAGAGCAGCCCCGCCTGCAGCCCGGGAGTGAGCACGTACGGGACGAGCGCCCGTGTCGCCAGCCCGATCAGGGGGAAGGCAGCGAACGTGCAGAACAGGACGAGGACTTGGAGCCGCCAGTGCCGCAGGCCCTCGAAGGCTTCCCGCGTGGAGAGGCGGGCGCCGTAGAGGAAGAAGATCAGTCCGACGGCTGCCTTGGTGCTCCACCCGAGACCGGTGGCCATGCTCCCGCTCGCCGGCAGGAACGCCGCGAGCAGGACGGTGCCCAGCAGCAGAGCGATGTACGGGTCGGCCAGTTGTGCCAGTCGGCGCATGTCTCCCTCGGTGCGGTGCTGTTGACTGTCGCGGAACAGGACCCGGGGCCGGGTTCCACGAGGCGTGCCGTTAAATGTCCTCCGGACCCATTCTCTCCCGTGGCCCGCAGCTGCTTTACTCGGGGAGGTTCGGTGCAGAAAACTCGTACGATCTGCAACAACCTGACGACACCAATCCGATGCGTCCCGAAATGACGGGTTGACCGGCTTCGGGCCCTCTCCCCACCAGCTCTTTCATCGGATACGGTCACCGCGCGCTGTGCTTACACAGCTGTGCACTGCACGTCGAGGAGCATTCCCATTGCGCGAGTTCACCGTCCCGGCTCTGGCGCCCACACCCCAGGTTGGCGGGCTGGCTGACACCGTTTTCGATCATGCCACGGAGGACCCCGACCGGGTCGCGCTGTCCCGCAAGGATGCGGCAGGCGAGTGGCAGGATATTACCGCCGCGGAGTTCCGTGACCAGGTCATGGCCATGGCCAAGGGCCTGCTGGCGGAAGGAATCCGCTTCGGTGACCGGGTCGCCATCATGTCCCGCACGCGCTACGAGTGGACGCTGCTCGACTTCTCCCTATGGGCCATCGGCGCTCACGTGGTGCCCATCTACCCGACCTCCTCCGCCGAGCAGGTCTGCTGGATGATGCACGACTCCGAAGTCACGGCCGCGATCGTCGAGCACGAGGACCACGCGATGACGGTCGGCTCCGTCATCGACCGTCTTCCGCAGCTCAAGCGACTGTGGCAGCTGGACGCCCAGGCGGAGAAGGAACTCATGGCCGCCGGCGCCCACTTGGAGGACGACATCGTCCACCGGCACCGGCTCGCGGTCACGCCGGACTCCACGGCCACCATCATCTACACCTCGGGCACCACGGGCCGCCCGAAGGGCTGTGTCCTCACTCACGCGAACTTCATCGCGGACGCCGAAGCCATCCAGGGCAAGTACGCGCCCGTCTTCAGCCACAAGCCGAGTGAGCCGCCCTCCCTGCTCCTCTTCCTGCCCCTTGCCCACGTTTTCGGGCGGATGGTGCAGCTTGTGTGCATACGCGCCAAGGTGAGGCTCGGTCACCAGCCGGTCATGGCTGCCGATGCGCTCCTGCCCGACCTGCAGACGTTCAAGCCGACGTTCATGCTCGCGGTGCCGTATCTGTTCGAGAAGATCTTCCAGGCCTCCCGGCGGAAGGCCGAACTGGAGGGCAAGCTCGGCCCGTTCGAGAAGGCCGTCGAGGTGTCGGTACGCTACGCCGAGGCTATGGAGCACAAGGCGTTCCGCACGGGCCCCGGACCGAGCGCGTCACTCCGTCTGAAGCACCAGGTCTTCGACACGCTCGTCTACAGCAAGCTGCGCGAGGCCATGGGCGGCCTGTGCCGCGGCGCCATTTCCGGCGGCAGCGCGATGGAGCGCAGGCTCGGGCTCTTCTTCGACGGTGTGGGCATGCGCATCTACGAGGGCTACGGCCTGACGGAGACCAGCGCCGGCGCCACGCTCAATCCGCCCGAGCGGACGAAGTTCGGCACAGTCGGCCACCCGCTGCCCGGCACGACGGTGCACATCGCCGACGACGGCGAGATCTGGCTGCACGGCGACCAGATCTTCCAGGGCTACCTCAACAACCCCAAGGGCACCGACGAGGCCCTGCGCGACGGCTGGCTGGCCACCGGGGACCTCGGCGCCCTGGACGACAACGGCTACCTCACCATCACCGGCCGCAAGAAGGAGATCCTCGTCACCTCAGGCGGCAAGAGCGTCTCGCCCGGCGTGCTGGAGGAGCGGGTGCGCGCGCACCCGCTGGTGGCGCAGTGCATCGTGGTCGGCAACGACCGCCCGTACGTCTCCGCCCTGGTCACCCTCGACCCGGACTCGGTGACGCACTGGCTGCAGATGCGGGAGAAGCCGGAGCTGAAGCCGACGGAGCTCGTGCGCGACCCGGACCTGGAGACGGAGGTGCGGCGTGCCGTCGTCGCCGCCAACACCCAGGTCTCGCAGGCCGAATCGATACGCACATTCCGGATACTCGCGGCGCAGTTCACCGAGGAGGCGGGGTACGTGACCCCGTCGCTGAAGCTGAAGCGGAAGGCGATCGAGACCGCGTACGCCGTCGAGATCGAGGCGCTGTACCACCAGTGACGGGAGCGCGCCGCGACGCGGCGCACGGCGAAGTGCCACACGGCGGACCGTCCGCCGCCCGTCCCTGACCGGCGCTTGATCCGGTGCCGCAGGAATGCCGGGGTACCCGTGATCGTTGACGGGGGCGGAAGTGGAGCAGTTCGTCGACATGTGAGGACCGATCGTTCGTGAGCAGCGTTCCCACCATCACTCTCAACAACGGCAGCGTCATGCCGCAGCTGGGCTTCGGCGTCTGGCAGGTGCCGGACGACGAGGCGGCGAGCGCCGTGACCACCGCCATCGAGGCGGGCTACCGCAGCATCGACACGGCCGCCATCTACGAGAACGAGCGGGGAACGGGCCGCGGCCTTGCCTCTTCGGGCGTGCCGCGTGAGGAACTCTTCGTCACCACGAAGCTGTGGAACGCCGAGCAGGGCTACGACTCGACGCTGCGCGCCTTCGACGCGTCCCTGAACAGGCTCGGACTGGACTACGTGGACCTGTACCTCATCCACTGGCCCGTGCCGGAGAGGGACAAGTACGTCGACACGTGGAAGGCGTTCGAGAAGATCAACTCGGAGGGCCGCGCCAAGGCCGTGGGCGTCTCCAACTTCAACCCGGTCCACCTGCGGCGGCTGCTGGATGAGACGGGCACCGTGCCCGCCGTCAACCAGATCGAGCTGCACCCGCATCTCCAGCAGAGCGAAGCGCGCGCCTTCCACGCCGAGCACGGCATCGCGACGGAGGCGTGGTCCCCGCTCGGGCAGGGCAAGGACCTGCTTCAGGACCCGACCCTGAACTCGCTGGCCGGCAAGTACGGCAAGTCGCCCGCGCAGGTCGTGCTGCGGTGGCATCTGCAGACGGGGAACGTGGTGATCCCCAAGTCGGTGACCCCGTCCCGCATCCGGGAGAACATCGACGTCTTCGGCTTCGAGCTCGACGAGTCGGAGATGGCGGACATCGCCAAGCTCAACTCGGACTCCCGGCTCGGCCCGGACCCCGACACCATGAACTTCGTGGGCTGAGCGCAGGCACTCGGGGGTTCTGACAGCCCGCATCCCGCGTCCTCCCGCAGTGGACTCCCGTACGGGAGCCGCGCACCGCGCGCGGCCGGAGCTCTCCGGCCGCGCGCGGTCGTGCGTGGCCCGTGCACGCGGGGCCCGTGCACGCGTGGCCCGTGCACGCGGCGGAAGCGGGACCAATCCGCCGGGAGATCCGCCACGAATCATCTGTGAGGAGATCTCCCGGGAGGAAACATGGGCTTGACCGCACGGCGCTCCGTGCACGGACGCGCGTGGCTCGGAGGGCGGGCCGGGCAGGTGCGGTCCGCCGCGCCCGCATGCGCTCGCCGATCGGGGGGAGGTGCCGTGGCGTGAAAGAAACCGTGCGGATCGCGGGCACGGGCGGCACGGCCCCGCCCGATCTGGCCCAGTTGCTCTCCCAGGTGGCACGCGGGGACCAGGACGCCTTCGCCGACGTCTACGACCGCATCGCCGGCCCTGTCCTGGGCCTCGTCCGCAGCGTGCTGCGCGACCCGGCGCAGTCCGAGGAGGTCGCCCAGGAGGTGCTGGTGGAGGTGTGGCGCACCGCGGCGCACTTCCGTCCGGAGAAGGGCAGCGCGATGTCGTGGGTGCTGACCTTCGCGCACCGTCGTGCCGTGGACCGGGTGCGTTCGGCACAGGCCTCCGCGGACCGCGAGCAGCGCGCGGCCATGCTGAACCGCACGCCCGCGTTCGACGAGGTCACCGAGGCGGTGGAGGCCCGGCTCGAACGTGAGCAGGTACGCCGCTGCATGCGCACCCTCACCGAACTCCAGCGCCAGTCGGTGACCCTGGCCTACTACAGGGGGCTGACGTACAGGGAGGTCGCCGAGCTCCTGGCACAGCCCCTCGGCACCGTGAAGACCCGGCTGCGCGACGGCCTGATCCGGCTGCGCGACTGCCTGGGGGTGACGGCGTGACGGACGACAGCGCGACCGCCGACGGCGTGAGCGGGGCCGAACTGCACACGCTGACCGGCGCATACGCCGTACATGCGCTGCCCGCCACGGAACGCGACACGTTCGAGCGCCACCTTGCGGCCTGCCCTTCCTGCGAACGGGAGGTCGCCGAGCTGCGGGCCACGGCCGGCCGGCTGGGCCTGGCCGTCTCCGAGAGCACGTCGCCGCAGATGCGGGCGAGTGTGCTGCGGCAGATCGCCGGCGTGCGTCAGGAGCCGCCGAAGATCGCCGATGGACCCGCACCGGGCCGACGAGGCACCGGCGGGCGGGCACGCCCCGGCGGGAGCCGCGGGCGGCTGCGCTCCCTGCCGCGCTTCGCGCTCGCGGCATGCCTGGCGGCAGTGGCAGCCGTCTCGGGCGGTGTCGCGGTGTGGCAGTACGAGGCGGCACAGGACGCACGCGAACAGGCCGAGCAGTCACGTCAGTACCAGGAGGAACTGGCACGGGTGCTGGCGGCGCCGGACGCGAGGACGGCCGGGCGCAGCGAACTTCCGGGCGGGGCGTCGGGCACCGTCGTCGTCTCCCGCGACCGCGACCGTGCGGCCTTCCTCGCCTCCGGTCTGGAGGCGCCTCCCACGGGCAAGGTCTACCAACTGTGGTTCGCCGACGGGCAGAAGATGCGCTCGGCGGGACTGATGGACTCGGCGGGCGGCGGCAGCAAGGCCGTTCTGATGGAGGGCAAGGTGGGCCGGGCGTCGGCGATGGGTGTCACCGTCGAGCCGGCGGGCGGTTCGCCGCAGCCGACGACCGAGCCGCTGGCCCTGATGAAGCTTCCCCGGGCGTAGCCGGGCGGGGCCCGGACCCACCGGGCCCCGCCCCGCAAGGGGTCAGCCCGTCCCGTCACACCCCTGCTCGGCCTGTCCCGTCGCGCCTGGGCGGCAGGGGGAAGAAGCCGCTGGTGCGGGCCGCGTACTCCGCGTAGCCGGGGCGGTTGGCCAACTGCCGCTCCAGCAGCCGCTTTCCGCTGCCCTTGGTCAGCAGCAGGCTCATCACCAGCGGGGAGACCAGCGTCACCGCCGCGACGGCCGCGTCCGCGCACGCCGTCAGGTACAGCCCCCACCACACGAGGAAGTCCCCGAAGTAGTTGGGGTGCCGCGTGTACCGCCACAGGCCCCGGTCCATGATCCGGGCGCCCGTGATGTCGCGGGCATCGGGATCGGCCTTGAAGCGGGCGAGCTGCGCGTCCCCGACGGTCTCGAAGAGGAAGCCGGTCAGCCAGACCGCCACCGCGGCCGCCGCGAGTACCGCCTGAGGACCCGAGACCGGCCCCGGCACGTACTGGGTGGCCTGTACCGGCAGCGAGACGAGCCACACCAGCGCGCCCTGCAACAGGTACACGGTGCGCAGCGCATACAGCCTCGGGTTGCCGCGGGCCCGCGCCAGCAGGCGCTCGTAGCGCGGGTCCTCGCCGTGCCCGCGGCCGCGCAGGGCGATGTGCCCGGCGAGCCGCAGCCCCCAGACGGCGGTCAGCAGCGTGACGAGCAGACGCCGCCCGTCGTCGCCGTGGCCGGCCGACAGCGCGAAGGAGACCGCGGCGACGGCGGTGAAGCCCAGCCCCCACGCCACGTCGACGATGCGGTGCATGCCCTTGACCAGGGCGACGGCGAAGGTCGCGAGCATGACGGCGAGAGCGGCACCGGCACAGGCGGCGAGGCCGACGGCGAAGTCGCCCCAGGGGAAGCCGTTCACCGGCCGCCGCCCGCCATTCCGCTGCGGCCCTCCGCGTCGGGACGTACGGCCAGGATCTGGTCCACGCCCATGCGTCCCTCCTCGAAGGCGAGCATCCCGCCCGCCAGATACAGGCGCCACACCCGCGCCGCTTCCTCACCGACCAGCTCCGTCACTTCGGACCTGCGCTCCTCCAGGCTGCGGCGCCAGGCTGCGATCGTACGGACGTAGTCCTCGCGGAGTGACTCCACGCCACGCACCTCGAGTCCCGCGCCCTCCAGCAGGGAGACGGTGTGACCGAGAGGGCGCATGTGCATGTCGGGGGCGATGTAGGTCTCGATGAAGGCGCCGCCGCCGGGCGCGTTGCGGCCACGCGACATCTGCTGGACGAGCAGCCGCCCGCGGGGCCTCAGCCGCTCGTGCAGCGAGGCGGCGAACGCCGGGTATTCGGCGTCGCCGACGTGTTCGCCCATCTCGATGGAGCTGACGGCGTCGTAGGTGCCCGGCTCGATGTCGCGGTAGTCCCGCAGCTGCACGTCGACGAGGTCCTCCAGCCCCTCCTCGCGGACCCGGCCGGTCACTGCGGCCGCCTGCTCGCTCGCCAGGGTGACGGCCGTGACCCGGGCCTTGTAGTTCCGCGCGGCGTGCAGTGTGAGCGATCCCCATCCGCAGCCGATGTCGAGGAACCGGGCACCGGGGTGCAGATCGAGCTTGCGGCAGACGAGTTCGAGCTTGTCGTGCTGGGCGTCCTTGAGTGTGTAGGCCGGGTCGTCGGGGCGACGCCAGTAGCCGCAGGAGTACGCCATCGACTCGTCGAGGAGCAGGGCGTAGAAGTCGTTGGAGAAGTCGTAGTGGTGGCTCACGGCCGCCCGGTCGCGGTCCCGGCTGTGCAGCCGCCCGGACTGACGGGCCCGCAGGGCGGGCGCGGGCGGCCGCAGCCCGACGGCGCCCAGCCCCAATAGCACCCGGAACGCGCGGGCGGCGGCGCGCGGAGTGACCCGGGGCGGGCGCAGGCCGCCGGCGCGGACCGTGCGCCACACGGTGCGCAACGCATCGGTGAGATCGCCTTCGACGTCGATGTCCTTGGTGATGTACGCCTCGGCCAGGCCGAGTTCGCCGGGCTGCCACAGAAGCCGGCGCAGCGCGCGGCGGGAGTGGAGCACCAGCAGCGGCGCGTCCTCGGCCGAGTCCTCGGGGTCCGTCTCGCTGCCGTCCCAGGCGCGCAGCCGCACGGGGAGCGGGCTGCCGACGAACTCCTTCAGCAGGGGCGAGAGACTCTGTGCGGCACCGCCTGGGTTCATGCGGGGTTCTCCTTGTCCTTCTCGGGCCCGCCGGGTGCGGCGGGCTCTGACGGCCGGGTCAGGAGCAGCTGCCCGACGTCCAGGTATCCGGCGCGGAATCCCGCCTCGGAGTAGGCCAGATAGAAGGTCCACATCCGCTGGAAGGTGGCGTCGAAACCGAGCGCTGCCGCCTCGGGAGCGCGTTCGGTGAAGCGTTCGCGCCACAGGCGGAGCGTCTCCGCGTAGTGCGGCCCGAAGAGTTCCTGCCGGGTCACCCGCAGCCCGGTGGCCTCACGGGTGGTGTGGTCGATGGCGTCGAGGGAGGGCAGCAGCCCGCCCGGGAAGATGTACTTCTGGATCCACGTGTACGTGTTGCGGGTGGCCAGCATCCGTTCGTGCGGCATCGTGATGGCCTGCAGGACGGCGCGGCCGCCGGGGGCCAGCAGCCGGTCCACGCAGCGGAAGTAGCCCGCCCAGAACTCCGCTCCGACGGCTTCGATCATCTCGACGCTGACGATGGCGTCGTACGTGCCGGTCAGCTGCCGGTAGTCGCGCAGCAGCAGCGTCACACGATCCTCGTGCCCCGCGGCCCGTACACGCTCCCGCGCCAGCTTCAGCTGCTCCTCGGAGAGGGTCGCCGTGACGACCTGAGCGCCGCGGTCGGCGGCACGCAGCGCCAGCCCGCCCCATCCGGTGCCTATCTCCAACAGGCGTGTGCCGGGGCCCACTTCGGCCATGTCGAGCAGCTGGTCGATCTTGCGCCGCTGGGCGGGAGCCAGGTCGGGCCACGCCGCGGGGATGCCGCTGAAGAGCGCCGAGGAGTAGGTGAGGGTGTCGTCGAGGAAGAGGGCGAAGAGGTCGTTGGACAGGTCGTAGTGGTGGTGGATGTTCTCGCGCGAGTGATCCTCGGTGTTGCGTCCGCTCGCGGGCTGCCGCGCCGCCCACAGGGCACGCAGCTGCTGCAGGCGCCGCGGCACGAGCGCGGTGACGTTCCCGGCGAGGACGGTGAGCACCCCAGCCAGGTCGGGTGCGTCCCACTCCCCCGCCATGTACGACTCGCCGAAGCCGATCAGGCCGGACCGTCCGATCCTCGCGAAGAACGCCTCGGAATCGTGGAGTTCGAGCACGGGACCGCCCCGGCCGAGGCTCTCCCCGTCTTCGGTACGTACTCGCAGTGGCAGGCGCCGCAGGGCGCGCCGCACCAGGCGTGCAGCGAGGGCTGTGCGTACGGGCGCGCGGCGTGGAGCGCGGGCCACGTCGGGCCAGCGCAGGGGGTCCACGGCGGCGCGGCGCCCGTACTCGGATGGTATGTGCGGACTCACTCCAGACCCTCCTGGATCCGGCGACGGGGACGGGGGCGCACGGGCAGGCCGCGCAGATACAGGCGGATGCCGTGCAGCCTGATGGCGGCGGTCACGGCGGCGGTGGGCCAGGGGTGACGGAGCGCGGCCCGGAGCAGGCTCCGGGTGGTCGCGGGCCGGCGCCGTCCACGCAGGGTGGCGGTGAACGGCCGCCCGCCGGCGCGCTCCAGTTGCACGGACAGGCTCAGCGCGGTGCCGGGACGGGGCAGCCGCATCCGGTAGGCACCGTCGACCGGGAAGAACGGCGAGACGTAGAACTCCTTGCCGGTGGTGGCCGATCCGCCCTCGTCGGTGTGCAGCAGGTAGCAGTGCCGCTCGCCGTAGGTGTTGTGAACCTCGGCGACCACGCAGGTCTGTTCGCCGCCGCGGTCGTGGCACCAGTAGAGCGTCAGCGGGTTGAAGACGTGGCCGAGGACGCGGGCGTTGGCGAGCATCAGCACCTGCCCTGCGGGCGCGTCCATGCCCTTGGCGGCGAGGAAGCGCTCCAGGCCGGCGCGGATCGTCGGCGCCGTGCCGCCGAAGTGGTCGCGGCTCTCGAAGCGGGCGAGGGGGCGCAGCAGGCGGGGCAGCCGCGGCAGGCGGTCCACGTCGACGAGCCACATGTAGGTGCGGTGCCGCACAGTGTGGCGCAGCGGCCGGTTCCGTACATGCGTCACGAGGCAGTCGTACAGGGCCGGTTGGCCTGTCGTTCCCGCCCGGACGACGGCGGTCTGCGGGGTCACCATCGCACCCCCAGCGCCGCGGCAGCGTCGACGCCCGAGCGGCAGCCGTCCTCGTGGAAGCCCCAGCCGTGGTAGGCACCCGCGAACGCGGTGACGGCGGAGGCGAGTTCGGGCAGCCGCTGCTGGGCGGCGACCGACTCCGGTGTGTAGACGGGGTGTTCGTAGACCATGGTGGCCAGCACCGAGGCGGGGTCCACCCTGTCTCCGCCGCCGAGGGTGACGAGATGGTCCTCCGGTGCGTCGAGGCGCTGGAGCCGGTTCATGTCGTAAGTGATGCGCACGGACGCGGAGTCGGTGCGGCAGGAGGGCATCAGGTAGTTCCAGGAGGCGCGGGCGGCACCGGTCCGTGGCAGCACCGAGCGGTCCGTGTGCATCAGCGTGGGGTTGCGCGAGTAGCGGAAGGCGCCGAGGACTTCGCGCTCCGCGCCGGTGGGTTCGGCGAGCAGCCGAAGCGCCGTGTCGGCGTGTGTGGCCAGCACGACGGCGTCGTAATCGTGTGACGTCCCGTCCTCCGTGACGATCTCGGCCCGGTCGCCGAAGCGCCGCACCGTTCGTACGGGCGTCGCGGTGTGAACTGCCGTCAGCTGCTTGGCGATCCGCTCGACGTATTCGCGCGAGCCGCCGGCGACCGTCCGCCACTTCGGCGAGCCCTTGACGCTGAGCATGCCGTGGTGTTGCAGGAAGCGGAACAGGTAGGCGGCCGGGTAGCGCAGCGCCGTGGCCGAGTCGCAGGACCACACGGCGGAGACCAGCGGCGTCATGAAGTGCGTGACGAAATAGGCCGAGTAGCGTCCCCTCGCGAGGAACTCCCCCAGCGTGAGGGCGTCCCGGTCGGCCCGCTCGCCGGCCGCCCGGCCCCGGCCGTCGCCCTCCTCCAGCAGTCGCCGGGCCTGACGGTGGAAGCGCGGCACCTCGGCGACCATGCGCAGGAAGCGGAGCCGGGCGAGGCTGCGGGGCTGTGCGAAGACGCCGCGCGCACCCCGGGCACCCGCGTACTCCAGGCCGCAGCCCTCGCACCGCACGGACATGCTCATCTCGGAAGGCTGCGTACGGACGCCGAGTTCGCGGAAGAGCCGCAGCAGCATCGGATACGTGCGTTCGTTGTGCACGATGAAGCCGGAGTCGATGCGCTGGAGACGGCCGTTCGCCGACGGCACGTCGTGGGTGTGGGCGTGCCCGCCGAGCCGGCCGTCCGCCTCGTACAGGGACACCTCGTCCGACCGCTGGAGCACGTAGGCGGCTGTCAGCCCTGCCACGCCACTGCCGACCACGGCCACCCGGCGCCGCCTGCCACTGCCACTGCGCTCTGCCATGCCGCTCCTTCCGTACGGGGCGAACACCGCCCTCTGCGACCTCATTCGGAGCCGGACGGGCGGCGGCTTGGTCGCGGATCCGACCTTTCGGCGGACGTCAAGGACTTCGCCATCAGGACCTTCGGCAGCCAGGACAAGCTCGCCCTCCAACTGGGCGTCGGGGCACTGCTGTTGCTGTTCGCCCGGGCGCTCGGCGACAAGGTCGTCGTCTACAAGTGAGCCCCGCCTGCCGGGCTGCTCGCGCTGCACCGGCGGCGTACGGGCGCGGCCGGAGTGCTCGTGTTCGGCCTGGTCGGGGCGTCGGCGGCGCTGGAGCGGCGACCTGGAGAGGGTCCTCAGCGACAAGCCGATGCTCACCAAGGTCCTGACCTACCACGTGGTGGGCGAGGAGCTTCCGAAGGAGAAGCGGGCCGACGGCTCCTACCAGCACCCTGGCGAAGGAGGAGATCACCACCGCGGGCTCCGGTGACTCCTACACGGTCAACGACGAGGCCGCGGTGGGCTGCGGCAACGTGAGGACGGCCCATGCCACGGTGCACATCATCGACTCGGTCCTGATGCCCCCCGAAGTAGAGGCACAGCAGGCATCAGGAGGCACCAAAGAGACAGGCCCGTACCGCACGGATTCACGGGTCCGTGCGGTACGGGCCGCCGGACGGCGGACGGGTGGACGCCAGAGTGATGGCACCGTACGTCCATCTGGTCTCCCCACGGGTGGTGCGCCCCAGGCAGCGGCCGGACGCTGAGGCATGGTCACAGAATGCCTGTGCACCAGCGACACGAGGAGAGCGCCAATGCCCCGTAAGCTCCCGGTCCTCGCCGCCACGGCCATGGCCGTCGGCGCCCTCGGCATCGCCGTGATGCCCGCGACCGCGGGTGAGCCCTCCCCTCCCGGCTCCGCTGCCTCCGTGGCGGCGACGCCCGCCCCCGAGATCGCGCCGGGGATGCTCAAGAGCATCAGCAAGGACCTCGGCATCACCGCTGACGACGCCAGGAAGAGGATCGCCAACGAGGAGCGGGCCGTCGCCGTCGAGAAGCAGCTGCGCGAGGAGCTGGGGCACCACTTCGGAGGCGCCTGGGTCACGGGAGCGACCTCGAAGCTCGTCGTCGCGACGACCGACCGCGGCGACATCGCCGCCATCAAGGAAGCCGGCGCCGAGCCGAAGGTGGTCCGGAACAGCCTGGCCAGCCTGGAGTCCGCGAAGAGCGCCCTCGACACCTCGGCGGTCAAGCGCGCGCCGCGCGGCACCTCGGTGTGGGCGGTGGACGTACGGAACAACAGCGTCGTCGTGCGGGCGAACGAGCCCGCCGCGGCGAAGGACTTCCTCACCCGCAGCGGTGCGTCCGCCTCGCTGGTCCGGGTGACGCAGTCCGCCGAGAAACCCCGCACGTACGCCGAGGATCTGCGCGGTGGTGACGCCTACTACACCTCCGGCTCGACCCGCTGCTCCATCGGATTCGCCGTCACCAAGGGCGGTACCGACGGGTTCCTCACCGCCGGGCACTGCGGAAAGGCGGGCGCGAAGACGACGGGCCACAACAGAGCCGCACAAGGCACCGTCCAGGCCCGGTCCTTCCCGGGCAACGACTACGGCTGGGTCGCGGTGAACAGCGGCTGGCGGGCGAAGCCGCACGTGAAGGGCCCCGGCGCCGCGAACCTGTCGGTCGCCGGGTCGAAGAAGATGCCCTCCGGTTCCTCGGTCTGCCGTTCCGGGTCGACCAGCGGCTGGCGCTGCGGCACCATCGAGCAGCACAACGCCACCGTCTCCTACGAGCAGGGCACGGTCCGGGGGCTGAGCCGTACGTCCGTGTGCGCCGAACCGGGCGACTCGGGCGGGCCGTTCGTCTCCGGCGGCCAGGCCCAGGGGACGACGTCGGGCGGCTCGGGCGACTGCTCGACGGGCGGTACGACCTACTATCAGCCGGTCGCCGAGCCGCTCTCCGCGTACAAGCTGAAACTGAGCACCAGCTGACGCGCCAGGAGGCCTAGCTCGCGCCGTGTCCCGCCGCGATCTCCTCGATGCGGCGGGCCAGCTCGATGTCCTTCGCGGTGACCTGCCCCCCGACGCTGTGCGTGTTCACCGTGACGGACAGCTTGTTGTAGCCGAGCGACATCTCCGAATGGTGGTTCAGCTCCTCCTGGATCGCGGCGACATGGACCACCATCGCGGCGGCCGGAAGGTGCTTCGCGAAGGAGTAGGTGCGGCTGATGCTGTCGCCGTCGGTGCTCCAGCCGGGAAGCTCGGCCAGTGCGTCGTCGGTCTGCTGCCGGGTCAGCGGTTCGGGAGCCATGAGGGGTCTCTCGCTTTCTGTTGCGGCGTGCGTGACGGCGTCCCACCAGCCTAGGACGAAGCCCCGCCGGTCCCCGACCGGCGGGCGGCCTACTCTTGCTCCATGACCTCCTCCGCCGCCGGTGACAGCAGCGCCGGGCCCATGCTGCGGAGCTGGCGGGAGCGTGCGGGGCTGAGCCAGCTCGATCTCGCCCTGCGGGCCGAGTCGTCGTCCCGGCACATCAGCTTCATCGAGACGGGCCGCTCCCGTCCCAGCCGGGCGATGGTGCTGAAGCTGGCGGAACAGCTGGAGGTGCCCGTACGGGAGCGCAACGCCCTGCTGGTGTCCGCCGGTTACGCACCGCACTACCCGGAGACGCCGCTCGACTCCCCCGCCATGGAGTCCCTGCGCGCCGACCTGGAGCGCATGGTCACCGCGTACGAGCCCTACCCGGCTCTCGCCCTGAACGGCGCCTACCAGGTGCTCGCCGCCAACCGGGGCATCTTGATGCTGCTCGACGGCGTCGCGCCGTGGCTGCTGGAGCCGCCGGTCAACGCCATGCGCATCACGCTCCACCCGGACGGGCTCGCCCGGCGGATCGTCAACTTCCGCGAGTGGCGCGGCCATTTGCTGCACCAGATGGAGCGGCAGCTGGCGCTGCTGAGGTCCGAGCCGCTGCGTGCCCTGTACGAGGAGGTGACGGCCTACCCGCTGCCGCCGGGCGGCGAGGAGACGGCCGGGGAGGCGAGCCCGTTCGCGCTTCCCATGGTCATCGAGCATGCCGGGCGCAGGCTCGCCTTCCTCTCGGCCGTCACGACCTTCAACACACCCATGGACGTGACGGTCTCCGAGCTGGCGGTGGAGACGTTCCTGCCCGCCGGTCCGGAGACGGCCAAGGACCTTCAGCTGCTCATGCCGTAGCCGCGGCCTCGGGGACCCGGTCCGAAAGGCCGAGGGGCAGGGCCGGCTGACTCCGGGCGGTCCGTCCCGGCTCGCAGCGGCGCGCGCCCCTCCCCGCCCGGGCGCCCGACCGTGGAAGATGAGGACGACGCGAAGGCCCGGCAGGCCCCGCGAGCACACGGCTACGGCACGGCGAGGAGGGGAAACCGGTGGACCCGATCACGGCACTGGACCGGATCGCTTTCCTGCTGGAGCGCGCGCTGGCCCCCACCTACCGGGTGCGGGCCTTCCGTACCGCGTCCGAGGTGCTGGCGGGCCTGGGACCGCAGGAGGTGGAACGGCGCGCGGCCTCAGGACAGCTCGAATCACTCAAAGGGGTGGGCCCCAAGACCGCACAGGTCGTACGGGAGGCGCTGCGCGGCGAGGTCCCGGGCTATCTCGCGAAGCTGGAGGACGAGGAGGAGTCCCGGCCGGAGGCGACGACCGTTGACGACGCCCCGGTCACCGACGAGGCGCGGGGCCTGCGTTCGGCGCTGCGGGGCGACTGCCACATGCACTCCGACTGGTCGGACGGCGGCAGCCCCATCGAGACGATGGCCCGTACGGCAGCCGGACTCGGCCACGAATGGGCGGCGCTGACGGACCATTCGCCACGGCTGACGGTGGCCCGCGGCCTGTCCGCGGACCGGCTGCGGGAACAGCTGGACGTGGTGGCGGAGGTCAACGAACAGGTGGCTCCGTTCAGGCTGCTGACCGGCATCGAGTGCGACATCCTCCTGGACGGGTCGCTGGACCAGGACGAGGAGCTGCTGGCCCGCCTCGACGTGGTCGTCGCGTCCGTGCACTCCAAACTGCGGATGCCGGCGGCGGAGATGACGCGCCGCATGGTCGCCGCCGTGCGTCATCCGCTCGTGGACGTGCTGGGGCACTGCACGGGCAGGCTGCGCTCCAGCCGCCCGGAGTCCGAGTTCGACGCGGAGGCGGTCTTCGCGGCGTGTGCGGAGTCGGGCACCGCCGTGGAGATCAACTGCCGCCCGGAACGGCTCGATCCGCCCCGCCGCCTGCTGCGCCGGGCCGTCGACGCGGGCGTCCACTTCTCCATCGACACCGACGCGCACGCGCCCGGCCAGCTGGACTGGCAGATCAACGGGTGCGTCCGTGCGGCGGAGTGCGGCGTGCCCGAAGAGCGCGTCATCAACACCTGGACGGCCACGGAGCTGCTGAGCTGGACACACGGTTCCCGCGACGCGTGACGTGACAGGAGGACCAAGGTGTCCGAGTCAAGCCCCCGTCAGCCCTCCCACGGGAGCCGCAAACGGCCGCTGACGATCCGTGTCGAAGCCGCGGAGGCCGCGATCCGCCGGCGCTACGAGGCGGCGAGCATCGCCAACGACATCCTCATCGCCGTGTGGTTCCTCGTCGGCAGCGTCATGTTCTTCTCCCCCGACTGGCAGACGGCCGGTACCTGGTGCTTCGTCTTCGGCAGTGTGGAGCTGCTGGTGAGGCCGGTCATCCGGATGGTGCGCCACACGCACCTGCTGCGGATGCACGGCGGGAACTACGCGGCTCAGGAGTCCTCGCAGGACTTCTGAGACCGACCCTGCACGGGGGGTGCCCGCGGGCCCGCCCCCGTACGGGGGTGCACCTGGCGACACCCCCGTGCTGCGGCGGACACCCCTGGTGAGAGGCGGGCTGCACGGCTGTCGGCACCCTCCCCCGCGCCGGGAGGCTTCAGTGCATGACGACACCGGCGACGACCGCGAATACGGCGGCACGGACGACGACAGCGACGACGGCCCGCCGACGGGGGCACGGGGAAGGACCGACCGGGCGGCAGGGCAGCGACTTCGCGCGGCTGTACGCGCGGATCGACGAGGCGGGACTGATGCGGCGCCGCCCCAGCTATTACACGCTGCGGCTGACGCTGGTGGGCCTGGCGGCGACGGGCGGCTGGGCGGCCTTCTTCGCCCTCGGCGAGACCTGGTGGCAGCTCGCCGTGGCCGGCTTCCTCGGGCTGGTCTTCGGCCAACTCGCCCTCGCCGCACACGACCTCGCTCACCGTCAGGTCTTCACCCGGCGCAGACCGAGCGAGATCGGAGGCCGCATCGTCGGCAACCTCGGCATCGGGATGTCCTACGGCTGGTGGATGAACAAGCACACCCGGCACCACGCCAACCCCAACCACGAGGAGCTCGACCCGGACGTCCGGCCGGACATCCTCGTGTGGTCCCAGGGCCAGGCGAGCGCCGCGACGGGGCTGCCGCGCTTCATCGGCCGCCACCAGGCGTGGCTCTTCTTCCCGCTGCTCACCCTCGAGGGGTTCAACCTGCACGTCTCCAGCGTCCGCGCCCTGCGCGAGGCCCACATGAAGCAGCGCGTGCTGGAGGGGTCCCTGCTCTTCGCGCATCTCGGGGCGTATCTCGCGGCGCTCTTCACCGTCCTGCCGCCCGGGATGGCATTCGCGTTCCTCTTCGTCCACCAGGCCGTCTTCGGCGTCTACCTGGGCTCGATATTCGCCCCGAACCACAAGGGCATGCCGACGCTCAGCGGGGACGACCGCCCGGACTTCCTGCGGCGGCAGGTCCTCACCTCCCGCAACGTGCGGGGCGGGCCGCTGACCGACGTGCTGCTCGGCGGGCTCAACCACCAGATCGAGCACCACCTCTTCCCGAGCATGCCCTCGCCGAATCTGCGCCGCGCCCGCGTGATCGTCCGCGACTACTGCGGCGAACTGGGCATCGGCTACCACGAGACGGGCCTGATCGCCTCGTGGCGCGAGGCGCTGGGTCATCTGCACGACGTGGGCACGCCGCTCCGCGGCTGAAGTGCCGCTCCCCGCCCGGCCGTCGGCGGATCGCGCGCTCAGGCGGGATGGGCCGCCGGCGGGTGCGCCGAGGGGAGTTCCCGGTCCGCGGCCTCGAGCGCGTCCGCCGCCCGCGTGGCCGGTACGGGGGAACCCGCCGCCGCCTCGTTCAGCCAGCGGCGCAGGACCAGATGCACCCGCTCCGCCCCGACCAGCTCCTCACCGTCCGTCGGGGCGGACAGCTCGCGCGGCGAGAGCAGGAAGGCCTCGTTCTGCTCACCGCCGAGCCCGCCGTGCGAGCCGATCTGCTGCTCGAAGGCGTGCACGGCGCCGGTCCCCGGATCGACCACCGAATTGATGACGATGTCGGGCACGTTGCGGAAGCCGGCGCTGCGCCGTACGGCATCCGCGGCACCGGGGCCGAACGGAGCCAGCGGGTCCGGGCCGCCGGTGATCTCGCCGGTGTCCAGGCGGTGTTCGGCTCCGCCGCCGCCGAGCACGACCGGCCCGTAGCGGTCGCTGTGCACCAGGAGGAATCCGATGCCGGGGTGATCGGCGAGCGTACGCAGCAGAGCCGGGTGCCGCTTGTCGACCTGCTCCCGCGACATCCGGCCGGGCACGTCCGGGAAGGAGACGAGCCCGAGGTTGCCGGAGGCCAGCACGAGCGGGCCCTCGCTCCTGGACGGTGTCCGCTCCTCGCTCTGCGGCCCCTCCTCGGGCCTGTGCAGCGCGGCGCGTGCGGCGGCTCGCGCCTCCGCCCCGCTGGGTGTGCGCCCCACGCGGCGGGAGACGGGCAGCCCGCAGCCCGCCCGTACGAGGTCCTCCAGGGTCAGCCCGTAGGACGCGCGGAAAGTCTCCCCCGCGCTCTGCCCGTGGTCGGAGAGCAGCACGATGCGGTACGGGCGCGGCGCGCGCTGTGCCGCCTTGGCGATCAGTGCCACGGACCGGTCCAGCTTGCGCAGCACCTGCCGGGCGTCACCGCCCCGCGGCCCGGAGTGGTGGGCCACCTCGTCGTAGCCGACCAGATCGGCGAAGACGGCGCTGCGCCCGCTGAAGACGTCCCCGAGCACGGCGGCGACCACCACGTCGCGCTGGACAACCGTGGCGAACGCCCGGATCAGCGGATACAGCCCGCCGCGCGGCACGCGCGGCCGGTCACCGCGCATCCGCGACCGCTTGGCCTGGATCAGCTCCCGCACCGCCTCCGCGACGAAGGACACTGCGGTACGGGTCGCGTTGGCCGGGTCGGAGAAGTAGGCGAAGTACCCTGCGCGGGACCGGTTCTCGCGGTCCCGGCGAGCGGCCACCGAGACCACCAGGGCGACCTGGCTGGCGCCGCCGCTGAAAAGGTTGCCCCGGCTGGCGCCGTCGACGGCGAGCAGCCCGCGGTCGCCGGTCTCCTCCACCGCCCGGCGCTGGAGTTCCGCGGCGCCGGACGGGCGGTTGCTGATCAGCACCTCCCCGGACTCCTTCTCGTACCAGCGGAAGGCCGGCACGTCCTTGTTGCTGCCGTGGAGGATGCCGAGCTGGCTCGCGCCGGTCTGGGAGGGCCAGTCGGTGCGCCAGGGGGTCAGCCGGTGCGTGCTGCCGTACATCTCGGCGACGGCCGGCATCAGCGGGGGCTGGCTCTCCGAGCCGGTCACCGCTTCGCGCAGCAGGTCGTGACCGACGCCGTCGAGCTGCACGAATACCGTGCCGGGTGTGCGCGGTGCCGGGCCCAGGCCCTCGCGGCGGCGCCTGCGGCCGGTGAGGCGGGCCAGGCGGCGGCGGTAGGCGCCGTCGTCGCGCACCGCCAGTGCCGTGCCGGTGGCGGAGGAAGCGGCGGACATCACCGCGGCCACCACCACGGCGGTGCCGGGCTCGGCCGAACCTCTTCCGTACGGCACGAGTGAGAGCGCCAGCCACAGCAGGGAGCCGTTGAGGAAGAAAACGAGCGTGCCCAGCACGAGCGCCGGCACCAGCAGCAGGGCCCGCACCAGCACGGGCCACACCACCGCTCCGAGCAGGCCGAAGACGCCGGCTCCTATGGCGGCGGTGGTGGCGATGAACGTGGCGCTGTCGCCGTCCGGTGACTGCAGCCGGAAATCGGGAAGGATGCCCGCGAGCGCCAGCAGCGTGAGGGTGCTCACCAGCCAGACGGCCAGCACCCGCAGCACGGCGGCTCCGAAGGACCGCAAGCGCCGTGGGGTGCCCCCCGGCAGGGCCGGGGGAAAGATCCGCAGCCGCATGCTGACTCCCAACTCTCCCTGATCCACTCGCACACCTCTGACACGAGAACCCACCCGATGCGCGGGATATTCTCCAATTCTCCACGTTGCGCCCGGCTCGTGGCACAGCGCCCGTCCCGTCCCCGTGCGCCGGCGCATACGCTCGAAGCACGCGGCCAGTAATGAGGAGGAGCACAGGTGCCGGTGGAAGTCACGTGGTGGGGGCACGCCACGGCAACGGTGCGGGACTCCGGAGTGACGGTTCTCACCGATCCTCTGCTGGTGCGGCGCATGGCTCACCTGCGCAGACGCCGGGGCAGTCTGCCGCCGCCCGCTGCCGCGCACGCCGACGTGGTGCTCGTGTCCCACCTCCACGCCGACCATCTGCATCTCGGCTCGCTGACCCTGCTGACGCCCGGTACGCGCGTCCTGTTGCCCCGGGGAGCGCTGCGCGCCGTGCCGCGGCTGCGGCGGCTCGCGTCCCTGCTGCGCCTCGAGGAGGTGGGCCCCGGGGAGAGGGCCGCCGTCCGCGACGTGACGGTACGCGCGGTGCCCGCTGCACACGACGGGCGTCGCCTTCCGTACGGGCCGCGCCGCACGCCCGCGCTCGGATACGTGGTGGAGGGCGCCGCCCGCACCTACTTCGCCGGCGACACCGGCCTCTTCGACGGCATGGCGCAGGCGGTCGGCGCCATCGATGTGGCGCTGCTGCCGGTCGGTGGCTGGGGCCCGTGGCTGGGCCCGGAGCACCTGGACGCCGAGCGTGCCGCCGAGGCCCTGGTGCGTCTGCGCCCCCGCACGGCGGTGCCGGTGCACTACGGCACGTACTGGCCGATCGGCATGGACGCGGTGCGGCCGCACGAATTCCACGCCCCCGGCGACGAGTTCGTGCGGAAGGCGGGGATGCTGGCACCCGGAGTCACGGTCCACCGGCTCGGACACGGTGAGAGCATGACGCTGGAGGGGGCCTGATGTCCTTTCAGTTCATGCTCGCGGAGGCAGGCCCCGGCGCGGGCGCCGTCATACCTCCGGAGTCCACGCAGCAGGCCGTCACCTACCCATCCCTGTTCGTCCTGGTGCTGCTCGGCTCGCTGGTCCCGGTGGTGCCGACGGGCTCGATCGTCAGCCTCGCGGCGGTCCTGGCCCTGCATCAGAGCGTGCCGGTTCTCAGCCTGGCGGCGGTGTTCGCGCTGGGCGCGACCGCCGCGTTCCTCGGGGACATCACGCTGTACTCGCTCGGCCGGCGGGGCGTGGACTCCGAGAGCGGATCGCGCTGGCTGGAGCGGCTGCGGGAGCACGCGCCCCCGGAGCGACTGCGCCAGGCCCAGGACAGACTCCACCGGCACGAGGTGGCCGTGCTGATCGTCTCGCGGCTCATACCCGCCGGGCGCATACCCGTCATGCTGGCCTGTCTGCTCGCGCGGATGCGCACGCGCGAATTCGTCCGCGGCAACTTCCCCGCCTGCCTCGCCTGGACCGTGGTCTACCAGCTCATCGGGCTTCTCAGCGGCTCCGTCTTCCCCGAACCGTGGGAGGGGGTGGCGGCGGCGGTCGCCCTCACCGTGATCATCAGCATCGCGCCCACCGTGTGGCGGCGGTTCAGGCCGAGTTGAGCGTCGGACGCGGGACCCGCTTCGACCCGAGAGGCTCACTCCTCCAAGGCGCGCGACGCCCCCACGGGAATGTCCCACAGATCACCGCGCGCCCGTCCCGCCGCGGCCCACGCCGCACGTACACGCTCCAGCGGCTGCAGCGGCGGCTCCGCCGAGAGCAGGAACGTCCCGTAGTGCATGGGCGCCATGGCGCGTGCCCCGACGTCCGCGCAGGCCCGCACTGCTTCCTCGGGCGAGGTGTGCACCGGTCTGAGCATCCAGCGCGGCTCGTACGCGCCGACCGGGAGCAGCGCCACGTCGATTCCGGGACAGCGGCGGCCGATCTCGGAGAACCACCGGCCGTAGCCGGTGTCCCCCGCGAAGTAGACGCGCCTGGTTGCCTGCTCCCCCGGCCCCTTGCCGATCCGCGTGAGCACCCAGCCGCCCCACAGCGAACGGCACGTGTCCGTCAGCGTCCTGCGCGACCAGTGGTGTGCGGGAACGAACTCGAAGCGGACGCGCCCGCCGTCGCTCGCGGGCAGCTCCGCCGCCTCCCACCAGTCCAGCTCCGTCACGCTCCTGAAGCCCCTTCTGCGGCACCAGCGGCCCAGCCCGGCGGGGACGAACAGCGGTGTACGGCGCGGGAGTCGGCGGAGCGTGGGTGCATCGAGGTGGTCGTAGTGGTTGTGCGAGATGACCACCGCGTCGATCCGCGGCAGGTCCGCCCACGGCAGGCCCGGTGGCGTGACACGGGCGGGGGTGCCGAGGATGCGGCGTGACCAGACCGGGTCGGTCAGCACCGTCAGACCGCCGATGCGGACGACCCAGCTCGCGTGCCCCGCCCACGTCACGGCGAGGGTGCCCGGTCGCGCGGCGGGGAGCGGGCCCGGCTCGTACGGCAGCCGCGCGATGTCCCCCAGCGTCTCGGGCGCCGGCCGCATCGACCCCTCGCGTGCGACGCGGAGGAGGGCCTGAACGCCGGGAAGCGGCGCGGTCAGCCGGTGCGCGAAGGTCCGCGGCCAGAACCGCTTGGCTCCGACGGGCACCAGCACCGGCGGCTCCACATGTGCCGGCCGGACGGGCGTGGCAGGCGCACTCGGGGGTGCCTTCTCGTCTGTCTCGGTCTCCCGTTCGGTCAGCGTCCGGTCCGATTCCACAGTCACCCCCGGAGGGCCGTCAGTTCGGTAAGGGCCGATTTCACGAAATCGAGTGCCCGGCCGACACCGGGTGATGCCGGAGATCCCGGGGGATCCGAATCTGCGACGAGCCCGCTGGACATCCGCACCCGCAGCGCCTGCGGATCGTCGCCGAAGCGGTGCCCGCCGCACACGAACGGCCCGAACATCCGCACAAGTTGGGCCTCCAGGCCGGGCGAGTCCCGTACGCCGTGCGCGTCGAGGCGGGCCCGCACCGGCTCGAAGTCCACGTAGAGGTGCCGCCCTACGCGCGGCGGTCGGCACAGCGCTCCGGCCTCCGTGATGACGCGGTGCAGCTCGCCGAGGACCGCCCCGTAGGCGCGCGCGGTGCCGGCACGACGGGCCCGCAGCGACTCGGGTTCGGTGAGGGCGTCGGCGACGGCCGCGTCGTCCGGGCCGGTCAGCCCGGTACGCAGCGACTTCAGCACCCCTCGCACGGACTCGGCGAGACCCTGCCCGCGCCCGCTGGAAGGGAAGCGGGCGATCCCGGCGGCCAGGCCGTGCGGCAGCAGCGTCTCCCCGAGTTCCGCGAGCACGACGACCTCGTCGGTCTCCCGGCCTCCCTGGACCATCTCTGCGGGGCTGACGACGACGGTGCTGTGCGGCGCGTGCGCCGTCTCCCGCCATGTCTCGTCGCTGACGACCAGCAGCCGCTCGTCACCCGCGGCTTCGATCACCTCGTGCAGCAGCTCGGGGGGCGCGGCGGTGCCCGTGCAGTCGTCCGCCACGGACAGCACCAGCACGCGGGGCGGCTCGGGCACCTCGGTGCGCACACGCCTGACCGTCTCGCGCAGGGCAACCGGATCGGGCACTCCCCCGCACTCGGCGGGAACGGGCACGGTGTGCAGTGGACGGCCCAGCAGGCGGGCGGGGTGCGCGTACCAGCTCTCGCCGGGCCTGGGCATCAGGACGGTGCCACAGCCTGTCGCCGCCAGCACCGCGAAGAGCAGAAGAGAGGCCCCGGGTGCGGCCACCACTTGGTCCGGACGGGTCTCCATGCCGCGCCGGTGCCAGTAGCCGCAGGCTGCGACGGCTGCGGCGGAGCGTGCTTGCCGGTGGCCGTCGCTGCCCTCCATCGCTCACGCCTCCGGCCGTCGTGCCGCCCGATGTCATCCGTCGGGGGCGGCGAATCGGACAAACGCACAATACGTCCACCTTCGCAGACGTTCCGACGGTGAGGCGTGACGACACGTAGGCGCCCGGCGCAGGGGTGCGGCTTGCCCGCCCGCCGCTACGCGCAGCGCCCGCGGCTGCGCACGACCTGCTCGGCGAGGCCGGCGAGCTCCGTGCTCTTCTCCTCGACCACCCCGCTCAGCCCGTCCGGGTGGAAGGCGTAGACGGAGACGGTCAGCACGGCGCCCTCGTGGCGGAAGGGCAGCGTCGCGCACGCGCGCAGGCCCCGCTGCAGCGCCATCTCCCGGTAGCGCGGCCACCGTGTCTCGTGCCGCACATCGCTGACGAACACCGGCTCGCCGCTCTCCAGAGCCTCGGGCACCGGGCCCTCTTCGGACTCCCACTGGACGGCGACCAGTTCGGACACCTCGGGGTGTGTGACGGCGGAGGCGCGTCCCTCGGGCGTCTCGGTCAGCGGGCCGCCCTCGGGGTCGGTCAGCGTGACGGCGGCCGCGCAGCTCCCGGAGGTGGAGACGACGGCGTGTTCCGCGAGTTCGCTGAACCCGCGGGAGAAGGTTTCCCGCCCTGTCGCCCGCTCGTCCGGCTCCGCGAGCGGCATCACGGAGAGGAGAGCCTCGTGCTGGGGGCGCTCCAGGGCGCCGAGCGGTTGCTGGTCTTCCACATGCGTTCGGCTGCCCGGGTAGGGGGACGGAAAACGGCCGCATGTGTGCAGTTTCGGAGGGCTTCGTGAACATCGCGGGGCCCGAGCGGCGACGGGCAGGTGATCTGGCCGCGCCTCGTGAGCCGCATGCCGGGTGTCGGGACGTCAGCGACCGTGCCCAGGGTTTCCGGAACGGCTGCGGAGTCCATGGCGGGCCGTGGAGCTCCGGGCACTGTCCGGAATGAGCCGGTTCGACCCCCCGCTCGCCCGGCGCACGTGGTGAACTCGGGCCGGGTGGCGCCCCGTACCGACCGCGTACGCGGCCCGCCACACCAGCCGGAACGGAGATGTGACGGGCCCCTCGCCCGGTGGATGCCGGTGCGCCGGGTCAGGCCGCGGCGAGTTCGGGTTCGCGCTCGCGTTCCATGTCGGCGTCGACCTCGTGCTGGAGGCGGTCGCAGGTGCGGCTGATGAGGCGCGAGACGTGCATCTGTGAGATGCCGAGCTGGTCGGCGATGTTCGTCTGCGTCATGTCGCAGAAGAACCGCATGTACAGAATGCGACGCTCTCGTTCCGGCAGCCGCTCCAGCCGCGGCTTGACCGACTCGCGGTAGACGACATTGTCGAAGCCCGGCTCGGCGCGTCCCAGCGTGTCCGCCAGGGAGTACCCGTCGTCCGCGCCCGGCAGCTCGGCATCCAGGGACAGGGTGCTGTAGCTCTCCAGCGCCTCCATGCCCACCAGCACGTCCTCCTCGGACATGCGTGCGTGCTCGGCGATCTGCGCCACCGACGGGCTCTCGCCCATCGTCAGGCTCAGCTCACGGCGGCTGGTGCGCACCCGGTTGCGCAGTTCCTGCACCCGGCGCGGTACATGCAGCCCCCACATGTGGTCACGGAAATGCCGCTTGACCTCACCGACGATGGTGGGCACCGCGAAGCTCTCGAAAGCGCTGCCGCGGTCGGGATCGTAGCGGCGCACGGCCTTGACCAGGCCCAGCGAGGCGACCTGCTGCAGGTCCTCCAGCGTCTCCCCGCGGTTGCGGAAACGCTGCGCGAGACGCTCCGCCATCGGCATCCACGCCTCGACGACCCGCTGCTTGAGCTCTTCCTTCTCCCGGCCTTCGGGCAGGGAGGCGATACGGCGGAATTCCGCCGCGGTATCAGGGGCGTCGTCATGCGGATGGCGCGCACGCTCGGTGCGCGTCACTGCGGAAGTCATGTGCTTTGGCCTTCCCTAGGTGTTACGCATCTGCGGACACCGCGGGAGAAGAGCACCAGCGGACGGACCGGAATCACGGCCCTGAGCAGAGACAGAACTCTCGCTCCCGCGGATGTGCCTTCTTGCCGAAGCACTACTCTCCGGCTGCCCTTCACTCCTGGCAGCAAACGTCAACGTCCGCTCCGGCGCTGTGTCTTAAGGCACCCGACTGGGTTCAACCCCGGGTCGGCCGTGGCAGGACCGTGGGTTTCCTGCCTCCCCGCCCGGTAACCCGGGGCCGCATGCCTTCCGACTGCGACGACGTGCGGGCACCTTCCGGCATGCGGGGACCTGAGTCCTCCGGGGCCGCGACCGCGTGCCCCCGCGGCGGAGGATGCGGGACGCACCCGGGCGGGAATCCCGCTGCCCGGATCCGCCGGCATGGAGGAGCCGAGCCGGCCGGTGACGTCGACACCGGGGAGGCCAGGCCCGGTTCCGTCCACGCCCGCCGGGTCCGCGCCCGTCCGCGAGGACGCCCCGTGCCGGGGCGCACCCAGCAGTCATCGAGGCCGGAGAACTGACGCCGGCCGTGGGCCCAGGGCCGTCTTGGGACCGGCCGGGGCCCGGAAGCAAACGAGCGGGGGACCGGAACCCGAACTCGCCGGCAGGGCCGGCATGCGGGAGAGGAGCGCGATCCATGTCCGAGAAGGTTTCCGACTACATCCTGCGCAGGCTGCGCGAGTGGGACGTCGAGCACGTCTTCGGCTACCCCGGCGACGGCATCAACGGCCTGCTCGCCGCCTGGGAACGGGCCGGGAACGAACCGCGCTTCGTCCAGGCCCGGCACGAGGAGATGGCAGCGTTCGAGGCCGTGGGCTACGCCAAGTTCCGCGGCACGCTCGGGGTGTGCACCGCGACGTCGGGCCCGGGCGCCATCCATCTGCTCAACGGGCTCTACGACGCGAAGCTCGACCACGTGCCCGTCGTGGCCGTCGTCGGCCAGACGGCGCGCTCCGCCATGGGCGGCTCGTACCAGCAGGAAGTCGATCTGCACTCCCTCTTCAAGGATGTGGCCTCGGAGTTCCTGGAGACGGTCACCGTCCCCGAGCAGCTGCCCAACGTCCTCGACCGCGCCATCCGCACCGCCTACGCCCGCCGTGCGCCGACGGCGATCATCGTCCACTCCGACGTGCAGGATCTCGAATACCGGCCGCCCGGCCACGAGTTCAAGATGGTTCCCTCGAGCCTCGGCAGCAGCGGCTGGCGCACCGAGCCCACCGAGGAGGCCCTCGACCACGCCGCCGAAGTGCTCAACTCCGGTAAGAAGGTCGCCATCCTGGCGGGCCAGGGCGCACGCGGCGCACAGGCCGAGGTGCAGCAGATGGCGGGCATGTTGCAGGCGGGAGTGGCGAAGGCGCTGCTCGGGATGGACGTGCTGCCGGACACCCTGCCGTACGTCACCGGCCCCATCGGCCTGCTGGGGAGCCGTCCCAGCTACGAGATGATGCGGGACTGCGACACGTTCCTCACCATCGGATCGAGCCTGCCCTACAGCCAGTTCCTGCCGCCGTACGGCAAGGCCCGCGCCGTCCAGATCGACCTGGACCCGCACATGGCGGGGATGCGCTACCCGTACGAGGTGAACCTCATCGGCGACGCCAGGTCCACCTTGCAGCGGCTGCTGCCCAAGCTCCGGCAGAAGGAGGAAGGGCAGGAGTGGCAGGAGGAGTTGATGGCCTCCGTCGACCGCTGGAAGGACGTGATGCGGCGGCGCGCCAAGGTGAGTGCGGACCCGGTCAACCCGGAATACGTCGCCCACTGCCTCGATCCGCTGCTTCCCGACGACGCGATCATCACCGCCGATTCAGGATCCACGACGAACTGGTATGCCCGTCACCTGACCATGCGCGGCACCATGCGCGGCTCCCTGTCGGGGACGCTGGCGACGATGGGCTGCGCCGTTCCGTACGCGATCGGCGCGAAGTTCGCCCATCCGGACCGCCCCGTCGTCGCTCTCGTCGGGGACGGCGCGATGCAGATGAACGGGATGGCCGAACTCGTCACGCTCGCCAAGTACCGCATGTCCTGGGACGATCCGCGGTTCGTGATCGGCGTGTGGAACAACCGCGACCTGAACCAGGTGACTTGGGAGATGCGGGCCATGGGCGGCTCGCCACAGTTCGTGCCATCGCAGTCCCTGCCAGATGTCTCCTACGCGGCGTTCGCACGCACCCTCGGCATGACCGGCATCAGGGCCGAGAAGCCGGAGGAGGTGGAGGACGCGTGGCGGCAGGCGCTGGAGTCGGACGGACCGGCCGTGGTCGAGTTCATGACCGACCCCTCCGTGCCGCCGATCCCGCCACACGCCGACTGGGACCAGATCGAGGCCACGGTGGCGTCGATCATGAAGGGCGACCCCGACCGCAAGGCCGTGGTCAAGCAGGGCTTCAAGGCGAAACTGCAGGAGTTCCTGCCGGGCGGCAGGCCCCATCCGTCCGACGGGAGCGAGGAGCCGGACGAGGCCGCCGGCGCCCACGAGGAGGACGGAGGCAAGAGCAAGACGAAGGGTGGCGGGGAGAAGGTCGGCAAGAAGCCCAAGAAGCGCAAGCGTGCGGCCGGACGCGAGCCCGAGCACACGGCGAAGGGGCCGGACGCATGAGGCCGGTCCAGGCGCACCGGCCGGTGCGCCTGGGACGGAGCGGCCGGGCACGGCCGCTCCGTCGCGGACACTCGACCACTCCCGCGCGCCCGTCCTCGACGCCCTCGCGCACTACAAGCGCAACGGGTTGGGCCGCAGGAGTTGCCGACGCGTTCGCCCGCCAACCGGACGCCGTGGGCACGGTGCTGATCACTCCGACCGCGTACGGGACGTGCGCCGATAGCAAGGGCGTCGCAGACGTATGCCACGAGCGGGGCAGGGACAGCTGGTCGATCCCTCGGTGCTGAAGCTCCGTGAGAATCTGCTGGGCACCACCAGCCCGTCCACCAACTGCTCGACGGCGCACTGGCGTTGGCCGCGTGGCTGCGTCGCGAGATCAGCGCCCTGCCCGGCCTGGCGCACGCTGCGCGTGGTCGCGAACAAGCGGGACGGGTAGGACGATCCGCGGCCGGGCGCGGCGGCCTGCGCCGGGAGCGCCCGAAGGCAGGGGCACGGAGGGCGAGTCCCGATGGGCGTGGTGCCCGGGCTCCGCACCGGTCGACCCCGTCGTGCGGACCCGGGCGCCCCATACGCCCTGTCCCGTCATGCCCCGTCATGTCCCCGGTGACGACTCCCTCGCGCGGGCGCCCTCCCTCGTGCGGCCGGGCGTGATCTGGCGGTCCGGGTGGCGGCGCAGATACTCCGACTCCAGCTCCGCCATCCTGACGCTGTGCGCGGAAAGCGCGTCCTTCGGTGCGTGCAGCAGGGTGTCGTGCCGGGTGCGGTGAATGGTCTCCAGTTCCCTGAGAAGCTCCGCGTCGGACAGCTCGCGGGGATCGATTCCCATGGGGCTCCCTCTCTCGGTGTCGCTCTCGTGTCGCTCTCGTGACTCTGCGTGCTTCGTGCTGCGTCTGCGCCCACCTGCCGCCGACCTGCCCGGACGGACATGCCGGCGCGGTTCGTGTGGTCCGCGACCGTACGGGTACCCGGCCTCGGCGATCCAAGGAGGGAATCAATGGAACTCGGATTCCTCGGTCCGCTCTTCGAGCGCAAGGGCCCTTGGGCGTCGGTCTACTTCGACACCCGCACGGCCTCCGAGGACGCAGCCGCCCGTCACGAGCTCAACGCCAAATCGGCGCGCGACCAGCTCAAGGACGCAGGCGCTGACGACCCCACGTGCAGAGCCGTTCACGACAGGCTCATGTCGCTGAGCCGGGGCCCGGAACCCCCCGCTCACGCGGTCTTCGCCACCCAGGGCGAAGTCGTCCTCGACACAGAGCTCACAGCGCCACCGCCCGGCGGCGGCCCGATCGCCGTCTGGCAGCCGCTCCCGCACACGGGCCCGCTCGTCGAACTCGCCGACAGCGATCCTCCGGCGCTCGTGGCCTACATCGACCGCAAGGGCGCCGAATTCGAGCTGACCGGCTCTCTCGGCGCAGAGCCCGCCGGCAGCGTCACGGGCAGCGACTGGCCGTTGCACCGCACCCCGTCGGCCGACTGGTCGGAGCAGCACTTCCAGGCAAGGGTCGAGAACACCTGGGAGCAGAACGCCGCGGAGATCGCCGACGAGCTGCGCGTCCGCTGGGAGAAGTGCGGAGCGGAGGTGCTCGTGCTGGCCGGTGAGGCGCGCGAACGCAATTCCGTGTACGCGCATCTGCCGCCCGACCTGCGCGAACGGACCGTCCAGGCGGAGCACGGCGTACGCGCCGACAGCCACGCCGAGGGGCCCGCCTCGAACACCGCGGGCGGCCGGAGACTGCTCGCGGAAGAGGTCGCGAACGCGCGGGCCGACTATGCGCGGCAGCGGACCGCCGAAGTCATGGAACGCTTCCAGGCCGGGCGCGCGCCGGGCGGCGCGGGCCGGATCGGCGCGGCCGAAGGTGTGCCGGCACTGGTCGAGGCGGCGCGCGAGCACCGCATCGGCGTGCTGCTCGTACGGCCGGAGGGCCCCGACACGCGCCGCGAGGTCTGGGTGGGCGACGAGCCCGGCCAGCTCGCGCAGCGCCGCAGCGAAACCCAGTACCTGGGAGCGACCGAGCCTTCCCCGGCACGCGCCGACGACGCGCTGCTGCGTTCCGCGGCGGCAACGGGCGCCGACGTGCTGTGCGTACGCGACACCGACGTACCGGAAGGCGTGCCGCGGGACCTGCCGGACGGCGGTCTCGGGGCGCTGTTGCGCTGGCCGCACGAAGGAGCACCGGAAGGAGGTGGAGCCGGTGGCGGACAACATGCAACGCGGTAGTGACCGGCTGAATGTCCACCGGGACGACGAGGCCAAGCGGGAGATGCAGGGCTGGATCCGGTCCGGGCACCCCACACGGGCCGAGGAGTGGGACGACCCCGAGCCCGGGGCCGACGACGACCCCGAGATCACGGAACACCCCGTACAGCAGGGACTGCGCTCCACCGACCGCGAGGAGGCGGAGGACGAGGCCCTGCGCTCCGAACTGGCACGGCATCTCGGCCGCGGTGCCTTCCCGGCGGGCCGGGAGGGACTCAAGCGCACGCTCATGGACCAGTACGCGCCGGACTTCCTGGTGGAGACCGTGCGTGAGCTGCCCAAGGGCGGCGAGAAGTACGGAAATGTGCAGGAGGTGATGGCCGCGCTGGGGCGGAAGCCTCAGGCGTGACCGGCATGGAACGGCAAGCCGCGGGCACACCGCCCCGCGTCGGGCGTGGTGAGGTCCCGCGGCGGGCCCACGCGGCTTGTGCGGCCGTGACGGGACCGGCGCCGGTTCCGGCCGTATGAGAGGAGCGAAGCGGTTCCCGTCGCTCGGACGACGGGAACCGCTTCGCTGTGCCCCTCTCGTGGACCCGCTTCACGAGAGGGGCACAGCGCGGTCGCCTGACGCGAAGGTTTACGGACAACAAGGTCAGAGAAGGCGCAGATTCATGGCAACCTTCACCGACCGTGTGGGCGAGAGTCTGCGCGGCTTGCAGCGGCGGCGCCTTCAGAACCGGGTCGGCACGGCGAAGCCGGGGACCGGGACTCTCAAGTCACCCTTCGCCCGCTGGAACAGGACGGCTGCGGCGACGGACAGTACGTCGTCCTGGCGGAGTTGGCCCGCGTCACGGGCCTGGTCGGCAACCGACCGCCGCCTCTTCGAACTGGTTGCCAACCGCGACTGGCCCGGTCCGGAGCGAGTGCTGCCCCGCCTGAGCCGGAGCGCCAACAACGGGCGGCTGTGGTTCGCGGTCGCCGGTGCGATGGCGCTGTCCAACACTCCGCGCGCCCGCAGGGCCGCCGCGCGTGGGCTGGCTTCACTGGCCCTGGCGTCGACGACGGTCAACACCCTCGGCAAGCAGGCTGTGCGGCGGGAGCGTCCGCTGCTCGAAGGAGTGCCGCTCATCCGGCAGTTGCACCGTCAGCCGGTGACCACCTCCTTCCCGTCGGGCCACGCGGCCTCCGCCGCCGCCTTCGTGACAGGGGTGGCCCTGGAGTCTCCCCGCTGGGGCGCCGCGGTCGCGCCCATCGCGGCGGCCGTGGCCTTCTCCCGTGTCTACACCGGCGTCCACTACCCCAGCGACGTCCTGGTGGGCGCGGCCCTCGGCGTCGGTTCGGCCTTCGCCGTACGCGGCATCGCCCCCACCCGTTCGCAACTCCCCTCCCCCGGACGCCCGTTGGCCGATGCGCCGGCGATGCCGGAGGGTTCGGGGCTGGTGCTGGTCGCCAACGCCACGTCCGGTTCCCGGCTGGAGGAGTCCGACTTCCTCCCCGCGACGAACCTGCTGGAGGTGAACCGGAACGGGGAGACCGCGGCTGCCGAACAGGAGAAGGTCGCGGAGGCCATCGAACCCGCGGCGCTCGGCGTCGTGCGGAACATGCTGCCGAAGGCCGAGATCATCACCTGCGACCCGAAGTCCGACGACATCGGCCTGGCGCTGGAGGAAGCGGCCAAGCGGGCCGCGGAGCTGGGCGGCGCGCTCGGCGTCTGCGGCGGGGACGGCACGGTGAACACCGCCGCCGTCTGCGCGATGCGTGCCGGGGTTCCGCTGGCCGTCCTGCCGGGCGGCACGCACAACCACTTCGCCTTCGACCTCGGAATCGAGGAGTTCGCCGACACCTGCCGGGCCGTGCAGTCGGGCGACGCCGTCGCCGTGGACCTGGGACGCTTCACGCCCCAGCCGGTCTCGGGTGCCGAGGAGATCGTGCGGGCCGCGGAAGCGGGGGGCATGAGCGACGCGGAAGCCGAGGCCGCGCTGTCGTCACCGGAGCCGCGGGCGCCGGGCTACTTCCTCAACACCTTCAGCCTCGGCGCGTATCCGGAACTGGTCCGCATCCGCGAACGGTGGGCGCACCGCATCGGCCCGTGGCCGGCCGGGGTGCTCGCCGCGCTGCGCGTCCTGCGTACGAGCGGACCCGTCGAGGCCGGGCTGGGCGGCAAGGAGCGGGCGCTGTGGCTGCTCTTCGCCGGCAACTGCGCCTACCGGGTGGGCATGGCGCCCGTGCGGCGGCAGGACCTGGCAGACGGGATACTCGACGTCCGCATCGTCAAGGCGGGCCGCTGGGCCCGTACCCGGCTGTTCATAGCGGCCCTCACCAGCGCCGTCGACCGATCTCCGCTCCACAGCACGACGCGGCTGCGCCGCATGATGATCACGGACATCCCACCCGGCACCCATCTCAGCTACGACGGTGAAGTGGCGAAGGCGCCAGGGCGGTTGCTGCTCGACAAGGAGCACGAGGCGCTGCGTGTCTACCGGCCGCTGAGCCTGTGAGCGCGGCCCCCGGTCCGCATGCCGGTCGCCGGTGTCCTCCACCGCCCGAGACGCAATAGCCTGCGCGTCATGGCGGCGAATGACGGGGCACGGGCGGCCGGGAACGAGGAGACGGCCGTCTACACACACGGTCACCACGAGGCGGTGCTGCGTTCCCACACGTGGCGCACCGCGGTCAATTCGGCGGGCTACCTGCTGGCCGAACTGAAGCCGGACATGCGGGTGCTGGACATCGGGTGCGGGCCCGGCACCATCACCGCGGACCTTGCGGCGCTGGTGCCGGAGGGGCACGTCACGGGACTCGATTCGGCATCCGGCGTGCTGGAGCGCGCGCGTGAGGCGGCGGCGGGCCGTGGCCTGGCCAACGTGACGTTCGAGGTGGGCGACGTGCACGCCCTGAAGCACCCGGACGGTGCCTTCGACGTGGTGCACGCGCATCAGGTGCTTCAGCACGTCGGCGATCCGGTGCGGGCGCTGCGGGAGATGGACCGTGTGTGCGCTCCGGGCGGCATCGTGGCGGCACGGGACGCCGACTACGGCGCGATGTTCTGGTATCCGCTGGTGGAGGGGCTGGGCGCCTGGCAGGAGTTGTACCGGCGGGTGGCCCGTGCCAACGGCGGCGAGCCCGACGCCGGACGCCGGCTGCTTGCCTGGGCGCGTGAGGCGGGACTGCGGGACGTCACCGCGTCGTCGGCCACGTGGTGCTTCGCCTCGGGCGAGGACCGCGCGTGGTGGAGCGAGTCGTGGGCGGAGCGCACGCTCAGCTCGTCCTTCGCGACGTCCGCAGTGGAGGGCGGTCATGCCACGCGTGAGCAGTTGAGGGACGCGGCGGACGCATGGCTGGATTGGGGTGCGCGGGAGGACGGCTGGTTCGCCGTGCCGCACAGGGAGATCCTGTGCCGGGCCTGACGTGCGCCGAGTCGCCCAACTAGGGTGCGGGACATGGACATTCTGGGGACTTCACTGCGCGTCTGCGTCGATGATCTGGACGCTGCAGTTCCGGCGTACGAACGGCTGACGAGCACCGAGGCGGTGCGTTTCGCCCAAGGACCGGTCTCGGTCGCGGCCGTGGGGCCCTTCGTCTTGATGAGCGGCCCGTCGGAGCATCTGGAGATCCTCCGGAAGATCGCGGCGACGCTGGCCGTGAAGGACGTCGGCGAAGCCGTCGCGGACCTGGAGGCGGTCGGCGCCCAGATCGTGGCAGGCCCCAAGGAGACCCCGGTCGGGCGCAGTGTGATCGCCCGCCATCCTGACGGCAGCGTGTTCGAGTACGTCGACCGCCAGGAGGCGGGCGGATGACAGCAGCCCGCCAGGAGGCGGGCGGATAGCGCAGGCCCGCCGGCGTGCGCGGCACATGCGCGGCCCCGTCCGGGGGCGGGAGCCCCGCTGAACGCCAACCCATCAAGGACGAGCCGCAGTTCACGCCGTCGGAGCGGTTGCGCGACCGGGAACGGTTCGCGGCCCCCCGGGGCGGTGAACGCCCCGGGGATCACGGCCGAAGGCCGCCCGTCAGGGCACGACGACTATCTTCCGCCCCTTGCCCGCCGCGAAGCGGTCGAGCGCGTCCGGGTACTCGTCGAGGGGCAGCCGGTCGGAGATGAAGATCTCCGGGTCCAGCACGCCGCCCGCGAAGAGTTCGGCCGCACGCTCGTAGCTGTGCAGTACGGCCATCGAGCCGGTGATGGTGATCTCCTGGTTGTAGATCTTGTACGGCTCGATGGTGGCGGTCGTCGCGTAGTCGGAGACGCCGAACTGGAGGAACGTTCCGGCCTTCGCGACGCGGCCGAGGCCGTCCTGGATGGCGGCGGCGTTCCCCGTGGCGTCGACGACGAGGTCCCAGCCCTGCGGGCGGTCCAGCTCGTCGGCCGTGGCCGCCGCGGACGAGCAGCCCAACCGGCGTGCGGTGGCCAGCCGTTCCTCGTTCAGGTCGAGCACGTCGACGGCGGCGGCGCCGGTCCGCTTGGCCAGCTCCAGCATCATCAGGCCCATGGTGCCCGAGCCGTATATCAGTACGTGTGACCCGAGTTGGCTCTTCAGCACGTCGTAGCCGCGTACGGCGCAGGACAGCGGCTCGATGAGGGCGGCGTCCTGTGTGCGTACATGCTCGGGCAGCTTCACGCAGTTGGCGACGGGCGCGACGGCGTATTCGGCGGCGCCGCCTGCCGTGGTCACGCCGATCGCGGCCCAGCGTTCGCACAGATTGTTGTGCCCCGTCCGGCAGTAGCGGCACTCGTAGCAGTACAGGGAGGGGTCGACGGCCACCCGGTCGCCGACGGACAGCTCCGTCACCTCGCTGCCAAGGCCGACGACCTCGCCGGCGAACTCGTGACCGGGCACGAGAGGCAGCGACGGTGCGAACTCGCCCTGGCGGATGTGCAGATCGGTGCCGCACAGGCCGCAGGCCGCCACCCGGACGACGACCTGGCGGGCGTCCGGCGTCGGATCGGGCACGGTGGTGAGGCCGACCTTGCCCACGGACTCGACGAGAGCTGCCTTCATTTCACGGCTCCTAGAGACAGGCCCTGGACCAGCTTGTCCTGGGCGGCGAACCCCGCCGCGAGCACCGGCAGGGAGATCACGAGCGACGCGGCGCAGACCTTCGCCAGGAACAGGCCCTGGCTGGTGATGAATCCGGTCAGGAAGACGGGCGCGGTCTGTGCGATCACGCCCGTCAGGACCCGGGCGAAGAGCATCTCGTTCCAGCTGAAGATGAAGCAGATCAAAGAGGTCGCGGCGATGCCGGGCATGGCAATCGGCGCGACGACGCGGGTGAGGATCACCGGCAGCCGGGCCCCGTCGATCTGTGCGGCCTCGATGAGCGCGGTGGGGATCTCGGAGAGGAAGGACTGCATCATCCACACCGCGATCGGCAGGTTCATGGAGGTGTAGAGGATGACGAGCAACCAGATGTTGTCCAGCGTCCCGGTGGACTTGGCGAAGAGGTAGATCGGCAGCAGTCCGGCGACGACGGGGAGCATCTTCGTGGACAGAAAGAAGAACAGGACGTCGGTCCACTTCTTCACGGGACGGATGGACAGCGCGTACGCGGCCGGCAGCGCCAGCAGCAGTACGAACGCCGTCGAAACGACGGACGCGGTAACGGAGTTGGCGAGCGAGAACCACGGGCTCGGTCCTCCCCCGGCTCCGAAGAACTCGCGGTAGCCGTCGAGCGTGAGGGGCGCGGCCAGCGACGGCGGGTTCGTGGCGGCGTCGGCCTCGGAGTGCAGCGAGGTCAGGGCCATCCACAGCACGGGCAGTACGAAGAGGATCCCGACGAGCCATGCGATCAGGCCCAGTGCGGCGTTCCTCCTGCGCACCTTCCTCGGCGCGGTGTCCACGGCGGACGGTATGGAAGTGGCGGGCGACGCGGCGCTCATGATGTGGCCTCCTCACGGAAGAGGGACGAGACCACCCGCAGCGCGAGGGTGGCGATGATGATGGAGCCGATCACGACGAGCACGCCGGCGGCGGATGCGGTGCCGTACTCGTGGCCCTGGTAGAAGGTCTGGTAGATCGAGTACGGCAGGTTCGCGGTGCCGAGGCCGCCCGAGGTGATGGTGAAGACGGCGTCGAAGTTCTGCACGATGTAGACCGTGCCGAGCAGCGCGCCCAGTTCGAGATAGCGGCGCAGATGCGGCAGCGTGATGTAGCGGAAGACCTGCCATGCGCCGGCGCCGTCGATGCGTGCGGCCTCGACGGCCTCCGTCGGCCGGCTCTGCAGCCCGGCGAGCAGGATCAGCATCATGAAGGGCGTCCACTGCCACACCAGCGACGCCTCGACCGCGCCGAGCGGCATCTCGGCGACCCAGTCCGGCTGGGCCGCGCCGTCACCGAGGATCCAGTGCAGAACGCCGTTGAAGAGCCCGTACTCGGGGTTGTAGAGCACGTGCTTCCATAGCAGTGCCGCGGCCACGGGTACCAGCAGGAACGGCGCGATCAGCATCGTCCGGACGGCCGCGCGGCCCCTGAAGCGGCGGTCGAGCAGCAGGGCCAGGAGCATCCCCAGCACGAGGCTGACGAGCACGACGGTGACCGTGAGGAGGATCGTGGTGAAGACCGACTTGCGCAGCTCCGGATCGCCCAGCACCTCACCGTAGTTGGCAAGCCCGGCGAACGAACGGGCCTCCGGATACAGCGCGTTCCAGTCGAAGACGGAGATCACCAGCGTGGCCACCATCGGCAGCTGCGTGACGATGATCAGGAAGATCAGCGCGGGCATCAGCGGCGCGCGGGTGACCCAGGCGCGCAGCCCCGGCGGCGGTTTCGCCGGGCCCGCGGGCCGTGCGGTGCGGTGCCCGGACCCGCCGGGCGGTGTGGTCGTAGTGGTGGTCGTCGACTCGGTCGTGTTCGTCACTGCCCTCGCCCCTCGTACTCCTCGGAGATCTCTTCGGCCAGCTGCTGCGACTTCTTCAGGGCCGTCTCCACGGACTGGCGTCCGGCGATGGCCGCGCTGAGTTCCTGGGAGACCTTGGTACCCAGGTCGGAGAACTCGGGAATGTCCACGAACTGGATGCCGATGGTGGGGCGTTGCTGTACGCCCGGGTCACGCGGGTCGGCTTCGGTGATGGCCTTGCGCGTGGTCTCGCCGAAGGCGCCGGCGGTCTTCTTGTACTCGGGTATGCCGTAGGTGGAAGTGCGTTTGCCCGCGGGGACGTTGGCCCACCCGAACTCCTTGCCGACCAGCCGTTCGTACTCCTTGCTGGAGGCCCAGGAGATGAACTTCCACGCCTTGTCCTGGTTGCGGGAGGACTTCTGCAGGCCCCACGCCCAGCTGTAGAGCCAGCCCGAGGACTTGGTCTTCACGGTCGGCGCCGGCGCGTAGCCGATCTTGCCCTTCACGGGGGACTTGGCGGCTTCGAGCGAGCCTGCGCCCGACGTGGCGTCGTACCACATCGCGGACTTGCCCTGCGTCATGTTGTTGAGGCACTCGGCGAAGCCGGACTGGGTGGCGCCTGACTCGCCGTGCTTGCGCACCAGGTCGATGTAGAACTTGGTGGCCTTGACGAAGGCGGGGTCGGTCAGCTTCGCCTTGTAGTCCTTGTCGAACCAGGTGCCGCCGAAGGTGTTGACGACCGTGGTCAGGGGAGCGATCAGCTCGCCCCAGCCGGGCAGCCCGCGCAGGCAGATGCCGCTCATGCCCTTCTGTGCGCCGTCGGCCTTGGCGGCGAGCTCGGCGACCTGCGGCCAGGTCGGCTTGTCGGGCATCTTCAGGCCCTTCTTCTCGAAGACGTCCTTGCGGTACATCAAGAAGGAGGATTCGCCGTAGAAGGGCTCGGCGTAGGTCTTGCCGTCCTCGCCCTTCAGGGACTCGCGGATCGGAGGAAGGATGTCCTTCTGGTCGAAGCCCGGGTCCTTCTTCAGATAGCCGTCCAGGGGCTTGAGCCACTCGTTCTTGGCGTAGATCGGCGCCTCGTAGTTGCTGATCGTGGCGACGTCGTACTGGCCGGCCTGGTTGGCGAAGTCCTGCCCGATCTTGTCCCGGACGTCGTTCTCCGGCAGCGTCGTGAAGTTGACCTTGATGCCGGTCTTCTTGGTGAAGTGCTTGGCGGTGAGCTTCTGAAGCTCGACCATCTGCGGGTTGTTGACCATCAGGACGTTGATGGTGTCGCCGCCGGTGGCGAGACTCCCGGCGCCGGCGCAGGCGGCCAGCAGCACGTTGGCCGTGGCGACGCCTATGACTGCGCGTGTCCTGTGGCGGCTGCGGATGCGCATGTGCGGTCTCCTGGTCATATGGGGGCGAAACGGGCGGTGGATGCACGGGACGGGCCGGCGGCGGAGGGTGAGGCCGGCCGTGTACGGGCCTTCAGGCCCTGATCACTTGAGGTCCGCGCAGCGAGTACCGGTGGGCCTCGGAGGCGGGCAGCCCTGTGGAGGTGATGATCGTCTGGAAGTCGCCGACCTCCGCGAAGCGGCAGAAGCTGACCGCGCCGAACTTCGTGTGCATGCCGGCGAAGACGCGGCGCCGTGAGGCGCGCAGAGCCTGCGCCTTGACCTCGCTCACGGCCGGGTCCGGCGTGGTGAGGCCGTGTTCGCGGGAGATGCCGTTGGCTCCGATGAAGGCCAGATCGATGACGAAGCCGGCGAGCATCTTCGTCGTCCAGTGGTCGACGGTGGCCAGCGTGCCGCCCCGCACCCGTCCGCCGAGGAGCAGCACCGTGATCTCCTCGGCCGTCGCGAGCGCGCCCGCCGCGGCGAGGGAGGCGGTCACGACGGTCAGCGGCCGGTCACGTGGCAGAGCCTCGGCGATGAGCTGCGGCGTGAAGCCCTCGTCGATGAAGACCGTCTCCGCGTCACCGAGGTGTTCGACCGCGGCGGCGGCGATGCGGCGCTTCTCCGGTACGTGCATGGTGGTGCGGAAGGCGAGCGTGGTCTCGAAGCCCGCGCTCTCGACCGGGTACGCGCCTCCGTGCGTGCGGCGCAGCAGCCCGTGGGACTCCAGTACGCGCAGGTCCCGGCGGACCGTCTCCTTCGCGACGCCCAGTTCGGCGGCGAGCTCGGCGACGTCGACGGAGCCACTTCGCCGGGCGGCCCCGACGATCTCCCGCTGACGTTCCTCCGCGCTCATGGACGACGCCCCCTTCCTCTCCGTACGGTCACGGATCTGCCCGTTCGGGCCCGTGTGGAGAGTTGTACAGCCCCTCGAACACGGGGACCAGGCCAAGTACCGACGGGATCGTGACCGTATCTGCCCGTTTCACCGTCGGTTGCGGGCCCTGTGCCCTGGGGCGGTGGGGCGCGCGCGGCACACCACGGTGTCTGTTTCGGGGGCCGTGATGCCCGTTCCAGGTCCGGCTCGTCAGGCCGGGCGCATCCGGAAGTCGTACCGAGCGGGCAGCGGCTCCGTGGTGAGGGCGGCCCAGGTCTCGCCGAGCACCTCGTCGCCCTCGCGCAGATCGTCGACGTCGAATCCCTCGTCGAAGACCGCCCGCGCCGCCTCCTTCTCGCCGTTCGCCAGCAGCACCTGGGCGTGCAGGAGCTGGAAGCGGCCGCGGAGCCGGAACCCCGGCGGCAGCAGTTCCAGGGCATCGGCGGCGGCGGATGCGCGGCCCGCCGCGAGGAGAACGGGCACCGCCTCGCGCACGAACGCGGCGAGGGTCGGCGCGGGGGCGGCCGTCGCCAGGTCCAGCGCGGCCAGATACCGGTCGGCGGCGCGCTCGGGATGCACGCCTCCGGCGGTGTCGTAGGCGTCGGCGTGGCCGAGGCAGCGCAGGGACCAGGGCGTGGGCGCCGCCGCGGCAGAGCGCTCCCAACTGCGCACGGCCTGCGCCCGGTCGCCCGCGTGCCACTGCGCGACGCCCAGGTGGTAGTCGGTCACCGGTCCCGAGGGCGCGCACTCCAGCTGGTTGCGCCAGGCGTCGGAGACAAGTGAAGGACCGGGATCGGAGGCGGTCAGAGCGGGCTGAGCGCCGGCGGCGTCGTCGAGGAACCGCCCCTTCGTCAGCAGTTCGATCCAGGGCCGCTGCTGCTCGCCCATCGTCTCGCGGGGGAACGGCGTGCCGGTCAACTTGTGGCCGCCGCGTGCGACTTCGAGCGCTCCCCAGCCGGAGCCGGTGGCGAGCCACCTGCCGTCCCCTTCGGTTTCCGGCTCGGTGTCGGCATGCGGAAGCCAGGCGGCGAAGGCCGCGTCCACGTCGGCACGGGGCAGGGTCTCCTCCAGACGGGCGGCGGTGTGTCTGCGTGCGGCGGCCCAGTCGTCGCCGTGGAGGGTGGCCGGATCGACGGCGAGCGGCCCGTACGCCTCCAGCCATGCGAACTCCCGCCCCGCCTCCAGCGGAATGTGTTCGAGCTGGGTGCGGGCGAGGCCCGCCTGGATCTCGGCGTAGCCGCCGGTACCGGGCTCGGTGAGCCACTGCTGCCAGCGCCGCCCTCCGGGCCCGTGGCCCCACACGAACAGTTTCCGGCCCCGCAGCAGGTCCGTCGAGGTCTGGACAAGGCCTGTGCCCTGCTCGTCCAGGGAGGCGATCCACTTCCGCTCCTCGCGGGGGATCTCGTAGAAGTAGTCGGCCGGGAACTCGCTCCGCAAGGCGTACGAGCGGTCGACACCGTCCCACTCCGGCACGGGGATGCGGCGCAGGCGGCGCTCGTAGGCGAAGTACCAGGTCTCGTCCGCCGGAACGAGGACGCGGGTGCGCTCGTCCTCCGGCACCGCGATGTTGGACCACCAGTAGACGGGCACGGTGTGGTCGTGGGGATTGCGGATGCGGGCGCCGACGTAGAGGAAGTCGGATCCCTCCGGGAGCCACAGGTCCACCTGGAACGGAGTGTCGCGCAGGCGCTCCCACTCCCACAGCCGCAGCATGTCTCCCCCAGCTGCGGGTGGGTGGGGCCCCCAGTTGGGGGCGGGCACGCGGGCGGCGTGGACGGGCGCGACGGAGAGCGTGGTGTGGCCGGTCGCGCCGATGTTCCACTCGATGCCGCCCGAGAACCAGGCACCGTTCAGGGCGAAGTCCGCGGGCTGCAGAACGGGGTTGGTGTAGAGCAGCTCGCGTCCTGTGGGTTTGTGGTGCAGGGAGTGGACGCGGCCGCCGAGTCCCGGGAGCACGGTCACCCGCAGCCGGTCGTTCTCCAGGACCAGAGCGTCCAGGGAGGCGGATGCGCGCTCGCGCGTGTAGCCGTCGAGGATGCGGGTGGGCAGCACGGACCGCAGCGGTGCGTAGCCGACCTGACGCGCCATGTCAGGCGGCAGTGCGGCCCGTTCGTGCTCGTCGATGGTGTGCATCTCGTCGAGGGGCGCGAGCGGGGGCAGCGGATTCTCCGGGCCGACGGGTGCGACGGGCAGGGTCAGAGTGGTGCGGCGCAGCGTCGTCGGCACGGCTACCTCGATCCTCCGTGGGTGCCGCCGCCTTGCCGGGACCCCCTGATGACCATGGAACACGCTGGACGTCCCCTTGAACAGGCGCCGGTCTGCTGGGGACGCTCCCCCTCGCGCCACTGGCCCCCACCCGGGACGCCGGGCCCGGCGGGACTGTCGCCGGGGCGGGTCAGCTGCGCCGAAGCGCCCACGCGGCGGCGTAGCCGGTGGCCACGTCGAGGTCGCCGATGGTCCAGCCCGGCGGTGAGGCGGGCCGCTGTGAGGTGCCGACGTACGTGACCGACGGTTCCTCCCCGAGTCCGCTCCCGGTCCCCTTCACGTAGGCCTCCTTGCGCGTCCAGCATCGGGCGAACGCCGCGGGCCGCTGCTGTGGCGGCAGGGCGCCGAGCTCGTCCTGTTCCCGGGGGTGGAGGGTCCTGGAGACCTCTTCGACGACTCCCGGGCCCGGCAGCGACTCGACGTCGACGCCGACGGGTGCGGCGGCGAACGCGAGGAGCACCAGATCTCCCGCGTGCGAGAGCGAGAAGTGCAAGGGGTCGCCCGCGAGGCCGGGCCTGCCGTGCGGGCCGCCGCACACCGGGCAGTCGGCGCGGACGAGGGGGAGCTCGGACGGCGCGGTGTTCGTACGGCGGGCGAGTTCACGGCGCAGCGCCGTGTGCGCGACGTGGTAGCGGTCCCGGTCCTCCTGACGTCTGAACGCCGCGGCCCGTGACCGCTCGTCCTGGGAGAGCCACTCCAGTTCGCGGGTGGCGCGGGCGGCGTTCCCGGACACGCGAAGGATCACCGTCTCCGGGGCCGCGGGAGCTGGGGAAGGGGCGGGGCCGGCGGTCATGGTACGAACGTACCGTGACGGACGCCTCGCTCTTCCCGCCCTCGCTGCCGGTCATGAACGACATGCGGCGCACCGCGAGCGGACGCCGGTGGCTGACGCAACTGCCCGCCCTTGTCGAGGAGTTCCGCGACCGCTGGGAGCTGCGGCTCGGCGTCCCGTACCACGGCGGCAGCTGCTCCTGGGTGGCTCCGGCGCGGCGGGCGGACGGAACCGCCGCCGTGCTGAAGGTGACGTGGCCGCATGCGGAGGCACGGCCCGAGGGCGAGGTGCTGAAGCTGTGGGCGGGCCGCGGTTCGGTACTCGTGTTCGAGCACGACCCGGAGCGGTACGCCCTGCTGCTGGAACGCTGCGAGCCGGGCAGGGAGCTGCGCACCGCGACGGAGCTGCCTGCGGAGGAACGGCTGCTGCTGGGCGCCGGGGTGCTGCGGCGGCTGTGGGACGCGGGCCCGCGGACGGGCGTCGAGGACACGGGTACAGGCGCTGACACGGGCACGGGCGGCGACAGCCGAGTGCCGTTCGTGGAGCCGCTGTCGGCGGTGGCGTCCGGCTGGGCCGATCACGCGGAGGAACGCGTCGAGCGGTACGACTGGCCCGCCGGGGTCGATACCGGTCTCTTCCTGCTCGGCGCCCGGCTGCTTCGCGAACTCCCGCGCGCCGGCGGACGGAAGACCGTCGTTCACGGTGACTTCAACCCGGGCAACCTCCTGACCGCCGAGCGCGAGCCGTGGCTGGCGATCGACACCAAGCCGATGTACGGGGACCCCGCCTTCGACCCGTGGCCGCTGATCCAGCAGACCGACGACCCCTTCGGGCATCCCGATCCGCGGCGGGTGCTCGCCCGGCGTACGGCGCTCGTGGCCGACGCGACCGGTACGGACGTGGCACGACTGCGCGCCTGGGCAGTGGCACGCCTCGTCGACTTCCTGCTGTACCACCTCGACGGCCACGGCGATCTGTCGGACACCGTGCGGATGTCGGAGCAGGTACGGGTACTGGCGGAGCTCACCGAGCTCTGAACGGGCCCCGGCCTCGGCGCACTTCACTTCCCCTGTCGGCTGCCTGCCTGGTGGCCCGGATCAGTTCGGGGCCGGTTCTCGGCCGGCTCCCGGAGGTTGAGGTCGAGGAACGCGCGCAGCCCCGTCGTGATCTGGGAAGCAGGGGCCCCGGAGACCTTCGCCAGCAGGATCAGGCCCTGGATCTGGGCGAGCGTCAGGTGCGCCAGCAGGTCCGGCTCGACGCCTTCCCGTAGGACGCCGTGTGCGGCGGCGTGCCGGCAGGCAGCGGCCAAGTGCGCCTCCCAGCGCGTCAGCACCGCCGCGACATGTGCGCGGAGTTCTTCATCCGTGGTGGACAGTTCGGCGGCGAGGTTGCCGAACGGGCAACCCACTATCCGGCCGAACTGTTCCTCAAAGGTCCTCTGAACCAAGGTCACCGCATCGGCGACTGCCAGCAGCCGGGCTGCCGGGTCGTCCTCATCGACCTCGCCAAGGCTTCGTTCCAACTCCGCCGCGTGCAGGTCGACGACGGTCTTCGCCAGGTCGGCCTTCGAGGCGAAGAAGTGATAGAAGCTGCCCTTCCGCACGTCGGCCGTCGCGCACAGATCGCTGATTCCCACGGACTGGTAGCTACGGGTGATGAACAGCCTGGCCGCAGAACGGACGATCCGCTCACGTGTCTCCATAGCGGCCAACCTAGGGGGGAGTTGACCGGTCAGTCAACTCGCCGTTAGGGTCGACGGCCATGCAGATCCTGCGCACTCCCGCTGAACGATTCGCCGATCTCCCCGACTTCCCCTATGAGCCCCGGTACGCCAACGTGTCCGACGACGAAGGCGGCGAACTGCGGATGGCGTGGGTGGAAGACGGGCCCGCCGACGCCAGTCCCGTACTGATGCTGCACGGTGAGCCGTCATGGTCGTTTCTGTACCGGCGGATGATGCCGACGCTGGCTGCGACCGGCCACCGCGTCATCTGCCCGGACCTTGTGGGTTTCGGCCGCTCCGACAAGCCGACCGGGGTCTTCGACCACACCTACGCTCGCCACGTCGAATGGGTACGCGCCCTGGTGTTCGATCACCTTGACCTCACCAGCGTGACACTGGTCGGACAGGACTGGGGCGGCCTGATCGGGTTGCGCCTGGCCGCCGAGCACCCGGAGCGCTTCGCGCGTCTGGTGGTGGCCAACACCGGCCTGCCCACGGGCGACATCCCGATGCCCGACATCTGGTGGAAATTCCGCGAAGCCATCCAGGGCCAGCCCACCCTCGACATCGGCCGGTTCGTGCAGTCCGGATGTCAGCGCCCGATGAGCGACGCGGTACGCGCCGCCTACGACGCGCCGTTCCCCGACGATTCCTACTGCGCCGGTCCCCGGGCGATGCCCGGCCTGGTGCCCACGTCACCGGACGACCCCGCCACTGCAGCCAACCGGGCCGCCTGGGCTGCCTTGCGCGACAGCCCCACTCCGATGCTGGTGGCTTTCAGCGACGGCGACCCGATCACCGAAGGCATGGCCCCGATCTTCCGGCGCGAGATGCGAGGCGCACAGGGACACGATCATCCGGTCATTCGCGGTGCCGGGCACTTCCTCCAAGAGGACGCGGGTGAGGAACTGGCCCAGCACATAGCTGAGTTCCTCGAACAACACACGGGTTCATGAATGAGCTGCAGGGCGCCGCAGGCCCCTGCTCACTCCCCGGTCGCTCCGTCCGCCAGTTCCCTCGCCACGTCGAGCTGGCCCACGTGCCGGGCGTACTCCTGCAGCAGGTGGAAGAGGATCCAGGCCAGCGACGGAGCCTCGTCCTCGGTGGGGAAGCGTCCGCCGAGCCGGGCGTGGGCGTCCAGGCGGGCCTCGCGGACGATCTCGCGGGAGCGGTCGCACTGCGCGCGGAACGCGTCGACGATGTCGGCCGTCACGGCTCCGTCCGGGACGCGCCATCTGTCGTCGCCGCCCCTGTCGCCCCACGGGTCCGGGACCCGCTCGGCCTCGAACCCCCATGCCAGCCAACGGCGTTCGACGTAGGTCAGATGCCGCACCAGCTCCAGCGGCGACCAGCCCGAGGGCACATGGCTCCTCCGCAGGTCGGCCTCCGACAGCCCGTCGATCTTCCGTAGCAGGGTGTCGCGGTAGAAGTCGAGGTAGCCGCGCAGCAGCGCGTGCGGATCGGCGACGGACGGATCGGGCTCGCCCGGCGGCAGCGGCGGGATCGAGGGTTCGATGGCGGTCACAGAAGTCCCGGTTCGTCGTAGGTGAGAGTGCGGGCGTCGGCGTCGAGTACGGCAGGGACACCGAGCGGAAGTGTGGGTGTCGACGGGCCGTGGCCGAAGCCGAGCTCCTCGACGACGGGAACGCCGAGCGGTTCCAGCCGGTCACGCAGCACCGCGCCGACCTCCTCCGGGTCGCCGCACGCCGTCCAGGAACCCAGCGCGATGCCGGCGACGCCGTCGAACCAGCCCGAGCGCAGCAGTTGCGTCAGCAACCTGTCGATGCTGTAGGGCGGCTGGTCTATGTCCTCCAGCAGCAGGATGCCCCCGGCGGCGGAGGGGCGGGCGTGCGAAGTGCCTCGCTCGGAGGCGAGGAGGGAGAGGTTCCCGCCGAGGGTCATGCCGTGGGCGCGACCAGGCACGAGCGTCCTGCTTTCGGCCGTGGGCCCGATGGTCAGGACGGTCTCGGGCTCGAAGAGCGACCGCCGCAGGTGCTCACGCGTCGCCTCGTCCTCGAGGAACGCGGCAGTCGTCGGCATCGGCCCGTGCAGGGTGGCGAGGCCGAGGCGCTGAGAGACGGCCTCGTGCAGGACGGTGAGGTCGCTGTAGCCGACGAAGAGTTTCGGGGCGGCCTCGCGCAGCCTGTCCCAGTCGAGCAGGTCGAGGACGCGCTGAGTGCCGTAGCCTCCCCGCGCCGAGATGACGGCCGCCAACGTCGGGTCGCACCACGCTTCCTGGAGGTCGCGGACCCGGTGTTCGTCGGTGCTGGCGAGGTGTCCGAGGGCCGGGTGAGGATCGAGGACGTGCGGGCCCACGTGAGGCTCCAGGCCCCACTCGCGCAGAATCGCCACGCCCGCCTTCAGCCGTTCCTCGGGCACCGGTCCGCTGGGGGCGACGATTCCGACACGGTCGCCCGGACGAAGCCGGGGCAACCTGGTCAGCGCTGCGGTCGTGCTGCGGCTCATCGGTTCAGCTCCAGTACCGGTACGTCGTCGCGGTCGATGCCGAAGGCCTGGGCGTACAAGGAGAGTTCGGACTCGACGGCGCGAATGATCGTCTCGGCGCGGCGGAAGCCGTGGCCTTCCCCCTCGAAGGTGATGTAGGCGTACGGGACGCCGCTGCCGTCGACCTCCGCCACGAAGCGTTCGCACTGGACGGGCGGGCAGATCACGTCGTCGAGCCCTTGCAGCAGCAGGAAAGGCACGCCTACGCGGTCGGCGCGGTGGAGAGGGGAACGGTCGTGGTAGCGCTCGGGGAAGCGCTCCCGGTCACCGACGAGGGACTCCAGGTACTGCGATTCGAAGTCGTGGGTCTCGTCGGTGGCCCAGCCGGCGAGGTCGAGGATCGGGTAGCTGATCGTCCCGCACGCGTAGAGGCCCTCGGTGGCCGGTGAGGTGAGGGAGGCGGCGCTGGTCCAGCCACCGGCGCTGCCGCCACGAACGGCTAGCCGCGCCGGATCGGCTTCGCCTTCCGCCGCCAACTGGCGTGCCACCGCGGCACAGTCCTCGACGTCGACGATGCCCCACTGTTCACGCAGCCGGTTGCGGTAGGCACGCCCGTAGCCCGTCGATCCGCCGTAGTTGACCTCCACGACGCCTATGCCACGTGAGGTGAAGTAGGCGATCTCCAGGTCGAGCACGAGCGGAACCCGGCTCGTCGGGCCTCCGTGCGCCCACACGACGTAGGGCGCCAACTCCCCGTCGGGCGCCTCGTATCCGGGGTGGCGCGGTGGGTAGACCTGGGCGTGGATGTCGCGCCCGTCGGGGCCGGTAAAGGTGCGTTCGTGCGGCTGAGGGTAGTGAGCCGGGTCGACGGGATCCTTGTGGTGTGCGGCGACGACCCTGCTGTGGCCGGTGCGCGTGTCGAGTTCGACGACCTCGTACGAGCTCTGCGGGCCCGCGGCGACGCCGAAGACACGGGTGCCGGCTGATGCCACGGCTGCCCATTCGGTCCAGGGGCCGGTGGCGTCGGCGAGTTCACCGCTTTCCGGGTCGAGCACACCGAGCCGAAGGGCGCCCCGCCCGTGCAGCGCCGCGATGAGGCCGCCCTCCAGAGGCTCGAACCACTTCTGCCCGATGCGCCACAGCCCGGCGGCGAACTCCTCCTCGCGGGGGCAGAGAGCCCTTCTGCCGCCGGGGTCGGTGGCGGACGCCTCGAGGTCGAGGCGCTGCAGGTTCCACCAGCCGGACTCGTCGGAGGCCATCAACAGGGCGCCGTCGGGAGCCCATTCGACCTGCGCGACCGACTCGTCCGGGCCCCCCGCGACGGTCCGTACATCCTCGAACCGGCCATCGGCGGTCACACGGGCCGTCTTCACCTGCGTGCCGTCCCAAGGCATGGCGGGGTGGTCCCAGGCGAGCCAGGCGACGCGGCTGCCGTCCGGGGAGAGACGGGGCCCGGTCACGAACCTGCTTGCGTCGTCGGTCAGTTCGCGCACGCGGGCACGGTCGTCGGCCGCGGAGCCGTCCAGCGGCACGGCCGCGATCACACGCCGCAGATCGGTGGGTCCCTCGCCGGTGAACTCCTCCAGCACACACCACACTTCGGGCCCCCCGGGGCCCTCCGGCACAAGCACCGGGTCGCACCAGCGCAGCCCGCCGGGGATGACTTCCGCAACGGGTGTGAGGGGGCGTGGTGACCGGTCGGGCATGTCGGGCTCGTAGGCGTAGAGCCGCTGGTCCGCGAAGTGGGTGAAGACGATCAGCGGCCCGCCCTCGTCGCGGGCGGTGCCCGCCCACGGCATCCCGCCGTATTCGATGACGCGGTTGCGCACGTTCCATGGAGCGGGCAGCACCGACCGGACCTCACCGCCGTCCGCGGACAGCCGCATCAGGGCGCGGCGTCCGCCCTCGGCGGGACGGGGCTCCGTCCACCACACCTCTGCGCCGACAGTGCCCAGGTAATCGGGCCGCCCGTCGTGCGAGGCGACGAGGGCGGCGTCGATGGGGGACGGCCAACTGCCGTACGGTGCCGTGGTCTTCGCCATGTGGGATGAGCCTCCGTGGGGGTGGGGGTCAGAGAGCGAGCAGGGCGCGGTCGAGGACGCGGGTTCCGAAGTGCAGGGCGTCGACGGGCACGCGCTCGTCCACGCCGTGGAAGAGCGCCTGATAGTCGAAGCCCTGGGGCAGTCTCAGCGGTGTGAAGCCGTAGCCGGCGATGCCCAGCCGGGAGAACTGCTTGGCGTCGGTGCCGCCGGACATGCAGAACGGGACCACGTGCGCGTCCGGGTCGAAGTGATTCAGCGCTTCTCGCAGCACCGCATACGTCGGTGAGTCCACCGGAGCTTCGAGGGGGACCTCGCGGTGGTGGAACTTCCAGTCCACGTGGGGGCCGGTGAGCTCCTCGAGAGTGCGGTGGAACTCCTCCTCGCCGCCGGGCAGCATCCGCCCGTCGACGAATGCGGTGGCGCTGCCGGGGATCACGTTGACCTTGTAGCCGGCGCTCAGCATCGTCGGGTTGGTGCTGTTGCGCACGGTGGGCTCCACGAGGGCCGCGGCGGGGCCGAGTTCGGCGAGGAGTTTGTCGGCATCGAAGTCCGGGGCGTCCGTTGCCGGTTCGGGCAGGCCGTGCACCTCGGCCAGTTCCTTCAGGGCGGCGCGCACCGTAGGAGTCAGCCGCTGCGGCCATTCGTGCTCGCCGATGCGTGCGACGGCGGCGGCGAGCCTGCTCACGGCGTTCGCCCGGCTGACCTTCGAGCCGTGCCCGGCCCTGCCGCGGGCGGTGAGTTCGAGCCAGGCCGTGCCCCGCTCTCCCGCGGCGACGGGGTAGAGCCGCAGCCCGTCGCCGGCGTGGAAGGTGAAGGCTCCCGATTCGCTGATGCCCTCGGTGCAGCCTTCGAACAGTCCGGAGTGCTGGTCGGCCAGGTAGTCCGAGCCGTATTCGGCGCTGTCCTCCTCGTCCGCGGTGAAGGCCAGCACGATGTCGCGGCGTGGCCGGACGCCCGCACGCGCCCAGGCGCGTGCGACGGCCAGGACCATCGCGTCGGCGTTCTTCATGTCGATGGCGCCGCGGCCCCAGACCACGCCGTCGCGGATCTCGCCCGAGAAGGGGTGCACGCTCCAGTCGGCGGGCTCGGCGGGCACCACGTCGAGGTGGCCGTGCACGAGGAGCGCGTCGGCCTCCGGATCGGAGCCGAGGATCCGTGCCACCACGTTCGTACGTCCGGGAGCCTTCTCCAGCAACTGCGGCTCGATGCCCGAGCCGGCGAGGCGCTCGGCTACGTACTCCGCGGCGGCACGCTCGGAGCCCTCGCCTCCGCCCCGGTTGGTGGTGTCGATGCGGATCAGCTCGGAGGTGAACGTCACTGCCTCGTCGAGCGCCGTCTGGTCGATGTGCTCAGCCATATTGCTCCTCCACCGCGGCCGAGACGACCGTCGTGACCGCCTTGAACGTGCGGATTCCCTCATACATGCCCGGGGAGGTGTAGGCGACGCGGCGCTCCCCGGTCCGCTCGACGCCCGGCACGACCGTGGCCGCGCCCACAAGATGCTCCGCGTCGAACTCCAGCTCCACCGTGTGCTCCTGAGGCGATGACGGACTGGCCCGCACGGCGAGGGAGGTGGCCCTGCCGGCGGCGGACCGGATGTCCGCGGCCGTTCGCCCCGGTGTACGGCAGACCGCGGCGTAGCGCGAGACGTAGTCCTTGACCGCGACCCCGTAGGCGTCCGGGGCATACCCCTTGGCGTCCTCGATGGTGCGGTCGTCGCCGGTCACGAGGATCACCGGTACCCCGTACTCCTCGACGACGAGGGCGTTGAGGAGGCCTTCGCTGGCCCGGGACCCGTCGACCCAGACACCGGTGATGGAGTTCGCCAAGTAGGTGTGCGCCAGGACGCCTTCGGTGCCTGCGCCCGTGTGATAGCCGACGAAGGCGATGCCGTCCACGTCGCCGTGCTGCACGCCTTCGACCATGCTGAGGGTCTTGTGCCGGCCGGTGATCATCTGTGCCCGGTCGTCGAGCTGTTCCAGCAGCAGGTTGCGCATCGTCCAGTGCGCCTCGTTGATGAGGACCTCATCGGCGCCGCCCTCGAAGAAGCCGACCACCGCGGCGTTCACGTCCGAGGTGAACATCGGGCGGCAGCGCTCCCATTGGGGGGTGCCCGGAAGGACGTCCCCGGGCCATGTCACGCCGGTGGCGCCTTCCATGTCGGCGCTGATGAGGATCTTCATGCCGGGAACGTTACGCGGTACGCAAACCCCGTGACACCCTTGTGGATAACTCCCGTGGTCTCGACCACTGAAGCCTTGTCGCTCTCCGCTCTGACCTGGCATTTCGCCCGGCTGGGCAGACCCTGGACCGCCTCGCGCGACACGCGCTGCGTCAACGTCCCAAGCGGTGCTTCCACGGCCGGACCGAGGGTCAGTTCTCGTGCCCCAGCAGCAGATCGCGCTCGGTGCGACCGCCGCCCTCGACCTGAAGCACCGTCGCCACCGGCGGATAGCCGGCGGCGATGACGGTGTACTCGCCGGCGGCCAGGTCGACGAAGCGGAAGACGCCGTCCTCGCGGGTGGTCGCGGTGTCCACCACGTTGCCGGCCGCGTCGAGCAAGGTCACGCGCGCGTCCTCCACCGGCCTTCCACCGACCGCCCGCACGGTGCCGCGGAGCATGGCGCCGCCCGCGAGTTCGATGTCCTGCCGGGTCTCGCGCGCGGCCTGCACGGACACCGGCAGCGCCGCGGGACGGTATGCGGGGGCGCTGGCGGCGAGCGTGTACTCGCCGGCCACCAGCTGATCCAGGGCGTAACTCCCCTCGATGCTGCTGCGGGTGGCGGCCACGACCTCCCCGCGGACGTCGGTGAGGGTCACCGCGGCCTCCCGCACCGGCAGACCGTCCGGGGTGAGGACGCAGCCCGCCAGGCGTCCCGCGCCGCCGAGCACGACGTCCAGCTCGACGGGCCGCTCGGCCACCGTGACGCCGACGGCCTGCGGCTGATGACCGCTCGCCGCGGCGATCAGGACGTAGGAGCCGGTGGCGGGCGTGCTCAGCGCGTACCGCCCGTCCTCCCCCGTCGCGCTGCGCCCGACCTGCTTCCCGGACGTGTCGATGAGGGTCAGGGCGGCACGCGGCACGCTGCTGCCGTCGTGATGGCGGACGCTTCCGCAGACGGGGACCCCCGCGGTGTGCGGGGCGCTCACCGTGCCCGTCGGCGCGGCGGCGTGCGCCGGGGTGCGTGCCTCGGGGACGGCGGCGTTCTCGTTCACGAGCGGTTTCTCCTTGAGGAAGAAGGTGAAGATCAGCCCGAGTACGAGCACCGGGACCAGGTACAGGAAGATGCGCGGCATGGCGTCGGCGTAGGCCTGTACGTAGATCTCGCGCAGCGGACCGGGCAGTTTGTGCACCGCCTGCGGGGTCAGAGACGACGGGTCGGGCAGGCCGTGCGAGGCGTCGTGCGGCAGCCGCACGGCGAGCGCGTCGGTGAGGCGCTGGATGAAGAGCGTGCCGAAGACGGCGGCTCCGACGCTGCCGCCGATCTGGCGGAAGTAGTTGTTCGCGCTGGTCGCCGCGCCGAGGTCCCGGACCGGCACGGAGTTCTGCACGGCCAGGACCAGTACCGGTAGCACGAGCCCGATGCCCAGTCCCAGTACGGCCATCCAGACGCTGTAGGCCTCGCGCGACGTGCCGGTCTCCAGCCGCGACAGCAGCCACATGCCGGCGGCCGAGAGGGCGCAGCCCAGTACCGGATAGATCCTGTAGCGGCCGGTGCGTGAGATGAGCTGGCCCGAGACCGTGGAGGACAGCACGACGCCGCCCATCATGGGCAGCATCAGCAGTCCCGACTCGGTGGCGCTGACGCCGTCGACCATCTGAAGGAAACCGGGCAGATAGCTCGCGGCGCCGAACAGGGCGATGCCGACGGCCACTCCGACGATGCCGGTGACGTTGAAGACGGAGTCGCGGAAGAGGCGCAGCGGCAGGAGGGGTTCGCTCGCGAGGCGTTCGACGGCGACGAACAGCACCGCGCTCAGGGCACCGCCCGCGGCGAGTCCCAGGATGACGGTGTCGTCCCAGTCGTACTCGGTGCCGCCCCAGCTCGTCAGCAGCACCAGGCATGTGGAGAACGCCCCGAGCAGGAGCGTCCCGAGCACGTCCAGCTTCGGGCGTCCCTCCGGGCGCGGCAGCTTCAGTACGAGGGCGGTGACGATCAGGGTGACCAGGCCGAAGGGGACGTTGATGTAGAAGCACCAGCGCCAGGAGAGTTCGTCGGTGAACCAGCCGCCGAGCAGCGGCCCCGCCACGGACGCGAGGCCGAACGCGGCGCCGATCAGGCCCATGTAGCGGCCGCGTTCGCGGGGCGGAACGACGTCCGCGATGATCGCCTGCACGCCGATCATGACCCCGCCGGCGCCGACGCCCTGGAGCGCCCGGTAGGCGATCAGTTCGGTCATCGTGCGCGACCAGCCGGCGAGGGCCGAGCCGGCGACGAAGACGACGATGGCGAAGAGGAAGATCCCTTTGCGCCCGAAGAGGTCCCCGAGCTTGCCGTAGACCGGCAGCCCGATCGTCGCGGCGAGCAGGTAGGAGGTGACGGCCCAGGACATCCGGTCCAGGCCGTGCAGTTCGCCGACGATCCTGGGCAACGCCGTGGCGACGATGGTCTGTTCGAGAGCCGCCAGCAGCAGAGCGAGCATCAGCCCGACGAAGACCAGCCGCACGCGGCGCCTGCTGAGCCCTGCGGGACTGTCCTGCTGGGGCGACTCGGCGGGCTGTCCCGGCTCGGTTCCGTGACCGGTTCCCCGACCGGCATCCGAGGCCGCGGGACCCGGCGTGGGGATCTCCAGGCTCACCTCGACGACCGCGGGTGACCGCGCCTCCGGGGGCTCCAGAGCCGTACCGCTCATCGCACTCCCCTGGTCGCATCCGCTCATCCTCGGGGAGCATTTCTCGCATTACGTGACAGGAGCGAGCAAGTCAGACACCACTGGCTTCCGGAGGGCCGTGGAAACCTCAAGTCCGTTGCCCGGGGCGCCTGTCGGGCGCTCAACTGCGGCTTTCGGGGCCGGGGGCCGGCGGGACGGCAAGGTCGCGCGCCCTCGGTGCCCCCGCGAGAACCACTCGATCCGGTGAGCGGGTGTGCGGCCGCACACCCGCCGTCCCGTTACTTCTGCCTCACTTCTCCGTCTCCGCGGCGAGCTTGGCCAGGATCTCGTCGTAGATGCGGGCCAGCCCTTTCGGCGCGAAGGTCCGCTCGAAGAATCCCCCGATGCCACCCGCACCCTTCCAGGTCGTCTTCACCGTGACGCGTGCGGCATTCTCCGAGGCTCCCTGTTCGACCTTCCAGGTCGTGACCATCGTGGAGTTGCGGTCACTCTCGACCAGTTCACCCCCGGCCGAGTCGCTGACGTCGATGAGGCAGTCACGGATCCGCTTGCTGGTGACCTGGACCTTCCAGTGCACGACGGTGCCAGCACCCTCGCCGCCCTCGCGCACCTCGTACTCGCTGTAGTGCTCGGGCAGCAGCTTCGGCCGGGTCCCGCTGTAGTCGGCGAGCGCGCGCCGTACCGCGTCGGGCTCCGCAGCGATCTCGCGATGGGTCGTCGACTCGACCTGCGCCATGTGCTCCTCCTGCTGTTCGGCACGTCCGTTGCGCCCGCTGGCGCCCGGCAACCCAATCACCCCGCGGACGGGGGCCCAAATCGGCTTGACGAGCGAGTGGGAACAGATGTTCTATTCTCTGAGTACGAACAGCACGAGGCACGAGGAGGGTCCATGCGCTGGGAGAACCTGAGCGGCGACGGGTCGGCGGTGAACCCCGCCCTCTTCGGCACCGACGTGGTCAGTCGTACCTTCAACACCCCCGAATTCGCGGGCATCACCTTCCACGAGGTGCGCGCCCGCTCGATCGTGAACCGCGTGCCGGGGGCCTCCCGCATGCCGTTCGAATGGACGGTCAATCCGTACCGGGGCTGCTCACACGCCTGCGTGTACTGCTTCGCCCGCGGCACGCACCGCTATCTCGATCTCGACACGGGAGCCGGGTTCGACACGCAGATCGTCGTCAAGGTCAACGCCCCCGAGCTGCTCCGCCGTGAGCTCGGGTCGAGCCGCTGGCACGGGCAGCACATAGCGATGGGCACCAACGTCGACTGCTACCAGCGGGCGGAGGGCCGCTACCGCCTGATGCCCGGCATCCTCACGGCGCTGCGCGACTACACCAACCCGTTCTCGATCCTCACCAAGGGGACGCTCATCCTGCGCGACCTCGACCTGCTGCGTTCGGCGGCAGCGATCACGGACGTGGGCATCTCCGTCTCCGTGGGGTTCACCGACGAGGAGCTGTGGCGCACCGTCGAGCCGGGCACCCCGGCCCCCGACCGGCGCCTCGACGTGGTCCGCACGCTCAGCAGCCAGGGCATCCCCTGCGGAGTGCTGATGGCTCCGGTCATCCCGTTCCTCAGCGACTCCCCGACCCAACTGCGCACGACCGTGCGGGCGATAGCCGCCGCCGGAGCCTCGTCCGTCACCCCGCTCGCGCTGCACCTGCGGCCAGGGGCGCGCGAGTGGTACATGCAGTGGCTCGCGAAGCACCACCCCGGACTGGTGCGGCACTACGAGGGTCTGTATGCGGACGGCGCCTACGCCCCCACCTGGTACCAGCGCCGCATCACCCGTCAGGTCCACGAACTGGCCGCCGAGTACGGCATCGGGCCCACCTCGCCGGGCACCCACCGCCGCGTCGAGGTCCACCCCGACAGGGCCACCGAGCAGGAGCCCGACACCCCCGACTGCACGCAGCTGACCCTGCTGTAGAAATCCCCTCGCGCGTCCGCGCCGCAGGCACGACGATCCCCACATGTCCGAACTCACTCACATCAGGGCCCCGCACGGCGTCGCGCCGGGCAACGGCTACAGCCATGTCGTATGGGGCGAGGGCCGGTTCGTCGCCGTCTCCGGGCAGGTCGCCCTCGACGAGAACGGCGACGTCGTCGGCGCGGGTGACTCCGCCGCTCAGGCCCGGCAGGTCTTCACGAACCTGCGCCGCTGTCTTGCCGCTGCCGGCGCCGGATTCGACGACGTCGTGAAGCTCATTCACCACGGACGTCGGCATCCTCCCAGCGGTCCGCGAGGCGCTTGATTCCCCCTGAGCCTGGCGGCTCGGGAGGTGCCCCCAGCATCGACGTCACGCGGCCACCGGCGAGCACGGCCGTCCAGGTCTCCTCACTCGTCCATCCCGATCTGCTGCTGGAGGTCGAGGCGTACGCGGTCATCCCCTGACCGCGGCCGGGAATCCGGCACCAGCGCACCACACCGCCAACAGCGGCATCCCTCACGGGAGGTCGGCCGCGTTCCGGCAGAACAGCGGACCGTGCGCCTCAAGTGCGCCCGCTCCATGAACGGGCCTGCTCCATGAACGGGCCCGCTCGATGAACGGGCGCGCGGTCGGCCCTGCGCCCGGCAACGCCGGGGGTACCTCCCGCGCCGCCAGGCCCAGGGGGAGTCGAGAACGACCTCGGCAGTGCCCCCAACTGCCCATCGCGTCCGGCCAGTTGATCTGCGACGTGAAGCCGCAGCCAGAGCTCGCTGAAACCCGCCGGCACCGGCCGTAGGACGGCTCCCCCTCAAACCGGTTTGAAAATTGGAGTCAGAACTCTTGACGGGGTTCCTTTCAAACCGGTTAAGTGCCTGCCCAGGCTGCACGGCGAGCAATTGCCGCCAGCCGCTTGAGCTGGTGCTCGCGCACAGCCGTAGCGCCGTAGCCAGTGCCACCCACACCGTCCGAGGGGAAAGACCGTGCGCCAGAGCCCGACGATCGCCGATGTCGCCCGGGTCGTCGGCGTCTCCAAGAGCACGGTGTCCTTCGTCCTGAACAACCGCCCCGGAGTCGCAGCGGACACCAGGGCAAGGGTTCTCGCCGCCGCGGCGGAGCTGGGATTCCGGCCGAGCCATCGGGCGCGGGCGTTGTCCTACTCCCGGGCATTCGCGCTCGGCCTGGTGATGGCCCGGCCCGCCGAGCTGCTCGGTGCGGACCCGTTCTTCCCCGCCTTCATCGCCGGGGTGGAGACCGAGCTGGCCAAGGTGGGGCATGCCCTGGTGCTGCGGGTCGTCACCGGCGGCTGGGACGAGGAGGCCGACGGATACCGTCAACTCGCCGGGGACGGACGGGTGGACGGGGTGTTCCTCTCCGATCTGCGGGTGGGCGACGATCCCCGGCTGGAGCTCCTGCAGGAACTGCGGCTGCCCGCAGTGACCTTGCAGACGCCGGACACCTCACCCGCCTTCCCCGCCGTGAACCTCGACGAGCGGACCGGGATCCGCGCCGCCGTGGAGCACCTGGCCGCGCTGGGGCACCGGAGGATCGCGCATGTGGCCGGGCCGCAGGAGTTCGTGCACGGTCACAGGAGACGCGCCGCCTGGGCGGACGCGCTGCGCGATCTCGGTCTGCCCCCGGGGCCGGAGGCTGCAGGGGACTTCACCGCGGCCGGCGGCGCCGCGGCCACCCGGCGCCTGTTCGAGGAGAGCGAGCCGCCGAGCGCCATCGTCTATGCCAACGACCTGATGGCGATCGCGGGCGCCACCGTCGCGCATGAGCGGGGCCTGAGTATTCCCGACGACCTCTCGGTCACCGGTTTCGACGACACCGAACTGGCCCGCCATGTGCACCCGCCGCTGACCACGGTGCGGATGGACGCCCTCGCAATGGGCCGAGCCGCCGCCCGCACCCTGCTCCAACTCGTGGAGAACGGCAGCGCGGAGAGTGCCGAGTTGCCGCCGACCGAGCTGGTCCTCCGACGATCCACCGCCCCGCCCGCCCCGGGCGGTCTCCCCCGCCCCCGAGCCTCCCAAGCCGACGACGAACCACGGAGTACCTCATGAAACGAGCGCTTCCCCTTGCCATGGCCCTCCTCGTGCTGCCACTCAGCGCGTGCGGTGGCGGCTCCGGCGACGACGGCGGAAAGGCCGCCACGTCCAAGGGCCCCATCAAGATCTGGTACGCCAACAACCCCGACGAGATCGCCTGGGCCAAGAAGATGGTCTCGTCCTGGAACTCCGCGCACCCGGACGAGAAGGTCCGTGCCCAGGAGATACCGGCCGGAAAGAGCTCCGAGGAGGTCATCGGAGCGGCCATCACCGCGGGCAACGCCCCCTGTCTGGTCTTCAACACCTCCCCGGCAGCCGTGTCGCAGTTCCAGAAGCAGGGCGGCCTGGTGCCGCTGGACGACTTCCCCGGCGCCGCGCAGCACATCCAGAAGCGCTCCGGGGACGCGGCCGAGCAGTACAAGTCGGAGGACGGCAAGTACTACCAGCTGCCCTGGAAGTCCAACCCCGTGATGATCTCCTACAACAAGGACGTCTTCGAAAAGGCCGGACTCGACGCGGACAAGCCCAGCTTGAAGACGTACAAGGACTTCCTGGCCACCTCCGAGAAGCTGGTCGACAAGGGCGGGGTGAAGGCCGCGGTCTGGCCGGCGCCCAGTTCGGAGTTCTTCCAGTCCTGGTTCGACTTCTACCCGCTGTTCGCGGCCGAGAGCGGCGGCAAGCAGCTGGTGGAGGACGGCAAGGCGCAGTTCACCGGCCCTGAGGGGCGGGCGGTCGCGGACTTCTGGCGGTCGATGTACGACAAGGACCTGTCGCAGAAGGAGAAGTACAACGGGGACGCGTTCGCCGACGGCAAGGCCGCGATGACCATCGCCGGCCCGTGGGCCGTGAAGGTCTACGACAAGAAGGTCGACTACGGGGTGGTCCCGGTCCCCACGTCCAAGGGGCAGTCGGCCGCGGAGACCCGTACCTTCAGCGACGCCAAGTCGGTGGGCTTGTTCAGCTCCTGCAAGAACCGCGGTACGGCATGGGACGTGCTGAAGTTCGCCAGCAGCAAGGAGCAGGACCGAAAGCTGCTGGAGACGACCGGCCAGATGCCGGTGCGAGAGGACCTGACGGGCAACTACGCGGACTTCTTCGAGAAGAACCCGAAGTACAAGACCTACGCCCAGGCGGCCGAGAACACCGTCGAGGTGCCCAACGTGCCCAAGTCGATTGCCGCCTGGCAGGCGTTCCGGGACGCCTACTCGCGCTCGGTCATCTTCGGCAAGGAGAACCCGCAGACAGCGTTGAAGAAGGCTGCGGCAGAGGTCGAGAAGCTCGCCGCCCAGAAGTGATCAACGCAGAGGGGTTTTGTTGATGTCCTCGCCCGCGCCGGGCGGCACGCGCCCCAGGAGCATCGGGCGGTCCTTCGGCCGCAACCTCCTGGGGCTCGGGTTCGTCTCGCCGTATCTGGCGTTCGTCGCCGTGGTCTTCGCCTACCCGTTCGGTTTCGCGGTGTGGATGTCGTTCCACGACTACTTCTTCGCCGCGCCGAACGCGATCGTGGAGTACCCGTTCGTCGGCCTCGAGAACTACGCGGCCGTGCTGAGCGACCCGGACGTCCGTCAGGCATTCGGCAACATCGCCGTCTTCCTGGTCTTCAACGTGCCGCTGACAGTGGGGCTTTCGCTCGTACTGGCCAGTGCGCTCAACGCCAAGCTGCCGATGCGCTCGTTCTTCCGCGCGGCGTACTACCTGCCGTACATCACCGCGAGCGTGGCGATGGTCGGTATCTGGATGTGGCTCTTCAGCAGCGGCGGCCTGGTGAACAAGGTGCTGGGGCAGCTGGCTCCGGAGCCGTCGTGGCTGGTCAACGAGACGCTGGCGATGCCCCTGATCGCGGTGTTCGTCGCGTGGAAGCAGCTCGGCTTCTTCATCATGCTGTACCTCGCGGCGCTGCAGAACGTGCCGAAGGAGCTCTACGAATCGGCGGACACCGACGGCGCGTCCACGGTCCGCAAGTTCCTCTCCATCACCGTGCCCGGCGTGCGCCCGGCGACGACGCTCGTGGTGATCGTGGCCACGATCACCGGGGCGAACCTGTTCACCGAGCCGTACCTGCTCACCGGTGGCGGCGGTCCGGACGGAGCTTCCGCCTCCCCCGTCCTGCTCATGTACCAGCGGGGCATCGAGCAGGGAAACCCGGATGTCGCCGCCGCGATCGGCGTGCTGCTGGTGCTGTTCGTGCTGGCCGTCTCGCTGATCAACCGCAAGCTGACGGAAAGGGACTGAGCCGTGAGGTCCGCTGCTTCCACCACACGCCGGATACCCCGGCTGCTCGTACTGCTCGCCGGCGCGTGTGCGTTCCTCTTCCCCTTCTACTCCATGGTGCTGGGCTCGCTCCAGGCCGAGCCGAGCTCCGAGCCGTCGGACGTGCTGCCCGATCCGTCAGGCCTCACGCTCGGCAATTACACGGCGATCAACGACCGGGTCCCGCTGCTGAGGGCCGTCGCCAATTCGGGGATCTTCACCGGTGGCGTCATCCTGTGCACCGTCGTGTTCGGCCTCTTGGCGGGCTACGCGCTGGCGCAGATGCACTTCCGCGGCAGAGGCGCGGTCTTCGGCACGGTGCTCCTGGTGCAGCTGGTTCCGTTCCAGCTGCTCATGATCCCGCTCTACGTGATGATCGTCCGCAGCTACGGGCTGGCGGACACCTACCTCGGGATCATCCTGCCGTTCGCGATCAACTCGACGGCTGTCTTCGTCTTCCGCCAGTTCTTCATGCAACTCCCCCGTGAACTGTTCGAGTCCGCTCGGATCGACGGCGCGAGCGAGCTGGCGATCATGCTGCGGATCGCCACCCCGCTGTGCAAGCCGGCGCTGCTCACCACCGTGCTGCTGACCTTCATCGGCCCCTGGAACGAGTTCCTCTGGCCGTTCCTCGTGACGAAGGACGCGGACATGCAGCCGTTGGCCGTGGCACTGGCCAACTACATCTCGAACGTCGCCGGCCGGGCCGCCAACCCGTACGGCGCGATTCTCGCCGGGGCATGCGTGCTCGCCGCTCCGGCCGTGGCGCTGTTCCTCGCGTTCCAGCGCCGCTTCGTCTCCACCGACCTCGGATCCGGCATAAAGGGCTGACACTTGAGCACCGACACGACCCCCCGTATGAACATCCCCTACACCCTGCGCCGGCTGGGCGTCATGATGTCGCCACTGCCCGGCGAGGCCAACGAGAGCGAGGGCGTCCTCAATCCCGCCTCCGGCCGCACCCCGGACGGCAAGCTGCACCTGCTGCCCCGCCTGGTGGCCGACGGCAACGTCTCCCGAGTCGGGCTCGCCGAGGTCACCTTCGCCGACGGCGTACCCTCCGGCGTCGAGCGCCGCGGCGTCGTGCTGGCCCCCGACGAGGGCTGGGAGCGCGGCAAGAACAACGCCGGGGTCGAGGACCCCCGCACCACCTGGATCCCCTCCCTCGGCAAGCACGTCATGTCCTACGTCGCCTACGGGCCCCTCGGCCCCAAGCCGGCCCTCGCCGTCTCCGGGAACCTCACCGACTGGACCCGCCTCGGCCCGATCCAGTTCGAGTACCAGCCCGACCTCGACACCGACCTCAACCTCTTCCCCAACAAGGACGTCGTCCACTTCCCCGAGCCCGTCCCGGGCCCGGACGGCGAACCGGCGTACGCGATGCTGCACCGCCCCATGTGGGACCTCGCCTGGTTCCGTCCCGGTGAGGGCGTCCACCTCCCCGCCGGCGTCACCGACGAGCGCCCCGGCATCTGGATCTCCTACGTTCCGGTCGCGGAGGCCGAGCAGGACGTCCGCGCGCTGGTCCGCCCCCGGCAGCACCGCCTGGTCGCTCTCTCCGAGCACCCCTGGGAGGCACTCAAGATCGGCGCCGGGCCCGCCCCGATCCGCGTCGACGAAGGCTGGCTGCTCATCCACCACGGGGTCTCCGGCTCCATGGCGGACCCCTTCGAGCAGAACCAGCGGGTCTCGTACGCCGCCGGGGCGATGATCCTCGACCCGGCCGACCCCTCGAAGGTCATCGCCCGTTCCGATGAGCCCCTGATGGCCCCCGAAACGGAGGAGGAGCGCTCCGGCACCGTCCCCAACGTGGTCTTCCCCACGGCGATCGAGGAGATCGACGGGAAGTTGTACGTCTTCTACGGCATGGCCGACGCCCACATCGGTGCCGCCCTCCTGGAACGCACCACGTGACAGCGCCGGCCCTCGGCCTGGGGCTGGTCGGCTGCGGATCGTTCGGGGCGTACGTCCTGGATGCCGTGGCCGGCCTGCCCGGCCTGCGCATCGCCGCGGTCGCCGATCCCGACCCGTCGCGCGCGAAGCCGCTCGGCGCACAGCATGATGCGACCGTGCACGACGGCCTCGCCTCGCTGCTCGCCACGGACGGCGTGGACCTGGTGGCCCTCGCCACCCCGCCGGCCACGCACGCCGGGATGGCCATTGCCGCTCTCCGTGCCGGCAAGCACGTCTTCTGCGAGAAGCCGCTCGCCACCACCACCGAGGACGCCGCCCGGGTGCGGGACGAGGTGAACCGTTCGCCCGGAACTCTCGCCGTCGACCACGTCCTTCGCTACAACCCGCTCCTGCGCGCCGTTGAGCGGCTGATCGCCGAGGGCCTCCTCTCCCCGCCCCGCCGCTTCCTCTTCGAGAACGACGCGTCCGACGAGGACCTCGGCCCCGACCACTGGTTCTGGGATCCCGCGCACAGCGGGGGCATCTTCATCGAGCACGGTGTCCACTTCTTCGACGCCGCCCGCGCCCTGATCGGCAGCGAGCCCGAGTCGGTGCGCGCCACGGCCGTGCGGCGCCCGGGCGGCCCCGTCGACATGGTGATCGCGGACGCCGTGCACCCCGGCGGTGTCCTCGCCACCCACCTGCACTCCTTCACCCACGCCCACCGGTGCGAGCGCCAGCTGATGCGCCTGGACCACGGCTTCGCCGAGTCGCGCATCACCGGGTGGATCCCGGCACACGCCACCATCACCGCGTGGACGGACGACGAGGGCGCCGCCCGATGGGAGGAACTTCCTTCCAGGACGGCTGAGTTGCTGGCCGTTCCCGGCCTTCGCCCGCACGGCGGCGAACGCGCCGCCGTCGACGTGCAACGGCACGCGGACGATGCCCGTCCCGCCCGCGGCAGAGGCGTGGCACGCAGCGTCCCGCACCGCGTGGAGGCCGTCATCGACCTCGGCGGCGAGAACCGCAAGCCGTATGTGTACACGGAGAGCGTGCGAGCCGCCGTCGCCGACCTGCTGCGCTGCGCGGCCGACGGCTCGACACCGGTCGCCGACGCCCACGCCGGACTGACCGCGGTGGCCGTGGCCGAGGCGGCCACCCGCGCGGCCGGCACCGGAGCCGGCCGGACCGTCGCCGTACCCGCGGTGGCTCAGTCGTCCTCGTAGACGGTGCTGTCCTCGTCGCCGCGGCGGATCGTGCGCAGTGCGTGGCCCGGGTGCCAGACCTGGAAGATGATGTGCGGGTCCTCGACCCTGATCCGTACGACCTCGGAGAGCTCCGCGCGGAAGAGATGGAAGCGTTCCGGCGCCTCGGTCTCCGCATCGTCGGCGGCGTACCGGGCGAACTCCTCCGGGTCCGTGACCTCGACCGCACGGCCCGAGATGCGGACGTCGCCGCCGCCCATTCCGGTACCCGTGCCGGGGTTGGCGTACATCGAGAAACGGGGGTCGCGGCGCAGGTCGAGCGCCTTGCGGGACCCGATCATCATGCCCAGCCAGAGCTCGTCACCCCTGAAGTCGCCCTCCAGGCCGGTCAGTCGGGGCGAGCCGTCGGGGCGCAGGGTGGCGAGCACGTGGTGCTGGAACGCCTGGAAGCGGGCTCGTACGGTGTCGGCGAATTCGGGTTCGGCGGCGCGGAAGGCCGCCCAGCTCTCGGTCATGGCTCCATGCTGCCGCCGAAACCCGACATCTTCCGTCCGGATTGCGTCCCGCGTACGGGTGCGCCGCGCCTGTGCCCGGGCAGCCGTCCCCTCGTCCGCCCTTCCGGCGCAGCAGCCGGCGAGCCGGTTCAGTGGCCGAGACGGGCGAGAGCCTGGTCGGGGTAGCGTCCGCCGGCCACCGCCCGCGCCGGCACGGCATCGCGCAAGCGCGCCGCCTGAGCCGGGCTCAGAGCCACATCGGTCGCTTCGATGTTCTCCAGCAAGTGCCGCTCCCGCTTGGTACCGGGAATCGGCAGGATGTCCGGCCCCTGGTACAGGAGCCAGGCCAACGCCGCCTGGGCCGGCGAGCAGCCGATCTGATCGGCGACGTTCCTGACCGCCTCGACCAGAGCAAGGTTGCCAGCGATGTTCCCCGGCGCGAAACGCGGCCATCGCCGGCGGTTGTCCTCTTCGGACAGAGCTTCACGTGAGTGCAGAGCGCCGCCGAGCATGCCGCGGCCCAGTGGCGAGTACGCAACCACGGCGACGCCGAGCTCCCGGCAGGTGTCGAGCATCTCCCCCTCCACCACGTCCCTGGTGAACAGCGAGTACTCGAGCTGGATCGCCGTGATGGGGTGCACCGCGTGTGCCCGGCGCAGCGTGCCCGGGCTGACCTCGGACAGTCCGAGAAAGCGGACCTTGCCCGCTTCGACCAGGGCGGCCATGGCACCGACCGTGTCCTCGACAGGTACGCCGGGGTCACGGCGATGCATGTAGTACAGGTCGATGTGCTCGGCCCCCAGCCGCGCCAGGGAAGCGTCGCACGCGACCTGCACGTATTCGGGGGAAGTGTCGACTTCGTCCACCCTGCGGGTGGCGGCGCTGTGCTTGAGACCGAACTTGGTCGAGAGGAAGACCGAGTCGCGGCCGCGGTTGCGCAGCCAACGGCCGAGCAGCTCCTCGTTGGCGCCGACGCCGTACACGTCCGCGGTGTCGAGAAGGTTGACGCCCAGCTCAGCGGCACGATCCAACGTGCGCAGGCACTCGCTCTCGTCGGCGGCTCCATAGGCGATCGACATGCCCATACAGCCAAGACCGATCTCGGACACCCGGGCAGCGGGATCGCCGAGTGGACGGAACTTCATCGCAACTCCCCTTGTTCACGTTGCCCGTCAGCGTGGGCCTTGGACTTCTGGAGCATCCAATCAATTCGCCGACGACCACCCGGCCGGCGCCCCGCCACTCGTCGCCCTGAGGGCAGAGACGTCCCCTCGGCCGTCTTGCCGGCACAGCCGGCCCGGGGCCCCCGTAATCCGGTCGAGACCGCTCCGCCGTTCTGCCACGATCCGTCCATGCCTGTACGGGAGATGACCGCGGACGACATCGACGCCGTCGCCGAACTGCGGGTGTGCGCCTGGCAGCACGCCTACGCGGACCTCCTGCCGCGCCCCTTCCTGGACGCGATGTCCGTCGAGGAGGACGCCGCCCGTCGCCGGGAGATGTTCGCCCAGGCCGCCACCCTCACCCGCAACCCCGTGACGAACCTCGTCACCGAGAGCGCCGAAGGGGCCGTCACAGGCTGGGCTGCGTTCGGCCCGAACCGGCCCGGCGGTGCCCACACATCGGCGCCGCGAGCGGAGACCGCCACCGAGGAAGCGGAGCTGTACGCGATCTACGTGCGCCCCGATCTGCTCGGCACCGGCCTCGGCCGGGACCTCGCGGGCGCCTGCCTGGAGGGCGCCGCCCGGCAGGGCTTCACACGCGTCGTGCTGTGGGTCATCGAGGGCAACGCGCGCGCCCGCCGTTTCTACGAGCGCGCCGGCTTCACCCCGGACGGTGGCGAGGACACCTACGACATCGACGGTCAGGGCACGCACATCCCGATCGTGCGCTACGGGCGGCCGTTGACGGTCACGGACAGCTGTTCGGTCTGACAGCTCTTCTGCGGGGACGCGCCGGCGCCGTAGGGATGCGGGCCAGCGCCGCCTTCGCGAAGGGCGAGAGCCTGTGGTGCTCGGCGGCCGCCCCCAGAACCGCGACGGCACGCCGGTCCCCCAGCGCCCCCAGTCCCTGCACGCAGGCCTCGGCGATCGGCCAGTAGTGCACCGGCCCCATCAGCAGCCGCTGGAGGACGGAGATCAGCGTGGGCACCGACTCCGGCGCCCGTAACGCCGTGAGCAGCCGCACGGCATGCAGCGCGTAGCCGGTGCGCAGCTCGTTGGTGGCGAGGGCCGCGGCGGCGCGTGCGGTGCGCGGGTCACGTAGCCGTGCCAGGGCGTGAGCGGCCGTGGCGCAGCGCACGGGGTCGCGGTAGTTCAGCATGAAGATCAAGGTTTCAAAGCTGCGCCTGTCCCCCGCGCTGCCGAGGGCGAATGCCGCCACCTCCCGCGCCCACAGCGGGCGTTGGCTCTCCGCCAGCACGGACGCCAGCTCGTCCCGCGCCGCCGGAGTGTCCTCCCTCGCGAGTGCGACCAGCCGCTCGTACTCGACCGGGTCCGCCTCCGCCCGGACGCGATCGATCAACGATCGGAATGCGTCGGCCACTTCCGCTCCCTCCCCCAGTGTTCCGTCCCACAGCCCTGGAAGTGCCATACCCCTGGCGCATTGGTTACCCACGAGTTAAGGTGCTCGTCAGAGCGGCACCCCCGCTCAGGCGGCCTGGTGACGCAGCCGCCCGAGAGTGAAGTCGGTTCGGCGGGGGTCCGGGGCCGTGGCGTACCGCCGCGGCAGTGCCCGGGCTGTACCGCCTGTACGGAACGGCCCCTGGGACAGGGCCGGTTGACCCCGTTTTCCGTCTTCCTTCCTCGATTCCTCGAATCTCCTGCCGCAGCTGCGCCCTGCACCCGTGCTGTGCGCGCGGCCGGCACACCCTCATCGTCAGTCGTCACAACTGGAGTCCCGTGATGGACCGTCCGCCTCTGAACACCATCGCCGTCATCGGCCTCGGCACCATGGGCACCGGCATCGCCGACGTTCTCGCCCGTGCCGGCCGTGAGGTCATCGGCATCGACATCAGTGACGCCGCCGCGCGTCACGCAACCGCCGCCTTCGAAGCCTCCACCGCGCGCGCGGTGCAGCGCGAGCGGATGACGGAGGACGAGCGTCAGGAAGCGCTCGCCCGCTTCCGCACCTCGGGCGAACTGGAGGCCGCCGCCGAGGCGGACCTCGTCATCGAGGTCGTGCCGGAGGACTACGACACCAAGTGCCAGGTGTTCGCCGCGCTCGACACCGTCGTCAAGCCGGACACGATCCTCGCGACGGGCACCAACGCGCTCTCCGTGACCCGGCTCGCGGCCGACTCGGACCGCCCCGAGCGCGTGCTGGGTCTGCACTTCTTCCACCCCGCCCCGGCGATGAAGCTCGTCGAGGTCGTCTCCTCGGTGCTCACCTCCCCGGAGGCCGTCACCGCGGTGACCGAACTCGCCCGCGAGCTGGGCAAGGAGCCCGTCGCGGTCGGTGACCGGCCCGGATTCGTCGCCGACGGGCTGCTCTTCGGCTACCTCAACCAAGCCGCGGCGATGTACGAGTCGCGCTACGCCAGCCGCGAGGACATCGACAACGCGATGCGCCTCGGATGCGGGCTCCCCATGGGCCCGCTGGCCCTGCTCGACCTCATCGGCATCGACACCGCACGTACCGTGCTGGACGCGATGTACGCCGACTCCCACGACCGGCTCCACGCACCTGCCCCGATCCTGAGGCAGCTGAGCGACGCCGGTCTGACGGGCCAGAAGACCGGCCGGGGCTTCTACTCGTACGAGGCGCCCGGCTCCTCCGTCCTCATCGCCGACTCGGAGACACCGGACCGCGACGCCGCCCGCACCGAGGGCCGTCCCGTCTCGTCCGTCGGCGTCGCCGGCTCGGGCACCATGGCGAGCGGCATCGCCGAGGTCTTCGCCAAGGCCGGGTACGAGACGGTGCTCGCGGCGCGCAGCGAGGAGAAGGCGGAGGCGGCCAAGGCACGCGTCGCCAAGTCCTTCGAGCGTGCCGTGAAGAAGGGCCGGATGACCGAGGACGACCGGGTCGCCGCGCTCGGCCGCATCTCCCCCGCCGGTTCCCTGGAGGCGCTCTCGGGCGTCGACCTCGCGGTCGAGGCGGTCGCGGAGGACCTGGAGGTCAAGCGGGCCCTCTTCGCCAGGCTCGACGAGGTGTGCAAGCCCGGCGCGGTGCTGGCCACGACCACCAGCTCCCTTCCGGTGGTCGCCTGTGCCCGCGCCACGTCCCGTCCGCAGGACGTCATCGGCATGCACTTCTTCAACCCGGCGCCGGCGATGAAGCTCGTCGAGGTCGTGCGCACCGTGCTCACCGGCGACGAGGCTCACGCCACCATCCGCGAGGTCTGCGGAGGCATCCGCAAGCACCCCGTGGACTGCGGCGACCGGGCGGGATTCATCGTGAACGCGCTGCTCTTCCCGTACCTCAACAACGCCGTGAAGATGGTCGAGCAGCACTACGCCTCGCTCGACGACATCGACGCGGCCATGAAGCTCGGCGGCGGCTACCCGATGGGACCGTTCGAGCTGCTGGACGTCGTCGGCCTGGACGTCTCTCTCGCCATCGAGCAGGTGCTGCACAGGGAGTTCCGCGACCCGGGGCTGGCGCCGGCGCCGCTGCTGGAACACCTGGTCGCGGCGGGTTGCCTGGGGCGGAAGACGGGACGAGGTTTCCGCGAGTACGCACGGCGGTGACGCTTCTGTGAAGCGGGACAACCGGTGGGGCGGGCTGCTCGAGCCTTCCGCAGGCAGCCCGCCCCCCGACTCCGTCACGGCATGTAACGTTCCCCACATGTCAGACTCCGCGAAGCCGTCCCGTTCGCACACCGCCTCCTCCCAGCGCCTCAGGATGCGACGCGAGTTGGCGGCGGCGGCGATGGAGCTCTTCGCGACGAAGGGTTACGAGGCCACGACGGTCGACGAGATCGCGGCCACGGCGGGTGTCGCCCGGCGCACCTTCTTCCGGCACTTCCGCGCCAAGGAAGAGGCGATCTTCCCGGACCACGACGACACCCTCGTGCGGGCACAGGCGGTCCTGGAGGCAGCACCCGCCCACGAGAACCCGCTCGACACGGTGTGCCGCGGCATCAAAGAGGTCATGCGGATGTATGCGGCGTCTCCGAAGGGCAGCGTCGAGCGCTACAAGCTGACCCGCGAGGTGCCGGCGCTGCGCGAGCGCGAGATCGCCTCCGTCGCGCGCTACGAGCGGCTCTTCACGCGGTATCTGCTCGGCCACTTCGACGAGGCGGCCCACCGCGACGGCGACGACGATCCGCTCCTGGCGGAGGTCGCCGCCTCGGCGGTCGTCACGGCGCACAACCACGTGCTGCGCCGGTGGCTGCGCAGCGGTGGAGTGGGCGACGTGGAGGCGCAGTTGGACCACGCGTTCGCGATCGTACGCAGAACCTTCGGCACGGGCTTCGGGGCGAACCGGCTCGCGGCGCCCGAGCCGGCCGGCAGCCCGAACGGTGCCGTCGGTGCCGAGACCACGCGGGAGGACGAGGTGCTGGTCACCGTCGCCCGCACCGATACGCCGATCGGCGAGATCATGCGCACGATCGAGCAGGCACTGCGGGACTGAGCACCACCGGTCCGAGAAGAGCCGGCGGCTGACGGCCGCTGGCGAAACCTGCCCCAACGCGTGAACGTACACAGGGGGTTCGGCGATGCTGGCTCCATGACCGATGACCGTGACGTGGACGCGAACCGGCTGGCCTCCGAGTCGCTGGCCGAGGACGATCCGACGGGCTGGTTCGAGCGGCTCTACGCCGAGGCCGCCGCCGGTGGGGCGACCGTGCCGTGGGACCGCGACGAGCCGAACGCGCTGCTGGTCGAATGGGCCGAGCGGCAGGCACTCGACGTCACGGGAGAGCGTGCCCTCGTGGTCGGCTCCGGGCTCGGGCGGGACGCCGAATACGTGGCCGGCCTCGGGTTCCGCACAACCGCGTTCGACATCTCGCCGACGGCCGTCCGCGGTGCGCGCGAGCGCTTCCCCGACTCGGAAGTCGACTACGTCGTGGCCGATCTCCTGGACCCGCCCGCCGAGTGGGCCGGTGCCTTCGACCTCGTCGTGGAGTCGATCACGGTGCAGTCCATGCCGCTCTCGGTGCGCGCGGAAGTGATCGTCAACGTGGCCCGCACGGTGGCGCCCGGCGGGCGGCTGGTGGTCATCTCCGGCATCCGCGAGGAGGGCGAGCAGGTGGACGGTCCGCCGTGGCCGCTCACCCGCTCGGAACTGGACTCCTTCGCCGTCCACGGGCTGCGGGCCGCCCGGGTCGAGCAGGTGCCGCACCCCGGTGACCCCGGCGCCCTGCGGTGGCGCGCGGAGTTCCGGCGGCCGCGACCCGAGGGTGGCAGGTCCGCGTGACGCCGCCTGGGGGCGAAGGCCACGCGGACCTGCCGGGAGGTGCCCTCCGTCAGGAGCGCTTCGAAGCAGAACCCTGGGTGCCGGGAGCGGCGCACTCCGCGGGGAGCTTCACCTTTCCGGGCTTGTGCACGAAGGAGTCCATCTTCGCCCATTCGTCCAGTTCGGGGTCGTAGAGGTTCTGGAGACCGAACTGCAGCAACTGCCAGAACGTCCCCCTGTTGCGCTGGTCGACGTAGACGTCGGCGAGCGCGAGCGGGAACCGCAGGTGCAGCCCCGGAGGCCGCTGCGGCAGGACGACACCGACTCTCCAGTGATTCACCTGCCGGGGCTTGTTCAAGTGGAGGGTCTCCCGCCCGACGAACCGTGACCCCTCGAGGAACCGGTTCAGCGTGTTCCGGTTGAAGCCGGGGACCCTCGAGCAGGAATGCACGTTCAGGCCCGGCCACTTGAAGGTGATCGTGTAGAGCGTGTTGCGGTAGATCAGGTTCGTGAACCAGATGGGGTACTGCGGGCCTCCGGCGGTCATCTGGCTGTCGCCGTTCTTCCCCTCCCACGTGAACGGGACCGTGATGCCCAGGTCGCGGACGATCCACTTGCCCTTGCCGCGGAAGTCACGCGGGAGCTGAGGCGGCTGCGGCGTTCTCGGGTCGGTCGGTTTCGTCGCCGTCACGGCCCCGGAGGACGCCGTGGCCCCGGTCCGCGATTCGGCAGCGGCGGGCGGCAGGGTCGTGGCGACGACGGCGAGTGCTCCGGCGAGTGCGGCCGACGCGGCCGCGCGACGTGTGCGTGTCCAACCCATGGTCTCCCTCGGCTTCGAGTCGCGCGCCTGTGCGGCGCAGGGTTCAAACGCAGCGATGGGTCCAGAGGTCCCCGGGCGCCGTGGAAACCAAAACCGCCGCTCGGAGCAGGGCCTGTTCGGACCAGCGCGATTGCGGACCGGCGACCCGGCCGGGGTCGCAGCCGGGCGCGCACGGCGCGAGCGGTGCGAGCGGCGTCGCTCATGCGTGCGGACCCTCACATCAAGTGAGAGAATTTATTGGCACGCAGTGTCTTGTGCACTGGCACTGGGTGTCATACCTTGATGCATGTCCGGGCCCGTCCCAACGGCACCACACCCGTCCGCGCCCGGACGCCTGCGTCACAGGCAAACCCGCGCTCACCAGCGCCGCCAACTGCATCACCCGCCGAACCGACGGCACTGCCTCACACCCGACGACCCTCAAAGCGTCCTCTTCCACAGCGCTTCGCCGGAGGCATTACCGTGAACAAGATCCTTGACGCGATCCTCGCGTCCGACACGACCGCCGAAGACTTCGCGAACCTCTCCCTCCCGGAGTCCTACAGGGCGGTGACCGTCCACCGGGACGAGGCCGAGATGTTCGACGGTCTCCCCTCCCGGGAGAAGGACCCCCGCAAGTCCCTGCACCTGGACGAGGTTCCCGTGCCCGAACTGGGGCCGGGCGAGGCGCTGGTGGCCGTGATGGCCTCCTCCGTCAACTACAACTCCGTGTGGACCTCGCTCTTCGAGCCCATGTCCACCTTCGCGTTCCTGGAGCGCTACGGGCGCCTGTCCCCGCTGACCAAGCGGCACGACCTGCCCTACCACATCATCGGCTCCGACCTCGCCGGCGTCGTGCTGCGCACGGGCGCGGGCGTGAACAAGTGGGCGCCGGGCGACGAGGTCGTCGCGCACTGTCTCTCCGTCGAGCTGGAGTCGGCCGACGGCCACAACGACACGATGCTCGACCCGGAGCAGCGCATCTGGGGCTTCGAGACCAACTTCGGCGGCCTCGCGGAGATCGCGCTGGTCAAGACGAACCAGCTGATGCCGAAGCCGGACCACCTCAGCTGGGAGGAGGCCGCGGCTCCCGGCCTGGTCAACTCGACCGCCTACCGGCAGCTGGTCTCCCGCAACGGCGCCGGGATGAAGCAGGGCGACAACGTCCTCATCTGGGGCGCCAGCGGCGGACTCGGCTCGTACGCCACGCAGTTCGCGCTGGCCGGCGGCGCCAACCCGATCTGCGTCGTCTCCAGCGAGCAGAAGGCGGAGATCTGCCGCCGCATGGGCGCCGAGGCGATCATCGACCGCAACGCCGAGGGCTACAAGTTCTGGAAGGATGAGCACAACCAGGACCCGAAGGAGTGGAAGCGCTTCGGCAAGCGCATCCGCGAACTGACGGGCGGCGAAGACGTCGACATCGTCTTCGAGCACCCCGGACGCGAGACCTTCGGCGCGAGCGTCTACGTCACCCGCAAGGGCGGCACCATCGTCACCTGCGCCTCCACCTCGGGCTACGAGCACACCTACGACAACCGCTACCTGTGGATGTCGCTGAAGCGCATCGTCGGCTCGCACTTCGCCAACTACCGCGAGGCGTGGGAGGCCAACCGCCTCATCGCCAAGGGCAAGATCCACCCGACGCTCTCCCGCACGTACAACCTGGAGGAGACCGGCCAGGCCGCCCACGACGTGCACCGCAACGTCCACCAGGGCAAGGTCGGCGTCCTCGCGCTGGCTCCCGAGGAGGGCCTGGGCGTCCGCGACGCGGAGAAGCGCGCGAAGCACCTCGACTCGATCAACTTGTTCCGGGATGCCGAAGGCGAGCGGACCGACAAGCACAGCCGCGACACCGAAGGCGAGCGGACCGGCCAGCATGCCTGAGCGAGCCAAGGACCGGCCGTGGCTGATGCGCACGTACGCGGGTCACTCCACGGCCGAGGCGTCCAACGAGCTGTACCGGCGCAATCTCGCCAAGGGCCAGACCGGGCTCTCGGTCGCCTTCGACCTGCCGACGCAGACCGGCTACGACCCCGACCACGTCCTCGCACGTGGCGAGGTCGGCCGCGTCGGCGTGCCCGTCTCCCATGTGGCGGACATGCGGCGGCTGTTCGAGGACATCCCCCTCGAGCAGATGAACACCTCGATGACGATCAACGCCACGGCCATGTGGCTGCTGGCGCTGTACCAGGTCGTCGCGGAGGAGCACGGCGCCGACATCTCCAAGCTCCAGGGGACGACGCAGAACGACATCGTCAAGGAGTACCTCTCGCGGGGCACGCACGTCTTCCCCCCGGGCCCCTCGCTGCGTCTGACGACGGACATGATCGCCTACACCGTCGGCAACATCCCCAAGTGGAACCCCATCAACATCTGCAGCTACCACCTCCAGGAGGCCGGTGCCACGCCGGTCCAGGAGATCGCGTACGCGATGAGCACGGCGATCGCCGTACTCGACGCGGTGCGTGACTCGGGGCAGGTGCCGCAGGAGCGGATGGGCGACGTCGTGGCCCGGATCTCCTTCTTCGTCAACGCGGGCGTCCGCTTCGTCGAGGAGATGTGCAAGATGCGGGCCTTCACCCGCATCTGGGACCGCATCACCCGTGAGCGGTACGGCATCGAGAACGCGAAGCAGCGGCGCTTCCGCTACGGCGTGCAGGTCAACTCCCTGGGGCTGACGGAGGCCCAGCCGGAGAACAACATCCAGCGCATCGTGCTGGAGATGCTGGCTGTCACCCTCTCCAAGGACGCACGCGCCCGCGCCGTCCAACTGCCCGCCTGGAACGAGGCCTTGGGCCTGCCGCGGCCCTGGGACCAGCAGTGGTCCCTGCGGATCCAGCAGGTCCTGGCGGTGGAGAGCGACCTGCTCGAGTACGAGGACATCTTCGCCGGATCGCATGTCGTCGAGGCGAAGGTGAACGAACTCGTCGAGGCCTCCTTCGCGGAGATCGAGCACATCGAGAAGCTCGGCGGGGCCATGGCCGCCGTCGAATCGGGCTATCTGAAGTCGGAGTTGGTCGCCTCGCACGCCGAGCGCCGCGGCCGCATCGAGTCCGGCGAGGAGAAGATCGTCGGGGTCAACTGCTACGAGTCGACCGAGCCGAACCCGCTCACCGCCGACCTGGAGACGGCCATCCACACCGTCGACCCGGCGACCGAGGCACAGGTCGCGGAGGCCGTCCGGCGCTGGCGAGCCACCCGCGACGAGTCGCCGGACGCCGCCGCGCCACGCGCCCTCCAGCGGCTCAAGGACGCCGCCGCGACCGACGCCAACCTCATGGAGGCGACGCTGGAGTGCGCCCGGGCGGGCGTGACCACCGGCGAGTGGGCCGGCGCCCTGCGCGAGGTGTTCGGGGAGTTCCGCGCACCCACCGGCGTCAGCAGCGCCCCCGTGGCGGTGCCCGCCGAGGAAGGCTCCACGCTCGCCGATGTACGCCGCCGCGTGAAGCTGACCGCCGGGGAACTCGGCGTCGGCAAGCTCCGGCTGCTCGTGGGCAAGCCCGGCCTGGACGGGCACAGCAACGGAGCCGAGCAGATCGCCGTACGGGCCCGCGACGCGGGCTTCGAGGTGATCTACCAGGGCATCCGGCTCACGCCCGAGCAGATCTCCTCGGCCGCGGTCGCCGAGGACGTGCACTGCGTCGGCCTGTCCATCCTCTCCGGCTCGCACGCGGAGCTGGTGCCGGACGTGCTGGAGAGGCTGCGGCGTTCGGGCGCGGACGACGTCCCCGTCATCGTCGGCGGCATCATCCCCTCGGCCGACGCCACAGCGCTGCGCGAGGCCGGAGTCGCCGCCGTCTTCACCCCGAAGGACTTCGGCATCACCGAGATCATCGGCCGTATCGTCAACGAAATCCGCACAGCGAACAAGCTCGACCCCCTGGAGGTCCCCGCATGACAGCCCCGTCGGACACCGGCCAGGCATCCCGCACGCTGCGCCCCCGGCGCTCCTGCATGGCCGTGCCCGGAAGCAACCCCCGCTTCCTCGAGAAGGCGCAGGGCCTCCCCGCCGACCAGGTCTTCCTCGACCTGGAGGACGCCTGTGCGCCGCTGGCCAAGCCGGACGCCCGGCACACCATCGTGAAATTCCTCAACGAGGGTGACTGGACCGGCAAGACGCGCGTCGTCCGCGTCAACGACTGGACGACGCACTGGACCTACCGCGACGTGATCACCGTCGTCGAGGGCGCCGGGCAGAACCTCGACTGCATCATGCTGCCGAAGGTCCAGGACGCCCAGCAGGTCCAGGCCCTGGACATGCTCCTGACGCAGATCGAGACGACGATGGGCTTCGAGGTTGGCCGCATCGGCATCGAGGCGCAGATCGAGAACGCCAAGGGCCTGGTGAACGTCGACGAGATCGCCGCGTCGTCGCCCCGCATGGAGACGATCGTCTTCGGGCCGGCCGACTTCATGGCGTCCATCAACATGAAGTCCCTCGTCGTCGGCGAGCAGCCGCCCGGCTACCCGTCCGACGCCTACCACTACATCCTGATGCGGATCCTGATGGCCGCCCGCATGCACGACCTCCAGGCGATAGACGGCCCGTACCTGCAGATCAAGGACGTCGACGGCTTCCGCGAGGTGGCACAGCGTGCCGCAGCGCTCGGCTACGACGGCAAGTGGGTGCTGCACCCCGGGCAGGTCGAGGCCGCGAACGAGATCTTCTCCCCCTCCCAGGACGACTACGACCACGCGGAGATGATCCTCGACGCCTACGAGTACTTCACGTCCGAGAAGGGCGGCAAGAAGGGTTCGGCGATGCTCGGCGACGAGATGATCGACGAGGCGAGCCGCAAGATGGCCCTGGTCATCGCGGGCAAGGGCCGCGCCGCCGGGATGTCCCGCACGACGTCCTTCGAAGCACCGGAGGCCTGATCAGGATGCAGTTCGGCCGCACATACGAAGAGTTCACCGTCGGGGACGTCTACAAGCACTGGCCCGGCAAGACGGTGACCGAGTACGACGACCACCTGTTCTGTCTGCTCACGATGAACCACCACCCGCTCCACATGGACAGCAACTACGCGGAGCAGACGACCGACTTCGGCAAGAACGTGGTGGTGGGCAACTACGTCTACTCGCTGCTGCTGGGCATGTCCGTACCGGACGTGTCGGGGAAGGCCATCGCCAACCTGGAGATCGAGTCGCTCAAGCACGTTGCGCCGACCTTCCACGGCGACACGATCTACGGCGAGACCACGGTCCTCGACAAGATCCCGTCGAAGTCCAAGAGCGACCGCGGGATCGTGCACGTCGAGACCAAGGGCTACAACCAGGACGGCACGCTCGTCTGCGTCTTCCGCCGCAAGGTGATGGTGCCCACGGAGGCCTACATCAAGGAGCGCGGAGGCGAGCAGCCGGGCCGCCCCGAGCTGCGCGAGTCCGCCCCCGGCAAGGGCGCGGCAAAGGGAGGGAAGTGAGATGGGGCGCCTCGCACAGACGGAAGGTCTCACGGAGATCCAGCAGGAGATCCTCTCCACCGTCCGCAGCTTTGTCGACAAGGAGATTCTCCCGGTCGCGACGGAGCTCGAGCACCGCGACGAGTACCCGACCGAGATCGTCGAAGGCCTCAAGGAACTCGGCCTGTTCGGCCTGATGATCCCCGAGGAGTACGGCGGCCTCGGCGAGTCCCTCCTCACGTACGCCCTGTGCGTGGAGGAGATCGCCCGCGGCTGGATGAGCGTCTCGGGCATCATCAACACCCACTTCATCGTGGCGTACATGCTCAAGCAGCACGGCACCCAGGAGCAGAAGGACCATTTCCTGCCGAAGATGGCCACGGGCGAGGTGCGCGGCGCCTTCTCCATGTCGGAGCCGGGCCTGGGCTCGGACGTCTCCGCCATCTCCTCCAAGGGCGTCCGCGAGGGCGGTGACGACGGAGACTTCGTCCTCAACGGCCAGAAGATGTGGCTGACGAACGGCGGTTCCTCGACGCTGGTCGCGGTGCTCTGCCGCACGGACGAGGGACACCCCGAGGGGACGGCACCGCACAAGTCGATGACGACGTTCCTGGTGGAGAAGGAGCCGGGCTTCGGCGAGGTGCGGCCCGGGCTCACCATCCCCGGCAAGATCGACAAGATGGGCTACAAGGGCGTCGACACGACGGAGCTCATCATGCAGGACCTGCGGGTACCTGCGAACCGGGTACTCGGCGGGGAGACCGGCCGCGGCTTCTACCAGATGATGGACGGGGTCGAAGTCGGCCGCGTCAATGTCGCCGCGCGTGGTTGCGGTGTCGCCCAGCGCGCCTTCGAGCTGGGCATCGACTACGCACAGCAACGGCACACTTTCGGAAAGCCGATCGCGCAGCATCAGGCGATCCAGTTCAAGCTGGCCGAAATGGGGACGAAGGTGGAGGCCGCACACGCGCTGATGGTGGGCGCGGCCCGCAAGAAAGACGCCGGTCAGCGCAACGACCTCGAGGCGGGAATGGCCAAATACCTCGCCTCCGAGTACTGCAAGGAGGTCGTGGAGGACGCGTTTCGCATCCACGGCGGGTACGGTTTCTCCAAGGAGTACGAGATCGAGCGCCTCTACCGCGAGGCGCCGATGCTCTTGATCGGTGAAGGAACCGCCGAGATCCAGAAAATGATCGTAGGCCGCCGCCTGTTGGAGGAGTACCGCTTCCAGGGGTGATGTCCCTAATCGGGGTGTTTTCCTGCCAGCCGGGACGACATCCCGAACCGGGATTACGGGTACGGACTGTCGTAGTGGCTTGGCCAGTTGCCATCCGTAACCGATAACATCCCGAAAAGCCGCCGTCCCCCAATCGTTGCCGCGGCTCCCTCCGCTACGAAGGTCATACATGCCCCACAGCCCATCCTCCGCACCACGCGGACGAGTCCGCATCGCGCGCGGAGCGTCGCCGTGGCTTCTGCCGACCGTGGCCACCGCGGCCGTCGGCCTCCTCCGGGCCCGCCGCTCGAAGAAGGCGGCCGCGCTCGCCGTACCGGCGACAGCTCTCGCCGCGGGCATGCTCTGGTTCTTCCGCGACCCCGAGCGTGAGATCGCCCAGGGCCGCGTCATCTCTCCGGCCGACGGAGTGGTGCAGAGCATCATGCCGTGGCACGACGGACGTACGCGCGTCGCGATCTTCATGAGCCCGCTGAACGTCCACGTGAACCGCGCTCCGCTCGCGGGCACCGTGTCCTCCGTGGAGCACATCCCCGGCGGCTACGTCCCCGCGTTCAACAAGGAGAGCGAGAACAACGAGCGGGTCGTCTGGCACTTCGACACCGAGATCGGCGATGTGGAGATGATCCAGATCGCCGGCGCGGTGGCGCGCCGGATCGTCCCGTACGTGCCGCAGGGCTGCAAGGTCGAGCAAGGTGACCGCGTGGGGCTGATCCGCTTCGGCTCCCGCGTCGACGTCTACCTCCCCGACGGGGTCGAGGCCGGAGTCGAGGTCGGGCAGGCCACCACAGCGGGGGTGACTCGCCTTGACCGTGATTGATCCCGATACGCAGGCTGCCGCCTGGGTCGCAGAGGCCGAGGCGGACGATGACGACGAGATGCCGCTGTCCACGCGGCTGTCGATAGCCGACACCCTGACGCTGGGCAACGCCACGTGCGGCTTCATGGCGGTGTACTTCACCACCACCGGCGTCCTCATCCCGCATCTGACGGGCAGCGAGGACGGCGGCATGGCCCGGCACAGTGCCGCGACCGCCGTGATGCTGATGCTGCTGGCGTCGGTCTTCGACCTCTTCGACGGACTGGTGGCCCGGAAGCTGCGCAGCTCGGCCATGGGCGCGGAGCTGGACAACCTCTCCGACCTCATCAGCTTCGGCCTCGCGCCCGCCTTCTTCGTGGCCACGTGGGGCATGGTCGCCAACGACGCCAATCAGCATGTGTCGGTGGTCGCCGCCGTCGTGGTGCTTCTGGCGGTGGTGCTGCGGCTTGCGAGGTTCTCGTGCGTGCCCATGCGTGACGGCATGTTCCAGGGCATGCCCGGGCCGTTCGGAGCGCTGACGGTCGTCTCGATCGTGCTGCTGGAGCTGCCGTTCGTGCCGACTCTGCTGGCCATCATGGGCGTCGCGTGGCTGATGGTGAGCCGCGTCGAGTACCCGAAGCCGACGGGACGGCTGGCCGTGGCGATGCTCGGCTGGATCATCGCGAGCATGGGGCTGCTGGCGGCCTGGGCGTTCGACGCCCCGGGCGGCGAGCTGCTGCTGCAGACCGGCTGCGCGCTGCAGGTCGTGCTCGGCGCCGTCATCCCGCTCTTCGCGACGGCCCGCCGCGTGCACACCTTCCGCGACAACCGCCGCGAAGCGAGAACCGCCGCACAGGGCTAGCGAGCCCACGTAGGCGGCACGGCAGCGCGGCCCAGGGGACGGAACGATGCTGGGGCCCGGGTTTCGACCCGGGCCCCAGTGCTGTCTGTTCGCGGTCTGCAGGGGCTCGCTCACCCGTGCCGTACAGTCGGCAGCGAGAGTTCCTCGCACGCCTGCTCCCACGCAGGCGCCGCTCTCGACGAATGACGACGCCGGCCGCCGACGGCCGGGGACAGGTCCGCGCATTGTTCGTGATGACCGATCACCCCCGGGGCGGACGCAGCTTCCCCGAAAAAGCCGATGGACACGGCAACACCCCGTCCATCGCCGGGAGCCATCCGCTCCGGCTGTGACGGCCGGCTTCTGATCACTCCGAGGCGGACGCGTCGCCGCCCCACCTCGGTCGGGCGCGGGGCCGTTGACGAAGCGTCGCCTCGACGCCCAGGGCGCGAAAGAGCGGCTCCCACGACGAACAGGAACGCTGATGGCACACGAGCACTCCCTTCCTGGGCCGGGCCTCGCCGAGGTCCGCATCACGGCGGCCTCCCCCGAGGTCGCCCGGCAGGTGGCGCAGACGCTGCGCGCACGGTTCGCGAGCACGGAACAGCGCAGCTACCCCGCCGGCGACACCGGAACAGGCACCCGTCTCTACCTCACAGTGGATGCCGAGGCACTGCCCCAGGGGCCGTCACTGCAGCCGCCCGGACACGTGGTGCCAGGAACCAGGCAGGGATGGACGTAGCCGGGAGCTTCGCGGATCCGCACCGGCCAGACGGCCTCCCGGTCCGCCTCGCTCTGTTGCCTGCGCGCACGGAACCACTGTGGTGTGACGGCACTTGGTGGCCCCGCTCACACGACCTCGGCCGGGAGCTTCCCACTCTCATCACCGCGCTGGAAGAACGCTGGCCGGGCATCACCCGAGTCACGGTCAGCCGTGCGATGTGGCGAATCCGCCCCGAGAGCCTGGCACTTGACGAGAACCGCAGCGTACGAATCGACCGGTGCGATGTCACTCCGGATCCGCACACGATACGTCTGCGCTCCGACGAGAGCCGCTGCGACCTGCTGGTGACACCCCCGGGCGCGGAGTGGGCGGGCCGGAATACGAGGCCGTGGCAGGCCCGTTGAGCCTCGCGGCGGAGTAGGCTGGCGACATCGAGGGCTTTCCGTGCACCGCTAGCTCATACGGGTGCCGTTCTTGGTGATGGAAGACACCGGGCTGTTTCACCGGCCCGAGTCAGGTACGCGTCATGCACGTGACCCCGGACCGCACTCAGCTGATCCACGAGCCGTATTCCGCACCGCCGCTCCGCCTCGCCCTCAAGCCGCAGGACGCCCCTGCGGGCCTGCTGGACGGAGCCTGGTGGCCGCACTCCCGTAATCTCCTGCGTGAACTCCCCGTTCTCACGGACGTGTTGGACCGCCTGTGGGGACGCGTCACGCGGATCTCCGTGAACCCCACGCACTGGCCGGTCGTCCCGCGCAAGGTGCCGGTCACCGGCCATCTGGTCAAGGTCGGGTGGTTCAGGGCGGAGCAGGACCCGCACAAGGTCGTGCTGCTGTCCTACCGCGTCGGCCGCATGGACCTGCTGGTGATACCGCCTGCGACGAGCGTGGCGACCGCCGCCCGTCTGATGGCCGCCGCGACTCACACCGGCCTCCGCCTCACCGCGAGTGAACTCGTCGCAGCAGACGACGTGGTTCAAGCCCTCACGGAGGGACAGCGCACGCAGGAGGAGGCGTGGGAATCCGAGGGCGGCTCCGCTCCCGTGACCGCGTCCGCTCCACGCGTTCCGTCCGTGCGGGCCCGCTCGGGCGGGATGTGACGGTGATGGACACGCTCGTCACCGTCGGCGTCGTCCTGGCGATCAGCATCCTGGGCTCACTCGTCATCCGCCGGCTCCACCAAAGACAGGCGCTCCGGCTCGCGAGCATGCACCACGGACGTTTCCGGCCCGGTGAGGAGGACCGCGGAAGGCGCGGCCGAGGCCACCGGCCGGTCCCGTCCCTGCGCGGACGTGTTCGCCGCGACCACCGTGACGGCCGTCGTGGGCGCCACCTCTCGCGGCGACGCGGCAACGGCCGCCAATGACCGAGGCTTCCATCCGCGTCCGGCGGCAGTCCGCTGCCGCAGGACGCGAACGGGACCTCATGGCCCTTCCCCTCCGAGGAGCGTTCGATGAGCGCACAACCGCCTGCGTCCGTCCCCCCTGAGAACCCCCGGCCCCCGGACCGCGCGGTGTACGAACCGGCGCGCAGCACGAGCACCGTTCCGCGACCCGGAAGCGACTTCGCACAGTTGTCGAAACGGATCGTGGCCGCTGGTCTGATGCGCCGGCGAACCGGCTACTACACGCTTCGGATCACGCTCGTGATCGTGCTGTACGCCGTGGGCTGGGCCGTGTTCCTGCTGCTCGGCGAGAGCTGGTGGAGCCTGGCCGTGGCCGGGTATCTGGCGCTCGTGTTCGGGCAAGTGGCACTCGTGGCACACGACGTGGCCCACCGCCAGGTCTTCCGGCGGCGCAGGGCGAGTGAGCGCGTCGGGCGGCTCGCCGGAAACCTGGGCATCGGCATGGGCTACGGCTGGTGGCAGGACAAGCACACCCGGCACCACGCCCATCCCAACCATGAGGAGCTGGACCCGGACGTCACGCCCGACCTGTTGGTGTGGAACCAGGCTCAGGCACGGTCAGCACGGGGCCTGACGCGGCTGATCGGGCGCACGCAGGCCTTCCTGTTCTTACCGCTGCTCGCTCTGGAAGGCTTCAATCTGCACGTCTCAGGGGTGAGAGCGCTGAGGAACCGGGCGGTGAAACGGCGCGGCCTGGAGGGGAGCTTGCTGTTCGCGCACTTCGGGCTGTATCTGACAGCGCTGTTCCTGGTGCTTCCGCCGGTCCTGGCCCTGACCTTCATTGCGGTCCACCAGTGTCTGTTCGGCCTCTACCTCGGTTCCATCTTCGCCCCCAACCACAAGGGAATGCCGATGATGCGGGGTGAGGAACGCCCGGATTTCCTGCGGCGTCAGGTGCTCACGTCGCGGAACGTGTGCGGCGGATGGTTCACGGACATCGCGCTGGGCGGACTGAACCACCAGATCGAGCACCACCTCTTCCCCAGCATGCCGAGCCCGCAGCTCCGCAAGGCCCAACCCATGGTCCGGCAGTACTGCGCGGAGATGGGTGTGGACTACCTCGAGACCGGGCTCATCGCCTCATACCGGCAGGCGCTCAGGAGTCTGCACCACGCCGGAGCGCCCCTCCGGACGGACCGCTCCCGGTGACACCGGGCGCCGCAGCGGCTGCCTCCGGCGCGGCCGACCCCCTCGTACCCGGCCAGCGGGTCAGGCGGCGACGAGGGGCCCGTCCACTCAGAGGCAGTCCTCGGCGAGACGTTCCGCCAGCTGTTCCAGGAGGGGGCCTGCCTGCGAGATGCAGCGGGCCGTGTCCTTCTCCAAGTCCGTGAGGGCGTAGACGCGCTCGATGCCGGTGCCCTTGAGGGCCTTGTTGTCGAGGGCGAGCCGTCCGCACACCGCGAGGACGGGCTTGCCCGCCTTACGCGCCGCGGCGGCGACGCCCGCGGGGGCCTTGCCGTGGAGGGTCTGCTCGTCGAGCGAGCCCTCCCCGGTGATCACCAGGTCGGCGTTCTGCAGGGCGCGGGCGAAGCCCAGCACCTCCAGCAGCACGTCGATGCCGGGACGGAACGTCGCATTCAGGCCGACCAGCGCGCCGTAGCCGATGCCGCCGGCCGCGCCCGCGCCGGGTGCCTCCGCGGTCTCAGCCGCTCTCGGCCCCACCGAGTCGCCCATCACTCGCACGAAGTGCGTCAGCGCCGCGTCGAGGACCTTCACGTCCTCCTCGCCCGCGCCCTTCTGCGGGCCGTAGACCGCGGCGGCGCCCTTCGGGCCGGTGAGCGGGTTGTCGACGTCGCTGGCGAGCACGACCTGGATGTCCTTGAGGCGTTCGTCGAGGCCCGAGAGATCGGCGGAGACCATCTCCACAAGCGGTCCGCCGCCGTGCGGCACAGGGTCGCCGTCCTCGTCGAGGAACCGGGCACCGAGCGCTTCGAGCATGCCGGCGCCGCCGTCCGTCGTCGCGGAGCCGCCCACGCCGAGGACGATGGTGCGGGCGCCCGCCTCGACGGCGGCGAGAAGCAGTTCGCCGGTGCCGCGCGTCGTGGCGGTCAGCGGTGCGAAGACGCCTGGCGGCATCAGTTCCAGCCCGGAGGCCTCGGCCATCTCGACCACGGCCGTTCCGTCGCGCAGCGCGAAGGCCGCGGTGACGGGGGCGCCGAGCGGTCCGGTGACCTCCACCTCGTGGCGCTCGAAGCCGCCGGCGACCGCTGCCGCCACCGTCCCGTCGCCGCCGTCGGCCACGGGGAGCGATTCCACGCTCGCGCCGGGCCGCGCCCGCCTGATCCCTGCTGTGATCCGCTCGGCGACCTCGACGGCCGTCAGCGAGCCCTTGAACTTGTCCGCGGCGATCAGTACGCGCGCCGTCGTCGTCATGGTTCTGCCCCTGGGTCTGTTTACGTTCGAACAGGCAGTCGCGCCGGTGCGACCTTATCCGTCACGGGCCCCCTGCCACCATGGGCTATGCAACGACTGCCCTTCCGGGCTTCCCGTGCCGAAGGTCCCGGAAGGCCCGGCCCGAAGGTCCGGGCGGGGAGATCCGCCGGGGCTCGGCGGCCCGCCGGAGCCTCAGGAGCGCCGCCGCAGCTCCCGCCAGACCGCCCGAGCCGCATGATGTCCGGACATTCCGTGCACCCCCGGGCCGGGCGGCGTGGAGGAGGAGCACAGGAAGACAGCCGGGTGGGCGGTGCTGTAGGGGACGGACGTCAGCTTCGGACGGATCAGAAGCTGGAGCCCGTCGGCCGCACCCGCGCAGAAGTCGCCGCCGACGTAATTGGCGTTGCGGGCGGCCAGTTGGGGCGGTCCGGCCGTGGCACGCGCCAGCACCAGGTCGCGGAACCCCGGTGCGAAACGCTCCAGTTGGGCTTCGACGGCCTCGGTGGCGTCGCCCTCCCAGCCGTTCGGGACGTGCCCGTACGCCCAGAAGACGTGCTTGCCCTTCGGCGCTCGGGACTTGTCGACCAGGCTCGGCTGTGCGGTGATCAGGAAGGGCCGCTCCGGCGCGTGACCCGAGACGGCGGCCTTGAGGGCGGTGCCGATCGCGCCCGCCGTCGGGCCGACGTGGACGGTGCCCGCGCGGCGGGCCGCCTCGGACGTCCACGGCACGGGCCCGTCCAGCGCATAGTCGATCTTGAAGACGCCGGCTCCGTAGCGGAAGCCGTCGTAGGCGTTGCCGAGCCCCGCGATGCGGGCGAGCGCACGGGGCGAGGTGTCGAAGATGTAGGCGCGGGCCGGGGGCAGTTCGTCGAGGCGCTTCACCTCCGTGCCGGTGTGGATCTGCCCGCCCTGCGCGCGTAGATACGCGGCGAGAGCGTCCGAGATGGCCTGTGAGCCGCCGCGCGGCAGCGGCCAGCCGGCCCTGTGCGCGGCCAAGGCGAAGGTCAGGGCCGCTCCGCTCATGGCGGGGGTGGACAGCGGGGCGATGACGTGACCGCCGAGGCCGGCCATGAGTGCGCGCGCCTTCTCGTCGCGGAAGCGGAGGTTGAGCAGGTTCACCGGCTGCAGCGCCGTCAGCCCGAACCGGGCGAGCAGCAGCGGGTTGTAGGGGAAGCGGCCGTTGAACCACGAACCCATGCCGAGGAAGTCGGCAGCGAGGGTCTCCCACTTGGCGAGGAACGGCTCGACCATGCGCCGGTAGGTACCGGCGTCACGCGGACCGAGCGAGACGGCCGTCTCGCTGACGGAGCGGGAGAGGACGGCTGCCGTGCCGTCAGGGAAGGGGTTGGCCATGCACAGTTCGGGGTGCAGCCACTCCAGCCCGTACTTCTCCAGCGGCATGCTGTTGAACGCGGGGGAAACCGCCGCCGTGGGATGCACCGCGGAGCACGGGTCGTGCCGGAATCCCGACAGCGTGAGTTCCTCCGTGCGGGCTCCGCCGCCCACGGTCTCCTTCGCCTCGAAGAGTTCGACGGAGAAGCCGCGTCGGGCCAGTTCGACCGCCGCGGTCAGCCCGTTGGGGCCTGCTCCGACGACGACCGCGTCACGGATCGATGGCACTGTCGGCTCTCCCCTCGCCTATGAGGTCGCGCGCCGCACCGGTCAGCGTCCGGCGCGCAGCAGCCCCACCATACGCCGGGCCGTACCGGCGTCCCGCGCCGCGGTGAACGGCAGCGCGTTGCCTCCGGCGAGACGGAACGGCTCCCCCGCGACGGTGCGGCTCTCGCCGCCCGCCTCCGCCACCAGGAGCAGCCCAGCCGCGTGGTCCCACGCGGCCTCCCAGCTGAAGGCGACGGCGTCGACGCGGCCGCGCGCCACCGACAGATACTCCAGCCCGGCGGACCCGCAGGGGCGGGGTGCCACACCCTCGGTACGCAGCCCGAGCAGCGACCGCTTCTGCTCGTCGGTGGTGAAGTCCGGGTGGGAGGTGGCCACTTCGAGGACCTTGTCCTCCTCGGGGGACCCGGCGCACAGCACGTCTCCGTTGAGCAGCGCGCCGCCGCGGTGCCGGGCGATCGCCATCTCGTCCGGGACGGGTGCGTAGGTCCAGGAGGCGAGGAGCTCGCCGTAGCGGGCGAGGGCGACCAGTGTGCAGAAGCCCTCGTGGCCGCGTACGAACTGCCGTGTGCCGTCGATCGGGTCCACGATCCACACGGGTGCGTCGCCGTGCAGGGCTTCGTACGTGGCGGGCTTGGCGTGCACCGCCTCCTCCCCGACGACGACGGAGCCGGGCAGCAGGGCCACCAGCTCCCTGGACAGCTGCTCCTCCGCGCGCTGATCGGCGACGGTCACGAGGTCGTGGGGGCCGCTCTTCTGCACCACTTCGTCATCGGCGAGCTGACGCCAACGCGGCGTCACCTCCTCCGCGACAGCCCTGCGCACAGCGCCCTCGACTGCTGTCACCAGCTCATCGTCGATCATGCGCCCATCAAAGCACGGGGTGCCCGCGGTGCGCCCTCCCCCTGCCTCCGGGGTTCCTGCCGACGTCAACGCCCCACCGCGTAGCCCTGCATGCCGCGCGGGTTGGCGCCGGCGCTGAGCACCCCGGTCTCCGGGTCACGCGCGACGGCGCACAGCCGGCCCTCCGACCAGGCCGGGCCGATCTCGACGTCGTGACCGCGCCGGCGCAGCCCGTCGGTCACCGCCTGCGGCGCCCGGGCCTCGATGGTGACGTTGCCGGGCCGCATCGCTCGCGGATAGAAGGAGCCGGGGAAGCTCTCGGTGTGCCAGTTGGGGGCGTCGATCGCGCCCTGAAGGTCGAGCCCGCCGCGTACGTGCGGGCGCAGCGCTGCGGCGAGGAAGAAGTGGAGCTGCCACTGGTCCTGCTGGTCGCCGCCGGGCGTACCGAACGCGAGCACGGGCCGGCCGTCTCGCAGCGCCAGCGACGGCGTGAGCGTGGTGCGGGGGCGGCGGCCCGGCGTCAGGGAGTTGGGCAGGCCGGGCTCCAGCCAGGTCATCTGGAGCCGGGTGCCGAGCGGGAAGCCGAGTTCGGGGACGACCGGGTTGGAGTGGAGCCAGCCGCCGCTGGGGGTGGCGCTGATCATGTTGCCCCAGCGGTCCACGACGTCGATGTGGCAGGTGTCGCCGCGGGTGACCCCGTCGCGGGCGACGGTGGGCTCTCCGGCTCCGGCCGAGACGGCCAGGGGGTCGAACCCGGCCTGGCCGCTTGCGACAGCGGTCGCGTGCGCGGACAGGCGGGGCTCGCGGCCGTCGGGGCTGCCGGGGCGCAGTTCGCGGGAGGCGCTGTCGCCGATGAGGGCGCGCCGCGCGGAGTTGTACCCGTCGGAGAGCAGCGCCTCGACGGGAACGGCGGAGGGGCCGTCGGCGTCCCCGTACCACGCCTCGCGGTCTGCCATGGCGAGCTTGGTGCCCTCGATGAGGCGATGGACGAACGCCCCGTCCCCCGAGGCGGATCCGGTCGGCGCGTCGTCGAACTGCACGTCCGCGGCGGTCACTTCGTCCGGCAGGAGCGCGAGCTGCTGGAGCAGGGCGGGGCCTTGGGACCAGGGGCCCGCCTTGCAGACCGTCCAGCCGTTCCAGTCGTAGGTGACGGGGTCCTCGTACGTGGCCTCCCAGCTCGCGAGGTCGTCGCCGGTGAGGGTGCCGGTGTGGCGCTCCCCCGAGGTGTCCATGGTGGGCCGGGCGGAGGCCGCGAGGAGGGCGTCGGCGACGAAGCCCTCACGCCATGTTCGGCGCGCGGCTTCGATGACCTGTTCGCGCCCCGGTCCGGCAGCGGCGGCCTCGGACAGCAGCCGCTGCCAGGTCGCGGCCAGCGCCGGATTCTTCAGCAGCGAGCCGGGGGCGGGCGCTCGGCCGTCCGCGAGGTACAGGGCCGCGGAGGTGGGCCATTCCGTCTCGAAGAGTTCCCGTACGGTCTCCACCGTCTCGCCGACGCGTTCGACCGCGGGGTGGCCGCGCTCGGCGTAGCCGATGGCGTAGCCGAGGATCCGCTCCAGGGACTGAGTGCCGTGGTCGCGCAGCAGCGTCATCCACGCGTCGAAGGCGCCCGGCACGGCGGCGGCCAGGGGGCCGGTGCCGGGGACGAGTTCGAGGCCGAGGGACGTGTAGTGCTCCACGGTCGCGCCGCGCGGTGCTACGCCCTGCCCGCACAGCACCTTTACGGGGCCGTCTGCGGGGGCGATGAGGATGGGCACCTCGCCGGCGGGGCCGTTCAGGTGCGGTTCGACGACCTGCAGCACGAAGCCCGCGGCGACGGCGGCGTCGTAGGCGTTGCCGCCGTCCTCCAGCACGGCCATCGCGGTCTGCGAGGCGAGCCAGTGGGTGGAGGAGGCCATGCCGAAGGTGCCTTGGAGGGTGGGGCGGGTCGTGAACACGGGTGGTGCGGCTCCCTGCTTCGTGGGCTGTGCTTTGTGGGCTGGTGTGCTGTCGGGTTCTTCTGCCGTCGGGTTCCCCTTGTGCTTGCGGTGATCCGCCGGCTTGTTCAGGTGCCGGAGTGTGCCGTCGCTGCCGCGTCCGGCGCGGTTCCGTCGTCCGCCACGAGGTGACAGGCGACCATGCGCCCGCCGTTCGCTCCGGGCAGTGTGCGGTGCTCGGGCGCCTGCGTACGGCACCGTTCGACCGCGAGGGGACAGCGGGTGTGGAAGCGGCAGTGGTCCACAGTCTGTGCCGTGCCCGCGGCCTTGGGGAAGACGGGGCCGGTCAGATCGCCCTGCAGCACGATCCGCTGCCGTGCGCGCTGAACGGGCGGGTCGGGCACGGGCACGGCGGAGAGCAGTGCCTGCGTGTACGGGTGCTTCGGCGCGGCGAACAGGTCGGCGGCCGGGGCCACTTCGATGATCTCGCCGAGGTACATGACGGCGATGCGGTCGGCCAGGAACTCCACGGCGGCCAGGTCGTGCGTGATGAACAGGCAGCCGAAGCCGCGGTCGCGCTGAAGGTCCGCCAGCAGGTTGAGCACGGATGCCTGCACGGAGACGTCGAGGGCCGACGTCGGCTCGTCCGCGACGAGCAGCATCGGGTCCACGGCGAGCGCACGGGCGATGGAGACGCGCTGACGCTGCCCGCCGGACAGCTCGTGCGGGCGGCGTTCGGCCGTCCCGGGCGGCAGCCCGACCTGGCCCAGCAGCTTCTCCACACGCTCCCGCAGCTCGGAACCGCTCGCCATCCGGTGCAGCGTGAGCGGTTCGCCGACGATGCGGGAGACGCGCATCCGCGGGTCCAGCGACGCGGAGGGGTCCTGGTAGACGATGTTGAAGTCCTTGCGCAGGGGGCGCAGTTTGCGGGGTGAGAGCCGCGTGATGTCGGTGCCGCCGATGCGGACCGTGCCGGCGGTGGGGGTGTCGAGCCGCACGATGCATCGTCCGACAGTCGACTTGCCGGAGCCGGACTCACCGACGAGGCCCACGACTTCGCCGCGTCCCACGGTCAGGGACACCCCGTCGACGGCACGAACCGTGCCGCGTCCACGGGGTGCGGTGAAGTGCCGTACCAGGCCGTCCACTTCGAGGGCGGATGCGTCCACCGCCGCGCCGGTGGTCCCTTCTGCGGGCTTGTTCACGGTGCTCCCTCCCCTGCGTGGCCGGCGAGTTCGCCGGTTCCGGTCAGCGGGTGCCGGCAGGCCACGGTGTGCCCGCGCCCGACGTGGTCGCCGTCCGTCTCCGCGGGCCTGGTGAGCACGGGCCGCGACGCGGTGCACACCTCATCGGCGCGTGGGCAGCGCGGCGCGAAGGTGCACTCGTCCGGCTGGACGGAGAGTCCGGGGACGATGCCGGGGATCTCGCGCAGCCGCGCCCGCTCACCCGCGGGGGCGGCGGCCGTCGCACCGGGACGTGGCACGGCGCCGAGCAGACCGCGGGTGTAGGGGTGGCGGGGCTGCGCGAACAGGTCGTCGACGCGGGCGTGTTCGACGGCACGCCCTGCGTACATCACCAGCACGCGGTCGGCGGTGTGCGCGACGACACCGAGGTCGTGGGTGATCAGCACGACGGCGGTGCCCAGCCGCTCCCGCAGCGAGGTCAGCACGTCGAGGATGCCTGCCTGCACCGTCACGTCCAGTGCCGTCGTGGGTTCGTCCGCGATGAGCACCGCGGGATCACAGGCCACGGCGATGGCGATCATCACGCGCTGGCGCATGCCGCCGGAGAGCTGGTGCGGATACTCGTGTACGCGCCGCTCCGGCGCGGGAATGCCCACCAGCTCCAGCAGTTCGACGGCGCGCCGCTTCGCCTGCCGCCTGTCCATGCCCTTGTGGCGCCGGAGGACCTCGCCGATCTGGCGTCCCACGCTCAGCACCGGGTTGAGGGACGTCATCGGCTCCTGGAAGATCATGGACAGCTCGGTGCCGCGCACACCGCGCAGCAACTTCTCCTCGGCGCCCACCAGTTCGCGTCCGCGGAGCGTCACGGAGCCGCTCACGCGCGCCGTTCCGGGCAGCAGGCCCATCACGGCCAGCGACGTGACGGACTTGCCGCAGCCCGACTCGCCCACCACGGCGAGCACTTCGCCCGGCTCGACGTCGAATCCGACGCCGTCGACGGCGTGTACGTCGCCCTCCTCGCCGCGGAAGGTGACGGCGAGGTCGCTGACGCGCAGCACGGGGTCCTTGCGGCCGGCAGCGGAGTCACCGGCTGTGGCACCGGCCGAGGCCGCGGGGTTCGGCTCGTTCACCGGGTCACCCCCCTTGGGTCGAGCACGTCGCGCAGCCCGTCACCGAAGAGGTTGAAGGCCAGCGTCGCGGCGACGATGGCCAGTCCCGGGAAGACGGCCATCCAGGGCGCCGCCGCGATGTAGGGCTGTGCGCTGGAGAGCATCACGCCGAGCGAGGGGTCCGGCGGCTGCACGCCGAGGCCGAGGAAGCTGAGCAGCGCCTCGCCGATGATCGCGGTGGGTACGCCGACCGTGGCCTGTACGAGCAGCGCCGAGGCGGCGTTGGGAAGGATGTGCCGGGCCAGCACCGTGCCGTCACCGCCGCCGCCGGCGATGGTCGCCCCTATGTAGTCGAGGTGCTTCAGCCGCAGGGTCTCGGCGCGCATCACGCGTATGACCTGCGGTACGAGTGAGATGCCGATGGCGATCGTCGCGTTCAGCAGCGACGGGCCCAGCACGGCGGCGAGCCCGACGGCCAGCACCAGGAAGGGGAAGGCGAGCAGCGTGTCGGTGAGGCGGGAGACGAGGGAGTCGGCGAACCGCCCGTAGTACCCGGCGATCAGGCCGAACGGCACGCCCACGACGAACGCCAGCGCCACCGCCAGCACTCCCACCTGCATGGAGGCGCGGGCGCCGTGGATCACGCGGGAGAGCTGGTCGCGGCCGAGGTCGTCGGTGCCGAGCCAGTGGTCCGGACCCGGTGCGGCCAGGGCGGAGCCGAAGTCGGCACGTGCCGGGTCGTAAGGGGCTATGAGCGGCGCGGCGAGCGCGACGAGCACGAAGACCGCCGCGATGACCCCACCGGTGAACGCGAGCTTGTTGCGGCCCAGTTGACGTAGCGCACGCTTCGGCCGTGCCGGTGCGGCCGGGGGTTCGGGGGCCCCGGCGCGCGTCCCGTCCGGCCCGGCGCCTTCCGCGGCTTCGGTGACCGTGCTCACTGTGCACCTCCCAGCCTGATGCGCGGGTCGATGACGGAGTAGAGGAGGTCGACGGCGAGGTTGACGAGGATGTAGCCGGTGGCGGTGAAGAGCACGACGCCCTGCACCATCGCGTAGTCGCGGGTGAACACGGCGTCGATCATCAGCTTGCCGAAGCCCGGCAGGACGAAGATCTGCTCCGTGACGACCGCGCCGGAGATCAGGTGGCCCAGCTGGAGGCCCAGCACTGTGACGACGGTGACCAGCGAGTTGCGCAGCGCGTGCCCGCCGACGACCTGGTGCGGTGCGAGGCCCTTGGCGCGGGCGGTGCGCACGTAGTCGGCCGACAGCGACTCCAGCATCGCCGCTCTCGTCTGCCGCATCACGATGGCCGCCAGGCCGCTGCCGAGGACTATGACGGGCAGCACCATGCGCCGCAGGTTCTCCAGCGGATCGGTGCCGAAGGGCACGAAGCCCGACGCCGCGAACACCGGTACGGCGATGGCGAATCCCAGGATGAGGACGATGCCGAGCCAGAAGTTCGGAACCGAAAGCCCCAGCAGGGCAACGGTGTTGGCCAGCCACTCGGCGGGCCTGCCGCGCCTCACGGCGGCGACCACTCCGGCGCCGATGCCGACGACGACGGCCAGGAGCAGGGAGAGCAGGGCGAGTTCGAGGGTGACGGGCAAGGCGTCGAAGATGCCGTCGACGACGGGAAGGCCGGTGCGCGCGGAGGTGCCGAGGTCGCCGGTCACGGCGTTCTCGACGTAACGCGCGTACTGCACGGCGATGTTCTGGTCGAGTCCGTACTGGCGGCGGATCGCCTCCAGTGCCTCCGGGTTGGTCTCCTCGCCGGCGAGTGCGCGTGCCGTGTCGCCCGGCATGGCTCGCACCCCGAGGAAGACGACGATGCTGACCAGGACCAGCGTCAGTCCCGACTGGCCCAGCCGGCGCAGCACATACCGGGTCATCGGCTCCTCGCCTCCGTACTGTCCCCTCGGACTTCTCCCCCTTGCTCAACCGGGGGGAGCCCCAGCGCAGACCCCGAGCTGCCGCGCACGTATCCGGCGTTCTCGACGCGTATCAGGCCGTCGCCGTAGACGCGCAGGCCCCCTACGTCCTTGGTGGCCACGACGTAGTTGCGCTGCCGGTAGAGATAGATCAGCGCGTGCTGGTCGTTGATGGCCCGGGTGACGTCGCGGTAGATGTCGCGGCGTTCGTCGGGGTCCGCGGTGCGGCGTCCGTCCTCGATGAGGGAGTCGATGCGCTTGTCGGAGAGGCCGGAGCGGTTCTCCGAGCCGAGGGTGGCGGCGAACGCGTCGATGTTGCCCGCCGGGTCGAGCCGGCCGGACCAGCCGACCGACACGGCCTCGAAGTCGCCCTTGTCGGCGTGTTCGAGGAGCGTGGTGAACTCCGTGGGGCGCAGCTTCACCTGGAACCCGGCGTCCTTGGCCATCGCCTGGACGACCTGCCCGAGCCGCATGTCCTCCACGGTGTTGGAGATGGTCAGTTCGACGGGGACCCGTCCCTTCGCACCCGTCTCGCGCAGGAGCCGGCGTGCCTTTCCGAGGTCCCGGCCCGGGCACTTCGTCTTCGTGCCCAGTTCGCTGGAGGGGGCGACCGGGCCGCAGGCGGTGTCGTACATGCCCTGGAAGACGATCTTGTTGATGAGGCTGCGGTCGAGCGAGAGCTCGAACGCCTGGCGTATGCGCTTGTCGCGGGCCAGCGAGCTGTTCTTCTTGCCCGGCTTCTTGCCCAGGCCACGGGTGTTGCCGATGTTGACGGTCAGACCCTGGTAGCCGAGCGTCGGGGAGTTGAAGAGCTGCAGCTTGTCGTCGGTCAGCGCGCTCTGCACCTCCAGCGGGGCGGTCTGGTCGCTGATCTGCGAATCGCCGGAACGGAGGTTGGCCAGCCGCACGTTGCCGTCGATGATCGTGCGGTAGACGACCCTGTTCAGATGCACACGGGACGCGGCGTAGTAGTTGGGGTCCTTCTCCAGCACGATCCGGTCACCCGTCACGCGCTGCTTGAAGCGGAAGGGCCCGACGCAGGAGGGGTGCGTGGCGAAGTCCTTGCCGTACTTCTTCAGGGCACGCGGAGACATCACCATGCCGGAGCGGTCGGCGAGCGCGCCGAGCAGCGGCTCGTAGGGCTCCTTCAGACGCAGTTCGACCTTGTCGTCACCGACCGCCTCGATGCTCTCGACGGGCTCGAGTTCGCTGGAGCGGGCCGACTCCGGCAGATCCCGGTGCCGCTTCAGCGACGTCTCGACGGCCTCGGCGTCCATCCGCGTACCGTCGCTGAAGCGGGCGCCGCGGCGGACCTCGATGACGACCTTCCGGCCGCCGTCGCTCACCTTCGGCATTCCGGCGGCCAGTTGGGGCTTGATGCGGTTCTTCGCGTCCGTGTCGTAGAGCTTCTGGCACATCGCGGCGAAGACGCTACGGCCGACGAGCGTGCTGCCCAGGCTCGGATCGAGCTTGTCCGGGTCGGACTTGAACGCGACGGTGAGGGTGCCGCCGTCCCGCACGGGTCTGTCGTCGCCCATCCGCACGCCGCCGACCTCGGTCGCGGAAGTCGTCAGGGAAGCGCAGCCCGTCACGGTGAGTGCCAGGGCGGCGGTCAGGGTCACGGCGCGCGAGGGTGTTGATACGCGAAGCCGCATGGCTGCCCACCTCACAAGCGGACCGACAGGATCCGGGCGACTGTATGCCGTATGCAGTCACCTTGGCCAGGCCTCGGCTCAGCCACATCCGGGCAGCGGGCGGCTGAGCCGGCCGGGCGGCAGCCACTCCCCCGGGGAAGGACTCAGGAGCCTTCGGTCCGGTCCTGAACACGGGACCCGGACATCTTTCAATTCCCTGTCAGCTCGATTTCCGCGGCGTTTCCGCGGTTCACGACACGTTCACCGGGGGCGGCAGACAGGGAATTGAAAGAATGACAACATCAATTCCCGGTGATGTGGATCACATCTGCTTTTCCTCATGCGTTCTACGTGCCGGCACGTGGCAGTATCAGCGTGTCGCCGACGAATTACGTCGACGGCTTTCCTCAAATGATTGAAAGGGAAAGGTGATTCATTATGTCCATCACCATCAAGCCCGTTGAGAAGCCCGCCATGAGCAAGGTCGCCGGCGCCGTTCTCTGCGGCTGACCGATCAGGGCGTAACGCTGACGACGTGGGGTGCACCGCCGTGCGCCCCACGTCGTTCCCAGTCCACCAGGAGGGACAGTCATGGCACCTTCATCCGGCCCGGAGCAGCGGCCTCGGCTTCGGCACTGTACGTTCTTCGTGCCCAACCGGGGCAGTGTCCTCATGATCGTCGGTGACCAGCACTTCGAGCTCGAGCAGCACGGTGCGCAACTCAAGGACTTTCTCAATTTCAAGCGCTATCTGGACGGGCGCCACACGGTCAGCGAAATCTCGGAAATCACCGGGGTCAGCGTTCCGGATGCAGTCGGTATCGTCGGCAGCTTCGCAGAACAGGGGCTGCTGCGCACCGAGGAGAACGAGCTCGAGAACATTCCGGTCGATGCGTTCCTCAAGCAGATCGACAAGTCCACCGCGATGTGGACGGAGCAGATCGGTTACCACCGCCTGTGGTCCGGTCTGGAGAACCAGGACTTCCGCAAGGAAGTGTTCCTGGGACTGATCCTGGAGACGTACCACTACATCAACTCCGCGAGCCGGCACATCTCGACGGCCATCGCCCACTGCACCGATCCCGCTTGGAAGCGGCTGCTCTCGGAGTACCTGGCCGAGGAGTACGACCACGCCTGGATGGCCCGGGACAGCCTGGTACGCATGGGGCTGCCGCAGGAGCAGGTGGAGAACGCGCATCCCCTCATCGGGACATGGTCCTGGATCAACAACCTCTGTGAGATCGCGCGTGAGGACACGCTCGGCTACCTCGCGTGCACCAAGCTCTTCGAAGCGCGCGGCACCGACACCCTGGACGGGGCCCGGACGCTTCAGCGTCTCGCGGTGCAGTACGGGTTCCCGGAGGACTGCCTCGCCCCGCTGCTCTCCCATGTGGAGGAGGATGTGAAGGCGAATCACACCGGGCTGCTCGAAGAGGCCTTGGAGGGCCGGGAGTCGGTGCCGGTCCAGCAGGCTCACCGGGCGGTGAACAACCTGCACGACCTCAAGCACTCGTTCGACCAGTACAACGACAGCATCGTCCAGTACTACTCGGACGTCTCCAACTACATCCCGCGCCTGAAGGTGGACTACTTCAGCCTGTGACCGCACACGACGTCGCCCTGCCCCCGGCTCCCGGGCGAAGACCCGGCCTCACCCGGCCGTTCGCCCGCCTGTGGACCGCGTACACGGTGAACGTCGCGGGCGACGAGTTCTACGCTCTGGCCGTCCCGCTGATCGTCTACGAGGTCGGCGGGACCGCAGGTTCGATGAGCCTCGTATTCGCCTGTTCGCTCCTTCCGCAGGTCGTCATGGGCTTCCTGGGCGGCGTCCTCGCAGACCGGAACGACCGGATCACGGCGCTGCGGCGCTGCTACCTCGTCTCCGCGCTCGTCCTGCTGTGCGCGGTCGCCGCGTTCTCATGGACGTACGTGAGCGTTGCCGGACTCGCCGCCGTCGCCCTGCTCGTGGGCGGCGCGGCTGCCGTCTCCGCCGCCTGTTTCGACAGCGCGCTCCCCCAGTTCGTGAACCCGGGGCTGCTCTCCCGCGCGAACGCCATGACGGAGGCGTCGCGGACCGTGTGCGTGGTCGGGGGGCCCGCCGCCGCGGGTTTCGCCGTCGCCCACTTCGCCCCCCAGGCGACGATCCTGGTCAACAGCCTCACCTTCGTCACGGCGTTCGCGTTGCTGGCGCGGATGAAACAACCCGCCCCGCCGGCGCCCGCTGGCCCGGCGGCGGCCGCGGACCGTGCGGGACACCTGCGTGATCTCGCGACGGGTCTGAGGTATCTCCTCTCAGAGCGCAGGATCCGTACCGGAATCCTTACGAGCACGCTGATCAACCTCGTCTTCGGTGCCTACGAGCCGATGCTCGTGTACCGCCTGCGTTCGGACCTCGGAGCCGGGTCCGGCACCGTCGGCGTCGTGTTCGCCGTCGCCGGGGCGGTGTCCCTCGGGGTCGCGGTGCTGCTCTCGTGGAAGGCGCCATCCCGCGCGTTTCTCACGGTGATGGGCTTCTCCGTCGTGCTGCAGGGCGTGTCCGTCGCGAGTGCCGGACTGCTCACCTCGCTCGCCGGCGTCGTCGCCGCCCAGACGACTCTCGTCTCCGGGATGCTCGTCTACACCGTGTACTGGCGCTCGCTGCGTCAGACCGTCGTTCCCGCGGAGCTGCTCGGGCGCGTGGCCGGATCGTGCCGTTCCGTCGCGTACTGCGGTTCGTTCGTGGGGAGTCTGGTGTCCGCCGCCGTGCTGGACAGGTTCGTCGAGGTGGACACGGCACTGCTGATCGCGGGGACCGCGGCGGTGCTGACGGGGGCGGGGGTCGTGGGTCAAGGGGCGTACGAACGACGCAGAGGAGAGGCCGCATGACCATGCTGCTGGGCGCGCGTGAGCTGGAGGACCTGCTGCCGGCCGGTGACTGCCTGCGCGGCCTCGAGGCCGGATTCGTCCACGGGCCGGCGCCTGAACCGGCGCCGCAACGCGTCCGCCAGGAGCTGCCGGCGCCGGGCAACGCCATGGTGCTGATCGCGGGACTCCTGCCGGGAGTTCCCGCCTACACGGTGAAGGTCAACGCCAAGTTCCCCGGTTCGAACCCCGCGATCCGCGGCGTCATCTGCCTGCACGACCTGCGGGACGGGCGCCTGCTGAGCCTGCTCGACTCCTCGTTCGTCACCGCGTGGCGGACGGGGCTGTCGGCTGCTTTGGGGACACAACGGCTCGCCCCCGGCTCCACTCCCCTGACGCTGGGCGTCATCGGTGCGGGCACGCAGGCCGGGCTGACCGTGCGGGGGCTGGCGGCGCTGCGCCCGATCCGGCGCATCGTCGTCCACGACGTCGAACCCGGCCGGGCGCACAGGGCGGCCGAGGTCTGGCGCCGCGCCGGAATCGACTGCGAGCAGGCCGGGAGCGCCGCCGAGGTGGCGGCGCGCAGCGACACTCTGGTGACCGCCACCTGGCCGCGCCGCCCCCTGCTGGACGTCGGAGACATCCGCGAGGGCACCCACATCACCTCCCTCGGCGCCGACGAACCGGGCAAGCTCGAACTCACCCCCGAACTGATGCAGCGCGCACGGGTCTTCGTCGACGACATCGACCTGGCCATGACTTCGGGGGCGCTCGGCAGCGCGGGCCTGGCGCCCGATGAAGCAGCGGGCACCCTCACAGGCGTCCTCACCGGTGCGGTCCCGGCGCGGGAGCACGACGCGGACATCACCGTCTACTGCCCCGTCGGACTGCCGTGGCAGGACCTAGCCCTGGCCTGGCACGCGTACCGGCTCGCCGAACGGAAGCGGACCGGCGTCAGATTCCAGTTCCACAGCACCCAGGAGGAGGACGAAGCACCGTGACGCCCACCGGGAGCACAGACCTGCGTCTGACGGGGCTCGACCCCGTGGCCCATCCGCCCCTGGCCCTCTATCAGAGCCCGTGGACGGTCTCGCTGGCGCTCGCCTTCGCCTCCAGGGGCGCCGGGACGTACGCGATCGACGACATCGACAACGCGGGCGTGGAGCGGGGCCGCGAGAGCGACCCGGGCTTCCGCGTCGTGCGCAAGGAGATCATGAGCAAGAAGGGGTGGACGAACTGCCGCCCCCTGTCGGCCTTCTGCCCGGACGGATTCCTCTTCCCCAACCTGGGACGGGCCGGCTACGGAGCGCTGGACCGGACGGTGCCGCTGTCGGCTGTGGCCCGGCACCACTCGACCACGGTGCAGCGGCTCATCCGCGAGACATCACGTACCTACGGCATGTGGAGCCTGGCCGGTCCGGACCGTGCCATCACCGCGATAGGGACGGACGACGCCGAGCCCGCGCTGCGGGAGATCATCAGCCGGCACGAGGAGGCCGTGTGCCGGACCCTCCGGCGGGAGAAGGACCGAAAGCCCGCCCTTGAACGACTGCGCCATCTCATGCCCGACCCGCGCCCCGGCTCCTCTCTCCTCGGCTACTTCCAGGAGTGCCTGCGCCGGGGGCTCGCGCTGGTGGGGAGCGATTCACCCGTCATCTCCGCCGCGCGCGATCTCCTGCCGCCGGACGGGGGCTCGCTCCTCCCCCGGTTCGTCCGCCGCGATCCCGGCGTGGTCGCCGCCTACAACAGCGCGGCGGCCGTGCAGGGCAGCCGTCCGCTGAGCGACGGGCACTCGCTCCCCTACTACACCGTGGGGTTACGCAGCGGAGAACGCACGGACCTGACCGGCCCCCTGCCGCACTCGGCGGAGCACATCATCGCTCCCAAGATCCTTGCCCTCGAGGGCGTCCAACGCATGGCACTGCCCCGCTGCACGGCGCATCGCGGCACCGTGCTCGCCCGTGAGCGCGCGTACCGCGGTCTTCGCAGCGGCTCCAGTCAGGTCTTCTTCGAGTCCAACTGGCTCCAGGCGATGGCGGGTTGCTCCACGCCGGTCAATGTCCACGAGATCTTCCGGCCGCTGCTGGGCGGGCACCGGGTCATGCCGATGTCGGATCTCGCCGGGGCACTCGAACGGTACGAACACAGCTGCGCGTCTCCGGACGGACAGGCGGACGAGCACCGGGACCCCGGGGAGGCGTTCGCCCACTGGGCCCTCCGGGAGACGCTGCACGACCTGAGAACGTGGCAATATCCGCTGCTGGCCTTCGCCGTCGGCGGCGACGACTGGCTGGCGCGCCTGGAGATCACGTCCTACGAGGAATACGAATTCGCCGTGACGTGAGGTTCCTCGATTTCAGCCGACTGCCCTTTCTTTTCCCTGTCACCCGGATGTTCTCTGAGAATCCGCAGGTCATGCCCTGTTGAACGCGAGTTCGGACATGCCTGCGAAATGCCCTTGCCGTGCTCGTCCCGGCCCGGCAAAGATCGATCCGCCGGCATCGAACGGTGATGAGTGTTCCCACGGAATCACTCATCACCGGTCACAGAACTCCATCGAATTCCAAGGGAGAAATCATGGCTGAGGAGATCACTGTCGAGGAACTGAACGAGATCACCGAGCTCGAGCAGCGTGCCGACGCCGCTGCCGCCGCTCTGCGGGCAGCTGTCGTGGAGTGACAGCCCCCTGATCAGGACCGGGGCCGCCCCAGGCGGCCCCGGTTCCGCGCTCGACCGTCCATCCCGACCAGGCTGCCGGAGAAACGACATGACAAGGCTTCGCCGAACCGTTCCCTTCATCTCCCGCCCCAGCGACGCCTCGGCCGAGCACACCGTTCTGGTCGACACGGCCGAACTGCCGCTGGGGGCCGCGCACGACGCCCGGCTGCTTCCCACCCTCAGGCGCCCGATCGGGCTCGGCCCCGCGGAGCGCGCCCTCCCCGCCGAGGAGGTCGAGCGTCTAGTCGAGGACCAGTACCGGACCTGCCTCGAATTCATCTACGGCCACCCCGTCTGGCAGCGCATCCGTGACGGAGAGGCGCTCGGCGCGGTCCGCGCGTATCTCCTCGAGTCACGCCACTACCTGGCCGCGGCACCCTTCCGGATGGCCAGCGGTATCACCGACGCCCTGCGCCCGTCGGAGCTGATACGGCTTCAGGCCCACCACGTCGTCGAAGAGGCCGATCACGACACGTACTTCGAGAACGGCCTGGCCGCCCTGGGCGTCCCGCGCGAGCTGGTCCGTCAGGCACGGCCGTCGCCGGTCACCGTCGAGTGGATCCATCTGATGCGCACAGTCGCGGCCTACGGCCCCCTCGCCGCCGCGGTGTGCTCCGGGCTGCTGGAGTACACGGCGGGCGACCAGAAGTCCGTCACCGGGTGGCACACGATGCTGACCGAGCAGGGCATGCTGCCGAAGGAGGCGGTCACCGCCATCTTCGAACACGTGGAGACCGACCTGGGGCTCGGTCACGGCAACAACTGGCGGGACGCCGTCCGCGCCGCGAAGGTCGTACCGGCGGAGGAGCTCGCCGACTGGCTCAACGCGGTCACGCTGGTCGCGGAGATGATCGTTCGCTGGCTGGACACCTTCGAGGCAGGACTGTCCGCGGAGACGGTGCGGGGCGCCGCGTCGGTCCCGGCGCTCGAGGGCCCCGAGCGCACACTCGGCGGCGAGGTGGACGGTCTGCCCGTGTGGCCGGCCGAGGTCTACTCCTCGTACGCCCACGGGCCCCGCAGCGCAGCTCCCGGCGTGTCCAGGGTCCTGGCGCTGGCCTACGCCTACTCCGATCGCGCGGCCGACGCAGCCGGGGCCGCCGACGCGTCCGCACGGACACCCGCGGCCGTCGCCGGTGAGCTCGTGGAGAACACCGCCCGCGGGTGGGACGGCAGGAACGACGAGGTCGGCCTGGAGAAGCTCGTCGAGGGATGGATGACGGCGATCGACGGGCACGAGCTGTGGCAGCGCCTCACCGAAGAGCCCAGCCTCCCGCTCGTGCAGGGCTGGATGGTCGAGAACTACCACTACGTGGCCGGGATCTGGCAGCACACCGGAGCGGCAGTCGCCTCCTGCCCGGACACGCTGATCCGGGGGGAGCTGGTCAAGCACCTCATCGAGGAGTTCAACCACGGCAAGATGTTCCTGCGCGGCATCAAGCGTGCCCGCGGCGACCGGGATCACGGACTGACGCCCGACCGCATGCGCCCGCTTCCGACCACCGTCACCTTCGTCGGCACGCTCCGTGAACTGGCCCAGCGGGACTGGCAGGCGTACTGCCTCGCGCTCGCCTTCCTCCAACTGACCCTGTCCGCCGCCGGAAACACCGTCCACTCCCGTCACGAGGGCTTCTACCAGGCCCTCTTCGGCAAGCTTCCGGAGGCGGAGCCGCTGGTCTCCGCGATGCGGCGGCACGATGAGGAGGACACGCGTCTCGGACATGGCGACGACACCCGCGAACTGCTCCGGCTGCTGGCCGCAAGGCACGAGGTGACGCGGGACTCCGTCGCCGCCGCCGCGCTCGTGCCGCAGCTGGCGTGGAGCTTCCTGGACGGAGTCCTCCAGCACTACAGGCACGGTGAAGCGGCCGTCCTCCAGCGCGTCGGCTGGCATGTCGATGGCTGACGCGCTCGCCTTCGATGCGGGAAGCGCGACTCGGGAGCCCGAACGGCCTGCCGTGAGCGCCGTGTACGCGGTGGGCCAGGTGCTGCCGTTGCGGCACAGTCCCCTCGGGTCCCTGCGCGGGCTGTCGGGCGCGCTGCGGCAGGGGGTTCCGGCCGACGTCGCGGAAGAGCTGCGCGATCCCCGTATCGGGCCGGCGCAGTGGCCCAAGGTCCTGGCCCGGGAGCTGGCCCTGACCCTCGGCTGGGCCGCGCGGCGCAGCCGGCCATCCGGCGACGGCACGGCGACCTGCCCGTCCGCGTGGGACGGCACCGGACGGGTCGTGGTGCTGCTTCCCGCCCACGGCCTGACGGTGCACGTCATCAGGCGCGCTCTGCCCTTCGCGCTGTGCGGGGTGTCCACGAGCGTCGTCGGACACGAGAGCGACCGGAAGAGGATCCTGCGGATCCTCACGGCCCTCTCGGCGCCGCTGTTCGGCCTGCGGGCCGGGACGCTCGCACCGTTCACGAAGAGCGCCGCCGAGGCCGTGCGGGAGGCTTCGCCCGAGGACCTGGTCGTCCTGACGGGGCATCCTTCGACGGCCCGGAAGGTACGCGGCGCGACGGCCGCCACGGTGCTGGGCGCGACCGGCGGGTGCACCGTACTGACCGGCACCGACACCGAACGGCTGCGGCACACCGGTGCCCTGCTGCGGGAGCACGACCGCCCGGGGAGCTGTACGCGCTTCGCCGGCTGGCGGACGGAGCCGGGGCCGGACCGTGGCGCGGACGGCGGGCACGTCTGGCTGCGCGAGGCGCACCCCTCGGCGGTCTACCGGCTCTCCGGCTCCCTGGAGACCCCTCCGTACGAACACCACGGATACACGGTGTTGCCGTGCGACGACCACGGGGCGGTGGGGACCCTGACCGGCTTCGCCCGCGACCCGGTGCACCACTGGCCCGGCGACTTCCTGATCTGACGTCTCGACAGGTACTCGGCACTCCGGAAGGTGACCATGTCTTCCCCGTTCTCCACAGCCATCGTTCGGCCCGTCCTCCCGTTCACCGCACCGCTGCCCGGGGCGGCCGGCCGCCCCGGCGGACCGCACGCCGCGCCCGCGCAACTCCACGACGCGGGGACCCAACGGGCCCTGGCGCAGGAGCTGTTACGCCGTGCGGACGCCGTACCGTTCCTCGATGCCGTTCTCGAGGCGCTGCACCGCGACGGCTACGCCGTGGCATCCGTGCCGGGCCTCGCCGGTATGGCGGTGCACGCACGTGACGCCCTGGTGGTGGCGGCGTCGGCGGCCATCGGTACGCCGAGCCCCGTGGGGGCGACGGACGACATCGTCGTCTGGGACGTTCGCCCCCGCCCCGAACTCCCCGAGGCACAGCGCCGGAACAACATCTCCGTCAGCGACGGCGAGGCGTGCCTGCACACCGACTCGGCCTTCTCCTCAAGCCCCGAGCGCTGGTTCGGACTGTGGTGCGTGCGACCGGCCCTGAGCGGCGGTGCCTCCGTCCTGGTCGACGCCCACCGCGTCTGGGAGGTTCTCGGGGGCAGCGGGACCCTCCGGCGGGCGCGCGACACCCTGCTGACCACCGACGTGCCCATGTGGAACGGTCAACGCCTCGTGCCCGTACGGGTCTTCAGCAAGGCAGGCGACGGCAGACCCATGGTGCGCTACCGGGCCGACCTGCTGGCGCAGGGCGTCCGGCTGGCCCGGCTCGACCCCGCGGGCGACATCGCCCGCTCGCTCACGCTGCTGGACGAGGTGCTCACCGAGCCGTCGCTGCGCGAGGTGGTGCGACTGGAGGAGGACCAGGTCGTCTTCGTCGACAACCACCGTGTGATGCATGCCCGTGAACACTTCACCGACCCCCGGCGTCATCTTCTGAGGGTGCGCATGTGCCAGGGGCCGATGGCCCACGCGGAGCCGATGTGACGGCACGGACTTCTTCCGGAGCCCCGGAGTTCCGTGCCGAGGGGTGCACCGTCAGCACGGAACCGTACGGGCGGCACGCCCACCTCGTGACCGTCGACGGGCCACGCGGGGAGCAGGTGCTGCTGAAGGCCCCCGGATGGCGGCACACGGTGATCACCGACCTGGTGCGCAAGGAGCATCTCACTTGGGGAGAGGGCGAAGTGATGATCCGGATACCCGAGGGGAGAGCGGCGTGGCTGATGGCCTTCACCCCTCCTCCCGAGGTGTCCGTCTTCGACTACGCCCCCACCCCTCAGCTGCGGACGCCGCAGACCGAGGTGTCATGTGCCCGCTTCCCCGTTGTCGACGTCCATGCGCATCTGACGCTGGACGAGGAGCAGCCGGGGCAACGGCTGGGGCTGATGCGGGAACTCAACATCGCGGCGGTGGTGACCAGTTCCTTCGCCGACCGCGGTGAGACGACGGCCGGCAGTGCCGAACTCGCCCGCGCGGCACCGGGGCGGCTGCTGCCCGCCGCCACGGTGGACTGGTCGAGCGCCCGACGCCGCGGCGGCGCGGAACGCATGGCCGAGTCCCTCGCCTCCGACGTGAGGGAACACGGTGCGGTGCTCATCGGCGAGCTGCACGACAAGGGGTTCGGGGTCGACGACCCCGGTACCGGCCCCGTCCCCGAGGACCCCCTCTTCCTCGACGACCCGCGCCTCGACCCGTTCTGGGAGGCCGCAGCCGCGCTCCGGCTGCCGGCGATCGTTCACTGCGGAGACGAACTGGCCGCGTACGAGCCGTGGGACTCCCGGAACGAAGCTCTCGTCCGGCTGTTCCGCAAGCCGTGGGCGCGCCGGCGTCCCGGCAGTCTGGGGCACGGGGAAGTACACGAACGCCGTGACCGGTTGCTGAAGCGGTTCCCCGGGCTCACCGTGATCGCCGCTCACATCGACGGGAGCGGCGAACGGCTGGACACCGTGGAGGAGAGGCTGCGGCTGCACCCCGGCCTCTTCGTCGAGTTGGGGGCCTGTCACCACGTACTGGCCCGTCAGCCGAGGCACGCCGCGAGGTTTCTGGACCGTTGGCGCGACCGGGTGGTCTTCGGCGGAGACCGCGTCCAGGACCGGGCCACTTACCGGGAGCAGTTCCGCGTCCTGGAGTCGGACGACGACGCGTTCCACTACCGCGGCCGCCAGGACCCGTGGCCCGCCTACGGGCTCGCGCTCCCGGACGACGTGTTGCGCGCCGTGTACTCGGGCACGGCTGCCCGGCTCGTCCCGGCAGCCGCTGAGGCGCTCATCCGGCACGAGGAGGAACGAACGCCATGCCGCTGAGCACCGGCACCGTCAATTCAGGCGGATTCAGGCTGCTGTGGGCAGGGCAGACCGTGTCCGTCGTGGGCGACGGAGCGGCGATTCTCGCCGTACCGCTGCTGATGCTCCAGATCACGGACAGTCCGATGAGGCGGCACTCGCCGCGACTCCGCGGACCGTCGCCTACCTGCTGGTCGGGCTGCTGGCCGGCCCACTGGCGGACCGCTGGGACAGCCGGAAGGTGCTCATCGGCTGTGACGCCGGCCGGACGGTGCTGTTCGCCGCCATGCCGCTCACCGTGCACGCCGCGCACGGTGCGGTCCTGCTGTTCACGCTGGCCTGTCTCGCTGCGGCGCTGGGCGTGCTGTTCGAGACGTCGCTGGCCAAGGCCGTGCAGTCGACCTTGCGCACCGATGAACTGGTCACGGGCAACTCCCGGCTCGAACTGAGCAGCCAGCTTGGCCTGTTGCTGGGGCCTGCCGTGACCGGCGCACTGGTGGCGCTGATCGGTGTCGACCGCGCGGTGTGGCTCAACGCGGCGACGTTCGCGGCGTCGATCGGCACGCTGCTGCCGCTTCGCCACCTCGGGGGGCGGCGCAGAGCTGACGCGGCCGTGGTAGGGACGTCGGATGCTGCCGCGTCCCCGTCCGCACCGGCCCGCCGCAGCGGAACGGGCTCGCTGTGGCGGGAGATGAAGGAGGGCATGGGCTATCTGCGCGCGCACCCGCTCATCTCCCGGCTGATCCTGGTGCAGGCCGCGGTCAACTTCGTGATCGCCGCCGAGACACTGATCGTCTTCCAGACGACCGTCGGGCTGGGTGCGTCGCCGACATGGGCGGGGGTCGTCCTTGCCGCGGCGGGGGTCGGGGGCGTGCTCGCCGCCTGGCTCGCCGGCCGGTTCACCCAGGAGACCGCCAGACCGGGCGCGCTCATAGGCTGGTCCGTGATCGGCGTCGGCGGAACCCTGCTCGGCTTCGCACTGTCCGTGCATCCCGTTCTGCTGCTGATCGCGAACCTGCTGCACGGCGGCCTCTCCATCTTCGCGTCGATCCACATCCGGGCGCTGCGTCAGAAACTCGTGCCCGCAGAGTTCCTGGGACGTGTGACCGCGAACGCCCGCACGGCCGCCTTCGTCGCCAATCCGCTGGGCGCGGTGCTCTTCGGAGCGATCGCCGACAGGTCGGGGGGTGACGCGCGCTGGAGTTTCGCCCTGGCCGCCCTGCTGAGCCTGGTGAGCGGAGCTCTCGCGTACCGCGGTCTGGTCGCTCGCCGTAATGTGGGGTCAGAGCTGCCCGCCCGCGGCCACGGCCCGACGGGCGATCAGGAACGGAACACCGGGCGCATACCAGGAGAACGTGCCGATGAGCGTGCCACATGACCCTGCGGTCCTGCCCGGCGGACTGCCGGTCCCGACCGACGACGGCGCCTGTGACCATCTGCCGGGACGAAGGGTTCCGGCGCTGCAACTGCCCTCCACAGGGGGCGTACTGCGTGACCCGCACGCTGAGTCGCGGGGCCGCTGGACCGTCCTGTTCTGCTACCCGCGGACCGGGCGTCCGGGCGAAGCACCACCCGGCGGTGAGGCCGCATGGAACGCCACACCGGGCGCGCGGGGCTGCACGCCGCAGTGCGTCTCCTATGCCGGGCTGCGTGAGGCGTTCGGCGCTCTGGGTGCCGTGGTCTACGGGGTGAGCACTCAGAGCACGGATGAACAGCTGGAGGCCGCCCGGCGTCTTGAACTTCCCTACGAGCTCCTGAGCGACGGCCGGCTGGAACTGACCGAGGCCCTGGGGCTGCCAACCTTCACAGCGGCGGGACTGACGCTGCTGCGCAGGCACACGCTCGTGCTCAAGGACGGGTTCGTCAACAGCGTGCGCTACCCCGTCTTCCCGTCGGACGGGGATGCGGAAGCCGTCCTCTCATGGCTGCGCGCACGGACCGCCTGACACTGCCTCAGCTGCGAAAACACTTCGCACCGGGCGGCCGTGACGACACTCACACCATAGGTGTTTCACGGCGGAGTCACTTCTTCTGAAGATTTACTGACGATGCAGCATAGTACGTAGCTACAAGGGGGAATCAGGCGTGCCTACCGCACTGCCGATATCGGGGGATTTACCGGAATTCCGGGTACTCGGTCCGCTGGACATACGTGCCCGCGGACGCCAGTTGCAGATAACGGCGCCCCGGCTGCAGGCCGTACTGGGCGCCCTTCTGCTGCGGGCAGACGAAGTCGTCCCCGCACAGCACCTCATGGACAGCGTGTGGGAGGACAACCTCCCTGCCGACCCTGCCAATCAGATCGCCGTCTGTGTCTCGATGCTCCGCCGCAAGCTCGAACGGGCAGGCGCGGGACGGGACCTGCTGCTCACCCATCCACCCGGTTACAGGTTCGTCGCGGACGGAGTACGTCTCGACACCTTCACCGTCCGTCAACTGCGCGACGAGGCCCGCGAACACCTCGCGGCGGGCGACTCGGAGGCTGCGCTCTCGCGTCTCAAGTCGGCGCTGTCCCTGTGGCGCGGCCCCGTCCTGTCCGGTGTCACCCGCAGGGCCTGGCAGCCCGAGGTGCGGCGCTGGGAGGAGGAGCAGGTAGCCGTCAGGGAGAGCGTGTCCGATCTCCAGCTCGAGCTGGGGCTGCACGAGGAACTGATCGCGGAACTCTCGGTGTTCGTCCAGCAGCAGCCCCTGCTGGAGCGTCCTCGGGGCCAGCTGATGCTGGCGCTGGCCCGCTCCGGGCGTCAGGCCGACGCACTCCAGCTCTACCGCGACACATCGAGCCTGCTGCGCGAGGAACTCGCCGTGACGCCCGGGGAGGAACTTCGGCGGCTGCACGAACAGATCCTGCGGGGGACGGCACCCGTGCCTCAGCCGGAAGCTGACCCGGAGTCCGCCGTGGCGGAGCCCGCGCCCGCGGTGCCGCTCCTGGCGTCCGTCGTGGCGCCAGGGCCGCAGCAGAACGGTCCCTGTCAACTCCCGGGCGACCTCGCGGAGTTCGTCGGCCGCGAGGAGGAGCTCGCCGCCCTGCGGAAGAGCCTCGTCCCGGGAACCGGATCGGTCCCGGTCGCGGCGATCGTGGGGCCGGGAGGTACGGGAAAGACGGCTCTCGCCGTGCACGCGGCTCATCAGCTGCGGCCCGTCTTCAGCGACGGACAGCTCTACGTCAACCTGCGCGGCATGGACGAGCACCCGGTGACACCCGAGGAAGCCCTGGCCCGCTTCCTGCGTGAGCTCGGGCTCCCTGGCTCCGCCATACCGCAGACGCTCGACGAACGGTCGGAGCAGCTGCGGAGCCTGCTCGCGGACCGGCGCATGCTGATCGTGCTGGACAACGCCCGTGACGTGCGGCAGGTGCGGCCGCTGCTTCCCGGTACGGGCAGCTGTGGTGTGCTCCTCACCAGCCGCGCCAGGATCACCACGGCGCCCACCACGTGCGTGCTGGAGCTGGAGGTCTTCGAGCAGCACCAGGCGCTCGCCCTGCTCGATCGTCTCGTGGGCCGCAAGCGGCTCTCGGCCGAGCCGCACGTCGCCGCGGAACTCACGGAGTACTGCGGCCGGCTGCCGCTCGCCGTGCGCATCGTGGGGACGAAGCTGGCGTCCAAGCCGCACTGGACCCTGGAGAAGGCCGCGTCCCGGCTGGCCAACGAACGCCGCAGACTCGACGAACTGGCCCACGAGAGCCTGGAGATGAGGACCAGCCTCGAGTTGTCGCACCAAGGGCTCAGCTCCGCGGCGCGCAAACTCTTCCGGCGGCTCGCCCTGCTGACCACGCCGGACTTCTCCGAGTGGATCTGCGCTCCGCTGCTGGACATGCCGCTCGCCGAAGGCGAGGACCTCCTGGAGGAGTTGCTCGACGCCCGGCTGGTCGATGTGACCAGCCCTGCCGGTGCCGGTCAGCCCCGGTACCGCATGCACGACCTGGTGCGGCTGTACGCCCTGGAGCGGGTGCACGAGACGGAGCCGAAGGCGGAGCGTACTGCCGTGCTCACCCGGGCCGCGGCGACGGCCCTCGCCCTGGCGGACCTGGCCCACCGCACCGTGTGCGGAGGGGACTTCACCGTCCTGCACAGCCTCGCGCGGCAACCGCCCGCACCGGCCGACGTGCTGGAGAGGATGGCCTCGGACCCGCTGCGTTGGTACGAGTCGGACCGCGCGACCATCACCGCGCTGTGCCAGCAGGCGGCAGCGGAGGGGCAGGACGAGATCGCCTGGGATCTGGCCGCCACCTCCCGCTGTCTCTTCAGCGTCCGCTTCCACTTCGACGACTGGCAGGTCACTCATGAGAGCGCGCTGAGCGCCGTACGCCGCCAGGGGAACAACAGGGGTGCCGCGGCCATGCTCTTGGGGCTGGGCGATCTGTATCTCACCCGGCGCCACTACGAACGGGCAGTTCCGCTCCTCGAGGAGTCGCGGCGGCTCTTCCGCGAGGTGGACGACCGCTACGGGCATGCGCTGGCGCTGCGCAAGGCGGCCTGCGCGGACCGCATCACGGGCCGTTTCGACCGGGCACTCGCCCGCTGGCGGGAGTCGCTGCCGGTGCTGCGGTCGGTGGAGGATCTCGAGGCGCAGGCACAGGTGCTGCGCTGGAGCGGCCAGACCCTGATCGAAATGGAGCGCTACGAGGAGGCCGAGGTCTTCCTGCGGGACGCGGAGAAGGTCGTACAGGGATTCCGCGGCCGCAGCGCGGCGCAGGTCCGCTTCAGCCTCGCTGATCTCCATCTGGCCCGCGGCGACCTCGAACGGGCCGCGGAAGCATACGAGTTGAGCCTGGAGGCCAGCACACCCATCGGCGACCCCAGCGGACGCGCCTACGCGCTCGCGGGGCTCGCCACCGTCGACGTCCGGCGCGGCCGGCTCCACGAGGCGGACGAGCGGCTCCGTCAAGCGCTCGAGATCGCTCGCGCCATCCAGGACCCGCTGATGGAGGCCCAGGTCCTGCTCGGACTGGGACGATCGCGTCGGGCCGCGCACGACCTGTCCGGTGCCGCCTCGCTCTTCCGGGAGGGCGCGGAGTTGTGCCGCAGAATGGGCGCCCCGGCCAGGCTCGAACAGATCCGTCGCGCGATGGCGGAGCTTCCGCAGGCCGTGACCTGATTCCCGCGGGCAACCGGCGTTTCCCGTCCTGCTGTTCACTCCTCGGACGTGGGAGGCAGGGCGGGAAGCCGGACGCGGTAGGTGCTGCTGCCCTCGCGCGTCCGGAGCAGGACCACCCGGCTCTCGTTCGTGCCGACGACCTGGAGCGTGCGTTCGTCGCTCCACCCACAGAGGCGGAATTCGCCTTCGCCGATGTGCTCCAAGGAGCAGAACGGGCGGCTGTCCAGCAGCAGCCGCGGAACGCCTTCGTGGACGTCCACCTCTGCCGTGACGAGCCCCTTCCCGGAATCACGGGGAAGGTGATGGCCCGGCTGTTCCCAGTTGGCGAACGTCTCCGGCATCCGGAAGCGGCACCGGTAGCCCTGTGCGTCCGCCGGACGCAGTGGCACCTGCGGACGCAATGACAGGCTCGGAACCCCGTCGAGCCGTTGCCGCAGCTGTTGCGGGAACATCCGGCTGAGCCCGTCGGTGTGGCAGGTGTCGACCACCAGATGGACGAGTTCGAAGGGTTCCCGGTTCACCATTGCGTGCACACGCCAGGAGGCGACGAACCAGAGCGTTCCCGGGTCCCAGCACCGGTTCTCCCCGGCGAAGACGGTCCGCGCGCGGGGCCCGCTGACGATCGGCAGGTGCAGGCGGCAAAGCCCCCAGGGAGGACCGCACTTGACGGACTGGAGATTGCTGAGCCGTGCGCCGGGAGCCAGCGCCATCAGACGCACTCCCAGAAGCGGTGCGGGCAGGTCCTCCAGCAGCTTCCGCAGATAGGGCAGGCGGGCAAGCCACGGCGTCTCCCCGAAGCCACTCAGGCTCGGCCCGCCGCTGTCCGTGCGGTGCGGGTCGCCGCCGACGCTGCGCAGCGGAAGCACGCGCCGGCCGCTGGCCGCCGAGAGGGGGGAGCCGAAGTGTCGGTCGAACGCTTTGAGTTCGCGGCTGAGCCGTTCGGCGTCGTAGACGCCCTCCAGCGCGACGGAGTTGGGGAAAGCCTTCCCCAACGGGTCCCGCATCGGGATCACTTCGGTCATGCAGCTCACCCGAACTGGTCGAAACAGAGCTTCACGACCATGCCCGTCACCGTCACCAGCAGCACCGTGCGAACGAAGCCGGAGCCGCGCCGCAGAGCGGTTCTGGCTCCCAGCGAAGCACCCGCGATGTTGCAGACGGCCATTCCGGCGCCCAGGAGCCACAGCACGTCCCCCTGGACGGCGAAGACCGTGAGCGCCCCGAGGTTGGTGCCGACGTTCACCACCTTCGCCAGCGCGGAACTCTGGAGGAACTCCAGCGACAGCACACTGGTGAACGCCATGATCAGAAAGGTTCCGGTGCCGGGTCCGAACAGGCCGTCGTAGAAGCCGATGCCGCATCCCGCGAGCGCGATGACGGCCATGCGGCGGCGACGGCTGACGGCGTCGCGGCCCTCGGCCGCTCCGAAGCGGGGCCGCAGCGCCACGAAGACGGCGACGGAGACCAGGAGCGCCATCACGACCGGCCGGAACCAGTCCGCGGGCACGCTGGACGCGGAAACGGCACCGAACCCCGCCGCCGGGACGGCGAGCGCGGCCGCGGGCAGCGCGACGGACCGGTCCAGCTTGGTTCGCCGGGCGAAGGTCACGGCCGCCACCGTGGTTCCCGTGATGGCGGCGAGCTTGTTGGTCCCCAGCGCGGCGGACGGGGGCAGCTGCGGAAAGGACAGCAGCAGCGCAGGAATCAGGAGCAGCCCGCCGCCGCCCACCACGGCATCCACCCAGCCCGCTGCCAGCGCGGCGGACAGCAGCCCCGCTGTTCCAAGGACGTCCAATGTGACTCCAACCCTCTCGTCGACCGCCGGTGAATTCGCGCGGACGTTTCAGAGCACGCCCGAGATCTGCTTCAGTTCGGGCAGCACCCGGCGCTGCGGCATCATCTGCTCCGCCCAGCGCGGCACGGCCCGCAGCGAGTAGCAGCGGCGCAGCCACCTGTCCATGCCGTCGTAGCGGGGCGTGAACGCGGAACGACCGTGCGCGGCCACGTGGTTGTCCACCACGACCATCTCGCCGGGCCGCAGAACGATCTCCCGGCAGGTCTCCTCGAGCGCCGCCGCCAGAGCCCGCAGCGCCTCGTCGGATTCGCGGTCGGGGCCGCTGGTGGTGTGGGAGTTGAAGCGCATGAAGAGGTTCGGCTCCGCGCCGAAGAGCACCGGATGCGGCCCGGACTCCGGGCGGCGCGCGGCGATGTTCCGGGCGAAGGACGTCGGATAGGCGCTGCGGAATCGGGGCTCGCTGAGAATCTCCCGTTGAGCGCCGGTGAGGAGAGCCGCCGCGTCACGTACGGAGGCGACCCGGGTGGCCGCGACGCCCTCGTGGTCCTGCCGCAGGCACAGCAGCCCCAGAAAATCCGGCCGCAACGGGTGGTGGACGTTCTCGGTGTGGAAGTCGAAGGCCACGGAACCGCTGTTCTCGATGCGCTGTTCCTCGCCGGCCACGGGGTGCACCTCGTGTATGAGGGCCCCGTCCTTCTCGTCCTGGTAGCCGATGAGGCTCCCGAGCAGGTCAGCGACGAGCGTCAGCACCCCCGTGGTGAGGTGCTGCTCCAGCACCCGGGAACCGTGCCACTGAGGCGTGCCGGGAAGATCCCCGACGGGAAGCCCTCGAATGACGAAGCACCCCTGGCCGCTGGTCCCGGCTGCGAAGTCGAGCAGTCCCTGGCGCAACCCGCCCGGCATGTCCAGCAGCAGATCGGCGAGTTCGGCCGTGGAGGCACCCGAGAGCACGGCCGCACGCGACGCCAGTTCCCTCATTCTGCGGCCGTCGGGTTCCGGCAGCACAAGTCCCGTGGGGTCCTGTGTCATCAGATTCATCGATATCTCCTCAACGCGGCGGGGGCGACGTCCCCGACTCGACGAGGAGACGCTAGAAACGCCTCATTCCAATCCGGTGTCCGTCGCCTGTCGCCGCCATGTGCGTCCTGCCGGCGTTCCGCGCCGGCCGTCGCCGAATTCCCGTTGCCTTCCGTCGGGTTCGGCCGCGCACCCGTCCACGGCATGTTTGCGGAACACGCTGCGGGCAGCCGTTCGACATCGATGTGACACCCGGACTTCACGGGCTTCGCCGGGCAGTCGGATGCCTTTCACCGTGGAGGCAGAGCCGTCGGTGAATCCGACGTCATGACAGGTATGGGTGGCGCAGTTGGGGTTCCCGGGCCGGGCCGGCCCTCGGCGAGACGTTTCCCGCGCCCGTCGTGCGGAGTTCGACGGCGCTGGGGGCAACGCTGAGGTGGCCGGGGCCAATTCTCAGGTTCCTCAACAGAGAAGAGCCGAGGGAAATTCGACGGGGTCACGTCGAACTGAAGGGCCTGACCGACTACATGACGGCCGGGCGCTTCCCGGGCAGATGCGAAACATGCGCGGTGCGCGTGAAATGCGGCCCGGAGAACATGTCTGCGAGGGCCGACAAGGAAGAGAAGCTCATCTCGCTGCCGGACATGTCTGATCCGGCTGTGCGCCGCGCGCACACGAAGCCGGGCCCTGCGATGCCCACGGCCGCCCGGCCGCAACCGGAATCGCCCTCTCGGCGGGGTATGTGCACGAAGGAGAGCCTTGCTGATCGCGCAATTGCCGTGCCCGCCCTCGCCGTTCGGCCCAGAAGTTGTGGCGTTGATCGGGCCGGGCGGGGCGGGCCGGCAGTTCTTGTCACTGCTTGATGGTGATGCCCTTGGGATTGAGGTGGGAGATGTTGCCGCTCTCGGTCCCGTCAGACGGGTCGATCACGCAGTCGATGAGCGCCGAGGTGCCCGACGCCAGCGCCTCGCGCAGGTGCGTGGCCACCTCATCCGGTGTCGTCGCCTGGTAGCCCTTGCCACCGAACGCCTTGATCATGACGTCGTGGTTGGCCGTGAGAGCGGTCGGTGCCGGGTCGGACGAAGGGGAGGCCTCGTTGCCGCGGTAGACGCCGCTGTTGTTGAGCACGACGGTGACGATGGGGAGCTTGTAGCGGCAGATGGTCTCCACTTCCATGCCGCTGAATCCGAAGGCGCTGTCGCCCTCGATGGCCACGATCGGGGCGCCGGTCTCGACGGCGGCGGCGATGGCGTAACCCATGCCGATGCCCATGACACCCCAGGTGCCGCTGTCCAGCCGGCGCCGCGGGGCCTGCATGCCGATCGTGTTGCGGGCGAGGTCGAGTGCGTTGGCACCCTCGTTGACGACGTAGGCCTGGGGGTGCTCCTGCAGGACGTCACGGACCGCCTGCAGCGCACCCAGGAACTTCATCGGGTGTGCGCTCGCGGCGGCCTCGAGGCGTCCGGCCATCTTCTCGACGTTCTGCTTGGCGCGGGCGTCGAGTTCCTCACGCCATTCCGCCGGCACTGTGATCGCGCCCGCCTTGTTCCGCTCGGTCAGGGCCTCCATCACGGATCCGACGTCACCCACCAGCGGAGCCGCGATGGGCTGGTTGCTGTCCATCTCGGAAGCTGCGATGTCGACCTGGATGAACTTGGCCTCCGGATTCCACTGCGGCGCTTCGCCATGCCCCAGGAGCCAGTTGAGCCGCGCGCCGACGAGCATCACGACGTCGGCCTTGCGGAGCGCCAGCGAGCGGGCGGTGGCCGCCGACGCCGCGTGGTCGTCGGGCAGGAGGCCCTTCGCCATCGACATGGGGAGGTAGGGGATTCCCGTGGTTTCGATGAATTCCCGGATCTGCTCGTCCGCCTGTGCGTACGCCGCACCCTTGCCGAGCACGACCAGTGGCCGCTTGGCGTTGGCGAGGAGGCCTATCGCACGGTCGACGGCCTCCCGGTCGGGCAGCTGGCTCGGCGCCGGGTCGACGACCGGCCACAGTGATGCGGCGCCCTTCTCCGCGTCCATGACTTCGCCCAGCACGGCGGCCGGGATGTCGAGGTAGACCCCACCCGGGCGCCCGGAAACGGCGGTGCGGATGGCGCGGGCCAGACCGCGGCCGATGTCCTCCGCGCGATGAACCCGGTAGGCCGCCTTGGCGAAGTGCTTGGCCGCGGCCAGCTGGTCCATTTCCTCGTAGTCGCCGCGCTGCAGGTCGACGAGGTGCCGTTCGCTGGATCCGGAGATCTGGACCATCGGGAAGCAGTTCGTGGTGGCGTTGGCCAGCCCCACCAGCCCGTTGAGGAAGCCCGGTGCGGACACGGTCAGGCAGATGCCCGGCTTCTTCGTCAGGAATCCGGCTGCTGCCGCGGCGTGTCCGGCGTTGCTCTCGTGGCGGAAACCTATGTAGCGGATGCCCGCTCCCTGCGCGACACGCGCCAGGTCGGTGATCGGGATGCCGACGACACCGTAGATGGTCTCCACGCCGTTGAGTTTGAGCGCATCGACGACCAGATGAATCCCGTCGGTGACATCGGGGTGATCGGCTCCCCCTGCCTCTGTGCCCGGTACGGAAGCGGCGGTCATGGTGAGGACCCTCCCCTGGATGGTGCGATCGAATCTCGGAATACTGCATACAGTATCCTCGCCCGAAGTGGGCTGGCAAGGATTGTGCTGAGCGCTCGAGATGCGGTTCTGCCCCGCCGCGCGACGCCGGCACCCTCGTCAACGACGGGTCGAAGGCGGAGGCCGATTCGCGGCAAGCGTGACTACCCTTGGCCCGCATGGCTGCTTCCCCTGACTCCCCCGGACCCGCACCGGACGGCCCGCACGCCGCCGGCTCCTTGCGCGGCCCCCTCGTCGCGATCCTCAGTGGCGCGGGGATCTCCACGGACTCCGGCATCCCCGACTACCGCGGCCCGCAGGGGCTTTGGCGCCAGGATCCCGAGGCGGAGAAGCTCGTCACCTACGACTACTACATGAACGATCCGGACATCCGTCGCAAGTCGTGGCAGATGCGCCGCACCAGTCCCACCTGGGACGCCCGTCCCAACGCGGCGCACGAGGCGGTGGCGCAGCTTGAGAAGTCCGGCAAGCCCGTGCGCGTCATCACGCAGAACGTGGACGGGTTGCACCAGCTCGCCGGGATGCCGGACCGCAAGGTGCTGGAGCTGCACGGCAGTTCACGCACCGTGATGTGCACGCGGTGCGAGGCCGGCAGCACGATGGCTCAGGCCCTGGAGCGCGTCGAGGCGGGCGAGGACGACCCGGACTGTCTGGAGTGCGGCGGCATCCTGAAGTCCGGCACGATCATGTTCGGGCAGGCACTCGACCCGGAGGTGCTCGGGCAGGCGGTGGGCGTCGCCAAGGCGTGCGACGTCTTCGTGGCGGTCGGCACGTCGCTCCAGGTGCAGCCCGCGGCGTCGCTCGCGGAGATCGCCGTCGACCACGGCGCCCGACTGATCATCGTCAACGCCGAGCCCACGCCGTACGACGGGCTGGCGGACGAGCTCGTACGCGAGCCGATCGGCGAGGCGCTGCCGGCGCTGCTGGAGCGGCTGCACGACGCGTGACCGTGACGGCCGCCCGCTGGGCCGGCCCGCATCTGCGACACCGGAGCGACGGCAGGGCGACGCGGCCCGCAGCGCGCCGTCCGATACCCGCCGGAGATCTTCCGGGACCGGCACGAGACTCCCGGTATGTCTTCGATCCAGAGCACAGATACTGCAGCGACCGGCCTCGCAGCCCGGCAGTCGCTTCCCCTGTACGGCAAGGCGGCCCTCGTGACGGGCGGCAGCCGCGGCATCGGTGCCGCGATCGCGCTGCGGCTGGCGGCCGACGGCGCCGACGTCACCCTGACCTACGACCGGAGCGTGGCCGCGGCGGAGGAGGTCGCCGCCCTCATCGAGAAGTCGGGCGGTCGCGTCCTCGCCGTACGTGCGGACTGCGCCGACCCGGCGGCGATCCGTCACTCGGTCGAAGCGTGCGTGACGGAGTTCGGACGTCTGGACATCCTGGTCAACAACGCGGGCGTGGGGGCCACCGGGCCCGTCGGCACGATGCAACTCGCCGACATCGACCAGGTGTTGGCGGTGAACGTCCGTGGTCCCTATCTGGCGTCCCAGGCCGCGGAACCGCACCTCGCCGACGGCGGGCGCATCGTGAACATCGGGAGCTGCGTCGGCGAGCGCGTCGTCTTCCCCGGCATGTCGCTGTACGCCACGAGCAAGGCGGCCCTGAACGGGCTCACCAGGGCGCTCGCCCGCGAACTGGGGCCACGCGGCGTCACGGTGAATCTCGTGGCGCCGGGGCCCGTCGACACGGACATGAACCCCGCGGACGGACAAGGAGCCGACGCCCAGGCGGCCTTCACCGCCCGCGGGAGGTACGGAGAGGCCGACGACGTCGCCGCGACGGTCGCCCATCTCGTGGGTGATGGCGGACGCAACATCACCGGTGCGTCGATAGCGGTGGACGGCGGGTTCAACGCCTGACGCCACCGCGTCACGCCCGCGGGATGTCCTTGCCTGTCGGGTGGTATTCGAGCAGCATCAGCCGGCCGTCGAGCACGCGGTGGGCGGCCAGCTCCAGGTCCGCGGACGCCGTCTGCTCGAAGAACCGCTCGCGGCCCGACTCGCCGACCAGCAAGGGGAAGGTCATCAGCCGCAGCCGGTCGACGAGACCCGCCGCGATGAGCTGCCGCACCACCGACAGGCTTCCCATCGTGCGCAGGGGGACGTCTGCCTCGCGCTTGAGGCGTTCCACCTCGGCGACGAGATCGCCGCTGCACACACGGGTGTTGGGCCACTCCGCACTCTCGAGCGTGCGGGAGAAGACGACCGTCTCGAGTTCGGCCATCCGCTGCGAGGACTCGTCGCGGGCCTCCTCGGGCAGTCCCGAGAGGATCTCGTACGTTCGCCGGCCGAGGATCACCAGCTGGGGCGCGGCCATTTCGGTGCCGATCCACTCCTCGAGTTCGGGGCCCCCGTACCCGAAGTAGCCCGGGGACGTCGCCGAGCCGGCCCAGCCGTCGACCGAGATGAAGACGTCCGCGTTCAACTCCTGCATCACTGTGTTCCTTCCGTCGCCGTGAGAACTCCTCACGGCGATGGACCGGAGCGCACGCCCGGATTCATCGCATGGCGGCCGGTCGCTGCGAGGGCATCCCCGCCTGGCGGGCGAAGTCCGCTCCCTCCTACGATGCTGGTCATCACGGGGAGAGGTGGATACGTGGCACAGCGTGTGGGGCGCGTGGAGCTGGGCGTCGGCTGGATCATCCGGAACTTGGATGTCGTCATCGCCGTCGGACTGGGCCTGACGATCGGTTTCCTCGACGTCTTCGGGGAAGTGGTCAGCGACGACGTCTCCTCCGGTGCAACTCTCCTTGTACTCGGCGCACTTGCCGTGGGGTCGATGACCGAGCGCGTCCGCCGCCGGTCCGACATCCAGGAGGTGTCCGCCGACACACGCCGTGCGCTGGAGGATCTGGCGATGGTGCGCTCCCTGTCGGGCAGCGAGGTGGGGGAAGCGCTGAGCAAGGCCCGCGAGCAGACCAACCGCTGGTACTTCAAGGGCGGTACGGGCACCTATTTGCGGGCGGTGACGCTGCCGCGCTGCGTGGAGACGGCGACCCGCCAGCGCACTCCCCTCAGCATCAAGATCGACATCATCAACCCCGGCAGCGAGAAGACGTGTGCGGACTACGCGCGCTTCCGGCAGACCTTCGCGCGGCAGCGGAACGTGGACGCCGCCAACGCCTGGACGGCGACGCGGACCCGCAAGGAGTCGTACGCGACCGTGCTGGCCGCCTGCTGGTACCGGCAGCGCCTGGACACGCTGGAGATCAGCGTTCATCTCTCGGCGGGAGTGCCGACGCTCCGCTTCGACCTGTCCGAATCCTGCCTTGTCATCACGCAGGACGACCCCAACCGCGTCAACCTCCTCGTCGCACGCGACCAGCCGCTCTACGACTACTACGTCACCGAGCTGCACCAGAGCAGGGAGCAGGCCGAGCGGCTCGACCTCCACGCGCTGCCGCCGCTGAGTCACGAGCCGACGGTGGACGAAGTGCGAGCGGTTTTCGACCATTTGAGCCTTCCGCTCCCCGCCGTCTTCACCGACACCGACGTCGGCGACATCATCGACAAGGCACTTCACGCGGAGGACCCGTACCGGAGGTGAACCTGTCGGGGGCCATGGACTACGACGAGCTCGAACACGCGCTGCGGGACGGCTCCGCGGCACATGTACCGCGTGAGGCGGTGGCGGGCATCCTGGGCGAAATCGCCTCCGGGCACCGGGAGTTGAGAGCGGTGCGGCATCCGCTGGGCTTTCTGTGCCTGCCGGTGGTGCGCGACGGGGAACGGGGCGTGTGCGTCCACCTCTTCGGCGGCGGGTCCGCTGCCGGTGAGCCCGCTGCCGCCGGAATGCACGCCCACAGCTGGGAGTTGCTCAGCCACGTGCTCTACGGCCACGTCTCCAACGTCCCGGTCCGCGTCACGGAACCGGCCTCCGCTCCGGCGCCCGGCCCGGCCGCCGGCCCCTCCCCCGGTGCGACGCACCGCGTCTTCGAGGTGCACAGCGCCCCCGACGGCACCGACGAACTGCGGCCCACCGAACGCCTCGTGCGCAGCGAGCCGGGTCCCGAGCACACCAGCACCGGCGGGGAGACGTACACGCTGGCGGCCGGTGAGTTCCACTCCACCGTCGTCAGGAACGGCGAGCCCGCGGCCACGCTCGTACTGGGCAGGACGCTCCCGGGTCGCAGGGACCTCTTCCTCGGGCCCGTGCACGGCCCGGCCCGCCGCACTGTACGGCGGCTGTGCGGGGCAGAAGACACCCGAAGGACCGTGCGGGCGGCGCTGAGGAGGGTCCATGCAGGGCACCGGGAGTGACGCGGACGGGGACACGCCCGAGAGCATCGGGTCGGGAACGGACACCGGCGCGTACGCCTACGAGCAGAAGGTGGCGGTCGAAGCCGCCGAGGAGGCGGGGGCCTTGCTCAGCGCCCGCTTCGCGAAGGCCCACACCGTCGGCAGCAAGGGCGACGGCGGCGACGTCGTCACCGATCTGGATCTGGCGGCCGAAGAGGTCATACTCGCCCGGCTGCGTACGCACTTCCCGCACGAGCGGATCGTCTCGGAGGAGGCCGGGCTGCTGGAGGCGGACGGCAGCCGGACGTGGCTTGTTGACCCGCTCGACGGCAGCAACAACGTGGCGATCGGTCTCACCGCTTACGCCGTCGGGATCGCCCTGTGCGTGGACGGCTCACCCGTCGTCGGCGTCGTGCACGAGCCGGTGACGGGGCGGACGTGGCGCGCGGCGCTCGGGCAGGGCGCCTGGTGCGGCACCACCCGACTGGGCGGTCCACGCGCACAGTTGCCGCGGTGCGGGCCCGTCCTGGCGTGGACGCAGGGGCATTCGGTGAGCAGGAGCGACGTGCGCGCGCAGGCACTGCGGGGAGCTCTGGAGCTGCACTCACGGCGCGTACTGCAGCTGTGGGCACCGCTGTTGGGCTGGACGATGCTGGCGAGCGGCACCATCGACGGATACCTCGGCTACCGTGCGGAGGCCGTCGACTTCCCGGGCGGTGCGCTGCTGGCCACTGAGGCAGGCGTGGAGTTCCGCTCCCTCTCCGGCGGCCCCTTCCGGGTGGGCTTCGACGGACCGGACTCGGGGCGGAGCTTCGTCGCGGCCCGGGGTGAGGCGCTGGCGCACCTGGTGGATCTGGCGTCCGCGGCCACCGGCGGGACGCCCGCGGCGGAGTGACCGCGCCGCTTCTCAGACGAGGGCGAGGACGGCGGTGGCCGAGAGCGTCCCTGTCACGGCGAGCACCAGCCCGGTGGCCATGAAGCGGCGCAGGGGGATCCGCGTGCCGTGCCAGCGGCACCGCTCGAACCACAGCAGCGTCGCCAGTGACGCCCAAGGTGTCACGAGGGGGCCGACGTTGGTGCCGATGAGCAGGGCCAGCAGCTGGTGCTCGTTCGCGACCGGGACGGCCGCCTCCCCCGCGAGGTAGACGGGGAGGTTGTTGAGGACGTTGGACAGGCCGGCGCCCACGCCCGCCGAGCGGAGCATGCCCAGCAGGCCGCCGTCCGAGCCGATCGTCGCGGTGAGCAGATCGTGCAGCCCGTGTGCGTTGACGGTCTCCACGACGAGGAACATTCCCGGGACCATCATCAGCAGCCGCCACGGGATGAGCGTCAGCCGCAGGTCCGCTCTGCGCCGGACCGCGAACGCCACCACGACGACGACGGCCGCCGTCAGCGAGGCGGACCACAGCGGAACATCGGCGACGAGGATCGCCACCAGGAAACCGGCGCACGTGAGCGCGCACACTCGGAAGAGCACCGGGTCCGCGGGCCGCAGCGGCCGCGGAGGTATGTAGCTCTCGGAGCTGCGCCGCCCGAGGCGCCAGTAGAAGCCCCACAGACAGGCCATGGTCACCAGGATCGAGGCGAGCTGCGGCAACCCCATGGTGGTGGCCATCTCGACGGGCGAGAGCGCCACGCGGTCCGCGGCGAGCAGGTTGGTGAGGTTGGAGACGGGCAGCAGCAGGCTCGCCGTGTTCGACAGCCAGACCGTCGTCATCGCCAGCGGCACGGCCGCGATGCCGACGCGCGTGGACAGCGCGAGCATCACGGGCGTGAGAAGCACGGCCGTGGTGTCCAGGTTGAGCGTGATCGTGGTGACGGACGCGAAGAGCACGCAGAGGCAGAACAGCAGCGGATAGCTGCCCCTGCCGGTGCGGGCGACCCACGAGGCGACGGCGTCGAACACCTCGGCCCTGCCGGTCAGTTCGGCCAGGACGATCACCGTGGCGAGGAAGACCAGAAGCGGCCCGATGCGGGTCATCGCCTCCCCGGCCGGGCCGGCCGGCAGCAGCCCGGTGGCGAACAGAAGGATCCCGCAGACGAGGAGTCCGCCGGCGAACCAGTCCAGGGGATGCACTCTCTTCACGATTCGCACGGCACACAGAATCGCACACGTGACGTGAGGAGAATGTCGCTGCCTGTCGAACCCGAGGTGCCCGGCAGCCCTCTCAGCTCCTACGATGCCTCCATGACGGGCAACGGGGAACTGGTGGGCCACACGCGGGACTTGGACTTCTTCATCAGCTACTCCCCGGCGGACGAGCAATGGGCCTCGTGGATCGCCTGGACGCTGGAGGAGGCCGGCTACCGCACGGTGATCCAAGCCTGGGACTTCGTTCCGGGCACGAACTTCATCGACTTCATGGACCGCGGAGTCAGCGAGTCCGTCGCCGTGATCGCCGTCCTCTCCAGCCACTACGGGCGTTCGACGTACGGGCGCATGGAGTGGCAGGCGGCGCTGCGCGCCGAACCTGAGGCGCCGGAGCGCAAGCTGCTGACCGTGCGCGTCGAGGACATCCCCATCGAGGGCCTCCTCGCGACGATCACGTACGTCGACCTGGTGGGCGTCAGCGACACGCAGACGGCCCGCGACATGCTGCTCACGCGCGTCGGGCAGGCCGTCGAGGGGCACGCACGCCCGGGGCTGCGGCCCGGCTACCCGGGCAGCGCCACCGGGGAAGTTCCCGGGCCGCGCGCTCCTCACGACTCCGCCGGCCCGCACGACGACGGCCAGCGCCCGCTGGGCCGCACGGGCTGGTCGGGACGCCGGCGCCCAGCCAGGGCCCCGCAGTACCCGGCCGCACCGGGCGGCGGGTCCGTTTCGCGGCAGGACGCGTTGTCGGTACTGCACGTGGCCGGGCCCAACTTCGGGCGCGGCCGCGAACCCGACGCGCTGCTGCGGGAGATGTGGAGCGACCTGGTCGAGCTGAAGGACGCCGGTGCGCCCGCGCCCGATCTCCTCGTCGTCTCCGGTGACCTGACGGCGTCCGGAAGCCCCCGCGAATGCGACCAGGCCCTCAACTTCCTTACGGGGCTGCGTTCCCAGCTGGACCTGCCGCCGCAGCGGATGGTGATCGTGCCGGGGACCCAGGACGTCAGCCAGGCGGCGTGCCTCGGCTACTTCCACACCTGCGAGGCCGACGAGGTGCCGCCGCAGCCGCCGTACTGGCCCAAGTGGCGCCACTACACACGGCTCTTCCGCGGGCTCTACCAGGGCATGGACACGGTCTTCGAGAGCGACCAGCCGTGGACGCTCTTCCCCGTGCCCGAACTGCACACCGTCGTCGCCGGGTTCAACTCCTCCATCGCCTTCAGCCACCGCGAGGACGACCAGTACGGCTTCCTGGGACGCGACCAGGCCACCTGGTTCTCCGAGGCGCTGCGCAGGTACGAGGAGGAGGGCTGGCTGCGCATCGGCGTGGTGCGGCATCCGCTGAACGAGGGGCGGCAGCGGCCCGGTGACGCTCCGGGCGGCCCGGGTCCCCTGCGGGACGCCGACACCTTCGCCCGGCTGACCGCGCGCCGCCTGCACTTGGTGCTCCACGGCCCGACCGGCGGACCCCGCACCACCTCCTCCGAACCGTCCCACACCCGACTGGTCACGCCGGCGGGCGAGTTGCCCGTGTTCGGCTCCGCGGCACCTGCCCGCTGCGAACTGCTGCGCGTCGGCGCCGACGGCATCACGCGCTGGACGGACGAGGCCGGCAGCGAGCCCTCGGACTTCCCCCTCGAATGGCGCGCCGCCCACCGGATCTTCGCCGTTCCCGACGAGCCGGCGCCCCTGCCCGTCACGGTCCCCGCCACGCCCGCGACCGACGACGACAGGGACAGCCGCCCCCTCGAAGAACCCGCGGACTCGCTCGCCGAGCGCGTACGCGAAGTGTGCCGGGCCCGCCACGAGAGCGTGCGCCTGCGGGACGTCCCCCGCCGCGATGCGCACGACATGGCCCAGATCATGGCCACTTGGCACGAGGAAGGGGTGGTGCGGCAGCAGCGCATCGCCGTCCATGCGGCCACTCCGACGGAAGAGGAGATCGACCGCTTCGTCGCGCAGGCCCACGCGACCGACACCGGCTCCGAGGCCGAGATCGTCCACGAGGGGCCCGCGCCGGACCGGTCGCTGCGTGAGCGGGCGAGCCGGCGGGGCATCCGCGTCCGCAGCTTCCTCGAGTTCCAGGGGCTGCTCGATCTGCGCACGTACGTCGCCGCGCAGACGGCGAGTCTCAGCGCCGACGACCGCTACGCTCCGGGCCTCTACCTCCCCGGGCGCTACCGCGACGCGGAACGCCCGGACGGTGAAGAACGCGACGGCCTCGTCGAGAACATGCTCGACCTGCTGGCGGCGGACCACGGCCGCTTCGTCCTGCTGCTCGGTGACTTCGGGCACGGAAAGACCTTCGCCCTGCGGGAGTTGGCCCGCCGCATCCCCGAACAGCTCCCCCATCTCACGCCGTTGCTCATCCCGCTCAACACCCTCGACCGAGCACACAGCCTCGAAGGTCTCGTCGCGGCGCACCTGGCCGGCAACGGCGTCGACACGATCGACCTGCGAGCGCTGCGATACATGCTCGGACAGGGCCGCGTCGTACTGCTCTTCGACGGCTTCGACGAGCTGGTCAACCGCGTCAGCTACGACCGGGCCGCCGACCACCTCCAGGTCCTGCTGGACGCCTCCGTCGACAACGCCAAGATCGTGGTCAGCAGCCGCACCCAGCACTTCAAGTCGCAGGCGCAGGTGCTCACCGCGCTCGGCGAGCGCGTCGGGATGCTGCCGCGGCGCCGCGTGCTCTCCCTCGCGGGCTTCGTCCCGGCGCAGATCCGCAGGTACCTCGTCAACCGGTACGGCGACGAGGCGGTAGCCGAAGAGCGCTTCCGCCTGCTGCAGAACATCCCCGACCTGCTGGAACTGAGCCGCAACCCCCGCCTCCTCAGCTTCGTCGCCGACCTCGGGACGGAGCAGCTGCGCGCGGTGGCGGGGGCGGGCCGCGCGCTGAGCCCCGCGGGCCTGTACGAGGACGTCTTCGCCGCCTGGCTCGCCTTCGAGGAGCGCCGCGGCCAGGGCGGTCCCGGCGCCGCTCCCGGGCTGAGCATCGACCACCTGTGGGCGGCGGTCACCGCCCTGGCACAGCGGCTGTGGGAGAGCGGCCGCAGCGCGCTGCGACTGGACGAACTGACCGAGACCGTCGCGGAGACGCTCAGCGGGCTGGTGGGCAGCGGCTCGATGTCCACCCAGGAGAGCGCGCAGGCCGTCGGCGCGGGAAGTCTCCTGGTGCGCACGGAGGAAGGTCTCTTCCACTTCATCCACGGCTCCGTCGTGGAATGGCTCATCGCACGCGAGGCGGCGGCCCAACTGGCCCTCGGCGACGACACGTTGCTCGCCGCGCGCCCCCTCACCCAGCTCGCCGTGGAGTTCTTCTGCGACCTGGCGGACCACTCGCTGTGTACCGAGTGGGTCCAGGACGTGCTCAACTCCCCGGGCCCCCGCACGAGCGAGGCCGCCCGCGCGAACGCGGTGCGGGTCATCGACCGGCTGCGGGTCCCGGCCGACGCCGACCTGCGCGGCGCCCGCCTCGTCGGGGAGGACCTCTCCGCACGTGACTTCTCCGGCGTCGACCTGACCGGTGCCGACCTGACCGACACCCGGCTGCTGGGCACCAACCTCTCCGGCGCGGTGCTGCGCGGTGCCCGCCTCGTCGGTGCCCGGCTCGACGAGGCGGACCTCAGCGGCGCCGACCTCACCGGCGCGGACCTGCGCAGGGCGCGGCTGACCAGGACCGACCTGCGCGGCGCCCGGCTGACGGACAGCCGCTGGAACAGGGCCGCACTGATCGACCCCGTCACCGACGAACAGCCCGTAATGCCAACGGAGTTGGCCACGGCCGCGATCGCCCCGGGCATGCCTGTCGAGGCGGGGCTGCGTCCCTCGGGCGTCGGCGTCCCTTACGGCTTCGACATGCGCACGAGCCGGCTGCCCGAGCCCGTCTCCTACAGTCCTGAGGGTGAACTCCTCGCCGTCGGCAGCGAGGACGGCGGCGTGCTGGTGTGCGCGGCGGACACCGGCCGGGCGGTGCGCACGCTGCACGGCCACGAAGGGCGGGTCTACGCCGTCAAGTTCCGCGCGAACGTACTCGCCACAGGCGCGGCCGACGGGGAGGTGCGGCTGTGGGACCCGGTCTCGGGCAGCTGCCGGCACCGGATCGAGGTCCACCCCGGCGGCGTCTGGCCGGTGTCGCTCGACCTCGACGGGCGGCTGCTGGCGACCGGCGACGCCGAGGGCCTGGTGACGGTGTGGGACGTGGCCACCGGTCAGCCCCTGCACCGGCTGCCCGGCCACACCGTGCCCGTGTACACGGCCGTCTTCAGCTCCGACGGCGGCACCCTCGTCACGGGTGACGCGGGTGCGGCCCTGCGGGTCTGGGACACCCGCACGGGGCGATGCACCGCTGAGCTGGAAGGGCATCAAGGGGCCGTCTACCGGGCCAGGTTCAGCCCCGACGGGACGCTGCTGGCCACCGCCGACCGCGGCGCGGAAGGCCGCGGCACCGTACGCGTCTGGGACGTGGCGGCCTCCGGCGAAGCGCCGCGAGAGGGCGGGCCCCGCCTGCTGCACGAGTTCACCGGCCACTCGGGCCACGTCTACACGCTCGACTTCCATCCGGCGGGCGGTCTGCTCGTCAGCGGGGACACCGAAGGCCAAGTACGTCTGTGGGATCCCCGGGTGGGAGCACCGGCCGGCACGCTGGAGCGCAGCACCGGTGCCGTCTACCAGGTGCTGTTCGGGGACGAGGGCCGGCTCCTGGCCGCCTGCGACAGCGACGGCGCGGTGCGGCTGTGGCGGGTGAACACCTCCGGAACCGGCGGGCGTTCGGTCGCCCTGCTTCCGCAGCAGCCCGTCGAACACCGCGGCTCGGCCTGGGCGTGCGCCTTCCGCCCGCAGGACCGTCAGCTGCTCACGGTCGGCAACGACGGCGGCGCGCAGATCTGGGACGCCGGTACGGGTCAGGGCAAGCGGATCCTGCGCGGCCACGGGCGGCGCGTCAACACGCTCGCCTTCAGCTCCGACGGCGCGCTCCTCGCCACCGGCGGCAACGACGGGATCGTACGGATGTGGGACGCCCGCACGGGACGGCGCACCACCGAACTCTCGGGCCGCGGCGACCGGTTGGTCTCCGCCGTCTTCAGCCCCGCGGGTCCCCTGCTCGGCACGGCGAGCAACGACGGCGACGTCTATCTGTGGAACGCCACGACCGGCGAATACCTGCGGGAGATCGACGTCGAGACCGACCACACGTGGGCGGAGGCCTTCAGCGGCGACGGTGAACTCCTCGCAACCGCCAACGACGACGACACCGTCCGGCTGTGGTGGCGCACCACCGGTGCGCATGTGACGACGCTGTCGCTGCACCGCGGGCGGGTGCGCTCCATCGCGTTCCGCGAGGACGGCGAACTCCTCGCCACCGGATGCGACGACAGCCACGTCAGGCTGTGGGAGCCCTCGACGGGACGTCTCGTCGCCGACCTGGAAGGGCACGCCGACCGCGTGTACGCCGTCACCTTCTGCTGCGGCAACAGCGCGCTGCTGAGCGCCTCCTGGGACGGTACGGCCGTCGTGTGGGAGGACGGCGAGCAGCGGCACGTGCTGCGCGGGCACCGCGGGCGGCTGTGGACGGCGGCGGCGCATCCGCGTCGCCCGCTGCTGGCGACCGCCGGGGACGACCGCGCCATCTGCCTGTGGGACGCGGACAGCGGCGAGATGACGGCCCGGCTGACGGGGCACACCGGTCGCGTGCACACCCTCGCCTTCAGCCCGGACGGTACGCAGCTCGCGAGCGGCGGCGAGGACGGCACGGTCCGCCTGTGGAGCCTCCCCGACGCCTCGGAGCCCGAAGCGACCCCCGAACTGCGGGCCACGCTGATCGGCATTCCCGGCGGCTGGGCGGCACTGACGCCGAGCGGCGGATACAAGTACGAGGGCGATGTGGCGGGCGAGTTCTGGCACGTCGTCGGCATGACGCGGTTCACCCCTGGAGAGCTCGACGCCTACCTCCCGGGGGTCCACCGCCTCTCGCTCGACGCGGAGTTGTGACGGGGCGCGCCCATCCGGCGCGTCCCCGCGGCCCGTTGCTCCTCCGTGCTCGTGCGGAGTCCAGGGGCGGCGCCCAGTCGGGAGTACCGGTTGGGAATCATGGCGCCGCCGCGTAGCGAGCGGCCAGTACGGCAACGGCCGCCGCGAGGGCCTGACGCAGCTCGGGCGGACCGAGCACCTCGGCGTCCGTACCGAGCCTGAGCAGGTCACCGACGGCGACGGCCTGCGCCTCGACGGGAATCTCCACGCACACCCAGCCCTCCGCGTCCGGCGGACCCGCGTTCTCGACGGCTCGCGAGCCCACCGCGCCGAACTGCATGGGCAGCAGCCGCTGTGCCCAGGGCGAGATCCGCAGCCGGGCCGTGCCCTTGTGCACTGCCGACTCCAGCCGCCGGGAGGACTCCTCCCAGTGGGCGGCCAGGTCGAATCCCGCCGGCCGTTCGAAGACCTCTTCCGCCGTGTCCAGAGCGAGGAACCGCGAGATCCGGTACGTGCGCACAGCACCGTCGGCACGGGCCACGAGGTACCAGATGCCGCCCTTGAGGACGATGCCCAGCGGGTGCAGTTCCCGGTGCACCTCGCCCTTCCACCGCCGGTAGTGCGCACGCAGCACCCTCTGTTCCCACACCGCCTGGGCGGCCGGTGCCAGATACGGAACGGGGTCGGCGTCCCGGAACCATGCCGGCGCGTCCAGATGGAAGCGGTCCTCCACGCGCCTCGCGCGTTCGGCCAGTTCGGCGGGGAGAGCGGCCTGCAGCTTCAGCCGGGCGGTCGCCAGTACCGCGCCAAGACCCAGGTCGCGCGCCGGGCCCGGCGCTCCGGGGAAGAAGAGGGAGCCGGCCTCCGCGTCCGTGAGCCCGGTCAGCCGCGTGCGGTACCCGTCCATCAGGCGGTAGCCGCCGGACGGCCCGCGGTCGGCGCAGACCGGGACGCCCGAGGCGCTGAGCGCCTCGACGTCGCGGTAGACCGTACGTACCGACACCTCCAGCTCCGCGGCGAGTTCGGGAGCGGTCATCCGCCCCCGGTTCTGGAGCAGCAGGAGCAGGGAGAGAAGCCGGTCGGCGCGCATGGAGCCATTGTCCTTCCGTACCTGACAGAAGGTGTCAGGTACGGCGACGAGGCTGATCGGACACTGCGGCGCGACCCGGCGCCGCCGACCGAGAGGAAACCCATGCCCGAGCGGACCACCGGCCGTTTCACCTTCGCCAATTGGGAGGAGAGTGCGGTCGGCACGAAGAGCGGAACGAACCCGAGACTCGCGCGTGCCTCCGTCACCAACACCTTCTCCGGCGGTGTCGAGGCCGCGGACACCACGTGCGAGTACGCCGTCGCCTACGTCTCGGAGACCGCCGGTACGTTCACCGGCATGGAACTGCTCGCGGGTCAACTCGACGGCCGGAAGGGCACCTTCGTCCTGGAGGAGCGCGGCTGGTTCGACGCGGACGGCACGGTGCACTGCACCTTCGAGGTGGTGGCCGGTTCAGGCACCGGAGACCTCAAGGGGCTGCGCGGAACGGGCAACTACACGGCCAGGCAAGGCGAAACGTCCTACCCGTACACCTTCGACTACGACCTGGACGGACCTGAGAGCCAGGCCTGACGCGGGGGTGAGGTGCGGACGCGGGCGGCGGCCGCCGCGAGTTCGCGACGGCCGCGCCCTGAGCCCTTTCGTCAGCCCCCCGCTGCCGCCTTCGGCGGGCTCACCCGCATCAGCGCCACATACAGCACCAGCGAACTCGTCACGCCGACCAACCAGCCGTAGTCCGCGAGCGGTTGGAGGAACGGGATCAGGCCGTCGGCCGGGAAGGGGCCCTTCCCCTTGGCGGAGTAGGAGCCGCCGACGGCCAGCAGCCCGCCCACCACGAACGCGGCGACCGCCCGCCAGTTCCAGCCGGAGGTGTACCAGTACGCGCCGCCCTCGCGGTAGAGCTCGGCCAGGTGCAGGCGGGTGCGGCGCACGATCCAGTAGTCGGCGATGAGGATGCCGGCGACGGTGCCGAGCAGGCCGCCGACCGTGCCGAGCCAGGTGTAGATGTACAGCTCGGGCGTCTCGGTCAGCTTCCACGGCATGATCACCACTCCGATGAGGCCCGTGATGAGCGCGCCCGTACGGAAGTTGATGAACCTCGGTGCGAGGTTCGCCAGGTCGTACGCGGGTGACACGACGTTCGCCGCGATGTTCACGGAGATCGTGGCGATGAGCACGGTCACCAGGGCGAAGAGCAGTCCGAAGACGTTGTCGGTCTTCCCGGCGAGCTCCACCGGGTCCCAGACCGAGGCCCCGTACAGAACCTGCGAGCCGGAGGTGACGAACACCGACATCAGGGCGAAGAGGGTCATCGTCGTGGGCAGGCCCAGGGACTGGCCCCACACCTGCGCCCGCTGGCCGGCGCCGAAGCGCGTGAAGTCGGGGATGTTGAGCGACAGGGTCGACCAGAAGGCGATCATGCCCATCAGCGCGGGGAAGAAGACCGGCCAGAACTCGGGGCCCCAGCCCAGCTTCGACGGCTCGTCCAGCAGCGGCCCGAAGCCCCCCGCCTTGACGGCTATCCACACCAGGAGCACCACCGCACCGACGATGACGAACGGCGCAGCCCAGTTCTCGAAGCGGCGGAGCGTCTCCATCCCCCGGTAGATGATGGCGAGTTCGAGCGCCCAGAACAGCAGGAAGCACAGCCACAGCGTCCAGGGCTCACCGCCGATCTTCGCCGCTTCGGTCCAGCCGCCGAAGATCTTGCCGAGCAGCACGAAGATGCCCTGTCCGCCGATCCACGTCTGGATGCCGAACCAGCAGCACGCCACCGCAGCGCGGATCATCGCGGGAAGGTTCGCTCCGCGCAGGCCGAAGGAGGCACGTGCGAAGACCGGGAAGGGAATGCCGTACTTGGGGCCCGCGTGACCGGTCAGCAGCATCGGCAGCAGCACGATGACATTGGCCAGGGCGATGGTGAAGACGGCCTGCTTCCAGTCCATGCCGAAGGCGATGAGACCCGAAGCGAGCATCCACGACGGGATGTTGTGGGCCATGCCGACCCACACGGCGACGAAGTTGTACGTGGTCCAGTGCCGCTTGGTCATCGGCACCGGATGCAGGTCGGCGTTGGCGAACCGGCTGCCTTCGGGTATCGCGCCCTCGGCGAGCTCCACCCGGCCGTCGGGATGCGTGAGTTCTTCGGTGCTGCCGTGACCGGGCACGTCCTGCGGGCCCGGTGCGGCGGTTGAAACGGTCCCGGTCATGGCACACACCTCTTCTGCTGGGTGCTGGGATGTTGTTCGGTTGTGGGTACGAGATCGTCGGTACGGGGCCGGGCGTTGCGGGTGAGCGGCATCCGCGCTGCCCGGCCGTCCGCTGCTCAGTTCTCCGCTGCTCAGCCGTTCAGAGCGGGGATGATGTCCCGTCCGTATGCGTCGATGACCGACTCCGTGGCGTCGTGCATGGCGTACACGGCGAACTGGTCGACTCCGAGATCCCGCAGGGTGCGCAGCTTCTCGATGTGTGCCTCGGCCGGGCCCAGCAGGCAGAAACGGTCGACGACCTCGTCGGGGACGAACTCGGTGTCGGGGTTCCCTGCGCGCCCGTGGTGCGTGTAGTCGTAGCCCTGACGTGCCTTGATGTAGCTGGTCAGCGCCGCGGGCACGAGGTCGGAGTCCTCTCCGTAGCGCGCCACGAGGTCGGCGACGTGGTTGCCGACCATGCCGCCGAACCAGCGGCACTGCTCCCGGGCGTGCTGGATGTCGTCACCGACGTACGCCGGTGCGGCCACGCAGACGGTGACGTCGTCCGGGTCGCGGCCGGCCTGTGCGGCCGCGACGCGCACCGCCTTCACCATCGACTCCGTCAGATAGGGGTCGGCGAGCTGGAGGATGAAGCCGTCCGCCTCGCGGCCCGCCATCGCCAATGCCTTCGGCCCGTACGCGGCCATCCATACGGGCAGCTTCCCGTCACGCACCCACGGCAGCTTGAGCGGCGTGCCGTCGACGACCGCCTCACGCCCCTCCGCGAGGTCGCGGATCGCGGACATCGCCTCGCTGACCCGCGCGAGGGTGTTGGGCTTGCGCCCGGCAACGCGCATCGCCGAGTCGCCCCTGCCGAGGCCGCACACGGTGCGGTTGCCGTACATCTCGTTCATGGTGGCGAAGGTCGAGGCCGTGACCTCCCACGAGCGGGTGCCGGGGTTGGTGACCATCGGCCCCACGATCAGCCGCTCGGTGTTCTCCAGCACGCGGCTGTGGATGACGAACGGCTCCTGCCACAGCACCGCCGAGTCGAAGGTCCACCCGTAGCGGAAGCCCTGCCGCTCGGCACGCCTCATGAGGCCGACCGTCCGGGAGCCGGGCGGGTCCGTCTGCAGTACGAGTCCGAAGTCCATGCCTGTCCTTTCCTTTCAACCGCTGGTTTCAGTCGAGGAGTTGGCACAGACCACGGGGTGTGTACTGCCCGTGCCCCGCGCGTCCTGTGTAGGTGCGCCTGTCGATGACCGTCTCGCCGCGTGAGAGCACCGTCTCGACCTGACCGGTGATCTGCTTGCCCTCGTACGCCGAGTAGTCGACGTTCATGTGGTGCGTGTCGACGGACAGCGTCTGCTGGGCCTGCGGGTCGTAGATGACGATGTCGGCGTCCGAACCGGGCTGCAGGGTCCCCTTCTTGGGGTACAGCCCGAACATGCGGGCCGGTGTGGCGCAGGCGAGCTCGATCCAGCGGCGCCGCGAGATGTGACCGTCGAGCACGGCCTGGTGCAGCAGGTCCATGCGGTGCTCGACGCCCGGCATCCCGTTGGGAATCTTGGAGAAGTCGCCGCGGCCGAGCTCCTTCTGGCCGACGAAGCAGAACGGGCAGTGGTCGGTGGAGACCACCTGGAGGTCGTTGGTACGCAGCCCCCGCCACAGCGCGGCCTGGTGCTCGCGCGGCCGCAGCGGCGTGGAGCAGACGTACTTGGCGCCGCCGAAGTCCGGCTCGGCGAGGTTGTCCGTGGAGAGGAACAGGTACTGCGGGCAGGTCTCCCCGAAGACCGGCAGGTTCTTGTCGCGTGCCGCGGCCAGCTCGGCAACGGCCTCCTCGGCGGAGACGTGCACGACGTACAGCGGTGAACCGGCCACCCGGGCGAGCTGGATGGCGCGGTGCGTGGCCTCCGCCTCCAGCAGCGCCTTCCGCACCTCGCCGTGGTGACGCGGGTCGGTGCGGCCCGCGGCCAGCGCCTGCTCGACGAGGACGTCGATGGCGATGCCGTTCTCCGCGTGCATCATGGTCAGGCCGCCGTTGGACGCCGTCCGCTGCATGGCGCGCAGGATCTGCCCGTCGTCGCTGTAGAAGACGCCCGGGTAGGCCATGAACATCTTGAAGGAGGTGATGCCCTCCTCCACCAGCATGTCCATCTCCTTCAGCGTCCCCTGATTCACGTCGGAGAGGATCATGTGGAACGCGTAGTCGATGGAGCACTGGGCGTCGGCCTTGGCGTGCCAGCGGTCCAGGCCCTCACGGAGCGCGTGGCCCTTCGTCTGGATCGCGAAGTCGACGATGGTCGTCGTACCGCCCCAGGCGGCCGCCCTGGTGCCGGTCTCGAAGTCGTCGGCGGAGAAGGTGCCGCCGAAGGGCATGTCCATGTGGGTGTGCGGGTCGACGCCGCCCGGGATGACGTACTTGCCGGTGGCGTCGATCGTGTGCTCGGCGTTCCAGCCCTCGGCAACGCTGCTTCCGGTGGCGGCGGTGGCGACGATCCGCCCGTCCTCGACGAGTACGTCCGCGTGCGTCTCGTCGGACGCGGTGATGACGAGTCCCCCGCGAACGACCGTACGTGAGTGCGTCATTGGGTTCTCTTCCCTCCCAGCTCGTTGTTGGCCGTACGCAAGGCGTGCTCGAGGATCTCGGCGCCCTCCTCCGCCTCGGCGACGGTGAGGCTCAGCGGTGGCGCGATGCGCAGCACGCTGCTCGTGGAGTGGCCGCCCCCCTTGCCGACGAGCAGGCCCCGCTCGCGCGCGGCCTCCAGCACCAGCGAGGCCGCCTTCGGGGACGGGGTGTCGGTGCCGGGCTCGACCAGTTCCACCCCGGCCATCAGGCCCCGGCCGCGCACCTCGCGTACGACGCCCAGGCCGGCGGACGCGGCACGCAGCCGCTCCATGAGCAGACCGCCGACGCGGCGGGCGTTGCCCTGAAGGTCGTGCTCCAGCAGGTAGTTGAGGTTGGCGTTGCCGGCGGCCATGGTGACGGGGCTGCCGCCGAAGGTGGAGATCGAGTTGGCCGGAAGGCAGTTCATGATGTCGGCCCGTGCGACGACTCCGCCGATGGACATGCCGTTGCCGATGCCCTTGGCGAAGGTGAGCATGTCGGGCGGGCCGGCCTGGGCGTGCGCCTGCCAGCCCCAGAAGTGCTCGCCGGTACGTCCCCAGCCGGTCTGCACCTCGTCGCTGATCCACAGGATGCCGCGCTCGTCGAGGACTTGGCGGAACGCGGCGAGCAGGCCGTCGGGCGGCGAGGTGAACCCGCCCACGCCCTGCACCGGTTCGGCGATCAGGGCGGAGACGTCACCGCCGGTCTGGCCGAGCATGTCCTCCAGGTCCGCGGTGCACGCCTCGATGAAATCCGCGTCGTCCAGGGCCGCGTAGGGGCCGCGGGTGCGGACGCCTCCGTGCACGTACAGCGTCTGCAGCGGCGAGAGGCTCGTGGGTGACCAGGCGCGGTTGCCCGTGATGCCGATCGCCGAGAAGGAACGGCCGTGGTAGCTGTTGCGCAGCGCCAGGATCTGGTTGGAGCGGCGGTAGGTCGTGGCCAGCAGCAGCGCCGTGTCGTTGGCCTCGGTGCCCGAGGTGGTGAAGAAGACGCGGGCGTCGGGGATTCCGGACAGGGCGGCGATGCGCTCGGCCAGCTCCACCATGGGCCGGTCAAGATACAGGCTGGACGTGTGCAGGATGCGCCCGGCCTGCTCACTGACGGCCTTGGTGACCTCCGGCAGCGCGTGGGCCGTCATCGTGGTGAGGATGCCGCCGAAGAAGTCGAGGTAGCGCTTGCCCTCGCCGTCCCAGACGTACCGTCCCTCACCGTGGGTGATCTCGATCGGCTCGTCGTAGTAGATCGCGAGCCAGTCGGGCAGCACGGCGCGGTGACGCTGCAGGAGCGCCGCCGCCGAGCCCGCTTCGTTCTGGGCGCTCATCAGGGCTGCACCAGCCCGTCGTAGGCGTCGGGACGGCGGTCACGGTAGAAGGCCCACTGCTGGCGCACCTCTTCGATCAGGCTGAAGTCGAGGTCGCGCACGATGAGTTCCTCTTCCTTGTCGCTCGCGACGTCGCCGACGAACTGGCCGCGCGGATCGACGAAGTAGCTCGTGCCGTAGAAGTCGTTGTCGCCGTACTCCTCCTGGCCGACGCGGTTGATGGCGGCGATGAAGTACTCGTTGGCGACGGCGGCGGCGGGCTGTTCCAGCTGCCACAGGTAGGAGGACAGGCCGCGGTGCGTGGCCGACGGGTTGTAGACGAGCTGCGCGCCCGCGAGGCCGAGGGCGCGCCAGCCCTCCGGGAAGTGGCGGTCGTAGCAGATGTAGACGCCGACCTTGCCCACGGCTGTATCGAAGACCGGCCAGCCGACGTTTCCCGGCTTGAAGTAGAACTTCTCCCAGAATCCCTTGACCTGGGGGATGTGGTGCTTGCGGTACTTGCCGAGGAAGGTGCCGTCGGCGTCGATGACGGCGGCGGTGTTGAAGTAGAAGCCCGACTGCTCCTTCTCGAAGACGGGGACGACGACGACCATCCCCGTCTCGCGTGCCAGCTCCTGCATCCGCCGCACGGTCGGGCCGTCCGGCACGGGCTCGGCCCATTTGTAGTGCTCGGGATCCTGCACCTGGCAGAAGTACGGGGCGTTGAAGACCTCTTGGAATCCGATGACCTTGGCGCCCTGCCGGGCCGCCTCGCGTGCGTGCTGCTCATGCTTCTCGATCATCGATTCGGTGTCGCCTGTCCAAGTCGCCTGCACGAGGGCGGCGCGCACAACATCGGGCATGAGCAGCTCCTTTGCCGGGAGGTCAAGGCCATTCGACACGCGTAGATCCACGTGAGAATGTGACCGTAGGTCGGGTCACGCACGGTGGCAAGGGCATCTGCGCCACGTCGCCCGAACGATCTGGCTTTCCACGGACGTGCCGACGGGCGGCCCGCAGCGGCGCGCACACTCGTCCACCAGGCAGAACCGCCGGCGGCGGTGGCGCACGCCGATCCCTGGCCGCGCCGTCAGGGGGCTCCCGGCACGCCGGGAACTCCCGCGGTCCGAAGGGCGTCGGCGACCCTGCGGCACTGCTCCTCGGACAGTGCGCGTGCGGCGTCCAGGACGAGGCCGACCAGCACCGCCGGGGCGGCGAGCGCCACCTGGGCGGCTTCCGCGGGCGTACGGGCACGGATCACGGCGGCCAGCAGCTCGGCGGCCTCGGCCTGGCGGCCCGCCCGGTCCAGGGCGAGTGCGGCCTCCGCGATCTGCTGCGGCGGCCGGTGCACGCCCTGACGCAGCATCCGCGCGCTGTCCCCGGCGCGGCCCAGGGAGGAGAGCGCGTCGGCTGCGGCGGCGAAGGCGTCCACGGGCAGGGCCGCTGCCTCCCACAGCAGGATCCCCGCGTCCGATGCCATGCCGCGCCTGTGCAACTCCTCGACCAGCGCGGCGAATCGGAGCGGCTCCCGGCTCGCGGCGTCGGACAGCAGCGCGTGCGCCTCACCCCCGCTTCCCTCCCGCCGCAGGCGGAGGAGCCGCTCGGCGGACTCCTCCGCGACTGCCCGCGCCTCGGCGACGTCCCCGGGTGCGGGTACGTCGGCGGCTGCGCGACGCCGCACCGCCCCGGCGAACCGTGCGCCGCGCGGGGCCGGTTCACCTGTCGCGGCGGCGCCCGCGTCCTCGGCCGTGCGGGGAGCGAGGTCGGGCGAGGGAGCGCCGGGAGGCACTATCGCGACGGGCCCGGAGGCGTCCGCTTCGTCTTCGGCGGGGGCACCGGCGAAACGCGAACCGCCCGTGCGCAGCCGCCTGTTGGGGCGCGCGGGGGCGTCCGGAGGGGCAGCCGGCTCGCTGTGCCCGGGGACGTGCGCCGGCTCGCCCCGCTCCTCCCCCGCGGGGTCGTCCCCCGCGGGGTCGTCCAGCGCGTCGTCCAGCGCGGCGTGCCGGGCGCGCAGTTCCGCGCGACGCGCCTCGGCACGTGCGAGATGGTCCCGCGCCCATGCCAGTTCCGCGCCGCCGTCCGGCTCCAGCGCCCGCACGCGCGCCGCCGCCTCGGCCAACTCCCCCTCCACGAGGGCGAGTCGGCTCCGGAGCGCGGGATCGCCGCCGGCCCGGACGTCGTACGCGGCGGTCGCGGCGGAGTGCAGCCGGCGCAGGCGCTCCTGCGCCCACGTTGCGGCGCCGGGCCCGTGCAGGTGGCCGAAGTCCTCGATCAGCGAGGCCACGACGTCCCACGGCGGGACCTCACGGGCCGACAGGCAGTCCCGCAGACCCTGTGGGTCGTGAGCGCCGAAGACCGCGTACCAGCCGGCATCAGGGTCCAACTGCCCGATCAGCGCGGCCAGTTCGGCAGCGAAGGTACGAACCGGCTCCAGAGTCTGCCGGGTGGTCGCGGAAGCGGGCACATCTGACATGCCCCGCATTGCACACCCGCCGTGTTACAGCGAGTGTGACGGGAATGCTACGGGCGGTTTTCGTCCCGCTCCCCGCGACCGTCCGGCCTTGCCGGCTTCTCCCGATGTCCCTACTTCGAGGGGCGCACCACCATGGCCGAGCCGCCGCCGCGGCGCTCCTTCTCCGCCGCGGCGAGCCACCGTCCGTCAGGCAGCGGCTGCACGGCCGTCGCCGCGCCCAGCTCCTCGATCTTGGTGAAGGCATGGCCGAGATCCTCGAGCTCGGGCCGCAGATCGCTGTTCCACAGCTTCGGCTCGATCTCGGTCTTCGCCGCGTTCCGCTGGCTGGCGCGGGGCGCGTTGATGGCCTTGTCCAGCGGCATGCCGCGGTCCACGTGGTTGATCATGCTCTGCAGCACCGTGGTGATGATCGTGGCGCCGCCGGGCGATCCGAGCGCGAAGGCGGGCTTGCCGTCGTCGAGCACGATCGTCGGCGACATGGACGAGCGCGGACGCTTGCCCGGACCGGGCAGGTTCGGGTCGTGCACGTCCGGGTCGGCGGGCGCGAACGAGAAGTCCGTCAGCTCGTTGTTGAGCAGGAAGCCCCGTCCGGGGACGGTGATGCCGCTGCCGCCGGTCTGCTCGATCGTCAGGGTGTAGGAGACGACGTTGCCCCACTTGTCGGCCGTCGTCAGGTGCGTGGTGCTGTCGCCCTCGTAGGTCGTCGGCGCGGCCTTGTCGCCGGAGCCGCAGTCCGCGGGATCGCGCGGATCACCCGGCGCCACGGGGCTCTTGAGCACCTTGTCGTCCTTGATGAGGCAGGCACGCGAGTCGGCGAAGCGCTGCGAGAGCAGTTCCTCGGTGGGCACGTCCTCCGCCGAAGGGTCGCCGACCCAGCGTCCGCGGTCGGCGAAGGCGACGCGGCTGGCCTCGATGTAGCGGTGCAGCAGCTTCTTCTCGCTGAGCTTGCTCAGGTCGCCGCGCTCCAGGATGTTCAGGGCCTCGCCGACGGTGGTGCCGCCGGAGGAGGAGGGAGCCATGCTGAAGACGTCCAGACCGCGGTACCGGGTGTGCGACGGCGCCTGCTTCCTGACCTCGTACGCCTTCAGGTCGTCGCGCGTCAGATCGCCCGTGCGCACCTTGTCCCCGCTGTCGGGGTCGACCGGGGGCTTGCGCACGGTCTTGACGATGTCGTCGGCGATCGCCCCGTCGTAGAGCTGCCCTGTGCCCTTGCGTGCTATCGCGTCGTACGTACGGGCCAGATCCGGGTTGCGCATCGTGCTGCCCGTCTCCGGCAGCTTGCCCCCGGGCATGAACAGGTCGACGGTGTCGGGGAACTTGCGGAAGCGCTCCTCGTTGTCGGCCGTCTGCTGGCGGAAGGTCTTGTCGACGGTGAAGCCGTCGCGCGCCAGCTTCCCGGCAGGGGCGAGGACCTTCCCCATCGACTTGGTGCCCCACTTGCCGAGGGCCTTCTCCCACGTGGCGGGCGTGCCGGGAGTGCCCACGCTGAGACCGCTGGTGACGGCCTCGTCGAACGGAATGGGCTTGCCGTCCTCCTGGAAGAGTTTCGCGTCGGCACTCTTCGGTGCTGTCTCCCGGCCGTCGAGAGTACGGATCTTCCCGTCCGCCGCGTTGTAGGAGACGAAGTACCCGCCTCCGCCGAGTCCCGCCGAGTAGGGCTCGGTGACGCCGAGCGCGGCGGCCGTGGCGACGGCGGCGTCGACGGCGTTGCCGCCCTGCTTGAGCACCTTGATTCCCGCGGCGGACGCATCGGCGTCCACGCTGGAGACGGCGCCTCCGTAGCCGACCGCTACGGGCTTCTTGGCCGGCTCGTGCCCGCCGTCCTGACCACTTCCGGTGAGGGCGGGCGCGGCTGCCGCGCCCACCGTGGCGACGGCCGCGGTGGCGGTGATCACGGCGAAGAGTCTGACGGAACGGCGGTTGGTCATGCGCCGCATTGGAGCCTCCTGACGGGACGGGTCAGCGAAGACTAGCCCGCCGCCGAAGACGCGTCAGCACCGGTGCTGCGCCGATCCCGCCGACTCCCCTGCACCCTGTTCGCCTGCGCATGTACGCTGCCGCACCATGACGGTGAACCTGCCTGCTCTCGTGCTGGGTGTCGTCGCGGTGGCGCTCGCCGTCGCGCTGGGCTGGTTCGCGCGCAATTATCTGGCGCAGCGCGGATTGAGCCGCAAGCAGCGGTTCTTCGGACTGCCGCACCACTCCGAGTGCCTGATGGTCGTCAACCGGGACGCGGCCACCGCCGAGTGGTCGGTCGCCCGCAACGACGTCTTCGCGCTGCTGGAGCTGTCCGCCGTCGTCAAGGAGTGCGGAGCGAACGCGGACGTCATATCCCACGACATGGCGCAGCAGGGCTTCGGGGAACGCACCGAGTTCTGCATCGGCGGGCCCGTCTCGAACCGGCGCATGGCGGCCCATCTGCAGTCCCTGCTGCCGGGCGTCCACATCGACACCGAGACCGGCAGCAGCCCGGACCGGGGCGCGTTCACCATCGGCGGCGAGCGTCATCTGCTGGAGCCGGGCGTGCGCGAGCACGTGCTGCTCGCCCGCCTCACCGCCGGGCAGAGCGACGCCGCCCGCCCCGTGTTCCTCCTGTGCGGACAGCGTTCCGTCACCAACCAGGCCGCCGCTCGGTATCTGGCCCGGAACCAGGACCAGCTGACGCGCAAGTACGGGGCCAACGGGAACTTCTGCGTGCTGCTGAGGGTCGTCAACTCCCAGGCGTACGGGGCGGACGTGGTCGAGCTCGTCGCCGACGTCACCCGCGCCGCGACCGCGCCGCCGGTCTCCGCCGCCGCCGATCCGGACTCAGGCGGACGTCGCGGCAGCCACCGGGCGAAGAGCTGAAGCACCGGGAGCGCCAGGACCACCCACGGCCCGCACGCCCCCGCACCTCGATTCGGGAAAGTGCGGCGTCCCCCGGCTCGCGATCGGGCTCACACCTCGGAGAACTCCGCATACAGCTGCGACAGCTCCGGAGTGCCGGTCTCCGCCCACGAGGCCCCTTCCTCCAGGACGTCCAGCTCCCGGCCCGAACCGAGCCGCACCACCGGCTGACCGTCCTGCCGCAGCCGCCACTCGGCGCCGGCGACCGTGCGTACGAGGACCGTTCCCAGGTACAGGCCCGCGTCGCTGCCGAGCCACGGTGTGATCTCCGGGTCCTCGCGCCAGCGCGGCAGGAGCTGGTCAAGGGCCGCCAACGACTCGGCCGTGTCGTCGAGTTCGACTCCCGCGTCCCCCGCGTGGTGCCGCAGCAGTTCGCATTCCGAGAGAAGCTGCGCGGCGCCCTCCGGGTCGCTGGACACCGCGTCCGCGATCGAGGCGTTCTGCGCGTCGCCGTGCCGCTTACGCCAGTTGTCCAGGAAGGGGATGTTCATGCGGTTCAGAGTGTCATCCCCACATGGGCGAGCACCACAGGCACGCTGTGCATCGACAGGCGTGCGGAAAAAACGGTGGGTGTCCCGACTGGACACCTTGACGCCGCTTTGCCGTCTCTCTACCTTCACCGGGCCTCGGTCGAATCGGGGCGCGCGGAAAGGGTGTTGGTGCCGGACGAAGAGAGAGGACCGTCGGCGTGCGCAGACGTCTGTGGAGTGTTCCCCTCGTGATCCTGCTGACCCTCGCGGGTGCCCCCGCGGTAGCGGTCGCGGAAGACCGCACGACAACGACCGACGAAGAGCCGCTCCCTCTGGAGCGGCTCTTCGACAACCGGGCGGTGAGCGACGACGCACGTCCGGGTGAGGCCGACTTCGACGGGGCGGGCAACTCCCTCTCCGCGCAAGACCTCAAGGCCGCCGGCTGGGAGCCCGGCCGCCTGCTCGGGCTCGACTCCGCAGCACTGCGCTGGCCCCACACGCAGCCGGGACGGCCCGACAACGTACGCGCCGACGGGCAGCAGGTCCGGGTCAGCGGATCCGGAAACGCGGTGTCGTTACTGGTCGCTGGCACCTCCCGCAGCGGCGGCCCCGGCGCGGGCGTCACCGGCACGGGCACCATCCGCTACTGGGACGGCTCCTCGTCCACGTACACGCTGAACGCTCCCGACTGGCGCGGCGGTCCCCTCGCGACGAAGGCCGTCGCCCTGCCGCACATCAACACCCGCTCCGGCACGCCCCTGACGGAGAAGGCCAAGCTGTACGCGGTGACCGTTCCGGTCCGCGAGGGCCGCTCCGTCCGGTCGGTGACCCTTCCGCGCGACGCGGGTCCGGAAAGCGATCTGCACGTCTTCGCCGCGTCGGTACGGCGGCAGGAACCGGCATGGACGGGGAGCTGGACCACGAGCACCGCCGGCTACACCACCGTCGGCCCCTGGACGGATCAGACGCTCCGTCTCGTCGTGCACACCTCCGCCGGCGGCTCGCGCACGCGGATCCGGCTGGCGAACACCTTCGCCTCGGCGCCGGTCGAGATCGGGCGGGCCTCCGTCGTCGTGCAGAGCGAGGGCGCCACCGGCAGGGGGCGGCCGGTGAAGCTGCAATTCGGCGGCCGTGACGGTGTGGTGATGCCCGCGGGGGCGCACGCGGTGAGCGATCCGGTCGGCTTCCAGGTGCCCGCGGACAGCAATCTGCTGGTGAGCATCCATCTGCCGGGTCCTGTGGCGGCCGCGCCGGTGCACAGCGCGACCAGCCAGCGCAGCTACGTCAGCGCCAGTGGCAGCGGTGACCGCACGGGAGACCAGGAAGGGGCCGCCTTCACGGGCTCGTTGGAGGTGTGGCCCTTCCTGACGGGCGTCGACGTGCGGGGCGGCCCCGGATCCGTCGTCGCGTTCGGTGACTCCATCACCGACGGGGTGCGCTCCACGACGGACACCAACCGGCGCTGGCCGGACGTGCTGGCGCGGCGGCTGCGCGCGCAGCAGGAGGTGCCGAAGTACGGAGTGCTCAACCAGGGGATCTCCGCCAACCGCGTCGTCTCCGACCGCTACCCCGGCGACGGAGTCAGCGACGACACCGGCGGCGTCAGCGCCCTGCACCGGCTGGAGCGTGACGTGCTGGCGCACACGAACGCACACACCGTCGTCGTCTTCGAAGGCATCAACGACGTGCGGTGGGGCGCCTCGGCGGAGGAGGTCATCGCGGGCCTGAAGGAGGTCGCCCGCCGCGCGCACGAGCGCGGACTGCGCGTCGTCGGGGCCACGCTGACGCCCTGTGAGGGCTACAAGGACTGCTTCCCGGAGGTCGAGGCCAAGCGCAGCGCCGTCAACGCCTTCGTCCGCGACAACAAGGGAACCTTCGACGCGGTGCTCGACTTCGACGCGGTCGTACGGGACCCGGCGCGCCCGCAGCGGATGCTGCCCGCGTACGACAGCGGGGACCATCTGCACCCGGGCGACGCGGGATACAAGGCGATGGGCGAGTCGGTGGAGCTGAAGAAGCTCGTGCCCTAGGCACTGGCCGGGAAGGGGCGTCACGCGGAACCGCCCGCGGGCGCCCCTTCTCCCGTCCGGTCAGATGTCCAGGTCGACGACGACGGGGGCGTGGTCGGAGGCTCCCTTGCCCTTGCGTGCCTCCCGGTCGACGTAGGAGTCCTTCACGGCGGCCGCGAAGGGGGCGTTGCCGTAGACGAGGTCGATGCGCATGCCCCGGTTCTTGGGAAAGCACAGCTGCCGGTAGTCCCAGTACGTGTACGGGTGGTCGTACTTGAGGGCGCGGGGCATCACGTCGGACAGGCCCTCCTGGCGCAGCGCCTTCAGCGCGGCCCGCTCCGGCTCGGTGACGTGCGTGGAGCCCTCGAAGACGGACCGGTCGTAGACGTCCTCGTCGGTGGGGGCGATGTTGTAGTCGCCGAGTATCGCGAAGGGGAGGTCGCCGGACACCTCGTGCCGGGCGGTCCGGCGGAGCGCCTCCAGCCACTGCAGCTTGTAGTCGTAGTGCGGGTGGCCGACCTCGCGCCCGTTGGGCACGTAGACCGACCACACGCGCACACCGCCGCACGTCGCCGCGGCGGCGCGTGACTCCTGGCCGCCGTCGTACGCCGGGCCCTCGGGCAGGCCGATGACGGTGTCGGCCAGGCCGACGCGGGAGAGCACCGCGACCCCGTTCCACCGGCCGTCGCCGTTGACCAGCGACTCGTAACCCAGCGCCTTGACCTCGGCGGAGGGGAAGGCCTCGGCGGAGCACTTCAGCTCCTGGAGGCAGATCACATCGGGGCCGGAGGACTCCAGCCACTCCAGCAGCCGCGGCAGACGAGCACCGACGGAATTGACGTTCCAGGTCGCGATACGCATGCCGTGAAATCTACCGCGCGACACCGACACTCTCGCCGGGGGCCAGTCGGCCGTGCTCCACGCCTCCCAGGTCGCCGATCAGCCGGTCGTAGACGGGCCGTGCCTGGTCCGCGAGGAGTCCGTCGTGCACGTCGAAGGCGCGGCGCGGCGCCACTTCGCGCAGATAGTCGATGACCTCGGAGACCTTGCTCCACGGCGCGTGCACCGGCAGCAGCAGGGTGTCCACCGGGCGGCCCGGCACGGTCAGGGCGTCGCCGGGGTGGAAGAGGGAACCGTCCACGACGTAGCCGCAGTTGGCGATCCGCGGAATGTCGGGGTGGATGACGGCGTGCAGCTGCCCGTGGACCTCGACCCCGAAGCCGGCGGCGTCGACGGTGTCGCCCTCCCCGACCGTGTGCACGCGGCCGGGAAAGGTGGTGGAGATCCTCTCCGACACGCTGCGCGGCGCCCAGATCTCCGCGGCCGGGTTGGCCTCCATGGCGGCGCGCAGCCTGCCCTCGTCGAAGTGGTCCGGGTGCTCGTGGGTGACCAGCACCGCATCGGCTCCGACGGCGGCGTCGCCCTCGCTGAAGCCTCCGGGATCGATGACGAGCGTGCGTCCGTCCTTCTCGACCCGTACGCAGGCGTGGCCCTTCTTGATCAGCTCCATGGGGGCCATTGTGCCTGCTGTGCGCGGAGGTTCCGCCGACGTGCGGACCTCCCCGCGACGCGTGCTCTACTCGTCGGGCGTGGTCTCCTCCCGGATCACGCCCTGGGCGACGGCGAACGCGGAGTTCGCTGCCGGGACGCCCGTGTAGACGGCGGTCTGGAGGAGGACTTCCTTGATCTCCTCCGGGGTGAGTCCGTTGCGCAGGGCCGCCCGGATGTGGAAGGTCAGCTCGTCGAAGTGGCCCCGGGCGACGAGCGCGGTGAGGGTGATCACGCTGCGCGTCCGTCGGTCGATGCCCGGCCGGGTCCACACCTCGCCCCAGGCATAGCGCGTGACGAAGTCCTGGAAGTCCTGGGTGAAGTCGTCCGCGTTCTCCTGCGCCCGGTCCACGTGCGCGTCTCCGAGGACCTCGCGCCGGACCTTCATCCCGGCGTCGTAGCTGTCGCCGCGGGCGGCGACCAGATCCGCGGACTCCAGCTCCGCGACGGCCCCGGTGGGCCTGACCGGTGCGGGAGTGATCACGGGGGCGGGGGCGGGCGGGCCCGCGGGCGACTCCTGCCAGCTGGTGGTGAAGTGCCTGATGATCAACTCGGTGACGGCGCCCGGCTGTTCGACGGGCGTCAGGTGCGACGCTCCGGGCACTATCGCCAGTCTCGCGTCCGGGATACCGGCGACGAGGGCGCGGGCGTCGGCGGGCGGTGTCGCCTCGTCCTCGGCACCCGCGACGACCAGCGTCGGAACGCCGATGCTGCCAAGGTCGCTGCGTACGTCGAAGGCGGCGAGCACCTCGCAGGCCGCGATGTAGCAGCCGGGGTCGGTCGTGCGGACCATCTGCACGGCCCACTCCACGATGGCGGGCTGCGCCTCGATGAACGTTTCGGTGAACCACCGCTCCGGCGTGGAGCGGGCGATGGGGTCGAGCCCGTTGGTGCGGACGACGACGCCGCGCTGCCTCCAGGCGTCGGCGGTGCCGAAGCGGGAGGAGGTGGAGATCAGGGCGAGCGAGGAGAGCCTCTCGCGGGCCAGCAGCCCGAGCTGGATGCCGACGGCACCGCCTATGGAGCACCCGGCGAAGCCGAAGCGCTGGATGCCGAGGGAGTCGAGCGTGGCCAGAACGCGCTCGGCGAGCGACGTCGCCGAGTCCGCGGGGTGGGCGGGGGCTCCGCCGTGACCGGGCAGGTCGAAACGGAGAACGCGCCAGTTGCGGGTCAGTTCCGGTATCTGCCGGTCCCACATGTGCCATGTCGTTCCGAGGGCCGGACCGAGCACGAGCACGGGGGCGTCGTCGGGGCCGTCCAGGCGGTGTTGCAACATCCGGTCACTCTGCTTCTCGCTCACGCGGCCACGCTACCCAGCAATCCGTGGGGCGCGACCACGGGGGCATTGCTCCGTACATCAGAACTTCACGGTGGACACGACATATACACGCGGCATGCTCTCGTACGTGCGGTCGACGGTGATCGCCACGTCCGGACGGCTGCCGTCCTGCCGGAACGTGGTGCCAGCGTAGTCGTGTCCCTGCTTCTTCAGATCCCAGCCGATCCTCTCGGCATACCTGTCGCCGATGGTGACGTGTCCGGACCTCAGTGCGGAAGAGCTGGTACCGACGTCTTCGAGAAAATCGTCGAGCTTCTTCTCCGGGAGCCGGAACTGCACGTAGAGCGTGCTGGTCTGCCAGGAGTTCGCCTCGTAGAAGGCGTAGTGGCTGGAACTCGACGGCAGGGGCACGTCGTAGACGTTGCGCTGCACCTTGCTCGGCCAGCCGTAGGTGAGGTTGGTCGCAGCCGCGATGCGCTCCTTCTGCTCACCGCTGTCGCGGCTCGTGAACGCCGACTTGACCAGGTATCCCGCCGGTACCGCGATCAGCAGTACCACTATCAGCAGGGTGAGGAGCCGGTGGCGCGGGCGGTGCGGCGGCCGCTGCGACGGGCGCACGTTCTGGGGCGCGGTGGTCGTCACTGGCCCACCGCCCGGCGCAGATTGTCGGCGGCGCGTTCATAGCGCTCGTATCTCTCGAGTCGGCGCCGGTTGGCGCGCCTGAATCGGCGGGCCACGAGACGCGCGAGGTCGGCGGCTCCGACCATGCCCGCTTCGGGTCCGAGCTGTGCCTTGGCGATGGTGGCCTCCGGCCGGTATCCGCGACCCGTCAGATGGCGCTTGAACGCCTCACGTGCCGGGTCGATGAGCAGTTCGTCGGCGGCGCTGACACCGCCGCCGATAACGAAGCCGCCGGGGTCGAGGGCCGCGGCGAGGTTCGCGATGCCGACGCCGAGCCAGTGCCCGATGTCCTGGAGCAGCTCGGTGCACATGGCGTCGCCGTCACGGGCAAGCTCGGTGATGAGCGGACCGGTGATCTCCGAGACGTGACCGCCGACGCGCTCGATGATCCCGTACGCGACGGGAGACTCGGCGACGGCCAGCTCGCGGGCCTCGCGCACCAGGGCGTTCCCCGAGCTGTACTGCTCCCAGCAGCCGCGGTTGCCGCAGGGGCAGCGGTGCCCGCCCGGCACGACCTGCATGTGCCCGAACTCGCCCGCCACTCCGTACTTTCCGCGCTTGACGCGGCCGTTCTCCAGGATGGCGCCGCCGATGCCCGTACCGAGGGTGATCATCACGAGGTGGTCCTCGCCCCGTCCGGCGCCGAAGCGCCACTCGCCCCACGCGGCGGTGTTGGCGTCGTTGTCGACCATGACGGGGACGGCGAGACGTGCGGTGAGGGCGTCCTTGAGGGGTTCGTCCCGCCAGGCCAGGTGCGGTGCGAACAGGACGCGGGAGCGGTCGGCGTCCACCCAGCCGGCGGCGCCGATGCCCACGGCGTGCACGTCGTGGCGGTCGGAGAGGTCCAGGACGAGCTCGGCGATGGTGTCCTCGACGACCCTGGGGCTCTTGGACTTCTCGGGAGTCTCGGCCCGCACCTGCTCCAGGATCTGGCCGTCGGCGTCGACGACGCCCGCCATCACCTTCGTGCCGCCGATGTCGATGCCGACCGTGGGGACCCGGGGCGCGGACAGCGGCGAGCGCCGCTCGCGGGTGCTGACCGTACGCAGGACGCTGGCGCTCGGCGCGGACCGGCGGTAGAGACGGTCCCGGTCCGCGCGCTCTCGGTACATGCTCACTGCGCGGCCTTTCCTCTGTGCGCGGCTGCTGGCTCTGGGCCACGGGTCGGTCGGTCAGTGGGCCGGGCGGGACGGTGAGCCCGTACCCCGGCCCACAGGCCGATTCTGCCTTACCGCGCGAGGTCGCGAAGCCACGCGCCTCTGACCAGGGAGGACGCGAAGGGCCTGAGGCCTCCGACGCGTGCCGGTGTCCCGGCCGCCGACGGTGCCCCCGCCGCCGCGCTCGCTTCAGATGCGCGCACTCACTTCAGATGCTGCGGGACCGGCGCGCGCTCCAGCTCGTGGCTGAGCTGTTCCAGCTCGCTGCCGCCGGACATCTGCCGTGTCAGCTCCTCCAGCTGCAGACCGTCCTTGTGGTGGCTGCCGGCCATCGCACCCCGCTTGAGCAGTACGAAGCGGTCCCCCACCAGATAGGCGTGGTGGGGATTGTGCGTGATCAGCACCACGCCCAGGCCGGCGTCGCGAGCCGCGGCGACGTACTTCAGCACGACGCCGGACTGCTTCACGCCCAGGGCCGCCGTCGGCTCGTCCAGCACCAGGACCTTCGCGCCGAAGTACACGGCGCGCGCGATCGCCACGCACTGCCGCTCGCCGCCGGACAGGGTGCCGATGGGCTGGTCGACGTCGCGCAGGTCGATGCCCATCCGCAGCAGTTCGCTGTGGGTGGTGCGCCGCATGTGCTCCACGTCGAGCCGGGCGAAGGGGCCCCGGCCCTTGGTCGGTTCCGAGCCGAGGAAGAAGTTGCGCCAGACCGGCATCAGCGGGACGACGGCGAGATCCTGGTAGACGGTCGCGATGCCGCGGTCCAGAGCCTCGCGGGGTGAGGAGAGCCGGGTCTCCTGACCGTTGACGCGGAAGGTGCCCGCGTCGTGCTGGTGCAGCCCCGCGACGATCTTGATGAGCGTCGACTTGCCGGCCCCGTTGTCTCCGAGCACGCAGGTGATCTCGCCCGCGTGGACCTGCAGGGAGACCTCCTCCAGCGCGCGGATGTTGCCGTAGAACTTGCTGACTCCCTCCAGTTCCACGAGCGGGGTCGTCACCGCGTCCCGGGGTGCGCTGTCGCCGTCCATGTCCGTCCCGGCGTCCTTCCCCGTGTCCGTGCCCTTGTCCGTGGTCATCGGCTCGCCTCCGCACGCTTGCGTATCCACGCGTTCAGCAGGACGGCGACGAGCAGCATCGCCCCGAGGAAGAACTTGAACCAGTCGGGCTCCCACTGCGCGTACACGATGCCCTTGCTCGTCATGCCGAAGATGAACGCGCCCACGGCGGCACCGACCGCCGAGCCGTAGCCGCCGGTCAGCAGGCAGCCGCCGATGACGGCCGCGGCGATGTAGATCAGCTCGTTGCCGACGCCCTCGCCGGACTGGACCACGTCGTAGTTGAACAGCAGATGCTGGCCGGATATCCAGGCGCCCAGCGCCACCCCGAGATACAGACCGATCTTGGTGCGGGCGACGGGAACGCCCACGGCGCGTGCGGTGTGCTCGCCGCCGCCGACCGCGAAGATCCAGTTCCCGGCCTTCGTACGCAGCAGCAGCCACGTCGCCAGGGCCACCAGAGCCAGCCACCACACGACGGTGACCTGGATGTCGGCGGACCCGATGGTCAGCTCGGACGCGAAGAGCGCCTTGGCCGAGGCGAAGCCCTCCATGTCGGAGATCGTCTTGGTGGAGACGGTGCCGCTGATCAGTTTGGTCAGGCCGAGGTTGAGCCCCGTCAGCATCAGGAACGTGCCGAGCGTGATGATGAAGCTCGGCAGCTTCGTGCGGACGAGCATGTAGCCGTTGAACAGGCCGATGCCGAGCGTGACCAGCAGCGAGACACCGACGCCGACCCAGACGTTGGCCGTCATCTGGTAGCTGAACATCGAGGAGACCAGCGAGGAGCTGGTGACCATCACGCCGGTCGACAGGTCGAACTCGCCGCCGATCATCAGCAGCGCCACCGGTACCGCCATGATCCCCAGGGTGGAGGAGGCGTAGAGCACGGTGGAGAGGCTGGAGGCGCGCAGGAAGCTGTCGGCGACCACCGAGAAGACGACGAAGACGGCGATCGCACCGACGACGGCGCCGAGTTCGGGCCGCCCCAGCATCCGCTGGAGCAGCGGCCGGTGGACCAGGCGCTCGTCGCTCTTCCCGGCCTGCGCGGAGTCTCCCGGGCTCTTGTCCGGCTGTGCCTCCGTGGCCGTGCCGCCTCCGGCCGCCTCGGGGGCGTCGGGTGGTGTGGGTGTGGATGCAGCCGTCATCGCGTTCCCCGCTTCGTGTACTTCTGCAAGGTGGATGCGTCCTTCTTCGTGAGGATCTGCGGGCCGGTCAGCACGGGCTCGCCGCCGCCCAGCATGTTGGCGTTGTAGCGCTCCAGCCAGAGCAGGTCGACCGCCTCGTAGCCCTGCAGGTACGGCTGCTGGTCCACGGCGAATCCGATCGACCCGTCCTTGAGTTCCCTGGCCGCCTGGTCGTTGAGGTCGAAGGTGACGGTCTCCGCCTTGCTGCCCGCGCCCTCGGCGGCCTTGACCGCGGTGGGAGCGAAGGGCGCGCCGAGCGTCACGACGGTGTCGATCTCGCGGTCCGACTGGAGTTCCGCCTCCAGGGAGGACTCGACGGCGGGCATGTTCGTACCGTCGGCGTGCAGGTTGCGCACCTTGCCGTCGAAGGTCTTGCGCACCCCGCGGCAGCGTTCCTCGTGGCCGACGTTGCCCTGCTCGTGCAGGAGGCACACGGCCTTCTTGCGGCCGCGCTCGTTCAGCTCCCGCCCGACGGCCTCACCCGCGAGGACCTCGTCCTGGCCGATGTGTGCGAGCGCGCCGTACTCCTCGGACTTGTCCTGACCGGAGTTGACGGTGACGACGGGGATGCCGGCCTTGACGGCCTTCTTGATCGCCCCCTTCATCGCGTCCGGCTTCGCGAGGGAGACGATCAGGCCGTCCACGTCGTTGTCGACGGCGGCCTTCACGAGCTGCGCCTGGCGGCCCGCCTCCTTGTCGTGCGAGTAGTGGAACTCGATGTTGTCCTTGGCGGCAGCCTGCTTGGCACCGCTCTGGACGATGTCCCAGAAGGTGTCACCCTCGCCGGAGTGGCTCACCATGGCGATCTTCCAGCGGGGAGTACCGACCGCGGCGTCCCCCGAGACCGCCGCGTTGCGCTCCTCCTCCGCCCGCTTTCCGCCGGTGCTGCTGCACCCCGCGAGTCCGACGGACGCGAGCCCGACGGACACGAGGACGGCCGCTGCCGTCGCGGTGCGGGTCGCGCGCGCTGTCGCGCGGTTCCGGCGGAACCTTCCCAGCCTGAACACGTACTGCTGACCTCTCGGTACGGGTGTTTCTGTTCGTCGCGGCGCCCGCGGAGGCACCCCGTACCGGCGCGGACGTCCGCGCCAGTATCGGGGGCCTGCCCGCGGGGGAAGTTCACCGGGTTCCGCGCTTGGTGTACTTCTCCAGCCGCGGCACGTCCTTGTCCGTGACGACCTGCGGGCCGGTCAGGACGGGCTTGCCTCCGCCGAGCTCGTTGGCGTTGTAGGCGTGCAGCCACAGCGCGTCGACGGCCTCGTAGCCCTGGAGATAGGGCTGCTGGTCCACGGCGAAGCCGAAGCTCTTGTCCTTCAGACCCTTCACGACCTGCGCGTTGAGGTCGAAGGTGTCGATCTCCGCCTTGCTGCCCGCCTTCTCCTTGGCCTTCGCCGAGGTGGCGGCGAACGGGGCGCCGAGCGTGAGAACGGTGTCGATGTCGTCGTCCGACTGGAGCTTGGCCTCGACGGAGGACTGCACGTCCGGCATGTTCGTGCCGTCCACGTTGAGCGTGCTCATCTCCCCGTCGAAGGTCTTCTTCGCACCGTCGCAGCGCTCCTCGAGCGAGACGTTGCCCTGCTCGTGGATGACGCAGATCGCCTTCTTGCGGTCGCGCTTGTTCAGTTCGTCGCCGACGGCCTCACCCGCGATCGCCTCGTCCTGGCCGATGTGCGAGAGGGCACCGAGCTCGGAGGAGAACTGACCGCCGGAGTTGATGGTGATGACCGGGATCCCGGCCTTGACCGCCTTCTTCACCACGCCCTTCATCGCGTCGGGCTTGGCGAGCGTGACGATCAGCCCGTCCACCTTCTTGTCGATGGCCGACTTCACGAGCTGCGCCTGGCGGCCCGCCTCCTCGTCGTGCGAGTAGTCGAACTGGACGTTGTCCTTGCGGGCCGCGTCCTTCGCGCCGCTCTGCACGATGTCCCAGAAGGTGTCACCGTCCCCGGAGTGGGAGACCATCGCGATCGTCATACGCGGGGTGTTGACGCCCTTGCCGCCGCCCGCGCCGTTGCTCTGCTCCTCGCCACTCTTGCCGCCGGAGCTGCTGCAGCCGGCCGCGAGGAGGGCCGCGCTCGTCAGGACTGCCGCCACCGTTGTCGCTCTACGTGCTCTACGCCGAAGGACCATGAGCGGAGTTCTAGCCGTGCCCGGAGCGGGCCGTCAATACTTTGTCCGAACATTCTCCATGAGAGTTTGTCCGAACAAACTTTGGCGTCGCCGTCACGCATCCGGCCCCGCCTGCGACGGCGCGCGGACGGGCCTGCGCGGATGTGCTCCCGGCTCAGGACCGGACGAGCAGCTGGAAGTCGAAGGCGTAGCGCGAGGCCCGGTACAGGTGCGAGGCGTACTCGACGGGACGGCCGGTGTCGTCGAAGGTCGTCCGCTCCATCGTCAGCAGCGGAGCGCCCGCGTCCTCCCCCAGCAGCTTCGCCTCCTCCGCCGTGGCGGCCCGGGCGCCGACGGACTGGCGCGCGCTGTGCAGCGTGACACCGAGGCCCCTCATCAGCCGGTAGAGGCCCGTCGTTTCGAGCTCCTCGCCACTCTCCCCCTGCAGCAGGTCGCCGGGCAGGTGGTTGCGGAGGAACGCCATGGGCTCGCCGTGGGTCAGCCGGAGCCGCTCCACCCGGCGAACCTGGGCCCCCTGAGCGACGGCCAGCGCGGCGGCGACCTCGGCCGTCGCCTCTTCCTTCTCGTAGCGCAGCAGCTGCGTGGCCGGGCGCTGGCCGGCCGCCTCCAGATCGTCGTAGAGGCTGCTCAGCTCCAGCGGACGCCGGACCTGACTGTGCACGACCTGGGTGCCGATGCCTCGGCGGCGCACCAGCAGGCCCTTGTCGACGAGCGACTGGATGGCCTGGCGCACCGTGGGACGGGACAGACCCAGCCGCCCCGCGAGCTCGATCTCGTTGCCGAGCAGGCTGCCGGGGGAGAGTTTGCCGCGTTCGATGGCGGTCTCGAGCTGTTGGGCGAGCTGGAAGTACAGCGGGACGGGACTGCTGCGGTCCACGCTGAACTCGAGGTCCACCGGATCATTCTTTGCCACGGGGGGAGCGTAGTGGGCGGGGCGGTCCACCGGAAGGCGTAAGTTCGGTTGTCCGGACAAAGCAGAACGTAGCGAACCCGTCCCTCCTCGTGGTTCGTCCAATTGTCCTGACAAAGTATTGACAGCTCTCGAACCGGCAGGCGAACGTACCCACATGCGCATCGGACTCATCGGCACCGGCCGGATCGGCACCTTCCACGCCCGCACTCTCAGCGGCGAACCCGAGGTGAGCGAGCTGCTCGTCACCGACGTCGACGCCCCGCGCGCCGCCGAGGTGGCCGAGGGCCTCGGCGCGGCAGTCGCCCCGTCCCCCGACGAACTCCTCTCCCGCGACCTCGACGCCGTCGTGATCGCCTCGGCGACCTCGTCGCACGCGAGCCTCATCAAGGCGGCTGCCGAGCGCGGACTTCCCGTCTTCTGCGAGAAACCGATAGCGCTCGACCTGCCCGGCACGATGGACGCGCTGCGCACGGTCGAGGATGCCGGAACCCTGCTGCAGATCGGCTTCATGCGGCGCTTCGACGCGGGGTACGCGGCGGCACGCGCCGCCGTGCGCTCCGGCTCCCTCGGCAGGCTGCACACCGTGCGGGCGGCCACCTCCGATCCGGCGCCGCCGCCCGCCGCCTACATCCCGCTCTCCGGCGGGCTCTACCGCGACTGCCTCGTCCACGACTTCGACGCGCTGCGCTGGGTGACGGGACGAGAGGTGCTCTCCGTGTGCGCGGCCGGCTCGGACGCGGGCCCGGAGATGTTCCGCGAGGCCGGCGACGTCGACACGGCCGCGGTGCTGCTCACGCTGGACGACGGCGTGCTGTGCACGGCGACGGCCACCCGCGTCAACGGCGCCGGGTACGACGTGCGCATGGAACTCGCGGGCGAGAAGGACCAGATCGCGGTCGGCCTCGACGCCCGCACGCCGCTGACGTCCGTCGAGCCGACGGCCGGCCCCTCGCAGGGAACCCCCTGGCCGGGCTTCCTGGAGCGGTTCGCCCCGGCGTACGAGTCCGAACTCTCCGCGTTCGTACGGGCGGTGCGGGGCGAGGCGCCCAACCCCTGCGACGGATATGAGGCGTTGGCCGCGCTGCGTGTCGCCGAGGCGTGCGAGCTCTCGCGCCGCGAGGGCCGCCCGGTGGCGGTGGCGGAGCTGTCCTGAGGACCTGACGGCGGGGCGCCGCCCCCGGCCTCCCCGCGGGCGGGCGGCGTCCGGCCGGCACTGCCCGGGAACCCCTTCGCGGCACGGTGCCGAGCGCTGTAGCGTCCGGGCATGGCCACCGTCTCGGACGACGAACTCATCACCGCCGCAACAGATGTGCTCAATCCGCACCGCGTGGGCGACCGGCTCTTCGGTGACGTGGGCTCGGCGCTGGTGACGGCTGCGGGAAACGTCTACCGGGGCGTGTGCATCGACACCGGCTCCGGCACCGGATTCTGCGCCGAGCACGCGGCGGTCGCCGCGATGGTCACCGCGCGGGAGTACCGCATCGCGAAGATCGTCGCCGTGTGGCGCAGCGACGAGGGGCTGCTGCACGTGCTGCCTCCCTGCGGCCGGTGCAGGGAGTTCGTACGGCAGATCGATCCGGGAAACATCGGCACCGAGGTCGTGCTCGGCCGGGGGAATTCCACGCCCCTGCGTGAACTGCTGCCCTTCAACGAGTGGCCCGCCCCGCTCGACGGAGCGCCGTGAGCGCCGCCGGTGCCCGCGCCTCGGCGGCAACTCCTCAGCGATGGCTCAGCACGTTGACCACGCACCCGTTCGGATCCAGGACGAAGAAGCGGCGCACACCCCACTCCTCGTCCTGCAACGGGTGCACGATCTGCGCCCCGCTGTCGACGACGGCCGCGTAGACAGCGTCCACGTCGTCCACCTCGACGCTCATGTCGGGCTGGACGGGCGCGGTCTCGTCGCGGCTCATGAAGATGACCTGGGCGGTGGGGTTGGACGGTGAGGCGAGCGTCATGACCCAGCCCATGTTCATCACCTCCTCGAGGCCGAGCAGCCCGTAGAAGTCGCGGCTGTCCTCCATGGCCTCGCTGCGGATGTCGGGTACGACGCGGCGGACGGACATCGAAGCTCCCTGGGTCGGCCGGCCCGGAAGGCCGGGGACGGATGTCCGGACCCTAGCCGCCGGGCGGAACCGCTGCCGCCCTGCCGCCCCGGCGCCCTGCGACACTGTCACGGCATCCACGCGCCCTTCTCACGCCGCCTGCCGCACACGGGCAGCGGCGAAGGCGCATCGCCCGGCAGTGAACGGCGGCGTGCCGGTCACCGCCTCGACCGACCCGGACGCACTCGCAGCGGAAGGCAGCCGGCATGACCGACGAGATCCCCGAGCCCGCGATCGTCCTCGACCTGGCCCCGTCCCTGGAAGAGAGCCTCTTCGACGCGGAGTCGCTCGCACGGCTGGAGGCCCTGGGCACCGTCACGCGCACCACCCCGGGCATCGACGGTGATGCGGAGCGGCGGCTGCAGGCCGATGTCCTGGTCACCGGCTGGGGATCGGCGCCCCTGCCCGCCCGCCGCGCGGACACGTGGCGGCTGTGGTTCATCGCACACAGCGCGGGCACCGTGCGGCATCTGGTGCCCAAGTCCCTGCTCTCGGACGGGATCCGGCTCACGCATGCCTCGGCCGCCATGGCTCGTTCCGTCGCCGAGACCGCTCTGTGGTTCACCATCGGCCAGTTGCGCTCGATGCACATCGTCGAGCAGGCCATGCGGCAGCAGCACGACTGGGAGCTGGCGAGGTCGCCCGGCCTCGGACGCACCGTCGCCGGCACCCGCATCGGCGTGATCGGCGCGAGCAGGGTCGGGCGGGTCTACATCGAACTGGTCCGCGCCCTGGGGGCCACCGTCGTCGTCCACGACCCGTACCTCCCGGACGAGGAGGCCCGCCAACTGGGCGTCCTCGCCACACCGTTGGAGACCCTGCTGCGCACCTGTCCCGTCGTCGCACTGCACGCTCCCGTGACCGACGAGACTCGCGGCATGCTCGGCGCGGAGCGGCTGGCGATGATCCCGGACGGCGGCATCCTGGTGAACACGGCACGCTCGGCGCTCTACGACACCGACGCGCTGACGGCGGAGCTGCGGCAGGGGCGGCTCAGCGCCTCCCTCGACGTCTTCGACGACGAACCCCTGCCCGCGGACAGCGAGTTGTGGGACCTGCCGAACGTCGTCCTCACCCCGCACATCGCCGGGGCCACGCAGCAGGGGTACAAGCTTCAAGGCAGGACCGTCGTCGACGAGACCGAGGCGTACCTCCAGGGCCGACCGCTCGCGCACGAGATCCACGCGTCGGCGTACGACCGGCTCGCCTGAGCGGCGGCCACGAGGACCGAGCGCCCAGGTCAGGGTGTGGCGGGCGGCTCCCCGACGCGGGCCAGGAGCTGGAAGATCTTCGCTGTGTGCGGGTACGGATGGCGGTCGGTCATCGCCAGTTCCAGGGCCTCCAGCGCGGAGAAGAAGTCCGGGTCGTGCTTGCGGGAGTCGTCGACGATGTGATCGTTGACGTTGCGGATCCCGCAGTGCTCGATGCCGGTGCAGCCCGACTCGGCCAGCAGCGGCGTGATCTCCTCGGCGGTGTGGAGCGTCAGTTCGGTCGCGAACGTCTCGCCGTGTGTCGTGCGCCGGTCCAGCGCGTCGAGCGCGGCGGCCGGGTCCAGCGAGCGCACCGCGAGGCCGAGCGCCGCAGCGTGCCGGTTGAGCGCCATGACGGACAGGACACCGCCGTCGCGTACGAGCGAAGCCGCGGTGCGGACCGCGGGCGCCGGATCGTCCAGGTACTGAAGGAGGTTGTGGCAGAGCACCACGTCGTAGCGGCTGCCCGTCACGGCCCCGGGCAGCTCGAACACGTCGGCCTCCACGGTGACGAGCCGCTCGCCGGTACCGTCCCGCTCAGCCCTCTCGCGCGCCGCGGCGAGCATGCCCGGGGAGAAGTCGGCGATGGTCACGTGGTGCCCGCGTCGGAGCAGCGGCAGCGCGTCACCGCCGTCGGCCCCGGCGAGGTCCAGCACCCGCAACGGCCCCGGGCCGAGCTCCTCCAGCCGGCGCTGCAGATTGAACTCGGCGAGCCTGTACCGCAACTGGCCCCAGGGGCTCTCCTGCCACACGCGCCACGAGTCGAGGGCTGCGTCGAACGGTCCGGGCACCAACGTGACCCTCCTCGGGCCGGAGCGGGCGGCTGCCGGATGAACGGTCCACCGCCCACGAGAGTGCCGGGCCGGAGCGGGCGCGTGGCCCAGAACGTGTGTCAGCTCGCCGCGGTATGCGCCGCGGTTTGCGCCGCGGCTTCGCCCGCGATACGTCCGAGGCCGACGGCGGTCAGCAGTCCGTTGCCCGACGAGTAGCCGCCGGCGCCGGACCGGCCGGAGATTCCCGCGGCGACTCCGCCCACCGCGTGAAGGCCCTGGATGACACCGCCGGCGGTGGTGCGCACTGCGGCGTGCTCGTCCACGTCGACGCCTCCCTGGGTGTGGAAGATCGCGGGAACGGAGCGGACGGCGCAGTACGGCGCGCGGAGGGCACCCATCGGGAAGTCGGTGCGTCCCATGGAGTCGGCGGTGCCCGTGACAGCCGCGTGCCGCTGGTCCTCCAGCGCCCGTTCGACGGCTGAGGTGTCGCAGCCGATGACAGCTGCGAGCGAGGGGGCATCGGGGGCTTCGCGGACGCCGCCCGCTTCCACGAGTTCGGCGAATTCCGGCTCGTGTTCGCGCACGAAGTCCCGGATCCGGGTGTCGAAGACGACGTGGCTCTCCTCGGCTGCCAGGGCGACGACCGGCGCGAAGCCGGAGTAGCCGACGCTCTCGTCGCCCATCCGGTCGCCGTGGGGCGAGAGCAGGAAGCCGCCCTTCTCGACGGTCGTCCAGCTGACGATGCTGCCGTGGGGATGGGCGAGCGCCGCGTACCCCTGGTAGGCGCCCATGTTCTCCAGCCGCGCACCGAGCGCGGCCGCCCAGGTGATGGCCTCGCCCGTGGAGCCCTCGGCCCCCGAGTACCGGGCACCGCTGATCCCGGGAATCCAGCGGGCGACCATGTCCCTGTTGTTGCCGAAGCCGTTGGACGCCAGCACGACGGCGGGGGCACGCAGCTCGTACGTCCCTGAGCGCGGGCCGTCGACCACGACGCCGTTGACGCGGCCGTCGTCGGTGAGGAGCCGCGCCACCGGGTTGCCCGTGACGACGTCGACGCCCAGGCGCCGGACGGCGGCGAGCAGGTCCCGCGTCAGGGACGCCCCGCGCCGGTCCGGTGGCGCGTGGAGGCGCGGGACGCTGTGCCCGACGTGCCTGTAGTCGGTGATGAGCCGCAGGTCGACGGAGTGGGACTCGACGAGCCACTCCACGAGGTCCGCCGAGCCCTCCGCCAGAAGCCGGAGCAGATGTCCGGTGCCGTGGGGGCCGCTCTGTCGCGAGAGGTCGGCGACCATCCGTTCCGCACTGTCCTCGATCCCGGCGTCCCGCTGGTAGCGGCTGCCGGCCGCGGGGATCGAGCCGGTGCTGACGAAGGTGTTGCCGCCGGGCCGGTCGAGCTTCTCCAACAGGGCGACGCCCGCGCCCTGTTCGGCTGCTGCGAGCGCCGCGGTGAGCCCGCCGCCCCCCGCGCCCACGACGACGACATCGGTGTCCCGCCCGTCCATCACGTCCCGGTCCATCACATGCCGTCGCCTTCGGCGCTGCGCAGCGCACGCAGCCGCGGGAGCAGCTCGGCGGTCGTCGAGACGTCGGCGTACTTCTGCGCCATGTCGAAGAGATTCACCTCGTGAACGACCGGGCTGCGGTCGTAGACCGCGTCGCTGGGGACGGCCACACGGAAGTTGAGCGAGAAGGCGTCGGTGACGCTGGAGCGCACACATCCGGAGGTGGTGCACCCGGTGATCACGAGGGTGTCCACTCCCGCCTCGACCAGGTAGCTCGTCAGGGGCGTGCCGAAGAACGCGCTCGGGTGGCGCTTCGGCAGCAGGACGTCTCCCTCAGCAGGCGCCACCTCCGCGACGAAGTCGTAGCCGTGTTCGGGGATGTTCATGATTCCCGGCACCTTGGCGCCGAGGCGTCCGGCGTCGTAGCTCTGCTTCGGTGCGACGTGCGGGTAGAGAACGGGCAGGCCCGCCTCCCGGAATTCCCCGAGCAGCTCCGCGATGCGGGGCACCGCGTCCCAGGCGACCTGTCCGCAGCTCGTGGTGAACTCCTGCGTCGCCTCCTCGAATCGAAGCGGGCGAGTGCCGGTCGTGCGGTACTGGACGTCGATGATCAGCAGGGCCGGACGTTTCCCGAGGCCGGCGGGCCTGCCGAACCCGGCCAGCTCGTAGTGGCGTCGCGTGGTCTCGTCGATCACGCCTGCCCCGCCGACGGTCCAGGGGTGTTCGTGTCCCATCAGGTCTGCCCCCTCTCTGCGGCGTCCAGCGCGCTCGCGCCGCTGTGCCGGCGTGAGAGGTAGCTCCCGCGGAGTGTGCTGGAGAGCCGGCCGTCGCGGACGGCGAAGTGGCCGCGCACCAGCGTGTGCACGATGCGGACGGGTGCCTGCCTGCCCTCCCACGGTGTGTAGCCGGCCGCGGAGTGCTGGCTGTCCGCGGAGATCTCCGTCGTGCCGTCGAGGTCGACGACAGCGAGGTCCGCGTCGGAGCCGACGCGGATGACACCCTTGCGCGGAAACAGGCCGAACAACTTCGCCGAGCGGGTGCTCGTCGCTTCCACCAGCCGCTCCAGCGGGACGCCGCGGCGCAGCCCCTCCCCGAGGGTGAGCGGCAACAGCACGCCGGTGCCTGGGAATCCGGCCGAGGCGGACCAGATGTCCTTCTCCTTGAACGAGCGGTGCCGCGCGTTGTGATCGGAGCCGACCGTGTCCACGCTGCCGTCGGCGACGCCCTGCCAGAGCGCCTCCAGGTCGGCCTCAGGACGCAGCGGCGGGTTGACCTTTCCATAGGTCCCGCACGGCGAGGACGTGGTCATCGTCAGGTAGTGGGTGCACGTCTCCACGAACAGGTTCGGGTAGGCGGTGCGCTGCATGCGCATCGCGTCGAGCCCGGCGGCGCTGGAGGTGTGCACGGCGTACGCCGACGCACCGGTGTCCGCCGCCAGGTAGGCGACGCGCTGCTCCGCCTCGGCCTCGACCACGGGGGGACGCGTCAGATGCCAGGCGTGCAGCGGGCCCCTGGACTCGTCCGGCGGGTCCTTGCGCAGCCGGCGGACGATCTCGATGTTCTCGGGGTGGGGGTTGACCATCGCGCCCGCGTCGGCCGTGGTGCCCAGCAGTTCGTACATGAAGCCGTCGTCGTTGCCGGGCATGCCGAGGTAGGCGCCCTCGTCGCCGCGGAAGTTCATGAAGAACTTGAAGCTGGAGACGCCGAGTTCGCGCACGTACGCCGGGACGGCGGAGACGTGTTCGTCCGTGCCGAGCACGAAGTGGAAGCCGAAGTCCGTGTGCGAACCCGACTCCATCACTGCCTTGGCGCTCTCGTGCACCTGCTCGTAGGGATCGGCGCTCATCAGGTAGACGAGCATCGAGGTGACGCCTCCGGCCACCGCGGAGGCGGTCTCCAGCTCCGCGTCGTCGGGGTCCTTCGGGACGCGGATGTCCTTGCCCAGGTGCACGTGCGGGTCGATGGCCCCGGGCAGCACGGTGCACCCGCGCAGATCCACCGACTCACGGGCCGCGGCCGGTGCGTCGCGGCCGATGATGCCCGCGATGAGACCGTCGTGGACGAGCAGGTCGGCCTCGGTCTGACCGACGTCCGGCAGGAAGACGCGGCCGCCGTGCAGCCTCAGGTCGTACTCGCTCACCGGCCGTCCGCCTCCCGGGAATCGCTGCCGTCGGCGTAGCGACGGTCGAGCTCGTCGAAGAGCGGCTTGTTGACCAGGCTCTGCCTGTCCGCCCAACTGATCATCAGATCCTGCGCGTTGCGGGTGTCGCCGTGCTTCGCGAGGTGGTCCAGGACCGCCCGCATTCCCGTCACGGCGCCCCGCATCGCCGCGTTGGCGTAGAGGGCCACCGAGAAGCCCAGCTCCCCGAGTTCGTCCGTGGGCAGCAGCGGGGTCAGTCCGCCCTCGACCATGTTGGCGATGTGCCGGCCGGGCACGGTGCGGGTGATGTGGGCCATCTCCTGCCTGCTCGTGGGGGCTTCGACGAACAGGATGTCCGCTCCCGCCTCGCTGAAGGCGGCCGCGCGCTCGCATGCGGCGTCGATGCCCTCCACCGCGCGTGCGTCGGTACGGGCGATCACCACGAGGTCGTCGTCGGTGCGGGCGTCGACTGCGGCGCGGATCTTGCCGACCATCTCGGCGGTGCCGATGATCTCCTTGTCCGCGAAGTGGCCGCACTTCTTCGGGCTCACCTGGTCCTCGATCTGGATTCCCGCGGCGCCGGCGCGCTCGAGTGCCCGAACCGTCCGCTGCACGTTGAGCGAGTTCCCGAAGCCGGTGTCGGCGTCCACGACGAGCGGCACCGACACGGCGTCGGCCATCGCCGAGACGTGGGCCGCGAGTTCACTCATTCCGAGCAGGCCCAGGTCCGGCATTCCGAGGAAGGTGTTGCTCACCCCGGCGCCGGACACGTACACGGCGTCGAAGCCCGACTGCTCCACGACCCTCGCGGTGAGGGCGTTGGGCGCCCCCGGCAGCACCAGCGGCCTGCCCCCGCGCCCGATCAGCTCCCGGAGTCTGGTGGTCCGCCTCATGTGCTCCTCAATCCGGTCCGGGTTCGCTGCCGTCTTCCTCGTCGTCACCGTTGCGCGGCAGCCCCAGCACGGACAGGGCGCTGTGCATCGAGCGATCGAGGTGGCGCTCCATCATCCGCGTGGCCTGCCCGGCGTCCCGGCTGCGCAACACCGTGACCAGGTCGGCGTGTTCGACGACCGCGGCCCTGGCGCGCATCGGCCGCTTCGCCGACATCGACCTGGCGAGCGCGAGCTGGCGCTGGACGTCCTGGGCGGCCCGCATCAGCGCCTGATTGCCGGCCAGGAGGACCAGCCGGAGATGGAAGTCGAGCTCCTGCGGGTAGGCGTGGCCGGACGACTCCCGGATGCGGCTCTCGGTGTCCGAGAGCATCGCGTCCAGGTCGTCCAGGTCCTCGTCGCCCGCCCTCTGGCATGCGAGACGCACGGCGTGCAGCTCCAGCGCGCTGCGCAGCTCGTACAGTTCGACGATGTCCTGCCGGGAGAACGTCCTCACGAAGGCACCCCGGTGGCTGATCACCGTCAACAGCCCCTCGCTGCTGAGGCGTTGGATGGCCTCTCGCAGCGGGCCGCGGCTGATGCCCAACTGAGCAGCGATCAGCACCTCGTTGAGCCGCTCCCCGGGGGCGATCGTGCCGTCGAGCACCATCTCCCGCAGGACGGCCTCGGTCGCCTGCGAGAAGGTGTTGTTCCTCGGCAGCGCCCGGCTCCGGGGTTCGGACATCATGTCTCCTCAGACGTCACGCAGTTCGGTCCCGGAAGTCTCCCGGAGAGTGAACGCGGTCACCAATGTGACCAGCGCCGTCCCCATGACGAACCAGGCGGGCGCCACCGGTGAGCCGGTGACGTCGACCAGCCAGGTGCAGATGTACGGCGCGGACCCGCCGGCGACGGCACTGCCGATGTTGAAGCCCAGCGCGATGCCGGTGTAGCGGACCCGGGTGGGGAACAGTTCGGCGAACGTGGAGAACGCCGCGCCCATGAGTGCGGCGTCGATCAGGCCGAGCAGCACGTGTGAGACGACGGCCCATCCGGTGCCCGCGTCGAAGAGCATGAACCCCGGAACGGGCAGGAGCACTCCCGCGACGGACGCGCTGATGAAGACCGGCCTGCGCCCGACACGGTCGGTGAGGGCGCCGAAGAACGGCATGAGCAGCGTGGAGACGGCGAGCGTCGCCGTCGTGGACCAGAAGGCAAGGTCCGCCGAGAGACCCACGACCTTCTGAAGATGGATGCTCACGTAGACGTAGAAGACGTAGTACGCGGAGAACAGCAGGATGGAAAGACCGACGCAGCGGGCGAGAGCTCCGCCGTGTGCCCGGAAGGTCTGCACGACGGGAGCACGGACCTTCTCCCCCTGCTCCGCGACCAGTTGGAAGTGAGGGGTGTCCGAGAGCCGCGAGCGTATCCAGAGGCCCACGACGCCGAGCGGGATGGCGATAAGGAAGGGAAGCCGCCAGCCCCAGTCGGACATCGCCGAGGCGCCCAGGGTCGTGGTCAGCAGGGAAACGGTCAGCGCCGCGGCCAGTGCCCCCGCCAGCGCTCCGGTCTGCGTGGTCGAGCAGTACAGGCCTCGCCGGGCGGACGGCGAGTGTTCCGCCACGAAGGATGCGGCGCCGCCCAGTTCGCCTCCCGCGGCGATGCCCTGCGCGCAACGTGCGAGTACCAGGAGCGCGGTGGCCCCCACACCCATCGCCGCGTACGTGGGCAGTATCCCGATGAGTCCGGACGCGGCGGCCATCAGGACGACGGTTGCCGCGAGGGCGTTCTTGCGGCCGAAGCGGTCACCGAAGTGTCCGAAGACGATGCCGCCGACCGGCCGCAGGACAAAGGCAAGCGCGAATGTCGCCAGCGTCGCGAGCAGTCCGGCCTGCGAATCGCCGCTGACGAAGAAGTGCGTCGCCAGGATGGTGGCGACGTATCCGTAGACCGCGAAGTCGAAGTACTCGACGACGGAGCCGATGGCGCCGGCCGCGATCACCCGCGGTGATATCTCTTGCGTGTGCCCCGCCGTGTGAACGGTGTCGGTCATGATCACCCTCCTGGCGATCCGGACATGGCGTACTGCCTGCCGCCCACGGGCGGCCGGCAGTCGAGGTCTGCGCCCGGGCGGGGAAAACCGGCAGCCGGCTTCTCGGGCGTAACAGCCGCGACCTGCACCTCGACTTCGTTGCCGGGTCGCGGATCTGGGGGACGCGGCCACCGTTCCCGCGGACACCGGACGGGCCGGCTCCGCAGGCGACCGGGTCGTCTCCGTCGCTGGCAGTAGATTGGTCCCCAGACTGAAAACTGTCAACAGTTTGCAGTTGACGAAGATGCCGTCACTCTCGGCAACGATCGGGAACGCCGTACGGCGTCAATGACTCCCGGCGGACCGCATCGCCCGAACTCGCCCCGGATTCAGGGCTGTTGGGCGGCCTCCGCCGGCTGCAGCAGCTTGACCATGAACGTGCAGGCGTCGGCGACGCGGTGGATGAGGCCCGCGCTGTCCTCGTAGGAACCGCAGTCGAGGTAGGGCGTCGAGTCGCGGTAGCCGAGCCGCTTGTAGAGGTCCTGCGTGCGCGGGTTGTTCTTCTCCACGCCGACGCCGACCTTGACGCGGCCCCGCGCGAGCACGAGCCCCTCGGCGGCCTGGATGAGGGCGGTGCCGACTCCCTGGGTGCGCAGCGTCTCCGGCCAGAGGCCGAGGCCGCTGATCTCGGAGCAGTCCGGGTGGACGGCCCTGACCTCCGGTGCCTGGCAGCCCTCCCAGATGACGTCGCAGCTGCCGACGGGCAGCCCGTCACGCCATGCGACGAGAAGGGTGGTTTCGCCCTCGCGATGCCGGAGGAAGCGGGAGGCATGGTCGCAGGCAGCACCGGGCGAGGGCATGTGCTCCTGGAGCAATGCCACGTCTGCTTCCCGGCACTCCCTGATTTGCATTGCCGACAGACTAGATTCTTCTTGTGTCTTTGAGGTGGCGGTTCCGAAGGCATGTGAGGCGGAACATGCGCTTCCCCCTCGGGACCGGGTCTCAGTGCCACCGATCGAACGGTGCGTCAACCCGCGGCGCGGAGCCCGTTACGGCGCCGGATGCGGGAAGCGGCTCAGTGCCCGCGTCACGGGGACGAGGCGGACCCGGCCGCCTCGAGCTTCTGCAGCAGAGTGCTGACGCGCTTGGCGACCGCTGCCTTGTCCCCCTGCGTGAGCGCCGAACCCATACCGCACGCGGCGGCGCCCGCGGCGATCCACTCGGGAGCGCTCTTGACGGTGACACCCCCGGTCGGCAGCAGCGGGGCCTGCGGCAGTGCCGCCCGCACGTCCTTGAGCCAGGACGGGTCGTGGGCGGACGCGGGGAAGAGCTTGAGCGCGTCGGCACCGAGCTCCATCGCCCGCACCATCTCCGTGGGCGTGGCGACGCCGGGGAAGACGGGTATGCCGTAGCGGTGGCCGGTGCGGATGACCTCGGCGTCCAGGGCGGGCGAGACGAGGAAGAGCGCGCCGGCATCGATCGCGGCACGGGCGGAGGCCGCGTCGAGGACGGTGCCGGCGCCGATGATGCATTCCGGCCCTGCCTCGCGGCGCAGGGTGGCCACGGCGTCCAGGGCGTAAGGCGTGGTCAGCGAGATCTCCAGGCTGTTGATGCCCGCGCCGATGAGGGTGTCCGCGGTGGAGGTGACTCCTTCGTAGCCGTCACTGCGGATGATTGCGAAGACGCGCTGCTCAAGGGCGGTTCGGGTGATCTCCCATCGGTACACGGCTGTGGCCGCCTCTCTTCTCGTCCGGCCGGGCGCTCGGCGGGACGGCTGGTCGTGATCCGTTCCTCCGCCGCGCCCCGCCTCTCACGGTGCGCTCGGTCTGTTCGTGCTTCGAGATCTCGGTCGGCGACAGGGGGTCTCGTTGCGGCCGGCAGTGTCGTGCACGCGGTCAGCGATGCACGGAATCGGAGCCCTTCAGGAACCCCGCCAGGGCGCGGTCCCGGACGTGGGCCGTCGGCAGCCCGTCGGTGTCGCCCGGCGCCTGCACCACCAGGGCGGCGACGCACGCCGCTTCGGCCAGGGCTTCTTCGGCGCTCCGGCCGCGCAGCCACGCCGAGAGCCAGCCGGCCGCGAACGCGTCGCCCGCGCCCACCGGGTCGCACACCGGAACGTCGAAGGGTTCCTGTGTGCACTCCCCGTCCCGCCCGAGGGCGGACGCCGAGTGGTCACGGCGCTTGACGACGACGGTGCGGGCGCGCCCCATCGTCAGCAGGGCCTTCGATGTCTCCTCGGCTCCCCCGCCCAGCAGCAGCTCCAGTTCGTCCTCCCCCGCCAGCACGAGGTCGGCCTCGCGCAGCAGCGGACCCACGGTGCGGATCCACTCGTGCTCGGTCCCCAGCTTGCGGCGTACGTTCGGGTCGAAGGAGACCGCGGCGCCGGCCTGGCGGGCCCGCTCGACCAGCGCCCAAGTGGCCTGCGCCGCCGACTCCGAGAGCATGGGTGTGATGCCCGAGACGTGCACCACCCGGGCTCCTTCCAGCATCTCCAGGCGGATCTGGTCCGCCGAGAGCAGCGATCCGGCGGAGCCGGCGCGGTAGTACTGCACGTCGATCACGCGCTGCGGATGGCTGTCGCGCAGCAGCAGCCCGGTGGGGGCCGCGGGATCCATCTCGGCGCCGGAGACGTCGACCCCGTCCGCGCGCAGCTCGCGGAGCACGGCCTCGCCGGCGGGATCGTCGCCGACGCGGCCGATCCAGCGGGCCCAGTGGCCGAGGCGGGCGAGACCCTGGGCGACGTTGGACTCGGCGCCCGCAACGGAACGGCGAAAGGAGGCGGCGCGGTCCAGCGGCATGCCGGGCTCGGCGAGCATCAGCAGCATCGCCTCACCGCAGGTAATGGCCTCCGGTCCGTTTACCACCGGTTTCTCCCCACATCTGCCACCAAGGCATCACTCTCTGTGGAGACGTTACCCGTTCACACGGACAATGCCACCCCCGGAGGCGGACTTCCTCCCCCGTCGAGGAAGCGGCGCAGCGGCAGCGTTGCAGCGCCGACGGTCACGGCGTCCGGGCCGAGCCTGCACAGTTCGACGGCCGTACGGGCCGCCGGGTACCGGAGAGCGTACGCGCCCGTCGCCTCCCGCACAGCAGGAAGCAGCTGTGGCCCGAGCAACAGTCCGGCCCACCCTCCGATCACTATCCGTTCAGGGTTGAACAGGTTGACCAGATCGGCGATGCCGGCGCCCAGGTACTCGGCTGTCTCCGCCAGTACGTCCGCGGCGATGCGGCCATCGGCCCCCTCACCCTCTCCCGCGGCCAGGAGTGCGGCGAGGGCCGACTCCTCGTCGTCGGTGCCGGGTTCGCCGCCCGCCTCGCGCCAGCGCTCGATCACCGCACTCGCGCCCACGTACGCCTCCAGACAGCCGCGCGCCCCGCAGCGGCAGCGGCGGCCCCCGACGGTGAGCACGGTGTGGCCCCACTCCCCGGCGCCGCTGGAGGCGCCTCCGTAGGGCTCGCCGCCGGTGACGACGCATGCTCCGACGCCGGAGCCGATGAGCGCGATCACGGCGTCGCGCGCACCGCGTCCCGCCCCGAACCACATCTCGGCCTGGCCGAGGGTCTTCGCGCCGTTGTCGATGTGGAGCGGCGCCCGCTGCTCTCCGGCGAGAGCTCCCCCCTCGGGGAGCCCGGCGGACTCACGCAGCATGGCCTCCAGCGGGACGGCGTCCCAGCCGATCGTCTGGCCGTGCACCACGGCTCCGCGGTCCTCGCGCCGCTCGACTATGCCGGGCACGCCGATGCCCACGCCCAGCAACGGCCCCGTGGACGCGCCGACTTGGGCGAGCACCGCGGCGAGGCCCTTCTCGATCAGCTGCACGACGAGCGCCGCGTCGTGCCTGCCGTCGTCCAACGGCTGCTCGCTGCGCGCCACTTCGGTGAGCTTCAGGTCGAACAGCTCGACCCGCACCCGGGTTTCGCCGACGTCGACGCCGACGAGACAGGCGCTGTACGGCGCGACGCGCAGCAGCGTACGCGGGCGGCCGCCGTCGGAGCCGACCGATCCGGCCTCCTCCAGGACGCCCTCGGCGAGGAGTTCGGTGACGACATTGCTTATCGACCCGGAGCTGAGGCCGGTGGCGGGGCCCAACTCCTGTCTGCTGAGCGGACCTTCGAAATACAGCCGGCGAAGCACGGACGCGCGGTTGCTACGCCGCAGGTCGCGTACTGTTCGCCCGTCATATCCGCCCATCAGCTGCCCTCCTCTGTCAACATACCTCTGTCAGAAGTCTTGACGCCCCCTTCTCTCACTACTTAACTCACGGCGTGAAATTAATGGTTCGGACCATTCAGGGTCCGAACGCAGGCGCCTCGGGGAGGGGCATTCGTCCATGCGCAGAAGCCGGGCACGCAACGCAGTCACCGTCACACTCGCCGCCGCAATGACGGCCGTCACCGCCGCGTGCGGCGGCGGCAGTTCGACCGACGGTGAGGGCAGCAACGACAACCCGAAGGAGCTCACGTACTGGGCCAGCAACCAGGGCACCAGCCTCGCCCACGACAAGCGTGTGCTCACGCCGGAGTTGAAGCGCTTCGAGAAGCAGACCGGGATCAAGGTCAAGCTCGAAGTCATCCCGTGGGACAGCCTCCTGGACCGCATCCTCGCCGCAACCTCCTCCGGCCAGGGCCCCGACGTGCTGAACATCGGCAACACATGGTCCGCCTCGCTCCAGGCGACGGGAGCACTGCTGCCCTGGAACAAGAAGAACCTGGCCAAGGTCGGCGGGGCCGAGCGCTTCACCCCCTCCGCGCTGGCCGCCGCCGGGGCGCCCCAGAAGGACCCCGCCGCCCTGCCGCTCTACTCGCTCGCGTACGGGCTCTACTACAACAAGAAGATGTTCAAGGACGCGGGCATCGACGGACCCCCTGCCACCTGGGACGAGTTGGTCAAGGACGGCAAGAAGCTCACCGGTGACGGCAAGTACGGGATAGCCGTCGAGGGCGGCGACCCCGTGGAGAACTCCCACCACGCCTTCATCCTCGGCAAGCAGCACGGCGCAGACTTCTTCGACCCCTCCGGCAAGGCGACGTTCGACTCGCCCGGCGCCGTCAAGGCCATCAAGCAGTACGTGGACCTCATAGCCTCCGAGAAGATCGCGTCGTCCGGCAACGCGGAGTACGCCAAGGACGAGTCGGTACGCGACTTCGCCAAGGGCAAGGCAGGCATGCTGATGTGGCAGGCGGCCGCGAACGGCCTGAAGGCCAACGGCATGAAGCCCGACGAGTACGGCGTCGCACCGATACCCGTGCAGGCGCGCGGCTCGGGAGAGAAGGGCACGCGGTCGATGGTCGCGGGCATCAACCTGGCGGTCTTCAAGAACTCCGACAACATCGACGGCGCGGTGAAGTTCGCGAAGTTCATGACGTCCGACAAGGAGCAGCGCCTCCTCAACGAGACGTACGGATCGATCCCGCCGGTCAAGTCGGCACAGACCGGCAAGGCCTTCGAGACCCCCGACCTGAAGGTGCTGCGCGATGTGCTCACCTCCTCCTCCGCGCCGCTGCCGCAGGTGAAGGACGAGTCGAAGTTCGAGACGCTCGTCGGCAACGCCACCAAGGAGCTCTTCGCCGACGCGGCCGCCGGGCGCAAGGTCACTTCGGAGTCGGTGAAGAAGGAACTGTCCGCCGCGCAGCAGCAGATGCGGAAGTAAGCCGCGCCGATGACGACTCTCAGCCCCCCACCGGGCACGGCCGGCCCGACGGCACCTGAGGCGGCCCCGGCCGGCAACGGGCCCTCACTCCCCCGGCGCAGGCGCATCCTCCCCGACCGCCTGCGCCGGGCCGGACTGCCCTACCTCCTGCTGCTGCCGGCACTCGTCCTGGAGATCCTCATCCACCTGGCGCCGATGGTCGTCGGCGTGGTGATGAGCTTCAAGGAACTGACGCAGCAGTACATCCGCGACTGGGGCGCGGCGCCATGGATCGGTGCGGACAACTTCCGCATCGCCGTGGACGTCAACGCCCCTGTCGGGGAAGCCCTGTTGCACTCGTTCCTGGTCACCTGCGCCTTCACGGTGCTGGCGGTCTCGTTCGCGTGGCTGCTGGGCGTGACGGCGGCGATCCTGATGCAGGAGTCCTTCCGCGGACGCGGTGTGCTGCGGGCGCTGTTCCTGACGCCGTACGCGCTGCCCGTGTACACCGCCGTCATCACTTGGTCCTTCCTGCTCCAGCGCGACGGCGGCATGGTCAACCACGTCATCCACGACCAGTTGGGTCTCACCGACACCGAACCGTTCTGGCTGATCGGCGACAACAGCTTCGTCGCGCTGGTCGTCGTGGCCGTGTGGCGCACCTGGCCGTTCGCGTTCCTGATCCTGATGGCCGCGCTGCAGAACATCCCGAAGGAGCTGTACGAGGCGGCGCAGGTCGACGGCGCCGGCATCTGGCAGCAGATCCGCCGGATCACGCTGCCGTCACTGAGCCCCGTCAACCAGGTGCTGGTGCTGGTGCTGTTCCTGTGGACGTTCAACGACTTCAACGTCCCGTACATCCTGTTCGGCAAGTCGGCACCGGAGGCCGCGGACCTGGTCTCGATCCACATCTACCAATCGTCCTTCGTCACCTGGGACTTCGGCTCCGGCTCGGCCATGTCCGTACTGCTGCTGCTCTTCCTGCTCGTGGTGACGGGCTGCTATCTGCTGGCGACCGGCGCGGGGAGGAAGCGCGATGTCTGAGGTCACGGCGACCGCCCCCGGCGGGACCGCGAAGGGCACGTCGGACGGCTCCTCGCGGGGGCGCGGCGGCACGGCAGTGGGGAACGGCTCGGGCGGCGCATCCCGCACGGGCTCGCGGGCCGGCTCCCGCATGGTCTCCCCCACGGCACCGCCACGCTCCTTCGTCTGGACGCGGCGCATCGTCCTGACACTGCTCACGATCTTCGCGGCGACTCCGCTGCTGGTGATGGTGAGCAGTTCGCTCAAGCCGCTCCAGGATGTCTCGGACCGCTTCCGGTGGATCCCGAGCTCGTTGACGATCAGCCCGTACGTCGACATCTGGAGCACGGTCCCGCTCGCGGACTACTTCCTCAACTCGCTGATCGTGGCGGGCGCGGCGACCGGGTGCTCGGTGCTCATCGCCACGTTCGCGGCCTATGCCGTCAGCCGATACCGCTTCCGCGGCAAGCGCCTGTTCACGGTCACGATCCTCTCGACGCAGATGTTCCCCGGCATCCTCTTCCTGCTGCCGCTCTTCCTCATCTTCGTCAACCTCGGCAACGCCACGGGCATAGCGCTGTACGGCTCGCGCGGGGCGCTCATCGTCACTTACCTCACCTTCACCCTGCCCTTCTCCATCTGGATGCTGATCGGGTACTTCGACTCCATACCCCGCGACCTGGACGAGGCGGCTCTCACCGACGGATGCGGGCCGCTCGGGGCACTGATGCGCGTGGTGGTGCCGGCCGCGGTGCCCGGCATCGTCGCCGTCGCCGTCTACTCGTTCATGACGGCGTGGGGCGAGGTCCTCTTCGCGTCCGTCATGACCAACGAGACCACCCGAACCCTCGCCATCGGGCTCCAGGGCTACGCCACGCAGACGCAGGTGTACTGGAACCAGGTCATGGCGGCCTCGCTCGTCGCGAGCGTGCCGATCGTCGCCGGTTTCCTGCTGCTCCAGCGCTATCTCGTCGCCGGGCTCACAGCGGGCGCCGTGAAGTGAGCGTCACGTGACCCCGTGATCCCGTCCGTCGGGCCATGACGGTGCGGCGCATTGCCGCCGTGCCGTCACGGCTCCGCACGCCCTGCCCTGCCGACAATCGCCCGTCCGCCGTCACCCGTCACCCGTCACCCGTCACAAGCCTGTCCGGGCCCAACTCGCCCCGTACGAAAGGAAGCCCGTGTCCGAAGCGACCGAAGCCTCCCACGCGCCGGTGACCTCACCGTTCGCGCTGCCCGCCGACTTCCTCTGGGGCGTGGCCACGGCCTCGTACCAGATCGAGGGTGCCGCCGCGGAAGACGGCCGCGAACCCTCCATCTGGGACACCTTCTCCCGGGTCCCCGGTGCGGTCGCGAACGGCGACACCGGCGATGTGGCCTGCGACCACTACCACCGGTGGCGCGAGGACATCGCCCTGATGAAGCAACTGGGCGTGGACGCCTACCGGTTCTCCATCGCCTGGCCGCGCGTCGTCCCCGGCGGCAGCGGGAGGACCAACGAGGCCGGGCTGGCCTTCTACGACCGGCTGACCGACGCGCTGCTGGAGGAGGGCATCACGCCCTTCCCGACGCTCTACCACTGGGACCTGCCGCAGGCGCTCCAGGACCGAGGCGGCTGGCCGGTGCGCGAGACCGCCGAGCACTTCGCCTCGTACGCCTCGAAGGTCGCGGAGCGGCTCGGTGACCGCGTCAAGAACTGGGCGACGCTCAACGAGCCGCTGTGCTCCGCGTGGATCGGCCACCTGGAAGGAGCGATGGCACCCGGGCTGACCGACATCGAAGCGGCGGTGCGCGCCTCGTACCACCTGCACCTGGGCCACGGGCTGGCAGTGCAGGCGATCCGCGCGGCGGTGCCGGACGCGCAGGTGGGCATCGTCAACAACCTCACCCACTGCGAGCCGGCGTCCGACAAGGAGGCCGACGTGGCCGCCGCGGTGCGCGCCGACGGGCATACCAACCGCTGGTGGATGGATCCGCTGCACGGCCGCGGCTACCCGCAGGACATGCTGGAGCTGTACGGGGTCGAACTGCCCGAGCAGCAAGGCGACTTGAGGACCATCGCCGAGCCGCTGGACTGGCTGGGCCTGAACTACTACTTCCGCAATCTCGTCGCCGACGACCCCGGCGGCGCGCTCCCCCGCGCGCGTCAGGTCGTACCGGCCGGGGCACGGCGCACCCACATGGACTGGGAGGTGCACCCGTCCGGCCTGACGAAGACGCTGCTGCGGATGACCGACGACTACGGCGCCCGCCGCCTGTACGTCACCGAGAACGGCTCCGCGTACCCGGACGTGGTGGGCCCGGACGGTCAGGTCGACGACCCGGAGCGCGTCCGCTACCTCGATGAGCACCTGGCGGCCTGCGTGGACGCCGTCGACGAAGGTGTGCCGCTGGTGGGCTACTTCGCGTGGTCGCTGATGGACAACTTCGAGTGGGCCTACGGATACGACAAGCGCTTCGGGCTCGTCCACGTGGACTACCCCACCCAGCGGCGGACGATCAAGAGCAGTGGCCACCACTACGCGGACATCGTCCGCAAGCACCGGCGCCGCGCCCGCCGGGCCGCGTAGCCGCAGCCGAACCGCCTCAACTCCCCGCTTCGCCGCGACAAACGCCGATCCCCCCGCACCCGAAGGAGCCGCACCGTGACACACCGACGGAGACTCGCCGCTTCGGCGACCGCTTTCGCACTGCTCGCCGGCACCCACGTACTCGCCGGCGGGGCCGCCCACGCGGACGGCGACGGCAAACCCGGCACACGGACGGCAGCCGCCGATTCCGCGCAGGTCTGGGTGACCACCGCCGATGGGAGCAAGCGCCTTGAGCGCGGCGAGGACGTCGGCTTCGACGACGAGCGGCAGGACATCGACATCGCCGTCGACGCGACCGATCGCGCACAGCAGTTCACGGGTGCGGGTGCCTCCGTCACGGAGGCGTCCGCGAGGCTGATGAGCGGGCTGCCGGACGGCGAGCGCGAGAAACTGATGAAGTCCCTGTTCTCCGCGGACGGCGACGGAATCGGCCTGGACTATCTGCGCCAGCCCTTCGGCGGCTCCGACTTCGTCGCCGAACTCCCCTACTACAGCTACGAGGACGAGCAGGGCTCCTTCTCCGTCGGGCGCGACACCAAGGAGATCCTTCCCCTGCTGCGCCAGGCCCTCAGCATCAACCCGGACATCCGCGTCATGGGCACGCCCTGGTCGGCACCCGCCTGGATGAAGGACAGCGGGAAGCTGGAGGGCGGCAGCCTGAAGCCGGAGAACCACGAGGCGTACGCGGACTATCTCGTGAAGGCGGTCCGTGCGTACGCCGGGGAGGGCGTGCCCGTCCACGATCTGACCGCCCAGAACGAGCCGCTGTTCGAGACGACCTACCCGTCCATGGGGATGCCCGCCGCCGAACAGGCGGACTTCCTGCGGGTGCTGGACGCCAAGCTGACCGCGGCCGGACTCGACACGGAGCTCTTCGCCTACGACCACAACTGGGACAAGCCCGAGTATCCGCTCGAAGTCCTGGAGAAGACCGGGGACATCGACCGCGTCCAGGGCGCGGCCTTCCACTGCTACGGCGGTGAGCCGGAGGCGCAGCAGCAGGTGCGGGACGCGGGCAGCCGGGTCTTCTTCACCGAGTGCTCCGGCACCGACAGCGACGATCCGAGCCGCACCTTCGCCGACAGTCTGAAGTGGCAGACGGAGAACCTGGTCGTGCGCAGCATGCGGGCGGGCGCGGAGACCGTCGTGCTGTGGAACATGGCTCTCGACAAGAGCGGCGGCCCGCACTTCGGCAACTGCGAGACGAGGTGCAACGGCGTCGTCGAGATCGACGGCGGCGACGTGGCGAGGAACGCCGAGTACTACACGCTCGGCCACGTCTCCAAGTTCGTGGACCGCGGCGCGCACCGCATCGGGTCGACCACTCAGCAGCCGGGCGGAGTCGAGGACGTGGTCTTCGAGAACCCGGACGGTTCCCGGGCGGCCGTCGTCCTCAACTCCGCCGATTCGGCACGGAAGTTCTCCGTCACGGAGTCCGGTCACTCGCTGGCGTACGAGCTTCCGGCAGGTGCCGTCGCGACCTTCACCTGGCCCGCGGCACCCGCCGGATGACCGGACGTGGGGCGCTGACAGGCTTCAGCAGCTGAAGTCGACCTTGTCGAACGACTCGTAGTGGTCCTCGGTGAAGTAGTCCTCCTGCTTCTCCTCACCGGTCACGATGCGCTTGGCTCCGCGGTCGTCGGAGCCGGGCGTCTCAACGGTGTACTCGTGGTAGTAACCCTCGTCCTGGTCGGGGAGGATGCCCTCGCGGTTCTGGAAGACGGTCCCGTCCTGCGGATACGGGTAGGGGCCGCCCTTGTCGATGAGGTCGAGGGTCTCGTGGGCCTCCTTCGGCAGCTTCGTCTCGCAGATCTTTCCGACGTCCGCGGGTGCGACGGCCGCCGGTGCGGAGGCCGTCGGGGCGTCCGCGGTCGCCTGCGCGATCGCGGCGGGACCGCCGACGAGGAGAGTGAGGGACAGGGCACTGAGGGCGCTGATGCGCGCGATTCGTGGGGGGAATCTCATACCATCCACTCTGACGCGCGTAGATGACATGTCAACGCCAAGTGGAGGATTTTTGGCGGGAGTTCACCTCCCGGCAGCCGTCCTCCGGTGACGTTCGCCGAGGTCACGGGCGCCTTGCGCGGTGAGTGATCCGTGCAGACGCAACCGGGCGATTCCGCCGTCGGGGAAGATGTCGAGCCGTACATGGGTCACCGGCGAGGCGTCGGCGAGCAGAAAGCGGTGCGCGGTGTCCGGCTGAAGCCGGGTGCGCGGAAGCATCTCGCGCCACTCGCCCTCCGCGCCGTCCCTGCCCCAAAGCGCCGCCCACCCGGCCGCGTTGCCCTTGAGGTAACCGGTGTCGATTTCGACCGCACGGACGGCGGCCTGGGCCGTCAGGGCGTATCGGATCCAGTCGTTGCCGGTGTCGCGGCGGCGGCGTGTCTCCCAGCCGTCGTCCATCTGCCGTGAACGGCCGGGCAGAATCGTGTTGCTGGGCGAGGAGTAGAAGCGGTCGGAGGCGTCCTGAACGCGGCCGCCGTTCTCGAGGGCCACCAGGTCGAAGGTGCCCAGGGCCGCCAGCCACTCGGGATCGGGGGCGACCTCGCCGTACACGCGCAGCCGCGCGACCCCGCCGTCGGGGTGCTGGTTGAGGCGCAGATGCGTGAAGCGGCGGCCGTCCTCGACGGCGAAGCCGTTGGCGGCGTGACCCCCGATGACGGTCTCCGGCACGAGGACCGTCCACTCGGTACCGTCGGCGAGCAGTTCCTCCGGCGACGGCGCACCGGGCAGGCAGGTGGCCTCGACGGAGACGGCGCGCGGGTAGTTGCCGCGGAAGTGGGCGGTGTCGACGACGATCCCGTGCACGATGCCGGGGGCTCCGAGCCGCACGAGCGCCCAGTCGTGGTCGTCCGCGGTGGGGTGCGGGACTTCGGCGCCGGCGCCACGGCGGCGGCGGGTCTCCCAGCCGTCCATGATCTTGCCCTTGTGGCCGAAGCGTTCGGGGTCGAACTCGGCGCGGCCGGGCACCAGGAGGTTCTCGCGCTCCGCGAAGAACTCGTCGTTGGCAGCGGTGACTCCGGCGCCGAGCCGGCGGTCGGCCAGGTCCGCGAGATGGGTGAAGGGGAACTCGGCGGAGCGGTAGTCGGCGTACGGATCGCCGCCCCCGTACGGGTTCGCGTCACCGGTGAAGCGCGGGAGCACGGCGCCGGGGCCGGTGGCCGTCGCGGAGTCGGGTGCGGGGGCGGGGTGCCGCGTGTCTGTCATGCGGTGGGCCTCTCGGTCCTCTGGGTCTCGGTCCTGCCGGCGTGCTGGTTCCGCTCGATCAGCCGACCGCACTGCCGGAGAGGGCGGCCGTCCTCGGCGATCCGCTGCCCGCGCAGCCATGTGGCGCGGACGACACCGTGCAGGGTGCTGCCGGCGTAGGCGGTGACGGGATTGCGGTGATGCAGCCGCACCGGGTCGACGGTGAAGCTCTCCTCGGGGGCGAGGACGGCGAAGTCCGCGTCGTGGCCCGGCGCGACGGCGCCCTTGCGTCCGTCCAGCCCGGCGAGCCGGGCGGGTCCCGAGGACATCCAGCGCGCGACGTCGTCGAGCGTGTGACCCCTACTGCGCGCTGCCGTCCACACCGCCGGCAGGCCGAGCTGCAGCGAGGAGATGCCGCCCCACGCCGTACCGAAGTCGCCGTCCTTGAGCTCGGCGGTGCAGGGCGAGTGGTCGGAGACCACGCAGTCGATGTCGCCGTCGGCCAGGCCCTGCCAGAGGGCGTCCTGGTTGGCCCGCTCGCGGATGGGCGGACAGCACTTGAACTCCGTTGCGCCGTCCGGGACTTCCTCGGCGGAGAGGGTGAGGAAGTGGGGGCAGGTCTCCACGGTGATCGCCACCCCCTCCCGGCGGGCCCGTGCGATGGCCGGCAGCGCGTCGCCGGAGGACAGGTGCAGCACGTGGACGCGTGCGTCCAGCTTCCGGGCCAGGTCGATCAGCCGCGCGATCGCGTCGTTCTCCGCGGCACGCGGCCGGGAGGCGAGGAAGTCTGCGTAGGCGGGGCCGCCCTTCTGCGGTGCCGCGGCCAGGTGCGAGGGGTCCTCGGCGTGCACGATGAGCAGGCCGCCGAGGCCCGCGATCTCGGTGAGCGCCGACTCCAGGGCGGCCGGGCCGAGTTCGGGGAACTCCTCGACGCCGGAGGGCGAGAGGAAGCACTTGAATCCGAAGACACCCGCCTCGTGGAGCGGGCGAAGGTCCGCCACGTTGCCGGGGATTGCGCCGCCCCAGAAGCCGGTGTCGACGTGGACCTGCGCGCGTGCGGTGTCCTGCTTCGTACGGAGGTGGGCGACGGTGGTGGTCGGCGGGAGGGAGTTGAGCGGCATGTCGAGGAGCGTGGTGATGCCGCCCGCCGCCGCGGCTCGTGTGGCGGTGGAGAAGCCCTCCCACTCGGTGCGGCCCGGGTCGTTGACGTGCACGTGGGTGTCGACGAGTCCTGGGAGCACCGCGTCCTCGCCCGCGTCCGCCAGCTCTGCCCCGTCCGGCACCCGCGCGTCGTACGGACCGACCTCCGTGATCCTGCCGTCCCTGACACTCACCGACGCCGCCCGCGTACCCTCGGGTGTGACGACGCGCGTCGAGCGCATGACGAGTTGGACGCCGGGCACCTGACCACCCCTTCTCTTCAACATTCTGTTGATGCCAGATCCTCTTGGCAGATCCCTGCCGCGTCAAGACGCCGACCATGGCGGATTCCGCAAAATGGAAGTAACATTCCGCGATGCAGAATCCAATACAGTGATCGGCCCACACATCCGCAGGGTCAGCGGCCGCGGGGCCCGGTGATCCCGTGCCGGTAGCATGCGCCCCACCCGCAGGAAAGGAACGCGACGTGCCGTCGTCCGACCGGCGAAACCCCGCCACCGCCGCCACCCCTGCCGCCACGGGGCAGTCGGGCGGCGTCCAGTCACTCGAGCGCGCCTTCGACCTCCTGGAGCGGATGGCCGACGCCGGCGGCGAGGTCGGACTGAGCGAACTCTCCGGCACCAGCGGGCTGCCCCTGCCGACCATCCACCGGCTGATGCGCACCCTTGTGGCCTGCGGCTACGTGCGTCAGCACCCCAACCGCCGCTATGCGCTCGGCCCCCGTCTCATCCGCCTCGGCGAGAGCTCCTCCCGGCTGCTGGGCACGTGGGCGCGGCCGCACCTCGCACGGCTGGTCGAGGAGACGGGCGAGACCGCCAACATGGCGCTGCTCGACGGTGACGAGGTGGTCTACGTGGCGCAGGTGCCCTCCCGGCACTCGATGCGGATGTTCACGGAAGTCGGGCGGCGGGTACTGCCGCACTCCACGGGCGTGGGCAAGGCACTGCTGGCCGGCAGCTCGCCGGAAGAGGTGCGCGCGGTGCTCGCCCGCACGGGCATGCCCGCGGCGACCGAGCGGACCATCACCACACCGGAGGGCTTCCTCGCGGCACTGGAACACGTCCGCGAGGTGGGCTATGCGATGGACGACAACGAGCAGGAGCTGGGGGTGCGTTGCATCGCCGTCTCGGTGCCCGACTCACCGACGGCGGCGGCGATCTCGATCTCCGGACCGGCGGGCAGGGTCACGGAGGCGGCGACGGACAAGTTCGTACCGCTGATGCACGAGGTTGCCGAACAGCTCTCCAAAGCCCTCGCGAGCAACGGCGGCACGGGAGCCTGAGGACGGCCGCCGGCCGCACACTTCGCCGTTGCCCCTGCCGTGCCTGAGCCTGCGAACGTGTCGGGCGGTGTTCGCGCGCGGCCCTCAGAGGACGTGACAGACGAGGAGCGGTGCGGGACTTCCGCCTCCGGTGGCCTGGAGGCGGAACGTGGTCTCACCTCCCGCGGGTATCCGGGCGTTGCCGTCGCCGCTGCGCACGGTCACGGCCCCTCCCGACTCGCGGAAGCCGGCGTTCCAGCCCCTGACGAGCCGCTGACCGGAGGGCCAGGTCCAGGTGATCCGCCATGCGCGGACCGGCCGCCTTCCGGTGTTGAGCACCCTCACCGTCGCGTTGAAGTCCTCCCACTGACTTTCCACGTGCCAGGTGGCCCGGCAGCCGCAGTTCTCCGCCGGGCCGCCGCCCCCTCCCGGGGCCCGCATGCCCGCGCCGGGCGTGGACGCGCTCTGTCCCGGGCGGCCTTCGTCTCCCCCGCCGCTCCCGCCGTCCTCGTCACTGCGGCCCTGGTCGCCATCCTCGTCGTCCTCGCCGCCGGACGGGGAGCCACCGGATCCGAGGGCCGACGGCGGCAGGGGCAACCTCGCGTCGGGAACGGACCGCTCGGCCGTGCTGTCATCCCGTGCGAACGGCCAGGCGCCCGTCTGATGAAGGACCACCGCCATCAACAGCAACACCACCGCGACGGCGCCGCCGCCCGCCGTCACTGCCCGCACCGCCCTGAAGCCGCGCACCGCGCCGTCCGCAAGGGGCCCCATGAGCTTCCGCCCGGGACAGTCATCGCGGAGGCCATCGGCTGTGTGCCCTCGCGGCATCTTCCCGGGGTGCGCCGGAGCGTCGGCGGTGAGGTGCGCCGGGACGGCCGACTCCGGGGTGTGGGCGGGGAGTTCGGCATACGGGCGCACCGGCGACGGCGGAACGGGCGTGCAGGGTGGAAGGTCTCCCCGGATCGCGTGCCGAGGGCCGACGCGCGGGCGTTCGTGATCGTCCATGCTCACAAGCCCCTCCAACGCGATCGGTGGGTGTCGTGACGCGCCCCGCCTGCCCGGGTGTGGGCCCCCGGACAGGCTTCCCGGGCCGCTCCGCCACGCTCGCCCCGACGCCCCGCCCGCAGCCACCGGTTGAGCGCCGTCGTCATCGGCATGTAAGTACTCGGACGATTCCCTGACGTTCTGCGGCAGGGGTTCCGCCGCACCCGCGCCGGGACAGCGCCCGTCCGGTACGAGGGATCAAGGACGCCGCCCTTGAGGACCAACGGCCGCACGGTGAACGAAAGCTGAGCACCGAGTGCGGACTGCCGTCCGGGGCCCGCCGGTTCTTCCGGGGCTGTACGCTCCGATCACCGCGTCGGGCGACGGTTGCCGGGCGAGCGAATTCATCAGTGTGAGGAGCCCTCATGAGCTACGGCCCGCCGCCGGAACCGAACGCGTCGGCCCCGCAGGCCGTCGGAACAGCTCCGGTGGACCGTCCCAAGGCAGCCGGGGCGGCCGTGGCCGCGGTGATCCTCGGACTTCTCGGATGCGTGCTGCCGCTCCTGCCGATCGACCTGACAGGCGTGCGTCCGTACATCGGCATTCCGTCCGGAGCAGGCGGAATCATCCTCGCGATCGTCGCCTACAGCAGGAACCAGCGCGGCAAGCCGCTGGCCATGGTGGGCGCGCTCCTGTCCGCCCTCGCACTGATTCTCGGAATGATCATGGTCTCGGGCAGCGCGTGACGCAAGGTCCCGCGGAGCGGACGCCCATGCCGCTGAGCGCGCCCCGCTTCGGCGTTCGGTCCGGAGGCAGCAGCTCGATCCGTACCCGCTGCGCGTCGCTCAACGACACCGACTGCGAAGAGACGATCCGAACGAAGTGACCTAGTTGACGCCCTGGAAGCCCAGGGGTTCGCCGAAGAGCTCGATGGCGTTCCGCAGGGCCGAGAGCGCATCCGCGAGGGCGCTCACCGAACCGATGGCGGCCACGATCTGCAGCAGGGAGCTGCGCAGGGCCTCGGTCGTGGGAATACCCTCGGCGACCTGATCGGCGAGCGCGGCGAGCTCGTCCTCGGCCGCGTGTCTGTCGTACAACTGGGCGGGATACGCGTCCAGTTCGGCCCGGAGACGGGCCACGGCAGCACCCAGCCCGGCGACGCGGGGATCCTCCCCGCTGTCGGCCACAGGTATCGCACGCTGCCCCACAGCATCGCTTCGCGCCACAGTTCGCCCCCACACAGATGATGCCCCGCGCCCATCCCCCACAGGACCGAACGCGACCGGCTCGCCCAAGTAAACGCCACTCTCCGCACATCGCGCCACACGGAGCGCGAAATTCGGGGCGTGCAACGCCAAGTTCGCAACGCCTTGCGCGACTCATACACAATCGTGCGTTATGGAGGTGTGCAGCTGTCTCCCGCGCGCCTCTGCGGTGAGACTGCGGCATCGGGACGAGGAGACGGACGAGCAGGGGGACCGCCTCAAGGACGGGCAGGGCAAGAGGAGAGATCCGGATGACGGGCGAGCGGTACGAGGAGGAAGACCGGACGGCCCCCGTGGTCGCCGGGCTGCTGCTCGCGGCGGGCGGCGGGCGGCGCCTGGGCGGGCGGCCCAAGGCTCTGTTGCCGCTGCGCGGACGGCCGTTGATCGAGCACGCGGTGCGGACCCTGCGCGCCGGCGGCTGCGACCGCGTGCACGTGGTGCTGGGCGCGGCCGCGGGGCAGGTACGGGCACGGGCGGAACTCTCCGGCTGCACGGTGCTCGACAACCCGTACTGGGAATCGGGGATGGGCTCCTCGCTGCGGGTCGGTCTGGACTCGCTCACCGGTACGGGCACGGACGCGGTGGTCCTGCTCCTCGTCGATCAGCCCTGGATCGGCTCGGGCGCGGTCACCCGCGTGCGCTCGGCCTGCCGCTCCACCGCCACGCTGGCAGCCGCGTCGTACGGCGGGCGCCGCGGACATCCCGTGCTGTTCGGGTCGGATCACTGGCCGGGGATCGCGAAGAGCGCGGAGGGGGACCAGGGGGCGCGCGCCTATCTCTCCACGCGTGCGGACGAGATCGAGCTGGTCGAGTGCGGCGACATCGCCGACCCCACGGACATCGACACCCCTCTGGATCTGGAACGCCTGAAGCGGATCGGCTCGTGAGAGGGGCGGCGTGCTTGGCGCCGCCGGGTGCGCCGATCGGGAGCTCGGAACCGGCGGTGTGAATTCCGGGCGGCGGGTGCGGGCACGAGGCGGATGCCGGGGCTTCGGCCTGCCTCGGGTTTCGCCGCGCACGACCGCGGAACCCAGCCTCCGCCCCCGCCTCACCCCGCGGGCGCTGGCGGTTCCCCCGGGATGGCACCCAGGGCCACCGGGCCGAACACGGGAGAGGGTGAGAGGCATCTCTCGACATCAACAGACCCTTGATTGTTCCACCATAAGGAAACTAGTCTCCACTGTTCAGAAGCGTTTGAGTTCTCTACGCGAGGACCCGGACCGCTTCCACGAGCGCCGCTCGGCCCGCGGCACTCCGTGCCGGACGCACGCAATCGGCGGCCGTGACCGCACGCCGCCCTAAGGAGTGACCCACCATGCCCGCAGGAGCGCCCTCAGCCGTCGAGATCGTCGATGCGACTCCCGTGGAGCGCCAGGAGGAGGTGCTGACCGAGGCGGCGCTCGACTTCCTCGCCGCCCTGCACCGCCGGTTCACACCGAGCCGCGACGAGCTGATGGCCCAGCGCGCGGAGCGGCGGGCGGAGATCGCCCGCACCTCGACCCTCGACTTCCTTCCCAACACCGCGCACATCCGCGACGGCGACTGGCAGGTGGCCGGCTGCCCCGAGGCCCTTCAGGACCGCCGCGTCGAGATCACAGGTCCCACCGACCGCAAGATGACCATCAACGCGTGCAACTCCGGAGCCAAGGTGTGGCTCGCGGACTTCGAGGACGCCTCCGCCCCCACCTGGGAGAACGTCGTCGGCGGACAGCTCAATCTGATCTCCGCCTACGAGCGCACCATCGACTTCACCGACGAGAATTCGGGCAAGTCCTACGAGCTCGGCCCCGCCGAGAGCATGCCCGCCGTCGTCATGCGTCCCCGCGGATGGCACCTGAACGAGCGTCATCTCCGGGTGGACGGCGAGCAAGTGCCGGGCGCCCTCGTCGACTTCGGCCTCTACTTCTTCCACAACGCGCAGCGCCTGCTCGACATGGGCAAGGGCCCCTACTTCTACCTGCCCAAGCTGGAGTCGCACCTCGAGGCCCGGCTGTGGAACGAGATCTTCGTCTTCGCCCAGGACTACTGCGGCATCCCGCAGGGCACCGTCCGGGCCACCGTGCTGATCGAGACGATCACCGCGGCGTACGAGATGGACGAGATCCTCTACGAACTGCGCGACCACGCCTCGGGGTTGAACGCCGGCCGCTGGGACTACCTCTTCTCCATCGTCAAGAACTTCCGTGACGCCGGCTCCAGGTTCGTCCTGCCGGACCGCAACTCGGTGACGATGACGGCCCCGTTCATGCGGGCCTACACCGAACTGCTCGTCCGCACCTGCCACAAGCGCGGTGCCCACGCCATAGGGGGCATGGCCGCCCAGATCCCCAACCGGCGCGACCCGGAGGCCAACGAGAAGGCCTTCGCCAAGGTCCGGGCAGACAAGGACCGCGAGGCAGCGGACGGCTTCGACGGTTCCTGGGTCGCGCACCCGGACCTGGTGAGCGTCGCGCAGGAGTCCTTCGACGCGGTCCTCGGCGACCGCCCGAACCAGAAGGACCGGCTGCGCGAGGACGTGGAGGTCACCGCCGCCGAACTCCTCGCCGTCGACTCCACCGACGCGAAGCCGACGTACGCGGGCCTGCGCAACGCCGTCCAGGTCGGCACCCGCTACATCGAGTCCTGGCTGCGCGGCGGGGGCGCCGTCGCCATCTTCGGCCTCATGGAGGACGCCGCCACAGCGGAGATCTCGCGCTCGCAGATCTGGCAGTGGGTCAACGCCGGCGTGGTGCTCCCCGACACCCCGGAGGGCGAACAGCGCGTCACGCCGGAGCTCGTGCGCCGTGTCGCGGACGAGGACCTGGCACAGCTGCGCGAGGAGTCGGGAGCCGCCGGCTTCGAGGCGGGCGAGTGGCAGCGGGCCCACGACCTGCTGCTGCGGGTCGCGCTCGATGAGAAGTACGAGCCGTTCCTGACGCTGCCCGCGTACGAGCTGCTCGACTGATTCCGCTCCACCGAGTGCCGGGACAGGGGATGAAGGGCTAGACTGCGCCTCCGGCGCCGCCTGTGCGCCCGACCTCCTGACCCGGCACTCACGCTGCGGGGCAGCGCGGAGGCGAAGGTGATCTTCTTGTCATCGCGGGCGTGTTCCTTTCTCTGCCTTGTCGGCCTGTCCTTTCGTGGCGACGGTGGTGGGCCCGCGTGAGGGGCTCGCATCGTGTGCCCTGAGAGGATCGACGATGACGGAGCAGCGAGCGCTCAAGAAGCTGGTGCGGCAGCGGATGGCCCGTACCGGAGAGTCGTACACGACGGCCCGGCGGCACGTACTGGCCCAGGCGGCCCGTGCCGAGGCCCCTGCCCTGCCGAGCGGCCTGGTCTACGGGGAGTTCGGGACGGACCAGCACCACGAGGCGTCCCTCGTCCGGCACGCGCTCGGCGGCGTCCACGACGAGGCGCTCGTCGCGGGCCTGGCCGGCGGAATCGGGTTCATGTACTTCGTCTTCGAGTACAAGGACGTTCCGCCGATGATGACGATCGTCGCGCAGCACCACCCCGAGCCCTGGGTGCCTGCGGCCCTGGACCGGCTCGGCGTCCCCTGGAAGGAACAGCACAGCGCCAAGCCGCGCTGGGAGCGGGTGCGTGCCGCCCTGGACGAGGGCCGTCCCGTCTTCTGCACCGTGGACAAGTCACGGCTGCCGTGGCACGGGATGGTGCCCGGCTTCGGGAACGACCCGTACACCGTCGTGATCGCCGGGTATGACGGCGACACCCTGTACGTGGACGACGAGTCGGTCACGCCGCACGCCATCGGCACCGAGGAGTTCGGCGAGGCGTGGTCCTCGTACAAGAAGGGGCGGCACCAGATGATCGTGCCGTCCGGCCCGCCCTCTGGCGAGCCCGACGTGGCCGGGGCGATCGCGACCACTTGTGCGCATCTGACCGGGCCCGTCATGGGCAACAACTGGGACGTCAACTTCGGCCTCTCCGGGATGGACAAGCTGGCCTCCCAACTGCGGGACGCCAAGGCGAAGTCGGGGTGGGAGCGGCGCTTCGGCGCTCCGGTCCCCTTCTTCCACGGTGTGCGCAGGCTCTATGAGTGCCTGGAGCTCGAATACACCTCGCCCGGGGCCACCCGCCCCCTGTACGCGCGCTTCCTCGAACTGACCGGCCACCAGGAAGCGGCGGGGCTCTTCGGCGAGTCGGGGCGCGGCTGGGAGAGGCTGGCGGCACTGGCCCTGGAGACCGTCTCGCAGCTCGGTGACTACACCGAGATCTGCGAGGAGCGGATGCAGCTGATCATGTCGCAGGGAAGGGCGGCGGCGGCGGAGATCCGCGCCCTCGAGGAACGGGCGGAGGCCCTCGCCGCAGAGTACGACGCACCGGACGAGACAACGCGGCGGCAGCTCTTCGACGAGATGGCGGAGACCGTCGAGTCGTGCGCGGGCCTCGAACGGACCGCGGCCGAACTCCTGATGAAGAAGTAGCGGCCCTCCGGGCTTCGCGTGCCCGGCCCTCTCCGCTCGTCACCGGACGGCGGGTCGCGGCCGGGCACGCGCGTGGGCGCGCCGCCCGGCCGATCGCCGGGAACGGTCCCGTCACGTTCGGGCATCGACATCAAGTACCTCGGGGGTGCGCTGCAACCGGCGGTCTCCGTGTCCCCGTCCGTCCCCCCTGAAGATGCCGACCGCACACAGGGGAACGGACCAACTGGGGGACGTATGCGCAGTCGTACTGCCGGGGCACTCACCGCGGGTGGCGTGGTCATGGTTCTGACGGGCGTGGGCTGGGGGGTGTTCGCGATCACGGACTCCGGGTCCACGTCCGGGCAGGGCACTCCGGCGAATGCCGCGACACGCGCCGAGGGCGAGGACCGAGCGGTGATCGAACTGCCGGACGGCCGCAAGGTGGAGATGCGCTACGTCGAGCAGAAGGGTCTCGGCGAGCGGCACTACGACCCCGGGACCGGGAAGTGGTCCGCAACCAAGCTGATCCACCGGACGGAAGAAGACCCCTGTCAGGGCATCGAGTTGGCGGCCACCGACGGAACGGTCGCCGCCATCGCTGACTTCGGCCAGTACTGCTACGACGGCGAACCGCCGCAGGAGTCGATCGCCGCGGTCGGAACGGGCCGGTTCACCCGGTGGGGAGTCGACCGGCAGAAGGGGTTCGACGGCTGGAACAAGGCGAACGTCGCCGAGGGAGGTGACCACGCCGCCTTCCTGCACTACACCGAGGAGAGGATCGAGACGCTCCGGTGGTCGGAGAAGGACGGCTACTCAGGCCCGTCCGAGAAGCCCCGGCCCGCGAGAAGGCTCGACGAGAGGTTCTTCGGCAGCTGGAAGGCGGAGGACGGCTCACAGCGACTGGCCGTACAGCAGAGCGGGAACGGCGGGGTGGCGACGTTCTTCTCCCGATCCGGCGAACGCTGCGTGACCCGCGCGGGTCTCCACCCCAACCGCAGGAACGTCGGCGAATTCACCGCCGTCTTCCGCGAGTCGGGAGAGCGGTCCGAGAAGTGCCCCATGTACGGGGAGTTCGAGTTCATGACGATCAACAAGGCGGGCACGCGGCTCAGTTTCCAGGTCTCGAAGCTCAGCTTCACCAAAACGGAGCCCGACCAGGCGGAGCGCGAGCTGCCGGATCCTCCCGAGCCGGTCACCGGTGTGGACAAGGACTGGCTGGGCAGCTGGGAGCTCGAGGACGGCAGCCAGCGAGTCACCATCAGGGAACCCCGGCCGCAGGAGCCGACCGCGGTCTTCACCAATCTGAAGGGCCGGCGCTGCGTGGCCCGGGCCGAGTTGTACACCAGTCAGTTGGACACGCTGTTCAACGTGGCCTCCCGTCCCCCGAAGGTCATCGAGGGCGAACCGGCGGCCAACTGCCCGCAGAAGAACGTCCACTTCAGCTTGTCCGCCGACGGCAAGTCCTTCACCCAGAAGGCGGAGGACGGGCCCGGACTCACCTACGTGCGTCCGAGCGGTCCGGGCGGACGATAGTCACCCGGACCGGTGTGCGGGGCCGACCGGAGCAGGCGACGGCGCACGGCTCCCGCCGCTCTCCGGTTCAGCTCACCGTCGCGCGCTGGATCTCGGCTCGCAGTGCCTGCGCGAGCCACTCGTGGTCCGCGTCGCGTGACGGCCCCGCCGGATGTCCCCTGACGACTCGGAGGAGCTGCCGGTACCGCTCGGCTCCCGCCTCCAGCCCGGCCTCCAGGCTCTCCAGGACGGCGACACGGTCGGCGTCCCGGAAGAGCCGCTCCAGAACGGCCGATGCCCCGGCACCGTCCGGCTCCACGTCCGACTCCCGGGCCTCCCTGACGGCTTCCACCACGTGCAGGGTGAACCAAATGGAGCCGCCGGGACTCCCCTTCGGGTTCAGCTCCAGCATCCGGCGCATGAGGGAGCGGAATTCCCCGTCCTGCATGAGTTCGGCCAGCTGCAGCCACGCGTCGACCTGCTCGGTGGTGGGGTCGTCGGGAAGTTCGACGGGGCGCCTGCGCAGACCCTCACGCATGTCCTCGGCGCCTTCCAGTCCGTCGGACACCTCCTTCATGAAGTCCTCGATGATGTTCCTTCTTTCGGCGACCGAGAGTCGCGCGAGTCTGTTCATCAGGGCTGTCTCCTCGGCTGTGGATCCGCGTTCCGCGACCGTCGCAAGGACGGCCCGGCCCACCTTCAGGGCCCGTATCCGGGCATCGAGAGCGGCGACGTGCGTGGCGGCGACCTCGGCGACCGTCGCCTCGCTGCGCACCACACGGCTTACCTCGTCCAGGCTGAGCCCCAACTCCCGCAGCGTCCGGATGAGTTCGAGGCGCGCGACGGCTTCGGCGCCGTAGAGCCGGTAGCCGCCCTCGGAGCGCCGCAGCGGTGTCAGCACCCCCACGTCCGACCAGTAGCGGATCGTGCGCACGGAGACATCCGTACGTTCGGCGAGCTGCCCGATGGTCAGGCACTCGGTGTGTTCGTCGCTCATACCGGGAGTCTGGACCTTCCAGCGGCTGGAGACTCAAGCCCTTTCCGTGCGGCCGGGGGGCGGGAGGGGGCGACCGATACGGGCGGCAGCCCGAACTCCGCCCGGACGTGGTCTCCGCAGAACCGCGGCACCAGCCCGAAGTCCCGTCCCGCCACTCGGCCGTGAAGCCGCGGCGGCCGACACGCCCCGCGGCGCGGCTCGCAGAGGCGTACCCGAGAAGGTGAAGTCTCAACAGCTGTCCGGGCCTCCCGCGCTACGGCCCTGAAACCCCGCTCGTACCGGCCGCTCCACTCACGGCATGCGACACGACATGCGAGGGATACGACGAGGCTTCACCATGGAATTGCGTACCGAGATGAATTGCAGAGCGCCTGACTCAGCGGTCGGGCCGGTACCCCGCGCCAGTCGTCAGGGCGCCGGGGCAAGATGCGACGGCTGATCCCGGAAGCCTTCGAATCAAGTGGAAGGTGCTGGGAGACGCGGACGTCGGCCCGCACTGAACTCTTCGGTGCCGGCGCACTCACCGCAATGCCGTCGCCGTCAACTGCCGCTTCATTTGCGGCGGAAGCCGCTTCCGCCTCGGGGTAGCTCAAGAACTCCTCTGCCCCACGGGAGGATTGCCATGACCACATTGCGACTGGCCACTTTCAACGTCGAGAACCTCTTCGCACGCTGGCGGTTCAGGGACAACGTCGACCCGGCGAGCGCCAACACGAAGGGCTGGATCGTCGACCAGACCCGCTTCGACGAGCTGGGAATGGACGACAAGGCGATCACGGGTGCGGCCGTGCGAGAGATCAAGGCGGACGTGCTCTGCCTCCAGGAGGTCGAGAACGTCGACACGCTCAAGAAGTTCCGGGGGCAGGCCCTCGGCGGCCGTTCCCAGTACCCGTACATCGCGGGCGTGGACGGCAACGATCCGCGGCTGATCGATGTGGCTGTCCTGTCCAAGTTGCCGATCACCCGCATACGTTCGCATCAGCACCTGATGGACCCGTCGAGCCCGACGGCATCACTCTTCTCCCGCGACTGTCTCGAAGTCGACATAGAGGTCGAAGTCAGCGAGACCAGGAAGAGCACGGTGACGGTCTTCGTCAACCACTTCAAGTCCATGATCGGTGGGCGCAACCAGACCCGCGGAAAGCGGGAGCGGCAGGCCACAAAGGTGATGGAAATAGTCGAGGACCGCTTCGGGCACCAGGCTCCCGGCGACCATCCGTTCGTCGTCTGCGGCGACCTCAACGACTACATCGAGCCGAACGGCGACGGAAGCTCCGGCATCGATCAGCTGGTCACCTGGGACCAGTTGGAGAACGTCGTGGGGCGGCTGCCCCAGGACGAGCAGTGGACGCATTTCTGGGCCGGAGGAAACGAATACCGGCAGCTGGACTACCTGCTGCCGTCCAGGTCGCTCGCCGGGGCCGCGCCCGCACCGGACGTGGTGCCCGAGATCTTCCGCAACGGGACGGCGCTGCGAGCCACCCGGTACAAGGGCCCGCGGTTCCCGGGCATCGGACTGGACAAGCCCAAGGCGTCCGACCACTGCCCCGTCATCTTCGAGCTCAGCATCGACTGACGCCTGCCCCGCGCCCCGGGCTCGCCGTCCGCTGCCCGTACGGAGCCGTCAGGTGACGCGGATGGCGATGCCCGGGTAGTCGTGGAGGAGGCCCGCGCTGTCGTAGGCGAGATGACAGCCGAAGTCGAAGGCGGGGGCGGAGTATTCGTAGCGCTGCCGCCCCGACTTGTCGCGGACGAGCTCGTAGGTCTGGTCGAGCCGTTCGACGGTGAGGTCCGCCGCGCGCACGTACACGGCGGGGGCTTCGGCACGGACTCCCTCCACGAGGCGCAGCCGCCGCACGGGGAACGCGTTCGTCATCGCGGAGGATTCGAGGTCGATGTCGCGGCATCCGTCGAGCTCGGGCGATACCACCCCGTCGACCTGCCAGTGACCGTCGCCGTTGGTGATGATCGATCTCGTGCGGTGACCAGTGGCCGACCGGCCGGAGATGTGCGCGGAGCGGGTGATCCAGGCTGCGTCGAGTTCGATCTCGTAGTCGACGATCCAGGAGCGTCCGTCCTCAACGGCGGTCGTGCAGCCGTGGATACGCCAGCCTTCGTCGGTGGTTTCGAAGTAGACGACCTCGAAGCCCGCTCGGGCCTTGATGTGCTGCCACGCGGCGGCCTTCGGCGGGTCACGGAAGTCCATGCAAGCGCCCTCCTCCTGGATCGGGGGCACCATCCTGACCCGCGCCCACGGGCACGCGGAGGCGGCTCGCCGGTCGCGGGGACGGAGCGGGGGTGCGGGCTCCCGAGGCACCCGAGGCGCCTGGGGTCCGGCGCGCTCGCTCCGACGGGAAGGGTCCTGATCCAGGTGGAGGACCGGGCAGGCGCCCGGCGTGCGTCAGACGGCCCGGCCGTCGATGCCGGCGCGCTTCGCCTGGGCGCGGCGCTCCTCCCCCGCCTCGTCCCGCCACTGCTTGAAGTCGTCCCAGTCCACCGGCTGCATGCACATCAGCTCGCCCGTCCCCGGGACGAGCAGCACACCGCCGAAGACCTCGTCCCCGGCGAACCAGCCCCCGTCGGCGATCCGGTCGGGCCACCGGGGGTGGCCCATCGGCTCCCGGGCGACCATGTCCGGCGACTCCAGGCCCTGGTAGCCCAGGACGACCACGCGCTTTCCGTGCTTCAACAGCTCCAACCCGTAGATCGGAGCGCGGAATTCGAAGGGGTAGACGTGCAGGATGCGGGCGCACTGCCGCACCCAGCGCAGCTGGTCCAGCCAGAAGACGGTGGCCAGCGCGATGCCGAGAAGGCCCACGATCAGCAGCGGCATGAGGTACGTGGCCCTGGTCACCAGCGGTACGGCCATGAGGACGACGCTGGAGACCACGAGCGCGGCGTAGCGCTTGAGCAGGGCCGCGTACAGGAAATTCACCGGGCCCCGCTGATCGCTGCCGTCGGTGGGAAAGGGTGCCGGGGCGCCTCTCGACGGCCTGCGCAGCAGGTACAGCACCGCGATGACCTCGAGGACGACGAGCCCGAGGAGTCCGGGTATCGCGAGGAGCACGAGGTCGTCGCTGCCCACGAAGAGCGTGACTCCGTAGGAGGCGGCGGCCCCCAGAGCCCAGAGCACCTCACGTCTGAGCGGGACGGCACGCTCGGGAAGGCCCGCGGGGACCAGTGAGCGTTCCGCGGGAGAGAGCGCGTCGGCCCCCGGCGGCACAGCGGCCGCCTGGTCCTCGTGACGTCCAAGTGAGGCCCCTGGCATGACATCTTCCTGTTGATGGTCCGCAGTCACCGAAACACCGTTCCTCACTGCCTCAGCCGCGGAGCCGGGGTGCCGGCTCCATTTCTCCCCCGGGATGTCGGTCGACGCGGGGTCGTTCGGTGAGACGTCACCGTACTCGCCCGCGGCGGGCCGCACGCGGCGGATGAGCCATCAGCAAAAGACCTCGTCAGGACGACTCCGGGGATTTCCGGCACGGTGGGAGGATCGACCGAATCCGACCCGATCCATCCAGAAGCCCAGCAACTTCTCGTCGCTCGCCCCCTCGGCGCCCGCGCGACCCCGATGCCGCCGGCGGCGCCCCCTCTCGCGGGCGGCGCCAGGCGAGGGTGCCGCCGGTGAGGCCCACGGGGCATTCCGCCGCAGGCCCGCACACTACGTCAGCTGTCCGGACTCGCAGCGTGCGGCCTCAGCCGGTGAGCACCCTGCTCGGGACGGAAGCCTCACCCCGTATCAGGCCCCGGAGCCAGGGCGGGCCCTGCCGGATCCCTGGCGCTCGATTCGCCTGCTGACGTGTTCCTTGTCCTCCTTCGGCAGCGCGTCCGCAGCCAGCACCTTCGGCAGCAGCCTCGGTTCACGTGTCAGCGCACGGAAGACCAGGGACACGGTCACGTCGTGATCGGGCCGGTGCCTCAGTTCGACAGGGTCGCCTGCCCGGATCTCACCGGCCTCGATCACACGCAGATACGCACCGGGACGCGCCGCCGTTGTGAACTGCTTGATCCACCCGTCTCGTTGAAGCCAGCCTTGAAAGGTCCCGCACGGGACCCGTGGGCAGGACACTTCGAGGACGACGCTCGCGCCGATGCGCCAACGCTCCCCGATCAGCGCGTCGTTGACGTCCAGGCCGAGGGTGGTGAGGTTCTCTCCGAACACGCCGCTCGGGAGCGCCCTGCCCAACTCCGCCTCCCAGGCGTCGAGATCCTCCCGGGCGTAGGCGTACACGGCCTGGTCGTATCCGCCGTGGTGCTTCACGTCATAGGCCCTGTCGCCTGCCAGGCCGACTGCTCCGTCGCCCTTGGGGCCCGGAGCGGTGACCGCCACGGGACCGTCGACAGGCCGCTTGTCGATCCCCGTCGCTGCCAGCCGCTTCCAGGGATTGGGGCGGGGATGACCGATGTTGACGGAGTGCAGCTCCATGCGGACGACGTTACGGCCCATCGCGCGGCCGGCGCGATCAGAATCCGGACCCTCCGCAGCGGTCGGCCACAGCCGAACCACCGCTCGGCGCCGCAGCCGTCTCGAGCCGCCATCCGCAGGAACCGGCAGCCGAGCTCGGCCCCAACGCCGCGCCGCGCCAACTGGCTTGCCGCTGGGCCAGGTTGCAAAAGCCTTACTATCCCCGCTTGGGTACGATTATGGAGTTTTACGTGACGCTCTTGCGGATATCCTCTGAAGGAGTAGTAGAGCCTGTTTGGGCTGATATGTCCCACTTGGGACTCGCTCATCGGGCCGCTGCGAGAAGCGGGGTGGGGGTGCAGGCGCCGATCGTCATCGGCGGCTTGTAGCAACGTTCAGGACGCTCGGGGGGATCTTGAAGTTCGTCATTTCGCTGTCGCCATCGCTGCGACAGCCTCAGCACAGCTCGTCGAGCGACAACGCTCCGATATCCACGAACCCGAGAGCGTTCGTGCGCCCTGCTCAGCCGGGTGCGGAGGCGTCCGCCGCGGTCGTGGCCGCGGGCGCGTCAGAAACAGGCGGGGACCCGGGCGGCGCGAGCGCCGTCCCGACGGCATGGACGGGTCGCTGCGCCAGGCGCCTGGCGCAGCGCACGGCGGCGACACATCCATCGGCCGGCAGAGCAGCGTCCCGTGGTCGCGCGTCCCTCGTCGAGGAGTCCCGTGATGCGCAGTTCGGGGACTTGAGGAGGATTCTTCCTGATCAGTCAGGACATCGGTGGAACGGCCGTGGATTCCGCCGACGGCGGCACCGCTCAAGTGGGCCTCTTGCGACGGCCCGTCTCTTCATCATCAACAGCCCAGCGAAAGGCCGCCGCCCATGAAGCGAACGATTACGTTGATCATCGCGCTCGTTGTCGCCTTGTTGCCGATGACACCGGCGCACGCCGCGGTCAAGAAAGCCAAGGCGCCGCTCAGTTGCGAGTATCGGACGTTCACCTCCACCCCGGGCCCGCGCTTCAACGACCCGGAGGACCCCGAGGCCCAGATGGAGATCATGGGCCCGCTCATCGACTCGATCAACAGCGCCAGTTGCGGGCAGACCATTCGCGTCGCCATGTATTCGATCAGCAGCGCACAGCCCGGCCCGGAATTCGCCGGCGCCCTGATCGCCGCACACCAGCGCGGTGTCATCGTCAAGGCGCTGATGGACGTCCACAGCGACAACGGGGTCTGGCAGTCGGTGGTCAACGAGCTGGGCAACGACCCGCGAGCCTCCAGCTTCGCCGCCATGTGCCCGGGCGGCTGCCTGACCCACTACGCCGGCTCCTCGCTGCATGCGAAGTTCTACATGTTCAGCGGCGGGCTCGAGGCGAACAGGTCGGTGACCGTCAGCAGCGCCAACCCCACCTCCGCCCAGGCCGGGACCGCGTGGAACAGCAGCGCCACCGTCAAGGGCAACGTCGCCCTGTACAACTCCTACGTCAGCTTCTTCACCGCCATGGCCAAGGGGGCGCTCAACGGCCCCGGCCCGCTGGCACCCGACTACTACAGCTCCACCAAGGGCACGGCCGCCAGGACGCTGTCCCCGCCCTCCTACCAGTGGCCCAAGGCGCGCTCCAAGAGCGACACCTGGGTCGACTTCCTGAACAACATCAAGGCACCGGCGACGATCAACATCGCCATGTTCCAGTGGACCTCGCACGGGAGGCCGGGCGAGCGGAACTATCTGGAACTGCCGAAGAAGCTGGTGAGCCTGTCCAAGACCGGCGTCAAGATCCACATTCTGATCACCGCGGGAATGGTCGATGACAGCGTGCAGAACTACCTGAAGGACCGGCCGAACATCTACGTGCACGACACCACCCGCGAAACCGACGCGAACGGCTACGCCAAGCATTACACGCACGACAAGTACATGATGGTCAGCGGAAATTACGCAGGTACGGCCAACTCCAAGCTGGTCTTCGTCGGTTCCTCGAACTGGACGAGCAACGGCGTCTGGCACAACGACGAGTCGGACCTGAAGCTGACCGGCAGCTCCAGCTACAGCACATTCATGGCGGACTGGCAGAACCAGTACGACCGTTGCTGCGGGACGGCGGGGCGGCAGTCGATCGCCGAGGAGCGCGGCGAGAGTACGGCGCGAGAGCTTCCGATCGATCCGAGTCAGGCCCGGGAGTAGGCGTTCCGGTCCGGACAGTGAGGCTCCTGGCGGACAGGGCAAGGCCAACACCGCCTGTCCGCCAGGAGCTTCCCCGTCGGCCGGCCATCGGGCTCGGCGTGGGCACCACCAGCTGACCTGCTCAGTCTGAGGTCTGCTGGAAAAGACTCAGTGGGCGCGGGGCAGCCGGTGGAGCTGCACCTGCGACAGTCCCTCCTCGGTGACCTCGGCGGTCATGTAGGTGCAGTACGGCTGGCGCCTGCGGTCCGTCGGCGAGCCCGGATTGAGCAGGCGCAGGCGCCCCGAGGCCGTGCTGTCCCAGGGGATGTGACTGTGGCCGAAGACCAGAACGTCCGCTTCGGGGAAGCGCTCGGCGCAGCGGCGCTCGCGGCCCCGCGCCTCCCCCGTCTCGTGCACGACGGCGAAGCGCACCCCTGCCAGTTCGACGTCCGCCACCTCGGGAAGGCGCTCGCGCAGAGCGGGCCCGTCGTTGTTGCCGTACACGCCGACGAGCCGCCGGGCGCGCGACTCGAACAGGTCGAGGGTGTCGGTGTCGACCCAGTCCCCCGCATGGAAGACGACGTCTGCAGCGTCCAGTTCGTCGAGCAGCGGGTCCGGGAGTCGCTTGGCGCGCTTGGGCAGATGGGTGTCCGTGGTCAGCAGCAGTCGCACGCCCGCGACGATAGCGCTCCGGCCCCTGCGGGCTCGGAAGCCACCGCACGGCAGGGACCGGGCAACTGACAGGTCGTCACCAATCGGCCCGCGGAACCGGGCGGTTGAGGGCAACGTCGCAGTGCACATGAGCCATGCATGGGGGAACGCCCGCATCGCGCTGCGGGCCGGCGCGGGTGCCACGTTGGCCGGAGCACTGCTCACCGGCTGCGGGAGCGACTACACCGGCGAGACGGAGTGGAACGCCCCTCGCCGCTACAGCTACACGCTCGAGTCACGCACCATGGTCATGAGCGGAAGCTTCCGGATCCACGTCACGGACGGCAAGGTCGTGCGGGCCAGGCTCCTCGGTGACGGCAAGAGGCCTCCCGGCAGGCTCAGTGACTGGGTCTTCTCCGTCGAGGAGTTGCTGAAGAGGGTCGAGCGCGCGCGGAACGAGGAAGCGCACAGGGCCGAGGTCACGTTCGACGGCAAGCGCCGTCCCACAGGTGTGGAACTCGACCAGCACGAGGAGGCCGCCGACGACGAGGCCTCGTACAAGATGCGCGACTACCGGTTCGAGTGACGACGAGGCCACCCGCGAAGCGTCCGCCCGCACGCCCGACCCCCGCACCCCACCGTGCGCGCCGCCCCGCCATGGCGTGCGCAGCGGATGAGGCGCGGGTCCGTCTGGAAGGCGGGTCTTGTGCGGCGTGCGACGTGCGGCCCGACCCGGCCCCTGCGGACCGCAGCAACGGGACGGTCAGCGCGCGGGCTGCTCCGCCGTCACCTCGCCGGCACGCGGCTCCGGCACCGGAGCGTCGCCGGGATCGCCGCGCCGCCGCCGGCCCAGGTGGTTGAAGAGCAGATTGAGGACGACCGCGGTGACGCAGCCCGTCGAGATGCCGGAGTCCAGGATGATCCGTGCGCTGCCCGGGAAGACGTCGTAGAAGTCCGGGGCGGCGACGGGGACGACACCGACGGCCAGCGACACCGCGACGATCACTATGTTGCTGTCGTCGCCCAGGTCGGCCCTGGCGAGGGTGCGGATTCCGCTGGCGGCGACGGAGCCGAAGAGGACGACGCCCGCCCCGCCGAGCACCGGCTGCGGCACGGTCGCGATCAGGGCGGCCGCCACCGGGCAGAGCCCCATCAGGATGAGCATGCCGCCGCCCGCGGCGACCACGAAGCGGCTGCGGATCCTCGTCATCGCGACGAGGCCGATGTTCTGCGCGAAGGCCGTGGCCAGGAAACCGTTGAAGAAGGGGCTGATGAAGGAGCCGAGCGTGTCGGCGCGGAGCCCGGCGGCGATGGTCTTCTCGTCCGCGGGCCGGTCCACGATCTCGCCGAGGGCGAGCATGTCGGCGGTGGACTCCGTCATCGAGACGAGCATGACGATGCACATCGAGACGACGGCGGCCAGGGCGAACTGCGGCGCACCGAAGTGGAATGGGGTGGGGAAGCCGACGATGCCGGCGTCGCTCAGCGCGCCGAAGTCGGTGATGCCGACGGGGACGGCGATCAGCGTGCCCACGACGAGTCCGAGCAGAACCGCGATCTGCTTGACGAAGCCGCGGGTGAAGCGGCTCAGCAGCAGAACGACGAGGAGGGTGACACCGGCCATGGCGATGTTCTTCGTCGCGCCGTAGCCGGGTGCCTCCGGGTCGCCGCCCTGCGCCCAGTTGAAGGCGACGGGCATCAGTGAGACGCCGATGAGCGTGATGACGCTGCCCGTGACCACGGGCGGGAAGAAGCGCACCAGCTTGCTGAAGTACGGAGCCAGTACGAAGCCGAGGGCGGCTGCCACCATGCAGGCGCCGAATATGACGGGCAGAGCGTCCTCGTGCCCCTCCGACTTGTCGATGGCCAGCATCGGCGCGACGGAGGCGAAGGTGACGCCGTTGACGAAGGGCAGCCGTGCGCCTATCCGCCACACGCCCAAGGTCTGCAGCAGCGTGGCGATGCCCGCGAGGAACAGGCTGGCACCGGTGAGGAAGGTCAGTTCGGTGACGGACAGCCCGACCGCCGAGCCGATGATCAGGGGCGGGGCGACCACGCCCGCGTACATGGCCGCCACGTGCTGCAGGCCGGTGGTGATGAGCTTGAGGGGCGGGAGCGTCTGGTCGACGGGATGCTTTGCCTGCGTGGCGGGTCCGGGCGGGATCGCCGCGCCGGGTGGCGGTGCGGCTTCGGGTGCGGCTTCGGGGTCCTGCGCCGGCTGCCGGTCGCTGCCGCCCTGCGGCTTCTCGTCGTGTGCGGGCGTATCGGTCACGGCGGGTCCTCCTGTCGGTCTTCACAGCTCACGTTCGTTCACGGTGTTTCTGTGCGCTGCCCCCCGGCTTTCGCCGGGCGGTGCCCCAAGCCGGTGGTGCCGGACCGTCCCGGGAGCGTGAGGGGTTGGGCCACGCCCCTGGGAAGGGCTTGTATGTGTGTCTGGCCCGGCCGGGAGCCGTCCCTCCCGGCCGGTGTCATTGGGTTGTCGCGGCTCGGGGCTCAGCCCTCGTCCGCGGCGATGCGGGCGAGCCGCCGGGCTTCGTCCCGCGTCTCGCGTGCGATCAAGTCCTCGTCGGCGTTGGTGAGATGGCCGTCCTCGACGACCGTACGGCCGTCCACGAGCGACAGCGTGACCGGTGCGGCGGCGCCGAGCACGAGCGCGGCGATCGGGTCGGCGATCGAGGAGTGCCCGATGCCGTCGATCCGCCACAGCACCAGGTCGGCGAGCTTGCCCGGCTCCAGCGACCCGATCTCGTGGGCCCTGCCGAGGACTTCGGCTCCGCCGTACGTTCCCAGTCGCAGCGCCTCACGGGCGGTGAGGGCCTTCTCCTTGTGCGCGCCGAGCCGGTTGACGAGCAAGGCGTTGCGCAACTCGGTGTGCAGTTCGCCGGATTCGTTGGACGCGGTTCCGTCGACGCCGAGGCCGACCGGGATGCCCGCGGCGAGCATGTCCGGTACCCGTGCGATGCCCGCGGCCAGGCGGGCGTTGGAGGAGGGGCAGTGGGCCACGCCCGTGCGGGTGCGGGCGAAGGCTGCGATGTCGGAGTCGCTCATGTGGACGCAGTGCGCCATCCACACGTCGTCGCCGAGCCAGCCCACCGATTCCAGGTAGTCGGTGGGTCCCATGCCGAACCGCTCGTGGCAGAACTTCTCCTCCTCCACCGTCTCCGAGCCGTGCGTGTGCAGACGTACGCCCTTGCGGCGGGCCAGTTCGCCTGCCTGGCGCAGCAGTTCGGTCGTCACGGAGAAGGGCGAGCAGGGTGCGACGCCGATGCGCAGCATCGAATCGAAGGACGGGTCGTGGTGGGTGTCGATGGCCTCTTCGGTGGCGGCAAGGGCGTCGTCGGTGGTCTCGACGGCGAAGTCCGGGGGCAGTCCGCCGTCGGACGCGCCCAGATCCATGGAGCCGCGGGTGGGGTTGAAGCGGACGCCGATGTCGCGCGCGGCACCGATCTCCGCGCCGAGGAGGTCGCCGGAACCGCGCGGGAAGACGTAGTGGTGGTCCATCGCCGTGGTCACGCCGCCGCGGACCATCATGCCGAGGGACCCCCGTGCGGCGGCGCGCACCATGTCCTCGTCGATGCGTGCCCATACGGGGTAGAGGGCGACGAGCCAGTCGAAGAGGTTGGCGTTCTGGGCGAGTCCGCGGGTGAGCCACTGGTAGAAGTGATGGTGGGTGTTGACCAGGCCCGGCGTGGCGAGGTGCCCGGTGCCGTCCACGCGGCGCACGACGTTTTCGAGGCCCGCGGGTGCACTGCCTTCGCCGACGGACTCGATCCGGTTGCCGGCGACGACGACGTGGCCGCGGGCATGCTCGGTGCCGTGCGCGTCGACGGTGGCGATTGCGCAGTTCTCGATGACGACGCGCTCTGTGCGGTCTGCCGGATCAGTCATGGTGTCAGGAGTCCTCGATGCCGGTGGGACGGAAACAGGTACAGGGACGGCCAAAGCAGCCGCGCCGGACGGAAATCGGGGGCGGGCGCCCGGTCGCAGGAGCCCGCCGGTTCCGGGCCGCCGCTTCTCACAGGTTGGTCAGGTCGAGGGGTATCCGCGCCTCGGCGCCCTCGCGCAGCACCGTCGCCTCGATGAGCCCGTACGGGCGGTCGGCGGCGATGTAGACGGCGCCGTCGGCGGCTTCGTTCTTGATGCCGAACGGCTCCAGGTCGACCTTGAAGTGGTGCTTGTTGGGCATGGAGAACCGGATCTCCTCCAACTCGGGCCTCCCCTCCAGGACTTGGGATCCCATCCGGTAGAGGGTCTGCTGGAGGGAGAGGGAGTAGGTCTCCGCGAAGGCACCCAGCATGAGCGCCTTCGTGCCTTCGTAGGAGCTCTGCCAGTCGGGGGCCGACGCATCGTCCTCGCCGTTCCAGCCGTGCCGCCACACGGCGCTCACCTCGGTGGCGAGGATGCGGTCGTAGTCCTCCTTCAAGGTCGTGTACTTGTCCTTGATGTAGCCCCAGAACTCCGAGTCGGTGGAGTTGAGGACCGTGAGTCCCTTGAGCCCGCTGAGGATCTCGACGGTGGAGCCGTCGTAGGTGACCTGCGCCGTGCGGGTCTCCTGGCCGCGGCGCACGAAGGAGTGCGGTGCCTCGCCTTCGGAGGTGGCGATCCGCTCCCACGCGTACTCCTCCACGCGGATGCGTGCCGTGCGGATCGGTTCGGTGGCGTCCACGAAGTGACGTGCGAGCGCGAGGCCGAACTGCTCGGCGGATTCGATGCCTTGCTCCTTGGCGAAGGCGAAGACGGTGTTCTTGGTCGTGTCGGTGGGCAGGACGTTCGCGTTGGAGCCGGAGTAGTGGACCTCGTCCAGGTCACCGCTGAGGGAGACCGAGACGTTGAGGTCCCTGATGTGGTGGGTCGCGCCGTCCCTGGTGATCTTGACGACGCGGTTCTCCGCCTTGCCGTACTGGTTCTGGCCGAGAATCGTGGTCGGCACCGTCATTCGCTGTCAGCTCCCTCGGTATACGGAATAGCCGAACGGGTTGAGCAGCAGCGGCACGTGATAGTGCTCGCCCGGGGCGACCGCGAAGACGACCGTCACCTCGGGGAAGAAGCTCCCCCGCTCCCCCGCCTCGTGCTCCTCGTGCGTCCTGTTCGCGTTCAGATACGGCTCGACCCCGAAGGTGAGCCGGGCATGTGCGGTGCCCTCCGGCAGTGCCGGAAGGTCCTTGCAGCGTCCGTCCGCGTCCGTGGTCGAGGCGGAGTGCGCGGACCACTCCGCCTTGCCGTCGGTGCGCACGGACAGCTCCACACCGACGCCCGCTGCGGGACGGCCGACGCTGGTGTCGAGGATGTGCGTCGACACCGATGCCGTCGCGCCGCCCGGGTTGCCGCTCATGTTCGCTCGCCTTCCACATCTGCCGGACGTGCCGTCTCTGCCAGCGAGGTCAGCCGGATCCGGTTGATCTTCGTCAGTTCGGTGCGGACGATCTCACGTTCCTCTTCGGGTGAGTTGCCGATGCGGCTGCGTGCGGCGTCCCTCATCTCCTCGCCGCTCAGGCCGGTCGCGCAGATCAGGAAGACGTGGCCGAACTGCTCCTGGTAGGCCAGATTCAGCTCCAGCATTTCCTCCTTCAGCCTGTCGGAGGCGCCGGCCATGCCGCGCTGCTCGCGCGCCGAGGACGGGTCGCCGGCCCGTGGACGTCCGATGGGCGGATGCCCTGCCATGGCCTCGGCGAGGTCCTCGGCGGTGAGCTCCGCCATCGCCGCGTCGTTCGCGGCGAGCAGTTCGGCCGGGGTGGCGTACGGGCGGCGGTCGAGCACCGCACCCGCCCACGCCCGGGCGGCGCAGACCTCCTGGAGCGCGCTGCGGGCATCGCTCTCCACGGCGGAGTTGAGCCAGGTCAGACCCGGCGTCGCGGGGGAAGGGGAAGGCGTCACGTATGCCTCCGGAGACTGTTCGGACTGGGAACAGCTAAACCCCGGAGGAGGGCAACGTCAACAGTTTGTTGAAATTCAGGTGCGCGGTGAATGGCTCCGGTGCGAGCGACGGCGGTCCGGCCGCGCCTGAAGTTCCGGTCCTAAAGGCCCTGGTGGTGGCGCCGTGGCAGCCCCCCGGCAACCCATGTCCTCATGGGCGTCGCCGCGTAGGACCGGGGCATGTGGTGGCGGGCCGGCCTCCTCTCGCCGTCGGCGTTGCGGCCGGAACGTCGTGGCCGCCCCACTCCGCCACTCCCCACTTACATGCGATTCGCATACAGTGCACTCATGGAATCCGTACTGGAAGCAGCCGTCGGCCGTTGGCATGCGACGGTGAACGACGGCGACCCGGGGCCTGCCGCCGACGCGGTCACCGACCCGGTCGTCGTGCTGGGCCCGAAGGGCGCCGGCCCGATCTCGCCTGCCGAGTTCGCGGACTGGGTGCAGCGGTCCGGGATCAAGCTGGTCCCGCAGACGTGGCATCCGGTCAGCGAGCGGCTGATGGTGGTCGAAGAGGACGCCACCTGGCCCGGGAGTCACATCCCGACCAGGGTGGCCACGCTCTTCCGGGTCACCGGCGAGCGGGTGTCCGCCTCGCTGCGGTTGCCCGACCTCGACTCGGCACTCGACCTGGCATACATCTGCCGCGAGATGGCAGCCACGGAGTGAGCAGGACTGCCAAGGCCCGGCCCGGCGCCGATCGCGGCCCGGGTCAGGTGCTCTTCGAGTTCGTCCGCCACTGGTCGCGCCGCCCTCACGCGAGCGAACCCCAGGGGGCGGAGCCGGGACGTCTCGTGCTCGTCACGGAGGCCGTCCACTCCCTGACGCGGCGGGAACCCGCGACCGTCAACGCGGTGGCGCACGAGATCGGCATCGACCAGAGCGGCGCGTCCCGCCTGGTCAAGAGCGCGGTCGCGGCCGGATACCTGCGGATGCGCGCACCGGAGGCCGACGGCCGGCGCCGTGAGCTGTCGGTCACCCCGGCGGGCCTTGCCATGCTCGACGAGGCACATGAATGGCAGGAAGCCGTCTTCGCCCGGCTCACCGAGGGCTGGAGCGAGCGGCAACGCACCGAATTCCGGCAAGCGATGCTGAGCCTGCTCGAACGTTCACAGGCGCCCGGCGGGACGGGGCTGCGTCGAAGTCCGTGACCCGTGCACGCGGAGAGCGAGCGGCTCAGGCCCCCGGGGACCCCTGGTCGCCGCCCTCGCGGGTCTCGCGGTTGAGGTAGTTGTAGACCGTGAAGCGGCTGACACCGAGGGCGCTCGCCACGGTCTCGACGCCGTGCCGCACGGAGAAGGCGCCGCGGCTCTCCAGCACGCGCACGACCGACTGCTTGGTCCTGCGGTCCAGTTCGGCGAGCGGCATCCCGTGGCGGCGTTCCAGCTCGGCGAGGATGTGGTCGAGCGAGTCGGACAGGTGCGGCAGCCGTACGGCGACGACGTCCCGTCCCTCCCAGGCGAGGACCACGTCGTCGCCCTTCGCCTCCTCCGGCGAGACCATCTCTCCGCCCATGGCGTCGACCAGCGGCTTGACCGCGTCCGCGAAGCGGCGCCCTTCCTGTGCGTCGGCAGCGGTCATGCCCCGCCCCCGGCGGCACCCGGCTCCGTGTCCGCGAGGACGTTGAGCTGGAGCGAGATGCGGGTCGCGCCGGCGCCGAGCGAGTCGCGAAGCAGGGCCTGGACCGCGTCGAGCACGTCCTCGGCCCGGCCCTCCACCGTGTTGCCGAACGGGCCCACGTCGACGGAGTCGAGCGGCGCGCTCTGCACGACCTCCCGGGCCACCAGCGCATGCCGCGGCGCCTCGTCCAAATCGAAGGGCTCCGTCGTGAACTCAACTCGCAATCGCACGTCGTCAACCTACGCGAACGCCACGGGGAGCGGCCATCGGAAGGGGCGGCGGACGGCGGCCGAGAGCGTTGCCCGTGGTCTCAGCCTGCGGCAGACCCCTTGACAGCTTCCGGGATCCGAGAGCAGTCTTCCATAAAGCAGAAAGCTACTTTCACAATACGAAAACTTGCCCGCACCGACCGGAGGAAGGCGATCGCCGTGGCGTCCCAATCCGAGCTCGCCGGCATCGGCGGCACCGATCACCGCTACACCGTCAACCTGTCGATCCTCTTCACCGAGCTTCCGCTGCTCGAACGCCCCGCCGCGGCCGCGGCCGCGGGCTTCACCGCGGTCGAGCTGTGGTGGCCGTGGGTGGACGCACCCGTGCCCGAACGGGCCGAACTGGACTCGCTGCGACGGGCGTTGACCGACGCCGGCACCCGGCTGACGGGTCTGAACTTCTACGCGGGCCAGCTGCCCGGACCGGACCGCGGTGCGCTGTCGGTGCCGGGTGAGGAGTCCGAGAAGTTCCGCCGGAACATCGACGTCGCCGTGGACTTCGCCCAGTCGACCGGCTGCACCGCACTCAACGCCCTCTACGGCAACCGCGTATCGGGGGCCACGCCGGACGAGCAGGACCGACTCGCCCTGGAGAACCTGGTGTCGGCGGCACGCGCGGCCGACAGCATCGGAGCGGTGCTGCTCATCGAGGCCCTCAACGCCATCGAGTCGCCGCACTGCCCCATCGTCAGCGCCCCCAGGGCCGTCTCGGTCGTGGACGAGGTCAACGAGGCCACGGGGCTGGACAACACGAGGTTCCTGATGGACCTCTACCACCTGGCGATGAACGGCGAGGACCTGCACAAGGTCATCGACGACCACGCGGCCCGCACCGGACACGTCCAGATCGCCGACAGCCCGGGCCGAGGTGCTCCCGGCACCGGCGAACTCGACTTCCCCGACCTGCTGGAGCGCCTCGCCAAGGCGGGTTACGAGGGCCGGATCGGCCTGGAGTACAAGCCCGGCGACCTTCCGAGCGCCGAGAGCTTCGAGTGGCTGCCGCGTCCGCTGCGCCGCGCCTGAGTGCTCAGGCCGGGCCGCGGCCTCACCGGTGCCACGGCTCGCACCCGGCCCCGCCACCGGCACCCGGCCGGACGCGCTCCGGCCCGGGGCCGCGCTCCCGCCAAGTACGCCCGTAGGCAACAGACTTCGAAAGGCATGACCCCATGAGCCACACCCCGGACAACACGAAGATCGGATTCATCGGTCTCGGCATCATGGGCACCCCCATGGTGCGCAACCTCGTCTCCGCCGGCTACGCCGTGACCGCGTTCGACCTCGACCCCGCTCGCGTCGACCAGGCCGTCGAGAACGGCGGCAGCGCCGCGTCCTCCATCGCGGACGCCGTCCGCGGGGCCGACGTCGTCATCACAATGGTCCCCGCGTCGCCGCAGGTCGAGCAGGTCGTGCTGCACGAGGGCGGCGTGCTGGAGCACATCCGCTCGGGCGGCCTGCTCATCGACATGTCCTCCATCACCCCGCAGACGTCGGTGGACGTGGCGAAGGCCGCTGCCGCCAAGGGCGTCGACGTGCTCGACGCTCCCGTCTCCGGCGGCGAGGCCGGAGCCGTGGAAGGTGTGCTGTCCATCATGGTCGGCGGCGAGCGCGAGACCTTCGAGGCGGCACTGCCCGTTCTCGAGGCGCTCGGGAAGACGATCGTGCTGTGCGGTCCGCACGGCTCGGGGCAGACGGTGAAGGCCGCCAACCAGCTGATCGTCGCCGTCAACATCGAGGCTGTCGCAGAGGCCGTGGTCTTCCTGGAGAAGTCCGGCGTCGACCTCCCGGCGGCACTGGACGTGCTGGCCGGCGGGCTCGCCGGCTCCACCGTGCTGAACCGCAAGAAGGAGAGCATCCTCGCGGGCGACTTCCGGCCCGGATTCAAGATCGACCTGCACCACAAGGACATGGGCATCGTCACCGACGCGGCACGCAACGTCGGCGCGACCGTCCCCGCGGGTGCGCTGCTGGCCCAACTCGTCGCGGCGCTGCGGCAGCAGGGCGACGGCGGCCTCGACCACTCCGCGCTGGTGCGCGGCGTGCGACGCCTCTCCGGCGAGAAGGTGGAGGACTGACGCATGGCCCCGAAGCGAATGCCCGCGATGAACGCCGCCGTCTCGATCATGGTCGACGAGGGGGTGGACATCGCCTTCGGCTGCCCCGGCGCGGCGATCCTCCCGCTGTACAAGGCGATGGAGGAGGACGGCCGCATCGATCACCTGACGGTCCGCCACGAGGAGGGCGCGACCCACATGGCCGACGGGTGGGCCCGTACGAACGGCAAGGTCGGCGTCGCCATCGCCACCTCAGGTCCGGGGGCGACCAACCTCGTCACGGGCCTCTACACCGCGCAGGCCGACTCCATCCCGATGGTGTGCCTCACGGGCCAGGCGGTCTCGCCGAAGCTGCATCAGGAGGCGTTCCAGGCCGTCGACATCGTCGAGATCGCCAAGCCCGTCACCAAGTGGGCCGTGCAGATCAAGGAGCCGGCGCAGATCCCGTGGGCCTTCCGCGAGGCGTTCCGCATCGCCCGTGCGGGCCGTCCGGGCCCTGTGCTCATCGACCTGCCGCTGGACCTGGCCAAGCGGGAGATCACCTACGACGCGGAGATCGACACGCGGCTCCCGGTGCCCGCGGTCGAACCTCATCTGCCGCGTGTGGAGCGGGCGCTGGACATGCTGCTGGCTGCCGAGCGGCCGCTGATCCTGGCGGGCGGTGGCGTGATCCTCGCCGACGCGGGTTCGGAACTGCGGGAGCTCGTCGAGGAGTTGAGGGTTCCCTTCCAGGTCACCCTGATGGGCAAGGGCGTCATCGAGGACGACCACGAGCTGAACCTCGGCACGACCGGGATCCAGACCTCGCAGCGCTACGCCAACGCCTCGTTCCTGGAGTCCGACTTCGTGCTCGCCGTCGGCGCGCGCTTCGGCGACCGGCACACCGGCGCGAACATCGACATCTACCGCGGCGAGCGCACGTTCGTGCACGTCGACATCGAACCGGCCCAGATCGGCAAGGTCTTCGAACCGGACCTCGGCATCGTCTCCGACGCCGGTCTCTTCCTGACGGCGCTGCTTGCCGAGGCCCGCAAGCGCAAGGCGCGGGCGGACGTGGGGAGTTGGGTCGAGCGCTGCCAGGAGCTGAAGCGCACGCTGGTGCGCCGGGAGGACTTCGACTCCACGCCGGTGAAGGCACCCCGCGCGTACAAGGAGATCAACGAGGCCTTCGACGAGAACACCTACTTCGTCACCGCGATCGGGCTGTACCAGATCTGGGGCGGCCAGCATCAGAAGGCCTACCTCCCGCGGCACTACCAGGTCTGCGGACAGGCGGGCCCGCTGGGCTGGGAGGTCCCCGCGGCGATCGGCGTGAAGAAGGCACTGGAGGGGATGGGCGAGCCGGACGCCGAAGTCGTGGGCATCGTCGGCGACTACGGGTTCCAGTACCTGGTGGAGGAGCTGGCGGTCGCCGCCCAGTACAACGTGCCGTACGTGCTGATCATGCTCAACAACGAGTACCTGGGCCTGATCCGGCAGGCCGAGATCGGTTACGGCATGAACTACCAGGTCGACATCCACTACGACGAGTTCGGCACGGACAACGTCAAGCTCATGGAGGCCTACGGCTGTTCGGGACAACGCGTCTGGGAGCCGGCGGACATCTCCGGAGCGATCCAGTGGGCTCGCAAGGAGGCTGTGGCCACCTCGCGTCCCGTACTCGTGGAGATCATGATCGAGCGCGAGGCGAACACGCCGCACGGACCGGACATCGACGCCGTGCGGGAGTTCGAGGAGGCGTAACGGTCACGGGGCAGGTCCCGTTCGGCCGGGCGCGGCGGCGGCCATCAACGTCGCGCCCGGCCCGGCGGATCTGCCCGCAGACCCCGGGCGGCGGTGGCGCCGGCAACTGTCATGTCGCGCCCTCCGGCTCCACCGCCGACCGGCCGAACCGGCTCCTTCCGCGTGCCGCGTGTCCCACAGCCCGCCGCACGCGGAGGGCCCGCCGGCCCCGTTCGCACCAATTTCTGTTCCGTTCCTCTTCGGAAACCCCGCCCTTTCAGGGACGATATGAGCAGGGCCGCAAGGCCCGTCGTCCCCGATCCCGCCGACCGTTTCCCGTTCCGCTGATGCCGCTGGAGCCGAAGAGATGGCAGAAAGCGTGCCCGTGCGCTGCCCCGAGTGCCGCCGCGAGCACACCTACACGCCGCCGGTCTACCCCTGCGACTGCGGCGCTCCCGTCACGCTCCCACTGCTGCGCGACGGCACCCCGGCGCAGGTGAGGCACCGCACCTGGGCGGGGTCCTGGGTGGAGGTCCGCTGTCCTGCGTGCGGCACGTCCCGGGAGTGGCCGCAGCCCGAACTCGGCTGCCGGTGCGGCACGTTGCTGCGGATGCCCGTGGTGCCGCCGCAGCCCGGGCCCGCCTCCGGGGACCTGTCGGGCAGCGTCGACTGCCCGGATCCGGCGAGTGCCGCGAGCCTCGACCGTCCGCCGGACGCCGCCGAACTCCCCGGCGCCGAAGGCGCCGACGCCGCCGACACCTCAGCTGCACCGCCCACGCCCGCCGGCACACCGACTGGAAGCGCGGGCCCCTTCACCGCTCCCGCACCGCTCAAGGCGCACGGCACGCAGGAACAGCCACGGCACGCGACGCGCCCCGCCTTCCGCCCCGTCACGATCCGCACCGCCCAGGACGCCCGCACGGCAGCAGCCGAATATCTGCGCTGGCTCGGATTCCCCGGGGTGCGGGTGACGGAGAAGCGTCCGGCATCGGGGGTGGATGTACGCGGCGCCGGGATCATCGCGCACGTCGACCCCACGACCGCCCCGACGACCCTGCGCGAGGTCGAGACGCTCTGGCTGAACGGGCTCAACGAGGAAGTGGGGACGGCCTGTTTCTCCCTCGCGGGCTACTCGCGCGAGGCCCGCACCCGCGCGGACGCGCTGTCCGTGCCGCTGTTCGTCCTCGATCTGACGGGCATGCCGCAGGCCGTGAACGACCCGGCCGACGACCTGGTCCGCTCGGTCTGCTGACACGGGACGCCCTGGCCCTCCCGGTGAACGCCCCGCGCTCGACGCCGCCCGCGCGGCCCCGCACGCTCACCGCGCGATCAGCCCCATGAGCGCCGGCCGCTCGCTCAGCGCTCCTCGCGGAACTCCTCCCCCGGCTCCTGTGCCGCGTGCGCCCGCAGCTCGACGCGGCGGATCTTCCCGGAGATCGTCTTCGGCAGTTCGGCGAACTCGACGACCCGGACCCGCTTGTACGGCGCGAGCGTCTCCCGCGAGTGCGCGAAGATCACCTTCGCCGTCTCCGGCCCGGGCTCCCAGCCCTCCGCCAGGACCACGTACGCCTTCGGCACGGCCAGCCTCAGCTCGTCCGGCGAAGGCACCACCGCGGCCTCGGCGACCGCCTCGTGCTCCAGCAGCGCGCTCTCCAGCTCGAACGGGGAGATCTTGTAGTCGCTCGCCTTGAACACGTCGTCGGAACGCCCGATGTAGGTGATGTAGCCGTCCTCGTCGCGCGCACCGATGTCGCCGGTGCGGTAGTAGCCGCCGGCCATCGCCTCCCCGGTGCGCTCGTCGTCGCCGCGGTAACCCGTCATCAGCCCGACGGGACGGGCGGACAGGTCGAGGCAGATCTCGCCCTCGTCGGCGCCCGCCTCTCCCGTCACCGGGTCGAGCAGCGTCACCTCGAACCCCGGCATGGCCCGTCCCATGGAACCCGGCTTGAGCTGCTGCCCCGGGGAGTTGGCGACCTGCACCGCCGTCTCGGTCTGGCCGAACCCGTCGCGGATGGTCCTGTCCCAGGCACGCCGCACATGCTCGATGACCTCGGGGTTGAGCGGCTCGCCCGCGGCGACGACCTCGCGCGGCACGGCCTTCAGCTTGCTCAGGTCGGCCTGGATGAGCATGCGCCACACGGTGGGCGGCGCGCAGAAGCTGCTCACGCCGGCCTTCTCGATCTCGGCGAGGAGCCGGTCCGCGTCGAAGCGCGTGTAGTTGTAGATGAAGATCGTCGCTTCCGCGTTCCAGGGAGCGAAGACGTTCGACCACGCGTGCTTGGCCCACCCGGGCGAGGAGATGTTGAGGTGCACGTCCCCCGGCTCCAGCCCGATCCAGTACATCGTCGCCAAGTGACCGACGGGATAGGAGACATGGGTGTGCTCGACCAGCTTGGGCCGGGCCGTGGTGCCGGAGGTGAAGTAGAGCAGCAGCGTGTCCTGGGCACGGGTGGGACCGCCGGGCTCGAAGTCCGGTGAGGCGCCGTAGACGTCCTCGTAGGCGAGCCAGCCCTCCTCCGGACTCCCGCCGCCGCCGACGGCGATACGGGTGTAGTCGCCCTCCACGGTCGCGAACTTGGCCGTGTCCTCGGCCCGTACGACGACATGGCGGGCCTCACCGCGGTCGATCCGGTCGGAAAGGTCCGCCGGGCCGAGCAGCGGGGTCGCCGGGATGACGACGGCGCGCAGCTTCATGCAGGCCAGCAGTGTCTCCCACAGCTCGACCTGGTTGCCGAGCATCACGATGACGCGGTGGCCGGGCTCGACGCCCTGCGCACGGAGCCAGTTGGCGGCCTGCGCCGAACGTGAGCGCATCTCCGCGAAGGAGTAGCGGGCCGCGGTGCCGTCCTCCTCGACGATGTGCAGCGCGGTGCGGTCGTTGCCCTCGGCGACGGCGTCGAACCAGTCGAGCGCCCAGTTGAAGTACTCGGGCCTGGGCCAGGAGAAGGCGGTGCGCGCGGTGTCGTAGTCGGTCCGGTGCCGCAGCAGGGTGTCCCGGGCGGCGCGGAAGGCGTCGGTGGGGCTGGTGGGCTCGGTCGCCGTCATCGTCAACTCCTCGGATGCCGCTCTGTACTGCCGGTGCGCCGCGGGGCCCCGATTCCCTCCGAAGGACCCTCCGGGGGCTGCTTCCACGGTCCGCCGCTGGTCACACTGCGGATCATCCTGAGTCACCGAGCGCCCCGGCACCACCCCCGGGCGGCAGTTCGTACGTGGGCCGTGGATGCTGGAGAGGTGTCACCGGCCTCCCCGGACGCGACGAGCGCGAGCACCACGCGGCGCCTGCTGGTGCTGGCCATCTGCTGCATGAGCCTGCTGATCGTCAGCCTCGACAACACGGCGCTCAACGTCGCGCTGCCCTCGCTCCAGCGGGACCTGAACGCATCCGTCTCCGGGCTGCGGTGGACGCTCGACGCCTACACGGTCGTCATCGCCTCCCTGCTGATGCTCTCCGGTTCGACGGCGGACAGGGTGGGGCGGCGCCGCGTCTTCCAGACGGGGCTCGTGCTCTTCACGGGTGGCTCGCTGCTGTGCGCCCTCGCGCCGGGCCTCGGCTGGCTCGTCGTGTTCCGCGCGCTCCAGGCCGTCGGTGGTTCGATGCTCAACCCCGTCGCGATGTCGATCATCACGAACACCTTTGTCGAACCGCGGGAGCGGGCACGGGCCATCGGCGTGTGGGGCGGCGTCGTCGGGCTCTCCATGGCGGCCGGCCCGCTGCTGGGCGGCGCGCTCGTCGCGTCGGTGAGCTGGCGCGCCATCTTCTGGCTGAACATCCCCATCGGGCTCGCGGCGCTGCTGCTGACCGCGCTGTTCGTACCGGAGTCGCGCGCACCGCAGCCGCGACGGCTGGACCTGGGCGGCCAGCTGCTGGTGATGGCCACGCTCGGCACGCTCACCTTCGCCATCATCGAGGGCCGCAACGCCGGCTGGACCTCGCCGCTGATCCTCGGCTGCTTCGGCGCCGGCGCGTGCGCGGCCGCGGTTCTGCCGTTGTACGAGCGGCGCCGCCCCGAACCGCTCGTCGAATTCCGCTTCTTCCGCAGCGTCCCCTTCTCCGGCGCCGCGCTCACGGCGGTCACGTCGTTCGCCGCGCTGACCGGATTCCTCTTCCTCAGCACCCTGCATCTGCAGAACGACCGGGGCCTCTCGGCGTTCGAGGCCGGTCTTCATCTGCTGCCGATGGCCGCGATGACCGCCGTCTTCGCGCCACTGTCAGGGCATCTGGTCGCCGTACGCGGCGCACGTCTGCCACTGCTGCTAGCGGGTGTGTTCATGACGGCGAGCGGCGTGCTGTTCGCGCTCTTCGACGCCGAGCGGACCGACATGCTGCTCTTCACCGCGTACGTCCTGTTCGGCATCGGCTTCGGCCTGGTCAACGCGCCCATCACCAACGCCGCGGTCTCCGGGATGCCCCGCTCACGCTCCGGTCTGGCTGCGAGCATCGCCTCGACAAGTCGTCAGGTCGGCTCGGCACTGGGCGTCGCCGTCATCGGAGCGGCCGTCGCCGCCGGTTCGGACGTGACGGCCTGGTGGATCCTCACCGGATGCGGCGCGGCGGTGCTGCTGCTGGCGCTCCTCACCACCGGGCCCCGGGCGCGGGCCGGCGCGGACCGTGTCGCCTCCTGCCTGCCGCCCGAGCCGGCGGATGCCTCACCGGCATCCCCCGGCTGACAAGAGCTTCGACGGCCGCCGGGCGCAGGGTGCCGGGGCGGCCGACCCGTATTCCGTTTCCGGGTGCCGGGGCGGTGCGCGGCCACCCGCCGACGGCTACTGCGCGACCGGGGGCTCCTCCTGGACGGGACGGACGATCACCGGGTGGCTGACCGCGCCCTCCGGCACCGGGCAGCTGTGCACCCGGGCCGCGATCTGCGTCGCCCGGTCGAAGCTCTCGCACTCCAGCAGCCAGTACCCGACCAGCACTTCCTGTCCCACGCCGTACCCGTCGCGGGACACCAGGGGGCGGCCGTCCTTCTCGCCTGTGACGACCCCGGCCTCCGACGGTGCGGTGAGGCCCTGGCCCTCGATGAGTTCACCGGAAGCGGCGAGATCCTCGTTGAGCTTCTGCATGAAACCGAACATGGCCTTCAGGTCGTCCTTGGTCCAGGCGGGTGCTTCCGCCGAGGCGTTGCCGTCCATCGCGTCGTACTCGGACTGCGTCCCCTGGAGCATGATCATGAACTTCATGGCGGCCTCCTCGTCACACTTCGGCCCCCGCGCTTCGGGGACCGTCACAAGTGACGGACACGGGCCGGTGCCGGAATTCATCGGCCTGAAAGGGTCTCACCTGGCAAAAACGGGGCAAGGGCACCCGCCTCACCCCACGTCTGCGTGGAGTTCTTGACGGATGCGCGACAGGACCGTCAGGACTCGTAGTGAAGTGCGCGGACGAAGAAAAGATCGGAAGGACGTGCGCACTCCTGCACGAGGGATGGGGCACCATCAAGAACGTGTTGACGGGGGACCGGAACCATCGCATCAAGCGGGGCGGCCGTGGCACGGTGACCGAGCATCAGCTCCAGGCCACCGCACGGCCCGTCCGTCCCCGCTATGAGCGTGTACGGCGGGAACAGAAACCGCGGCGGACGCGCCGGCGCCCCATGGCCTGGTTCGTCGGCCTGGTGCTGGCGGTGCTGAGCGTGCCCCTCACCTTCCGCGGCATGAACGATGACGGGCCCACACCCATCGCTCAACTCCTCGCCTTCCTGCCCTGGTTCCTCGTGCCGGGATGGCTGGCGCTGCTCTACACGGTGCTGGCACGCCGGGGCTTCCTCGCCGTCTGGGCGATCGCCGTGCTCGCCGCCACCGTGGGATACACCCTGCCCCAGGGTCCGGACGCGCCCGCCGGTGTCTCCGAGCGGACGGGAAAGGCACGCTTCCGGGTCCTGACCGCCAACGTGCGCTACGGCACCGCGACGGAGGCACTGGTGCAGACGCTGCGCCGGGAGCGCCCCCAGCTCGTCGCCGTCCAGGAGTGCGACACCCGGTGCGTGGAGGCGCTGCGCAGCGCCAGGATGTACGAGACGTACCCGTACCGGAACATCATCGAGAGCGGCGGCGCGGGCGGTTCGGCACTGCTGAGCGCGTTCCCCTTGAACAAGAAGTCCTCCCTGCCTGGGCGCTTGGCCATGCCGAGCGCTGTCGCCGACATCGCCGGCACGAGCGTGAAGGTGCAGGTCGCCCATCCGATGCCGCCCACCCCTGAGTCCCTGGGCAGCTGGCGCAAGGAGCTCAAGACGCTGCGTGCGTACGGCGCTTCACGAGGCAGCACGCCGACGATCGTCGCGGGCGACTTCAACTCCTCCCAGGACCACGCCGCCTTCCGCTCCCTGCTGCGGACCGGACTGAACGACTCCGCCCGCCTCACCGGCCAGTCCCGCACACCGACGTGGCCCAACAACACGCCGCTGCGTCCCATGGGCGCGCAGATCGACCACGTCCTCGTCAGCGACCCGCTGACGGCGGTCGACGCCCAGTTCCTCGAACTCAAGGGCTCGGACCACCTGGCCGTACTGGCGGATCTGAAGCTGTTCTGAACCGCTGCGGACCGCTCCGGGGGTTCCGCCGTGGCTCGTCGCCCGGCTCTCCATTTCACCCGGCGGCGTCCGGGCAGCTGTCCGGAAGAGTGCGTGACGCGCATCAGCCGATGCCCCCGGGGAAAGGTGCCGCCCCGACCGGCCACGCGCTCCACGCCGCGCGTCAACTGCGGGCCGAGATCGGGGGGTTGGGCGTCGGCAAGCAGCCGTGTGCCTGGGCTCCCGTTCGGGTCGCGGAGGGCGCGGAGGGCGCGGAGGGCGCGGCGCCGGCGATGCGCCGACTTGGCTCCGCCCTGTCCAGCGGGCCGCGTTCGGCACGTGCTGGCTGCGTGTCCGTGCGGCATCGAGGCCGACCGCACATGGCGTGCGCGCATCCAGTGGAACAGCGGCACGGAGAAACGATGCTGCGCACGTTCGCACCCGTCATGCGCTGGAAGTCGCCGGTGCCGCTCCCTGCCGCCGACGATGGTGTCGCCGGCAAGGGCGACGGGCCAGAGGTGCACATGGCCGCCGACACGGGCGCGAGTGCACGTCTGTCCCAGTTGCTGGGCTACACGCGAGCGGCCGTGCTGCAGTCCGTCGGCGGCAACTGCAGCACGACGGAACTCGCCCGGCGGGGCAGGGGCGTTGGCCTCCTCGGCCGGCGAACATGCGGCGGTGGTGCGCGGCGCGGGGCTGATCATGAGCACCCGCGAGCGGAACGTGGTGCGTCACATGCTCACTCCGGTCGGGCTCGCGCTAATGGACAGCCGGTGCGGAACGGTGATCGGCAGGCGGCGCACCGGTGTCCCGCGCGCGAGCTTGGTTCCGGCTCTCGCCGCGGCGGCCCACGCCGGCCGCCTCTGAGCGGGTTCCGTCTCCCCTTCACACGGCCATGTTGTGTCCCCCTTCCCAACAGGCCAGCAACATAGTCTATTTGGACTGATAGAGTTCGACCATGCCGCGCCGCGCTCTCGACAACCCGATCGTGCTGGCAGTGCTGGGGCTTCTGCTGGAACAGTCCTCGCACCCGTACCAGATGCTCTCCGAGCTGCGGAAACGAAGTGAAAGCCACACGGCGGTGATCACGCGGGGCACGCTCTACAACACCGTTGCCGCCATGGTCGAAGCGGGCTGGGTGAGCGTGCAGGGCCAACAGCGGTCCGGAAACCGCCCCGAGAGAACCGTCTACGCGCTCACGCAAGCAGGGCACGACGAACTGGTGCGAAGGCTGGACTCGCGGGTTCGCAACCCCGAGCGGGAGTTCTCGAGGTTCCTGGGCGCAATCACATACCTGGGCGCGCTCGGGCCGAGCGGCGCGGTCGACGCTCTGACCGAGCGCGCCGGGCGACTCCGGCAACGCACCGACGCGGACGAGACGCGTCTCGCGGACGCCTTGGCTGCCGGAGTGCCACGGCTCCACGTGATCGAAGCCGAGTACGCGCTGTGCGTCGCTCGCGCCGAGATGGCGTGGATCGACTCAGTCATCGGGGAAATCCGCGCGGGCACGCTCACTTGGCCCGGCTCCGCAGCGGCATCCACCTTGCCGGATTCGGCAGAGAGGAAGCACACACATGACACCGACGGCGCGTGAGGGACTGCTCTTCGGCATCTACCCGGGTGGAGTCGCCGGTGATGACACCGGGGGCCTGGTGAGCGGACCGCCCGACGATCCCGCTCGCATCGCCGGCGCACTCGACCAGCTCCAGGGACAGGCAGGACGCCCGTTCCTGGTGCGCGCCTACATCGGGTTCGACGACGCCACACGGCTCGGTGAGCCGCACGCGACCGCAACCCCCTCCGCCGCGGCCCGGTACGCCGTTCGCGGTCGCCGGCTGGACCTGGTCGCCCAATTCCAGTCGGCCGACGGGGACGTGGAAGGCTACTGCGGCTTCCTGCGCGAACTGGTCTCGCAATACGGCTCGGTGACTGGCACATTGCAGATCACCGAGGAGCCGAACATCACCTCGAACCCCAACCTGGACGGTCACCACCCCAGGGTGCGTGACGCGATCATCCACGGGGTGCGCGCCGCCAAGACGCGAGCACGTGAACTCGGGCATACGCACCTGCGCGTCGGCTTCAACACGACTCCCCTCTTCGGGGAGGACGTTTCCTTCGTCGCCGATCTGACCCGCCACGGAGGCCCGGAGTTCGTCGGCGATCTGGACTACGTCGGGCTCGACTTCTTCCCCGACGTCTTCCGACCCATGGCCGCTCCTGACCTGGCCGACGCGGTGGGGGGTCTGCTTCGCCACCATCGTGGTGTGGCGCTGGCACCTGCCGGCCTGGGGCATCTGCCGTTGCACATCACCGAGCACGGCTGGCCGACCGGGCCGGAGAGGCCCCCGCACAAACAGGCCGACGTGGTCGAGACCGTGGTGAACGTCATCGCGGCCCATGCCGGGCAGGTCGGGCTGAGCGGCTACACACATTTCGCGTTGCGCGACGCCCACAGTGCGAACCCGGGGCTGTTCCACCAGTTCGGACTCACTACCGATGACTACTCCCCCAAGCCCGCCTTCGAGACGTTGCGGCAGCTCATCGAGAAGTTCAGCAACTGACCCGCGCGGACGCATCGTTGGCGCCCCACCCCCTCCGTTCCGATCCCGCAGCGCACACCCGCACCCGCACCCGTGTCCGTGCCCCACACCCGTGCCGTTAATCAAGTTTGACTAATTCTCCCGCAGGAGGGACTCTTGCGAGGCAAGTAGTCAAATTGGATCAATGACGAGGAGACTCCGTGCCGGACGCAACGACCCGCACCGCGACGGACCAGGACCACCGTGACGTGGAGGAATGGTTCGCGCGTTACGACGCCCACGCCGCGAAGGCGGACGTCGAGGCCATGGCTTCAATGGCGCTGTTCCCCCTGAACCTCGTCACGGACGACGCCGCTCCCGGGTCCGGCGTGACCCGGCAGTGGAGCCGTGAGGAGTTCGTGCGCACCATGTCCGCGGTCATGGGTGACGGCGGCGGCGAGGAGGTGCACTTCGAGTCCCGGCGCACACCGCACTTCCTCTCCCGGAGCATCGCCGTGGTGTTCACCGAGTCGACGATGACGGTGGGTTCGGAGAGCACGTCGATGAGCTACTCGGACATCCTGGTCAAGCGGGACGGCGAGTGGTACTTCCAGACCATGATCCAGGGCGGCTGGGCGGCCGCACTCACCGGCGGGGAGGCCTGAGTCCTGTCGTGACCCTCGGACATCCGGCCGACGCCTGACCGCCGGGCGACCCCGGGGCCTGGCAACCGGTGACCAGCAGACCGCCCGACCGCCGACGGGACGGCCTACGCCACCTCGCCGAGCCCCCGCGCCCCGCGGCCGGCCGATCCCGGTTCGCGGTGGATCGGGGTGTGCGCTCCCGTGAGCGGTACGCCCGTGCCGCCGTGCCGTACGGCGACGATCTCGGCCGCGATGGACAGCGCCGTCTCCTCGGGGGTGCGGGCACCGAGGTCGAGGCCGATCGGCGAGTGCAGCCGGGCGAGTTCGGCATCGCTCACACCCGCCTCGCGCAGCTGCTCCAGCCGCGCGAGGTGGGTGCGGCGCGAACCCATGGCGCCCACGTACGCGATGGGCAGCCGCAACGCCCGTTCCAGCAGCGGCACATCGAACTTCACGTCGTGCGTGAGGACGCACACGACCGTACGGGCATCCAGTTCCTGCGAGTCGAGATAGCGGTGCGGCCACTCCACGACGACCTCGTCGGCGTCGGGGAAGCGGGCCTCGGTGGCGAAGACGGGACGGGCGTCGCAGACGGTGACCCGGTAGCCGAGGAAGGCACCCGTGCGGGCGAGTGCGCTCGCGAAGTCGATGGCGCCGAAGACGAGCATCCGCGGCCGCGGCGCGCTCGACTCGACAAGCAGCGTCACCGTGGGCCCGCACAGCGGGTCGCCGTCGCCGGCGGCGCCGCGTCCGCCGGCTCCCGGCGGGCCGCCCTCCGTACCGGTCTCGACGGTGGCGGTGCGGCCCGCGTCCAGCAGGGCGCGGGTCTGGGCGGCTGCGCCGTCGTCGAGCGCGGCGGAGCCGCCGAGGGTGCCGGAGGCCTGACCGTCGGCCGGTACGAACATGGCACCGCCCAGCAGTTCCTCCGGTCCCTCGACGACCCGGGTGAGGGCGACGGCGCGGCCACCGGCGGCAGCCGCGACCGCGCCCGCGTACATCGAGTACGCGTCCGTGCCCGTACGCACCGGCGTGACGAGGATGTCGATGACTCCGCCGCAGGTCAGTCCGACGGCGAAGGCGTCCTCGTCGCTGTAGCCGAACTGCTGGAGGACGCTGCGCCCGGATTCCATCGCCTCCTGGCACAGCTCATAGACCGCGCCCTCGACGCAGCCCCCCGAGACGCTGCCCACCGCCTCGCCGCCGGCGTCCACGGCGAGCGCGGCACCCGGCTGGCGGGGCGCGCTGCCGCTCACGGCGACGACGGTCGCGACGGCGAAGTCGCGCTCCTCCTCGCACCAACGGTGCAGTTCGGCGGCGATGTCCAGCATCGATGACTCCTCACTCGCATGCGCTGGGCTGCGGCCTGCGAGCTTACGCCCGGCGGCGGTGCGCGGCCCGGTCCGTCCCTCTGCCGGTGCGGTCCCACGTGACCGTCCGCCTCACCTCACGCCGAGCCACCCTTCGAGCGGGCTGAGCGCGAAGTAGAGGAGGAAGACGGCGGCCAGTCCCCACATCAACGGTCCCACGTCGCGCCACTTGCCCTGCGCCGCCTTGATCACGACGTAGGAGATGCTGCCGGCGGCGATGCCCGCGGTGATGGAGTACGTGAACGGCATCAGCACCGTTGTCAGGAAGACGGGGACCGTGGTGGCGATGTCGTTCCAGTCGATGTGCCGGGCGTTGGTCATCATCATCGCGCCGATGACGACGAGCGCCGCGGCGGCGACCTGCGTCGGGATGATCCGGGCCAGCGGCGTGAAGAACAGGCAGAGGGTGAAGCCGAGTCCGGTGACGACGCTGGCCAGGCCCGTGCGGGCGCCGTCCCCGACGCCTGCCGTGGACTCCACGAAGACGGTCTGCCCGGAGGCACCCGTCAGGCCGCCGGCGACTCCGCCCGCACCGTCGATGGCGAGGGCCTTGTTCAGACCCGGCATGCGGCCGTCACTGCCGGCGAGTCCCGCCTGCTGGCCGATGCCGATGATGGTGCCGATGGCGTCGAAGAAACCCGCGAGGACGAGCGTGAAGACGATGACGCCGACCGTGACGGCGCCGACGTCGGTGATGCCGTCGAAGGAGACCTTGCCGAACAGGCCGAAGTCCGGGGTGCTCACGACGCTTCCCGACAGCTCCGGCACGTTCCGTCCGCCCCAGTCCTTCTTGTCGAGCCCGGCGAACTGGTGCACCAGACCCGCCACGACCGTGCCGCCGACGATGCCGGTGAGGATCGCCCCGGGCACCCGCCGCACCTGGAGCACGAAGACGAGCAGCACGGTGACGGCGAAGCACAGCACGGGCCAACCCGTGAGCATGTCGTGGGTGCCCAGTTGGAGCGGTTTGGCGCCGGCGACTCCGCCGGGCCCGGGCATGCTCGTCACGAATCCCGCCTGGACGAGGCCGATGAGGGTGACGAAGAGGCCGATGCCCATCGTGATGGCGTGCTTCATCGCGAGCGGAATGGCGTCCATGATCAGCCGCCGCAGCCCTGTGACGACGAGCAGGATGATCACCGCGCCGTAGATGACGCACATCCCGAAGGCGTTGGGCCAGGTCATCTCCGGCGCGACCTGGTAGGCGAGCACCGCGGAGACGCTCAGTCCGGCGGCGAGGGCCAGCGGCACGTTGCCGAGCACGCCCATCACCAGGGTGGTGGCCGCGGCGGCGAAGGCGGTCGCCGTGGTGACCTGCCCGGCGTCGAGGGTGGCGTTCCCCGCGTCGGGGACGGAGAGGATGACCGGGTTGAGCAGGACGATGTAGGCCATCGCCATGAACGTCGTGGCGCCGCCGCGCACTTCGCGGGCGAGCGTGGAGTGGCGCTCGGATATCCGGAAGTACCGGTCGAGCCACGAGCGTCCCTCGGCGGTCTGTGGTTCGGGAGCGGTGGAGCCCGCGTGTTCCGCGGGATCGCGATGTGCGGTCTTGGACTGGGTCATGGTGTGCGTTCTCCCAAGTTTCGCTGGGGCACCCCGAAGTGCCGTGGCACTGCGGGGATTTGGGATGCACGACCCGGGGGACGGCCCGAGACGGTACGGGGTGCCGGCGGCCGGTGCGGGGGTCCCGCACCGGCCGGGGCGCTAGATCGCTTGCGTGTCTGTCAGATGTTCGGGACGGACCGGGACCCTGTTCAGGGCGAGACCGGTCGCGTCGCGGATGGCGGCGACGACTGCCGGGGTGGAGGAGAGCGTCGGCGCCTCGCCGACCCCGCGCAGCCCGTACGGGGCGTGCGCGTCGGCGAGTTCGAGGACATCCACGGGGATGGTGGGGGTGTCCAGGATCGTGGGGATCAGATAGTCGGTGAAGGAGGGGTTGCGTACCTTTCCGCCTGGGTCGACGAGGATCTCCTCCATGACGGCCAGGCCCAGGCCCTGCGTCGTGCCTCCTTGGATCTGGCCGATGGTCGAGAGCGGGTTGATGGCCTTGCCGACGTCCTGCGCGCAGGCGAGTTCGACGACCTTGACCAGGCCCAGTTCGGTGTCGACCTCGACGACGGCGCGGTGCGCGGCGAAGGAGTACTGGACGTGGCCGAAGCCCTGGCCGGTCTTCAGGTCGAACGGCTCGGTCGGCCGGTGCCTGAACTCCAGCTCCTCCTCGACGGCTTCGTCACCGAGGACGTCGGCGAGCGCCGCGAGGACCTCGCCCCCTTCGGTGACGATCTTGCCGCCCTCCAGCAGGAGTTCACCGCCGGAAGCCCACGCGGGATGCCCGTCGGCGAACTTCTCCCTGCCGAGCCGGAGAACCCGCTCGCGCACGGCCTCGCACGCCTGCTTCACGGCGCCGCCCGTCATGTAGGTCTGACGCGACGCGGATGTCGAACCGGCGGAGCCGACCTGCGTGTCGGCGGGCAGGATGCTCACACCCGAGACGCCCAGTTCGGTGCGGGCGATCTGCGCGTGCACGGTGACGCCGCCCTGCCCGACCTCGGCCATCGCGGTGTGCACCACGGCGACGGGCTCTCCGCCCATCACCTCGAGGCGGACGCGGGCCGTCGAGTAGTCGTCGAAGCCTTCGGAGAAGCCGACGTTCTTGATGCCGACGGCGTATCCCACACCGCGCACCACGCCTTCGCCGTGCGTGGTGTTGGACAGGCCGCCAGGAAGCGCCCGTACGTCCACACCGGTGCCGCTGCCGGCCGCGCCGGAGGTCTCCCACTGGCGCTCCGGCGGCATCGGCATCGCCTTGACGCGGCGGAGGATCTCAGCGACCGGGGCGGGGGCGTCGACCTGCTGTCCCGTCGGCAGCAGCGAGCCCTGCGACATCGCGTTCCGCTGCCTCAACTCGACGGGGTCCATGCCGAGTTCGGCGGCGAGGCGGTCCATCTGCGCCTCGTAGGCGAAGCAGGCCTGCACGGCCCCGAAGCCGCGCATGGCGCCGCACGGCGGGTTGTTGGTGTAGAGGGCGAGCGCCTCGACGTCGACGTTGTCCACGTCGTACGGGCCGACGCCCAGTGACGCGGCGTTGCCGACGACGGCGGGCGACGAGGAGGCGTACGCGCCGCCGTCCAGCAGGATGCGGCACTTCACATAGAGCAACTTGCCGTCGCTGTCGGCGCCGTGCTCGTAGGTGAGCTTGGCGGGGTGGCGGTGCACATGCCCGAAGAAGGACTCGTACCGGTTGTAGACGATCTTGACGGGCTTGCCGGTGGCCATGGCCAGCAGACACGCGTGCGCCTGCATCGACAGGTCCTCGCGGGCACCGAACGCGCCGCCCACTCCGGAGAGCGTCAACCGCACCTTGTCCTGCGGGAGTCCGAGGACGGGCGCGAGCTGGTCGCGGTCGACGTGCAGCCACTGCGTCGCGATGTAAAGGTCGACGCCGCCGTCCTCCGCGGGCACGGCGAGCCCGGACTCGGGCCCGAGGAACGCCTGGTCCTGCATGCCGACTTCGTAGTCGCCGCGCACGACGACGTCGGCCTTCGCCTTCGCCGCCGCCACGTCGCCGCGCACGATGGGCTGCCGGTGGACGATGTTGGGGTGCGTCACGTGCGGCGCGTGATGGTCGTCGCGTCCGGGATGCAGCACGGGCGCGTCCGGGGCGGTCGCGCTCTCCTCGTCGTGCACGGGCGGCAGTTCGGCGTAGTCGACACGGATCTTCGCCGCGGCGCGGCGGGCGGTCTCCGGATGGTCGGCGGCGACGATGGCGACGGCCTCGCCGTGGTAGCGCACGCGGTCCTTCGCCAGCACCGGCTGGTCCTGGATCTCCAGGCCGAAGTGCGTCTTTGCGGGCAGGTCGTCGTGCGTCATCACGCTGTACACGCCGGGAAGCTTCAGCGCCTCCGACACGTCGACGGAACGGATCTCGGCGTGCGAGTACGGGCTGCGCAGCGTGCAGCCCCACAGCATGTCCTCGTGCCACAGGTCTGAGGCGTAGGCGAACTCGCCGGTGACCTTCAGGGTGCCGTCGGGCCGCAGCGTGGACTCGCCGATGCCGCCCTTGGTGGCGCTGCCCTGGGTGAGTGCGGTGGGGACGCGGGTCGGGTTCGCGCCGGCCATCGTCAGACCACCTCTCCCTGCGTGGGGCCCGCTCCGGGACCCGGTGCGGAGCCTTCCGCGTGGTCCGTACGGGCAGCGGCCAGGCGCACGGCGTCGAGGATCTTCTCGTAGCCGGTGCAGCGGCACAGGTTCCCCGAGAGGGCTTCGCGGATGTCCGCGTCGGAGGGCCGAGCGTTGTGCTCGATGAGTTCGTCGGCGGCGACGAGCAGGCCCGGGGTGCAGAAGCCGCACTGGACAGCGCCCGCGTCGATGAACGCCTGCTGCACGGGCGAGAGGCGCACGTCGGCGTCCGGCGAGGGCATGGCCTGCCAGCGCTGCTCATCGGCGGCGGAGGTGGAGGCCGGCACCGGCGCGGACGCGGGGGACGAGGCGGCCGAGGTGGAGGCGGGGGCATCGGTGCGCTGCCGCGCGTAGTCGGCGAGCCCTTCGACGGTCACGACGTCCCTGCCCTCGACCTGCCCGGCCGCCACCAGGCACGCGCACACGGACTCGCCGTCCAGCCGCACCGTGCAGGAGCCGCATTCGCCCTGCTCGCAGGCGTTCTTGGAGCCCGGCAGGCCCATGCGTTCGCGCAGGACGTAGAGCAGCGACTCCCCCTCCCACACGTCGTCGGCCTCGTGCCGCCGTCCGTTGACGGTGAATGTCACGCGCATCGGGCGCCTCCTTCGTCGGTGCCGGCGCCGCCCACGGCGCTTCCCCGGTAGCTGTCCCAGACCCAGCCGAGCGTCCGGCGGGCCATCACGCCGACGGCGTGCCGGCGGTATGCGGCGCTGCCCCGTACGTCGTCGATGGGGTTGCACGCCGCGGAGCAGAGTGCGGCGAACCGCTGCGTCACCGACGGCGGGATGGCCCTGCCGTTGTCCCAGAGCCCTTGCTCCTCCAGGGCGGCGTTCAGGAAGTCCTCGGCCGCCGACGCACGGAACGGCGTGGGGGCCGCGGAGCCGACGGCGGCACGCACCGCGCGACGCTCGGGGTGCAGAGCGACGGAGAAGCCGCACACGGCGATCACCATGGCGTTGCGGGTGCCGATCTTGGAGAACTGCTGCGGCCCGCTCGCCTTCTTGATGTGCACTCGCTTGATCAGTTCGTCGTCGGCGAGCACGTTGCGCTTGACGCCGGTGAAGAAGTCCTCGACGGGGATGCGCCGGGAGCCGCGGACGGACTCGGCCTCGATCTCCGCACCAGCGGTGAGCAGCGGGGGATGCGAGTCGCCCGCGGGGGACGCGGCACCGAGGTTGCCGCCGACGCTGCCCCGGTTGCGGATCTGCGGGGAGCCGACCGTGTGCGCGGCGAGCGCGAGACCCGGCAGCTCACGCCGGAGGTTCTCGATGATCCGGGTGTAGGGGACGCACGCGCCGAGGGCCACGTCCTCCTCCCCCGTCTCCCATTCGTGCAGCTCGGTGACGCGGTTCAGGTCCAGCAGCTGTGCGGGACGGCGCTGGTCGAAGTTGATCTCGACCATGACGTCGGTGCCGCCCGCGATGGGCACGGCGGTGGGGTGCTCGGCCTTCGCGGCGAGCGCCTCCTCCCACCTGGCGGGACGCAGGAAGTCCATGGGGCTCTTCTCTATTCGCTGTTCGCTTCGGGTCGCTGACGTACGCGGGAGTCTCGGACGTGCGCGGCTCGCCGGCGTACGCGCCGTGCGGGCGATTCCGGTTCAGTACACCGATGCCTGGCCCGCGGCGGGGAGTCACGGAAACCATGAAGCTCCTGCCCCTCCGCGTCCGCCGTCTTGTAGATTCGTACGAACATCGTGGAGCACGCTGCTCGCGGCATCACACGGAGCACAGCACGGGACCGCACCGGCACCCCGCTCCGCCCGCGCAGCTACTCTCCCCCTCCCGCTCCCGGAGTCTCGGCAGGACCGGCCGGAGCCAGGGCGGGGCCAGAACGACATCCACAGAACGGGGCGAACGACCATGCGCCTGCGCGCACTTCTGGAGACGGGCTCCCTCGGTCTGCGCCTCCTCACCGGGGAGGACGAGCTGGACCGAACGGTGCGCGGCGTCATGACCACCGACCTGCGCGACCCCGGCCGCTACCTGTCGGGGGACGAGCTGGTCCTCACCGGCATCGCCTGGTACCGGGCCCCGGAGGACGCCGCGCCCTTCGTCCGCATCCTCGTGGGCGCCGGCGTGGCGGGGCTGGCGGCGGGCGAGGCCGAACTGGGCCTCGTCCCGGAGCCGCTGGTGACCGCCTGCGCCGAGCACGGGCTGCCCCTGTTCGCCGTGACGGAGGACGTCGCCTTCGCGACGGTCACCGAGCACGTGCTGCGGCAGGTCTCCACGGAACGGGCGGGCGACCTGGCCGCCGTGGTGGACCGGCACCGGCGGATGATGTCGTCCGGCCCCACGGGGGGCGGCCCCGACGTCGTGCTCGACCTGCTCGGCTCGGACCTGGACCTGCGGGCGTGGGTCCTCTCCGTCACGGGCCGTACGGTGGCGGGCCCGGGCAGCGGCACCGGTGAGGGCTCCGGCGGAGCCGGCGGCGGGCGGCGCCGGCGACCCCTGTCACCGCAGGTCCGCTCCCGCCTGGCTGCCGCGCACCTGACCGCACGCGGGAGGCGCCCCGGCCTGCGCCCGCACCGGGTCACCGCCGACGGCACCACGTACTCGCTCTTCCCCGTCCAGGGCACCGGCCCGCCATCCGGCCCGGGCGGCGACGCCGCTCCGCAGGATGCCCCCGGTCTGTCGGACTGGTTCCTCGCCGTCGACGACGACGCGGGCGACTGGCCCGACGAACGCCTCGACCTTCTGCACGGCGTGACACAGCTGATCGCCGTCGAACGCGACCGCCGCGACGCGGCCCGCGCGGTCCGCCGCCGGCTGGCCACCGAAGTGCTGGAGCTCCTGCACGCGGGGGCACCGCCCGCCGAGATCGCCGCTCGCCTGCGCGTCGCCGCCCCGGTGCTGCTGCCGGGCCTCGGCAGCGCCCCGCACTGGCAGGTCGTCGTCGCGCGGCTGGAGGGCCCGCGTCACGGAGACGGCCGCGAATGCCGGTCGCTCCTGGAGGAGATCCTGCTCGACCCCCGAACGACCGGCGAGGAGACGGCCGACCGCACCGCGGTCGCGCACACCGGCAGCGAGGCGGTCGCCCTCGTGCCGCTGCCTGCCCTCGCGCAGGACCGCGGCACGCTGGACTCCGGGGCGCCTGCACCTGAGCCGGGAGCGCCCCGGGCCGCGGCCGACCCAAACGCTTCCCGCCCCACCGGCCAGGGCCTCGACGCGGAAACCCTGCTCGCCGCGGTCCGCGAACCGCTGGAGCATGGGCTGGCCAACGGCGAACGGCTCACGTTCGGCGTGAGCGCGACCGTCCACTCCGCCGACGGGCTGCACGGCGCGCTCGAAGAAGCCCGCCACGCGAGGCGGGTCGCCGCCGCACGCGAGGGGAGGGTGTGCGCGGCCGGGCACCAGGAGCTGGCCTCTCACGTGCTGCTCCTCCCCTTCGTCCCGGACGACGTACGCCGCGCGTTCACCGCACGTCTCCTGGCGCCGCTGCACGACTACGACCGCCGCCACCGCGCCGAACTGCTCCCCACCCTGGCCGCGTTCCTCGACGCCGACGGCTCCTGGACGCGCTGCGCCGACCAGCTGCACCTGCACGTCAACACCCTCCGCTACCGCATGGGCCGAATAGAACAGCTCACCGGCCGCGACCTGTCCCGCCTGGAGGACAGGCTCGACTTCTTCCTTGCGCTGCGCCTGAGTTGAGCGTTCCGGTGAGCGCCGCGGCTCTACACGGACGAGGCGCCCGTAACCCCCGAATTGTGCGTATCGTTGTACCGCGCGGCTGCGCGATCCGGCGCGGCGGGGAGGAGCGTCACCGTGACCGTCATGACCGACAGGATCGAGATGACAGAGCCCGACGAGCTCACCTTGGACGAACTGTTCGAGCGACTGGAGCGGATGCCCGTCCCCGAGGGCTACAAGGTCGAGATCGTCGAGGGGTCCGTGCACATGTCGCCACAGCGCTGGACGCACTGGGAAATCATCCGCAAGGTGCTGCGACAGCTGGAGAACCATCTCGGCGAGGCAGCCGTGATCGGATCGGACGTGCGGATCGACTTCCCCGGAAATCTCAACGGGTTCGCCCCCGACCTCGTCAAGATCGCCGACGACGCCACCCCCGACGCACGCGGCCGCTTCGCCCCGCAGGACATCGAGTTCGTCGTGGAGGTCGTCTCCCGCTCGACGGCCGCCAACGACTACGGCCCCAAGCTGGCGACGTATGCCTCGTCGAGCGTTCCCGCGTATCTGATCGTCGACCCCTACATCGGCCGCTGCCGCCTCTTCACGCACCCGAAGGACGGTGGCTACGGCAGGGACCTCACCGTCGACTTCGGCGAACAGGTCGACCTGTCGGACACCCCCGTCGGCCTGACACTCTCGACCGAGAACTTCCCCCGCGACTGACAGACGGGCTTCACCAGGCGCGGCGCCATGTCCGCCGGGTCGTCCTCGCGGGGCAGCCCCGCTCCCCGGGCCGTCAGTGGTCGGCGTCGCTGCCGATGTAGAGGCCGGCGACGGCCCGCCCCGCCTTCTCGGACCGCGTCATGCGCCGCAGCCGGGCCGCGGCCACCCCGGCCCTGAACGGGTCGCCGGAGGACGGGCCGTGGACGATCTCGGAGACCCACCTGTTGAAGTCCTGGTACTGCCACACCCGCCTCAGGCAGGCGTCGGAGTAGCCCTCGAGGCCGCTCTCGTCGCCCTCCCGGTAGTACGCGCGGAAGGCGTCGGCCAGCAGCAGCGCGTCGTTCAGCGCGAGATTCATGCCCTTGGCCGCGACGGGCGCCACGAGGTGCGCGGCGTCGCCGGCAAGATGCAGTCGGCCGTAAGTCATGGGTTCCACAACGTAGTTGTGCATGTCGAGGACGCGGCGCTCGATCACGTCGCCCTCGTTCAGCGGCTCCGCGTCGCGTGCGCCGAGCCGCGTGCGCAGTTCGCTCCAGACGCGCTCGTGCGGCCAGTTGTCCGGTGAGTCCCCCGGCGGGCACTCCAGGTAGTAGCGGGTGACCTGGGGCCCTCGGGCCATGTGCGCCGCGAAGCCCTGCGGATGGAGCCCGAAGACGACCCTCTCCGCGGACGGCGGTGCCTCGGCCAGCAACGCCAGCCAGCCCACGCCGAGATTGTGACGGAAGACCTCGATGCCGCCGTCGGGTATCGCGGTGCGCGAGGACCCCCGGGCGCCGTCGCAGCCTGCCACGAAGTCGCAGGAGACGGTGCGCTGTTGCCCGGTTTCCGGATCGGTGTAGGAGACGGAGGGACGGCTCGTACGGATGCCGTGCACGGCGACGTCCCGGGCGCCGAACCGCACGTCGCCGCCCGCCTCGTCGGCGAAGGCGCGCACCAGGTCCGTCACCAGGAACTGCTGCGGGTAGACGATGTGGCGCTGGCCGGAGAGCGCGCCGTAGCGGAAGACGTGACGCGTCCCGTCCAGCCGGAACTCGCAGTCGCCCTGCGCCTCCGCCCCGAGCAGACCTGGGCCGGCGAGACCTCGCCGCTCCAGCGCTCGTACCGCCCACTCCTCAAGGAAGCCCGCGCGCGGCAGCGCTTCGATGAACTCCCGGCTCTCGGCCTCCAGCAGCACGCAGCCGACGCCCTCCGATTGGAGCAGATTCGCGAGGGTGAGACCGGCGGGGCCGGCGCCGACGATGACGACGGAGGTCGTCTCGCCGCCCGGCGTCGAAATGCGCGTGGAGGCATCCGCGTCCTGCCGCACCGGAACCACGCGAACCTCCCGAACGAAGCGTCAACCACCGGGCAGGCGCCCAAGATTAGAACAGCGTGATCTTGGTGTACAGCGGCACGGTGGCACATGAGGGGTGGGGTCGAGTGGGCTGCGGAACGACCGTCCACGGCTGTGGCACATACCGCGCACGGACCTACGACAGCAGTCGCCAGGCCGCGGCAGCGGCCATCACGACGGTGAGCACGGTCAGTACGAGCATGCCCACCGCCACAGCCCTGCCACTACCACTGCCACTGCCACTGCCACTGCCACAGTTGCTGTCTCGGCTGTCACCGTGGACGCCGCCGTCGCGGGGCGGCCGGTGCTCACCGTCCACGGGCCTCCCCTCGGGATAGGCGTTCGGTGCCCCGTGCACCCGTCCGTCCCAGACTGTCCGCGCGAGGCCCGTACGTACAGGTGACTCTGGGCCAACCGGGCGAAGCACGTGCGATACGGCCACGGGAGCGCGGTCATCAGGGCATGGACATCCCCCTTCGCCTCGCACGGAGGCCCGAAGCCGAGGAGTTGCTCGGCCGCAGCCCCCTGGCCGTCATGGCGGCATGAACCACTGCCATGGGCCACCGTGAGGGCCTCAGTCAATGCTGAGTCGCAGCATGTTCTTCCAGTTGAAGCTCAACGCGCCGGAGACCTGCTTGGCGAGTTCGACTGCCTCCACCCTCATTCGGAGAACCTCACCAGGTTGCACGCTGAATCCCAGGGCTGGACTGGTTGACCAGTCAATTCGTGCTTCAGCTCTGTGAAATCCCGGCGCTACCTCGATGGCGAGTTCCTGGTTGATGCGCACCGTTCCGCAAGGTTCCCCGTCGAGCCGCAGAGTGTACGAACGCGCCGCGTTACCCCACCGGACTGGCCGGTAGAACACGACTCTCGCCGTCGCCTGGGCCCCACCGCTCCCGGTGGTGGCAGAGCCCGGAGCACGGTCTGCCCGTTCCCCCCTCCTGTCCTGACGGGCCGCGTGCCCAGGGTCGTGGCGCGATCGCGGGGGTGGAGCGGCAGCGTCGGACGGCGTCGCAGGAGAAAGCGCACCTTGCATCTCACGAATTGTCTGCGCGGCTCGGCGGGCACTCTCGTCCGAAACGCTGCGGGTGCCTTCATGGGCGATGCGGTTTCGGATACTCCTGACCGCAACGATGCGGCGGAGCGGAACCCCGGTGGCACTGGCGAGATACTCGGGAAGCTGCCTGCCGCGTCGAGCCGGGGGCACCATTTGAACGAGTCTCGACCACCCGTCGAGCACATCGACCTGAGCCTCAGCAGCCATTTCCCCTCCGTTCGGCCCGATCTCTCGTGGCGCCGGGCCCGATCCGGCGCTGAGCGGACCGCCGGTCGCGGTAGCCACAGTGACCAGCCGGGTCGTGGCCGATTCGGATACCGTCCCGGCCGACCCTGGGCAGATCCTTCAGGCGGACCGCTCGCCGGACCAGGCCGTCAGGGCCACCGAATCGCGCAAGGAGCCTCCTCAGGGGCCCGCCCCCGGCTCCAGGACGTTTCTACCGCAACAGGAGGCGCCGGAACCACGAGACGACTGACACTCGACGCGCCCAACCGTTCGCAAAACAGGGACAGTTGGTGAGATCACGGGGGTGAGAAGGGTTCGCAGAGCAAACCGGAGCCGACTCGCCACGGGTACGGTGCCCAGCCGGCGGCGGAGGGCGCATGACGCCGACCGGACCGGAATCGGTGAGCCTGGGGGCGGACCCGCACCGCGTGCGGACGTGGGGGACCTTCGCTGCGGGCGCGCTACCGCGGACGCATAGAATCCTGGGGCGCTCATGAGGGGCGTCCGACCGGAGCGGCGCACCGAGGGGTGAGGCATGCCGAGGAAACCCGCCGGGGAACCCGACGGTTCAGCAGGGGAGTTCGCGGAGTCCCGGGGCGCTCCCGCCGGAGACCGTGACGGCGAACTCGCCACCATCGGGACGACCGTCCGATCGACGCGGCGCGTCCTGGGCATGACCGTCGAGGCGCTCGCTTCCCGCGCGGGCGTGAGCACGGGCGCGCTGAGTCAGCTCGAACGCGGACAGGGCAATCCCTCCCTCCAGACTCTGCAGCGTCTGGCCGCCGCACTCGGCATCCCACTGGTGCAGTTGCTCCGGGGAGCGGCTGAGCCCGAGCACCACGTCGTCCGCGCCGGTCACGGGCCCCGGCTGCCCGCGCCGAGCGATGACACACGCGACTCGCAGGTGCTGCGCGAACTGCTGACCCCGTCGAGCGGACGTCTGCAAGTGATCCGGAGCGAGGTGCCTCCGGGGTTCAGCAATGAGGGGCGTTCCTATCGCCACCTGGGTCAGGAGTGCGTCGTCGTGCTGTCAGGCCGGCTCAAGGTGAGCATCGGCGAGGAGGTCGTCGACCTGTCTCAGGGCGACACCATCACCTACGACTGCACAGCCGCCCACTGGTGGGCCAACCCCGGGACGGAGACCACCGTGGTGCTCGGAGCGGTCACTCCCCTGGCCTTCTGACCGACCCTCACGGGCAAGGCCGTTCAGCGGCGTCACGCCGAACTGGCCGTGCGGCATGCCGTGTTGGGGCTCACGCATGGACCACCCGGCGCGCGCAGCGCCGTCAACGGCCACGTCGAGAGGGATCCGCCGCGCCCGTGAAGACATCGTGCAGCGCGAGGAGGCGGCGCAACTCGCCGACCGGGTCGCCGTGATCGTCCACCCGCAGGTCGACACGGGCCGCGCAGCGGAGGCTGCCATCGTCGGCCGGGCCGGCAACGCGCAGTGCGGCGCTCTGCCTGCCGCGACGGTCCCCACCGGCCTCCTCGCCGCTGGCGAGCGCCGCGATCAGGCGATGGGGCAGCGCCCCGACCGAGGCCAGGAAGGTGTCCCGCAGGGCGCTGAGAACTGCCGTTCCGCTCAGACAGTTCCCCACGGCCACACATCCGGGACCGAGGAGATGTCCCGCGGCCTCCGTGCAGTCCGGGCCGGTCCACGCAGCGGCGTCGCCCGCCGGACCGAGCACCGCGAGCTGCCGCAGTGAACGTCCCGGGTCTGAGGAAATGAGGCGTTCGACCGTCCGGGCCGCGTCGAACCCGGCACGCAGCTGCGTGATCCCACGCTCGGCGAACGTGGTGTTGGTGTGGGCCTGCGTCACGAGGGCGCCCGCGTCCGCGGCCACGGCCGGCACCGAGGCACCCACGGCGAGGGACTTCGACGCGGTGACGACTCCGAAGCTTCCGTCACGGTCCCGTACCACCAGGGAATAGGTCACACGTCTTCCTCTCTGAACGGCCGGGCGGCCGCCCTGAGTTAACTCCGGGTAACGGTTTTCGGGTGCTGTCTTGACCTCGCTCGCCGAGGTTCGTAGCGTGCCGCCGTGCTTCGTAATAATGACGCACCTTCATCATAATGATGAAGGTGCGGGCGGACGACCAGTCGACCGAAGCGGGGGATGACAGGCGTGAGACGGCTGAGCCGATGGGCAGGCGCCGCACTCGTATCAGCCCTGCTCGGTGCCTGCTCGCCCGGCACCGGAGTGGACCGCGGCCTCAGCAAGGACGGCTCCGGCGTCGTGGCCGCGATCGCCGGCGAGCCGGATCAACTCGACCCGCACCGCACGTCGTCCTACTTCTCCTTCGAGGTGCTGGAGAACACCTTCGACACACTCGTCGAGCCGGACGAGAACCTCACGATGCGACCGGCGCTGGCCGAGCGCTGGAAGGTCAGCAAGGACCGGCTCACCTGGACGTTCACCCTCCGTGAGGGCATCACCTGGCAGGACGGCTCCAAGTTCGGCGCGGACGACGTCGTCTACTCGTACCGGCGCATCATCGACGAGAAGCTGGGGAACGCCTGGCGATTCGAAGGCATCGAGCACATCTCGGCACCGGACGACTCGACCGTCGTACTCGAGCTCGACAAGCCCATATACAACCTGCTCTCCAGAATCGGCGGCCACAAAGGGCTTGCCATCGTCAACAAGAAGAACGTCGAGAGCGGGAAGATCAAGACGCACCCGGTCGGCACCGGGCCGTTCTCCGTCGACGACTACAACCCCGGCGAGTCGGTCAGGCTGAAGGCCAACTCCCGCTGGTGGGGCGGCACTCCGGAGATCCCGTCGCTGACCTTCCGGTTCATACCCGAGCCCACGACAGCCGTCGCGGACCTCGAAGCCGGGGAGGTCAACTGGACGGACAACATCCCGCCGCAGCAGGTCGAGCGCGTTTCGCAGAACCAGGATCTGAAGCTCGACACGGCTGTGGGCAACGACTACTGGTATCTGGCGACCAACCAGAAGCGGGAGCCGTTCGGCGACCCGAGGGTCAGACGGGCCATCGCCTACGGCATCGACCGCAAGGCCATCGTCCAGGCCACGCAGTACGGCAACGCGACCGTGAACCAACTGGCCATACCGAAGACCAATCCCTGGCACACCGCGTACTCGCCCTACTCGCACAACCCACGGCGGGCCGCCAAGCTGCTCGCGGCGGCGGGCGTGCGTGACCTGAAGATCGACATGCTGGTGACCAAGGAGTATCCGGAGACGGTCACCGCGGGCCAGGTGATCGCCTCCCAACTCGAGAAGATCGGCGTCACCGTCAAGCCCCGCGAGGTCGACTTCGCCACCTGGCTGGACAAGCAGAGCAAGGGCGAATTCGACATGCTGATGCTCGGATGGCTCGGCAGCCAGGACCCGGAGGACTTCTACTACGCCCAGCATCACACCAAGGGCGACTTCAACTTCCAGAAGTACTCGAACTCCGAGGTCGACCGGCTGCTGGAGGAGGGCCAGGAGGAGACCGAGAAGAAGGCCCGCAAGAAGCGTTACGCGGAGGCCGCCCGGAAGATAGCCGACGACGCGAGCTACATCTACCTCTACAACCCCGACGTCGTGCAGGCGTGGGCACCGCAGTTGAAGGGATACAAGGCCCGCAGCGACTCTGCCGTCCGTTTCCGCGATGTGGGGCTGACCGGCTGATGCTGCGATTCTCCCTGCTCCGTACCGGGCACGCCGCGGTCGTCCTGCTGGGCGTGACAGTCGTCGTCTTCGCGCTGATGCACCTCGTGCCGGGCGACCCGGTGCGGGTCGCCCTGGGCACGCAGTACACACAGGAGTCCTACGAGGCGCTGCGCGAGGCTTCCGGGCTCGACCGGCCCCTGGTCAGCCAGTACTTCCACTACGTGGGCAGCGCCCTCACCGGTGACCTCGGGGTGAGCTTCCGCACGGGCGAACCCGTCACGCTCGTGCTGCTCGAGCGCCTGCCGGCCACGGTGTCGCTGGCGTTCGCGGCGATGGTCGTCGCCGTGGGCATCGCGTTTCCGCTGGGCGTCTACGCAGCGGCCCGACAGGGGAAGATCAGCGACACGATCGTGCGCATCGTCAGCCAACTCGGCCTGTCCGTACCCGACTTCTGGCTGGCCATCCTGTTCGTCCTGCTGTTCTCCAGCACGCTGGGGTGGCTGCCGCCCTCCGGCTACGTGCCGCTGACCGAGGACCCCCTCGGCTGGCTGTCCAGGGTGATCATGCCGGCGACGGCAGTGGGCCTCGTATCCGGAGCGATCATCACCCGCTTCGTCCGCAGCGCGGTCCTGGAGGCGCTCGGCTCCGAGCACGTGCGCACCGCCCGCGCGAAGGGGCTGCGGCACCGCATCGTGATGGGCCGCCACGTGGTGCGCAACGCGATGGTCCCCGTCGTCACCGTGATCGGCGTACAGGCGGCGATCCTGATGGGCGGGATCATCGTGGTCGAGGTGGTCTTCGCCTGGCCGGGGCTCGGGCGGCTGACCTTCGACGCCGTCTCCGCGCGTGACTATCCCGTGGTGCAGGGGGCGGTGCTGCTGGTCGCGGCGCTCTTCCTGCTCGTCAGCCTGCTCGTCGACCTGCTGTACGGGCGCATCGACCCGAGGATGTCCCTCCGATGAGCGCGCGGCCGTTCTCCGTGTGGAGTCACCTGCTGCGCCGCCCCGTGCCGGCGGCCGGTCTCGGCGTCATCGTCCTGCTTGCCGTCCTGGCCTTCGCGGGACCGATGCTCGCGCCCTACGGCCCCAACGCCGTCGACGTCACCCGTGCCCTGCAACCACCCAGCACGGAGCACTGGTTCGGCACCGACGACCTGGGGCGCGATGTCCTCAGCCGGGTCGTCCTCGCCGCCCGGGTCTCGCTCCGGGTCAGCCTGCTCAGTGTGGGCATCGCGCTGGTCGCCGGGGTGACGCTCGGTCTTGTCGCCGGATACTTCCGGGGGTGGGCCGACACCGTGGTCATGCGCCTCGTCGATGTGATCTTCGCGTTCCCGATCATGCTTCTCGCCATCGCCATCGTCGCGGTGCTGGGGCCCGGGGTGACCACCGCGACGGTCGCGATCGGCGTGGTGTACGTGCCGGTGTTCGCCCGCGTCACCCGCGCGAGCACGCTGGCCCTGCGCGAGGAGCCCTACGTTCGGGCGGCGGCCGGCATCGGCGCCGGGCCGCTGTGGATCATACGTACCCACGTACTGCCGAACGTCTCGGCGCCGGTCATCGTCCAGACCTCGCTCAGCCTGGCGTTCGCGATTCTCTCGGAGGCGGCGCTGTCGTTCCTGGGGCTCGGCGTGCAGCCGCCCGAACCGTCCTGGGGACGGATGCTCTTCGACGGCAAGGGCTTCACGGACGCCTGGTGGATGAGCGTGTTCCCGGGGCTCGCGATCTTCGTCACGGTCCTGGCGTTCAATCTCGTGGGTGACGGGCTGCGCGACGTGCTGGACCCCCGCCAGCGCTCCGTCATCGAGTCCAGGAGTGGCCGATGAAGGCACCGGGTCTCGCCGTGCGCGACCTCACGGTCGTACTCGGCCGCGGCAGGCACGCGGCCCATGTCGTACGAGGGGTGTCCTGGTCCGTGGAAGCCGGACGGACCCTCGGCGTGGTCGGCGAATCCGGGTCGGGGAAGTCGATGACCGTGCTCGCCGCGGCCGGTCTCGTCCCACCGTCGGCGACCGTGACCGGCAGCGCCCTGCTCGGCGGAGAGGACCTGCTGAAGCTGTCCGAACGTGAACTCCGCGGCATACGGGGGCGGCGGCTCGGATTCGTCTTCCAGGAACCGATGACCTCGCTCAACCCGCTGCTCACCGTCGAACGGCAGATGACCGAGGGCATCGAGGAACATCTCGGCGCCACCCGCAGAGCCGCCCGCAGCCGTGCGCGCGAACTCCTCGACTCGGTCGGCATCCCCGACCCCGACCGACGGCTGGACGCGTACCCGCACCAGCTGTCGGGGGGCATGCGGCAGCGCGTGATGATCGCGATCGCGCTGTCCTGCTCACCGGACGTCCTGATCGCGGACGAGCCGACGACAGCCCTCGACGTCACGACGCAGGCGCAGATCCTCGACATCGTGCGCGAGCGGCAGGAGCGCACGGGCATGGCGGTCGTCTGGATCAGCCACGACCTCGCGGTGGTGGGCGGACTCGCCGACGACGTCGTCGTGATGTACGGCGGGCACGTGGTCGAGCAAGCACCGGCCGGAACCCTGCACGGGGCGCCCGTACACCCCTATACGCGCGGCCTGCTGGGAGCACGTCCGGTCCTCGGCAAGCGACGCGACCAGCTCACCGCCATCCCGGGGACACCCCCCGACCCCCGCGCCCTGCCACCCGGCTGCGTCTTCTTCGACCGCTGCCCCGTCAAGGAAGACCCGCGGTGCGAGACCGAGGTCCCGGAACTGCTGGAGGTCGGCACGCGCCACTACGCCCGCACGTTCTGCCCGGAGGGCCGTTGAGAAGCGAACCAGGCATGGACGCCGCCCAGGAGACCCCGCCCGCACCGCTGCTCGATGTGCGGGGCCTGTCCGTACGATTCCCCGGCCCCCGGGAAGGACGCCGTCCGTCATGGGTGCACGCCGTCGAGGACGTGTCCTTCGCCATCGGGCGCGGGCAGACGCTGGGCCTGGTCGGTGAGTCGGGGTCCGGCAAGTCGACCATAGGCAACGCGCTGATCCGCCTGGTCACGCCCACGTCGGGAACGGTCCGGCTCGGCGGCCGGGACGTACTGGCCGCCCGGGGCGCCCAGGCGCGCGAACTGCGGCGGCGTATCGCGATGGTCTTCCAGGACCCGTACTCCTCGCTCGACCCGCGGCGCACGGTCGGTGCGACCGTGCGGGAGCCCATGGACGTGCACCGGATGCTCTCCGGCCGGGCCGAACGCAACCGCAGAGTGGCCGAACTCCTCGATCTCGTAGGGCTCTTGCGTGAGACCGCCGTCCGGTACCCGCACGAACTCTCCGGCGGCCAGCGCCAGCGTGTGAGCATCGCACGCGCGTTGGCGGCGGATCCGGACCTGATCGTCCTGGACGAATCGACCGCCTCGCTCGACGTCTCGGTCCAGGCGCAGATCATGAACCTGCTCCGGGAGTTGCAGGACGAACTCGGGCTGACCTACCTGTTCATCTCCCATGACCTGGCCGCTGTCGAGCACATGAGCCACCGCGTCGTCGTGATGTACCTCGGCCGCCTCATGGAGACCGGCACCACGGACCACCTCTACGCCCGGCCCGCACACCCGTACACGCAGGCGCTCATGTCCGCGGTGCCCGACACGGACCCGGCCACGGAGAAGAACCGTGAGCGGATCCTGCTCGGCGGCGATCCGCCCAGCCCACTCGATCCACCGTCCGGCTGCGTGTTCCGCACCCGCTGCCCCATGGCTGTGGACGAATGCGCCGAACCCGTGCCGCAGACCACCGTCTCCGACAACCACGTCGCCTGGTGCATACGCACCGGCGACTCGCTCTCGCCGGAGCGGCTCCGCCGCTTCGTGCACTGACCGGCAGTCAGCGCCGGGTCCCCGACCAGAAGGGAGCACCACTTGACCATCCCGACACCGGGAGGAGTTCGGGCGGCCGATCTCAGCAGGCCTGCCCACGTAAGTAGCGCCAATGCCCTGCTCATTGGGCTCCATGAGCACAACGAACCCACAAACCGGCGCCGACCGCGCGCCGGCCGAGGAAAGGAAGACGAATGGCAGGACGTCACCGTCGTCCATCAGAGTCAAAGAGACGCAGTTTGCCGGGATCTGCCGCTCTGCGCGGTGGATTCGTCATCGCGGGTGCCGTTGTCGCGAGTGTCGTAGCCGCCGGAACGGCTGCCGCAGACGACTCCGGGCCCGGATCCAACTCGACCACGAGCTCGAACTCCGCCCCGGATTCAGGACCTGGCCCCGACTCGAACACGAGCGCGCAGGGGAGCGTCCGATCGAGCACCCAGGCGAGCCCGGGTGACGTCGGCGGCGCGGGTCCCCAGAACGGTCCCAGCGGCAATGACGGGGCGGGGGCCCTCTCCGACCAGCACGGCACCAACTCGTTCTCCCCGCCGTCGGCGCCTGCGAACGACGCACCGGCGCCCGGGCCTGGGAACGGTGGTCTGGTGGGGCCCGCGGCTGACGCTCCCGCTCCGGGCCCCGCGGGTTCGCCGACGGGGCCTGGGAACGATGGTCTGGTCGGGCCCGCGGGTAGTGGCCCGGCTCCGGGACCTGCGGGTCCGCCACCTGGGCCGGGGAACGATGGTCTGGTCGGGCCCGCGGGTAGTGGCCCGGCTCCCGGTCCCGCTCCCGCCAACGACGGGCCGGCTCCCGGTCCCGCCAACGACGACCCGGCTCCGGATCACGCTCCGGGCCCACCACCCGGCCCCGGGAACGATGGTCCAGCCCCCGGTCCCGCCAACGACGACCCGGCCCCCGGTCCCGTCAACGACGGCCCGGCTCCGGGGACTGCGGGTCCCGCTCCCGGTCCCGCTCCCGGTCCCGCTCCCGGTCCCGCTCCCGCCAACGACGACCCGGCTCCGGATCACGCTCCGGGCCCACCACCCGGCCCCGGGAACGATGGTCCAGCCCCCGGTCCCGCCAACGACGACCCGGCTCCCGGTCCCGTCAACGACGGCCCGGCTCCGGGGCCTGCGGGTCCCGGTCCCGCTCCCGCCAACGACGACCCGGCTCCGGATCACGCTCCGGGCCCACCACCCGGCCTCGGGAACGATGGTCCGGCTCCGGCTCCGGGGCCTGCGGATCATGGTCCTCCGGCACCGGGACCTGTGGGTCCGGCGCCGGCCCCTGAGACTCCGACGCCCGGACAGCCTCCGGCTCCTGCGGGACCGCCGCCCGCGAACGATGGGCCTCCGGCACCGGGGCCTGCGGGCCCGCCACCGTCCGCTGAGACTCCGACGCCGAGACAGGCTCCGGCTCCTGCGGGACCGCCGACGACTGGTGGTCCGGCTCCGGCGCCTGCGGGGCCCCCGCCTGCGAACGACGGTCCTCCCGCACCTGCGCCGGTCGAGGAACCGGAGCGACACGCAGCCGACGGCCTGCCCGCCGACACACCCGCACCCCCACCGGCACCGGCACCGGCACCAGTCGAGGAACCTGAACGACACGCAGCCGACGGCCTCCCCGCCGACACACCCGCACCCCCACCGGCACCGGCACCAGTCGAGGAACCCGCGGCGCCACCAACGGAGGCACCCGCACCGGCACCGCCACCCGCTGGGCCGCCCGCCGAGGCACCGGCACCGCCACCCGCTGGGCCGCCCGCCGAAGCACCCGCTCCACCACCCGCACCCGCCCCGGCACCGCCGGCCGCCGAGGCTCCCGCACCGCCGCCCAACTTCGACCCGGCCGACCCGGCGAACTACACGCCCGGCCGGAGCGCGCCGATCTCACAGATCGTCATCCACGTCACGCAGGGCAGTTACGACAGCACGATCAACTGGTTCAAGAACCCGGACGCGGAGGTCAGCGCCCACTACGTGGTGCGTTCCGCCGACGGCGAGGTGACCCAGATGGTCGACGACGGCGATACCGCCTGGCACGTCGGCAACGGCAACCCCACCTCGATCGGCATCGAGCACGAGGGCTTCGTCGACGACCCGTCGTACTTCACCGAGGAGATGTACCGTTCCTCGGCCTCGCTGACGAGGAGCCTGGCCGACAAGTACGGCATCCCGAAGGACCGCGAGCACATCGTCGGCCACGCCGAGGTCCCGGGTAACGACCACACGGACCCCGGTCCGAACTGGGACTGGGACAAGTACATGGGTTACGTGAACGAATGATCGCGCGACGGGAGGCACGTCAGCTCTGAGACAGGGAGCGTCCCGGTGGCTCAGCGCCATGCCGAGCCACCGGGACGCGTCCGCGGGGCGCCCACGGCCGGAGCGCAGAGCCGTCGATCCGACTCACTCCGCCAGCAGGTACGCCGCGCCCTTCTCGCCGATCAGCGCGGTCGGTGCGTTCGTGTTGCCTGAGACGATGGTCGGCATGACGGAGGCGTCGATCACGCGCAGACCCATGAGGCCCGCTACACGGAGCTGCGGGTCGACGACTGCGTCATCGCCGACGCCCATGCGACACGTGCCGACTTGATGGTGGTAGCTGATCGCGGTCCTACGCACCCACGCCTCGATGTCGTCGTCGCCATGCTCGGGACCCGGGTACAGCTCACGGGCACCCCACCCGTCCGCGAGAGCGGGAGCACGGCCGATCTGGCGACACTGGCGGACCGAGGCTACGAGCGATGCGACGTCACGCTTGTCCTCGAGTGCGCCGAGGTCGATCGCCACCGGGTCGTAGGGGCCTGGTCCCGTCAAGGTGACCGAGCCGCGGCTGCGCGGAGTGATGAGGCCCGCCATGAGCGAGAAGCCGTGCGCGGGTCCCTCCATCCACGGCTCGTACATCGGCACGCTGAAGTTGATGGGCTGCGTGTCGGGCACCGGCAGTGACGGGTCGCTGCGCCAGAACAGGTGTGTCTGGGTGACCGACACGTGCGGCTGCGGCGGTGCGACCTCCCGTGCGTCGGTCGTGAAGATCACGGGTGAGAGCAGGTGGTCGTGCAGGTTCTGGCCGACGCCGGGCAGGTCCCGCACGGGCTCGATCCCCAGGTCCTGGAGTTCCTTGGCCGGTCCGATACCCGACCGCAACAGGATGCGCGGCGAGTCGAGCGTGCCGGCCGACAGAACCACGGTGTCGGCCTGCGACCGCATGAGCGCGCCCCCGACCTCGTACTCGACGCCGACGACCCGGGGCCCGTCGAGCAGGAGGCGGTGCACCCAGGCTCCGGTGCGCACCTCGAGCAAGTCGCTGTCTTCGACAGGGCGCACGTAGGCGATGTAGCTCGTGAGCCGTGTCCCGCCCCGGACGGTGATCTGCTGCTGAGATATGCCGTCGATGACCTCGCCGTTGTAGTCCGGGTTGTAGGGAACGCCGGTCTGCACGGCCGCATCGATGATGGCCTGCTGGATGGGCACGAGGTCGCCGTCACCGACCACGTCGATGGGCCCACCTTGGCCGCGCAGAGTCGAGGGTTCCCCCTGCCAGTTCTCGATGCCGCGGAACACGGGCAGGACGTCGTCCCAGCCCCAGCCCTCGCATCCCCGGGCGGCCCAGCCGTCGTAGTCGGCGGGAAGCCCGCGCACCCAGATCGCGGCATTGAGCGAGTGCGACCCGCCGAGCACCTTGCCGCGTGGCAGGTGCAGTCGCCGACCGTCCGCGTGTTTCTGCGGGACCGTGTAGTAGTCCCAGTCCTCGGGCCCGTGCCAGAGAGTCCCCATCCCCGCTATGTCGTGGATCATCGGGTTCTCGTCGCGGCCGCCCGCCTCGAGCAGCAGCACGCGGCGCCCCGCGTCCACGAGCCGCCTGACGACGATCGACCCGGCGGTGCCGGCACCGACAACGATCGCGTCGAAGTTCTCCGTCATCGCCGGTCCCCTCGCTCCGTGTGCCGTGCGGTCACCGCGAGACCACCTTGGGCGCGGCGACGGCTTTCAGACCCTGCACCCCGAACTCCATGCCGTAGCCGGACGACTTGATGCCACCGAACGGCACGAGCGGGTTGAGGGCGCCGTGCTGATTGATCCAGACAGTGCCGGCTTCGAGCCGCTCAGCCACTGCCAGCGCGGCGTCGGGGTCGTCCGACCACACCGAGGCGCCGAGACCCTGCTCGCTCGCGTTGGCCCTCGCTATGGCGTCGTCGACATCGGTGTAACGGATGACCGGGATCGCGGGTCCGAACTGCTCCTCATCGACCAGTGACGCTCCGTCCTCGATGTCCGCGACGACGGTCGGGCGGTAGAACAGCGGCCCCAGCTCGGTCGCGGGCTCGCCGCCCACGACAACGCGGGCGCCCCACCGGCGAGCGTCTTCGACGAGCCGGCTGACGATGTCGAACTGCTTCCTGTTCTGCAGCGGGCCGAGCACGTTGCCCGGCTCGAGCCCGTTGCCCATCGGCATACGCTCCGCCATGCCCGCAAGGACGTCGACGACCTGCTCGTACAGGGATTCATGGACGTACAGTCGCTTGAGGGCGGCGCAGGTCTGGCCGGTGTTGATGAAAATGCCCCAGAACAGGTCCTCGGCGATCGACCCCACATCGGCGCTCGGCAGCACGATGCCGGCGTCGTTGCCGCCGAGTTCGAGTGTGAGCCGGGCAAGGCTGTGCGACGAGCTCTCCACGATCTTGCGGCCGGTCGTGGTCGACCCCGTGAACATGATCTTGTCGAGGTCGGGGTGGGCGGCGAGGGCGGCACCGACCTCGCGATCGCCCGAAACCGCTGTCAGCACGCCTTGGGGCAGGTGGCGGTTGAAGACCTCGACCAGCGCGAGCACCGAGAGCGGGGTGTACTCGCTGGGCTTGACGACGACTGCGTTGCCCATGCGCAGTGACGGAGCCATCTGCCAGACGGCGATCATCATCGGCCAGTTCCACGGACCGATAGCGCCGACGATGCCGAGTGGAACGTGATGGAGCTCGGCGCGGCTGTCCCCTGCTTCGAGGAGCACTTCGGGTTCGAGCACGGTGTCCGCTGCGTTGCGCGTCCACGCTGCGCAGGCGCCCACTTCGAAGCGCGCGTTGGGCCCGTCGAGCGGCTTGCCCTGCTCGCGGGAGAGGAGGACGGCCAACTCCTCGCTGTGCGCCTCGATGTCGTCCGCGATCTCGTTCAGAAGGCGGCTCCGCTCGGCGTGCCCGAGTCGGGCCCACGCGGTCTGCGCCTTCCGCGCTGCCTCGATCGCAGCATCGAGGTCCGCGACGGTGTGCACGGGCGCGTAGCCGATCGTCTCGCCCGTGGCTGCATCGGGGATCGCGCGTCCGGCATCTGGCGGGACGGTGATCAGGTCCAAGAGGGTGGCCGTCGCCTCGGACATGGGATCCTCCTCGATCGCGTGAGCAAGAGGGCTCATTCTCGGATCGAGGTGCCGCGCGCCGGTTTGCCTTCTGTGCAGAGGGATTGACGCCGCGTGCAGAGATTCGGGGCGGGTCGTGAGAAGGGCGCAGTCAAGCGTTCTCGCGGCGCACGGCCGAGGGCGGCACCCCGAAGTGAGCGCGGAATGCCCGGCTGAAGTGCGTTGCGTCGGCGAACCCGTGCGCGCGTCCGACGGCCGTGACCGGCCTTCCGTTGAGCAGTGGATTGACGAGTTCGTCGTAGCACCGCTCCAGTCGCCGGGTGCGGATCACGGTCGAGACCGTCGTGGACTGATCGCTGAAGAGTGCGTGAAGGTGCCGGACGGAGATGAAATGAGCAGCAGCTATCTGCGTGGGGCACAGATCCGGCTGCGCGAGGTTTTCGTCGATGTAGTTCAGAATGCGGCGCAGCAGCGCGCCGTGATTGCCGGCGGGCGAAGCGCTCGCGAGGTTGTCCTCGAGGAGGGTGCCAACCAGCTCGAACGCGGTGCGGAACAGACGCTGGGCCACATGGCCTTCGACTTGGCCGATCTGATGCGAGAGGGCGCTGAGGTAGGGACGGATCGTGGCGCCGGCGCCGCTCGTGCTGTCGAGCCGTACGGCTGTGAGACCGGCGAGCAAGTCGGCCGGAATGCCGAGCAGTTCCCTCGGAAACATGACGATCGACATGCGGGTCCAGTCGTCGAACAGGAACGAGTACGGCTTGTCTGTGTCGTAGAGCGCCATGTCGCCGGGCCTGAGTTCGGTCTCGCGACCGTCCTGGACGATCATGCCGGTGCCTTGCTCGATGAGTGAGAACTTGAAGTACCGCTGCGGTGCCCGGGCGATGAGGACCGGGGTGCGGTGGACCGCATGCGCGTCGGCATGCATGTCGAACAGGTGGATGTCGCCGGTGACTCCTGCCCTGAGCCTTCCGCGGAAGCTGTCGGGGTCCCCGGCGTGGACGTCGAGTGAGACGACAGCGTGGGAGACCTTGGCGCGATACGCCGCGAGGTCCTGCAGATCCTCCGGCGGACCGGTCGACAAGCGACGTGGCTGGTCGGACATCGCTACCTCACCGAAACGCGCATCGTATTTGCGACGGTAGGCCCCGCATTCGGCATAGGGCCGACCGCGTTGTCGGCAGCTGCCTAGCCATCGCTGGAGGCGGGACGTGCGGCGACTGGACGTACCTCGCCGGGTGTCTGCCCGAACCGCTCTCGGAAAACCCGGGTGAAGTGTGCCTGGCTGGCGAAGCCCCAGTAGTGGGAGACCTCCGCAACCGTGAGGTCGCGGGAACCGGTGCAAGTGAGCTGCTCGCGGGCCTTCGTGAGCCGCTGCTCGAGGATGTGGCGTGACGGACTTACTCCCGTGGGTTCGAAGATCCGGCTGAGGTGCCGGGTCGACACGCCGACTGCTTCCGCTACTTGCTCGGCGCACAGCCGGGCGTCGCGCAGGTGCCGGTCGACGTAGTCCTTGGCGACAGCCAGTTGGGAGAACCGGTCGACAGACACGGAACGGTCATCCAGAAGCGGCGTGGCGAGTGATCGGACGAGGTCCAGCACGATGTCCTCGGTGTCCGCCGCCACATCGGCTCCTTCACGCGCCCGCGTGGCAGAGTCGGAAAGCGTCGACCTCAGCGTGGAGATGAGTGCGCCCTCAGATGCCGAGCCCCTGCCGAAGAGGATCGGTGCCGATACGTCGCCCTCAGCGCAACGTTGGCGGAACACTTCGCGGGGGATGTCCACGAGCAACTGCCGCATGGCTGAGGGAAATCCGAACAGGTACGAGCGTCGGGTGTCGTAGAGCACCAGGTCACCTGCCTCCAGGAGGAGGCAGCCACCCGCGTGGAAAAACACCCCCTTGCCGGCTGTCAGCAGGGTGGCGAATACGGAGTCCTTCGGAAACGCCCGGCAGGTTCGCGGCGTGCGCTCGATGACGTGTTCGTTGCCGGCGATTTCAGCCATCCGAATGTCGCCGAGCTCGATGTTGGTCTCTGAGGCCAGCAAGCCCTGATCTGAATAGGGCGAGCAGGTCAGTCCCACCAGCGCTCGCCGATTGTGCTCCTCCCAGAATTCGACCCGGTCCGCGGGGGCGACGGATCTCGTCGACACGGTGGAGACAGCGAGTACGGGCATGTCGGCCTCCTTACCGTGCGCATGCCTTCGCACTGCTCGGGATGCAGGCGCAATCGTGCGGGTGCCCAGCAGGGTAGAGCGAGTGGCGCTGGGGGTACATACCCGAGCGCCCGTAGGGTTCGCCGGTGCGAGAATCCGCATTCCGCTGGGGCAGGGGCAAGCCTTTCGGCACCAGCAGGCGCCCGAAAACGGTCCAGGGTGGAATGCGACCCGGCGCCGGCCGCAGCGGGCCGACCGGAGGTCAGACGGCCAGGTATCCCCCATCGACCGGGAGGATGGCTCCATTTACGTATGAGGCGGCCGGCGAGCACAGGAAGGCGATCGCGGTGGCTATCTCGTTCGGTCGGCCGAACCGGCCGAGTGGGACACGGGCCAGCACCGCCTGCGCGGCGTCCGGATCGTCGATTACGCCGCGAGCGAGCGGGGTTGTCACGAAGCCCGGTGCGACCGCGTTCACGCGGACACCGTCCGCCGCGTACTCGGCGGCCAGGGACCGGGTCAACTGAGAGATGCCGCCCTTGCTCGCACTGTAGGCGGGCCGGTCCCGGCTTCCGAAGAAACCGAACATCGACGAGACGGTGACGATGCTCCCGGCGGTCCGGACGAGCTGCGGGCGCGCCGCCTGGCAGGCAGCCATGGTGGCGCTGAGGTTGACGGCCAGCACCTGGTCCCAGGCAGCAACCTCGTACTCGTCGCGGTCCCTGCTGACACCGGCGCAGGTGACCAGGTGGTCGATGCGGCCGCATGCCGCTATCCGGCGGGCAAGCCCGTCGCGATCGGTGACGTCCTGCTCCGCCACGTGGACCCGTTCGTGCCGGGGCAGTTCATCCGGCGACGCAGGAACCAGGCCGAGCGCGTGCACGTCGGCGCCCAGCTGGGCGAAGAGGACAGCCGTTGCGGCACCGATGCCGGAGGTCCCCCCGGTGATCAGGACGCTTCGGCCGGCGAAGGCGTCGGGCGGCATTCCGGTGGTCACGTCAGAGTCTCCTTTCAGTCGGCGAAAGTGGCGTTCCGGCACTGGGGCGCAGGCTCCACCAGGATCTTGATCTGCTTTCCCGCGTCGTTCAGCAGAGCTTCGAAGCCGTCGGTGATCACGTCTTCGAGGGCCACGGTCGAGGTGACGACGGGTGTCAGGTCGAGGCCTCGCTCCCCCACCAGTCGGATGAGCTCCGGGTAGGTGTCGCGGTAGCCGACGCTCGCAACAATCGACTGCTCCTTGTTGACCAGGGCGAAGGCGTCCAGGCGCACTTCCTGAGCCAGTCCGACGAGGACGACCCGTCCGCCGCGCCGGGTCGCATCGAGGCAGGTGTGGAGGGCGGTCTCGGAACCGACCACCTCGAACGCGACGTCGACGCCCTCACCGTCGGCCAGTTCGCGCATCCGCTCCCCCGGAGCGTCCACACCTGCGTCGATGAGGTCGGTGGCGCCGAGCCGTGCGGCGATGTCCAGTCGATCCGGGGAGAGGTCCGCTGCGATGATCCGCGGCACGCCGCGCTCGGCGGCGAGCAGCACAGTCAGCAGGCCGACCGGTCCGAGACCGACGACCGCTACCGCGCGGGGTGCTGTGCCGGCGCGCCGCAGTGCGTGCAGGGCGACCGAGGCCGGCTCGAAGAGAGCGGCCTGCTCCATCGACACGCCCGCAGGGAGCCGGTGCACCATGTAGGAGGGGACGGCGGCGTATTCGGCCATTCCTCCATCGCCCATCAGGCCGGCGAAGCCGAAGTGCCGGCAGATGTTGTACTCGCCGTCCCGGCAGCGCGGACAGGTCCCGCACCGGTAGTTCGACTCGATCGCCACCTGGTCACCGGCGGCGACCCCGGTCACGGCCGATCCGAGCGACAGGACCGTCCCGCAGAACTCGTGGCCGAGGACGAGCGGCGCCATCGTGCCGGAGGCCGGATGCGGCTCGGTGACCGGGATGGCATGCGGCCCGTCGGCGTACTCGTGCAGGTCGCTGCCGCAGATCCCGCAGTAGGCCACCTTGAGGAGAACCTCGTCGGGCCCCGGTTCGGGAACACCCACCTCCTCGATGCGGACGTCCCCGGCTCCGTGCCAGACCGCGGCCCTCATTCGGCCGTTCCTGCCGCTCCGCCCGGAGCGGAGACACGGGCGGCCCGCCGGCGCAGCACACGCGGTGCGGTTTCCCGAAGCCCGCAGGAGAGCAGCACGACCGCGACCGCTCCGCCGGCGGAGATGAACATCGCCACCTCCAGACCCCAGGCATCCGAGGCGCGCCCGGCGATCATGGGGGAAAGGAAACCACCGGCCAGCTCACCGACCCCCATGACGAGACCGAGCGCGGTGGCCAGTGCGCCGCGTGGCACCGTTTCGGCGGGGATCGTGGCCATGAACAGGGTGAAGCAGCCCAGGCCGGTGTAGGTGAACACCACGACCAGGGCCAGCGCCAGCGGGTCGGCGACATACACCACTGCTATCGGGCAAAGTGCCGCGACGGCCGAGAACACGATCATGGTGGGCTTGCGGCCTATGCGGTCGGAGATCGCGGGAGTGAGGAACCCCCACAGGACCCACGCCACCCCGAAGCAGGTCATGACGCCGCTCATGGTGCCCGGGGAGAAACCCTTGACGGTCTGCAGATAGGTGGGCGTGAAGGTGATGATGACGACGAACCACGTGAGGTAGCAGCAGGCCGCCAGCACGCACAGCACGATGTTGCGGTGCCCCAGGACTTCCCGTACCGACACCTTGGGGCCGGCCGGACCCGCCACAGCGTCGGTCTCACCACCGACGCGGGCCTTGCCGCGCGGTGGGGTCTCACGCACCGACTTCGCGATCCAGGCCGCGATGAGCAGGCCCGGGATGATCGTCACCAGGAAGGCCGTGCGCCAGCTGTACTGCTGGGCAATCCACACCACGGCCAGCGGGGCGAGGATCCCTCCCAGCAGCCCGGCCGACGAGCCTTGCAGCAGGCCCATGTTGAGGCCACGGCGGTGTTCCCGTGACGCCTCCACCATCAGCGACTGCGACAGCGGCAGTACCGCGCCCTCCGCCACCCCCATGAGCGCTCGAGCGGCGAGCAGGCCGATGAAACCGGCCACCAGCCCGCCCGCGGCGGAGAAGCAGGAGAAGAGCACAACAGCCGCCACCAGGAACGGCTTACGCCTCCCCAGCCGGTCCGACAGACGGCCGGCCACCATCCCCGACAGCGCCCAGGTGAGCGCCAGCACCCCGGAGAGCGTGCCCAACTCGGTGTTGGACAGGGAGAAGTCCTTGTTGATGAACGGGGCCAGGAAGGACAGCGCCTGGCGGTCGAAGAAGACGAACCCGAAGGACAGGAACAGGATGAGCAGCAGCCGGTTCTCATAGCGGTTTGCTTCACCCACAGTGGGTGGGACCGCTGTACCGGGGTGGTTACTGGTACCGGTCATGGTGACCTCTGGTTATTGGGACGAGCCGGATCATCGGAACAGGGAGTCGACGGTGTCGGCACCGAGTCCGACCTGTTCGTAGTGCTTGCGGCACATGTCGATGTAGTCATGGACGTCGAAGTGGCCGGCCGTCTCGCCGTTCTCGTCCAGCCAGATCAGCGGGCCCTTGACGATGAAGAGCGTCTTCATGGGCTCGTCGCTGTCGTAAGCGACCAGGGTGTGCCCCTCGCCCGGTGCCTCGTAGACGAAGTCACCGGCGTGCGCGGTCCAGGGCCGCTCGAGATAGCCCCACTTCCCGGAGATCGTGTAGGCGAAGACCTCGTGCGGGTGGTAATGCCGGTTGACCAACCCCGCCTCTTTGGACCGCAGAATGTCGGCCCAAGTGTTGTCCTTGACGTTGATCCACAGCGGACGTGAGCCGACAGTCTCCGAGAACGGTACGTAGTAGCGATCGTCATCCGTGGCCACCTGAGAGAGGTAGACCTCGGGCAGTGCGTCCGGCTTGAAGGAGTTCTGGATCGGCTTGAGGTTCTTCCAGAATTCGCTGCCGGCTTCCTCGGGCATGGTGCTCTCCATTCCGCTCTGTCGGTTTCTGGAAGTGAACCGTGAGAGGCGAGGCGCGTCTTTCCCACGCGAGACATCACCGTTTGCCGATTCCGGACACGTCGACGTCGAACCGGCGGCAGCTCAGCCGGGCCGACAGGACGGTCTCCCGGAACTCCCGCGGCTGGTCGGGAAGCACGGAAACGACGTCTCTTACGGGAGCCCGCTACTACGTTGTCGGCCGGAAGCCCGAGGTCCTGGTCGAATCCGGCAAGGCTCCGCTGGAGGTGCTCGTCCCACAGACTCACCGGACCGGCCACGCGGCGGAGCCCGGCTTCGGTGACGTCAGTGACCTGAGTCAGAGATTCGCTGACTGCGTGCCGACGAATTCACCTTGCGAAGCCGTGCTCCGCCTCGCCCGTAATTCTCGCTTGCTTCCTCAGCCGAGTCCGTCCGCGCCGACGGCGACGGCGGATTCGTCGAGGACGGCATCGGTGACGGGTTGGGGCTTGTCGTCGAGGTCGAGAACGGGGGTGGCTTCCTTGTACCAGGATTCGATCACGGCGTTGCCCCAGAAGTCGCGGCGGCGGTCGTCGTGGACGTTCCAGCGGTAGGTCTGGTGATCGGGGTCGCCGGTGTAGTAGTCGCTGGTGTAGATCTCGACGCGGTGGCCGTCGGGGTCGCGGAGGTAGACGTAGAAGGCGTTGGATACGCCGTGCCGTCCGGGCCCACGTTCGATGTGGCGTTCCTTGTGGAGGGCGCCGAAGATGTCGGCGGTGCGCAGGACGTTGTGGGATTCGTGGGTGGCGACGCCGATGTGGTGGAGGCGTGGCCCGGCGCCGCCGGTGAAGGCGACGTCGTGGACGGTCTGCTTGCGGTACATCCAGGCGGCATAGAGCTCGTGTTCATCGCCTTCGATGGTCTCGGAGCAGCCGAAGCCGAGGTTTTCGTAGTGGGCGTAGGCGGCGGGGATGTCGGGGGTGCAGATGTTGAAGTGGTCGAGGCGGGCGATCTCCGCGCCGTGGTGGAGGTCGTAGCGCTGGATGAGGCGTTCGGCGTGGTCGATCTCGTAGAAGAACTCAACGGGGAAGCCGAGAGGGTCGATGACACGCACGGCGTCTCCGATGCCGGGGGTGCCGTCGCCGGCCTTGATGCGGCGGGTGGGTCGGCCGAGGGAGTGGAAGTAGCTCTCCGCCTTGTCGACGTCGTCGGGCGTGCGGACGCGGTAGGCGAGGTGGTCGAGGGCTGGGGTGTCGCCTTGGCGAAGGACGAGGGAGTGATGGGTGAGTTCGTCCATGCCGCGCAGGCAGAG